>CAVSXK010000017.1:0-307534 GCA_963731925.1 uncultured Actinomycetes bacterium
AACTCGACCACGGTCTGCCGGGCCGCCGAGGCATCGAGTGCGGGGCCCGGCGCGAGCTGCGACGGCGCGATCGGCGCGGCGGGACCGACCGGTTCCCGAGCGCACGCGGCAAGCGCAAGCGCCGTCACGACGACGAGGGCAGCCCGGGCACGCATGGATGCGCCGATGATACGGCCGGGCGGGGTTCCTATACTTGGCGCGGAGGAGCCGGCCGGGCGGCCGCGGGTGGCAACGCTCGAGGAACGTCCGGACTCCGCAGGGCAGGGTGCTGGGTAACACCCAGGCGGGGCGACCCGTGGAAAGCGCCACAGAGAACAGACCGCCGCGCGAGCGGCAAGGGTGAAACGGTGAGGTAAGAGCTCACCAGCGGGCCGGGTGACCGGTCCGGCTCGGCAAGCCCCACCCGGAGCTAGGCCAAGCAGGGAGCGCTCGAGGACGGCCCGTCCGAGCTCCCGGGTAGGCCGCACGAGGGCTTCGGCCCCGGGGCGCCCGAGAGGGCGCTCAGACAGATGGTCGCCACCGGCCTCCGGGCCGGTACAGGATCCGGCGTACAGGCCGGCTCCTCCACCTCTCAGACGCGAGTAGCTTCGGCCGCGCGCCGGAACTGCTTCCCCGCGTGGCATCCCGCTCGGTGCCAACGCCGGTACCTGTTCTCCCAGTGTAGAGGCACTATTGCCTTTGGCTTTATTGACTCAACTGGCCCGATGAGTCACCATTGAGTCACATCGACCAGGAAAGGTGCGAGATGGCAGGAGTCAAGTGGGAGAAGACCCGGACCAGCGGCGTCTACCGCCGCGACGGGGCCAGGGGACGGCACTACCGCCATGTGTACCGGGACTTCACGGGGAGGCAGATCGCGTGCCACAAGGAGCGCACCCTGGCAGACGCGGAGACCCATCACCGCCGGATGATGACCGACCGCCCGGAGGACGTGGCAGCGGGTCGTATCACGCTCCGCGCTGTCTTCGATGAGATGGTCGCCAGTCACGAAGCCGATGGGGAGCCCTACGCCCCGGCCTCCCTGGTCTTGTATGAGTCGGTCTGGAAGCACCTTGAGCCCCTGGCCGACATGGACGTGGGCAAGATCACGTCCACCCGCATTGACGCGGTGCTGGGGGCCATCGACGCTCCCGTCATGCGCGAGAAGAGCCGCAAGGTGCTCACGACGACGTTCACCTATGCCATCCACAAGCGGTACCTGTCCGTGAGTCCTGTCCGGGTGGAGCGGAAGCGCACGACCCGTTCAGCGAAGATGCGCCAGGCCGCAGCATCGGGCAGGAACCTCCGCATCATGACTGCCGACGAGTTGGCCCGACTGGTGGCCGAGATGCCCGAGAGATGGCGAGCCCTGGTCGAGTTGATGGCCTACTGCGGTCTCCGCCCCGGTGAGGCCGTCTCGCTCCGCGTGGGCAAGTTTGACCCGATGCAGCGCACGCTACTCATCGACACGTCGTTGACCGGGTTCACGAAGACCGGGGAGCCCCGGACCCTGGTGCTGCCCGATGTCGTCGTCGAGATGCTGATCGCGCACCTGGCGAAGTTCTCCGATCCGACCGACCCGGATGCCCCCATGTTCCTTAAAGAGGACGGCACCGCGATCACGACCAAGCCCAGCTACGACGCCTGGAGCCGGAATCACTTCCGGCCGGCGGCGAAGCGTGCCGACGTGAACCACGGGCTGAGCCCCAACGACTGTCGGCACTACGCGGCCTCATTCGCCATCGGACACGGGGCCGATGTCTTCTCGGTGCAGCGGATGTTGGGCCACGCCAAGCCGAGCATCACGCTCGACATTTACGCGAAGGAATGGGAGACCTCGGCCGAGACCCTGGCCGACAACCTAGACGAGCCGATCCGGCAGGCCCGCGCCACCCGCCCCACCGAGGCCAAGGTCGTGCGGCTCTAATGACACCCTTGTGATTCCCTCCGGGTCACAGGTACACTTGGCGGTAATCGAATAAGTCGCGGGCTTTCAAGGCAGCCTCGCCGCCGACACGGTCTCCGTGTTGGAGAGGCGAAGAAGGTGTCCGCCCGCAGCGGGCGCAAGGCGAATCGCCTGCCGGTCAAGGCATCCTCCCCCCGAAAAGTGGCCCACGGGGGCGTAGTGGGAAGGGTACACCCGCCCAAGTAGGGGAGGTTTCCCTTGGGTGAGTTGTCCCCGCTGCTGACGGTGGCCGAAGCCGCCGAGTTGCTACGCGTCAGCAAGCCGACCGTCTATCGGCTGATACGCCAGCAAGGTCTGCCAGTCGTCAAGTTGATGGCAGACATCCGGCTCGACCCCGACGACATCGCCGCGTGGGTCGAGTCTCGCAAGGTGAGTGCGTGATGAAGACCGTCGTCGAGCTTAGCCGCGACGGAACGCGCACCGTCTTCCACCGATCCGGCTCCGAGGCCTGGACCCATCCGGAGGGTGATCCGTACCGGATGGGGTTCGGGGTCAAGCAGCCGTGTACGGGCTGTCCCAAAGCCGCAGGTCACAGCGTCGTCGATGACAGGGAGTCTTCCAGTACCGGGGAAGAAGACGACAACGCTCTGACCAGCAACGTTACAAAGAGCGCAACCGACGCTGACCAGGCACTTTGGGACAGGTCTTCCGAGGACGGTCGGAAACGGTACGAACGAGACCGGAAGGCCCGTAAACGGGCCGCGTACAGGACTCGCAAGGCGGCTACCCCGTGAGCCCCTACGAGCGTGTTCTGGCGGCTCTAAGGGCCGCAGGCTCCCACCGCCAAGGGGTCAACTGGCAATGCCAGAGCCACGACGACCGAACCCCGTCGCTGTCGGTGAAGCTGGCTACCGATGGCTCAGGGATCGTGCTGATGCATTGCCACGCCGGATGCACCCTCAACGAGGCGACGGCTGCGCTTGGCCTCACGCCGGCCGATCTGTTCCCTGGGAATGGTCAGATGGCGCTCTTCCCTAAGTCGAGATACAGCCCTATCGGCATCGACGTGATCCGCAAGACGCCACCAAGCGCACAGCGGACGCTGTGTGTGGCGGGAGCCCTGGGTCGATACGTGGATAGATTCGGTGGCAGGGCCCATGTAGAGAACACGAAACAGATGCTCTGTGTGGTGCTGGGATCGAGGCATCGAAAGGCCGTTAGGGAATTCCTCGGACTCAGCCAACAGAGCCTTACCAACGAGATCAAGCAGTGGTGCGAGTGGGGTGTAGCTCACAAATGCACGACGGGGATGGTGACGATCCTCGTGCGTGATTCCGAGTCCTGTCCGCTCTGCAAAAGTACATTGCTGCGTGTACTCGACCCCTCGGAAAGTACATCCGTGCGTGTACTCGTAGACCCCCAAAGTACATCCGAGCGTGTACTTCCTAGGCACGATCCTAAGGCAACCCATGACGGGTTCTATAAAGAGTTGGACAGAGACGTAGGCGACCACGACGGGGTGAGGGCACTCGAATACCTGCAAGAAGATTCCAAACGAAGGGGGCGATGATGGCGGGTTCACCCGACTGCATCGAGTGTCAGCTAGAAGAGGTGCTGAAGGCTCGCTTTGGTGAGATCCGTCACGAGCTTCGGATGATGAACCCGACTATCGATCCGAACTACGACCGGGTCTATCAAGCCCTGATCTATGTGGATACCGACCTACGCATGCTGAAGGGCGAGGCTAGGAAGGCGGACAGGTAGGGGTGCCAGGGCTAGGCGGGGGGTGGTCGGCAGCTTCACCCGCACCTCGACCAACCGCCGGCTGCCGACACAGCGATTTTGTCGTTGGGCGGGGGGTATCGGGGGCCACTTCCTCGTTCCCCACTAACCGCTGGCCGGCACCGCGAGAAATACCCCCACGGAGGTCCGATATGACGATTTTCCCTAGAGCTTGCGTCGTCGCGGGGTCGTCATCGAAGCCATGTAGCGATGGCGGCCTATCCGTCCCCGGAACAAGCCGGTGCGCCGCTCACACGCGCAAGAACCCCTGGAACGTCCACAAGCTGAAGCATCCCGATAGATCGGCCTACTACGCCTCCGGGGCCTGGCGAGATCGACGGGCGGCCCAGCTGCATGACTTCCCGAACTGCGCCGTCTGTGGCAAGCGAGCAAGGCACGCCGACCATATCCAGGCCCTGAGCGAGGGCGGTGCCTTCGCCGGCCCGCTGCATTCGCTATGCGAGGAACACCATCGACAGAAGACCGCGGCCGAGGCCAACGCGACAAGAAGCGAGCCGCCGCCAGGAGACGGGAGACCAACGTGGTCCCGATCAAGCTACGAAGGAGGAAATGAGAGGAAGGAAGCGGCTTCGCACAAGTCCTAGTTCCAACAAGACGACGGGAAAGGAAGAGCACATGAGCATCGGATTTCAAATCGTTCAGCAAGAGGCCGCAGAACGGGCGATGGCCCGCTATCGCGCGCGCAAGGCCCGCGAGGCCCGTGAGCGGGCAGTCAGGCCGTCCGTGAGCCAGCCCACCACGCCGAACTCCGGTCACGGCGCTCGGAAGCTTTCGCGGGAAGAGGCGCTGCAACTGATCGCCAAGAAGAGTCCGCGTGGCGCGTGGAAGCTGCTGGCCGGCTACCTGAATGGCGTCCCCACACGAAGGAGCAATTGATGATGCAGACCGAAGACAGGACGAATCTTGAGACGTTCGAGGCACTGTTCTTGGGTTTGGGCCCCGACGTGATCAAGCTTGAGGGGTCGAGGCACGACGCGGAGCTGATGACGGCGAAGGCGGCGGCTGCTGGCCGTTGGTTGAGATTGCAGCAGTTGGAGGCGCAGGTCGAACGAGAAGCAGCCATCCTTGCCGCAAGGCCGAAGGAGCGCGGCTACGCGCCAGGCGATGAGTTCATCGCAGACTCGCTTGTGGAACGGCAGGCGGCGGCGTACCTAGTGCAGACCGACGAGCTGGCTTCGTCGCTCGAATACCTGCGTGAGGAAGCGAAGAAGGAACGCGCCATCCTGACATCGTTCGTCGTGAAGAACGGCGTTCGTCGGGAAGAGAGAGGTAGGTGAGATAGGACATGCCGAAGACACCCGTTGACATGCCGCCGGGTCAGCCCAAGCCTGACATCCAGCGGCCCAAGCCGGAGACCATCAAGGTGCCGTGGCCCCATCCCGCACCCAAGGGACCGAAGCCCCAACCCACGAACACGCCGAAGACCAAGTGACGACGTAGGAAAGTGCGGGGTGGATGGGCTCCCGGTCCCCGCACCGGCGCTCGTCGGCGCCGCCTTCCACGTAGCGGACGCTTGGCTCTCGTCTAACGCGTAGAGGGACCGAGTAACGAAGGCCGGAGGGTGGGGAACTGATCTTGTATCAGTGTCCCCAACCCTCCGGAGGGCGGGGGCGGAAGTCAGGGAGGAAGGACCTGTGCCGAGAGGTCCAGTCCCGCGCCCACGACGAAACGGTTGCAATCGCACACGGAGTAGAGGCAACGCCGATCGCTGTTGTCCGCATGGACGAACTCCGAGTGTCCACAGGTCGCGCAGATCACCCTGGTTGAGCCGTCCCGTTTCGAGGTTCGAAGGGGCTCGATGTTCGGTGTCATTGGGCGTCACCCGATGCTTCGACATCCTGGCTCGGCGGCGGGGTGAAAAATGGACACGTGCAATCGCAGAACAGGCACGGTCCGGAGTGGGCATGGATGGACTCAGTGTGCTGGCACCAGGAGCAGGTGCTGGCCGGACTCGCGTCGAGGTCGATCCTGCGGACCGCAGAGAGATTGGGGTTCGTCATCGGCGCTCCGGTAGGTCGTGTGTGCCACATAGACATCGGCTCTTTGGGGTCGCAGCTGTCTCGGTCAAAGGACCTATCTTCCCTTGGTCATTCGGACCCGATGCCAAGGTAGGTCACCTCGGAGGCCGAGTCGGGACGAGTGAACCCGTGAAGATGATCCTCACCCGTTGTCCGATCCATCGAGGTTGCACCGAGCAGGTCTTCTTCGGCGATGGCACAGACGGTCGCATTCCCAATCCCGATCCCGGCCTCAGGCGTGATGCGGAGCGCGATTTCCCAGGCTCGGTGCCGATTCAGGTGAAGCACCTAGAGAGCAGGGTGAAGTCTGGCTGAGGCCCCAGCGAGTCGCCATTGGCGGCGGGAAAAGACCTTCGCCCTAGTGCCAGGTCCTCCGTGTCAGCGGTCGCCTTCCCGCAGCATCCCGACGAGCACCGCCCGGAGCGTCCGATCCTCCTCGCAGTCGATCAGGAGCTCCGGCGAAGGACCGCGTATCGAAGTCTCTGCTATCTCCGGCTCTACGACAGACTATGAGACCGCGAACGTCTCCCTGGAATTCGTCGTGAAGTCCACGGCCGTGTAGTCCACGCCCGGGTCGAGATCGATTCCGAGGAACACGGACTCGCCCGCCGGGATCGTTTGCATCCCACCCAGGAAGGTCACGGGCGGCTCGCCCTGATACCCGCTCCCGAACCATCGGTCGACGTCCTTGATGCCTTTGCCAGGCTCGAACGCGACCAGGGCCATCTCGTGGGCCTTCGTGCCACCGTTCTCGAACTCCACCGTCTGCTCGCCCGAGGCGAGGGTCGGGATCTGGAGCCCGTCGTCGGTGGCCGTGATGGTGGCGTCTGGCTCGGGGAGCGCGGACCCGGTGTCGCCGGCGATCGTGAACAACTCGTACATCCCGAGGCTGGCGTGGGGCGTGCCCTCCGGGTCGGGGAAGAAGCAGAGGAACACGTAGCTGCCCGGCTCCAGGGTCCGGGTGACGCTGATGGATTGGCCGGGCGACAGACCCGGCACGCCGGCTATGTCCTCAGCCCATTCGGGAGGCTCCCCCCCGGACTCGATCACGGCCTTGACATCCTCTTCGGTCTTGCCCTCCTCGATCCGCGCGAAGGCGAACTCGTGCGGGAGCCCACCGGTGTTCGTGAACCGCATCTCGACGACACCCCCGGTCACCTCCTCGGGGACGTCGAATGCGAACTCGGTGGCCGAGACGTCGACCGTCCGGGTCGCCGGCGCCCGCGTGGTTCTGGGTGAGTCGTCTCCGCACGCTGACAGCAGCAGGGCGACCGCAGCGAGCAGGATGAACGGTCGAGTCATGACGATCTCCTTCCCCTTGCCTTGCCTCACCCTACGTGGGTGCGGCTGAGTTCAGGCACCGCCAGCTCGCCGTGCGGTGCGGGCTCCGGGTGCGCCTTGGTTGCAAACGGAAGACGCCCACCTGCGAGGGGTGCGGCGGGCGTCTTCCTTCTTGCGAGACTTGAGTAGTACCCGCTCCCTACGGCGGGAAACTGAGTGGCACGGCTCGATTCACCGCGGTCTCGCTGTCCGGCGCTGGCTCCCGGTGCGCCCAGTGGCCTGGAAGGCTCAGCTCGCTTCCCGCAGCATCCCGACGAGCACCGCCCGGAGCGTCCGATCCTCCTCGCAGTCGATCAGCAGCTCGGCGAAGGCGCGGCTCTCCGGGTAGCCCCAGAACTCTCCGATCCGGTCGGCCCGCTCGAAGTCGGGGAGCATGAGGACGTGGAGCAGTTCGGCGCGGGGAGGCGGGACCGAGGGCGTCCAGGCGCTCACGTAGTCGGCGCTCGAGCTGATCGGGGCGCATGGCAGGAGCCTACGCCGCCGTGAGGCCAGTCTTGGCCGCATGGATAGTCGGGTGACCGGTGTCAAGCGACCAGCGCACGGGGGCTCGCGCAGTTGACAGCGTGCGACTACGGTTTCCCTTGCCATGAGCGACCCGTACGGTGCGATGCTCATCGATGCCGTCGAAGGTCAGGCCTTTGAGCAAGAGATCATCGAGCGGGACGACGGGTTCTTCGACACGTCCACGATCGACTACTACCTAGCTCCGGTTCGCCGGTGGGATGCCGTTGAGCGGAGGGCGCTCCGCTACGTCCGTGGCCGCGTGCTGGACGTTGGCTGCGGCGCGGGACGAGTGGCGCTGGAACTTCAAGCACGCGGTCGAGAGGTGGTTGCGATCGACTCTTCTCCCGGAGCGGTGGAGGTCACCCGTCGGCGTGGCGTCCGAGACGTTCGCCTCATGCGGCTCGAAGATGTGGACGCGTCCCTCGGGAGCTTCGGGACCGTGCTGATGTACGGCAACAACTTCGGGCTCTTCGGTTCTCGGTCGAAGGCTCGTCGGCTGTTGAGAAGGCTTCGTCCGATCGCCGACAGGATCGTGGCTGGGAGCACTGACGTGTCTCGAACGGAGGATCCAGTGCATCTCGCCTATGAACGGCGCAACCGACGCCGGGGGCGGATGCCTGGACAACGCCGCCTCCGAGTCCGGTACCGCAACCTGGCGAGCCCCTGGTTCGACTTCCTCCAAGTGTCGCCCGATGAGTTGAGTGATCTGATTGACGGGACAGGATGGGGCATCAAGCGCCTAGTCCGAGATGACGGCCTCTACTACGTGGCGGTCCTAGCGTGATGGGCTAAGAGGCGAGTTCAGGGCCGATGTACGTTCCCGTCGCGTGACCGGCGTCATCGTCGTCGTCGGTTCCTCGGCCAGTAGACCTACCGCCGCGGACGTTGGCCGATCGGCACGGAACCAGGAGGGCGCGGGATCGGCATCGACCGCCGGGGGTCGGGGTCGTGCTCCTTGCAGACCTGGACCATGTAGACGGTCCCCGCGAATCCGGACTGGTCCGGGTCCGGTGGGTCGCCAGAGGCGACGAGCACCCGCCGCGTAGCATCGAGCCTGCATTGGGTGTCGTCGTCCATGTGCTGGCAACGCATGACCTCATCCCTTCCTTGGGCGCCTGTTGGACTTCATCGCCTCCGCGTCAGGACGAGCACTAGGACGAACACGACGACCGCGATGACCGCCGCCGGCAGCACGAGTTCATTCATACGGGCATCGTAGGCGCTATCACATTGGTAGCGGTGGTGGTAGCGACCGCAACCCTCATCGCCACGGCTTCGCCGAACGCCAGCGTTTCGCCCATGCCTGGACCTCGCGCCGATTCCACAGCCGACCCCGGCCATCCGAGGCGACCGGAACCGGGAAGCCCACCTCAACGGCGATCTGGTGGGCGCGTTGCTTGCTCACGCCGAGAAGCTCGCCGATCTCGACGAGGCGGAGGAGTTTCCTCGGAGTCAATAGCTCCCTAAGTAACCGACCCCCAACAGGGGGCCGGTTCTATCGAGCCTCTCAGAACGGAACCTAGTGGGTGTGCTTCCGAGCGGGTGAGGTGTCGCCGAGACACACGTCGACCCCATTGTTCAGGGAAACCTTCGTCGCCTTGGCCCGGTACTTCCCGGGCTTGTCCTTAATCTTCTTCTTGTACGACCCGCTCGCATCGGTGGTCGTGCTCCCCACGCTCTTCCAGCCACCACTGGTCTTGCGCTGGATCTTGACGGGAACATTCGCCACGCAGGCGGTGAATCCGTCCCCCACGCTCACGGCTCCCCTTGCGACCAAGTGCTTCGTCAGACCCAGCGTCACGCTCCTCGAATGCGGCTTGCTCACCGTGAAGTTGGTCGTGCTGGTCGCCGAGCCGCCCGGAGTCGTGACTTTGATCGGGCCGGTGGTGGCAGTCGAAGGCACGGTGGCCGTGATCTGGGTCGCCGAGTTCACGACGAACGTGGCGGTCACATTATTGAAGGTCACCGAGGTCGTTCCACTGAAGTTCGTCCCCGTGATCTTGACCTGCGTCCCGACGGGCCCGAAGGTCGGCGTGAAAGAGGTGATGGTCGGCGCCGCGACCACGGTGAAGTCGGTCGCGCTCGTGGCGGTGCTGATGGGGTTCGTCACGCTGATCTTGCCCGTGGTCGCGCCGGTCGGCACGGTTGCGGTGATCGACGTGGCTGAGTTCAGCGTGAACGAGGTCGCTGTAGTGGTGTTGAACTTGACCGCGGTCGTACAGCCGAAGTTCGTCCCGGTGATGGTGACGGTCGAGCCGATGGGCCCGCTTGCGGGAGTGAAGGAGGTGATGGTCGGAGCCGCCGCGGCGCCAACCACGAAGACTGAGGCGCTGGCCGTGTCGGGGTTCTGCGTCAAGACCGTTATCTTTCCCGTCGTCGCCCCGCCCGGAACCGCTGCAATGACTTGCGTAGTGCCCGAGCCTGAGAACGAGCCCTGGATGGTCCCGTTGAAGTCCACGCCGTCCGGAACGTGACCATCAGCGAACCCGGTGCCGGTGATCGTGACGGACGTGCCCACTGGACCGCACGTGGGTGTGAAGCTCGTCACCGTCGATGCAGACGCGGGGAGAGCGGTGAGCCCAACGATCAACGTCATACCTACCAGCGGAACCAACACACGAACCAATGCTCGTTTCCGTCGTCCGGAGAGCTTCATGGCCTCGACCTCACTTTCTCCTCCATTGGGGGATGGGTGCGGCACAGTATCGCCCAATCGTTCTCGACACGCCGAAGCGTCTCACGGAACAGATCCTCGAAGTCCTCACTCCTGATGTAGTCGTCCTGCTCGGCGGATGGATCGTCAAGCCTGTTCTCCAGATCGAGGACCACATCTTTGACCCGCTCGAACCGTCGATCCGCGGCCATGCCAGAGAGCGTGTTCGAGATTGGACCGCCCAGATAGGGAAGCGCGGCCACGAGTGCGGCAAAGGTATCGAGGGCAGCTTCCTGCGGAGTGGAAGCGGGGAGTATCTCCGTGCCCCGGCGAGTCCTCGGGCTCCTCGTCGTTGCTCATGGGTCCGGTCTCCCCTTGCCCTGTTCACAGACCAAATCGCTGCTAAGGGCCCCCGAAAGAGTCACGGAATGAGTAACGTGCCCACACGGGACCACCGAATCACACCGTTTCAATACGTGCCTAGAACCCCACTACAAGCCCGCTACCTGGGCATATACCTTCCCCGCGTGGTACGAGCTCCGTACCAGCGGCCCGGCCTCGACGTGGGCGATCCCGAACGACTCGCCCAGGGTTTTCCACCGGGCGAACTCGTCGGGATGCACCCATCGGTCCACGGGCAGGTGGTGCTCGGTCGGGCGCAGGTACTGACCCATCGTCACGATGTCTGCGCCGGCGTCGGCGATGTCGCGCAGCGCCTGGGGGATCTCGTCGGGCCGCTCGCCCATGCCGAGGATCAGGTTCGACTTCGTCACCTGGCCGGCCCGCAACCGTTTGGCGATCCGCAGGACGTCGAGCGTGCGGTCGTAGCCGAACGCCGGGCGGATCCTCGGATGGAGTCGCCGAACCGTCTCGAGGTTGTGCGCGAACACGTCGGGCGCGGCCTCGATCACGGTCGCGATGTCGCGTTCGCCGCCTTTGAAGTCGGTGGGCAGGACCTCGACGCCGCAGCCCGGGACCGCTGCGCGGACGGCTCGGATCGTCCTCGCCCAGATGCCGGCCCCTCCGTCCGGAAGGTCGTCGCGGGCGACGCCGGTGATGACCACGAACCGGAGACCCATATCCCGCACGGCCTCGGCGATCCGCTCGGGCTCGTCCTGTTCGACGGCGTCCGGTTTGGCCGTCATCACGTCGCAGAAGCCGCATCGGCGGGTGCACTTGTTCCCCAGGATCAGGAACGTGGCTTCTCGCTCCTCCCAGCACTCGGAGATGTTCGGGCACATCGCCTCTTCGCACACCGTGTGGAGCGATCGCGTGCGCATGATGCTCTCGAGCTCGCGATAGTTCGGCCCTCGCTGGAGTCGAACCTTGAGCCACGGTGGCTTGCGCTCGGTGGACGCGGGCGCCCCGCTCGTCGAGACGATCGGGAGGTACAGGCGGCGCCCGAGCGGATTGTGTTCCCGAACGACCATCGGACCTCAGTCTAGCCTGCGGCCTCGCTTGCGACGCCCGACCGGGCTCCACCCGCCCGGGTACGAGCTAGAAGCGCGCGAGCTCGAGCATCCGATCGGCCACCTCGTCGGCGTTGGGCATGAACGCGTGCTCGAGGTTGCTCGCGAAGCCCATGGCCGGCACATCGGGACCGCCGATCCGAACGATCGGCCCGTCGAGGTCGAACATGGCTTCCTCGGCGATCGTCGCGGCGATCTCGGCGCCGGCGCCGTACGTGCGGTTGTCCTCGTAGACGACCATCGCCTTGCCGGTCTTCTGCACCGAGGCGAGGATCGTCTCCTTGTCGAGCGGGCTGATCGTCCGAACGTCGACCACCTCGACCGAGATACCGTGTTCGTCCTGCAAACGGGATGCCGCCTCCAGGCACAGGTGGAGCGACAGGCCGTATGCGATCGCGGACAGGTCGTCGCCTTCGCGCTTGACGTCGGCCTTGCCGATGGGGACCTCGAACGGCTCGTCGGGCACCTCGCCCTTGATCAGGCGGTAGGTCCGCTTGTGCTCGAGGAACAGCACAGGATCGGGGTCCTTGATGGCCGCTCGGAGCATGCCGGATGCGTCGTACGGCGTTCCCGGGACGACGACCTTCAGGCCGGGGATGTGCCCGTAGAACGCCTCGATCGACTGCGAGTGGTACAGCGCGCCGTGCACGCCGCCTCCCCAGGGCGCGCGAACGACCATCGGCAACCCGAAATCCCCGTTGGTCCGGTACCGCATCCTCGAGACCTCGGAGACCATCTGATCGAACGCGGGGTGGATGAAGTCGGCGAATTCGATCTCGGCGACCGGCAGGAGCCCGTGGAGCGCCATGCCGACCGCGATCCCGATGATCCCCGCCTCGGCGAGCGGCGTGTCGATCACGCGCTGCTCGCCGAACTCGTCGAGGAACCCCTGCGTCACCCGGAACACCCCGCCCCGGGTCGCGATGTCCTCCCCGAGCACGACGACGCGATCGTCCGCGGCCATCTCGTCGTGCAGCGTGTCGTGGATCGCCGTGACCACGTTCTTCTCGGTCAAACGTCGTCACCTTCGAAGAACACGTGGCGCTCGAGCGTCGACGGATCGGGGTCGGCCGCGTTCCACGCCCGGTCGATCTGGCCGTCGACGTCCGCCTTGGTCTCGGCCCACACGGCGTCGACCGAGGCCGCGTCCATCACGCCGAGGTCCTCGAGCGTCTCGGCGAAGCGGGTGATCGGGTCGCGTTCCTTGGCCTGCTGGACCTCCTCGCGCGAACGGTAGGACCGGTCGT
This sequence comes from uncultured Actinomycetes bacterium, assembly GCA_963731925.1. Lineage (GTDB taxonomy): Bacteria > Actinomycetota > UBA4738 > UBA4738 > HRBIN12 > DASSJM01. The sequence goes on from CAVSXK010000017.1 coordinate 12,921, forward strand.
CGTCGTCGGAGGTGTGCGGGAAGAACCGGTACGTCTTGGCCTCGATCAGCGTCGGGCCATCCCCGGCCCGTGCGCGCTCCACCGCGGTCTTCATCGCGGCGTACGATGCGAGGACGTCGTTCCCGTCCACCACGACGCCCGGGAAGCCGTATCCCTCGGCTCGGTCGGCGACGTTCTCGATCGCCATCTGCAGCGGTTGCCCCACGCTGATCGCGTAGTAGTTGTTCTCGCACACGAAGACGACGGGGAGCTTGTGGATCCCGGCGAAGTTCAGCCCCTCGTGCCAGGCGCCCGCGCTGGTGGCCCCCTCGCCGAACCAGCAACCCACCACGGCGTCCTCGCCCCGGTATCTGGCGGCGTACGCGATCCCGGCAGCATGCGGCACCTGGGTCGCGATGGGGGAGGAGTGGCTGATGATGCCGAGTCGCCTCGAACCCCAGTGGCTCGGCATCTGTCGGCCACCCGAGGACGGGTCGTCGGCCTTGGCGAACAGGCCGAGGAAGATCTCGTAGGGGGTCATCCCGGCAAGCAGGACGATGGCCACGTCGCGGTAGTACGGGACCCAGATGTCCTGTCCCGGCCGGAGCGGCCACCCGGTCCCGACCTGGCACCCCTCGTGACCGGAGACCGGAACGACGAACGGTGCCTTGCCTTGACGATTGAGCCGGAACGCGGCCTCGTCGACCAGACGGGCCGTCACCATCGTGCGATACATGGATCGGAGGTCCTCGGAGGTGAGGCCGAGGGCCTCGTGCGACGCTTCCGCCGTTACTCGGGTCGCCACCCGGCGAGTCTAGCATCGGCCCCTCCTGGTCCTGGGGCCGGACGACCGGTGCCCGAGGTGCGGCTCGAGCGGCTCGACGATTCGACGCGAAGCTGACTACTCTGGGTGGGATGCAGGAACAGGTGGAACAGACCGAACCGGTCATCGTCGAGGCGACCGATCAGAACTTCGTCGAGACCGTCGTCGAGGAGTCGAAGAAGCGACCCGTCGTCGTCGATCTCTGGGCGTCGTGGTGCGGCCCGTGTCGCACGCTCGGCCCGATCCTCGAGAAGGTGGCCGGGGAGCGGAGCGGGGCGTTCCTACTCGCCAAGCTCGACGTCGACGCCAACCCGTACACGGCCGGGCAGTTCGGGGTGCAGAGCATCCCGACCGTCGTCGCCTTCCGCGACGGCCAGCCGATCGACGGCTTCGTGGGCGCGATCCCCGAGCCGATGGTGAACGAGTTCGTCGACCGGCTGATGCCCTCGGAGGCCGAGCTGGAGGCGGAGGACGCGCTCGAGGAGGAGCTCGAAGGCCATCTCGACGACGCGGAGCAGAAGTACCGGGAGGCGCTCGAGGTCGACCCGAACAACCGCGACGCTCGCGTGGGTCTCGGGCGGATCCTCGCAGAGACCGGGCGCGAGGCGCAGGCGCGCGAGACGCTCGCGCCCGCACTGCCCGACCCCGAGGCCGAGCGCATCCTGGCGATGCTCGAGGTCCGTGACTGGGCCGACCTGACCGAGCCCGGGACGCTTGCCTCCGCGAAGCGGCTGGCCGCGCAGGGGATGTGGCGCGAGGCGCTGGACGGGATGCTCGGCGCGATCGCGGACGATCCGGAGGCCCGCCAGGCGATGCTCGAGGTCTTCACGGTGCTGGGCGACGACGACGAGCTCGTGACCGAGTACCGGCGCAAGCTCGCCGCGGCGTTGTTCTGAGCGCATGACGGACGAGGTCCACGACCGGATCCGCGACTACTGGGACCGCGACTCGCACACCTACGATGAGACCCGTTCGCACTCGATCTCCGACCCGCTCGAGGCCGCGGCGTGGCGGCAGGCGCTCGCCGATGCGCTCCCCGAACCCGGTTCGAAGGTGCTCGACGTCGGCGCGGGGACGGGCGCGCTCTCCCTCCTCGCGGCCGAGCTCGGCTACGAGGTGACCGCGCTCGACCTGTCGCCCGGCATGCTCGGCCGGGCCGAGCTCAAGGCGAAGGAGCGCGGGCTCGACGAGCGGATGCGCTTCGTCGTCGGGTCGGGCACCGAGCCGCCGGAGGGGCCGTTCGACGCCGTGATGGAGCGCCACGTCCTGTGGACGCTGCCCGACCCTGTCGGCTCGCTCTCGCGTTGGAAGGAGGTCTCGAGCCGCCTCGTGCTGTTCGAGGGCGATCTGGGGCGAGAACGACCTTCGCCGCAGGGCGAAGGACCTGGCCGCCGACTGGCTCCGCAAGGTGATGAGCGTTCCGGATGATCACCACGCGCCCTACCCCCAGGAGGTGCTGGCCGAGTTGCCGCTCTCGCGGCTGCCCTCGCCCGTCCCCCTGATCGAGGCCGTGCAGGAGGCCGGTTGGTCCGCGGTGCGGATCAAGCGGCTCCGAGACGTGGAGTGGGCCGCCAAGCTCCACGAGAGGTGGCCGCTCGGCTCGCTCGAGCAGCGGCCCCGTTACACGCTCGTCGCCGGCGCCTGATCGGGCCCGTCGGTTCGCCGCTGGGTCCAGAACACGTCGGTCCGATACGGCATGACGATCTCGTCCCGGTCCCGCAGGTCGGGGTCGGTCGCGAGGAGCTCGTCGACCTCCGCGCGGACGCCCTCGCGCTCGCCGTCGGAGGCGGCCGACACGTAGCTCACCGAGAGCACCCGGTCCATGAACGCCTCGGGCGTGACGTGGTGCACGTGGTATGCGAGCCGGTGGTGGAGCGGTCCGAACAGATCGCTCCTTCGGAAGGTCTCACGCCAGCGGCCGGAGCGGTACCGGGGCGCACCCTCGCCGGCGAGCCGGTCGAAGATCTCGGTCAGCCGCTCGGACCAGTCGCTCGCCTCGTCGCGAACGTTCCAGATCATCCCGAGGAGACCGCCGGGCCGAAGGACACGGTGGATCTCGGGCAGCGCGCGTTCGCCGTCGAACCAATGGAACGACTGCGCCGCGATCACCGCGTCGGCCGAGGCATCCGGGACGGGGATCTGCTCGGCGGTCCCGTCGACGGCCCGCACGGTTGGGCAGTTGCGTTCGAGCGCTGCTCGCATCGCCGCGACCGGTTCGACGGCGGTGATCCGCGCGCTCGTGTGCACGATGAGCTCGGTGAACTTGCCGGTCCCGGCGCCGAGCTCGAGGACGTCGCGCCCCTCCCCGATGCCGAGCTCCTGCACCAGGTAGGTGACCGCGTCGTCCGGATAATTCGGGCGGCCGCGCTGGTAGTGCTCGACCCCCGCTTCGAAGCCGCGCATCGCCGCGTGGTGGATCTCGCCGGCGGTCACGCCTCAGCCCGCCGGAGCGGCGGGGATCGCGAGCGCGGGCACCGGCCAGTCGCGTTGCCCGACCTCGAGGCGACGTTCGAAGACCTCCTCGAACCGACGGGCGACGAGCGGCGCCATCTCCTCGACGGTGATCTCGCGTTCGGCGAGCTGCGAGAGGGACGCCACCCCTTCGCCCGCGAGCCCGCACGGCACGATCGCGTCGTACCACGACAGATCGGTCGTGCAGTTCAGGGCGAACCCGTGGACGGAGATCCGCATCCGCATCAGCCGAACGCCGATCGCGCACACCTTGCTCGGGCCTGCCCAGACGCCGGTCTGGACGTCGCTGCGATGCAGCTCGACACCGACGTCGGCCGAGGCCCGGATCACGACCTCCTCGAGGTCCCGGACGAACCGCATCGCGTCCGGCCTGGGCCCCAGATCCACGACCGGGTACCCGACGAGCTGCCCGGGTCCGTGGAACGTGAGCGAGCCGCCCCGGTCGATGAACCGGAGCTCGGCGCCGGCGGCCGCGATGCGTTCCTCGGTCCAGACGATGTGATCCCGCTTCCAGCGCCGGCCGGCCGTGAAGACGGGGGGGTGCTCGAGCAGGATCAGCGTGTCCTCGGCTTCGCCGGCGAGTCGTCGCTCGGCGAGGGCATGCATCTCGGTGTTCGCAGAGTCGTACTCGACGAGACCCTCCGGGCGGATCAGGCGCGCCATCGATCTAGAGCGCCAGGTCCTCGGCGAAGTCCCACGTCTCGAGGTTCTGCTTCACCCTCGCGAGGAACTGCGAAGCGAGCGCACCGTCGATCACGCGGTGGTCCCACGACATCGAGATGTACACCATGTGGCGGATCGCGATCGTGTCGTCGATCACGACCGGCCGCTTCTCGACCGAGTCGAACCCCAGGATGCCGGTCTGCGGCTGGTTGATGATCGGGACCGAGATCAACGAGCCGAACGGTCCGGGGTTCGTGATCGTGAACGTGCCGCCGTGGACCTCGTCCGGCTGCAGCTTCTTGGCTCGGGCCCGGGTCGCGAGGTCGTTGATCCCGCGGGCGATCCCGAGCAGGTTCATCGTGTCCGTGCCCTTCAGGACCGGCACGATGAGGCCTTCGTCGTAGCTGACGGCGATGCCCATGTTCACGAAGTGCTTGACGGCGATCTCCTCGCCTCGGAGCTCGCTGTTCACCATCGGGTTCGCGAGGAGCGCTTCGGTGACCGCCCTCGTCAGGAACGGCATGTAGGTCAGGCTGAAGCCCTCACGAGCCTTGAACGCCTCCTTCGTCCGTTCGCGCAGGCGGGCGACGTTCTCCATGTTGACCTCGACCGCGTTCCACGCCCGGGCCGAGACCTCGAGCGACGCCTTCATGTGTTGGGCGATCTGCTTGCGGATGTGCGAGACCGGCACGATCTCCTCGCCGCCACCGACCGCGGCGGGTGCGGGTTGCGGAGCCACGGCGGGCGCGGGTTGCGGAGCCACGGCGGGCGCGGGCGAAGGAACAGGAGCCGGCGCGGTGGCGCCCGCGGCAGCGGGTGCGGCATCGCCTCGCGAGGCGACGAAGCCGAGCACGTCGTTCTTGGTGATGCGCCCACCCGTCCCGGTCCCGGCCACCTGCCCGAGATCCACCCCGTGCTCGGTGGCCAGCTTCCGCACCAGCGGCGACAGGATCTGCGACCGCTCCCCCCGATCGGGTGGTGGCTCGACCGTCTGCGTCGAAGCCGCCACCCCGGACGAAGCAGGTTCAGAAGGCACAGTGACCGACGTCGCAACAGGCTGGGGAGCAGGTGCCGAGGCGGGTGGGGCCGGAGCGGAGGGAGCATCGGCGCCTCCGGCGGTGGTGGTCGAGGCCTGAGCGTTCGCGGAGTCACCCGCAGCGAGCTGCGCCGCAGCCCCCGGAGCCCCGGCGCCACCCGCCCCAGCCTCCGAGATCTCGGCCAGCTCGGTGCCGACCGCAACCGTCTCGCCCTCGGCCACCAGGATCTTCGTGAGGGTTCCCGCCGCCGACGAGGGCACCTCGGTGTCGACCTTGTCGGTCGAGATCTCGAACAGCGGCTCGTCGAGGGCGACCTGGTCGCCCTCCTGCTTGAGCCACTTCAGGATCGTTCCCTCGATGACGGTCTCACCGAGCTGCGGCATCTTCACGGCGGTCATCGGGCCTCCACGTTCACCAGGCTGAGAGCTTGCGGACGGCGTCCTCGATGTCGGACACCTGGGGCAGGTACGCGTCCTCGAGCGGGGGAGAGAACGGCACCGGGACGTGGGGCGGCGTGAGTCGCACGACCGGCGCGTCCAGCGACTCGAAGGCCTCCTCGGCGATCAGCGACGCCACCTCGGCCGCGGTCGACAGGTACCGCTGGCTCTCGGACAGCACGATCGCCCGGCTGGTCCTGGTGACGGTCCCGAGGATCGCCTCCTCGTCGAGCGGCTGCACCGTCCGCAGGTCGAGCACCTCGACCGCGATCCCTTCGGTCGCGAGGGTCTCGGCCGCCTCGAGCGCCAGGTGCACCATCATCCCGTGCGTGATCACCGAGACGTCGGTGCCCTCGCGCTTGACGTCGGCCTTGCCGATCGGCACGAGATGGTCCGGATCGTCGGACACGATCTCCTTGATCCGTCGGTAGATCCATTTGTGCTCGAGGAACACGCAGGGGTTGTCGTCGCGGATCGCGGACTTCAGCAGCCCCTTGGCGTCCGAAGGGAACGCGGGGCAGATGACCTTGAGACCGGGCGCCTGCGAGAGCCACGGCTCGGGGTTCGTGGAGTGGAAGCTCGAAGCGCGAACCCCGCCACCGGAAGGTCCTCGCAGCACGACCGGGACCGGGACGCCGCTCCGGTAGTGGTAGCGAGCGAGCGCCGTCGTGATCTCGTCGTACCCGCTCGACATGAAGTCGGCGTACTGGAACTCGGCAACGGGTCGCAGGCCCTCCATGGCCGCGCCGAGCGCCGCCCCGACGATCGTCTCCTCGACGATCGGCGTGTCCATCACGCGTTGCGGTCCGAATCGCTCGATGAACCCCTCGGTGACCTTGAACGCGCCGCCGTACACGCCGATGTCCTCGCCGAGCAGGAACACGCGCTCGTCGCGCTCCATCTCCTCCCAGAGACCCTCGGCGATCGCGACGAGGTACGTCGCCTCGCCCTGCTCGGTGCGTTTGCCTCGCGGTTCGGCACCGTGGCCGGCCGCTCCCGCCTCGACGGCTCGTGTCGCCATCAGGTCTGCGTGCCTCCGCCGCGGCCCGGCTCGGAGGCCCAGTAGCCGTCGTCGGTGTACAGGCCCTTGGTGACGTCGCCGGGTTCGGGGAACGGCGAGGTCAGGGCGTATTCGTAGCCGGCCTCGAAGGCCGCCCGGATCCGCTCGTCCAGGTCGGCGACGTCCTGCTCGCTCACGATGCCGCGCGAGCGGAGCAGCTCTTCGAACCGGCGGACCGGGTCCTTCTGCGTCATGTACTCCTCGAGGAGCTCCTTGGGGACGTACTTCGCCGGGTCGTGGCCGGCGTGTCCGCGCCAGCGCAGCGAGACGCTCTCGATGAGCGTCGGACCGCCGCCCTCGCGCGCGCGTTCGACCGCGTCGCGCGCGAGGCGGTACACGTCGAGGACGTCCTGCGCGTCGACGCGGACGCCGGGCATCCCGTACGCGCCGGCTCGCTCGGCGATCGTGGGGACCGGGAACTCGAGCGGGTTCGGCGTCGAGTACGCGTACAGGTTGTTGTTGACGATCCAGACGACCGGGAGCTGATGGATCGCCGAGATGTTCAACGCCTCGTGCCACCTGCCGTTGGAGGTCGCGCCGTCGCCGCAGATCGCCATCGCGACCCGCGGCTGACCCCGCATCTTGTAGGCGAGCGCCGCGCCGCACGCGACGGGATACGCGATCGGCAGATGGGACATCACGGTCCACGTCCGGTTCCCCTGCCAGTCGCCGATGTGGCTGTTGCCGTCGCGGCCGCGCGTGTAGCCGTCGATCCGGCCCCAGAACTGCGCCATCACGCGGTTCAGGTCCAACCCCTTGGTGAGCTGGGCCGAAAGGTCACGATGCGTCGGGAACAGCGAGTCGTCCTTGCGAAGGGCTGCGGCCACCCCCACATGGGTGCCCTCCTGCCCGCGTCCCGAGTAGATCGCGCCCGGGAGCCTCCCCTGCCGGTACAGCGCCTCCATGCGCTCGTCGAAGTACCGACAGAGCTTGAGCGTGTGCAGGAGCTCCCTGAGCCGCTCGTCGGAGAGCCCGACGCGCCAGTCCTCGGCCGCGAGGCGCTGCTGCTCTACCTTCGTCACCACGTCATGCTCCATGCAGAGGCTTGCCGGCGAGCGCGAGGAACGCCTCGCCGATGCCCTCCGACAAGGTCGGATGCGGATGGATCAGGGCCGCGACGTCGGCCGGGACCGCCTCCCACGCGACCGCCAGCATCATCTCCGAAACGAGGTCGGTGACGTGTGGTCCGACCATGTGGACCCCGAGCACCGGACCGCCGTCCCTGGCGGCGACGATCTTGATCAGCCCGCCCTCGCCCAGGATGTTCGCCTTGCCGATCCCTTGGAAGTTGAACCGCTCCACCTCGACGTCGTGTCCGCCCTCGACGGCCTGCGCCTCGGTGATGCCGACCGAGGCGATCTCGGGGGAGCAGTAGGTGACCCGCGGGATCTGTGTGTAGTCGATCTCGGGGACCGGGAGGCCCGCGATCCGTTCGGCGACGGCGTACCCCTCGGTGAACGAGACGTGCGCGAGCTGGAGCGGGGTCGCGGCGACGTCGCCGAGCGCCCACATGTGCGGCGCGGTCGTCTGCAGCTGGCCGTCGACCTTCACGAATCCCCGGTCGAGCTCGACGCCGGCCTCCTCCAGCCCGAGGCCCTCGGTGACCGGCCCTCGGCCGACCGCGACGAGGCAGACGTCGGCGGTGACGGTCTGCGCCTTGCCCCCCGCCTGGAACGAGACCTCGACGTGATCGCCGGCGTCGTTCACACCGCTCACGCTCGCTCCGGCGTGCGCCGCGATCCCGCGCTTGCGGAACGCTCGTGCGATCTCCTTCGACAGGTCCTCGTCCTCGAGCGGCGCGATCCGCGGCAGGGCCTCGACCACCGTCACGTCGGCACCCATCGACCGGTAGAAGCTCGCGAACTCGAGCCCGATCGCGCCGGCCCCGATGATCACGGCCGACGTCGGGATCTCTGGGTACCACAGCGCCTCGTCGCTCGTGATGACCCTGCCGGAGATCTCGAGCCCTGGTAGGAGCCTGGGTTTCGAGCCCGTGGCGATCACGACCTCCTGAGCGTCGAGACCCCGACCTTCGACGTCGACCTTGCCATCGCGCAGGAGGGCGGCGGAACCACGGATCACATCGATCTTGCGAGCCTTCACCAAGCCGGTGAGGCCGGACACGAGCTTGTCGACGATCTTGGTCTCGAACGCCTGGACCTGCGTCCAGTCGGGTTCGCCCGACGCCTTGATACCCCACTCCTCGGAACGGTTGACCGTGTCCATCACCGCGGCCGACTGCAGCAGCGCCTTGGTGGGGATGCAGCCGCGGAGCAAGCAGGTCCCGCCGAGGCGTTCGTCTCGCTCGACGATGGCGACGCGCTTCCCCAGTTGTGCGGCTCGTAGGGCGCAGGAGTAGCCTCCTGTCCCCGAGCCGATCACGACGACGTCGTATGCGTCGGACATCCGAACGGCCATGCTACCGCGGTTCCGTGCGTCCACTCCTCGAACGTAGGATGGCGCCGCCATGACCGATCCCGACATCCGTCACGGCCCGCTCGAGGACCTCCAGAGGAGCCTCGGCGCCAAGCTCGGGCCGTTCGCCGGCTGGCTCATGCCGATCGAGTACCGGGGGGTCCTGTCCGAGCACCGCGCGGTCCGAGACCGCGTCGGCCTGTTCGACCTGAGCCATCTCGGCAAGGTGGACGTGGTGGGCGCCTCGGCGTTCCGCGCGCTCCAGGGCCTGTTCACCAACGATCTGCGGAAGGTGGAGGTGGGCCGGGCGCAGTACCACCACCTGTTGAACGACCGCGGCGGGGTCGAGGAGGACCTGTTCGTCTACCGCCTCGGCGACGAGCGCTGGTTCCTCGTCCCGAACGCGGCCAACAAAGACAAGGTGGTCTCGGTCGTTCGGGCGGCGGGGGCGGAGGCGATCGACCACGACGACTGGTGCTTCCTGGGCGTTCAGGGTCCCCGGTCGCACGCGGTGGTGAGCAAGCTCTGGCGAACGGCGGTCGAGCTCGCGTTCCGCGGCTGTCGCACCGTCGATTGGAAGGGGACCGAGGTCGTTCTCGCGCGGACCGGCTATACGGGGGAACGGGGGTACGAGCTGTTCGCCGACGGTGCGATCGCGGCCGAGCTGTGGGGCGCGCTCACGACGGCCGGGCAGCCCTTCGACATCGAGCCGTGCGGGCTCGCGGCGCGCGACGTGCTCCGCCTCGAGATGGGGTACCCGCTCTACGGGCAGGACCTCGGTCCCGACCGGACGACGCTCGAGGCCGGACTCGGTTGGGCGGTGTCGTTCGACAAGGGGCCGTTCGTCGGGCGCGAGGCCCTCGAACGCCAGCGGGACGCGGGGCTGCCGAGCCTGCTACGCGGGCTGGCGACCGGGGATCGTCGCCAGATCCCGAGGGCGCACCACCCGGTCATCGCTGGCGACCGGACGGCGGGCGAGGTGACGAGCGGGACCTACTCACCGCTCCTCGGTCACGGGATCGCGATGGCCTACCTCTCGCCGGCGGATGCGTTCGAGCCGGGGACCGGGGTCGAGATCGATATCCGTGGCCGGCGCGCGCCCGCGACCGTCGTGCGGACGCCGTTCGTCGACCGTTCGCCGCGCTGACGGACGTTACAGCTCGACCGGAGCGGGGACGGGGGTGGCGGCGTCGATCATGTCGGCGACCGAGGACCCGTTGAACTCGGTGCGCCGCAGCAGCCGGTTGAGCAGGAACGATGCCCGGGGCGACGCCGGCATGATCGCGACCACGAGGTACAGCCCCGAGGTCGGGATGCCGACCTCGCGCACCGGCCCGAACCCGGGTGCCGCCACGAAGTAGGCCCACTCCGTCGGCCGTCGGCCGACCGTGCAGGTCCCGAGGCCGTGGGCGACGAAGTCGCCGGGCGAGTCGGGGGCGCCGTTCGCGAACGCGGGCACGTGTTTGGCCACGACGTACTTGCGGGTCGCGCGGCACTGCTCGGAACCCGTCAGCACCTCGAGCGCCGGGCCGGTGGCGGCCAGGTAGTAGTAGTCGGACGGGACACCGACCTCGGTCCCGTCGATCCACATCGCAGCGAGGCCCTCAAGGGGTGGCCGGTCCGCCCTCCAGGCCGCGGGCCGTGGTCCGGCGACGATCCCCTGCCGAGGGTCGTCGCGCGCACCGGCCAGGCGCGGGTACCACTCATCGGGGATGAGCGCCGACACGGGTCCGGCAGAGACCTGCCGGAAGGGGCTCGGGGACTCTCGGATGAGCACGCCCGCCGAGTCGGGTCCCGGGGGTGCGGTCGCTGCAGCGTCACCGCACGCGACGGCGACGAGCGTGATCACGACACTTCCGATGAGCTTTCGCAACCCGCCGACCCCCGACGGGCAGCATAGACCTGCCCTTCGAACTCCCGCCACTCGCCCCGAGTCGCCGGGTTGCTTCGTCACGCACTCGACCCCCGACGTCAGCGAGCAGCGAGCGCGGCCACGAGCGCGAAGGTCTCGCCGAGCTCGATGGTGGCCCCGAAGACGTCGCCGGTCGCGCCACCGAGACGCCGTCTCGACCACCGTCCGAGCACGATCGCGACGACGGCCACCGCGAGCACCATGGCCGGCGTCGCGAGCTCGGCACACGGGATCGAGATCGCGAGCCCGATGACGAGCGCCGCCGCCGCCGTCCCGCCGCCGATGCGGTCCGTCCACGCGCCGGTCCCGGCCCCCAGGTAGCGCAGTCGCCAGGCGATCCCGATCGGCGCGACCCGCGAGATCGAGCCGGCGGCCACGACCTCCCACGGGAACCCGGTGACCACGAGCGCCGACAGCAGCGACGACTTCAGGAGCAGGTCGAGGGCGACCGCGGCGACGCCGAACGTTCCGAGCCGCGGATCCCGCATCGCCTCCCTGGGATCGCGGCCGCCGAGCGAGGCTCCGATCCCGTCCGCGACGTCGCCGAGCCCGTCCAGATGGAGGGCGGCGGTCGCCGTGACGCCGCTCGCGACGCCGAGGATCGCCGCGGCGAACGTCGGCAGGACCTGTGCGGCGGCCCACGTGACCGTCGCGACGAGGGCCCCGACCACGGCACCCACGAGGGGGAACAGCACCGCCCCTCGACGGAGGTCGCGCCCATCGAGCTGCGCACGGCGACCGACGGGCATCGCCGTCAGGAACGAGAGCGCCGCCGCGACGGGTCGCGTTCGCTCACGCATCGGCGACCACCGGCACCGCGTCATCCAGTCGCGCGGCTCGCCCACTCACACCGGCCGAGTCGAACGTGGCCATGTCGGTGAGGATCGCGACCGCCGAGCGCACCAGCGGCAGGGCGAGCGCCGCGCCGGTACCCTCGCCGAGGCGGAGGCCGAGATCGATGAGCGGCTCGAGACCGAGCGCCTCGAGCACCAACGCGTGCCCCGGCTCGGGCGAACGCGTCGCTGCGATCATCGACGCGGCCGACAACGGTTGCATCCCGGCCGCGATCAGCCCGGCCGCGCTCGTGATGAACCCGTCGAGCAGGATCGCCAGGCGGCGAGCGGCCGCGCCGAGGCACACCCCGACGAGGAACGCGATCTCGAGCCCACCGACCGCGGCGAGCACGTCAGCCGGGACCGCATCGGGACTGGGCAGACCGTTCACCGCAAGACCCCGGCGCACCGCGTCGATCTTGCGTGCGAGACCCTCGTCGTCGAGCCCCGTCCCCCGTCCGCACACGCGCTCGACGTCCGCCGTCAGGAGGGCCGCGGTGAGCGCGCTCGCGGCGGTGGTGTTGCCGATCCCCATCTCGCCGAGACCGACGATCTCGACGCCGCCGCCCGCGAGCTCGCCGGCGAGCGCGATCCCCCGTTCGATGGCGCCGATCGCCGTCGAACGCGACATCGCCGGTCCGAGCGTCAGGTCGTCGGTCCCGCGAACGCCGTCGACGATCTCGGATCGCGCCCCCGCGCTCTCGGCGCCGCCGATCACACCGGCGTCGACGACGACGAGCTTCGCCCTCGCCTCGCGCGCGAGCACGCAGACGGCCGCGCCGCCCCTCACGAAGTTCGCCAGCATCTGCGCGGTCACCTCCCGCGGGTATGCGCTCACGTTGCGGGCCGCGACCCCGTGGTCGGCCGCGGCGACGACGATCGCCGGCACCAGCGGCCGCGGGGGAACTTCGCTGCGGATACCGGCGACCCGGCACGCCAGTTCCTCGAGTCGTCCGAGGCTGCCGGGTGGTTTCGTCTTCGCGTCGAGCAGGCGAAGGGCGTCGGCACTCGCCGCCTCGTCCGGCGGTCTGATCGAGGCGACCGTGCGCTCGAAGAGCTCTCCGCGTGTCATGACGGTGCCACTTCCTGGAGCGGAAGGCCTCGTCCCGCGACGACGAGGAAGGACCTCGACGCTTCGTCGGCGAACGAGCCGTTCACGCGGCCGAGGACGTCGCGATACCTCCGCGCCAGCTCGTTCGCCGGCACGATGCCGAGCCCGACCTCGTTGCTCACGACGACAGACGGCGCGTCGCGTCCGGCGAGGATCGACGCAAGCGTGCGGGCCTCGCCGTCGATCGCGTCCTCCGACCCGCCGGCCTCGAGCGCGTTGGACACCCAGAGCGTGAGGCAGTCGAGGATCACACATGCCTTCTCGTCGATGCCCTCGACAGCGGCGAGCGGGTAGAGCGGCGCCTCCGCGGTCACCCACTCGGCGGGGCGTGCCGAGCGATGTGCGCGGATGCGATCGAGCATCTCGTCGTCTCGGGCCTCGGCCGTCGCCACCACCACTACCGGACCGTCGAACGCCGACGCGAGACGGACCGCGAGCCTGGACTTGCCACTGCGAGCGCCGCCGACGAGGAACGTGAACGGCATCAGAACTCGATCCCCCGCATCGCTGCGATGCCCTCGTCGAACGCGTGCTTCTCGCTCACCATCTCGGTGACGGTGTCCGCGATCTCGCGGAGCTCGGAAGGCGCGTCGCGTCCGGTCGCGACGATGGTGACGTCGGCGGGCCGCGACCGGATCGCCTCGACGACGTCGGCTGTACCGACCCAGCCCCAGTTCATCGGGTAGGTGATCTCGTCCAGGATGACGATCCGGTGCCGGCCGGCTCGGATCAGCTCCGAGGCCGAGCGCCACGCCTCGCGGGCGACGGCCTCGCTCCGGTCCATGTCCTTCGAGTCCCACGTGAAGCCGTCGCCGAGGGACCACCACTCGACGCCGAGCGACCGCCCCGCCGCCTCCTCGCCCGAACGCCACTTCCCCGACTTCACGAATTGCACGACCGCGACCTTCCAGCCGGCGGAGACGCCGCGAAGCATCACGCCCATCGCCGCAGATGACTTGCCCTTGCCATCGCCGGTGTGCACGAGCACGCGGGAAGAGACGTGCTTCGTTGCGCGTGCCGGCCCTTCGGTCGGCGGCTCGCTCGCCGATGGTCGCGGGTCCCGTTCGTCGCTCATGCATCCGATCCCGAGAGCGGAACGACGGCCCAACCGAGCGTTCCGTCGTCGATCACGCCCACCCGGGCGCCGTAGTGCTCGGCGATCACGTGCGGCAGGAGGACCTCGCTCCGCGGTCCCTCCGCGACGAGGCGCCCGCCCGAGAGCAGCGCGAACCGGCGGGCGAACCGGCCGGCAAGCGTCAGGTCGTGCATCGTCGAGACGACCGTGAGGCCGTCGGCGCGCCGGAGCTCGTCGACGAGCTCGAGCACGCGGAGCTGCTGGGCGATGTCCAAACCGGTGGTCGGCTCGTCGAGCAGCAGCAGCGGGGCCTCCTGCGCGATCGCCCGCGCGAGGACGGCGCGCCGGAGCTCGCCGCCCGAGAGCGAGTCGAGGCGTCGGGAGGCGGCCCATCCGAGGTCGAGGCGTTCGAGCGCGGTCGCGACGGCCTCCAGGTCGCGGGCACCCTCGCTCGCGAGCGGCCCGAGGTGCGGCGTGCGCCCGAGCAGCACGTACTGCTCGACGGTGAAGCTCTCGGGGATCGCCGGGAGCTGCGGTACGACGGCGACGGCGCGGGCCCGCTCACGACGACCGAGCTCGTCCATTGGGCGCCCCCACAGCCGCACCGACCCCGTGTGCGGCATCAGCCCCGCGATCGCGTGCACGAGCGTCGTCTTCCCCGCGCCGTTCGGTCCGATGATGCAGAGCCAGCCGCCGCTCTGGACGTCGAGCCGAACGTCGGACACGATCGGCCGCCTTCCGAGCTCGACCGAGAGTCCGCGAACCTCCAGTGCGAGCGCGACGTCCGAGCGTGCCTCGACCTTCATATGGCCCTCCGGTTCCGGCGGAGCACCACGACGAAGAACGGCGCGCCGACGAGCGCGGTGATGACCCCGATCGGGATCTCGGCCGGGGCGACGACGGTTCGGGCCAGGACGTCCACGATGATGAGGAAGGAGGCGCCGAACAGCACCGAGAGCGGGAGCACCGAGCGGTAGCTGCCGCCGACCAACAGCCGGACCGTGTGCGGCACGATGATCCCGACGAACCCGATCAAACCGGCGACGGCGACCGCGGCGGCCGTCGCGAGCGACGCGGCGAGCACCACGACGAGCCGCAGCCTCGTCACGTTCAGTCCGAGGCTCTGGGCTTCGACGTCGCCGACCTCGATCACGTCGAGCAGTCGCCGAACGATCCACAGCGTCGTCACCGCGAGCGCGACCGAGGGGAGCGCGAGCCAGACGTCGTCCCACCCCGTCGTCCCGAGCCGCCCGAGGATCCAGGTGTACA
Source organism: uncultured Actinomycetes bacterium (assembly GCA_963731925.1). Classification (GTDB taxonomy): domain Bacteria; phylum Actinomycetota; class UBA4738; order UBA4738; family HRBIN12; genus DASSJM01. Next base: position 28,007 of record CAVSXK010000017.1, read on the forward strand.
CCTGGCGGAGCGTCTCGGAACGCTGTTGCTGCAGGAAGGTCTGCACGGCAGTGAGGAACGAGGCGACGGCGACGCCCGCGAGCACGAGGCTCGTGGCCGCGCGCCCCCCGAGGTTCGAGCGACCGAGCCCGTACGCGAGTCCCACGCCGACGAGCGCGCCGACGAACGCGGCGATCGGCACCGTGACGTCGATCGCGCCGGCGGGGCCGTAGCCGACGGCGATCGTCGCGCCGAGGCCGGCGCCCGCGGCCGCGCCGAGAAGGTACGGGTCGGCGAGCGGGTTGCGGAACACGGCCTGGTACGCGGCGCCCGAGGCCGCCAGCGACGCGCCCACCAGTCCGGCGACGATCACGCGCGGGAGTCGGAGCTCGGCGAGGATCAGCGCCTCCTGCTCCGACATCCCCGTCGGTGTCTGCCCGAAGGAGAAGAGCCATCGGAATACGTTGACGGCGCCGATCCGAACGGGCCCGATCAGCAGCCCCACGAGGATCGCCGCGATCAGCACGGCGACGCCGATCACGGTCGCGCGGTTGCGGGGGCTCACGATCGAGGCGTGGGTGCTCACGCCGCTGCGGCCTCCGCCGTCTCCGCCGCCGCCGCGATCTCGCCGAGCAGATCGACGACCCTCGGCCCCCACCGCTGTGCGACGTCCTCGTCGAGCGGCACGACCCCGCCGTTGGTCGCGGCAGCGATCTCGTCCCAGCCCGGCCGCTCGGCGACGGTCTCGGGCGACTGGCCGCAGCACTTCGTGTCGGCGAGGAAGATCAGGTCCGGGTCGGCCTCGATGATGTACTCGGCCGACAGCTGCGGGTAGCCGCCGCTGCCCTTGCCCGCCGGATCCGCGATGTTCTCGAGCCCGAGCAGCTCGAACAGCTGCCCGATGAAGGTCTTCGACGTCGCCGAGTAGAAGGTGTCGTCGAGCTCGTAGTAGAAGCTCAGGCCGGCCGAGGGGTCGGCACCGGCGACGAGCTCGTCGACCCGGGAGCGCATGTCGACGACGAGCGCTTCGGCTTCGGCCGCGTGGCCGGTCGCGAGTCCGAGCTGCTCGATCTGGTCGTACGCGACCTCGAGCGTGGGAGCGGCGTCGAGCTGCAGGGCCGTGACCCCGAGGGCCTCGAGCGAGGAGCCGAGGTCGCCGGGCTCGGTGGCGAACACGACGAGGTCGGGTTGGTACCCCGCGATCGCCTCCACGTTGGGTTCGAAACCGGACAGCTCGGTCATGGGAGCTTCGGGCGGGAAGTTCGACTGGTCGTCGACCGCGATCACCTGCTCGCCGGCCCCGATCGCGAACAGGTCCTCGGTCGCGGTCGGCGAGAGCGAGACGATCCGCACCGGCCGGTCGTCGATGCTGATCTCACCATTCGTGCCTTGGACCGTGACGGGGAACGAGGATGTGTCCGATGTCGGTGAGGCGCCATCCCCGCCGGACGCCCGTTCAGGTGCTTCGTCGGAGCCGCACGCCGCGAGCGACAGCGCGAGCCCGAACGCCACGAGGATGCCGAGAGGTTTGCCCATCCGCCCTCCTTCCGATCGGAAGGAGCTGCGATGGGTCTCGTTCTCGCTGCCCACAAACCGCCCTTCCGTCGAGGACCGTCGTTTGCGCCACGGAGGAGGCGACCCGACTCGTCCCCGGAAGGGGCTTCACGGTTGCGGGACAGTGCCGGATTCCAACCGGTCTTCGCTGCACTCCGTCGCACCCGAGCTCCCGCGCCCGGGCAAGGGTGTTGTACCACCGGGCCTCGACAGGGCGCAACGAGTCGTGGTTGGTGAGTTCTGCTCGGCCTTACGCGTTCGGGACCGGACAGCGAGCGGAGCTCGCCAGAGCGGATCGAGCTACTCGACCAGACCGCTCCTGATCGCGATCGCGACGGCCTGCGCCCGGTCGTTGGCGCCGAGCTTCTCGAAGATCCGCTCGAGGTGCGTCTTCACGGTGTGGGGCGAGATCCCGAGGTCGTGCGCGACCTCCTTCGTGGTCGCACCGTAGGCCACCTTCTGGAGGATCTCCTTCTCGCGCCTGGACAGAGGAGGGGCTTCGACACGTTTCTCGGCGATCTGCACCTCTTCGATGAACGCCCGCGTGAGCTGGGGGTGGATCACGGCCTTGCCCTCGAGCGCCAGCCGGGCGGCGTTCACGAGCTCGTCGGCCGAGGCGTCCTTGAGCAGGTAGCCCGAGACCCCCGCCTGGATGGCCTCGGAGATCGAGGCTCGAGACTCGTCGACGGTGAACAGGATCACCCGTGTGGTGGGGGAGGCAAGGCGGATCGCCTTGGTGGCTTCGATGCCGTTCATGCCCGGCATCCGCACGTCCATGAACACGATGTCGGGGGTGAGCTCGCCGACCTTCACGACGGCGTCCTCGCCGCTGTCGGACTCGCCGACGACGACGACGTCGTTCGCGAGATCGAGGGCCGCGTGCAGGCCCTCCCTCGTGACGGGATGATCGTCGACGATGAGGATTCGGATGGCGCCTTCCTCTCGACTCTTCGAATGGGTATCGGCCGTCAGCGGGTCCTCCTTAGGAAACGTCCCTTAGGATAGAGGCAGACCAACTCCGAAGGAACGGTCTCTCATGGACGAGTCCATCACGCACGAGCAGGCGACGAGCGAGGATGCCCCGGTAAGCCCGGAGGCGGACCAGGGCTCGGCCCGCGGCGACTCGAACGGCGGACCGGCGACCGAGCAGTCCGTGCTCGAGGCGCTCAAGCACGTCGTGGACCCCGAGCTGGGCATCAACATCGTCGATCTCGGTCTCGTCTACGACGTGGACATCACCGAGAGCGGCGCGATCCACATCGAGTACACGCTGACCACGATGGGCTGCCCGATCGGACCGTTGATCGAGCAGCAGATGCAGTCGTTCCTGGAGGGCGTGCCCGGCGTGGCCTCGGTCGAGGCCGAGATGGTCCTGCGGCCGCCGTGGACGCCCGAGATGATGTCCGAGGAGGCCAAGGCCGCCCTCGGGTACTTCTAGCGGCCTCCACGCCGCCGCCCGAGCGACCCCATTGACACTCGCGGCGCCTGGTTGTTGACTTGCACCTGCAATTCCCGAGTGGAGAGGTCGGATTCGTGGTCCGGACGAGATGCGCAGGCCTGGTGGCGGCGATGATCCCTGCGCGACTCTGCGGCTGTATCGAGCCCGGGTGCCCGATGGGCGCCCGAGAGGTGCCGCGCTAGCCCGAACTCCCAGAACGATCCCGAGGGGCCGCGCGGCGGCCCCTTTTCGCATTTCCGGCAACGACGATCGGAAGGAGGAGACATGGCGGGATACGCCAAACCGGACGCGCTCGTCGAGACCGACTGGCTCGAGGAGCACGTGAACGACCCGGCCGTCCGGGTGATCGAGGTGGACGAGGACACCGAGGCCTACGAGAAGGGTCATATCGAAGGGGCCGTCGGGTGGAACTGGACGACGGACCTGCATGCGGAGGTAGGTCGCGACTACGTGGACCGGGCCGAGCTCTCGGACCTGCTCTCCAGGGCGGGGGTCGGCGCCGACACGACCGTGATCCTGTACGGGGGGAACAACAACTGGTTCGCTGCGTACGCCTACTGGGTGCTGAAGCTGCGTGGGTTCGAGGACGTGAAGCTGCTGAACGGCGGTCGAAAGAAGTGGGAGCTCGAGAGCCGCGAGCTCACGCAGGACCCGCCTTCGGTCGCGCCCTCCGGCTTCTCGATCTCGGGTGCCGAGCGGGGCGAGATCCGGGCGCTCCGCGACGAGGTGCTCGGCAAGGTCGGGGCCTCTGGGTTCGTCGACGTTCGCTCACCGGAGGAGTTCCGGGGCGAGAAGCTCGCGCCTGATCATCTTCCGCAGGAGCAGGCGCAGGTTCCGGGCCACATCGCCGGGGCGGCGAATGTCCCGTGGGCCAAGGCGGCGAACGAGGACGGAACGTTCAAGAGTGCCGAAGAGCTGAGAGCGCTGTACGAGGCCGAGGGCATCACCGGCGACCGCGAGATCATCGCGTACTGCCGGATCGGCGAGCGCTCGAGTCACACGTGGTTCGCCCTGCAGGAGCTGCTCGGCTACCCGAACGTCAAGAACTACGACGGCTCGTGGACCGAGTACGGCTCGCTGGTGGGCGCGCCCGTCGAGAAGGGGTGACGATGGGACAGCTGACATCGGTGTTGGAGGCGAACCAGAGGTTCGCGGAATCGTTCGACAAGGGTGAGCTCGAGATCCCACCCGCTCGAAACATCGCGGTCCTGACCTGCATCGACGCACGGATCGACCCCGCGAAGGCCCTCGGGCTCGAGATCGGCGACGCGCACGTGATCCGCAACGCCGGGGGAAGAGCGACCGACGACGCGGTCCGGTCGTTGCTGATCTCGAGCTGGCTGCTCGGGACCCGCGAGTTCCTCGTGATCCACCACACGGATTGCGGTATGGCCAAGTTCACCGACGAAGCGGTGGCGGAGATCATCGCCGAGCGGTGCGGCGAGGACGTGTCCGAACTGGACTTCCTCACGTTCAGCGACCTGGACCAGAGCGTCCGGGACGACGTCGACCGGATCCGCTCGCTCAGCCAGATGCCCGCAGACGCCACGGTTTCGGGGCACGTGTACGACGTCCGGACCGGGACGCTGCGGGAGGTGGTTCCGGCCGAGTAGTCGATCGCGAGGGACCGTCCTCCGCTCGCAGCCAGGAGGCCCGGACGGCGTTCGCCGCCCGGGCCTCCTTCCGTGGTCGTCGGTTCGATGCGATGCTCGACCCGGATCTGGGTAAGGGGATGACGTGCAGCGGATGAGGGTGCCGGTTCTGGTCGCCGTCGGGCTGATGCTCGGAGCGAGCGGCTGCGAGGAGGCCGACCAGATCGGAGGTCAGGTCCAGGACTCGGTCGAGCAGGGTGTCGACGCCGCGAGCGATGCGTTGTCCGATGCCGGAGACGCCATCAGCGGCGCGACGCGCTCGACCTTCGAGCAGGTGCGTTCCGGCGTCGAGGACCTACAGGCGGACCTGGCCGATGCCGCGGACCAGACGGGTGACCAGGCGCGCGAGACGTACCGAGACCTCCTGGCCAAGGCGGAGGATCTCCGGCGACAGGCCGATGCGGCGACGGGTCAGGCCGAGGCCGAGGCCCGGGACGCGTGGGAGTCCGTCCAGGCCGCCCTGAAGGAGCTCGAGACGCGGATCCGGGTGGCGGTGGACGACCTCTAGGTTCGGTCCGTCCCCGAGTCGCCCATTTCCTACTTCCGCGGTGGACTTAGCTCCGAGCGGGTAGGTATCCTGGACAGCGAGGCCGGGCACCCGGCCGATCTTCGGGGAGCAGGTCATGGCCGTCACGCAGGAAGAGCATCTCCAGGAGCTTTCGAAGGGCTATCGCTTCGACTGGAAGGACGCCGACCACTCCGTCTTCGAGCCCAAGCGGGGACTGTCACCCGCCGTGGTCGAGGAGATCTCGGCGCTGAAGTCCGAGCCCGACTGGATGCGCAAGTTCCGGCTGAAGGCGCTGAAGCACTTCGAGCGGCGTCCGATGCCGTGGTGGGGCGCGGATCTCTCCGACATCGACTTCGCCAACATCTACTACTTCATCCGCTCGACCGAGAAGCAGGCCGCGAACTGGGACGAGCTGCCCGACGACATCAAGGGGACGTGGGACAAGCTCGGGATCCCCGAGGCCGAGAAGAAGTACCTCGGCGGGGTCTCGGCGCAGTACGAGTCCGAGGTCGTGTACCACAAGATCAAGAAAGAGCTCGACGACATCGGGGTCCTGTTCACCGACATGGACTCGGCGCTCCGCGACTACCCGGACCTGGTCAAGGAGTACTTCGGCACGCTGATCCCGCCGAACGACAACAAGTTCGCCGCGCTGAACTCGGCGGTGTGGTCGGGTGGCTCGTTCATCTACGTGCCACCGGGCGTGCACGTGGACATCCCGTTGCAGGCCTACTTCCGGATCAACGCCGAGAACATGGGCCAGTTCGAGCGGACGCTGATCATCGCGGACGAAGGTTCCTACGTGCACTACGTGGAGGGGTGCTCGGCCCCGATCTACACGACCGACTCGTTGCACTCCGCCGTGGTCGAGATCGTCGCCAAGAAGGGCGCGCGCGTCCGGTACACGACCATCCAGAACTGGTCGACCAACGTCTACAACCTCGTCACCAAGCGCGCGGCGGCCTACGAGGACGCCGTGATGGAGTGGATCGACGGCAACATCGGGTCGAAGGTCACGATGAAGTACCCGTCGATCTACCTTCTGGGCAAGGGCGCGCGCGGCGAGGTGCTGAGCGTCGCGTACGCCGGTAAGGGCATGCACACCGACGCGGGAGGCAAGGCGATCCACGCCGCCCCGCACACGACCAGCGTGCTGACGTCCAAGTCGGTCTCCAAGGACGGCGGACGCACCGGCTATCGCGGTCTCGTCCGCATCGAGCCCGGTGCCCACCACGCCAAGTCCAACGTCCGGTGCGACGCGCTGATCCTGGACGAGGAGTCGCGTTCGGACACGTACCCGTACGTCGAGGTCGAAGAGGAAACGGCGCAGCTCGGCCACGAGGCGAGCGTCTCGCGGATCGGCGAGGACCAGCTCTTCTACCTGATGAGCCGCGGTCTGTCCGAGGCCGAGGCCTCCGCGATGATCGTGAACGGGTTCATCGAGCCCATCACCCGCGAGCTCCCGATGGAGTACGCGGTCGAGCTCAACCGCCTGATCGAGCTCCAGATGGAAGGCGCGATCGGCTAGCCGCGTTGCGGCAGCATCCCGCAAGCGCGGGCGACTACCATTCGCCGGGTGGGTCCGCGGATCTTCGGCATCGTCGCGCTCCAAGCCCCGGTCGTCGCCGTGATCCGACGAGGTCCGACGGACTGGATGCACGTCTCCCGGTGGGATCTCGAGGCACCCGCGTACGAACCCGGCGCGTGGCTCCGCGGCACGATCTACCCGCAGCGGTGCGACCTGTCTCCGGACGGCCGCTGGTTCGCGTACTTCGCCCTGAAGGCCTCGGCGGACTGGGAGCTCGGCGCCACGTACATCGTGATCTCGCGACTGCCCTGGGTCACGGCGCTCGCCGGGTGGGGGATCGGCAGCACGTGGACCCGCGGCATCCAGTTCGTCCATGACCGGACGGTGTTCGACGTCGACGAGCCAGACCTCGGCGACCTCGGCCCCGTGCGCGAACGCTTCGGGCTGCGGCTGTCGCGCGCCGACTCCTTCGCGGTCGAACGCCGTCGCGGCTGGTCCGAGACCCCCGAGACTCCTCCGCGAGCCGAGGACGACGCGTGGGACGAGCGGCGCGGCGACCGCATCGTGATGGAGAAGGCGCGCCCGGGCGCGAGCGGCTCGGACCGCCTCACCGTCCGGGGGACGTACGCGGCGATCCGCGAGCTCCATGGGACCCGCACGGACGTGAGGTACGAGCTGCGCTCGAACAACCTCACGCGGCACCTCGAGGACGTGCAGTGGGCCGACTGGGACGCCACCGGGAGGCTGCTCGTTGCGACCGACGACGGACGGATGCAGATCCGCGACGGCGCAGGCGACGTCGTTCTCTGGGAGGCAGACGAGGGCTCTGCCACGCCGGATCCGTCCCCGCCTCCCGCCGAGGCATCGACCTGGTGAAACCGAACCTCGAACCCCCCGAGGAGGAGACAGGAGGAGCACATGAGGTACATCGTCATCGCGCGTGACGGCACCGATCCCGAGGCGAAGGCTCGGCGCCTCGCCGTTCGGCCGGCGCACCTGGAGCGGGTCGCCCCGTTCGTCGAGCGCGGCCGGGTTCTGATCGGCGGCGCGATCCTGGACGACGCGGGGGACATGGTGGGCTCGGTCCTGCTCACCGACTTCTCCGGCCGGGAGGAGGTCGAGGCCTGGGTCGCCGACGACCCGTACGTCACGGGCGGGGTCTGGAAGCAGATCGAGGTCTTGGACTTCCGGCCGGCCGTCGGCGCCTGGCTTCGGGACGGCTGACCCCGAACGCCGACCCGACTGCCGGCGCACTGACGCTGCCGGAGAGCGAATCCGACCCGGTTGATAGGATTTCGGTCGTGACCACCACAACAACCGGTTTCGACGAGCGCGCCATGGCGGCGGTGCCGTCCTCGGCCCCATTCCTCGAGCGCCTCCGCAGGCAGGCCTTCGAGGAGTTCGACGCCCTCCCGATCCCCTCGCAGGAGACCGAGGAGTGGCGCTACACCGACCTCGAGGACCTCGGCCTGGACCTCCGGCCGTTCGTCGAGGGCGGTCGAGCCGAGAATCTGGACCAGGTGCCCGAGGAGATCCTCGCGGCCGCGGGCCAGGTCGGCGAACGCGCCGGGCTGCAGATCCAACGCAACTCCGAGGTGATGATCACGCACCTGGATCCGGCGCTCGGGGATCGGGGTGTCTGGTTCGGCGACCTCGACCGGGCGATCGCCGAGCGCCCCGACCTCGTCGAGCCGTACCTGCACGCCCTGGTCCGGACCGACCGCTCGAAGTTCACGGCGCTGCACGCCGCCTTCCGGACGGCGGGGACGTTCCTGTACGTCCCGCCTGGCGTCGAGATCGAGCTGCCGCTCCAGACCATGACGTGGATCGACGCGGAGGACTCGGCGGTCTTCCCGAGGACGCTCCTGGTGGCCGGCGAGAACGCCGAGGTCACGTTCATCGACCGGTACGGCTCGCCGCCGCTCGGCCGAGCGCTCAGCGACGCGATCGTCGAGATCCATGCCGGTCAGGGCTCGCGCGTGCGGTACGTCGCCCTCCAGGAGTTCGGCGAGGGCGTGACCCACCTCGCGGTCCAGCGGGCGCGGGTCGGCAAGGACGCCGCCCTGAAGACGCTCGGCGTGGCGTTCGGCGCGAGCCTCGCGCGGGCGGAGGTCGAGGCCCTCCTCGCCGAGGACGGCGGGAGCTCCGAGATGCTCGGCGTCTACTTCGGCGACGCCGAGCAGCACATCGACCACCGCTCGATCCAGGATCACGTGGGCTCGCGCACCTCGAGCGACCTGCTCTACAAGGGTGCGATGCGCGACCGGTCGAACGCGATCTACACCGGCACCGTGATCATCGAGAAGGGCGCCCATTCCTGCAACGCCTACCAGACCAACCGCAACATCCTGCTGTCCGAGCACGCCAGGGCGCAGTCGGTCCCGAACCTCGAGATCCTGAGCAACGACCCGACCCGCTGCGGCCACGCTGCGAGCGTCGGCCCCGTCTCGGACGACGAGCTCTTCTACCTGATGAGCCGTGGCATCCCCGAGAAGGAGGCCCAGCGCTTGATCGTGTTCGGCTTCTTCGCGGAGGTCCTCGACCGGGTCGACATCGCCGAGATCCGCGAGGGGCTCGAGCAGGCGATCGAGAACGAGATCGCGCGGGGGTTCGGGGGCGTAGCCGAGCCGCAGGCGAGCGGAGCCCCCGAGAGCAAGAGGGGTGACCGATGACGCTCGTCCGCATCTGCCGCACGGACGAGGTGCCCGAGGGCGAGATCCGCCGGTTCGAGCTCGACCACCGGCCGTTCGCGGTGGCGAACCTCGGCGACGAGGGGTTCCGCGTCGTGGATGCGATCTGCTCGCACGCGCACTACTTCCTGGACGAAGGAGAGGTCGACGTCGACGACGAGACGATCGAGTGCCCGAAGCACGGCTCGACGTTCGACCTCAACACGGGCGGGCCGCGAACGCTCCCGGCCACCCAGCCGGTCGAGGTGTTCGCGACCAAGATCGAGGACGACGACGTGCTGATCGAGGTACCGGAGGAGAGCTGACATGACACAACCCGCGATGCTCGAGATCGAGGGGCTGGAGGCCACCGTCGAGGACAAACCGATCCTGAAGGGGATCGACCTGGTCGTGAAACAGGGCGAGACCCATGCGCTCATGGGTCCGAACGGATCGGGCAAGTCGACCCTCGCGAACGTGCTGATGGGCAGGCCCGGCTACACGCTCACGGCGGGCCGGGTGCTGTTCAAGGGCGAGGACATCGCCAAGCTCACCGCCGACCAGCGGGCCCAGCGCGGGCTGTTCCTGGCGATGCAGTACCCGGTGGAGATCCCGGGGGTCTCCGTCGTGAACTTCCTGCGGACCGCGTACAAGAGCGTGAAGGGCGAGGAGATCAACGCCCTGGAGTTCCGCAAGCACATGAAGGAGAAGATGAAGCTGATCGGCGTCGAGGACGAGATGGTCCAGCGCTACGTGAACCAGGGTTTCTCGGGAGGGGAGAAGAAGAAGAACGAGATCCTCCAGCTGGCGGTCCTCGAGCCCGAGATCGCGGTGCTCGACGAGACCGACTCCGGCCTGGACATCGATTCGCTGAAGGCGGTGGCCGGGGGTGTCGCCCAGCTGATCGGGCCCGACCTCGGGATCTTGCTCATCACCCACTACCAGCGGATCTTGAACTACATCACGCCCGACTTCGTTCACGTGATGATCGGCGGGCGTATCGTGAAGTCCGGCGGCAAGGAGCTCGCCCACGAGCTCGAGGAGAAGGGCTACGAGGGCGTCCGCAAGGAGCTCGGTCTGGGCGAGCCGGACGCGGCGGCGTAGGGAGGCAGACGGTGGCGGTCACCCATGAAGAACAGCGCTCGGCGGGCCTCGACGTCGCCCGGATCCGCAAGGACTTCCCGATCTTGGAGCGGACGGTCGAGGGCAAGCCGCTCGTCTACCTGGACTCGGCCGCGACGTCGCAGAAGCCGAACCAGGTGATCGATGCCGAGGCCGACTTCTACCGCAACCACAACGCCAACGCGCATCGCGGCATCTACCTGCTGGCCGAGGAGACCACCGAGCTCTACGAGCAGGCCCGCGGAAAGCTCGCCCGCTTCATCGGCGCGCCGCAGCCCGAGACGATCGTGTTCACCCGTGGGACCACCGAGTCGACGAACCTCGTCGCGTACGCGTGGGCTCGCAAGTTCCTCCGTGAGGGCGACGAGATCCTCCTGTCGGAGATGGAGCACCACTCGAACATCGTCCCGTGGCAGCTCGCCACCGGGGCCACCGGCGCGATCCTGCGCTACCTGCCCCTCACCGACGACGGGCTGCTCGACCTTTCCGATCTCGGCTCGTACCTGACCGAGAGGACGAAGCTGCTGGCGATCACCGGCATGTCGAACTCGCTCGGGACCTTGCCGCCGATCCGAGAGCTGGCCGACGCCGCGCACGCCGTGGGCGCGCTGGTGCTCGTGGACGGCGCACAGCTCGTGCCGCACGTACCGGTGAGCGTCGCCGAGCTCGACTGCGACTTCCTCACGATCAGCGGCCACAAGATGCTCGGCCCGACGGCTTCGGGCGGACTGTTCGCCAAGCTCGAGCACCTCGAGGCGATGGATCCGTTCCTGGGCGGGGGGCACATGATCGAGGAGGTCTTCCCCGACCACTCGACCTGGAACGAGGTGCCGTACAAGTTCGAGGCCGGCACGATGAACCTCGCGCAGGAGGTCGGGCTCGGTGCGGCGATCGACTACCTCGAGGGGCTCGGGATGGATGCGGTTCGCGAGCACGAGGAGGAGATCACGGCCTACGCGATCGACCGGTTGCTCGGGGCGGGAGCGACGATCGTCGGACCCAAGGACGTGAGCGTTCGCGGCGGCGCGGTGAGCTTCTGGTACCAGGACATCCACCCGCACGACCTCGCGACGGTCCTGAACGAGGAGGGCGTCGCGATCCGCGCGGGTCATCACTGCAGCCAGCTCGTGATGCGGCGATTCGGTGTGCCGGCGACGGCACGCGCGAGCTTCTACGTGTACAACTCGAACGACGAGGTCGACGCCCTCGTCGAGGCTCTCGGCAAGGCCGAGAGCGTGTTCGCCTGAGGGGGAGTCGGTGGCGCTCGACGACATCTACAAAGAGGTCATCCTCGACCATTACAAGAACCCGCGGAACAAGCGCGAGATGCCCGACGCCGAGCTCTCGTGCTCGAAGAACAACCCGCTCTGCGGTGACGAGATCACCGTGTTCGTCCACGAGGACGACGGCAAGGTGCTCGATGTGTCGTTCGTCGGGCAGGGGTGCTCGATCAGCCAGAGCTCGGCCTCGATGATGACCGAAACGGTCGCCGGCAAGGCCCGCGATGAGGTCGAGGAGCGGATCGGCGCCTTCCGCGGCATGATGGCCGGAGAGGTCGAGGCCGACGAGGACGCGTTCGGCGAGCTCGTGGCGCTCAAGGGCGTCGTGAAGTACCCGGTGCGCGTGAAGTGCGCGGTGCTGGCGTGGGACGTGCTCCAGGAGGCCCTCGCCGGAGCCGGCGAGGCGGAGGGCGCGGCCCGGCACTAGACCAGCCGTATCACCCTGGCCGTATCACCCTGGCCGTATCGCCAGGAAGCCCTCCGCACCGACGGGGCGTTCGTCGTGCACGAGGGGAACCGGCCGCACCTCGAACCCGGCTTCCCCGATCAGCCGGAGCCACGTCGCGCGCGGGAACAGCCCGCAGACGTGCTCGTCGAGCTCCGTGTGCACCGACCCGTCGGGCTCGTGGAACACGTACGTGAGATCCATCCGGATCGTCGAGTCGTTCGGATCGGGGTCCCACGTCCACTCGAGGTAGCGGAGCGCCCGGTCCGGTCCGTCGTGCCCGCCGTGGTCCACCGCGGTCTCGAACGTCTCGGTGACGTGGTCGGGGACGAACAGCGCGACCCCGCCGGCGCGGCAGTGCTCGAACGCCGTCGCGAACACCCCGCGGAGATCGTCCTCGGTGGTCATGTACGCGATCGCGTCGTGGACGAACACGGCGTCGAACGTCCTGCCGAGCCGGACCGACCGCATGTCGCCCTCGACGTGCTCGCACTCGGGGTTCAGCCGGCGGCTCACGTCGAGCATCTGCGGTGAGCGGTCGACCAGCGTGAGCCGGAAGTGCGCCTTCAGGTGGGAGGCGTTGTTGCCACCACCCGAGCCGAGCTCGAGCACGTCTCGAGCCTCGCCGTCGGAACCTTCGAGGATCAACCTGCGGTAGTCCTCGGCCTCCTCGGCGTAGTCCTCCGGCGCCGAGAGCAGCGGCCACCAGGCCGCGAGCTCTCGGTAGAGCTTGGGCGTCTCTTCCACGGAGACGAGCCTAGCCAACCCTTCGCGCCGGAGCCGTCGCGAGGCTCTAGGCTTCGCCCGTGCGGAGGCTCCGACCGTCGCTCGACTGGCTGCTGGTGCTGGTGCCGGTCTCGATCGTGCTCGAGCTCGCGGGCGGCAACGAGCTCCTGATCTTCCTGACCTCGGCGGGAGCGATCCTGCCGCTCGCCGGGCTGATCGGGCGCGCCACCGAGCAGCTCGCCCTGCATACGGGCCCGAGGATCGGTGGCCTCGTGAACGCGACGTTCGGCAACGTGACCGAGCTCGTCATCGCCTTCTTCCTGATCCTGGAGGACAAGACCGAGATCGTGAAGGCGTCGCTCACCGGCTCGATCCTGGGGAACCTGCTCCTGGTGCTGGGGCTGTCCTTCCTGGCCGGCGGGCTCAAGCACGAGGAGCAGACCTACAACGCGCGGTCGGCTTCGATCCACGCGACCTCGCTCGTCCTGGCCGTGACCGCCCTGCTGATGCCGGCGCTGTTCGCGCTCAGTCAGAGCGGGGAGAGCGCGCAGCAGATCTTCGTCGAGCGCGAGGTGGTGAGCGGCACCGTCTCCGCCGTCCTGATCGCGCTCTACGTCGCAGCCCTCGTGTTCACGCTCGTGACGCACGAGCACCTGTTCCGGACACCTTCGGCCGAGGAGCACCCGTCGTGGTCGCGCGCCAAGGCGATCGGCGTGCTGCTGGCGTCGACCGCCGTCGTGGCCATCGAGGCCGAGCTCCTGGTGAGCTCGCTCGAGCCGGCGCTCGAGGACCTCGGCCTGTCCGAGCTGTTCGTCGGCCTGATCGTGATACCGATCATCGGCAACGCCGCCGAGCACTCCTCGGCGATCATGTTCGCGCTGCGGGACAAGGTCGACGTGACGCTCGAGATCGCGATCGGCTCCTCGACCCAGATCGCGCTCTTCGTGGCGCCCGCGCTCGTGTTCATCAGCCTGTTCGTCGGCCATCCGATGGACTTCGTGTTCAGCACGTTCGAGGTGGCTGCGGTGGCCGTGTCGACGATCCTGGTCTTCATGATCTCGAGCGACGGCAGGAGCAATTGGCTGGAGGGGGCCCAACTGACCGGTGCGTACGTCATCATGGCCATCTCGTTCTTCTTCGTGGAGACCCTGTGAAACGACGTGCACCGCTCGCATCGCTCGCCGTCCTCGTCTGGGCGGTCCTGGCCCCGGCTTCGGCCGGAGGTCAGGGCTTCGTGTTCGAGTCGACCCCGCGGTTCGACGTGACCATCGTGATCGAACCCTCGGGTGACCTGCTGATCACCGAGACGATCGTGCAGGAGTTCGGCTCGACCGAACGGCACGGGATCTTCCGGAACATCCCGAACCGGCTCCGCTACGACAACGAGTTCGACCGCGTCTACCCGATCGACCTCATCTCCGTGAACGCGTCCGCGGACACCCCCGACGACGTCGAGACCAAGGAGGAGAACGGCAACTTCGTGATCCGGATCGGCGATCCCGACACCACGATCACCGGACGGCACACCTACGAGATCGTCTACCGCGTCGAGGGTGCGATGAACGGATCCGATAGCCACGACGAGCTGTTCTGGAACGCGATCGGCAACGAGTGGGAGCAGTCGATCGGTGAGATGAACGTCCGCGTCACGGCTCCGGCCGACGTCACCCGGGTGGCGTGCTTCGAGGGGACGTTCGGCTCGACGGCCGAGTGCAACCAGGCGCAGATCACGAAGAAGGGTGACGCGGTCTTCTCGCAATCGAGCCTGCCGGCGTTCGAGGCGATGTCGGTGGTGGTCGCGTTGCCGGCGGGAACCGTGGCGAGCACCGCTCCGATCCTGGACGAGCGCTGGAGCCTCGACAAGGCGTTCAGCCGGACGCCGGTCACGATCGGTGGTGGGACGGGCCTGCTGCTGCTCGTGGTCGGAGGCCTCGGGGTCGTGATGTGGCGCCGCGGCAGAGACGTCCGGTTCCGCGGTTCGCAGGTCGACCAGGTGATGGGCGGCCCCGTCGACGCCGAGACGCAGGCGGTCCCGCTGTTCGAGAGGAACGTGTCCGTGGTCGAGTTCGCGCCGCCCGAGGACCTGCGTCCGGGACAGGTCGGAACGCTGATCGACGAGGAGGCGAACACCCTCGACGTGAGCGCGACGATCGTCGACCTCGCCGTCCGCAAGTACCTGGTGATCGAGGAGATCCCCAAGACGTGGATGCTCGGCAAGGCGGACTGGAACCTTCGCCGGCTGCCCGATCCCGAGGGCGGCCACCTGCTGTCGTACGAGGAGAAGCTGCGCGACGGCCTGTTCGAGGACGGCGACCAGGTCGAGCTCTCGGAGCTGCGCAAGAAGTTCGCGGAACGCCTCCAGAAGGTGAAGGACGCCCTCTACACCGACATGGTCTCGCGGAAATGGTTCCTGCGGCGTCCCGACAAGGTCCGTCAGACCTGGACGGTGATCGGGATCCTCGCGCTCTCGGCGGCGATCGCGCTGACGATCGTGCTCGCGTACTTCACGAAGCTGGGCTTGCTCGGGATCCCGCTCGTGATCGGGGCGCTGGTGCTGTTGATCGGGGCCAAGCGGATGCCCGCCCGAACCGCGAAGGGGACGGCGATGACACGCCGCGTGGACGGCTTCCGCATCGTGATCGAGAAGGCCGAGGAGCACATGTCGAAGTGGGCCGAACAGGAGAACGTGTTCACGCGCTTCCTGCCCTACGCCGTGGTCTTCGGGGTCACCGACAAGTGGGCGAAGGCGTTCGAGTCGTTGGGGCAGCTCCCGAGCGATACCACCTGGTACGTGAGCAGCCGGCCGTTCGTCTACGCGCACTTCGCCGATAGCATCGACTCGTTCGCGGTGACGACGAGCGGCACGATCGCGTCGACACCGGCGGGCTCGGGTTCGAGCGGCTTCAGTGGAGGGAGCGCCGGCGGCGGCGGCGGCGGTGGGGGCGGAGGCTCCTGGTAGGGTCGCCGCCGAGGAACCGGTCGATCGACCGCGGGGCTCGCACGCGATGGACATCGTCTTCAGCCAGGATCCGCGAGACTTCGCCCGCCGCGACTGGTCGGCGCTCGTCCGGGCCGATCCGGCGGGAACGTTCTTCCACACGCCGGGCTTCCTGAAGATCTACTGGGAGGAGTTCGCGGACCAACCGGACCACCTGCTGCTGGCGTTCGCCGAAGAGGACGGGGAGCAGGTGGGTGCGGTGGCGTTCGAACGGCTCGACGGGACCCTGCGGTTCCTCGGCGGGACCGAGGTGACCGACTACATGGGCCCCGTCGCGTTGCCGGAGGCACGGTCGACCGTCGCGAAGGAGCTGTTCGCGGCGCTCGGCCGCGCCGACGACTGGGCGGAGGCCGACCTGCGCGGCCTCCCCGAGGACCAGCGCTGGTTGGAGCTCCTCGTCGAGGCGGCTGCGGCGCAAGGGTTCTCCACCGAGGTGCTCGAGGACCAGAACGGCGTCGCGCCGTTCCTCCCGCTGCCCGGCTCGTACGAGGAGTACCTCGAGCGCCTGCCCTCGAAACTCCGTCACGAGATCAAGCGAAAGGCGCGTCGCCTCGAGGGCGAGGTCGGTCCGTGGCACATCTGCCTGGCGACGCAGGACACCCTCGAGGCGTTCCTGGATCGGTTCGTCGAGCTGCACCGTACGAGCGAGGGCCCCAAGGGTGTCTTCATGCAACCGGGGATGGAGATCTTCTTTCGGCGGCTCGGCGAGGAGTTCTTGCCGCTCGGCGTGTTCAGCCTCACGTTCATCGAGACGGCCGAGCACGTGAAGCTCGCCGGTTCGATCGGGTTCCGGTTCGAGGGCACCTACTCGCTCTACAACTCGGCGTTCGACCGCGCGTACGTGGCGGCGTCACCCGGGATGGTGCTCGTTGCCGAGGACATCCGCATCGCGATCGAAGCGGGCTGTTCCGCGTTCGACATGCTGAAGGGCGACTACGCGTACAAGTATCGGTTCGGCGCGACGCCGAGAGCGATACGGAGGCTGATCGTCCGACGCTGACACTCTTCGGATGGCAGAGGCTCGGCAGCGCGCTCGATACCGATTTCCGTATCGGTGAGGCGTCAGGTCTTGCGACCACGTGAGCGTCAGGATCCGGCGAGCGGAGTGTTGAGGTCGGATCCAACAGAACCCGAACGGTTGTCAGACGTGTGCGGTCGTCGGCGAGGCCGCAACTCCCCCGCGAGACCTGCTACTCGACGAACGCGCGCAGGTGCTCGAGCACGACGATCGCGAGCGCCTCGTCCCCACCGACGACGAGATCGCCGTCGTCCAGGTAGGTGTCCGCCACCACGCGCCTTCCGGCGACCAAGGCGAACGCGGTGCCGCGCCCGTTGATGAAGGCGTCGGGCTTCTTGTCCTGCGGGGGCGACGTCCGGGGCTCGAGGCCCCAGTGCCAGGTCCCCTCGCCGACGCCCTCGAGATCCACCTGGATGCTCCGGCCGGGGAACGAGAGCCCCGCCTGCCCGAGCGCCCATGGCAGCATCCGGATCGCCATGTCGTTCACGAGGTAGACGGGGTCGTGCTGCGGGTTGCCCTCGAGCCCGGCGCCCTCGCGGATGTCCTCCTGGTGGAACCACCACTCGATGATCCGGGACTGGACGAGGTACCGGACGCCGATCTCGCCGGCCACCCACTCGACCTTCTTCGACGTCCACTCGTCGTCGGACAGGCGGGCGGCGAGGACGAGGAACGCCTCGACCGCCTTGCCCCAGTCGGCGATGAGCTGGCGCGTCGGGACATCCGCGCGAACCTCGACCGCCCACTCGTTGAAGCCGTTCACCCACAGGTCGCCGTCGTTGGCCTGGCGGAACGCGTCGAACTCTGCGGCCGGCTCGCCCGAGAGGAGCTGCGCCGCCGCCGTGTCCTGCGCGGCGAGGTGCGCGACGATGTCGCGGTTGCGCCATCCCGCGCAGACGCTCTCCGCGTCCCAGACGGCCGGCGGCGTGTACTGGATCGTCCGGCCGAGACGCTCGCGCTCGGCGTGAGCGATGCCCAGCATCTGCGTACGGTCGATCGTCACGCGTTCGCTCCTTCTCTTCGCCTTGGCTCTTCGCCTTGGCTCTCCGCTTGCAGCCGGGCCCGCTGGACGGTGGCATCGCGGGGACGCCGTATCGTACCCGCCGCTCCCCACGCCGTTATCGTCGGCGCGATGAGCAAAGCGATCGATCGGTTCCTCGACGCCGCTCGTGTGCTCGGGCACCCGGTCGAGGTTCGCCGTTTCCCGGAGGGTACGAAGACCGCTCCCGACGCGGCCCGGGCGATCGGCTGCGAGGTCGGTCAGATCGTGAAGTCGCTGGTCTTCCTGGCTGACGGCGAGCCCGTGCTGGCGCTCACGAGCGGGGCCAACCGCGTCGACGAACGGCGTCTGGCGACGCTCGCCGGCGCCTCCGGAGCGAGGCGGGCGACCCCAGAGGAGGCGAGGGCGGCCACCGGCTTCGCCGTGGGGGGGACGCCCCCGTTCGGCCATCCGGGACCCGTCCGGACCTTCCTGGACCGCGATCTGCTGGCTTTCGAGGAGGTCTGGGCGGCGGCAGGGTCTCCAGACGCGGTCTTCCGGACCACTCCCGGCGAGCTCCGGGGGACGGCCGGCGCCTTGGTGGCCGACCTCAAGGAAACCCCATCCCGGGGATAGGAAAGGTGCGCCGAACCGTTAGAATCACCGGACGAGCACACGCCCCCCCACGGAGGATCGATGATCCAGCTGACCGAATCCGCAGCCGGCAAGGTGAAGGAACTCCTGGTCGAGGAGGGCCGTTCGGACATCGCGCTCCGGGTGGCGGTCCAGCCGGGTGGGTGTTCCGGCCTCCGGTACGCGATGTACCTGGACGACCAGCTCTCGGAGAAGGACGTCGCCGAGGAGCAGTTCGGTGTCAGGGTCGTGATCGACCGGATGAGCGTCCCGTACCTGTCCGACGCGAAGATCGACTTCGTCGACACGCTCGAGGCATCGGGGTTCACGATCGACAACCCGGTCGCGCAGAGCTCCTGCGCCTGCGGGAACTCGTTCCACTAGTCGCGCTCGAGCGGCAGCCGCGTTCTTCAGACAGCGTCGAGCGCTGCGCTCAGACCGTCCCGGAGCTCGTCGAGTTCGTCCCGATCGAGCACGAGCGCCGGAGAGACCTGGAGGGCGCCGATCCCGAGCGCTCGGGTGAGGATCCCCTGCCCCCTGCACGCGGCGACGAGGCGGGCGGGGAGTCCGGGTTCCGCCTCGAGCGCCCCGGCCGAGAGCTGCACGGCCGCCAGCACGCCGACCCCGGCTCGAACCTCACCGACCAGTTCGTGATCCGCGAGCGGCGCCAACGCACTCGCGAGGTCCTGCTCGAGCTCCAGGGCCCGCTTCGGCAGCGTCTCGCGCTCCATAACGTCGAGGTTGGCGAGGGCCGCGGCCGCCGCGGTCGCGTGGCCGGAGTAGGTGTAGCCGTGGCGCCACAGACCGGCGTTCGGCCGCCAGAAGGGTTCGGCCACCCGCGGCGCGGCGATCACGGCGCCCATCGGCAGGTAACCGCTCGTGATGCCCTTCGCGCACGTGACGATGTCGGGTTCGAGGCTCCAGCGCGAGCTCGCGAACCAGTCGCCCACACGCCCGAATCCCGTGATGACCTCGTCGGCAACGAACAACACCCCGGTCTCCCTGCAGATCGCGCGGACCTCGGCCAGGTAGCCCTCGGGCGGCGCGAACACGCCGCCGGCCCCGATCACGGGCTCGCAGAAGAACGCCGCCACCCGTTGCGGCCCCGCGAACGCGATCGCCTCGCGGAGCGCGGCGGCCGAGTCCCACGCGACCTTCACGACATCGCCGACCAGCGGACCGTGACCGGCGGCGTTGGCCTCGATGCCAGCAAGGCTCGTCCCCGCCACGTGCATGCCATGGTAGGCGTGCTCGCGCGTGACCAGGAGCGTCCGTTCGGTCTCGCCGAGGAGCTGCCAGTAGCGGCGGGCCATCTTCGTCGCGGTGTCGATCGAGTCCGAGCCGCCGCTGGTGAGGAAGACCTTCGACCCCCGGACCGGCGCGAGATCGCCAACTCGCTCGGCGAGCTCGATCGCGGGCCGGTTCGACAGGTTGCCGAACGTGGAGTACGCGGACAGACGCAGGAGCTGCCGGTAAGCCGCTTCGGCGATCTCTTCCTGCCCGTACCCCACGTTGCAGTACCACAGCGCCGCAGTCGCATCGAGGTAGCGACGGCCCTCCTCGTCCCAGACGTGGGCGCCTTCGCCGCGGTCGATGACGAGCTCACCGCCGGACTCGACGGCGGCCATGTCTGCGAAGGAGTGCCAGAAGGTCGTCACGGGCGAGCTCACGGTAGCAGCCGTATCGGCCCGGATCGGTATGCCCTTGAAGCTCAGGTGGGCTCGTACGCGAGGTTCGGCCTGAGCCACGTCTCGGCTTCGCGCCGGTCCATCCCGCACCGGACCGCGTAATCCTCGACCTGGTCCCGCCCTAGGCGCCCGACGTTGAAGTACCGAGCAGCGGGATGGGCGAAGTACAGACCCGAGACGCTTGCCGCCGGGGTCATCGCGAAGTTCTCGGTGAGGCGGATCCCCGCGCCGGGCGCGTCGAGCAGCTCGAACAGCGTCGCCTTGCGCGTATGGTCGGGGCACGCCGGGTAGCCGAACGCGGGGCGGATCCCCCGGTACCGCTCGGCGATCAGCTCGTCGCCGCTCATCGCCGGGCCCGATTCGTACCACTCGCGGCGAGCGCGCTCGTGCAACCACTCGGCGAACGCCTCCGCGAGCCGGTCGGCCAGCGCCTTGACCATGATCGCCTGGTAGTCGTCGTGGTCGGCCTCGAACCCCGACGCGAGCGAATCGGCGCCGATCCCGGCGGTCACGGCGAAGGCGCCGAGGTGATCGCTCAGGCCGGTGTCGACCGGCGCTACGTAGTCGGCGAGCGATCGGCTGGGCCGGTCGTCGCCGTGGTCGGCCTGCTGCCGGAGCATCGGGAACCGCGGGCCGTCCGAGAGCACCACGTCGTCCCCCTCCGCCGACGCCGGCCAGAACCCGTACACCCCCCTCGCCGAGAGCGACCCGTCGGCCACGATGCGGTCGAGGAGCCCGTTGGCGGCCTCGAACAGCTCGCGGGCGGCCTCGCCGTACCGAGGGTGGTCCAGGATCTGCGGATAGCGACCTTTCAGCTCCCAGGCCGAGAAGAAGAAGGTCCAGTCGATGTAGGGGCGAAGCTCGGCCAGGTCGGGTTCGACGACGCGGGCTCCGGTGAACGCCGGCTCGGGCAGGTCCTGCTGGCGCCAGACGATCGGCGTTCGGCGCTCGGTCGCGATCCGGAAGGGCAGGAGCGGCTGGGCCTCCCGCTCGGCATGGAGCTGCCGGAGTCGGTCCTGGTCCTCGCGGTTGACGTGGTCGAGCTTCGAACGGCGTTCGGGGTCGAGCAGGTCCGAGACGACGCCCACGACCCGGGACGCGTCGATCACGTGGACGACGGGCTGCCCGTACTCGGGCGCGATCCGAACGGCGGTGTGCTGCCGGGACGTGGTCGCGCCTCCGATCAGGAGCGGCAGGTCGAGGCCGCGACGCTCCATCTCCTTCGCGACGCCCTCCATCTCCCCGAGCGACGGCGTGATGAGGCCCGAACACCCGACGATGTCGCATCCCTCGGCGGCGGCGGTGTCCAGGAGCACGTCGGGCGGGACCATCACGCCGAGATCGATCACCTCGTAGTTGTTGCAGCCGAGCACCACGCCCACGATGTTCTTGCCGATGTCGTGCACGTCGCCCTTGACCGTGCACAGGATCACCTTGCCCTGCGCGCGCACCCCGTCGGGACCGAGCCGGAGCTTCTCCTGCTCCATGTACGGCTCGAGGTACGCGACGGCGCGTTTCATCGCCCGCGCGCTCTTCACCACCTGAGGCAGGAACATCTTCCCGGCGCCGAAGAGGTCACCGACGACCTGCATCCCGGCCATCAGCGGTCCCTCGATCACGTCCAGCGGGCGATCGTGGCCCTGTCGCGCCTCCTCCGTGTCCTCCTCGATGAACTCGTCGATCCCGTGCACGAGCGCGTGCTTGAGGCGCTCCTCGACCGAGGCCTCGCGCCACGAGAGATCGAGCTCCTTCTTCATCGCGCCGCCCTTGACGTTCTCGGCGAACGACACCATTCGCTCGGTCGCGTCCTGCCTCCGGTCGAAGATGATGTCCTCGACGTGCTCGAGCAGATCGGAGGGGATGTCCTCGTAGAGCGCGATCTGACCCGCGTTCACGATCGCCATGTCGAGGCCGGCGGCGATCGCGTGGTACAGGAACGCGGAATGGATCGCCTCCCGGACGGCGTCGTTGCCGCGGAAGCTGAACGAGAGGTTCGAGACGCCACCGGACACCTTCACGCCGGGCAGCCGTTCCTTGAGCAGCGTCGTGGCCTCGATGAACGCCTTGCCGTAGGCGTTGTGCTCCTCGATCCCGGTCGCGATCGCGAGGATGCAGGGGTCGACGACGATGTCCTCAGCCACGAAGCCGGCGCGGTCGATCAGCAACCCGACCGAACGCTCGAGGATCTGCAGCTTGCGTTCGACGGTGTCGGCCTGTCCCTGCTCGTCGAACGCCATCACCACGACCGCCGCCCCGTAGCGCTTGATCCGCCGCCCCTTCTCGAGGAAGTCCTCCTCGCCCTCCTTCAGGCTGATCGAGTTCACGATGCCCTTGCCCTGGAGGCATTTCAGACCCGCCTCGAGGACGTCCCACTTGGACGAATCGACCATCACGGGCACGCGGGCGATCTCGGGCTCCGTGGCGATCAGGTTCAGGAACGTGGTCATCGCCTTCACGCCGTCGAGCAGGTCGGCGTCCATGTTCACGTCGAGCATGTTCGCGCCGCTCCGGACCTGGTCGGCCGCGATCTCTACGGCGGCCTGGTAGTCGCCCGCCTCGATCAGCTTGCGGAACCGCGCCGAGCCCGTGACGTTCTGACGTTCGCCGACCATCACGAAGCCGGTGTCCGGCGTGATCGAGAACGGCTCGAGCCCGCTGAGCGCGGTCACGCTCCCGGGCGCCGGCACCTTGCGGGGCGGGAGCCCCGCAACCGCGGTCGCGATCGCTCGAACGTGTTCGTCGGTGGTCCCGCAGCAGCCCCCGAGGACGTTGGCGAGGCCGCTCTCGGCGAACTCGCGCAGGTACTTGGAGGTCGTCTCGGGGCGCTCGTCGTAGCCGCCGAACGCGTTCGGCAGCCCGGCGTTCGGGTGACAGGTCGTGTAGACGGGCGCGATGCGCGCGAGCGACTCGAGGTACGGGCGCATCTCGGCCGCGCCGAGCGCGCAGTTGACGCCGACGGTGAACGGTTCCGCGTGCGCGATCGAGAGCCAGAACGCGTCGATCGTCTGACCCGACAACGTCCGGCCGCTCCGGTCGGTGATCGTCACCGAGATCATGAGCGGCACGTCCGGGGCAACGTCGCTCGCGGCCGCGATCGCCGCCTTGGCGTTCAGCGTGTCGAAGATCGTCTCGATCAGGAGCAGGTCGGCGCCGCCGTCGACGAGCGCCCGGATCTGCTCGGCGTACGCCTCGGCCATCTGGTCGAACGTGACCGTGCGGTAGGCGGGCTCGTTCACGCGCGGCGAGAGTGACAGCGTCTGGTTGGTCGGGCCGACGGAGCCCGCGACGAACCGGTCGGGCCCGAACGCGTCCGCGGCGCGCCGAGCGATCTCGGCGCCGGCCCGGTTGAGGTCGACCACGGCCTCTTCGAGCCCGTAGTCCGCCTGCGCGATGGCCGTCGCGGTGAAGGTGTTCGTGGTCACGATGTCGGCGCCGGCCGCGAGGTAGGAGCGGTGGATGTCCTCGACGACGTCGGGACGGGTGAGGTTCAGGAGGTCCGGATCGCCCTTGACGTCGCGGGGGTGGTCGGCGAATCGTTCGCCCCGGTAGTCGCCGTCGGCCAGGGTCCGGGCCTGGATCGCGGTCCCGTAGGCGCCGTCGAGCACGAGGATCCGTTCGGCCAAGAGGGCTTCGAGCCGGTCCCGCATGCATCAACGCTAGCGGCCGTGCCCTCGTGTGACCAGCAAGGGCGGCGCAAGCGTGGCCTCGGCTCCCTGGAGTAGGCTGCTCCTTCGGCACCCAGGATCGTCGTTCGGAGGCCGGGCGTTGGACAAGGACGTGTTCGAACCCCTCACGGGAGCCGTGCCCGGCTCCATCGCGAGCGGTGGGATCGGCTCGAGCGGACCGACGGCGTCACCTCGACCCGACCGGCCGCTCGGCAGGCGCGGCGCCGACCTGCTCGCGCAGGTCCCGCTGTTCGAGGGGCTGTCGCGCCGGCACCTGAAGCAGATCGCCGAGCGCGCCGACGAGGTCTCGTTCCGGGACAAGGAGACGATCATCGAGGCCGGCAAGCCCGGTGGCACGTTCTTCGTGATCGTCGAGGGCGAGGTCAAGGTGATTCGTGGCAACCGGGTGATCGGGCGGGCCGGACCCGGTGAGTTCGTCGGGGAGATCTCGCTGCTCGACGGGGGTCCGAGAACCGCGTCGGTCGTCGCGGATTCCCCGGTCGTCGCGATCCGGCTGTTCAAGAGCTCGTTCGACAAGCTGGTCACGCAGGAGCCCAAGGTGGCCACGAAGATCCTGGCCGTCGTCGCTCGTCGCCTGCGGGAGGCGGAGAGAACGATCAGCTCCTGATGCTCGGTCTGTCGGCGTACCTCTGGTGGAAGTTCCTGCACGTCGTGGGCGTGATCGCCTTCGTGACGTTCCACGGCGTGTCGGTGATGGCGGCGCTGCGCGTTCGCAAGGAGCGGGATCGAGGGCGCATCGCGACGATGCTGCAGCTCTCGGGGTCGTCGGTGACGGGCATGTACGTCTCGCTCGCGTGGCTCATCACCTTCGGCGTGGTCGCCGGCATCCAGGGCGACTACTGGGACGACGGTTGGTTCTGGATCTCGATCGGGCTCCTGGTGATCGTCATCGGGGAGATGTCGGCGGTCGCCCGCCCCTACTACCAGCGCGTGAAGGAGGCGGTCGAGGTTCGCCCATCCGGCGTCCCGCGTCGCAGCGACGAGGAGCTGGAGGAGATCCTGCGCTCACGGGTCGCCGTGTGGAACGCGGCGTTCGGCGCCGCCGTGCTCCTGGCGATCACCTACCTGATGATCTTCAAGCCGTTCCAGGTCTTCTAGCGACGTCCTCGGCGACCTAGAGGTCGGTCGGCGCCAGCGGCCGCTCGGCCGGACCGGCGACGACCTGGCCGGTCGCCGAGTACCGCGAGCCGTGGCACGGACACAGCCAGCCGTGCTCGCCGGCGTCCCACTTGACCGTGCAGCCGGCGTGGGTGCATTTCGCCGACATCGTCGTGAGGTTGCCCTTCCGATCGCGATACACCGCGACCTTGTGATCGGCCGACTTGACGATGCCGCCCTCGCCGGGCCCGATCTCCGAGAGGTTCTGAGCGACCGTGCGGGCCACCAGAACGTCGCACGGGGCGGTCTCGGCGACGTCTCGAGGGACCGAGCCGAGCAAGGCGGCCTTCGCTCCCGTCAGCCCGCGATTGCCGATCACGACGAGGTCGAAGCCCTCGCTCGCGGCCGCGTCGACGATCTCCTCGGAGGGGTCGCCGGTGCGGATCTCGATCGCCGAGGGCACGCCCGCCTCCTCGCCGATCGTCTTCACGGTGTCCTTGAGGACGAGCTCCCCGGTCTTCGGATGGCCGACGAACAGGAGCGTCACCGACGCCTGGAGCCGCCGCGCGAGCGCGTAGCCCTTGCGCGCCGCGCGATCGGCCGTGGACGAGCCGTCGGTCGCGATGAGCATCCGCCGGTACGGTGGAGCGCCCTTGGGTCGCTCCTCGTCCGGGCGAGCGCGCGTGAGCAGGACGTCGGAGGGAGCGTGGGTCACGACCCGGCGTGAAACGCTCCCGAAGAGCTGTTCGGAGGCCGACAGCCCGGTGCTCCCGATCACGATCAGCTCCGTGTCCGTGTCCGAGGCGGTCGTCAGGATCGCGTCGGCCGGGGCCTCGGCCGAGAGCGCCACTTCGTGGCTCGCGTCCTCGCGTTCGGCGATCCGGACAGCTCGGGCGACGTCCTCCTCGGCCCGCTCCGGGTTCGTGTACGCATGCGCGATCGTGAGCTTGGCGCCGGTCGTCGATGCAAGGGAGGCCGCGACGCGTTCGGCGGTCTCGGCCGAGGCCGAGCCGTCCGTCGCCACGACGATGCGTCGGTATGCCATGGGTGGGCCTCCAGATCCCTTCGCTACGCGGGAGCGACCCGGGAGACTATCTCGTCGAGCTCGGACAGGGTCGCGTCGTCCAGCTCCACGTCGCCCGCCGCGGCGTTCGAACGGACGTGGTCGGGGTTGCGGCTCCCTGCGATCGCCGCCGTCACGCCCGGCTGGTGCACGTTCCAGGCGAGCGCGAGCTGAGCGAGCGTGATGTCGAGCCGCTCCGCGACCGGACGCAGCGCCTCGACCACGGCGTGGTTCCGCTCTCGGTTGCCCGGGGCGAACAAGGATCCTTCGTCACGACCTGAGCGGACGTCGTCCGCGTCGAACCGCGACTCGGGCCCGATCGCGCCCGTCAGGAGCCCGAAGGCGAGCGGCGAGTAGGACAGGACCCCGGTGCCCTGCTCACCGCACCAGCGGATGAGGTCCCGGTCGCGGAGCTCCAGCATCGAGAACTCCTGCTGGAGCGAGTCGACGTGGCGGATGGCCTGGCAGCGCTCGATCAGATCTCGGTCGAAGTTCGAGACCCCGATGAAGCGCACGAGGCCGTCGTCCACGAGGCCCGCCATCGCTGCCCACGTCTCCTCGACCGGGATGCGGCCCCCGTCCGGCCAGTGGAGCTGATACAGGTCGAGGTGCTCGGTGCCGAGTCGCCGCAGGCTCCCTTCGCAGGCCGCTCGGACCTGTTCGGCGCGGAACCCCGACCCTTCGGGCGCGGGAGCGACCTTGGAAGCGAGCCGGACCTCGTCCCGGCGACCCGCCACCGCCTTACCCACGAGCTCCTCCGACCTGCCCCGGCCGTAGACCTCGGCCGTGTCGATCCAATCGATGCCGCAGTCGAACACGCTACGGATGGCGTTCAGAACCTGGCCCTCGGGGGGTGGCCGGCCCCATTCGGAGCCACCTCCGGCCTCCCAGGCTCCGAACCCGATCACGGACAGGTCCGGACCCTGTGAACCCAACCTCCGCTCGCGCACCGCATCGCTCCTCTTCGCTCGGATCGTCGTCGGATCGCCCCAATCTAGCGTCTCGACCTGTCCGGTCAGCGGGTGCGCGGTACGCTAGGTACCGAGGTAGTCCTCTCGATGCATGAAGGAGGCACGCCGGGCCACGCCCGGCGAACGATGACCAAGCAGGTCGAGGAGAAGCAGCGCGTCGTCATCAGGTTCGCCGGTGACTCCGGCGACGGCATGCAGCTGACGGGGGACCGCTTCACCAATGCCACGGCGGTGCTGGGCAACGATCTCGCGACCATGCCGGACTTCCCGGCCGAGATCCGAGCACCAGCCGGGACCGTGCACGGCGTCTCGGCGTTCCAGATCCAGTTCGCATCGACCGACATCCTGACCCCCGGCGATCACCCGAACGTCCTGGTCGCCATGAACCCGGCCGCCCTGAAGGCCGAGCTCGCCTCGGTCGAGAAGGGCGGGACGATCATCGTGAACGAGGACGCCTTCACGGAGCGGAACCTCCAGAAGGCGGGATACACCTCCGATCCGCTCACCGACGGAACGCTCGACGGGTACCAGATCTACCGCGTCCCGATGACGTCGATCACGGTCCGGGCCGTCGAGGAGCTCGGTCTCACCCGGAAGGAAGCCGAACGCTCCAAGAACATGTTCGCCCTCGGGCTGGTCTCGTGGATGTACGGACGCCCGACGGACGTCACCCTGAACTGGCTCCACAAGAAGTTCGGCGACAAGGCGCAGGTCTACGACGCGAACGTCGCGGCCTTCAAGGCCGGCTACAACTTCGGCGAGACCACCGAGCTGTTCGCGACCTCCTACATGGTCAAGCCGGCGCCCGCGGAGCCCGGGATCTACCGGAACGTCTCCGGCGCCCAGGCGCTGGCGTGGGGGCTCGTCGCGGCGGCCGAGCGCAGCGGTCTCCAGCTCTTCTACGCGAGCTACCCGATCACCCCCGCCTCCGAGCTGCTCCACGAGCTCTCGCGGCTCAAGAACTTCAACGTGATGACCCTGCAGGCCGAGGACGAGATCGCGGCCGCCAACGTCGCGCTCGGCGCGGCGTTCGCCGGCGATCTCGGCGTGACGGGGACGAGCGGACCCGGGATGGACCTGAAGGCCGAGACGCTCGGTCTGGCCGTGATGCTCGAGCTGCCGATGGTGATCGTCGACGTCCAGCGCGCGGGCCCGTCGACCGGCATGCCGACGAAGACCGAGCAGGCGGATCTGCTGCTCGCCCTGTACGGCCGGCACGGCGAGTCGCCGATGCCGATCGTCGCCGCCCGGTCCTCCGCGCACTGCTTCGACGCGGCGATCGAGGCCGCGAGGATCGCGATCACGTACCGAACGCCGGTCATCCTGCTCTCGGACACGTTCCTGGCGAACTCGTCCGAGCCGTGGCTGCTCCCGGACGTCGACTCGCTCCCGACGATCGACCCGGCGTTCGCGACCGGTCCGAATGCCGGGCAGGAGTTCCTGCCCTACCTGCGCGACGAGAAGCTCGCTCGGCCGTGGGCGATCCCCGGGACCCCCGGTCTGCGGCACCGGATCGGCGGGCTCGAGAAGGAGGACGGGACCGGCGACATCAGCTACGAACCCGACAACCACGAGCGGATGACCCAGCTGCGCGCGTCCAAGGTCGCGAAGATCGTCGAGGACATCCCCGCGCTCCACGTCGACGACCCGGACGGGGACGCCGAGGTGCTGGTGCTCGGGTGGGGGTCCACCTACGGGACGATCCTGGCGGCGGCCCGCCGCGTCCGCGAGAGCGGACGGAAGGTGGCGACCGCGCACCTGGTCCACCTGAACCCCATGCCGGCCAACACCGGGGAGGTCGTGCATCGGTACGCGAAGGTCCTGATCCCCGAGCTCAACACCGGTCAGCTGGCGATGCTGATCCGCTCCGCCCACCTGGTCGACGCTCGGACGTTCTCCAAGGTGCAGGGGCAGCCGATCTTCGCGGAGGAGCTGGAGGACGAGATCTTGAAGGTGATGGACGGGGATAGAGACAAGGTGATGGACGGATGAGCGACGCGGGGAACGGCGGGAACGGCGCCGCGATCGGCGGCAACGGCGGTGCGGCGGTCGGGACGCTGACGAAGAAGGACTTCACCAGCGACCAGGAGGTCCGCTGGTGCCCGGGCTGCGGCGACTACGCGATCTTGTCGACGGTCCAGGGGTTCATGCCGGAGCTCGGCATCGAGCCGGACAACACGGTGTTCGTCTCGGGGATCGGGTGTTCGGGCCGGTTCACCTACTACATGGATACGTACGGTGTGCATGGCATCCACGGGCGCGCGCCGGCGCTCGCCACGGGCATCGCCACGGCGCGACCCGACCTGTCGGTGTGGGTGATCACCGGCGACGGCGACGGTCTGTCGATCGGGGGCAACCATC
The DNA here is from genome assembly GCA_963731925.1 of uncultured Actinomycetes bacterium. GTDB lineage: Bacteria > Actinomycetota > UBA4738 > UBA4738 > HRBIN12 > DASSJM01. Next base: position 57,424 of record CAVSXK010000017.1, read on the forward strand.
TGATCCACGCCCTCCGCCGGAACGTGAACCTGAAGATCCTCCTGTTCAACAACCAGATCTACGGTCTGACCAAGGGCCAGTACTCGCCGACCTCGGAGGAGGGCAAGGTCACCAAGTCGACCCCGTTCGGCTCGGTGGACCATCCCTTCAACCCGATCGCGCTCGCCCTCGGGGCGGAGGCGAGCGTTCGTCGCGCGGACGATGGACAACGACCGACAGCACCTCACGCAGGTGCTGCGCCAGGCGGCCACCCACCGGGGGAGCGCGTTCGTCGAGATCTACCAGAACTGCAACGTGTTCAACGACGGCGCGTTCGACCTGCTCCGGGAGAAGCAGCAAGGGACCCACAACCAGATCCGCCTCGAGGACGGGAACCCGATCGTGTTCGACGAGGGCAACCGGTGCGTCTCGGTGGGCGAGAACGGCCGGCTCGTGATCACCGAGACCGCGAGCACGCCCGACGACGCGGTCGTCGTCCACGACGCGCAGGGGCGTCCCTCGCTGGCGTTCGCGCTGGCCCACCTGTCACGCGGCCCGAACGAACCGACGTGCATCGGCGTGTTCCGCGAGGTGGAGCGTCCCGTCTACGGCGAGGCCATGACGGCGCAGATCGAGAGCGCCGTCGAGCGTCTCGGGGCCGGGAGTCTCGACAAGCTCCTGCACTCGGGCGACACCTGGACCGTTTCCTGAGCGGGAGCGGCGACCGGTAGGTCGGGCCCTCGACGCTCGACCGGAACCGAACTCAGCCTTCGCCGCTCGACCGGAACCGCGCCATCGCGGCGTCGGCCGCCGAGCGCACCTGACGCAGCTCGGACACGAGACCGGGGAGGGTATGGAGGAGCCGCTCCGCGTCGTCCTCGGTCGTGTCCGGGCCGACCCCGATCCGGAAGCTCGTCGTCGAGGGCGCGCCCATGTGCTCGAGCACGGATGACGGCTCGCCGGCGGCGCCCGAGCAGTTGGAGCCGGCGGCGATCGCGAAGCCCCGGTCGTCGAGGGCCATGCTCAGGATCTCGGCGTCCAGATCGGGGACCGAGAAGCACACGAGGTGCGGCACCCGCTGCGTCGGGTGGCCGTACACGCGAACGCCCTCGACGAGCTCGGCGATGCCGGCGCGGAGGCGATCGGTGAGCGCCCACTGCCTCGCAGCCTGGTCGCCCATGTCGTCGATGCGTGCGGCGAGCGCCGCCGCCATCGCCGCCACACCGGGAACGTTCTCGACGCCGGACCTACGGCGTCGTTCGCGATCGTCCCCGCACGGGTAGGCGGCGATGGGCACGCCACGACGCACGTAGAGCGTCCCGACGCCGGGCGGTCCTCCGAACTTGTGACCCGAGATCGACAGCAGGTCCACGTCGAGCCCGATCGCGTCGACGGGCAGGTGGCCCACGGTCTGGCAGGCGTCGGTGTGGAACAGCACGCCGGCCTCGCGGCACAGGCGGGCGGCCTCCGCGACGGGCTGGATCGTTCCGACCTCGTGGTTCGCGTGGTGGAGCGAGGCAAGGAGCGTGCCGGGCCGCCGGATCTCGGCGGCGAACGCGTCGAGGTCGACGGTGCCGTTCCGGTCCACCGGCACCAGCACGGATTCGAACCCGTCGGTCTCGAGCGTGTGGAGGACGCCGCCGACCGCCGGGTGCTCGATCGTCGTGGTGACGATCCGGGTGCCGAGCTCGCGGACCGGCCGCACGCCGCCCCAGATCGCGAGCGCCACCGATTCGGTCCCGCCGCTCGTGAAGACGATCTCGTCGGATTGCGCCCCGATCGCGTCGGCGACCGTGGCGCGGGCGTCGTCGAGCAGCCTCCGGGCGGTCAACCCGTCGCTATGCACGCGAAGCGGATCGCCGAACTCGTCGAGGGCCGCGAGCATCGCGGTCCGAGCTCGCCCGTCCAACGGGGTCGCGGAGGCGTGATCGAGGTACGTGCGCGTCGTCACCATCGGGGAACGGTGGTCATGATACGGGCACCCGTGCGGAACGGATGCGAGCTACGGCGTCGCGAGCTCCCGGTCCTTCAGGAACACCGTCGCGTAGAGCACCGCGGCGATGATGCCGCCGGCGATCGGGCCGATGATCCAGACGTACCAGTTGTCCCAGCTCCCCGAGGCGAGCGCGGGGCCGAACCAGCGAGCGGGATTCATCGCCGCGCCGGTGTACGGACCGAACGCCATGATGTCGAACGCGATCACCAGACCGATCGTGAATCCCGCCGTCTTCGAGAACGGCCCGCGCGGGTCGACCGCCGTCCCGAACACCGCGAACACCAGGAAGAAGGTCGTGGTGGCCTCGATCACGATGCCTTTGCCGGCCGCGATCCCCTCGGCGAGCGCCGGCGTCCCGCCGCCACCCGCGTCGAAGAGCGCCCGCGGCACGAGGTACTTGAGGAGGAAGGCGCCCGCCACCGCGCCGAGGAGCTGCGCGCCCATCAGGATCACGGCGCGGCGGGACGGGATCTTCCCGGCCACCCACAGGCCGATCGTGACCCCGGGGTTCACCTGACCGCCCGAGATGTGCGCCGTGATCGACACCATGATCGCGAGCACGAGGCCGTGCGCGAGTGCGACGCCGGTGAGGTCGAGCCCGAGGCTCACCGCGATCACGGCCCCGGCCCCGATGAAGATCAACGCGAACGTCGCAACGAACTCCGCCACCGCCGCCTTGCCCGTGCTCTCCACGACCGCCTCCTCGTTCCGTCGGTTCGTTCGGACTCGGCCGACGATAGCGGGGCGCGTCCACGGGCTCAACGCCGAGGCGGCGGTTGATAGGATGCGCCGCGTGAGGGTCCTGCTGGTCTCTCCCGACGCGAACGCTCGCGACCTCATGCGGGTATCGGTCAGCAGCATCGAACGGCGGCTCGGTGAGCCCGTATCCTTCCTCGAGGCCGTGGATGGAGAGCAGGGCGCCCGGATCGGCCTCCGCGAGCGCCCCGATGCCGTCGTCGCCGACGAGATCGCGTCCAGAGCCGGGGCGTTCTCCCTCGCGAAAGATCTGCGCGGGGCCCCGGATCCGTACCTCGGGCCGATCGTCATCCTGCTCGAACGCAAGCACGACGCGTGGCTCGCCAGGTGGTCGGGAGCGAACGCGTGGTTCGTCCGGCCGGTGGATCCGTTCGAGCTCGCGGACCGGCTGGTCGAGCTGATCGGGAACGACAGGGACCAGCCACAGAACCAGCCGAAGGATCAGAGGGAGACCGTGTGAAGATCAAGGGGACGTGCAGGCGGTGCGGCCGCGAGTTCCTGGCCGAGCAGGTCATCAGGAACGGGGGACGCTGCCCGTGGGACGGCAAGCCGTTCCAGGCGGACTACGCGGTCGTGCTCGTGGACGCGCTCACCGACGCCGAGGCGTCGGGCAACACCCTGGAGAACGCGCTCGAGAAGCTCGCCGACATCGAGCCCGAGTTCGTGCTCGACGAGGGCACCGTGCTCGACGAGATCCGGGGTCACCTCGAACGGCTCGAACGCGTCCACGGCGGCACGTGAGACCGTGACGAGCGCCCCGAACCTCGACGCGGGCAATCGCTACACCGTCGTCGTCCGCGACGAGGCAGCCGGCCAGGGAACGGGCCAGGGAACGGGCCAGGGAACGGGCCAGGGAACGGGATGGATCGTGACGATCCTCGACCCGGACGGACGCGAGGTGTCGGAGCGAGCCTGCCGCGACGAGACCGAAGCGATCACGTTCGCATCGACCGTTCGTCAGCACGCCGGCTGGTTGTCCGAGGGGCGGTTCCGCGAGATCTACCGGATCCCCGAAGGGGCATGACATGGGCTTCAACACGATGCAGCCGGGCAAGGTCAAGCGCGGCGACCTCGTGTTCTTGCTGGTCGGGGTAGCGGTGATCGTCGCCCTGATCGTGTGGGCCGTCTCGTAGGTGACCAACGAGGAGCTCGGGGCGCTCGACTACTGCTACCTCACCACGAAGGGCCGGCGTTCGGGCAGCCCACACACGATCGAGATCTGGTTCGCGCTGCGCGGCGAAGCCGTCTACCTGCTCGCCGGCGGCGGGGACGCGAGCGACTGGGTGAAGAACGTTCGCAGCGATCCGACGGTCGGCCTTCGGCTCGGCGACCGAGACCTGATCTGCAAGGCCCGCCTCGTGGGCGATCCCGAGGAAGACGCGCTCGCGCGACGGTTGCTGCTCGAGAAGTACCGGCCCCGCTACTCGGGGGAGCTGGAGGAGTGGGCTCGGACCGCGCTGGCGGTCGCGATCGATCTGCCGCGGGACTGAGCTAGGACGGCTCCTCCTCGAAGCCGATCGAGAACAGGCGCTCGAGGTCGTGCTTCGAGTACACCTGGAACGCGATGAGCGTCTCCGTCCTCGCGACGCCATCGACCTTGCCGATCCCGCCGGGGATCACGGTGGCCAGGTCGTCGTGGTTGGCAACGCGCACGATCGCGACGAGGTCGAACTCCCCGGCGACCGAGTAGACCTCGGAAACGCCTTCGAGATCGGCGATCGCCTGCGCAGCCTCGGGGATCTCGTCGATCTCGCACTCGATCAGGACGACGGCGTGGACGCTCATCGGTTCAGGCTCGCTCCAGCACGACGGCGAGCCCCTGGCCGCCCGAGATGCAGAGCGTCGCGAGCCCGAGGGCGGCGCCGCGCGACCGCATCGCGTAGGCAAGCGACAGGATGATGCGCGCCCCGCTCATGCCGATCGGGTGGCCGAGCGAGATCCCGCCGCCGTGCACGTTCAGGCGGTCTCGCTCGAACTTCAGCTCGCGCTCGCACGCGATCACCTGCGCCGCGAACGCCTCGTTGATCTCGATCAGGTCGATGTCGGCGAGCGACAGGCCCGTCCGATCGAGCACCTTCTTGGTCGCCGGGACCGGACCGATGCCCATGATCTCGGGCGGCACGCCGGCCCACGACATCCCGATGATGCGCGCGAGCGGATCGCGACCCTCGGCCTTGGCACGCGACTCGGACATCAGCACCATCGCCGCCGCGCCATCGGTGAGACCGCTCGAGTTGCCCGCCGTGACGGTGCCGCCCTCGCGGAACACGGGCTTCAGCTTCGCGAGCGCGTCGAGCGTCGTCTCCGGGCGCGGGTGCTCGTCCGCGGTCACGATGACGGTGCCCTTGCCCGCCGGGACCTCGACGGGGAACAGCTCGTCGGCGCGGGCATCCGTGCCGGCCCGCGCCTTCTGCTGCGACTCGAGCGCGAACTCGTCCTGCTCGACACGGGAGATGTCGTACCGGTCGACGAGGTTCTCGGCCGTCTCGCCCATGATCAGTCCGCACAGCGGGTCGAGCAGCCCGTCCCGGTACATCGCGTCGTCGACCTGCGCGTCGCCCATCCGGTAGCCCGTTCGCATCCGGTCAAGGATGAACGGGACCCGCGTCATGTTCTCCATCCCGCCCGCCAGCACCACCTCGGAGTCGCCGAGCGCGATCTGCTGCGCCCCGAGCTGCACCGCCTTCATCCCGGAACCGCACGCGACGTTCACGTTGTAGCCGGAGACCTCGACGGGCACGCCGGCCCGAACGCTCACCTGACGCCCCGTGTTCGGACCGTTCCCAGCCTGTCGGGCGTGACCGAAGATCGTCTGCTCGACGGCGTCGGGTTCGACGTTCGAGCGACGCATCGATTCCTTCGCGGCGAGCACGCCCAGGTCGACGGTCGGCAGCTCGGCGTACGAACCGAGGAAGCGGCCGATGGGCGTTCGCGCGCCTTCGAGGATGACCGCGGTGTCCATCGATGGTCAGTCTAGCCGTCGTCCGACCGTAGTCCGCCCGAGCGATCGCGTGCTCGGAGCGTCCGGAGCAGCCGATGCAGCTCGGCGCCGCCGGCCACCGGTTCGGAGAACGACACGTCGGCGGTCTCGAGGCGGACCTCGTTGCGAACCACCCATGCACGCAGGGCGGCGAGCTCGTCCGCCCGATCTCGCGGGCACGGGGCGCCCAGCGGCTGATCGGCCGGGCTCCGGATCAGGCCGCCACGCCGGAGCACGAGACGGTGACCGTCGGCGTCGCGCAGGACGAGCTCACCGGTCCCGAGCAGCCAGCCGTCGATCCTGGCTCGAGCCAGCGCCTCGGCGAGCGCTCGGAGACGGTCGCGCGCCAACACGGCCTCCTCGAACCGTTCCTGTCCCGCGAGGTCGCGCATCCGCGCCTCGAGCGTTCCGAGGAGCCCGCCCGGTGTGGAGAGGGAGGAGATCAGGGAGCGGACGAGCTCCTCGTAGCGCTCGGGGCCGACGCGCCCGTCGCAGGGAGCCAGGCATCGGTGCATCTCTGCGAGGGCGCACGGCGCGAACCGCGTGGACGCGCGCATCGCTTTGGTGCAACGGCGGATCGGGAAGACGTCTTCGAGGGCCTCCTTCGCCAGACGCGCAAGGTGTGACGATGGGAACGGACCGAGGAACGCGCCGCCGCCCTTGGTCTCGCGGACGACCTTGATCCGGGGGTAGGCCTCGGCGTCGTCGATCCGCAGGTACGCGTACTTCCGCCAGGTCTTGCCCCGGCGGTTGTACTTCGGCTCGTGCTCGCGGATCAGCCGGGCCTCGAGGACCAGGGACTCGAGCTCCGAGCCGCACGCGACGCCGTCGACCGAGACGGTCTCGGCGAGCAGATCCTCGACCTTCTTGCGCTCGTCGCCGTAGAAGTAGCTCTTCACGCGCGAACGAAGGTTCATCGACTTCCCCACGTAGAGCACGCGGCGGTCGCGCCCTCGGAACAGGTAGACACCCGGCGCGTTCGGCAGGTGGTCGGCAAGGCGGATCTTGCCGAAGTTCGGACGCCCTCGAGCGCGGACCGCGCCGTGCAGGTCGCCGAGCGTGGCGATCCCGAGACGCCCACCGAGCTCGAGGAGCCCGTGGAGCACCTCCGAGCAGGCCTCGGCGTCGGGCATCGCGCGGTGCGACGGTCGCACGGCCGTCCGGAAGTACTGGGCGAGGGTGTGGAGCCGCACGTTGGGGACGTCGGGCCAGACCACGCGGCGGGCGAGCCGAGCGGTGCAGACGGGTGGCGGCGGGAGCGCGTCGTAGTCGAGGCGCTCGAGCGCGACGTTCAGGAACGTGAAGTCGAACCGCGCGTTGTGCGCCACGAAGACGCAGCCGCGGGCGAACTCGGCGAACGAGGGGAGGACCCACTCGATCGGCGGCGCGCCGGCCACGACGAGGTCGTCGATCCCGGTGAGGTGCGTGATCTGGCGCGGGATCGGCACACCGGGGTTCACGAGGGTCTCGAACACGCCGGTGCGCTCGCCACCGCGGAGCTTGACCGCGCCGATCTCGGTGATCCGGCAATCGGCCGGCGACCCGCCGGTCGTCTCCAGGTCGACGATCACGAACTCGACCTCGGACAGGGGGACGGCATCTTCGAGCGTCGTCTGGAACGCCTCAGCGAGCACCCGGCCTCCCGCGGGGCCGCGCGAGGGCGAGCAGGCTACCCGAACAGGTGTTCGGAGGTCAAGGGCGCGAGGCGGGTGCTCAGTTCACGTCCCGGGTGCGGAAGAGGCCGGAGGCCACGAGCAGCAGGGCGGCTCCCACCGCCGCCAGGTACAGGCCTGCTCCGACCGTCGAGCGCGCCAGCAGTGGGAAGTCGATCGGCGAGTCCACGATGAACAGGCCCGCGTTCTCGGTGAGCAGCCAGGGCGTCCACTGCGGCCGGAGGCCTCGCACCAGGTTCTCGACGATCACGAGGTAGCCGAAGCCCACCCCGAGCGCGACCGCGGTGTTGCGACCGGCCGATGCCAGGCCGAACCCGAACCCGGCGAAGATCGTCGACAGGAGCGCGACACGGAGCGCGACACCGCCCGACTCCGCGAGCCATGCGGCGTCGGCGCCGGCGGTCGAGCCTGCGCCGGCCGCGGCCGCCGCCAGCGCCGCGCCGAGGAGCGCCTGGATCACGAGGGACACGACGAACACGCTCGCGAGGCTCGCGGCGATCTTCGCGAGCATCACCCGTCCCCGCCGAGGCTCCCAGGTCAGGATCGTGGTGACGTGCCCGGCGTGCCAGTCCGCGCCGATCGAGGAGGCACCCAAGATCCACGCGACGGACACCAGCACGAGCGACGTGCCCATCAGCACGTCGGGCAGACCCACGAGGTCGTACTCCTGCGTGAGCACCACGATCACGCCGGTGGCGACGATCGCGAGCAGTTCGAGCGCGACGAGCGCTTTGACGAGGCGCCGGGATCGGAAGCGGCGGAACTCCGAGGCGAGCAGCCGGCTCATCGAGTCCCCTCCGTCGAGGCGTCGCCGGTGAGCTCGAGGAAGACGGTCTCGAGGTCCGCCTCGTCCGCTCGGAGCTCCGTGAGGTAGAGACCGCGGTCGGCGAGCGTCCGCGTGACCCGCGCCGCCTCCGCGGGAGGCAGTCGGACCTTGATCACGCCGTCGTCCAACCGGGCCTCGATCCCGGCCTCGCCGAGGATCCGCAGACCTGCCGGGACGTCGTCGAGCCGCACGAGGAGGCCGGCGGCCCGACCGGCCGACAGGACCTCGTGGACCGGACCGACCGCCACCGACCGTCCCCTCGCCAAGATCGCGACGCGGTCGGCCGTCTGCTGGACCTCGCCCAGGATGTGGCTCGAGACGAAGACGGTTCTGCCGTCCCGGCCGAGCCGGCGCATGAGCTCGCGCACCTCGACGATGCCGGCGGGGTCGAGCCCGTTCGCCGGCTCGTCGAGGATCAGGACCTCGGGATCCTTGAGGAGCGCCGCGGCGATCCCCAGACGTTGCTTCATCCCGAGCGAGTACGTCTTGACCTGGTCGTCAGCCCGCTCCGCGAGACCGACCTCCTCCAGGGCTCGGGCGACGCGGGCGCGGCCGATGCCCGAGATCCTCCCGAGCAGCTCCAGGTTGCGCCGCCCCGAGAAGCGTGGGTACATCGTCGGGCTCTCGACGATCGAGCCCACACGTCCGATCACCCGGTGCAGCCCCGCCGGTTCCTGCCCCAGCAGGCGGCAACGGCCCCCGGTGGGCCGGACGAGCCCGAGGAGGCAACGGATCGTGGTGGTCTTGCCGGCGCCGTTCGGTCCCAGGAACCCGAACACGCCACCCTGCGGGACGGCGAGATCCAAGCCGTCGACCGCGACGGTCCTGCGGCCGCGAAGCCGTCGGTACTCCTTGCGGAGCCCCTCGACCTCGATGACCGGGTCCATCCGGCAACCGTACGTCGCCCTCGTCCGCGTGACATGGGCGCAGGCACCACGGTGCGGCGGGGTCAGCACCCCGGGCGCGCCCGCTAGGGGCGTGGGTAGAGCTCGTCCTCGACCAGGAACGCGATCAGCTGGCCGACCGCGATGTGCGCCTCCTGAACGTGAGAGGTCTCCGAGCTCGGCACGTTGATCTCGATGTCGGCGAGCGCCCCGAGCTTGCCTCCCGACTCGCCCGTCAGCGCGATCGTCCGGATCCCGGCGGCCCTCGCCCGCTCGAAGGCCTGGACGACGTTCTCGGAGTTCCCGGACGTCGAGATGCCGACGAGCACGTCGCCCTCGCGGCCCAGAGCGTCAACCTGGCGCGCGAACACGCCGTCGAAGCCGAAGTCGTTCGCGACGGCGGTGATGAGCGACGAATCGGTGGTGAGCGCGATCGCGGGGATCGCGTCGCGCCGCCGATCGACCGTGAGCGTGCTGACGAACTCGGTCGCCAGGTGCTGCGCGTCGCCGGCGCTGCCGCCGTTGCCGCACAGGAGGATCTTGCCGCCGCCGCGGAGTGCCTCGACGATCGCCGCGGTCGCGCCGAGGATCTCCTCGGCGCACGCCTCCGCGGTGCGCGCCGCCGTCCTCGACGTCTCGAGCAGGTACTCGCGGATCGGGTCGAGGTTCACGGCTCCGCCCCGGCCAGTACTTCATCTCGGATGACCGCGGCGGCCTCGCCGAGGTCGGCGACGACGCGATCGGCGTGCTCGCCGGCTCCGGCCGCGAGCTCCTCCCTCCCGTGGCCCGTCAGCACGAGGATCGTGCGAGCGCCCACGGCGCGCCCGAGCCGAAGATCGGACCCGTGGTCGCCGACCATCCAGGACTCGCGCGGGTCGAAGCCGATCGCGGCGACCGCGCGCTCGACCATCAGCGTCCCCGGCTTCCGGCAGGCGCACCCCTCGTCGGGCCGATGGGGGCAGACCTCGATGCGGTCGAGCGTGACAGCGCCCTCCGCGAGCAGGTCGCGCAGCCTGGCATGGATCTCGTCGAGCTCGGCCGGCGTCATCATCCCCCGGCCGATCGGCGACTGGTTGGTCAGGACGACGAGCCCGAGCCCGAGACCCTGGAGCTCGCGCAACGCGTCGACGGCGCCGGGGATCAGGCGGAGCTCGTCCGGCCGGAGCACGTAGCCGACCTCCTCGTTGATCGTGCCGTCGCGGTCCAGCAGGACGAACCGGCGACTCACAGCGGCCTCCACACACGCTCGCCCCACCGAGCCTCGACCCCGTGGGAGCGGAACGCGAACGCCGCGAACTGACCCCCGACCCCCTCGAGCGCCTCGCGGACGGCGGCCTGGCGCTCCGGCTCGCACGCGAGCAGCAGGTAGCCGCCCCCACCGGCGCCGCAGATCTTGCCGCCGGCGGCGCCCGCATCGCGTGCGACCGCGAGGAGCTGGTCGATCGTCGTGCCCTCGGAGATGTGCGGGTTCATCAGCTTCTTGCTCTCGAACGCCTCGCGCAGCAGCGCCCCGAGCCGGTCGAGGTTCCCGGCTTCGATCTCGTGGCGCATCTCGTAGGCCATCGCGTGGAGCTGCTTCATCCCGACGATCGTGTCCTCGCGTCCCTCCTCGTACATGCGGATCTGTGCGGCGATCAACCCGAGATCGGTCCGGACGTGGCCGGTGTAACAGAGCAACAGATGCGATCGGAGCTCGGCGATCGCCTCGGGGGAGAGCTCGAGGGGCGAGACGGTCACCCCATCGTCCGCGAACTCCAGCAGGTTGAAGCCGCCGAACGCGGCCGCGTACTGATCCTGCCACCCCCCCGCGACGCCGAGATCCTCACGCTCGATCGCGTAGGCGAGCTCGGCGACGCCGCGGCGTGACATCGGCCGATCGGTCAGCATCGCGAGGGCCCCGACGCAGGCCGAGACCAGGGCGGAGGAACCGCCGAGACCGCTGCCGGGCGGCGCGTCCGAGGCGATGTCGACGTCGATCCCCGTGCGGACCCCCATGCGCTCGATAGCCGCCTTCGGCAGGTCCATCACCCCGTCGTAGTCGGGCCCCCGCTCGAGGTGGTACTCGACGAGGTGACCGAGATCGAGCGACCGGATCCTGACCTGCCGGTCGTCGCGTGGGGCGACCCTGACGTGGGCCGCGTGATCGATGGTGGCCGACAGCACGGCGCCGCCGTGGCGCTCGTAGTAGTGGGGGAAGTCGGTGCCACCCCCCACGAAGCTGATCCGAAGGGGCGCGCTCGCGCGGATCGTTTCGGTCGTCATCGGCTCGCCAGTATGGGCGGCGTCGCCTCCGCCCGACCATCGGGCCCGGGCCCGGTGCCCCGAACCCCGAGCCGGTTCCTCGATCAGGCCACGAACCGGACGACGCGGCGGCGCTGCTGTTCGGTGAGGCCCCCCCACACGCCGTAGCGCTCACCGTTCTTCAGGGCCCACGCGAGACAGGTCTCGCGGATGTCGCAGGCCGAGCAGAACGCGAGCGCTGGACCCGCCTCCTCCTCGGACGTGGGGAAGAACGTGTCGGGGTCGATCCCGTAGCAGGCAGCTTGGTCCTGCCAGATGTCGGGGGGGGAAGGGTCGGCGGGAAGGGCCTTCAGGTCGATGCCAACGATCCGGTCCTTGGTCACACTCAACTCCCTGCGTGCCTCGACGGGTGCGCGTGCGACCCGGAGGGGGACGTGCGCGCAGGAGACGGTTGTACCGTTCGCGTGCGAACGAGAACAGTCTTGAAAAGTCGAGGCCCCCGTAGTATCGGGGAGCCCGAAAGCCAGGCTAACGGCGCTCCAGCACGAAGCCGCCAGCGGCGATGAGATCGGCCTCCCTTGCGTCCCAACGGATGCGGACCATCGCCCCCGAGCCGCCCGCGGGCTCCACGCTGGTCACGGTCCCGGCCTGCGCCCCCTCGGCGAGCACCGCCAGGCCGGGGTGAAGGGGAGCGTCGGCGCGGACGGCGAGCACCAGGCGCACCGGATGACCGAGGTTCCGCACCCGGGCAACGGACTCCTGGCCCAGGTAGCAGCCCTTGGTCCGGTCGATCACCGGTTCCGCGTCGAGCCCCGCCTCGGCCGGCAGCGAATCCGCGTCGAGGTCGATCGGGAAGCCGGCGATGCCGTGGCGGATGCGCCAGGCCTCGAGGGCCTCGGCCCCGACCCGCACCGCGTCCCCGGGATCACCCCGGGTGGCCGTCCATGCGGGCCCCGGGCGAGGCGTCACGAGCAGACCGGTGGGGTCTGCCGCTACGAGCTCCACGTCGGAGGACAGGACGTACGGGGCGAGAAGGGTGGCGACCGCCTCCGGCTGACCCGGTCCCTGCAGGAGCAGGAACCCCTCCCCCGGGGACCGCAGCACGTGGAAGTCCGCGCGGATCCGGCCGGTCGGCGACAGCAGGAGCGAACGCACCGCCTCGCCGTCCCGGATCCCCTCCATCGAGGCCGTGACCAGGTCGTTCAGCCACCCCTGCGCTTCGGCGCCGCGGACCTCCGTCAGGGTCCACCCCTCCAGGTCCAGGACGGCACGCCCGTCGTCGAGTGCCTGGACCTGCCGTTCGAACGCCGCGCCGGCCATGTCTGCGAGGATAAGCCGCCGTGGACGTTCCGCGGACGCTCCTGGTCACCAACGACTATCCGCCGCGCGTGGGCGGGATCCAGCGCACGCTCGAGTCGCTGGTTCGTCGGTTCCCTCCGGACCGCGTGGCCGTGCTGTGTCCGGACGCCGACGACGCCGCCGGCGTGGACGGGGCGGCCCCCTACCGGGTGTTCCGCCAGCCCGAGCGGTTCCTGTGGCCCACCCCGGGCGTCGGGCGCCGTCTCCACGATGCGGTCCGCTCGTTCGGGGCGGACGTGGTGCTGTTCGGAGCGGTCTACCCGCTCGCGCTCCTGGGTCCTTCGCTCGCCGAGGCCGGGACGCCGTACCTGGCTGCCGCGCACGGGTTCGAGTACTGGCTCTCGATCTCGCCGGGAACGCACGCGCTCGTGCGGCGGGCCACCTCCCGAGCGGCACGGGTGCCGGTGATGTGCAGCGCGTTCATCGCTCGGGTCGTCCGGACGGCCGTCCCGGACGGGGTGCCGGTCTCGGTGATGTACCCGGGCGCGGACGTGGAGGCGTTCCGGCCGGACCTGCCGTACGCGGATCTCACCGAAGCGCACGGCGTCGCGGGCCGACCGCTCGTCGTCTGCGTGAGCCGGCTCGTCGCACGCAAGGGACAGGACGTGTTGATCCGCGCGATGCCCGAGATCCGCCGCCGCGCCCCCGATGCCGCGTTGCTGATCGTGGGCGATGGCCCCGACCGGGAACGCCTGGAGCGCCTGGCCTCGGATGCGCCTGACGGTTCCGTCGCGTTCGCGGGCCAGGTGTCCGAGAGCGACCTGCCGCGCTACTACCGCGCCGGCGACGTGTTCGCCATGCCGTGCCGCAACCGCTTGGGGGGGTTGGAGGTCGAGGGCTGGGGCAACGTGTTCATCGAGGCCGCGGCGTGCGGGCGCCCCGTGGTGGTCGGGGATTCGGGCGGCGCGCGCGAGTCGCTCGTGCCGGGCGAGACCGGTCTGCTCGTCGACGGGTCAGATGGAGCGCAGGTGTCGGATGCCGTCGGATCGCTGCTCGCGGACCCGGCGCGCGCCCAGTCGATGGGTCGCGCCGGGCGAGAGCGCGTGGAACGCGCGTTCGCCTGGTCCAGGCCCGCCGAGCAGCTCGCCGGGTGGCTCCGCGAGGCCGTTGCGTGAGCCGCTCGGTTCCGCGGCTCGAGCCCGAGGCGGAGGTACCCTGCGTCGCATGATGGGCGATCGCCGGTGTCCGAACTGCGTGAGCCCTGGTCTCTGCCGAGGCGGAAGCGTGCGGGCAGTGCTGTACCCCGCTCGAACACGTGATGGCCACCTTCGTCACCCTGCCGGCGGCTCGCCGGTAACATCGCCTGCGGCATGACCGAACAGACCGAGGGGCAGATCGTGATCGAGGCCCCGGCCGCCGAGGTCATGGACGTCCTCATCGACTTCGAGGCCTACCCCGAGTGGGCCGACGTCAAGACCGCGCGGGTCCTCGAACGCGGCGACGGTGGTGTGGGCACCAAGGTGGCCTTCGAGGTGGACGTGCCGGTCCTGGGCAAGGCGAGCTACACCCTGGCCTACCGTTACGCGCCGGGCGACGGGGGGCTGTCGTGGGTCTCGACCGAGGCCCGCGGGGCCGTCTCGAACATCACCGGCGAGTACCTGCTCTCCGAGATCGACGACGACGAGACCAAGGTGATCTACCGGCTCGCGGTCGACCTGGGGATCCTGTTGCCCGGGTTCGTCCGCACCCAAGGCGAGAAGCGCGTGATCGAGAACGCGCTCGAGGGCTTGAAGCGGCGCGTCGAGCTCGGCTGAGCCGGCCCGGCTGTTCGGCGTCGTGCCCGCCGCGCTAGGCTAGGTCCGGATGCGGGTCCTGCTGTTCACCGGGAAAGGCGGCGTTGGCAAGACGACGGTGGCCGCCGCGACCGCGGTTCGAGCGGCGGGGGCCGGGAACCGGACACTCATCATGAGCACGGACCCCGCGCATTCGCTCGGCGACTCCTTCGACCAGGAGATCGGCGAGCACGCCACCCCCATCGCGGGGAACCTGTGGGCCGAGCAGATCGACGCGCAGAGCCGGCTCGAATCCAACTGGCGCGAGATCCAGGACTACTTCGTGCAGCTGATGAACTGGGCCGGCGTCGAGACGATCCAGGCCGAGGAGCTCTCGGTGATCCCCGGGCTCGACGAGATCTTCGCGCTGATCGACGTCAAGACGCACGTGGAGGGGGGGAAGTACGACCTGCTCATCGTGGACTGCGCGCCGACGGCCGAGACGCTCCGCCTGCTTTCGCTCCCGGAGGTCATGAACTGGTACATCGAACGGATCTTCCCCGTCGAGCGACGCGTGGTGAAGACCCTGCGTCCGATCGTGTCGAAGATGACGACGCTCCCGATCGCGGGGGAGAGTTTCTACACGGCGGTCGAGCGTCTGCATCGGAACCTCGACGCGGTGCACCGGATCCTGACGGACGAATCGTCGTCGACGGTCCGGCTCGTCGTGAACCCCGAGAAGATGGTGATCTCGGAGGCGCGGCGCACGTACACCTATCTCGGTCTGTTCGGGTACCGGTGCGACGCGGTGGTCGTGAACCGCATCATCCCCGAGGACGTCACCGATCCCTACTTCGGCAAGTGGAAGGACATCCAGGCGGAACACCTGCAGACGGTCCGCGAGTCGTTCGAGCCCGTCCCGATCCTCACCGCGCGTCTGTTCGACCGCGAGATGGTGGGTGTCCAGCTCCTGGAGGAGATGGGCCAGGAGGTGTACGGCGACCTTCCCGTCACCGACGTCCTCTACCGGGACGATCCGATCCGCGTCCGACGTCGCTCCGGGGGGTACGTCCTCACGATGCGGCTCCCGTTCGTCTCGCGCGAAGACATGGACATCCATCGGCGCGGCGAGGAGCTGTACGTGCGCGTCGGCACCTACAAACGCAACCTGATCCTGCCGCAGACCCTGCAGCGGATGGAGGTCCGCGGCGCCAACTTCGTCGGGGACCATCTCGAGATCGTCTTCGCGCGGCAGCCGGGAGCCGCCGCGCCCGGGGGAAGGAGCGGACGTGGCTGAGACCCAACACGACCAGGCGAGCGGCGGAGCCACCAAAGACGCGACGGACGGCGCGAAACCTCCCGAGGGCAAGCAACAGCAGCCGGTGTGCACGGTCGCGTTCTGCCCGATCTGCTTGGCGGTGACGGCGGGACAGGGTGCGGCACCCGACGTGGTCGAGCACCTGCTCGCCGCGGCGCGAGAGTTCTTCCTCGCGGCCCGGGCGGTCATCGATGTTCGGGGCGATCACCTGAGCGGCGCCGATCAGAGCCCGAACGGCTCCAAGGACTTCGAGCGGATCGAGATCTCGTGACCGCGTTCGACCGATCCCTACTTCGTCGGCTGGCGGAGTGGGACGGCGCGGGCGCCCCCATCACGTCGCTGTCTCTCTCGGTCGACGGTCGGACCTATCCGCGGAAGACCGACGTCGAGATCCGCGTCGACGAGCTGATCCGGCGCGCGCGCTCGGTCGCCATGGCGATGGGTCGAGACGCCGTGCGATCCGTGGAACGCGACACCGATGCGATGTCGGGTTTCGTCCGCGACGACTTCGAGCGCGGCGGTACGCGAGGCCTCGCGATGTTCTCCTCGCACGACGCGGGACTGTGGGACGTCGCCCTCGTCCCCCGTCCGCTCATGCACCGTGCGGTCGTCGGTCCCGACGCCGACCTGCTGCCACTCGAGGTGGTGCTCGAGACCTACCGACCCAGCTGCCTCGCCCTCGTGGACTACGAGAAGTCGCGGCTGTTCGTCGTGGAGATGGGCCAGATCGAGGAGGTGGCCGGCGTCACCGACGACGTCCCCGGTCGGCACGATCAGGGCGGCCGAGCGCAGATGCGGATGCAGCGCCACGTGGACGACCATCGGGCGCGCCATCTCCGGCACGTCGCCGAGCGGCTGTTCGCGCTGTGGCGCCGGCGACGGTTCGAGCATCTCGTGCTGGCAGGGCCGGCGGAGGCACACCGAGAGCTCGAGGCTGAGCTCCACGACTACCTCCGGCAACGGATCAGGGGTCATGCCGTGCTGCCCCTTTCCGCCACGACGCACCAGGTGCTCGACAAGGTGCTGGAGGTCGAGGAGCGCGTCGAGCGCGAGTCCGAGCGCGACGTCCTCGAACGCCTCGAGGCCGCCGTGGGAGCCGACAACGGAGGGGTGGTGGGCCTGGAACCCACGCTCGAAGCCCTGGCGAACGACCGGGTGGGCGAGCTCGTCGTCTCGCATCGGCTGTCGGCGCCCGGTGCGAGGTGCCTCGCGTGCGGACGTCTGATGACGCGTGGGTCACGCTGTTCTTCGTGCGGCGCACGGACCGAACGGATCCCCGACGTGGTCGAGGCGGCGGTCGCGGTGGCCTTCCGGACAGGGGCGCGCGTAGAGACGATCGTGGACGACGATCCCCGACCGTCCTTCGACGGTGTCGGCGCGCTGCTCCGGTTCTGAGAGGTTCGAGCGTGCGGGCGGGCGGGAACGGGCAAGAGGGCGGGAACGGGAACGAGGCCGGGAACCGGCAGGAGCACGGGAACGGCGAGGCCATCGGGATCGACGTCGGCGGTACGAAGATCAACGCGTTCCGGGTCGCTCGTGACGGCACGATCGTGGAGCGTTCGAGCACGCCGACGCCCGCCGACGACGAGGCCGCGACGCTCTCCACGATGGTGGAGCTCGCGAGATCGCTGAAGACGGACCACGTGATCGCGATCGGCGTGGGTGCGGCGGGGATGATCGACGCCACCGAGGGTGTGCTGCGGTACGCCCCGAACCTCGCCTGGCGGGACCTGCCGATCGCGGAGCGGATGCGAGCGGCGCTGGACCTCCCCTGCCAGGTGGACAACGACGCCAGCATGGCGGCCTACGGGGAGTTCCGTTTCGGTGCGGGCCGAGGGTACCGGCACCTGCTGCTCGTCACGGTGGGGACCGGGATCGGGGGCGGCATCATCTCGGACGGGCGGCTGTTCCGCGGCGCCAACGGCTTCGCCTCCGAGATCGGCCACATCATCGT
The DNA here is from genome assembly GCA_963731925.1 of uncultured Actinomycetes bacterium. Classification (GTDB taxonomy): domain Bacteria; phylum Actinomycetota; class UBA4738; order UBA4738; family HRBIN12; genus DASSJM01. The sequence goes on from CAVSXK010000017.1 coordinate 75,102, forward strand.
CGAGCCGGGGGGCCCGCTCTGCGGCTGCGGGAACCGGGGCTGCTGGGAGCAGGTCGCTGCGGGTCGCGCGATCGACCGCATGGGCCGGGAGGAAGCTCGGGAGCAGAAGCACTCGATCCTGCGGCGTCTCGCCGGGGGGGACCCCGACAGGGTGACGGGCAAGCTGGTGACCGAGGCGGCGCGGCAGGGCGACGATGCGGCCAAGGGGATCCTCGCGGAGGCGGGGAGACGGCTCGGCGAGGGGATCGCGGGGCTGGTGAACGTCCTCGACCCGCAGGTCGTGGTGGTCGGCGGAGGCGCGATCGTCGCCGGAGATCTCCTGCTCGAACCGGCCCGCGTCTCCTTCCACGAAGCCGTCGAAGCGCCGGAGTATCGACCCCGGGTGCCGATCGTCCCGGCGCAGCTCGGGAACGACGCCGGGGCGGTCGGCGCGGCCACGCTCGCGCTCGAGGAGCTCGGGCGCGTGATGGCCTGAGCGCGTGAAGGTCGGCCTCGTCCTGCCGCTGTTCTCCGGCGAACCCGAACGCGTGCTCGCGTTCGCGGAGCGGGCGGAGCGGCTCGGATTCGACGGTGTGTTCGCGTTCGACCACCTCTTCCCGCCGGGGGCGTCGGCCGATCGGCCGTCGTTGGAGGCGTTCTCGATGTTGTCCGCCGTGGCGGCACGGACCGAGCGGATCGCGGTCGGAACGCTCGTCACCCGGGCGACGTTGCGCAGCGCCGGGATGATCGCGAAGCTCGCGGCGTCGGTCGACGGCGTGAGCCACGGTCGGATGATCCTCGCCGTCGGGACCGGAGATCCGATCGACGAGCCCGAGCATCGCGTCTTCGGCATCCCGTACCTCGACAAGGCCGAACGTCGTGACCATCTGGTCGAGACGGTTCGCGCCGTCCGGGCACTGTTCGACGCCAGGCCGTGGCCGGGGGGGACCCACGTCCCCGCGATGTCGGGGCCGCTCCTGCCGAGGCCGGCGAGCCCGGGCGGCCCGCCGATCTGGATGGGCGGGTTCGCCGATGCGGTCGTCCGGCTGGCCGCGAGAGAAGCGGACGCGTGGAACGGATGGGGGATGGGGCTCGACGAGTTCACGCGCAAGGCTCGCCTCCTCGATGAGGCGGCCGGCCGGCGTTCGGTCTCGGCGACGTGGGCCGGCATCGTCGTGGTGGGGCGAGATGACGCGGAGGTCGCCCAGTTGCTCGACGCACGCAGCCACCGGCATCTCGAGAGCGACGTGTGGGCGGGGACGACGGGGTCGCTGCGGGAGTGGCTCGAGAACCTTGGGAGCGCGGGGGCGTCGTGGGCGGTGCTGGTCCCCGGTGGCCCACCCGACCGGGTCGAGCTCATCGCCACGGAGGTCCTCCCCGGACTGCGGCCGGATCCACGGCCGGAACCGTGAACGATCGCCCGTCGCATCGGCTGAAGCAGGACAAACGTGCGCTGCGCCGGGCGGTCCTCGCCGAACGCGACGCGCTCTCCGGTACCGAGCGAGCGGCGCGGAGCGAGGCCATCGTCGATCGGCTCCTCGGTCTGGAGGAGGCGACAGGAGCCGGGGCGGTGATGGCCTTCTGGTCGTTCGGCAGCGAGGTGGACACGGCGCCGCTGCTCGACCGCCTCCGTTCGCGGGGCACGACGGTAGCGCTTCCACGCACCCGCGACGGCGACATCGTCCCCGTCATCTGGACGCCCGGATCGCCGATGACCGAGACGTCGTTCGGGTCGAGGGAACCCACGGACGGTCGGGTGCTCCAGGCGCGCGAGCTCGATCTGATCGTGGTCCCGGGGGTCGCCTTCGACCGTTCGTGTCACCGCGTCGGCTACGGCGGCGGGTTCTACGACCGGCTGCTCGCGAGCGCACGTGACGGGACCGCCGCCGTCGCGATCGCGTTCGGCATGCAGGTCGTGGAGGAGGTCCCGACCGGACCGCTCGACCGCCCCGTCGACGCGATCGTCACCGAAGACGACGTGATCAGATGTCGCTGAGACGGCCGAGGCGGCCCCCGCGTTCGATGCGTTCGCGGCCGTGGAGGGAGGCCGAGTTCGCGTCGCTCGATTTCGAGACCACCGGGCTCGACCGGGAGCGCGACGCCGTCGTGTCGTTCGGCGTCGTCCCGGTGCGGTTCGGCCGGGTGGTGGTGGGGGAGTCCGTGCACCAGCTGGTCGTGCCGGAGGTCCCATCCAGCCCCGAGTCGATGCGGATCCACGGGATCCTCCCGAGGGATCTCGCCGACGCGCAGCCGTTCGAGGTCGCGGGGGAAATGCTCCGCCAGGCGCTCGGGGGCCGGGTCCTGCTGGCTTGGTTCGCGAGCGTGGAGATCGGGTTCCTGGGCCGGCTCTACGGTGGGCGACGGCGGTCGTGGGTGCGCAGGACCATCGACGTCCGACAGATGGCGATCGAGCTGGAGCACATGGATCGGGACGTGCGCCAGAGCCTCTCGTCGGCAGCGGAACGCTACGGGGTTCCGGTGGCCAACCCCCACGAGGCGCTCGACGACGCGATGGTGACGGCCCAGCTGTTCCTCGTCCTCGCGTCGCGGCTCGAGGAGCGGGGCTTCGGCTCGACGAGGAGCTTCCTTCGGCTGACCGAGGCCTGAGGCGAACTTGAACGGCGAGTCAAACCCGTGGGAGGATGCGCGCATCCCCGCGAACCCGCCAGAGAACCAGGCCAGAGAACCAGGGAGGCACGCATGAGCGATGACGAGGCCATCAGGACCGCGTTCCACGACGTGACCGCCGCCCAGGGGGGCACGCACATCGAGGACGGCGGCTGGATGTGGCTGGAGGGGTTCGGCGACCTCGGAAAGGAGTACTCGGCGATCCGGGACGACGTCGCGGTCTGGGACGTGTCACCGCTCAACAAGTGGGACCTGCGCGGACCGGACGCGCTCGCTGCGGCGCAGCGGGTGTTCAGCAACGACGCCCTCGGGCTGGCGGTCGGTCAGGCGCGCTACGGGGCGTTCCTCGATGCCGACGGGCTGATGGTCGACGACGGCACGGTGTTCAACACCGGGGGTGGCCACTGCTGGGTCATGACCAACGGTAAGGACCACGACGGGTACTTCGGCGAGGCGTTCAAGGACCTCGACGCCGAGTTCGAATGGATCGCCCCTGCGATGCCGCACCTCGGCGTGATCGGGCCTCGCTCGCGCGAGGTCGTGCAGAAGCTCACCGACGCCGACGTCGGTGCGCTGCGTTACTTCCGGTTCCTCCCCGACCCGGTGAAGGTGGCCGGTGTCGAGGTGTTCCTCTCGCGAACGGGCTTCGGCGGCGAGCTCGGGTTCGAGCTGTTCCTCACGGATCCGGCGGACGCCGAGGAGCTCTGGAACGCCGTCGTGGAGGCCGGCGCGACGCCGTTCGGCGCCGAAGCGATCGAGCCGGCTCGGATCGAGGCCGGGTTGATCGTCACGGACTACGACTACGAGGCGCACCAGCGGACGCCGTTCGACTTCAACCTCGACCGGTTCGTGCGCCTGGACGCGCCGGGCGACTTCCTCGGCAAGGAGAAGCTGAGCGAGGTCGCCGCCAACCCGCCGAACCGCTTCGTCACGCTCCGATACGACGCCGAGGCCTTGCCCGAGTACGGTGCCGCGGTCACGAAGGACGGCGAGGAGGTCGGGGTGCTCACGAGCCCGACCGACAGCCCTCGGTTCGGCAAGATCGGTGTCGCGGTGATCCGAACCGACCTGGCGCCCGTCGGCACGACGGTGCAGGTGGCACTCGGCGACGAGACGGTGGACGCGACCGTCGACGTCCTGCCGATCTACGACACGAACAAGGAACGCCCTCGAGCGTAGGGATCGGGCCACGGCCCGTGCGGAGATCCAGACCCATGGGGTGTACACTCCCGTGAATCACAACCGTGTGATTCGTCGGAAGGAGGCCCGATGCCGCTGCACACGTGCGCACCCCCGCGAGAGGCCGAGCACAAGACCATGTCCCTGTGGGTCTGCCCCGAATGCGGCTCTACCTGGGAGGGCGTCCCCTGGAGCGGCGTCTTCGACTTCGACCGGAACGAGGCCGTCATGCGCGCCGAGTGGATCCTGGTCGAGGGCCCGACCCAGCTAGCCGGCTAGCCGTGGCGGTCGAGCTCCGCAACGTCGACAAGCTCGCCGCCCCTCCCGGCTACTCGCACGTCGCCGTGGGCCGCGGCGGGACCGTGGTCTTCACGGCGGGGGCCGTACCTCTCGACGCCGAAGGCGATCTGGTGGGCGAGGGCGATCCCGTCGCTCAGGCCGTGCAGGTGATCGAGAACCTCCTCGCCGCGCTCCAGACGGCGGGCGCGCAGCCGCAGGACGTGGCGAAGACGACCGTCTACGTGGCGGGCGCGAGCTTCGAGGCGCAGTCGGCCGTCTGGCAGGTAGTCCGCAGCTCCGAGATCGGTCGGGCGCCGAGCACGCTCGTCGGCGTACCGATCCTCGGCTATCGCGGCCAGCTCGTCGAGGTCGAGGCGATCGCGCTCCTGGACTAGCCGCCCGAGGCGTCAGAACAGACCGATCGTTCGCCCGTTCTGGTCGATGTCGACCTTCATGTAGGCGGGTGTCCTTCCGAGCCCCGGCATCCGCTGCATGTCGCCGCAGAGCACGACGACGAACCCCGCACCCGCGCTCGGCACCACACCGCGAACGGGGAGCCTCCAGCCCGTCGGCCGGTTCAGCATCAACGGGTCGTGCGTGAGCGAGAGGTGCGTCTTGGCCATGCAGACGGGCATCGTGCCGAACCCGAGCTGGTCCATCCGTGCGAGATCCTTCTCGGCCTGCGCCTGGTAGTCGACGCCGTCGGCGCCGTACACGCGCGTCGCGATGGCCTCCACCTGCTCCCTGATCGGGGTCCCCTCGGGGGTGAGCTGGTGGAACGTGTTGGGCTTCTCGCACGCGGCGACGACCGCCTCGGCGAGCTCGACGGCGCCCTCCCCGCCCTCCGCGAACCCGCGGTTCACGACCACCGTCTCGGCGCCGGCGCCGAGCGCGAGCTCGCGCATCAGCTCGACCTCGGCCTCGGTGTCGCTCGGGAAGTTGTTGATCGAGACGACGCACGGCAGCCCGTACTCGCGGACGATGGCGATGTGCTGCCCGAGGTTCTCGACCCCTCGCTTGATCGCCTCCAGATCCTCCGTCCCGAGCCGATCGAACGGGACGCCGCCGTGCGACTTGGTCGCCCGCACCGTGGTGACCAGCACGCCGGCCGAGGGCGCGAACCCTCCGAACCGGCACACGATGTCGCAGAACTTCTGGAACCCGAGGTCGCTCGCGAACCCGGCCTCGGTGATGACGTAGTCGGCGAGCTTGAGCGCGACGCGATCCTCGATGATCGAGTTGTTGGCGTGGGCGACGTTCCCGAACGGCCCGGCATGGATCATCACCGGCTGTCCCTCGAGCGTCTGCACGAGGTTCGGTTTCAGAGCCTCCTTCATGATCACCGTCATCGCGCCGGCCACCTGCAGCTGCTCGGCCGTGACCGGCTCGCCGTCCGCGGTCGACGCGACGACGATCCGTCCCAGACGCGCCCGGAGGTCGGCGAGATCGGAGGCGAGCGCGAGCACCGCCATGACCTCGGACGCGGCCGTGATCACGAACCCGTTCTCGCGCGGGACGCCGTGCATCTTGCCGCCCAAGCCGATCACCGTGTAACGGAGCTCGCGGGCGTTCACGTCGAGGGTTCGGGGCCACGTGATGCTGGTCGGGTCGATGCCGTGCGGGTTGCCGAAGTACAACGACGCGTCGATCGCCGACGCCAGCAGGTTGTGCGCGGCGGTGACCGCGTGGAAGTCGCCGTTGAAATGGAGGTTGATGTCCTCCATCGGGACGACCTGCGCGTACCCGCCGCCCGTGCCGCCGCCCTTGATCCCGAACACCGGTCCCATCGAGGGTTCGCGGAGGCAGAGCAGGACGTCCTTGCCGATCTTCCCCATGCCCTGCGTGAGCGAGATCGAGGTGGTGGTCTTGCCCTCGCCCGCCTTCGTCGGCGTGATGGCCGTCGTGATGATCAGTTTGCCGTCGGGTCGGTCGGCCAGGCGTTCGAGGATCGAGAGGTCGATCTTCGCCCGGTAGCGCCCGAACGGTTCGAGCACGTCGTCGGGGATGCCGGCCGACCCGGCGACCTCCGTGATGGGCCGGAGCTCCGCTTCCTGCGCGATCTCGAGTCCGCTCTTCACACGGTCCTCCCGGTTCGTTGGCCGGTTCGTTGGCCGGTTCGTTGTCGCCGGTTCGTGCGCGCATCGTGTCCGGCAGGCACCCGTCGTTCGCCGGAGGATAACGGCACGCGACGTCGCGGTGCGCGCGTGGCCCGGTCGGCTGGCGCCTCGAACGAGCCATGACCTAAGATTCGCCGACATCCGAGAAAGGAAGATCGCTCCATGACCTCGTCGATCGAGATCGTGGTGGACGCCGTCGACGCCGATGCCGCGGCGGGGTTCTGGAAGGAGGCGCTCGGCTACGAGCGTCTGTTTGAGCGCGGGGCGTACACGGCGCTCGGACCCCCCGAAGGTGACCCACGACCGCGACTGCTCATCCAGCGGGTGGACGTCGTCACGCCGGGCAAGACCGCGGTGCACCTCGATCTGCGGGTCGAGGATCCCGACGCCGAGGTCGCCCGGCTGGAGGGTCTTGGCGCCCGCGTCGCCTGGCGCGTGGACGAGACCGACCGGGGCGGCACGCGGTGGACGACGATGGCCGCGCCGCACGGGACCCTGTTCTGCGTCTTGCCCGTCCGCCGAGAGGACGACGGGGCGAAGTAGGCCCCGGGGCGTGTCTCCGCTCCGTTTCTCCCATCGGGACCGGGGAAAGCTCAACCCTGCGATCCCCTCCCCGCTGCTCCGGAGCTAGGGGCGTGCGTCGGCGGTCCGAGTCCGTCCGTCGAACATCGCAACCTCGCCGAAGAACTACCTCGTTCCCAAACGGGCGACCTCGGGCCCGTCGCGGACGACCCGAGCGCGCCCCGCTGAGGATCACGAACGCGTCGGCGCCGCGCTCCCCTGACGGATCATCGTGTCGCCTTCGGCGTACTCGTGCTCTTCGCCGGCTGACCAGGAGCTTCTCGCGCATGGGCCGGATCCGCGGCTCAGCATCAGCGGCCCGGGTGCCCGGACGTGGACCGACGCGGTCTCCGGTCGGATACTGGACGGGTGACCGTCACCGAACCGATCCGGCACAGCTCCACGCGCGCCCGCGTCGTGGCCGTGAACGACGGTGTCCGGTCCGAGCGCACGGACAGCCTGGCCACCGAGGAACCGCTCGAGATCCGCGTGCAGGGCCCCGGCCAGGAACAGGCGCAGGTGGCGGTGACGATGCGAACGCCCGGAGGCGACTTCGAGCTCGCCGTCGGGTTCCTCTTCACGGAGGGCCTGATCGCACCCGGCGACGTGAAGCGCGTGGCCTACTGCGACAACCTGCCCGGCGAGGACCAGCGATACAACGTGGTCTCGGTCACCCTCGAGCGGCCGTTCGATGTCGAGCGGCTCCGGCGGAACTTCTACGCGAACTCTTCCTGCGGGGTCTGCGGCAAGGCCGCGCTCGAGGACATCGAGGTGCGGTGCGAGCCCGTCGCTCCCGGCCCCGAGGTGGATCTCGCCGTCCTGGTCTCCCTGCCCGACCGGCTCCGAGAGGCGCAGGCGGTGTTCGAACGAACCGGCGGGCTCCACGCGGCCGGGCTGTTCGACCCAGCGGGCACGCCGCTCGCGGTTCGTGAGGACGTCGGGCGGCACAACGCGGTCGACAAGGTGGTCGGCGAGCGCTACCTGGCCGGCCGAGTCCCGGCGGACGGGACGATCCTTCAGGTGAGCGGGCGGGCGTCGTTCGAGATCGTCCAGAAGGCCGCCGTGGCCGGCATCCCGATCGTGAGCGCCGTGAGCGCGCCGTCGTCGCTCGCGGTCGAGGCGGCCGAGCGGTTCGGCATGACCCTGGTCGGGTTCGTCCGCGACGGCCGCGCGAACGTCTACAGCCACGCCCAGCGTGTGAGGTAGCTGCGCGACCGTCTCGTCAGACGGTGGTGACCTTCGCGATGTCCGGCTTCCCTCCGCACGGACCGGGGTCGAGGTACACGCTCGTCGACCCAACCGCATCGGTGAGCGCGAAGGTGAAGAAGAAGTCCGTCCCACGCTCGAGCGACACGACCTGACTCACCGAGCCTCCCACGGGGTAGGCGAGGAGCTGCACGTGTCGTCCGCAGCCGAACGCGCTCTGCCCGACGTACGCGGTCCCATCCGAGCCCACCGACGCACCGTACTGGCATCGGTCGTCCGGTCGGGGCACCGCCGTCGTGGTCCCCGCGGCGATGTCGTGGACGTAGGCCTGGCACGACGAGGGCGTGAACGTCACCCAGACCGCGTAGTTGCCGTTCACCTGACCCGGCTGGATGTTCCGCCGGGTCCCGTTGGTGTGATCGAGAACGGTCTCGGTCTCGGTGGACAGGTCGTAGAGGATGAGATCGCGATCGCCGTCGCCCGTCTCGCGGCCGAACAGCAGCAGGTCGCCCGACAGGCTGGGCCAGTACTCCCAGGCATCGGTGTTCACGGCTTCGGGGGCGGAGCTGGTCGTCTTCGTGAGCAGGTCGAAGAACCTGATGGACGAGGAGCGCCTCGTGAAGCTCTGGTACACGAGGGTCGTCCCGTCGATGGCCCCGGTGACGGCACTCCTTCGGCCGCCGTTCACCTTGAACCGCGTTCCTCCCGTTTGCCTCGCGTAGACGCTCCAGGCATCGTTCTGGCGCTCGTAGACGCTCCACGCCTCGAACCCCGCCGACGCCGTGGGGTGCTCCTCGTGGGCCTTGGTCGAGACGACGTCTTCGAGGACGGGTCCGGCCTGTGCGGGAGCGCTCGATGCGAGGACGATGAACGCGATCCCAAGGAGGAGTCGGCGCATGGGTACCACCTTCCGCGGAAGCGGGCGATCCGGCCGGACCGCCGGTCACTCGACGCTACATGCGGCCGCGGTGCGTTACAAGGGGTGGTCGCCCGCCGAAGGGCCGGGTTCGGCCGCCGGCGAGCGGCATAGAATCGGTTCGGAGTCGACGGAAAGGAGCACGCCTCGATGAAGAACGGGCTCACACGGCTCACCGAGCCGATGGTCCGCGAGAACGGCGGTCTGCGCACGGCGACCTGGGACGAGGCCCTCGACCGGGCCGCGGCGGGTCTGCGGGCGGCGACCGAGCGGAACGCCGGCGACGGGGTCGGCCTGTTCAGCTGCTCGAAGGCGACCAACGAGATGAACTTCGTCGCGCAGAAGTTCATGCGTCAGGTCCTTCGCAGCAACAACATCGATAGCTGCAACCGCACCTGACACGCTCCTTCGGTCGTCGGTCTGGCGACGGTGTTCGGAGCAGGTGGGGGAACCAGCTCGTACGAGGAGGTCGAACACACCGATCTCATCGTGCTGTGGGGGTCGAATGCGCGCGAGACGCATCCGATCTTCTTCCATCACGTGCTGAAGGGGATCCGGAACGGCGCCAAGCTGGTCGTCGTCGACCCCCGACGGACGACCTCGGCCGAATGGGCGGATCTGTGGCTCGGGATCGACGTCGGGTCCGACGTCGCGCTCTCGAACGCGATGGCGCGCGAGATCATCGTCTCCGGTCTCGTGAACGAGACGTTCGTCAAACGAGCGACGATGCGGTTCAAGGCCTACCGAGACTCGGTCATGGACTGGACGCTCGAGCGCGGCGAGCAGGCTACCGGCATCCCCGCCGAGGTGATCCGCGAGTTCGCGCACGCCTACGCGAAGGCCGACCGCGCCGAGATCTGCTGGACCCTCGGCATCACCGAACACCACAACGCCGTCGACAACGTCCTGTCGCTGATCAACCTCGGTCTGCTGTCCGGCCACGTCGGGCGGTACGGGAGCGGGTTGAACCCGCTGCGTGGGCAGAACAACGTGCAGGGCGGGGGCGACATGGGGGCGATCCCCAACAAGCTGCCGGGGTTCCAGGACATCGAGAACGACCCGGAGGCCTGCGCCCGGTACGAGGAGGTGTGCGGGGTCGCCGTGATCCCCAAGTACGGGAAGAACCTGACGCAGATGTTCGACGCGATGGAGCACGGAGACCTCAGCGCGCTCTACGTGATCGGCGAGAACCCGGCGAGCTCGGAGGCCGACGTGGGCCGGGCGAGGAAGCTGCTCGGGAACCTCGACACGCTGATCGTGCAGGACCTGTTCATGACGAAGACGGCCACGATGGCCGATGTCCTGCTGCCGGCGTCCAACGCGGCGCTCGAGTCCGACGGGACCGTGACCAACAGCGAGCGTCGGGTCCAGCGCGTTCGGAAGGTGCTCGAGCCGCCGGGGAACGCGAAGGACGACATCTGGATCATCGCGCAGCTCGCGAAGCGGCTCGGTTTCGACTGGGGAGAGGTCACGCCGCGCGCGGCGTGGGACGAGCTCCGGCTGATCTCGCCGATGCACGCCGGCATGACGTACGAGCGCCTGGAGGCCCTCGGGGGGATCCAATGGCCGTGTTGGGACGAGGACCACGAGGGGACGTTGTTCCTGCACGGCCGGTTGTGGGAGGAGGACAAGGCCAAGCGTGGTCCGAAGGCGCCGTTCAGCGTGACCCCGTTCGAGCCGCCGGTGGACGAGCTCACCGACGAGTTCCCGCTCAGGCTCACGACCGGCCGCCGCTTGGACTCCTACAACACCGGGGTGCAGACGGGCGGCTACACGTCGCCGCTGCGGCGGGGGGAGACCATCGATGTGTCTCCCGAGGACGCAGATCGGCTCGGCGTGGTGGACGATGAGGTGGTCCGCGTCACGTCACGTCGCGGGTCGCTCGATGTCCCGGTGCGGGTCGACCGCGGCCTTCGCCCCGGGCTCGTGTTCATGACCCTGCACTTCCCCGATCAGGTCGACACCAACATCCTGACGATCGACGCCACCGATCCGAAGTCCGGGACCGCGGAGTTCAAGGCGAGTGCCGTCCGGATCGAGAAGATCTCCGAATCGGTGGGGGCCTAGCACCCCATGGATCTCGTCCTGCCCGACGCGCTGCCCAGCGACGACGAACGCGCTGCCGTGGACGCCGTCCTCGGCCCCGCGACGTCGGGCTGGTCCGGGGGTGAGCGCGCGATCGAGTTCGAGGGCCGCGTCGCTCGCGGAGGCGATGCCCATGATCGACGTCATCAGCTGCTGCCGGTCCTGCACGCCCTGCAGGCTCGCGCTGGGTGGATCAGCCCAGGCGGCCTCCGCTACGCGTGCGAACGGCTCACCGTCCCGCCCGCCGAGGCCTATGGGGTCGCGACGTTCTACGCGATGTTCTCGACCGAGGAGCGGCCGGCGCGTGTCGTTCACGTCTGCGACGACATCGCGTGCAAGGTGGCCGGAGCCGAGAACCTCATCGGTGATCTCGAGCGAGAGCTCGGCTCCGAACGAGAGAACCAACTCCTCCGGAGCCCGTGTCTCGGGATGTGCGAGCGGGCACCTGCGGCGTTGATGCAGACCTTCGGTGACGACGCGAGCGACACCGCCATGGGTCCTGTCTCGATGGAGGTCCTCGACCCGTTCTTGCATAGTCGGCCGTGGACGATGATGACGGGCGCGGAGCCGGTGGACGCGGCGCCTCAGGCGCTCGGGACTCGAGAGGGCCTTCGTCTGCTCAGACGCGTTGGTGTCGTCGATCCTTCCTCACTCGACGACTACCGAGCCCACGGCGGCTACGAGGCGCTTCGTCGGGCGGTGGAGCTCGGTCAAGAGGGCGTGATCCGCGAGATGAAGGACGCCAAGCTCCTCGGGCGTGGCGGCGCGGCGTTCCCCGCCGGGGTGAAGTGGGAGGCGGTCGCGAAGCAGTCCGTTCGACCCCACTACTTCATCTGCAACGCCGACGAGTCCGAGCCCGGTACGTTCAAGGACCGGGTGCTGATGGAGCACGACCCGTTCGCCGTGCTCGAATCCCTGACGATCGCCGGGTACGCCACGGGTTCGGAGAAGGGGTTCATCTACATCCGGGGCGAGTACCCGAACGCGACCTCGATGCTCGAAGGCGCGATCGAGAAGGCCTACGCGCACGGGTTCCTCGGGTCCGACGTGATGGGGGAGGGGTTCGCGTTCGACGTCGAGCTCCGCCGCGGCGCCGGCGCCTACATCTGCGGTGAGGAGACCTCGCTGTTCAATTCGATCGAGGGAAAGCGCGGCGAGCCCCGGAACAAGCCGCCGTTCCCGGTCGAACGTGGGGTGTTCGGCAAGCCCACCGGGATCAACAACGTCGAGACCCTCGTGAACGTGCTCGAGGTGCTCACGCTCGGCGGCGAGGCGTACGCGAGGATCGGCACGCCGGATTCGACCGGGCCACGGCTGTTCTGCCTCTCCGGCTGCGTCGAACGGCCGGGGGCGTACGAGGTGGAGCACGGCGTCACCCTGCGCGAGCTGCTGGAGATGGCCGGTGGGGTTCGGGGCGGCAAGGCGCTGAAGGCGATCCTCTTGGGTGGTGCGGCAGGCTCGTTCGTCACACCGGACGACCTGGACCTGCGGCTCACGTTCGAGGACTCGAAGGCGGCGGGCGTCACGCTGGGCTCGGGCGTGGTGATGGTGTTCGACGAGGACGTCGACCTGGCCGACATCGTGCTCCGGATCGCCGCCTTCTTCCGGGACGAGTCCTGTGGGCAGTGCGTCCCCTGCCGGGTCGGGACCGTTCGGCAGGAGGAGGCGCTCACGCGCGTGATCGCGGGTCGCGCGAACGGATCGCTCTCCGACGAGCTCGCCTTGATCGGCGAGATCGGTCAGGTGATGCGCGACGCATCGATCTGCGGTCTCGGGCAGCTGGCCGCGAACGCGGTCGACTCGGCGATCCACCGGCTGAAGGTCTTCGACGGAGGTGCCGCGTGACGGTGGTCCCGCTCGCGCCGCCGAAGCGCCTGGTCGATCTCGAGGTCGACGGCAAGCCCGTCCGAGTCCCCGAGGGTTCGACGATCCTGGATGCACTCCGCGGCGAAGGCGTGGATACCCCGACGCTCTGCTTCGCCGACAACCTCACGCCGGTCAACGCCTGCCGTGTATGCGTGGTCGAGCTCGAGGGCTCGCGTGTTCTCGTGCCCTCCTGCGCGCGCAAGGCGGAACCCGGGATGAGGATCAGGACCGACTCGGAGCGCGTGCGCCTGTCGCGCAAGATGGTGCTCGAGTTCCTCGGCTCGAGCGTGGACGTCTCGCTCACGGGTGCCGATGTCGAACGGTGGCAAGCCGACTACGGCGCCGACGCGTCGCGGTACGGACCCGAGGCCCGGCCGGCAGCAGCCGGCGAACGCGACGCCCGTCACGCCGGCCACCATCACGAGCCGAACGGCGATACGGCGGAGACGGTCCACCAGCCCGTGAAGGTGGACAACGAGCTCTACGTCCGGGACTACTCGAAGTGCATCCTCTGCTACAAGTGCGTCGAGGCCTGCGGCGTCGACGCGCAGAACACGTTCGCGATCGCGGTCGCGGGTCGAGGGTTCGACGCGCGGATCTCGACCGAGTTCGACGTGGGCCTGCCGGACTCGGCCTGCGTCTACTGCGGCAACTGCATCGGCGTGTGCCCCACCGGCGCGCTGATGTTCACGAGCGAGCACGAGATGCGCGAGGCCGGCACCTGGGACGAGTCGCAGCAGACGGTGACCGAGACCATCTGCCCGTACTGCGGGGTCGGCTGCGATCTCGAGGTCCACGTCCAGGACAACTCGATCGTCAAGGTCACCTCGCCCTCGGACAACGAGGTGACGAGCGGCCACCTGTGCATCAAGGGGCGGTTCGGCTTCCAGTTCGTGCAGAACCGGGCGCCCGAGCCACCGCCCGGAGGGCGGCCTGCCTGAGGTCGCGGGCGTCGTCCTCGCGGGCGGGCGCTCGACACGGTTCGGTCGCGACAAGCTGGCCGAGACCTACCGCGGGATGCCACTGCTCCAGCACGCCGTGCTTCGGCTCGGCGAGGTGTGTTCCGAGGTGATCGTCGTCCTCGCACCCGGCTCCGCCGAACCATCGATGCCACCGGGCATGTCGGTCGTCTTCGCGCACGACCCGGACGAGGGCCGGGGGCCGCTCGCCGGGCTGCACGCCGGCCTGTCGATCGCCCGAGCCGATCGTGCGCTCGTCGCGGCCGGGGACATGCCCGACCTGCAGACCCGAGTGCTGCTCGAGCTGCTGCACGTCGCGGACGACGCTCCGGTGGAGGCGGTCGCGCTCCAAGATGGGGACCGATACCGGCCGCTGCCGTGCGTCGTTCACGTGAGGCGAGCGATCGAGGTCGCCCACGCGCTGCTCCACGAGGAACGACGAGCGCTGCACGATCTCCTCGATGCGCTCCGGCTGGCGATCGTCGACGAGCCGACGTGGCTCGCGCTCGATCCCGCGCGGCGAACCCTGTTCGACGTCGATACGCAGTCGGACCTCGAAGGCTGACGTTTACCGTATGGGGTCGGGGATGCACGAGCCTGTACGGATCGGACGAGTCGAGGTCTCGGTCGTGTGCGAGGGGTACGCACCGCTCGAGCTCGCGGACGAGATGCCCGGAGCCGAGGTGGACTGGGACGCCGAACGCGCTCGCCACCCGTGGGCGTTCGTCGACGATGATTCGTGGCCCTGGCACGTCCACGCGTTCGGCCTGCGGACGCCGAGCGGGCTGGTCCTCGTCGACGCCGGTGTGAGCCCGTTCCCACCCGTCCGGCCCTGGGCCGAGCACACGCCACTCGAGCAGGCGCTCCGGATCGCCGGTGTCGACCCGACCGAGGTCCGGATGGTCGTCCACACGCACCTGCATGCGGATCACGCGGGTGGCTCGGTCGTGGACGGTGAGCCTCGGTACCCGAACGCCGTGCACGTCGTGCATCCCGCGGACTGGACCCGAACCGTGGGGAGGGAGCATCCGAACTGGGCTCGAGGTGCGATGCAGCGGCTGTCCGAGCTCGGGATGGTCGACCTCGGCGCCGAGGATCGCGAGGTATGGCCCGGGGTGCGGGTGGTACATGCGCCAGGGCACACGCCGGGACACCGGTCGGTGGTGCTCGAGGATGGTGAGCATTCCTTGCTGTTCACCGGCGATCTCCTCCACACCCCGATCCAGATCGCGAGGCCGGAGCACCCGTCCAACCACGACGTCGACACCGACGAGGCCTGTCGCTCTCGGGTCCGGCTCGTGGAAGAGGCTCGGAGCGGAGGGTGGATCGTCGGTGTGAGCCACTTCGCGCGCCCGTTCGGCCGTGCCCGGGAGGACGGATGGGCCGAGGAGCCCTCGCCGAACGGCTGATGCCGGAAGCCCCCCGGCCCGGGTAGATTCCCCCTTGAAGAGCGGGCCTCGCCCCGGTCCCGCCGTGCGTGGACCGGCGAGATGCTCCCGCGTATCAAACCCTCGGATCCTCCGGAAAGGACCTCGCATGGCGCGTCGTGTCCTCATCATGGGAGCCGCCGGGCGCGACTTCCACAACTTCAACGTCGCCTTCCGCGGCGACCGTCGCTACAAGGTGGTCGCGTTCACCGCGACCCAGATCCCGTTCATCGACGACCGAAGATATCCCGCGAGCCTCGCGGGCGAGCGCTACCCCAACGGGATCGCGATCCACGACGAGAGCGAACTCACGCAGCTGATCGAGGACGAGCAGATCGACGACGTGGTCTTCAGCTACTCGGACGTGAGCCACGAGTACGTGATGCACAAGGGCAGCCAGGCACTCGCCGCCGGTGCGAACTTCGTCCTGCTCGGCCCGCGCGAAACGATGCTGAAGGCCACCGTCCCGGTCGTCGCGGTCTGCGCCGTCCGGACCGGTTCGGGCAAGAGCCAGACGACGCGCGCGATCGCCGGGACGCTGAAGAACGCGGGGAAGCGCGTGGTAGCGGTTCGGCACCCGATGCCGTACGGGAACCTCGAGGCGCAGCGCGTGCAGCGGTACGCGACGCTCGAGGACCTCGACCGCTACGACACCACGATCGAGGAGCGCGAGGAGTACGAGCCGCACATCGCCTCGGGCACGATCATCTACGCCGGGGTCGACTACGGCGACATCCTCGAGCAGGCGCAGGCCGAGTGCGACGTGCTGCTGTGGGACGGCGGGAACAACGACCTGCCCTTCTACACGCCGGACGTGCACATCGTGGTCGCCGACCCGCTCCGGGCCGGCCACGAGACCCGGTATCACCCCGGCGAGGCCAACCTCCGCATGGCGGACGTGATCGTGGTCAACAAGATGGACTCGGCGTCGATCGAACAGGTGAACGCGCTGATGCACACGATCCACCAGGTGAACCCGGCGGCCACGGTGGTCAAGGCCAACAGCCGCGTGACGGTGGACGACCCCGGCGCGATCCGTGGGAAGCGCGTCCTGGTCGTCGAGGACGGGCCGACGCTCACGCACGGCGAGATGAAGTTCGGCGCCGGCGTCGTCGCGGCTCGCGCGCACGGCGCGGACGAGATCGTCGACCCGCGGCCGTGGGCGATCGGCACGATCGACGAGACGTTCCGCAAGTACGACGTCGGACCCGTCCTGCCGGCGATGGGGTACTCGGACGGCCAGCTCGCCGAGATGGAGAAGATCATCGACTCGGCCGAAGCCGACGTCGTCGTGATCGGCACGCCGATCGACCTCCGGCGCGTGATCGAGATCCGCAAGCCGGCGGTCCGTGTTCGGTACGACCTCGAGGTGCTGCCCGACTCGCCGAGCCTGCTCGACGTGTTGAAGCCGGTCCTCGGTTAGGTCGTCGATGGAACGCGTCGTCGTCGCGCTCGGCGGGAACGCCCTGCTTCGGCGCGGGCAGGACGACACGTTCGAGAACCTGTACACCTCGTCACGCGCCGCGGCCGAGGGCATCGCCGACATCGCGGCGGTGGGCTGGGAGGTCGTCCTCACCCACGGCAACGGGCCGCAGGTCGGCCGGATCCTGCTGCAGCAGGAGGCGGCGAAGCGGTGGGTGCACCCGATGCCGCTCGACGTGTGCGGCGCCGAGAGCCAGGGGCTGATCGGCTATCTCCTGCAGGTCACGATCGGCGACGTCTTCTTCGAGCGAGGGATGGAACGACCGGTCGCGACCGTCCTCACGCTCACCCGCGTCCGCCCCGACGACCCGGCGTTCGCGAACCCGACCAAGCCGATCGGACCGTTCTACGAGGAGGCCGAGGCGAAGAAGCTCGAGGCTGAGCGGGGCTGGGTGCTGAAGCCCGACCCGCACGGAGGGTTCCGTCGCGTCGTGCCCTCGCCCGACCCGTACTCGATCGTCGAGGCGCCGGTGATCCGAAAACTGGTTGCCGACGGCACGATCGTGATCGCCTCCGGCGGAGGAGGCATCCCCGTGATCGAGGTGGGCCCCAAGCTGATCGGCCGCGAAGGCGTGGTCGACAAGGACCTCGCCGCCGCGATCCTCGCCCGCGACGTCGAGGCCTCGACGCTGCTGATCCTCACCGACGTGCAGGCCGTGCAACGGGGGTTCGGTACCGACCACGCCGAACCGATCGAGCGGATGACGGCCGCCGAAGCGCGCGAGCTCCTCGAAGCCGGAGAGTTCGGCGCCGGCTCGATGGGCCCGAAGGTCGAGGCCGCGGTGAGGTTCGTCGAGCAGGGAGGCGGACGAGCGGCGATCGGGGATCTCGACTCGGCGGTCGCGGTCCTGGCCGAGAAGTCGGGAACCACCATCGTCTCCGGATAGCGACGGGGGATGCGGCTGCGGGTCATCGTCTACAACGTCCGGGGGTTCAGGGACGGGCTCGAACGCCTCGTGCGGCTGGTCGGTCATTTCGAGCCCGACGTGCTCCTCCTGAACGAGACCGGCGGCAGATGGCGTCTCCGTCGGTTCGCGAAGGCCCTCGGCGATGGACGTCGCCTCCGACCCGTGGTCGCCTCTTCGCCGTCGCGTGAAGGACGCGGTGCTCGTCCGGCCGCCATGGACCATCGTCGAGCACCATCAGCACCGGTTCGAAGGGGGTCCGTGGCTCTACCCACGTGGCGCGCTGATCACGACACTCGAGCGAGGCGAAGCGAGGCTGTGCGCGATCTCGACCCATCTGGGTCTTCATCCTCGTGAGCGGCTCGCACACGTACGAGGGCTCGTCGCCCTCGTCGATCACGTCGGCGCGCCCATCGTCGCCGGCGGAGACCTGAACGAGAAGCCGGACGGCCGGGCCGTCGGGTTCCTGTCCGAACGGTTCCGCGACGCCTGGCTCCTCGGCGGCGACGCGGACGGTGAGACGTTCCCGGCCGACGAGCCGACGGCGCGGATCGACTACCTGTTCGTCTCCGAAGGCATCGTGGTCGAACGGGCCCTGGTTCCGCCCGGCCCCGACGCGCGCGAGGCGTCCGACCACCGGCCGCTCGTCGCGGAGCTCACCCTCCCCGGTCAGGAGTAGGCTCTGGAGCATCGCTCCCGAAGGAGGACCCGGCGATGCTGTCACCCGACATCGAGAACGCGATGAACACGCAGATCGCGGCCGAGCTCTACTCGTCGCATCTGTACCTCGCGATGTCCGCGTACTGCGAGGAGCAGGCGCTGCCCGGGTTCGCCCGCTGGTTCAAGATCCAGTCCGACGAGGAGCGGGAGCATGCCCTGAAGTTCGTCCGGCACGTCGTCGATCGGGGTGGCCGCGTGATGCTCACCGGGATGGACGCGCCGCAGTCGGACTTCGGCACGCCCCAGGGTGCGTTCGAGCAGGCGCTGGCGCACGAGATGAACGTGTCGATGATGATCGACGGGCTCTACGGGATGGCCGTCCAGCACGGCGACTACGCGAGCCAGGTCTTCTTGCAGTGGTTCGTGACCGAGCAGGTCGAGGAGGAGCGCACGGCGGCCGAGATCGTTCGGACGCTGAAGACGCTCGGCGGCGAGCCCGCGCCCCTGCTCATGCTCGACCGCGAGCTCGGCTCCCGCGAGGGCTGATCAGACGGAGCGCTTGCGCCGACCAGGGTTCACGAACAGCGTTCCGACCATGTACAGGAACGCGAGCCCGACCGCTCCGGTCAGGCCGACCAGGATGACGACGAACGTCCACTCGAGCAGACCCCACGCGGCGAGCACGGAACCATGCTACCCGAGCGGGTGCGGGCGATCGCTTCGATCGGAGACGTCGGAACCAGGATCTCGGCGCGCACCCACGAGACGCCGACGCGCACGAGGGCCGCGACCGTGAGCGCGGCCGCGAGGAGTCGTCGCATGAGTCTTGGTTGGGACGTGAGCGGTTTGACCGGCCGTACAATCCAGGTTCTCGACACCCACCTCGAAGAGACTTGACCGCAGGCACACCCCGGGAGCGACGAGTGACCAGACGCATCGGCATCCTCACGGCGGGCGGAGACGCGGCCGGGCTCAACGCGGCGATCCGTGCCGTCGTGCGCACCGCCATCGGCGTGCACGGCTTCGAGGTCCTCGGTTTCCGGCGCGGCTGGCGTGGTGTGATGGACGGGGACGTGATCGAGCTCACCTCGACGTCGGTGCAGGGGATCCTGCACCGGGGCGGGACCATCCTCGGCT
This sequence comes from uncultured Actinomycetes bacterium, assembly GCA_963731925.1. Lineage (GTDB taxonomy): Bacteria > Actinomycetota > UBA4738 > UBA4738 > HRBIN12 > DASSJM01. The sequence goes on from CAVSXK010000017.1 coordinate 94,488, forward strand.
CGTCCGGCGCCGACCCCTATCGCGAGCAGGGCGTGGAGCGTGTCCGCCGGACCTTCGCCGACCTCGGCGTCGACGCGGTTATCACGATCGGCGGTGAGGGGACGATGGGAGCGGCCGCGCAGATGTCCGCGGAGGGCGTGCCGGTGGTCGGGATCCCCAAGACGATCGACAACGATCTGTCCGGCACCGACGCCTGCATCGGGTTCGCCACGGCGGTCCAGGTCGCGACCGACGCGATCGACCGTCTCCACACGACCGCGGAGAGCCACGACCGGCTCATGCTGGTCGAGGTGATGGGTCGGAGCGCCGGGTGGATCGCGCTCTTCTCGGGGATCGCCGGAGGCGCCGACACGATCCTGCTCCCGGAGAAGCCCTTCGATCTCGACGAGATCGCGTCGGTGCTCCGGCGGCGTCATCTGACCGGTCACTCCTTCTCGATCGTCGTCGTGGCCGAGGGCGCCATGCCGGCCGAGGGAACGATGCCCGCACCCGAGTACCCCACCGATCCCCGAGGAGACCCGCGGCTGGGGGGCATCGCGTACGAGATCGCACCGCGGATCGAGGCACTGACCGGGTGGGAGACGCGGGTGACGGTGCTCGGCCACGTGCAGCGTGGCGGCTCTCCGGTCGCCGCCGACCGGATCGTGGCGACGCGGTTCGGCGAGGCGGCGACCGAGCTCGTCGCCGAGGGCGGGTTCGGGCAGATGGTCGCACTCCAGGGCGATCGGATCGGCCAGGTCCCGCTCGCGGAGGCCGCGAAGGTCCGTCCGGTCCCCGAGGAGCTCGTGGCCGTGGCCGAGCTGTTCTTCGAGGAGCGGAGGCGCCCGTGAAGATCGGGATCCTGACGGGCGGGGGAGACGTGCCCGGGCTGAACGCGTGCATCAAGGCGGCCACGCTCCGGGCGACCGAGGAGGGCCACGAGGTCGCCGGCATCCGACGCGGCTGGGGCGGGCTGCTCGAGTGCGACCCCGACGATCCGGCGTCGGTCCGGGCAAACATCGTCGATCTCGACGCCTCGGCGGTCCGGACGATCGATCGGAGCGGCGGGACCGTGCTGCACACGTCGCGAACGAACCCGGCGAAGGTCCGGCCGTCCGAGGAGCCGGCCTTCCTGCGCTCGGACGGCCGCGACGGGCCCGTCGACCACACGCCGCACGTCCTGAAGGTTCTCGACCGCCTCGGCATCGACGCGCTGATCCCTATCGGCGGCGACGACACGCTCTCGTTCGCGCTCCGCCTCCACGAGGAGGGGGTCCCGGTCGTCGCGATCCCGAAGACGATGGACAACGATGTCCACGGCACCGACTACTGCATCGGGTTCTCGACGGCGATCACGCGGACGGTCATCTTCATCCACCAACTGCGGACGAGCGCGGGCTCGCACGAGCGGCTCGCCGTCGTCGAGGTGTTCGGACGGTACAGCGGCGAGACGTCGCTGGTCTCCGCGTACCTGTCGGGCGTCGAGCGTGCGGTCATCAGCGAGGTCCCCTTCGACGTGGAGAAGCTCGCCGCCAAGCTGATCCAGGACAAGCGCGTGAACCCCAGCGGCTACGCGATGATGACGATCTCCGAGGGCGCCACGATGATCGGCGGCGAGACCGTCCACGCCGGGATGGCCGACGCGTACGGGCATCTCAAGCTCGGGGGCATCGGCCAGGTGACCGGCGAGGCGCTGCGCGAGATCACCGGCGAGGGCATCATCTACCAGCAGGTCGGGTACCTGATGCGTTCGGGCTCGCCGGACTCGCTCGACCTCATGGTGGCGATCAACTACGCCGTGATGGCGGCCGATCTCGTGATCGAGCGCCAGTTCGGCCGCCTGGTGGCGCTCCGGAACGGCAACTACACGAACGTGCCGCTCCCGGTGGTCCGCCAGGGCGTGAAGCGGGTCGACGTCGGCGCCCTGTACGACGCGGAGGCCTACCGTCCCAAGATCCGCCACGTCGACGGCAAGCCGATGTTCCTGTACTGAGCCCTTCGGTCGGCGCTCCATATACTGGCGGCTCCGTGAAGAGCTTCCGGGTCGACCTGCGTTCGGACACCGTGACCAAGCCCTCGGCCGCCATGCGGCGAGCGATGGCCGAGGCCGAGGTGGGCGACGACTGGTTCGGGGACGACCCCACCGTCAACCGTCTCCAGGAGCGGGCTGCCGAGGTCACCGGCAAGGAGGCGGCGCTGTTCGTCCCCAGCGGGACGATGGCCAACCAGATCGCGCTGCGGCTGCAGTTCTCCGGACCCGGACATCTCGTCGTTGCCGAACCGCTGTCGCACGTTGCCTCCACCGAGGTGATGAGCTCGGCGGTACTTTCCGGCATCGCCTACAGGACCGTCCATGGCGACCGCCGCGGCCGGATCACGTCCGACCAGGTCCGTGCGGCGCTCGAGCCGGACGAGCCCTACGACGTCGAGATCGTCGACCTCGTCTGCCTCGAGAACACCAGCGGGCACGCGGGTGGCACCGTGATGGACGTCGAGGACTTCCGGGCGATCCGAAAGGTCGCCGAGGAAGCCGGCGTCGCCGTGCACCTGGACGGCGCGCGGATCTTCAACGCGAGCGCCGCCTCCGGCGTGGACGTGGCCGAGTACGCGGCCGAGGTCGACACCCTGATGTTCTGCGTCTCGAAGGGACTCGGCGCGCCGATCGGCTCGCTCGTGTGCGGCAGCGCCGAGCAGATGCGGGAAGGCCGGAGGATCAAGATCCTGTTCGGAGGTGCCTGGCGGCAGGCGGGGGTCGTGGCGGCCGCCGGCCTGGTGGCGCTCGAGGAGGGGCCGAAGCGCCTCGCCGAGGACCACGAACGCGCCCGCTGGATCGGCGAGGCCGTGGCCGAGATCGTGCCGGGGAGCCTGGATCCCGCCGACGTTGAAACGAACATGGTCTTCGCCGACACCGAACCGATGGCGATGACCCCCCTCGACGTCGCGAACCGGCTCGAGGGACACGGGGTCGGGGCGAGCGTGGTCTCGGGCAAGGTCCGCATGGTCACGCACGTCGACATCGCCGACGAGGACGTCGAGACGGCGATCGCGGCCTGGCGGGCCGTGGCGGCCGGTTAGGAGGCTCCCGGTGAAGCTGTTCGGCCCGAGGTACCCCGAGGAGATCGCCAAGCGCATCCCGCCCGGCCAGCGACTGGTGAAGACGTGGCCGGTACTGCATTTCGGCCCGATCCCGGACTTCGACGAGTCGACGTGGTCGCTCGAGGTGAACGGGCTCGTCGACAACCCCTTCACGCTCACGTACTCGGAGCTGAAGGCGCTCGGCCCGGCCGACGTGCAGGCGGACATGCACTGCGTGACCGGCTGGTCGACGCTCGACAACACCTGGACGGGCGTGCCCTTCCGCGTGCTCGCGGAGAAGGCGGGTGTCCAGGACGACGCCAAGTGGGTGATCGCGCACTGCGACTACGGCTACACCTCGGACCTGTCGCTCCAGGCGATGATGGACGACGACGTCCTGGTCGCCTGGGCCCACGGGGGCGAACCCCTCACCGGCGAGCACGGGTTCCCGCTCCGCCTCGTCGTGCCCAAGCGTTACGCGTGGAAGAGCGCGAAGTGGCTCCGAGGCCTCGAGTTCTCGGCGCACAACAAGCGGGGGTTCTGGGAGGTGCGCGGGTACCACATCCACGCCGAGCCCTGGGCGGAGGAGCGCTACTCGTACCAGGAAGGCCCCGGAGCCGAGCTCGAGCCGTAACGGACGCGCTACCTGTGCGGGGCTGCTCGCTCCCTCGCCTCGTGGATGATCGTCAATGCGGTGTCGCGATCTCGGAAACCGTCGGTCTCGGTGACCTCGTCCTCCAGATCCTTGTAGACGGCGAAGAAGTGCTCGATCTCCGCCAGGAGCGTCGGGAGCAGGTCGGAGAGGTCCTGCACGTGCGACCACGCCGGGTCTTGCAGCGGCACGCAGAGCACCTTCTCGTCCATCCCCTTCGCATCGCGCATCACGAACACCCCGACCGGCCGGACCAGGATCCGGCAGCCGGGGAACGTCGGCTCGCCGACGAACACGAGGGCGTCGAGCGGGTCGCCGTCGCCGCCGAGCGTGCCCTCGATGAACCCGTAGTCGGCCGGGTACCGGGTCGCCGTGAACAGCATCCGATCGAGGTAGATCTGGCCGGTCTCGTGATCGAGCTCGTATTTGTTCCGCGAACCCCCGGGGATCTCGATCACGACGGTCAACGACGTTGCATCCACGAGCCCAACGATACGTCCAGGTGGGTTAGGCGGCGAGGGAGCGGATCGTCTCGAGCTCGAGGCGGCGCCGTTCGCCCGAGGACGGCGTCTCCACCACGACCGAGAGGTCGCGCACCTCGGGCTGACGGACGATCGCGCCGAACCCTTCGAGCCCGATGCCGCCCTCGCCAACGATCTCGTGCCGGTCCCGCTTGGAGCCGCGTTCGAACTTCGCGTCGTTCATGTGGATCAGGCGCAGGCGATCGGCGAGGTCGAGCTGGCGCAGCTCCTCGAACATCGCGTCGACGCCCTTCGGCTCGTCGAGCGCGTAGCCGGTCGCGAACAGGTGGCACGTGTCGAGGACGAGGCCGAGCCGCTCGTCGTCCACCGCGTCGAACAGGGCTCGCGCCTCGCCGAGCGTCGACGCGACCGCGCCGCTCGTGCCCGCCATGAGCTCGACCAACAGCTGTGTCTCGTCCGGGGTCTCGGCGAGCGTGGCCTGGAGCACGGTCGCGGATCGATCGAGCGCGTCGGCGACCTCCGCCTCGCCGCCCGATCCCGAATGGACGACGAACCCGCCCGCCTCGAGCACGCCGCACGCGGCGACCGAACGCCGGCAGAGCTCGATGGACTTGGAGAGGAACTCCGGGTTCGGCGATGCGATGTTCACGAGGTACGGCGCGTGGACGAACAGCGGCCCGATCGCCGCCTCCCGCCACTCGGCGCCGAACGCCTGGGCGGTCTCCAACCGCGGACCCGACCAGGCACGGGGGTTCGAGATGAAGACCTGGACGACCTCGGCGCCGGTCTCCCGGGCGAGCGGGATCACGGTTCGGAGCCCGCTCCTGAGGTGGGCGCCGACCCTCACGCCACGTAGATGTGGACGAGGTCGGCCGCGTGCACGGTGGTGCCGGTGGCCGGCTCCTGGAACACGACCCTCGAACCGCCGTGTCCCGGCACGATCGCCACGTCCACCAACAGGCCGAGGCTCCTGAGCTCGGCGACCGCCTCGTCCCGACCCATGCCCACGACGTTGGGCATCGGGAACTCGGGGGGTCCTTCCGAGACGACGATCGTCACGGTCCGGCCGGGTTGCAGGTCGGTGCCCTTCGCCGGCGTCTGCGAGATCACCGTGCCCTTCTCGATCTGGTCGGAGAACTCCTGCCGCACGTCGACGACGAAGCCCTGGGCCTCCAGGACGGCGACCGCCTCGTCCTGCTGCAACCCGGTGACCTTCTCGAGCGGGACGGGGGTCGGGCCCTTGCTGACCACCAGGTCGATCTCGCTGCCGAGCGGCGCCTCGGCGTCGGCCCTCACGCTCTGCCGGATCACCTGGTCGGCGTCGAACCGCTCGTTGAACTCCCTCGTCACGTCGCCGACCTTGAGGTCCGCGTCCCGGAGCGCCTGTTTGGCCTCGCCGAGCGGCAGCCCCACGAGGTTCGGGACGGGCACGGGCCGGGGGCCGAGCGACGGGACCAGCGTGACGCGGTCGCCCTGCTCGAGCGTCGAGCCCTCGGCCGGTTGCACCGTGAGCACGCTCCCCGCGGGGACCTTCGTCGAGTAGCGACCGTCGGCGATCCGAACGACCAGACCGGCGTCGGCGACCCTCGTCTGCGCCTCATCGACGGTGAGACCGACGACCTTGGGCACATCGACCTCGTGCGGGATCAGGTAGGTCCACGACCCCCATGCGGCGCCGCCGATCGCGAGGAGTGCAAGCACGATCCCGAGCGCGACCCAGCCCTTTCGGTGTTTCCGTTTCGAACGCCCGATCGAGCGCCCCGGGATCGTGACGGTCTCGGCGAGGTCCGACGCCGGGGCCGGAACGGACGCGACGTCCACACCCGTGGGGAGCACCGTGACCTCCGGAACGAGCGAGGCGAGCGGTGGAGCCGGGGGGAGCGACCGGGCCTCGACCTCCAGATCGCGCCGCGCCTCGGCCGCCGACTCGGGCCGCAGCTCTCGTTGCTTCTCGGTGACCGAGGCGACCCACCCGTCGAGCGAGGCCGGTACGGCCGGGTTCGTCGACGAGGGACGCGGCATCGGCTCGTGGATGTGCTTGTACGCGATGGCCATCGGCGTCTCGCCCGTGAACGGGAGGCGGCCCGTCAGCAGCTCGAACGCGACGACGCCCAGCGCGTAGAGGTCGGTGCGCGGGTCGGCGGGCTCGCCCTGCAGCTGCTCGGGCGCGAGGTACTGCACGGTGCCGGTGACGTTGCCGGCCTCGGTGATCTGCGCGTCGGCGAACGCCCGCGCGAGCCCGAAGTCAGCCACCTTCACGACGCCGTCATGGGTGACCATCAGGTTCTCGGGCTTCACGTCGCGGTGAACGATGCCCTGCCGGTGCGCGTGCTGGAGCGCCGCGAGCGTCTGCTCGAGCACGTCCGCCGCCTGCCCCGGCGCGAGCAGGCCCTCGGCGTGCAGGATCTCGCGGACCGACAGACCCGCCACGTACTCCATCACCATGTAGTAGATGCCGTCGACGCTTCCCCAGTCGTGGACGGCCACGATGTTCTGGTGGTTCAGGTTGGCCGCGGCGCGCGCCTCTCGCCGGAACCGTTCGATGAAGCCCGCGTCACCCGCGAGGTTCCGGTGCAGGACCTTGATCGCGACCGGGCGTTCGAGCACGGCGTCCCGGGCCCGGTAGACCTCGCCCATCCCGCCCGCGGCGATACGATCGACGACGTGGTAGCGGCCGTCGAGCGTATTCAGCGCGAACGCGAGGTCCGCGCGAGCGGACCGCTCGGGGATCGTGCTCTTCGAGATGGTCGCCTCCCGTCGTTCCTTGGGTGTTGCGGGCGGACATCCTGGGCCGGGGGCGCGTCCGAGCGCACATCCTAGCGCGCCGATGAGCGTCAACCATGGAGCCGAGGTGAGCGACCCGCGAGATTACCCGGCCGAGTTCGCGCGCATCGAGGCGGCGGTGGACGCGGGGCAGACCGATCTGCGGGCCCTCGGGTTCTGGCGCCTGCTCGCCAAGGTCAAGGCAGACCCCGTCCTCGCGCACCATTGGGCGGAGCAGGCGGGGCGGATCGACCGGAAGGCGTTCGAGGCCCGGGCCCTCCTCCTCGTGCCGGTCTGGTTCGGGAACGCGCTGTTGCTGGTCGGGACGCTCGCGGGCGCCTTCGCCGTGGCGATCGCGCTCACCACCGATTCGCAGACGCTGGCCGGGCTGGCGCTCGTGTTCGCCGCCTTGGACTGGTCGGCGACGTTCCACGCACCCGCCCATTGGCTCGTGGGGCGGGCGGTCGGGATGCGCTTCATCGCCTACTTCATCCGAGACCTGATCCCACCGTTCCCCGGCGTGAAGATCGACTACGCCACCTATCTGCGGGTCGCCCCGGAGGCGCGGGCGTGGATGCATGCCTCGGGGGCGATCGCGAGCAAGATCGCGCCCTTCCTCGCGCTCGCGTTCTGGCCGGCGAGCGACGCCCCGGGCTGGGCCGCCTGGGCGATCGCCGGGTACGGGGTGCTGATCATCGGCACCGACGTCTTCATCTCGACGCGCACGAGCGACTGGAAGCGGTTCCGGCGTGAGATGCGCATCGCGCGCGTGCAGGCAGCGAACCGCTAGCGCGCGAGGGTCGGCTATCCTTGGTGCGAAACACCGGGGAGCTCGGGCGACCGGGCTGAGAGGCCGCCACACCGCGGCGGCGACCCGTACGGACCTGATCCCGGTAATGCGGGCGGAGGGAGGCGAACGGCGACGGTCGATCCTCGTTCGCTCCGCGTCTACGTGCTGACCTCCCGCGGCTTCGTCGCCGGCCGTGGACACCGAGAGATCGCGGAGGCGGCGATCGCGGGCGGCGCGACGGCCGTGCAGCTGCGAGCCCCCGAGCTCGGTGACGGGACGCTCACCGAGCTCGCGAGCGAGATCGCCGGTCGGTGCCGGGCCGCAGGAGTGTTGTTCGTCGTGAATGACCGAGTCGCCGTGGCGGCCCGGGTCGGCGCGGGTGCGCACGTGGGTCAGGGCGACGACCCGGGCTCGGCGCGGGCGAGCCTCGGCGCCGATCCGGTCCTCGGGGTCAGCGTCTCGACGGCGCAGGAGGCTCGAACAGCCGATGCCGCCGGCGCCGACTACCTCGGCGTGACGGTATGGGCGACCCCGACGAAGGCGGAGGCTGAGCCGCGCGGACTCGAGGGGTTGCGCGAGATCGTGGATTCGACGGCGCTGCCGGTGGTCGGGATCGGGGGCATCCACGCCGGCAACGCGAGCGAGGTCCTGGATGCGGGCGCGGCCGGGATCTGCGTCGTGTCGGCGGTGGGTGCCGCTCCGGATCCGGAACATGCAACGCGCGCGTTGGTCGAGGTCGTGGATGGTTGGGAGGAAGGGGTTCGATGAGCGAGCAGCGGACGGGCAAGGCGACGGCGGAGCTGTTCGAGCAGGTGATCCTCCCACGGCTGGGGGCGAAGGACGAGGACGTGCTGGTCGGCCCTCGGCACGGGGTGGACGTCGGCGTGGTCCGCGTCGCCGACGGCGTCGCGATGGCGCTCACGGCAGACCCGGTGTTCATCGTGCCGGCCTACGGCTGGGAGCGCGCGGCGTGGTTCGCGGTGCACATCCTCGCGTCGGACGCCGCGACGAGCGGCCTCCCGCTGCGGTGGATGGCCGTCGACCTCAACCTTCCTCCGGAGATCACCGACGAGGAGCTCTCGGAGCTCTGGGACGGGTTCCATCGGGCCTGCGAGGGGATCGGTGTCGCCGTCGTCACCGGGCACACCGCCCGGTACGACGGTTGCGCGTGGCCGATGGTCGGCGGCGCGGTCTGCATCGCGTCCGGGCCGCAGGACCGGTTCGTCACGCCGACGATGGCCCGGCCCGGCGACCGCGTGGTCGTCACCAAGGGCGCGGCGATCGAGGCCACGGCGCTGTTCGCCGCGACCTTCCCGGACCGGCTCGCCGAGTCGATCGGGGCCGACGTCGTGGAGCGGGCCGACGCCCTGTTCGAACGGATGACCGTGGTGCCCGAGGCGACCGTTGCCCGGACGTTCGGACTGCGGGACGAGGGCGTCACCTCGATGCACGATGCGACCGAGGGCGGTGTGTTCGGCGGGATCACCGAGGTGGCGGCGGCGTCCGAGGTCGGGATGCGGATCGAGCTCGACGCGATCCAGGTGCGCGAGGAGGTTCGCGCCGTCTGCGACCACGTCGGGATGGACCCGTACACGTCGATCAGCGAGGGAACCCTCATCGCGACGGTCGTCGCGGATCGAGCGGACGCGTTCGTCGGCGCGTTGGCGGACGCCGGGATCGACGCCTCGATCGTGGGCGAGGTGACGGATCCATCGGAAGGGGTCGTTCTCGTCGACGATCGGACGGAGCGGCCGCTCGAACACCCCGGGCTCGACCCCTTCTGGGGAGCGTTCGGACGATGGGCGGCCGAGGCGGCCGGGATCGCGAACGCGGGCTGAGAAAGGCTGCGGTGGGGTCGAGCTAGCGCCGCCGGCGCGCCGCCGGGGTGAACTCGTCGGCGAGCATCGCGAACCGGACGTGGTCGCGCCACCGGTTGCCGATCTTCAGGTACCGCGGCGAATACCCCTCGCGCCGGAACCCGAGACCCTCGACGAGCGCGATCGAACGCGCGTTGTCGGGCTGGACGTTGGCCTCGACGCGGTGCAGTCCCAGCGTGCCGAACGCATGTCGCAGCACCAGGCCGAGACCCTCGAACATGTGCCCGCGGCCCTGAAGAGGGACGAACGCCGAGTACCCGAGGTACGCGCTCCGCAGGTTGCCGAACACGACGTGACCGAGGCTCGCGCAGCCGGCGAGCGCGTCGTCGTCGTTTCGGCAGATGAGGTAGGACTCGCCGAGCGGTCGCAGGAGCATGTCCCGGAAGCCGTCGGCGGTCTCGGGGAGGTAGGACCACGGGCGATGCAGCTTCCGGCTCGCGCGCACCGCCCGGATGAAGGCGGCTTCGTCGCCGGCCTCCAGGCGACGGATGGAGACGTGGTCGCCGCGCTGGAGCGTCTCGGGCCTCATCAACGAAACGGTACCCGGTAGGCTGCAGCGCGATGGACCTGGTGACGGTGGGCGACGTGATGATCGACGTGCGCGTCGACTCCGACGGGCTCGAGGAAGGCGGGGACGTGCACGGGCGCGTCCTCGTTCGGCCCGGCGGGAGCGCCGCCAACGCGGCGGTGTGGGCCGCCGAGGTCGGCGCGCGGGCCCGCGTGCACGGGCGGATCGGTTCGGACGTCGCGGGTGCGCTCCTGCGCGACGAGCTGATCTCGCGCGGGGTCGAGCCAGCGCTGGCGATCGACCCGGCAGCCGACACGGGAACGATGCTCGTCGTCCACGAGCCGCGCGAACGCTCGATGGTGGCCGACCGGGGTGCCGGCGGACGCCTGTCACCGCAGGACCTGCCCGGACGGCTCGACGCGGGCGCCGTCCTCGTCTCCGGGTACTCGCTCCTGTTCGAGCCGACCTCGGCGGCCGGGGTGGCGGCCCTCGAGCGCGCCAACGCGCGTTTCGTCGCCGTCGACGCGGCGTCGTGGCCCATGATCCGCTCGTTCGGCGTCGACCGGTTCTTCGAGTCGTGCGAACGCGCCACGATGCTCCTGGCGAACTCGCGCGAGGCGGAGGAGCTCACGGGGCTTCGCGGGGACCATGCCTTCGACGAGCTGGCGCGGCGTTTCCCGGTGGTCTGCCTGAAGCTCGGCGACGAGGGCGCGTTGATGTCGTGGGAGGGGCTCGTGATCCGCAACACGACCGACGCGGTCCGCGAGAAGGATCCGACCGGCGCCGGCGACGCGTTCAACGGCGTGTTGCTCGCATCGCTCGTGGCGGGCCGTTCCCCGGGCGACGCGATCGCGGCGGCCTGCCGGGCGGGTGCACGGGTCGCCGCGAGCTTCGAGACGTGGCCCGAGCGACCCCGAACGGCCGAGGCCGAGGCACCATCGGGGAGATGGCGCCGTTGAACGCCGTTCGGGCTGCGAGCGAGGTCTCGGTCGCGCTCGCAGGGGGAGAGGGCGTCGTGGCGCTCGAGACGAGCGTCGTGTCCCAGGGGCTTCCGCCGCCCCGCAACCTCGAGTGTGTCGAGCGGATGACCGCGGCGATCCGGTCCGCCGGCGCCGTCCCCGCGTGGATCGGGGTGATGGGAGGCGAGACGGTGGTCGGCCTGTCGGCGGACGAGCTGGCCGCGTTCGCCGAGCCGGGTCGGGCGACCAAGGTGGCCAGACGCGACCTCCCTTTCGCGATCGCCTCGGGCGGTCTCGGGGCCACGACCGTGTCGAGCACGATCTGGGCGGCGCACCGCGTGGGGATCCGGGTCGGCGCCACCGGCGGCATCGGCGGCGTCCACCCCAGGAACGGAGATGGCAGCGGGGACGTCTCCGCGGACCTGATCGAGCTCGCCCGAACGCCGATCCTCCTCGTGTGCTCGGGGCCGAAATCCATCGTCGACCCGGTCGCCACGGCCGATCGCCTCGAGGAGCTGGGCGTGGCCCTGATCGGTTACGACTGCTGGCGGCTGCCGTTCTTCCTCGTTCGGGAGGCCCCCGTCGACCTGGACGATCGGGTGAACGACCCCGCGCAGGCCGCCCGGCTCGAGTGGGCGCTCGAGGATCTGGATGCTCGCGCCGCCGTGCTGCTGTGCAATCCGGTCCCCGAGGCGTTCGCGATGGACGCCGGCAACGGTCGAGGAGGCCGTCCGCGCCTGCGAGCGGATCGCCGACCGCGAGGGCGTCCGCGGCAAGGCCGTGACGCCGTACCTGCTGGCCTGCCTGTCCGAACGCACCGACGGCGAGAGCCTGGAGGCGAACCTCGCGCTCCTCGAGTCCAACGCGCGGCTGGCCGGCGAGGTCGCCGCCGCTAGCGCAGCCAGGTCTTGACGATCGCTTTGGAGAAGTTCCAGGCGTAGCGGAACGACTTCGGTTTCTTCGAGACACCCCCGCGTCGGGTCAGGAAGGTGACCGGTACCTCGACGACCCGCGCCCGCTGGCGGAGCGCCTCGATCGTGACCTCCGAGGTCCAGAACTGGTCTTGTTCCAGGATGAGCCGGTGGAGCGTGTCGGCTCGGGTGGCCCGGTAGCCGCTGGAGATGTCGGTCACCCGCTGTCCGGTCAGGATCGTCACCACACGCGAGAAGAAATGCACGCCGATGTGCCGCACGAGGCTTTCGCGCTCGAAGTCTCCGAGCATCCTCGAGCCGTTCACGTGGTCGGCCCTCCCCTCGATGATCGGTCCGACCACCGTGGGGAGCTCCTCGGGCTGATGCTGCCCATCGGCGTCCATCGTGACGACGATGTCGGCGTCGAGCTTGAGGGCGATGTCGTAGCCGACACGGAGCGCGAGTCCGCCGCCCCGGCGGATCGGCAGGCTCGCGGCCATCCCTCCCGCCGCCCGGGCCGCGTCCGCGGTTCCGTCGTCGGAGCGATCGTCGATCACGATGGGGATGACGTGGTAGCCCTCGACGTCGCGGGGCATCGCCTCGATGACGGCGCCGACGTTCTCGGCCTCATTGAACGCGGGGGAGACCACGACGATGCGCTTGCCCGCCGGGAGGTCGGCCGCCGCGTCCCAGTCGAAGGCCGCCTGTCCGAACGATTCCACGAGCTGTCGCATGTTGCGCTCGTTGGTGTCCACCTCCGACTGCACGCGGATCAGCAGGACGAACAGGATCGCGACGGCGAACAGCAGCACGGCCGTGAGACGTTGCCCGCTTCCCGGCTGGAAGTTGAAGACCTCGAACAGGGGGTTGAACAGCCCCGGCGCGATCGCGAGCAACAGGAGGACCGCCGAGATCAGCGACGAGATGATCAGGTTCAGCCGGCTGATCCGGCGCCGGCTGTAGCGGAACCAGGCGAGCGCGAAGAACGCTGCGGCGAAGATGCCTCCGACGATGCGCAGCGCCGACATGGGTCTTGGACTCTACGCGATGAGACGAGCCGGCCGGCTCAGCCCGGGGATCGCTCCCTGACGCCACGCCACCTGGTCGCGGGCTGGATGTGGTCCACGATCACGCGGTCCTGGTAACGCCCGATCGTCTCGAGCATCGACTCGATCAGCGTCTCCGAGAGTAGGTGCGGTTGCAGGCCTAGGGCCATCAGCTTCGTGTGCTTCGCGTTGTAGTAGTGCTCCTCGAGCTCGACCCTCGGGTTGTCGACGTGTTCGATGCGCACGTCGAGACCCACCTCGGAACCGGCATGGCGGACGATCTCCGCGAGCTCGACGACCGAGAACTGCTCGGTGAACTGGTTGAACACACGGAACTCGCCCGCCTCCGCCGGGTGCAGGACGGCGAGCTCGACACACTGGAGGGTGTCGACGATGTTCAGGTAGCCGCGTGTCTGGCCTCCCTTGCCGTACGGGGTGAGGGGTTGGCCGATCACGGCCTGCAGGCAGAAGCGGTTCAGGGCGGTGCCGAAGACCTCGTCGTAGTCGAACCGCGTCAGCAGGCGCTCGTCGAGCTTGGTCTCGTCGGTCTGGATGCCGTACACGACGCCCTGGTTGAGGTCGGTCGCGCGCAGGCCCCAGATCCTGCATGCGAAATGGATGTTGTGCGAGTCGTGCACCTTCGACAGGTGGTACATCGATCCCGGGATCTTCGGGAACGGGAGGGTGTCCGAACGCCCGTTGTGGGCGATCTCGATGTAGCCCTCCTCGATATCGATGTTCGGCGTCCCGTACTCGCCCATCGTCCCGAGCTTGACCAGGTGCGCGTCGGGCGCGAGCTCCGCCATCGCGTAGAGCACGTTCAACGTGTTCACGACGTTGTTCGTCTGCGTGAACACCGCGTGCTCGCGGTCGATCATCGAGTAGGGGGCGCTCGGCATCTCGCCGTAGTGGACGATCGCCTCGGGCTGGAACTCGCGGAACAGGCGTTCGACGACGCTCCACTCGGTCAGGTCACCTTCGGTCACGCCGATCTCCAGCCCGGTGACCTCGCGGAAGGCCTCGGCGCGGGCCGGAAGCGAGGCGCCGATCGGCGTGAGCGAGTCGGTCCCGGCCTCCTCGTGTGCCCGCCGCCGCAGGTAGTCGTCGACGGCATGCACCTCGTGGCCCTTGCGGGCGAAGTGCATCGAGGTCGGCCACCCCAGGTAGCCGTCGCCGCCGAGGATCAAGATGCGCATGAACCCCTCATTCGGACGTCGGGGGCGCTCATCCTAGCAACGGTGCGTTCGCCTCCGGGAATGCTCAAGCGAGCGCGGCCAGCTCCTCGAGCACCCGGTCCACCTCGTCCGGGGTGTTGTAGTGGCAGAACCCGATCCTGACGGCGCCGCCCGAGGCCTGGAGGCCGAGCCGCTCCATGATCTCGAGCGCGTAGTAGTTCCCGTCCCAGACGAAGACCCCGCGCTCGGCGAGCGACTTCGCCGTCTCGGCCGGATGTTGGTCGCCTACCCGGATCGCGAACGTCGGGGTGCGCTCCGCGATGCGGGCGGTGTCGTCGATCCCATACAGGCGGACCGAGGCGATCGCGCGGACCCCGTCGAGGAACCGTTCGGACAGGCCGGCCTCCCACGGGACGATCGCTCGCTCGAACGCGTCGGCGACGGCCGCTCGCCTGCCGTTCCCCCGGCCGAGGCCGGCCAGGTACCCGACGGCGGCGACCCATCCGGCGAAGCCCTCGTGGTTCTGCGTCCCGGTCTCGAACGCGAAAGGGAGCGCGTCGTCGGCCGGCCGGACCTTGTACGGGCGCAACGAGGACAGCACCTCGCGGCGCCCGAACAGGATCCCCAGGTGCGGGCCGAAGATCTTGTACGGAGAGCACGCGACGAGGTCGGCGCCGATCGCCCGCACGTCGATCCGTCGGTGCTGTGCGAGATGGACCCCGTCGCACGCGACGATGGCCGGCGTCCGCTCGTGGACCAGCCTGGTGAGCTCGGCGGCGGGAGTGATGGTGCCGACGGCGTTCGACGCGAGCGTGAACGCGACGACCTTGGTCCGTTCGGACAGGGCGGCCTCGAACGACGCGAGGTCCAGGGTCGCGTCCTCCTCGCTGACGTCCACCCACCGGACGGTCGCGCCGGCGTCCTCGGCCGCGAGCACCCACGGCCGAACGTTGGCGTCGTGGTCGAGCCTGGTCACCACGACCTCGTCGCCCGGCCGGAGCGTCCTGCGCGACCGATCGGGAGATCGCGAACAGCAGCGTGGTGGCGTTCGGGCCGAGGACCACCTCGTCGGCGTCGGCGTTCAGCAGGTCGGCGGAGGCTCGGTGCGCCTCCGCGATCACGTCGTCGGTCTCCTGGCTGGTGGCGAACGCGCCGTGCGCGTTGGCGTTGCTCGTCCGCAGGTATCCGCCGATCGCGTCGATCACGGTGTCGGGGACCTGCGAACCACCCGGAGCGTCGACGAACACCGCCGGCCGCCCGTCGATCTCGCGGGTGAGCGCGGGGAATCGGGAACGGACCCGCGCGACGTCGGATGCATCCATCGGAGCCGTAGCCTCGCGCACCGACCCCGCCGACGGCAACCCGGCCGCTCCGGTCAGATCCGGTCCCAACCTTGCGGAAGAGCGGGGACCGGCCAGGACGGGTCGGGTCGCCAGTCGCTCCAGTCCCGGTCGAACGGCGGCTCACGGTCGAGGATCCTGCGGACCGCGCGTTCGCCGTCTGCCCGCAGGCGGGGTTCCTGGTCCGCCGGGATCACGCCTCGCCGGATCGCCTCGGCGAGATCGTCCTCGTCTTTCCATCGCCACGAACCATCGAACTCCACGATGACGTCGAGCTCGTGATCCAGCGTGTCGAAGCCGATCTCGGTGCGCCGGAGGGGTTCTTCGAGGTTCACGTACCAGTTCCACGTCGACAGGTCCGGGCGGAAGAACAGCAACACCGCGTAGTGCGTATTCGGCCACGAGAACGAGAGGACGTGGGCCTCGTCGTACAGCAGTTCGACGAGCTCGAACTCGCTCCTGTGGGATCTTCAGCCGCTTCCCGTCGTGGAACGGAGCCATCCAACGGATCCCGGCCGGGATGAACAGCATCGTCTGCACTGGGGTGTCGTCGACGACCGTCGCGGGCCGCGCCGCCCAGACGAGTCCCTCCCAGATCTGGCGGAGCGCGACGGACTCGCCGGGCTCGAAGCGCCGCACCGCCTCAGCCGAGACGAGCGCCGAAGGCGACGTTGGTGGCGTCGAGCAGCGCTTCGGCGTGTGCCCGGAGCGCCGAGACCTCGTCCCGGAGCGCTTGCGCCTTCGCTGGATCCTTCAGCGCCGCCGCGTTGATCTCGACGTTGTAGGTCGCGCACCAGACGGCCGCGGAGAGCGCCTGCGCTGCGCACGCGCCGTCGGACGAGGCGGCCGCGTTGCCGATCTCGGTCGCCTCGCGCGCGAGCTCCATGAGCTCGGCGGCGCGCTTGGCGATCTCGAGCGGGACCTCGGCAGCGGCCGACGTAGCCCTCCTGGATCGCCTGCGAGCGGACCGCCTTCTCGGCGTCGGTCTCCTTCGGCATCTTGAACGCCGCCATCACGCCGCCGAACGCGGTCGCGTCCCGATCCGCGAGGTCCAGGAGCACCGTCCGCGAGGCTTCGGCCTCGTCCAGCACGCCGCGCATCCGTTCCTCGGCCTCCTCGTAGCCCTTCTTGCCGATCGTGAGGTTGCACACCATCGAGATCAAGGCGGCGCCGGTCGCACCGACGAGCGCCGCGACCGCACCGCCGCCGGGCGTGGGCGCGTCCGACGCGAGCGCGTCCAGGAACACGTCTACGGGCGTGGCCGCGATGCGCCCGCTCATCGGCGGTTCCGTTCGGCGTTCACGAGTCGCTCCAGGATCTGTTCGTCCGCATCGAACCCCTCCAGTCGTAGGTAGGCGATGTCGCCGTCCCCGAGCGCGGCGGCCGGGACCAGGCCGACGATCTCGGAGGAGAGCACCTCCATGCCTCGCTCGGTCGCGAGCTTCGTCACGGCGTCGAACGCCACCCGCGGCGGCGTCACGTCGATGTCGACCAGGTTCATCGAGACGGTGACGGATCCGCGTTCGGGGACCGCGAACCCGATCGCGCGGACCGCCGGGAGCCCGCCGCTCGATTCCCGGACCGACCTCGCGATCTCCTTCGCGTCCTCGTCCGCGCCGGTGAGGTACAGGTTGAAGGCGACGAGCGGCTTGCGCGCGCCGACCGCGGTCGCACCCGCGCTCCCGATCTCGTGCGGCCCGAAGTCCGGGAGGCGCTCGCCCCGCGCCACCGCGTCGCGCAGCCCCTCGAACTCGCCCTTGCGGACCTCGGCCAGGCTCGCGCGGTCGGGCGACAGGGCCGCGCGATCGTAGAGGTAGACCGGGATCGCGAGCGCGTCGGCGAGCTCGGCCCCGAAGGCTCGCGCCAGATCGACCACCTCGTCCATCGAGATCCCCGACAGGGGCACGAACGGGATCACGTCCGCCGCACCCATCCGAGGGTGTCCGCCCGTGTGCTTCGTCATGTCGATCAGCTCGACGGCCTTGGCGGCTCCGGCGAGCGCGCTCGCTCGAACCGCGTCCGGCGAGCCGACCACCGTCGTGTCGAGACGATGGTGCTCGGGGTCGGCCTGCCGGTAGACCAGCCGGGCGCCGCCGGCCCCGGCCAGGGCATCGCAGATCGCGTCGATCACGTCCTGTCGCCGGCCCTCGCTGAAGTTCGGCACGCAGACCACAAGCGCTCCGGTATCGGCCATCGGGGCAGAAGCCTACGATGCGGGCGGTGGATCTCGACGCGTTCAGGGGCTGGCTCCAGCGGTACTTCGACGCGTGGGCGTCGAACGACCCCGACGGGGTCTCGGCGCTGTTCGCCGAGGATGCGGTGTACTCCTACGGACCCTTCCGGGAAGAGACACGCGGGCGCGACGCGATCGTTCGAGCCTGGGTGGAGGGCGGCGTCCCGTCCGAGCTCCGGACCGACGTGGAGCCGATCGCGGTGGCGGGTGACCGCGGGGTGGCGCATTGGCGCGTGTCCTTCCGGGACGGCTCGGGGTCGGCGATCGAGATGGACGGGATCCTCGTCTGCGATTTCGACGAGGCCGGCCGGTGCGTCCTGCATCGGGAGTGGTACGACCGCCACGACCCACCCTCCTGACCAGCGGGAACGCCTCCACTTGACTGGTGTCGGAGGCCGGGCGTAGATTCACTCTCCCCTCTCGAACATACGTTCGATTCCCCAGAGAAGGGGTGGTGGTCCGAGGAGACGTCGTTGTCCAAGCGGTACGACGAGGAGGTCGAGGTTCGGGTCGAACGCGACGCGGGGATGCCCTCGGCGTTCGTCTGGCGCGGGCGCCGGTACGAGGTGGCCGACGTGATCGGGCGGTGGCGGATCGAGGGCAGGTGGTGGGCGGACGGCCGCGACCGCGAGTACTGGCGGGTCGAGGCGCGCGGTGGCGCGGTCTGGGACCTCTATCACGACCGCCACCACGACCGTTGGCACATGGAGCGGTTGTGGGATTGAATCGGCCCCGTGACCGAGGCCCGCGTCGTCCCGTTCCTGGTGTCCGAGCTGCGCCTGCCGCCCGACGAGCAGGAGTTGCTCGGCAGGGAGTGGTGGCCCTCCTATGCGCACGCGCTCGTCCATCGCGAGGGCGTCTTCCTGTTCGACAACGGCGTGGGGATCGGCAACGCCGAGATCGAGACGACGTTCTCGCCGCGCGTGTCGGCGATCGAGGACGCGCTCGCGGAGCATGGGATCGCGCTCGCGGACGTGACCGGCGCCGCCAACTGCCACCTGCACTTCGACCACAGCGGGCAGAACATCCGTCTCCCCGGCGTGCCGATCTTCGTCCAACGCGCCGAGTGGGCGATGGTGCACGAGCCCGACTACACGGTCCCGGAGTGGATCGATGCGCCCGGCCTGACCTACGAGGTCATCG
Source organism: uncultured Actinomycetes bacterium (assembly GCA_963731925.1). GTDB lineage: Bacteria > Actinomycetota > UBA4738 > UBA4738 > HRBIN12 > DASSJM01. Next base: position 113,421 of record CAVSXK010000017.1, read on the forward strand.
AGGGCGAGGCGGAGGTGGCACCGGGCCTGAGGGTGATCCCCACGCCGGGCCACACGTCCGGGCATCAGTCGCTCGTGGTGGACGCGCCCGAGGGCACGATCGTGCTCGCCGGCCAGGCGGTGCAGTCACGTCTCGAATGGGAGGGCGCGACGGAGCCGAGCGCCTCCGGCGCCTCGGCGGCGCGCGATCCGGCCTACCCGCGCTCGGTGCAACGCCTGCGGGAGCTGGAACCGACGCGCGTGCACTTCGCACACGACCCGGAGGTCTGGGAGCGCGGGTAGCGGTTCCGGTCGTCCCGCCGGAGCGGTGAGTTGGGCGGCGGGTTCGTCCACCTCGACGTCCGCTCGTACTTCTCGCTGAAGGAGGGCGCGTTCTCGCCCGAGGCGCTCGCGCGCCGGGCGGCCGAGCTGCGGATGCCGGCGGTCGCGCTCGCCGACCGCGACGGGCTCTACGGCACCGCCCGGTTCGTCGACGCCTGCGAGCGCGAGGGCGTCCGCCCGATCCTCGGCGCGTCGCTCACGGTTCGGGAGGCCGGGACCTTGCCGCTGCCACGGACCGGGCGAAAGCCCGTGGACGCGAGCGTTCTGCTCCTCGCGCGAGACGCGGCCGGGTACGCGAACCTGTGCCGGCTGATCACCGATGCGCACATGACCGGCGAGCGCGGCGACCCCTCGCTCACCCCCGAGCAGATCTGCGCGCACGCGGGTGGCCTGGTCGCGGTCCTGGGTCCGACGTCACCGCCGGCCGAGCTCGCGATCGCCGGCCGTCTCGACGCCGCGCGACGCGCGCTCGACCCGTATCGAGAAGCCTTCGACGATCGCACGTACGTCGGCGTCGAGAACCGCCTGGAACAGGACTCTCCGAAGGAGATCCGTGCGCTCCTCCGTCTGGCCGAACGATCGGACGCGAGGCTCGTCGCGACCAATCCGGTCCGGTACCTCGTCCCGCAGGACGCGTTCCTGGCCGACGCGCTCGAGTGCATGCGCGAGCTCGTCCCGATCAGCCGGACCAACGTCTCGCGCCGCAACGCCGAGGGCTGGCTGAAGCCGGCGAGCGAGATGCGGGCGCTGTTCGGCGAACGCCCGGATCTGGTGACCGCCACGCTGCGAGATCGCCGAGTCGTGCGCGTTCGACGTCGGCCTGCGCACGGTGCGCTTCCCCGACTTCCCGACACCGCGTGGGCGCAACGCCTCCTCGGTCCTGGCCGAACGCAGCTGGCGCGGTCTCGAACGCCGGGGGATGCGAGCCGACCGCTCGCGTGAAGGACCGGTTGCACCACGAGCTCGCGATGATCCACCGCCTCGGGTACTCGGCGTACTTCCTGACGGTCGCCGACATCGTCGCCGACGTGCGGGCGATGGGGATCCGCTGCGCGTGCCGGGGGAGCGCCGCCGGCTCGCTCGTCTGCTACCTCATCGGCATCTCCGACGTCGACGCGATCCGGCACGACCTCGCGTTCGAGCGGTTCATCAACCCGATGCGCGACGAGCTCCCCGACATCGACGTCGACGTCGAGTCCGCACGTCGCGAGGACGTGTACGACATGGTGCTCTCGCGCTACGGCGACGACCGGTGCGCGTGCGTCGCGATGGTCGACACGTACCGCGCCCGTGCCGCCGTCCGCGAGGTGGGCAAGGCCCTCGGTCTTCCCGAGCCCGAGGTGGACACGGTCGCCAAGTCCTTCCCGCACATCGGCGCCGGCGACCTCCGCGTCGCGGTCGAGCGCCTGCCCGAGCTCGTCGGCAGCAACCTGAACGCCGGACAGCTCGAGCAGCTGTTCCGCGTGGCCGAACGCCTGGACGGCTTCCCGCGCCACATCGCGCTCCACCCCTCGGGCATCGTGCTGTCGAACGACGACCTGGTGACCCGGGTCCCGCTCGAACGCTCGTTCCAGGGCTACCGCGTGATCCAGGCCGACAAGGACGACGTCGAGCTGCTCGGGTACCTGAAGCTCGACGTGCTCGGCGTTCGGATGCTCTCGTCGATGCGCCACGCCCTGGACGAGATCGCGCGCACCGAGCACGTGAAGGTCGACCTCGACGCGATCGCGCTCGACGACGAGCCGACGTTCGAGCTGATCCGGGCCTCCGACACCCTCGGGTGCTTCCAGATCGAGTCGCCGGGCCAGCGCGAGCTCCTGCAGAAGCTCCAGCCGACCCGGTGGGAGGACCTGATCGTCGACATCTCGCTGTTCCGGCCCGGGCCGGTCAAGTCGGACATGATCAACCCCTACCTGCGACGGCGCGCCGGGATGGAAGCCCCGACGTACGCGCACCCGGCGCTGCGACCCGCGCTCCGCGAGACGTTCGGCGTGATCGTCTACCACGAGCAGGTGCTCCGGACCCTCGCCGCGATGGCCGGCTACGACCTGACCTACGCCGACCACGTCCGCCGCCACCTGGACCGCGAGGACCTGCTCCCGGGATTCCGAGCCGACTTCCTCCAGCGGGCGACCGGACGCGGTGTCCCCGCCGACGTCGCCGAACGGACCTGGACCGCGGTGGCCGAGTTCGCGAGCTTCGGGTTCTGCAAGGCGCACGCGGCGGCGTTCGCGGTCCCGACGTACCAGTCCTCCTGGCTGAAGACGCATTACCCGGCGCACTTCCTCGCGGGGATCCTCACGCACGACCCGGGGATGTACCCGCGGCGGCTGCTGCTCGAGGACGCTCGCGAGCACGGCATCCCGATCCTGCCGCTGGACGTGAACCGGTCGGAGCCCGAGTACGTCGTTGAGGCGGTCCCGACGTCGAGGGCGCGCTGAGGTCGGGGCACCGGCCCGGGCTGCTCGTCTTCGCCTACGCGATGGGTCCGTGCTCGAGGACGCCGATGGGCTTCGGCTCCGCTCGACGACGCCCGGGCCGGACCCCTCCCCGCGCGCCGGCACCGGCGGTTCCACCGACGTCGAGCACCCGCGGTACGGGATCAGGTTGGCGTTACAAGACGTGCATGGGATCTCGGACGCGGAGATCCGGTCGATCCTTGCAGGCGCGTGCCGAGCGGCCGTTCGACGACGTGGGCGACTTCCTTCGGCGGACCAACGTTGCCAAACCCGTCGTGGAGGCGATCGCGCATGCGGGGGGATTCGACGGGATCGACAGGGGGACGCGGCGGGACCGGCTTTTCTCGGCGATGACGACCGTGCCACAGCGCGAGGGGGATCAGCTGGCGCTCGACCTGACGGCGGCGAGCGCTTCGGAACCGATCACCCTTCCCGAGTACACCGACGCGGAACGGGTCCGGGCCGAGCTCGAGGTCCTCGGTTTGGACGCGAGCCGGCATCTCGTGAGCTTCTTCGAGCCGTTGCTCGCCGAACTCGGCGTGGTCCGGTCGAGGGACCTGCACCGGCGTCGCTCGGACGAGCGCGTGATGGTGGCCGGCGTGAAGGTGGCATCGCAGACGCCGGCGATCCGGAGCGGCCAGCGGATCATCTTCCTCACGCTCGACGACGCGACCGGTCCGGTCGACGTGACCGTGTTCGAGAGCGTGCAGCCCAAGGTCGCCAAGACCGTGTTCCACTCGTTCGTGCTCGCGGTGCTCGGAACCGTGAGGCGAACCGGGTACAAGGGTGTCTCGGTCGTCGCCGAAGACGTGTGGGACCTGACGGCGTTGCTCCACGCTCGGCGGCAGGGGCGGTTGGCGGAGGCGCTCGCCCACGAGGGTCCGGCCCCCGGTGCGAACGTGCCGCGCAAGCTCTGGCACTCGAGCGGCGGCTCGGCCGGGCGATGACCCCGTCCGGTCCGTCCGTCGCGGCGGTACGCTCCGCATCGATGACCCGAACGAGGTCGAGCGAACCGATCCTGCACGTCGACCTCGACGCGTTCTACGCCTCGGTCGAATCCCTGAAGGATCCGAGCCTCGCGGGCAAGCCCGTGGTCGTGGGCGGCGCCGGAACGCGCGGGGTGGTGATGTCGGCGTCCTACGAGGCCCGCGGGTTCGGGATCCGGAGCGCGATGCCCGCGGTTCGAGCTCGTCGCCTGTGTCCCGACGCGATCTTCGTCCCCCCCGACTTCGAGTCCTACAAGGCGCACTCGAACCGCTTCCGCGAGATCTTGCTGGCGGTCACCCCGCTGGTCGAGCCGATCTCGCTCGACGAGGCGTTCCTCGACGTCTCGGGCGCGCTCTTGCTGTTCGGCGAGCCCGAGGCGATCGCGCGGAAGGTTCGGCGCGAGGTCCAAGACGGCATCGGGGTGCGGTGCTCGGTGGGCGTGGCCCCCACCAAGCTCGTCGCCAAGCTCGCCTCCGCCGGAGCTAAGCCCGACGGCATGGTCGTCGTTCGGGCCGACGACGTCGACACCTACCTGGACCCGCTCCCGGTCCGAGCGCTCTGGGGGGTAGGGGAGAAGACCGCCGAAACCCTCGGGAGGCTCGGGGTGCGGACCGTCGGCGATCTGGGGCGGACGCCGGTCGGGGTGCTGGCCAGGCTCATGGGCGAGCAGCACGCCCGAGATCTCCGCGATCTCGCACGAGGGGTGGACGATCGGACGGTCGTCCCGTACGAGGCGCCGAAGTCCGTGAGCCACGAGGAGACCTTCGACCGCGATCTCGACGACCAGCGGGAGCTGCTCCGAGAGGTGCTCTCGCTCTCCCAGAGGGTAGCCGCCCGGTTGCGCGAGGACGGGTTCCGGGCGAGGACGGTCACCCTCAAGATCCGGCTCGCGAACTTCACGACCCTCACACGCTCGCGGACGCTCGCGTCGGCGAGCGATGTGGCCGCCGACCTGTACCAGGTCGTGGGGGAGCTGTTCGCCGCCCTCCCCGGAGCCCGGCGTCGCGTGCGGTTGCTCGGCGTGGCCGCGACCGGCCTGGTGCAGGCGGGCGAGGAGCAGCTCGTGATGCTCCGCAGCGAACGGTGGGGCGACGTCGAGCGGGCCGTGGATCGGATCGATCGGAGGTTCGGACGCGGATCGGCCGTGCCTGCGGCGCTGCTGGACCGGGGGCGCGATCGCTGATCTCCTCCCGGTCCCCCTCTTCCCCTCGCGGGGGTCGTTCCTATAATCGTTTCAGCGCAAACTGACGCCGGAGCCGGGAGCCCATGCCACTGTCGCCCGACGAACAACGCATCCTCGACGAGATCGAGCAGCGTCTGGCCGAGGAGGACCCCCGCCTCGTCGAGGCCGTCAGCCGGACATCCCTGTACACCCACCTCGCGCGCCGCATCAAGTGGTCCCTCCTCGCGTTCGCGGTCGGATTCTTGATGCTGATGGTGTTCCTGATGATCGTCCCGGACCTGCTGTGGGTCGCGGCGACGGGGTTCGGCGTCATGCTCGCGTCGGCCCTGCTGATCTACCGGTACCTCAAGCAGCTGACCCTCGATCAGATGCGCGCGATGCAGCAACAGTCCGGGCGCTTCTCCCTGACCGGGTTGCTGGCACGTCTCGCGGGTCGGTTCCGAACGCCACCGGCGACGCCCCCGAGCTCCTGACGTTCGGTCGTCGTTTCGTGAGAAACATCCGAGACATGCGACGCGTCGTCGTCTTCGGGTTGCCACGACGCATGCGCCTGGAGTACAACTGCGTTCACCTTCCCCGGGGGCGTGACCGTCGTACCGACGTCGAGACTTCCCCTCGACGAGCCGGCGGAACGCGTTGGTGTCGTGAGGGAGACGTCGTCGGAGGGCGCTCGTTCCTATGGAGGGATTCACCGCACATCAGGCGACGAAGTTCACCGGGTGCTCCGCGCGTCAGCTCAGGTACTGGGACCAGATCGGCCTGGTCAACCCGTCCGTGCAGGGGACCGGAGGCCGCCCTGGGGTTCCGCGGCTCTACTCGTTCCGTGACCTGGTCGCGCTGAGGGTCGTGAAGTCCCTGCTCGACAACGGGATGTCGCTCCAGCGCGTCCGCCGGGCCTGGGACTACCTCAACCGCCGAGCCGCGCTGGACAGGCACCTGTCCGAGGTCAAGCTGATCACGGACGGGGTCAGCATCTTCAAGATCGCCCGCCGCAACGGCGAGATCATCGACGCGCTGCGTGAGGGGCAGCTGGCGTTCTTCGTGGCGATCGACGAGATCGCGACGGGCGTCGAGAGCAAGGTCGGGCAGTTCCGCGAGGACCGAGATCGGTTCGTTCGTGCCCTCCGCGAGGCCGCCGCACGCGCGCAGACGGGCCGGTGAACGCTCCCTACAGACCCGGCCGGTAGGTCCCCACGATCCGTCGGATGATCCCGGCGTCGCGGCGCAGCTCTCGGATCGCCTTGCGGGCGTCGTCGACGGAGGCGTTCGCTTCGTCGCGCGTCGGAGCCTCGGACGCGTAGGCGGCGCGTGTCGCGAGCGACGTGAGCCTCCCGAGATGGCCGTCGGTGAACGCGATCGCGGCGGCGAGCCTCGCACGGTGCTCATCGAGGGTCTCACCCTCACGGCGGCCGAGTCCGAGATCCGCCGCCTCGCCGTCGAAGACCCGATACGCCGCGAGCACATGGTCCCGGGGCTCGCGGGAGCGGCGCAGGAGGCGGCGCCGCCAGGCGGACTTCACGATCGGGACCACGACGAGCAGGATGCCGAGCGCCACGAGGAGACCGAGGAAGATCAGTCGATACGGGACCGAGTAGCCGTTCTCGTCAGGTACCTGTCCCGTGTCGACGATCGGCGGTGTCACGAACCCTCCCCCGGGATTGCGCTCGGGGCGCTGCTCGGTGTTGCACAGGAGCTGCCGCTCTCGCGGGCCGAGCGAGGACGCGTTCTCGCAACCCGGCGTGCTACCCCCGGGGCCGATGGGGTTGCCCTGCTCGTCCACCTGCCCCGGTGGGGTCGGGGACTGAGCAGCGGGGTTCAGGTAGGTCCCGGCCTCGGCGTTCGGGTGGGTGCCGTGTCCCGGGGTGGGCTCGAACTGGAGCCACCCGTACCCCTCGAAGAAGACCTCGACCCAGGCGTGCGCGTCCTTCGTCTGGACGAGGTAGGTGCCGTCGTCCTGCAGCGTGCCGGCTTGGTAGCCCACCGCGATACGCGCGGGGATGCCGAGCTCGCGCACCAGCACGGCCATCGCCGTGGCGTACTGCTGACAGAAGCCGGCCTTCGTCTGGGTCAGGAACGCGAGGAGAGCGTCGGCGCTGTCGTCGACGTCGACGTCGGTGCTGTAGCGGAACCCGTCGGAGTGGAAATGCCGCTGGATCGCGAGGACCTTTTCGTAGGCCGAGGTCGCGCCGGCCGTCCAATCCTTCGCGATCTCGCCGATCTGCGGATCGAGCACATCGTCACCCGGGAGATCGGTCCAGTCTCCGTACTGCAGGGAGGTGAGGTTGACGACCTGATCGAGCTCCTCGGGCGTCGGCACGACGATGCGGGAGGTGATCCCGTACTCGAGCCCCGCGTCGAGCCCGTCCACGAATGCCTGGCCCCTGCCCGGGTCCCACGTCACGTCGCCGAGGTCCCCGGCGGAGATCGCCTCCGGCGTCTGCGCCATCGGGAGCGCGTGCGTGGAACCGAAGTCGTCCGTGATGATCCGGAACGTGAACGCTCTCGTCCCGGTGTTCGGCGGGGGGGCGTATCCCAGCGGCTGAGGCAGGACCGTCGGGACCGTCACGGTCTGGCCGCTCACCGATCCGTCCGGGTCGCTGCTCCTCCACTCCTCACCATCGAACTGGTCGAGCGTCGACAGCCGCCAGTACTGAGGGTCGGTGGTCTGGACCTCGAACAGGTCGCGGACCTCCTGCTCGTCGAGCTGCGCGTGGATCGAGATGAACGGGTCGAGCCCCGCACCCTCGTCACCAGCGGTCGAAAGGTCGACGAGGGGTCCCGAGCGGAAACCGGGGAGCAGACCCGGAACCAGGACGGCGGCCGCGATCACCGTCAACGCGACGGGGCGCGAGCCTCGCACCGATGGACCGAGGCGGCGCGTCCGTGATCCCGACCAGACCGGTCCCCACTGACGGACGCGGCGCAGCCCGTCCGCGAACACCACGGCCATCGCGGCGGCGAGCAGAACGATCGCGTAGATCGGACGCGCCCCGTCCTCGAGCACGGTGTCCGCGAAACCGACGAGCGCGATCGGAGGAAGGACGGCGAGCAGTGGGCTGCCCGCGCGGATCGCGAGCGCGTGCGACGAGAACGCCGCGGTCCAGACGGCCGTGACGGCCGCCAGCATGAGCGGTGGCAGCGGTGGCGTGGGTGCGACGCGCACGCGGGCCTGCTGGCCGACGAACTCGAGCGAGCGCCCAACGGCTCGAAGCGTCCGGATCGACGGGAGTCCGTACCACGCCGTCTGCGGAAGCACGATCCACGTGATGGCGAACGCGAGGCCCGCGAGGCTGGCGAGCGTCGCGAGGAGCAGCCCTCGGCGTTCGAACAGCGCCGCGATCGCGACCGATGCGAGCGCAGCGGCGACGAGCTGCAGGGTCGGGGCCCGACCGGCGAACACCCGGCCGAACGCGAGCGCCGTCGCAACGGCCAGACCCGCGACGGCCGCGAGACCTAGGAGCCGCTGATGACCAGGGGTTGGGTCCGCTCGACGTGCCATACCTCTCGCAATCTCCTGGACGGTGGGAGCACCACGACCTCCCAGCCGGTTCGGGACAGGGACATCCGGGCCTGCGAGGCGCGACCCTCGACCTGAGCGCGCCGATCGGGCGGAAGCGTGTCGGGCTCGGTCGGATGGACGAACACGCCGACCTTGGGGCCGAACATCGCTCCGACGCGGATCCACGAGGGGAGCTCCGTCGGCGCGGGGGGAGCGCCGACGACCACGAGGGTCGTGTCGCTCGCGGCGACCATCCGCAGCCGCGTGAGGCCGGTCGACAACGCGCGGGAGCTGTGGTGGGTCATGCCGGCGAGCGCGTCGAGCAGGCTCTCCTCGCCGACGCGCTGCGGCGGCATCTGCGTCGTCGCGAGCTTGACGGAGAAGCCGTACCGCATCAGCAAGATCCCGAGCGACGCGGCCCCCGAGATCACCTTCTCGAAGCACGGGGTGTGCGTCTGCCCGACGGCCGAGTCCCTGGTGTCGACGAACAGGACCGCGGTCGAGCGCCTCGTGGATTCGTCCTGGCGGATCATCAGCTCGCCGCTGCGAGCCACGCTCGGCCAGTGGATCCGCCGCAGGTCGTCGCCCTCGACGTAGGCCCGCATCGTGTAGAACTCGTCGCCGGTTCGGAACAGGTGCTTGGCCAGGGCGAGGCCGCTCGTCATGCCGAACGGCGAGTCGGGCCCGCTGCCGAGCAGCTCGACCTCGGGGGCGACCACGAGCTCGTCGCGCTCGTCGAACTCCACCCGGAGCTTCGTGAGCGCGAACGGGTCGGAAAGGTCCGCCGTCAGCGGTCCGAGGACGTACCGCCCTCGCTGGTGTGGGGCGATCGAGTACCGGACCCGCTGCCGGGCTCGGCCGTGGAGCGAGGTGACCACCAGCCGCGCCGAGCGACCGAGCTGGGACGGGAGGCGATCCTCGATCAGCAGGAAGGAGGTCTGCGCCGGGGACTGGTTCTCGATCTCGAGCTCGATGTGCACGCGCTGCCCGGGCTGGACCCGCGTGTCCGACAGACGACGGCGGATCCGCAGGCGCTGGCGGCTCCAGCGGGCGAACAGCGCCGCGGCGAACGGCAGCAGGACGATGCCCACGGCGACCATGTGCAGGGTCGGCGAGCCGAGCATCCGGGCGGCCACCCACAGGGCGATCCCGGCCCCGAAGACCAGGACCCCGCGGCCCGAGGGCACGGTCAGGCGGTCCCGGTGAGGGGAACCGCGACCTCGGCGGCCAGGTCCTGCAGGACGGCCTGCGAGCTCCGGCCGCCCATGACGGCATCGGCCGTCACGATCACCCGGTGTGCGAGCACCGGCGTCACGAGCGCCTTCACGTCGTCGGGGACCACGTAGTCGCGTTCGTCGGCCGCGGCCAGCGCGCGCGCCGCACGCAGCAGCATGATCGAGGCCCTCGGGCTCGCCCCGAGATAGACGTCGGGATGCCGGCGCGTCCCCTCGACCAGATCGACGATGTACCGGCGGACCGCGGGCGAGACGTGCACCTGGCGCGTCTGCTCGATCATCTCTCGAACCGACAGGGCGTCGGCGACCGGGCCGATGTCGGGGAGCGTCGAGCGCACGCCGTGGGTCGCGAGGATCTCCGCCTCCACCTCGCTCGAGGGGTACCCGATCCCGATCCGCATCATGAAGCGGTCGAGCTGAGCCTCGGGGAGCGGGTAGGTGCCCTCGTGCTCGATCGGGTTCTGGGTCGCGATCACCATGAACGGCGTCCCGAGCTGGTAGGTCTCGGTGTCGACGGTGATCTGGCGCTCCTCCATGCACTCGAGGAGCGCGGACTGCGTCTTGGGGCTCGCGCGGTTGATCTCGTCTCCGAGCACGATGTTCGCGAAGATGGCACCCGGCTTGAACTCGAAGTCCCCACGCTCCTGGTTGAAGACGTTCACGCCGGTCACGTCGGTCGGCAGCAGGTCGGGGGTGAACTGGATCCGGCGGAACGAGCAGTCGATCGATCGAGCGATCGCCTTGGCGAGCATCGTCTTGCCGACGCCCGGGACATCCTCGATCAGGATGTGCCCCTCGGCCATCAGGGCGGCGAGCGCAAGCCGGATCTCCGGCTGCTTGCCCTGCACGACCTTCTCGACGTTCTGCTCGATGACGCGGAAGCCTTCCGCGAACCTCTGCCAGTCGAGCGTGGGCTCTCGCGTATCCAAGCGCACCTCCGCGGATCGACGCCGGACCATCTTACTCAGGAGTACGTCAAGGGCAGAGCCGAGGTTCCTTCGTCATCCTGCGCAGCGAGGGAGGGCCCGGCCGTGCGCCGGCCACGCGCCGGAGGGAAGGAAGTGGAGGCGGCAGCGGCGCACCCGCTGCCGGACGCCCCGCGCGGCCCCTTGTTCGCTCGATCAGGCGTCCTTCGGGCGCGGCCCTCCGCCGCCTCCGGGCCGGATTACAACCCTGGGATTCGGCGGTTGCAAGCATCTCCCGTCCTATGCGCCCTGGGGCGCCCCGTATACTCGCGCCGTGGGACGGGCACTCGTGCTCAACGCGTCGCACCAGCCACTCGCGGTGGTGGCTGCGAGACGGGCCGTGATCCTGGTGCTGAAAGAGAAGGCCGAGGTCCTGGTCTCCAACGGACAGGTCTTCCGATCCGAGCACCTGCACGTCGACGCGCCCTCGGTCCTGCGGCTGCGGAACTTCGTGAAGATCCCGCATCGGTCGCACGCTCCCCTCACGCGGCGCGCGGTCTTCGCGCGGGACGAGTGGACCTGCCAGTACTGCGGTGCGGCCGCCGAGAACCTCGACCACGTCGTCCCAAGGTCGCGGGGTGGTGCCCACGCCTGGGACAACGTGGTGGCGGCGTGCCGCAGATGCAACTCCCGCAAGGAGAACCGGATGATCGACGAGGTCGGCCTCAGGCTCGCCCGGCGTCCGGTCGCGCCGCGCGACGGCTTCCGCCTGACCATCGGGCGACTCGAGCCCGAGTGGGAGCCGTTCCTCTGATCCTCTAGCGGCCTTCACGTCTCTCCATCTCCACGTATCAACGCTTGACGTTCGTCACTGTCGTTGACTCTTTTCACGGTCGAACCCTTGACGAGGTGGAGTGACAGTGGAATAAAGGTGGACGGTAGTGGAGGAGAAGGGGAGGAACGCGTGGCCGAATTGCTCGGCACGCACAGCTATCAGCTCGACCCGAAGGGGCGGATCAGTCTGCCCGGTCGGTTCCGTGAGGCGTTCGCCGACGGGGCCGTCCTGACGCTGGGGCAGGACGGCTGCCTCTTCTGCTTCCCCAGGGCCGAGTGGACGGCCAGGGCCGCCGAGATCCGCGACCTCCCCCTCTCCGACACCGAGGGCCGCGCGTACGCGCGGATGTTCTTCGGCAAGGCGGAGTCGCTGACGCTCGACGGGCAGGGGCGCCTGCTGGTCCCGCAGCGGCTGCGGAACGAGGCCGGGATCGGCAAGGAGGCGGTCGTGCTCGGGGTCTCGGACCGGATGGAGATCTGGGACCGGTCCGCCCACGAGCGCTACGAGGCGGCCCACTCGGGCGCCTACCAGGCGGGCACGCTCGCACCGGGGGCCAAGGGATGAGCCAAGGGATGAGCCAAGGGATGAGACAGAGGACGACGAAAGGGACGCTACCGGGAGAGCTCCGTCAAAGTCTCTCGCTGATCGCGATGACCGCGCTGACCGCGGCTACGTTCCTGGGACTCGGGCTGATCACCGCCCACCTGTTGGGATGAGGGCGGAACGGTGGCGGAGCGCGGCCACGAGCCGGTCATGGTGGACGAGGTGCTCCGGTTCCTGGGGCAGGCCACGACCGTGATGGACATGACCCTCGGGGCGGGCGGTCACGCGGAGGCGCTCCTTGCCTCCGGTGTGGAGCGAGTCGTCGGTCTCGACCGCGACCCGGTGGCGATCGAGCTCGCGACCGCGCGACTCGCGAGGTTCGGCGAACGTTTCGCCGCCGTGCAGACCCGGTTCTCGGACGTGCCCGCGGAGAACCGGGTCGACGGCGTCCTGTACGACCTCGGCGTGAGCTCGATGCAGCTCGACCGGCCCGAGCGAGGGTTCTCCTACCGCGCCGACGGACCGCTCGACATGCGGATGGGACCGGACGGCGAGCGCGCGATGGACATCGTGAACACGGCGCCGGAGGAAGAGCTCGCCCGGATCGTCTTCCAGTACGGCGAGGAGCGACGCTCGCGCAGGGTGGCGGCGGCGATCGTCCGCGCGAGGTCCCGCTCGCCGATCGAGACCACCGACGAGCTCGCCGGTGTGGTCGCGAGCGCCCTGGGGGCGCGGCGGGGCGGCCCCCACCCCGCGCGCCGGACGTTCCAGGCGCTCCGCATCGCGGTCAACCGGGAGCTGGAGGAGCTCGCCGCGTCCCTGCCTCGAGCGGTGGACATCCTCGCTCCCGGTGGCCGCGTGATCGTGATCGCGTACCACTCGCTCGAGGACCGCATCGTCAAGCGGTTCCTCAACGACGCTCCAGACCTCGAGATCCTGACGAAGAAGCCCCTCCGACCGTCCGCCGTCGAGGCAGCCAGGAACCCGAGGGCGCGGAGCGCGAAGCTTCGAGCTGCCGAGCGGAGCCGCGCCGCGTGAGCCAGCCCGCACGCCGGCTGGAGCCGGCAACGCGCCCCGCCGCTCCGCGCGAGCGAGCGCAGCCGGTCGCGCCCGCCATCGATCGGCCCGTCGTCGCTCGGCGCCCACGCCCGAAGCGACGACGCTCGAGGGGTTTCGTCTTCCTCGCCTCGACGATCCTCGGGTCGATGGTGTTCGGCATCGTGGTCGTGAACGTCCTGCTCGCACAGACGTCCTTCCGCATCGAGGAAGCGGAGCGACACCTCGAGCGCCTCACCGAGGAGCACCTCGAGCTGGTGCGCGAGCAGGCCACCCTGTCCGCTCCCGGCCGGATCTCCGCTTGGGCCAGCCGGCACGGCATGCGTCTCCCCGACGACATCCGCATCCTCCACGCGCCCGGCACGGGCCCGGCGGATCCGGCCGGAGCGGACAGCCCCACCCAGACGACGGACCAGCCGTCCGGATCGACAGGCGAGCCACCTACGTGAACCGGCCGCCTACGAGACGGCTGGTCGCCCTGTTCGCGGTGATGGCGTTCGCCTTCGCGGCGATCTCGGTCAGGCTCGTCGTCCTGCAGGTCGGCCAGGCCCAGGAGCTCCAGGACCGCGCGTTCGACCAGCGCGTGCGGACGAACGCCCTGCCGGCCCAACGCGGGCAGATCCTGGACCGGAGCGGCGCCGGGCTGGCTCTGTCGACCCCCGCCGCCGACGTCTATGCGGACCCCACGCTCGTGGTCGACCCGTGGGGGACGGCGACGCGTCTGTCGCCGGCGATCGGCATCGCCGTTCCGGACCTCGTCGACGCGTTGACGTCCCAGGGCACGTTCGTGTACCTGGCACGCCAGCTCGATCGCCCGGTGTCCGAACGCGTCGAACAGATGGCGCTGCCCGGGATCGGCCTGCTGCCGACGTCCAAGCGTTCGTACCCGGCCGGGCCGCTCGCCTCGCAGGTGCTGGGGTTCGTCGGGACGGACGGCGTCGGTCTCACCGGCCTCGAGCTCGCCTACCAAGACGCCCTCGCCGGGACGCCGGGGGAGCGGACCCACGAGCTCGGTCTCTCGGGGCAGGCGATCGTCGGCGGGGTCGACGAGGAGCGGTCGGCGATCGCCGGATCGTCCGTCGTCACCACGATCGATCGCGGCCTCCAGTTCCACGCGCAGACCGCGCTCGAGGACGCGGTCGAACAACAGGGGGCACGTGGCGGCACGGTCATCGTGATGGATCCCGAGACCGGCGAGATCCTCGCGATGGTGAGCTACCCGTGGTTCGACCCCAACACGTTCGCGGACGCGCGCGGAACCACGTACCGGAACCGAGCGGTGACCGACGCGTACGAACCCGGTTCGACCAACAAGGTCATCACCGCGGCCGCCGCGATCCAGGAACGCGCGATCGATCCGGGGATGCGGCTCACCGTTCCGTGGACGATGCCCGTCGGCGATTACGTGATCCACGACTCCCATCCGCACCCACCGATGCAGATGACGCTCGGCGACATCGTTGCGGAGTCCAGCAACATCGGAGCCGTCAAGGTCGCGGACCGGTTGGGTTCGGCAACGCTCGCGACGTACCTCGCCCGGTTCGGGCTCGGCCAGGCGACCGGCGTCGGGTTCCCCGGTGAGTCGAACGGCATCATGCTCCCGCTCGACCAGTGGAACGACACGAGCTTGGCCACGATGGCGTACGGCCAGGGGATCGGTGCGACGCCGCTCCAGATGGTCACGGTGTTCGCGACGATCGCGAACGACGGTCGCTGGATCCAGCCGAAGCTGGTCCGCGGGACGATCGCTCCGGACGGGCCGCTCGACGAAGCGGACGGCCAGACATCCCGACGAGTCGTTTCGGCGGAGACGGCGCAGATGGTCACGCGGATGCTTGCCTACGCGGTCGACCATGGCACGGGCTCCAAGGCCCAGATCCCCGGCTACCAGGTCGCGGGCAAGACCGGGACGGCCCGGATCCCCACCGGCGACGGTTCCGGCTACCTCGAGGGCCAGTACATCGCATCGTTCATCGGCTACCTCCCGGCAGGCGATCCCGAGGTCGTGGTCGCCGCGATCTTGGATCGCCCCGCCTCGGTCTACGGTGGCCTGGCCGCGGCTCCGCTGTTCCGCCGCGTCGCCCTCGCCGCGATCACTCGTCTGGGCATCACGCCGGCCGAGCGCGTGCACCTTCCCCCGCACGCCCTGCCGGTCGGATGAGCGTTCGCGCGCAGGAGCTCGCCGGAACCCAGGCGATAGGCTCAGGGGCCGTGGCCCCACCTCCTTCCCGCACGCTCGCCGATCTCATCGTCGACCTTCCCGATGCGCAGATCCGCGGCAGCGCCGGTCTCCCGGTGTCCAGCGTCCGGTACCGCTCGGACGACGTGGGACCCGGCGCCCTGTTCTTCTGCGTCCGGGGGAGCGCGGTCGACGGACACGCCTTCGCCGGCGAGGCCGTCTCGCGCGGGGCCGTTGCGCTCGTCGTGGACCATCGGGTCGATTCGGACGTAACGCAGGTGCTCGTTCGGGACGTTCGCGAAGCGATGGGACCGGTCTCGGCCGCGTTCTACGGACGTCCGGCCGACAAGATGACCGTGGTCGGCGTCACCGGCACGAACGGGAAGACGACGACCACGTACTTGCTCGAGGCGGTGTTCCGCGCGGACGGGCGAAAGCCCGGGATCATCGGGACGACCGGCATCCGGATCGACGGCCGCCCGGAACCGCTCCCGCGGACGACGCCGGAGGCGCCGGATCTGCAGCGGCTGCTCGCGACGATGGCAGACGAGGGCGTCGACGCGGTCGCGATGGAGGTTTCGTCCCACGGTCTGCAGCAGCACCGCGTCGACGGCGTCCGTTACTCGGTGGCGGTGTTCACCAACCTGTCGCAGGACCACCTCGACTACCACGCGTCGATGGAGGAGTACTTCGCCGCGAAGGCGCGCCTGTTCACCCCGACGATGAGCGACCGGGCGGTCGTGAACCTCGATGACGACGCCGGGCGTCGTTTGGCCGGCTCGGACCTGCCGACGATCACGTACGGGCTCGCGGTCGACGCAGGGATCCGCGCGACGCAGGTCGGGTCGACGCCCGAGGGCGTCGCCTTCCTCGCGGACGGGGTGCCGATCCGTTCGCCGTTGCGAGGATCCTTCAACGTCGAGAACTGCCTGGCCGCGTTTGCCACCGCGCGGTCGCTCGGGGTCGACGACCTCGTGGCGGCCGAGGCGATCTCCGCGGTTCGGGGCGTCCCGGGCCGCGGGGAGACGGTCGAGGCCGGGCAGGGGTTCCTCGTGATGGTCGACTACGCGCACACGCCGGCCAGCGTCGAGAACGTGCTGCGCGCCGCGCGATCGCTCGCGAAGGACCGGGTCATCGTGGTCGTCGGTTGCGGGGGCGACCGCGACCGGGCCAAGCGTCCGGAGATGGGGTTCGCGGCGACGGCGAACGCCGACCTCGCGATCATCACGAGCGACAACCCCCGGAGCGAGGACCCGCTGGCGATCATCGCCGAGATCACGCCAGGAGCCGAACGCGGCGCCAAGGAACGAGGTGCTCGCTTCGTGGTCGAGCCGGACCGGCGAGCGGCGATCCGGCTCGCGATGAGCGAGGCCGCGCCCGGCGACGTCGTCGTGATCGCCGGCAAGGGGCACGAGACCTACCAAGAACTCGCGAACGGGACCATCCCGTTCGACGATCGCAGGGTCGCCGAGGAAGAACTGCGTCGGACCGGGAAGGCGACGTGATCGAGCGCCCGCTTTCGGAGATCGCTGCCGCGGTGCGCGGCACGCTCCGAGGACCCGACGCCGTCGTCTCCGCCGTCGGGATCGACTCCCGAGCGGTCGGACCCGGCAGCCTGTTCGTCGCGATCTCCGGCGAACGTGTGGACGGGCACGACTTCGTCGCGGACGCGTTCGACCGCGGCGCGGTCGCCGCCGTCGTGCATCGGCCCGAGATCGCCGGACCCGTGATCGAGGTCCCCGACACGGGCCGCGCGCTGCGCGACCTCGCCGCGGATGAGCGCGGGCGCATGAGGGGCGCGCGCGTGGTCGGCATCACCGGGTCGAACGGCAAGACCTCGTCCAAGGACCTCGCGGCCGCGGTGGTCGGCACGCGTCTACGCACCCACGCGAGCCCGGCGTCCTTCAACAACGAGATCGGGCTCCCCCTGACGCTCCTCGGCGCGGCGCCCGGTGTCGAGGTGGTCGTGGCGGAGATGGGGTCACGGCGCGAGGGAGACGTCCGGTTGCTCTGCGACGTCGCCCGACCCGACGCGGTGGTCGTCACCAACGTCGGGCTGGCGCACATGGGGATCTTCGGGTCGTGGGACGCGATCGTTCGCGCAGGGGCCGAAGCGGTGGAGTGGCTTGGAGCGGACGGCACCGCGATCTTGAACGCGGACGATCCCGTCGCGCGCTCGTACGCGGACGGGAGCGACGCGAACGTGATCACCTTCGGCGTGGACCCCGGAGCCGACGTGCGCGCCGAGGACGTCGAGCTCGCAGCCGACGCGCGAGCGACCTTCACCCTCCACTCCGCCGGCGAACGTGAGCCGGTCGCCCTCGCGGTCCCGGGTGAACACATGGTGTCGAACGCACTCGCGGCGGCCGCCGTCGGACGGTGGGCGGGGCTGACGCTCGCCGAGTGCGCCGCGGCCCTCAAGGGCGCCGGCGTCGCCCGCTGGCGGATGGAGACCTTCACCGGCGTCTCGGGCATCGTGGTCGTCAACGATGCGTACAACGCGAACCCCGAGTCGATGGCGGCTGCCCTCAAGGCCGCGCGGTGGATCGCCGAGGGCACACGGCTGGCCGCGGTGCTCGGTCACATGGCCGAGCTCGGGCCGATCGCGTTCGAGGAGCACGAGCGGCTCGGCGAGCTCGTGGTGCGGATCGGCGTGGAGCGGCTGGTCACGGTGGGCGACGAGGCTCGGGCGATCGCGCGCGCGGCGATCCGTGAGGGGCAGCTGCCGGAGGACGTCGCGACCTGCGACGACCCGATGGATGCCGCGGACGACGTGCGGGCCTGGGCGAACCCCGGTGACGTCGTCCTGGTGAAGGGATCTCGGGTCGCCGGCCTGGAACGCGCGGCGGACGCCCTGCGATGAGGATCGTCCGGATCCGACGTGGAGGGCGCCCGTGAGGCAGATCCTGATCGCCGCCGCGGTCGGCCTGTCCGTGACGTTGCTCGGAACGCCGGTCGCGATCCGCCTCTTCCGATTGTGGGGATGGGGGCAGCGGATCCGGGAGGACGGCCCGCACACGCACCTGGAGAAGATGGGCACGCCGACGATGGGCGGCACCGTGATCATCGCCGGCATCGTCGCCGGCTACATCGCCACGCGCATCTCGTTCCCCACGGTTACCGCAGGGGGCGTCGCCGTTCTGGTCGCCACGGTGCTCCTCGGCGTGCTCGGCTTCGTCGACGACTTCATCAAGGTGCGTCGCCGGCGTTCGCTCGGCCTGTCGAAGACGGCGAAGGTGGTGGGTCAGGCCGTGGTCGCCCTCATCTTCGGGATGATCGCCGTCCGGGCGGCAGGGGTTCCGACCGAGCTGACGTTCATGCGAGCCACCGGGGTCGAGCTCGGTCTGCTGTTCTACCTGTGGGTCTTCGTGATCCTGGCAGCCTCATCGAACGCCGTGAACCTCACGGATGGGCTCGACGGTCTGGCGTCGGGCGCGTCGATCCTGGTGCTCTCGGCCTTCGTGTTCATCGCGTTCTGGCAGTTCCGACACACGTGCGAGCTGATCCCGAGCGCGGCGTGCTACCCGATCGACGTGAACGCGGCGCTCGACCTCGCCATCGTCGCCGGCGCCGGGGTGGGGGCGACCGCGGGGTTCCTGTGGTGGAACGCCGCCCCGGCGAGGATCTTCATGGGGGACACCGGCTCGCTCGCCCTCGGTGGGCTGATGGGCGCGCTCGCGATCGCGACGAGCACCCAGCTGCTGCTCGTGGTGCTCGGTGGCCTGTTCGTGATCGAGACGGCCTCGGTGATCGCACAGGTGATCGCGTTCCGAGGGTTCAAGCGGCGCATCTTCCGGATGTCGCCGATCCATCACCATTTCGAGCTCGCCGGCTGGCCCGAGTTCACCGTCATCGTTCGGTTCTGGATCGTGACCGGGTCTCTGCGTCGCCGTCGGGATCGGGCTGTTCTACACGGACTTCATCAGCCGCGGCGGGCTCGGGCTCGAGTGATGGGCGCGTTCGACGGTGAGCAGGCGGTCGTGGTCGGTGCCGGCGTGGCGGGCTCCGCGGCCGCGCGCGTCCTGGTTGCCGAGGGGGCGACGGTCCGCGTGAGCGAGTCCTCGCCGGAGCGGTCCGGCGCGGCCGAACTCCGGGCCGAGGGGATCGAGGTGGCCGACGGCGGCCACGCTCTCGAACACCTGGACGGCGCGACCATCGTGGTCCCGAGCCCGGGGGTCCCGCCCCACGCCGAGATCCTGACGTGGGCGCGCGAACGAGGCCTCCGCGTGTGGGGCGAACTGGAGCTCGGTGCGAGACTCGCTCGAGTCCCGTACCTGGCGGTCACCGGGACCAACGGGAAGACCACGACGACGGGCTTGCTGGCCGCATCCCTTCGGGCCGCCGGTCTGGACGCGGTGGCCTGCGGCAACATCGGCCGGGCGTTCCCAACAACGGCCCGAGAGCACCACGACGTCCTGGTCGTCGAGGCGTCCTCCTTCCAGCTCGCGACCCAGGAGTCGTTCCGGCCGAGGGTCTCCGTCCTGCTGAACCTCGCACCCGACCATCTGGATTGGCATGGGTCGTTCGAGGCCTACGCGGCGGCGAAGGCGCGGATCTTCGCACGCCAAGGTCCCGGAGACGTGCACGTCGGCAACCGCGACGACGAGGGGGCCGCAGCCATGTCCCGCTCGGCGCCCTGCGAGGTGCGGTGGTTCACCACGGGCGAACCGTCGGCCCAGGATGCCGGAGTCCGCGACGGGCGCCTGGTCGCCGGCTGGAGCGGCGCGGATCTCGGTCGGGTCTCGATCGACACACAGGGGGTGCGCGCCGACGCGGCCGCGTGCCTCGCGGCGGCGCACGCGTTCGGCATCGCGGACGAGGCGGTCGCGGAGGCGATCTCGACGTTCAGGCCCGAACCTCACCGCGGCGAGTCGGTGGTGACCGTCGAGGGCGTGCGGTTCGTCGACAACTCGAAGGCGACGAACCCGCACGCATCCATCGCGGCGGTCGGAGACGGCGACGGCGTGGTCCTGATCGCCGGCGGAGACGCCAAAGGCGTCGATCTGTCTCCGCTCGGATCGCTCGCCCCGCGGCTCTCGGGCGTGGTCGCCATCGGCGCGGCGGCCGGGCAGATCCGATCCGTGTTCGAGGGTCGGGTCGTGGTTCGTGACGCCACGTCGATCGAGGACGCTACCCGGATCGCGTTCGAGATGGCTCCTTCGGGCGGCACCGTCCTGCTGGCTCCCGCGTGCGCGAGCTGGGACATGTTCGCGGACTACACCGAACGCGGTGAGCGGTTCGCAGCAGCCGCGAGGGCGCTCCAGAAGGAGGGAGCGCGGACGTGAGCAGCGTTGGCGCCACCTCCCCACGACCGCGAACCCTGCGGTTGGTCCGGCCGGACGAACGTCCGGTCTCCCGGGCGCGAGCCGACGTGCTCACGCGGCGTACGGTCGCGCTGCTCCTGGGCTCGACGGCGTTCCTCGTCGGTTCAGGCCTCGTGATGATCCTGTCCGCGAGCTCCGTGTCGGCGTTCGCCGAGTACGGAGACAGCTTCCTGTTCGTGCAGCGGCAGGCGACCTACGCGGTGGTCGGGATCCTCGCGCTGCTCGTGACGTCTCGCATGCGGTACGACGCATGGAAGCGGTTGGCGGGGCCCTTCCTGATCCTCACGATCGCGATGCTCGTCCTCGTGCTGATCCCGACCCACGGAATCGAGGCGTACGGCGCGTCGCGCTGGTTCCGTCTCGGCCCCGTCACGGTCCAGCCGTCGGAGATCGCGAAGCTCGCCCTGGTCGTGTTCGGCGCCGCCACGCTCGCTCGCACGTGGAAGAACCTGGACGACCTCAAGAACCTCGCGCTCCCGTTGCTGCCGGTCTCGGTGCTGGTGTGTGGGCTCGTGATGATGCAGCCGGATCTCGGGACCACGGTGATCCTCGCCGTCACCTCGTTCTTCCTCCTGTTCGCGGCCGGCGTGCGGCTCCGCTACCTGACCGTCGCGGGGTTGGTCGGCGCCGCGATCGGCGCCGGTCTCATCATGAGCGCCGACTATCGAAGGGTGCGCTTCCTCGCGTTCCTGCATCCGTGGGAGGACGTGAAGAACACGGGGTACCAGCTGGCGCAGTCGCTCTACGCCCTCGGTTCGGGTGGGTTCACCGGCGTCGGGCTCGGCGCCTCGCGTCAGAAGTGGGAGTACGTCCCGAACGCCCACACCGACTTCATCTTCTCGATCCTGGGCGAGGAGCTGGGTCTGCTCGGCGAGATCGTCGTGCTCGTCGCGTTCGGCGGACTGATCTTCGCCGGCATCAGGATCGCCGCGAACACGAAGGACGTGTTCGGACGGCTGCTCGCGGCGGGCATCGTGTCGTGGTTCGGCCTGCAGACGCTCATCAACCTCGGAGCGGTCACCGGCCTGCTCCCGGTCACCGGGGTTCCGCTCCCGTTCCTTTCCTACGGCGGATCCTCCCTCGTGGTCTCGCTCGCGGCCGTCGGCGTCTTGGTGAGCATCGCGCGCGCTCCCGCGAACGGGGCCGCCCGGCGAGGCCGGACGCAGCGGGCGACCGCCTCGACCCCTGTTCGCGGTGCGACGGCCCGGCCCCCGTCTCCCCGCCACCCACCCGCTCGCCGAACGCCCGCTACGACCGGAGGTCCGTCGCGATGAGGGTGCTCGTCGCGGGGGGAGGCACCGCGGGCCACGTGTTCCCTGCGATCGCGCTCGCGCACGAGCTCGCGTCGGCGGGTCACGAGGTGCGCTTCGCGGGCACGTCGGCGGGGCAGGAGGGACGGCTCGTCCGCGATGCGGGATTCGAGCTCGCGATCGTCGAAGCCAGGCCGCTCGAGCGTGCCTTCTCGCTCCGAGCGCTCGCCGCTCCGCTCGCCGCCGTTCGCTCCGTGAAGGCGTGCCGTCCCCTCGTCGAGGCGGCCGAGATCGTGGTCGGGATGGGCGGGTACGTGAGCGTGCCGGTCGTGCTCGCGGCGCTCCGATCCCGACGCCCGGTCGTCCTGCACGAGCAGAACGCCGTTCCCGGCCTGGCCAACCGGACGTTCGCACGACCCGCGCGCGTGGTGGCCCTCGCGTTCGCCGAGGCGCGGCGAGCGTTGCCGCGCCGGGCGCGGACCGTGCTCACCGGCAACCCCGTCCGAACCGACATCCTGGCCGTCGCGGCCGATCGGGAGCGGCTCGCGAAGGAGGCACGCACGGAGTTCGACCTCGACGAAGGGAAGAGGACGGTCGTGGTGTTCGGTGGCAGCCAGGGAGCGCTCCACGTGAACCGCGCGATCGCCGAGACGATGCGCACGCTCGACCGATCGGATCTGCAGGTGCTCCTGCTCGCCGGGCCGGCGCACGTCGAGACCGTTCGAGCCTCGCTGCCCTCCAGCGGTTCGGTAGCGATCCGGGTGCTCGGGTTCCTCGAACGGATGGAGCTCGCCTACGCGGTCGCCGACGTCGTGATCGCTCGCGCCGGTGCAACGACGGTCGCCGAGATCGCGGTCTGCGGGCTCCCGTCGCTGTTGATCCCGTACCCGTACGCGACGGGGGGGCACCAGGAGGCGAACGCGCGCGCGCTCCAACGTGCGGGCGCCGCGACGATGCTGCTGGACGACGAGGTCGACGGCGGCGTCCTCACCGACCGGATCGCATGGTTGCTGGCCGACGACGATCGACTGCGTTCGATGGGGGATCGAGCTCGGGCATGGGCGAGGCCCGACGCCGCGAGCTCCCTCGCGCGCACCGTGGTCGAGGCGGGGGGCGGGTCGTGAGCCCCTACGTTCCGCCTCCGGGATCGATCCCCACGCTGGAGGTGCCCGACGTCTCCGGGCTCCGCCGGGTGCACATGATCGGGATCGGAGGCGCCGGCATGCGGAACCTCGCGCGGCTGTTCCTGGCGCGGGGAGTGAGCGTCACCGGCTCGGATCTGAAGGACTCGCAGGGTGTGCAGGAGCTCGGGGCCCTCGGCGCCACGGTCGCCGTGGGTCACGACGTGCGCAACCTCGGCGACGCGGACGCGGTCGTCGTCTCCACCGCGATCCGTGACGACAACCCCGAGCTGGTCGAGGCGCGCCGTCGCGGGATCCCGACCTGGGCTCGGGCGCAGGCGCTCGCGGCCGCGGCGACGGGCCGCCGACAGATCGCCATCGCCGGTACCCACGGCAAGACCACGACCACCGCGATGATCGCGTTGGTCCTGGAGCGCGCCGGCATGGATCCGACGTTCGTGATCGGAGGAGACACCAACGAGTCCGGCAGTGGGGCGAACGCGGGATCGGGCGAGCTGTTCGTCACCGAGGCAGACGAGAGCGACGGCTCCTTCCTGCTCGGCGGGCCCGCGGTGGGCGTCGTGACCAACGTCGAGGTCGACCACCTCGATTTCTACGGCGGCGGCCTCGCGGAGATCGAAGACGCGTTCACCGCCTTCGCCGAGCGATGCGACCTGCTGGTCGTGTGCGCCGACGATCTTCCGGCGATGCGGTCGGTCGCGGCTTCGGGCCGCCCGGTCCTCACGTACGGCATCGATCCGAACGCGGACCTCCGAGTGGAGATCGCGTCGGTCGGTCCCGGTGGCGCCCGAGCGACCCTGGTCATCGAGGGCGAACGTCATGCGCTCGCGCTCGGCGTCGACGGTGCCCACAACCTGCTGAACGCCGCGGCGGCGGTGGCGGTCGCGGGAACGGTGGGTGTCGAGGCCGCGGTGGCGGCCGGAGCGCTCGCCGCGTTCACCGGGGTGCACCGGCGGTTCGAACACCGGGGGTCGGTCCGCGGGGCGGACTTCTACGACGACTACGGGCACGTGCCGACCGAGCTCGAGGTCACGCTCGGCGTCGCCCGCCGAACCGGCCACCGCCGTGTGGTCGCGGTCTTCCAGCCGCACCGCTATTCGCGGACGCAGGCGCTGTGGAGAGAGCTCGGCGAGAGCCTGGTCGGAGCCGACGTCATCGTCGTCACCGACGTCTACGGCGCGGCCCAAGATCCGATCCCCGGCGTCACCGGCAAGCTCGTCGTCGAGGGGATCGCCCGAACCGCTCGGAACCGCCGGGTCGTGTACCTGCCGCACCGCAACGACGTGGTGGAGTTCCTCGAACGCGAGGTGCGCGAGGGCGACCTCGTCCTCACGATGGGGTGCGGCGACGTGTGGATGCTCGGGGACGCCGCCATCGAGCGGATCCGGGAGGCTTCGTGACGGGTCCCGACGAGGTCGTTGGGCAGGCGGAGGCGATCCTTCGAGCCGCCTGCGGGGACAGGGTCCGAACGCGGTTCGTCCTGGCGCCGCTCACGACGTTCCGCATCGGCGGGCCGGCGGCCCTGTTCCTCGAGCCCGAGTCCGAGCGAGATCTCGTGGCGGTGTCCGAGGCGGTGCGTCAGACGGGCATCCCGGTCGCGGTACTCGGCAAGGGTTCGAACGTCCTCGTCGCCGACGAGGGTTACCGGGGGCTCGTGCTGCGCCTGGGCCGCGGCTACCGCTGGTCCGCTCGCGACGGGGACCGGCTCACCGCCGGCGGGGCGATGCCGTTGCCGGCCCTCGCCGGGGTCGCCCTGGCGCACGGTCTCGCGGGTCTCGAGTTCGGGGTGGCGATCCCGGCCTCCCTCGGCGGCGCCGTACGGATGAACGCCGGAGCTCACGGGGGATCGCTCGCCGACGTGATCGAGAGCGTGGACGTGTTCGGCCTGTCCGACGGGTCGACCCGCCGTGTGCCGGCGGACGAGGCCGGGTTCTCGTACCGGCGTTCCGCCCTGGCACCCGACGGCGTCGTCGTCGGTGCGACCGTGCGCCTCGGAGCCGGCGAGCCGGCGGAGATCCGAGCCCGGATGGACGAGGCGCGGGAGTGGCGCCGCCGGACGCAGCCGCTCGCCGAACCGAACTGCGGCAGCGTGTTCAAGAACCCGCACGGTGACCACGCGGCCCGGCTGATCGAGGAGGCGGGCGGCAAGGGCCGGCGGGTCGGGCCGGCGTCGGTCTCGACCAAGCACGCGAACTTCATCGTGGCGTCCGAGGGCGCGACCGCCTCCGACGTCCTGACCCTGGTCCGTGAGGTCCAGGATCTCGTCGAGCAGCGATCAGGCGTCCTTCTCGAACCGGAGGTGCATCTGCTTGGGGATCTCGACCTCGCGTCCCGCTGAGTCGTTCCGGTCGATGTCCGGCAGGCGCCGCGCGCTGCTGATCGCCGCTGCAGCGGCCTCGGTCGCGCTCGTGGCCGGCGGGATCGCCGCATCGCGTTCGTCGGCGTTCCACGCGCGCCGGCTCGAGGTGTCCGGCGCGCACCACCTGCGTCGCGGAGACCTCATCGAGGTCGCGGGCATCTCGAAGGCCACCAACGCGCTGTGGCTCGACGAGGCGGAGGCCGAACGGCGGCTGGAGGCCGAACCATGGATCGCCGCGGCGGACGTCCGGGTGGCGTTCCCGCTCACGATCGAGATCGCCGTCACGGAGCGATCGCCGGTCGCCGTCGCCCGAGGCAACGTGCTCTCGCTGATGGCCGCCGACGGGACAGCGCTCGGCCCCGGGAAGGTACCTCGCGGGCTTCCGGTCATCGAGCTCGGAGCCCCGCGACCCCTCGAGCGTGTTCGGTCGAGCCCGGTCGCCGCCGCGCGAGCCCTCGGAGCGATGGCGCCCTCCCTGCGCGCGGAGGTCGCCCGGGTCCGCGTGCTCCTCGACGGGACGTTGGAGCTCCGTCTCCGGGGCGGCCCGACGGTCCTGTTCGGAACGCCGGACGAGGCTCGTCGCAAGGCCAGTACGATCGAACGGATGCTCGCGTGGGCCCGGGCGAAGGGGACCGTGATCCGAACGCTGATCGTGGTCTCGCCGTCCGCACCGGCCGCAACGCTCGCGGACTGAAACGTCTCGGTCGTTGTTACGCGCGCGCATAACCGGGCCCCTGTGGATATTGACGGACCTGGGCTTTGATAGTAGCGTTGCGCAATCAACGTCAAGTAGATATAACAATCAACGTCCAGTTGAGGTTCAGTCCCAAGGGAGACACAACGGCGTTTCCCCAGGTAGACCGGGGGGCTTCACCCGGGGAGCGGAGGACTCGGTGATGGATTCTCCTCAGAACTACCTCGCCGTCATCAAGGTGGTCGGGATCGGCGGGGGAGGTGTGAACGCGGTCAACCGCATGATCGAAGGCGGTCTGCGGGGGGTCGAGTTCATCGCGGTGAACACCGACGCGCAGACGCTGTTGATGTCCGACGCTGAGGTCAAGCTCGATATCGGCCGCGAGACCACGCGAGGCCTCGGTGCGGGATCCGACCCCGATGTCGGACGCCGCGCGGTCGAGGAGCACCGCGACGAGATCGAGGAGATCCTCAAGGGCGCCGACATGGTGTTCGTCACCGCCGGCGAGGGCGGCGGCACCGGAACCGGCGGCGCGCCCCTCGTGGCGGAGATCGCACGCGGTCTCGACGCGCTCACCATCGGCGTCGTGACCCGCCCGTTCGGGTTCGAGGGCCGGCTCCGTGCGACCCAGGCCGACCTCGGCATCACCGAGCTGAAGAAGGCGGTCGACACGTTGATCGTGGTGCCGAACGATCGCCTGCTCCAGGTCTCCGATCCGAGCACGCCGATGATCGACGCGTTCCGCACGGCGGATCAGGTCCTGTATCAGGGTGTGGACGGCATCACGTCGCTCATCACGACCCCGGGCCTCATCAACCTGGACTTCGCGGACGTCCGCTCGGTGATGACCGGTGCGGGTTCGGCTCTGATGGGCATCGGCCACGGCACCGGCGACGACCGGGCCGAGGAGGCCGCGCGGTCGGCGATCTCCTCTCCGCTGCTCGAGTCGTCGATCGAGGGAGCGCGCGGTTTGCTGCTCTCGATCGCCGGTCCCACGGACCTCACGCTGCACGAGGTGAACAGGGCCGCGGACACGATCACGCGGGTCGCGCATCCGGACGCCAACATCATCTTCGGCGCCGTCGTCGACGACGTCCTGGGAGAAGAGGTCCGCGTGACGGTGATCGCGGCCGGGTTCGACAAGGTGCTGGTGGCGCCCACCACGTCACGGTTCGCCGGGAGCCGGCTTTCGAGCCTGCTCGAGGAGCCGGAGCCCCTCGCTGCCGCGCTCGAACGCGTCCCGGCGGTGGCCTCCGACGTGCAGGACGACGACGACGTCATGCCGATGCCGTCGATCCTGGAGGATGACGAGGACGAGATCTTCCAACCCGCGCAGGAACGCGTCACGTTCGATGCGGATTCGGATCTCGACATCCCGGACTTCCTGAAGAGCTGAGGGCGGACGTTCGCCCCGAGGGGTGGGGGCGGGATCGTTCGAGGGTCAGAGGCGCCCTTCCCCCGCCTCTGGGCTCCGGTCCCGCCCCTTTCCATCTCACCTCGCTCATCTCGGCCGGCGTGGCCTGGTGCACCTGTTCGTCCTGTTGCTCCTGTCCATGACTGTCCGCTTCTGTTAGTTTTCGAGGCGTGCCTCAGGACCACGACTCCGACGCCCTCGTCGCCAACCTCGTGACGATCCGAGAGGAGATCGCTCGGGCGTGCGAGCGGTCGGGACGTGACCCGGACGGCGTGCGCATCGTCGCCGCCGCCAAGACGGTCGAGCCCGAGGCGATCGCCCGGGTTCGAGACGCAGGGGTTCGGGAGGTGGGGGAGAACTACGTGAAGGAGCTCCGCGCCAAGCGCGACCAGGTGGACGGGGTGGTGTGGCACTACATCGGGACGCTGCAGAGCCACTCCGCACACCAGGTGGCCGATCTCGCGGACGTGGTCGAGACCGTCACCCCGGGTCGCGCGATGGAACGACTCGCACGCCGCGCGAACACGAACGGACGGACGATCCCCGTGTTGATCGAGGTCGACTTCACGCGTGAGCGCACGGGGGTCGCACCGCAGGGGGTCGACGACGCGGCCGATCAGGTGGCACACACCGACGGACTCGGCCTGATCGGGTTGATGACCCTGCCACCGCTGCCGGTCGCCGCCGAGGATTCCCGGCCCCTGTTCCGTGGGCTCCGGGAGCTCCTGGAGGGGGTCGCGGCGCGTCACCCCGAGGCCACGGAGCTGTCGATGGGAATGTCGCTCGATTACCCGGTTGCGGTGGAGGAAGGCGCTACCATGGTCCGGGTCGGCACGGCCTTGTTCGGGGCACGGCGCCCGGAGGATACAGGGAGGACGTGATGCCAGGCGTGTGGAAGAAGACGCTCACCTATCTCGGGCTCGTGGAAGACGACGAGTTCGAAGAGCTCGACGAGGTCGGCGCCGCGCCCGAGAACGCCGAGGTCCGTCGCTTCCAGCGGCCCCAGGCTGTTCGGGAGGTGGAGCTCGAGCCCGAGCACGAAGGCATCGTGCGCACCATCCCGTCGAGCCGCCCCGCGACCGCGGGATCGATCCACAAGTCCGAGCCGCGCAGGTTCAACGAGGCGCGGGACATCGCGGACCGGTTCAAGGACGGGATCCCGGTCATCATGAACCTGCAGAGCACCGACGACACCATCGCCAGACGGCTCGTCGATTTCGCGTCGGGACTCGTGTACGGGCTCGGCGGCAAGATCGAGATGGTGGCCAACCGCGTCTACCTGCTGACGCCCGCGAACGTCGACGTGTCCGCCGAGGACCGCGAGCGGATCGCCGGCGGCGACCTCTACAACCAGTTCTGACGCCGCTCGCGCGTCCGATCCGTCTGCGATGACCGCCGCCGAGAACGCGCTGCTCAACATCCTGTGCGTCGTCCTGACCGTGTACACCATCCTCCTGTTCGTCCGCGTGATCATCTCGTGGGCGACCATGTTCGGGTTCCGTCCCCCGTACTCGGGGCCGCTCCGCACGATCCTCGATCTGCTCGAGGACGTCACCGAGCCCGTGCTGCGTCCGCTCCGGTCGCTCATCCCACCGATCAGGGCGGGTGGCGTCGGGCTGGACCTTTCCATCATCATCGCGTTCGTTATCCTTGCGGTCCTGCGACAAGCATTGAACTGCTGACGGAGGGGGAACCGCATGCGGAGGAAGAAGGGGACCGAGGAGGCGCCGACGACGGGCGATGCCCGGATCACGCCGGAAGAGGTGCAGCAGGCGGAGTTCCGGCTCGCGTTCCGTGGCTACAACGAGCGCGACGTCGACGCGTTCTTGGACCGGATCACCGAGGGTCTGTCTTCCTACCTCGAGGAGAACGAGCGGCTCCGCTCCGGCACCGGCCGTGCCCCGGCGGCGACGGCAGCGTCCGGCGGCGACGCGGATGCGATCGTGACCCGTGCTCGCGCCGAGGCCGAGGAGATCGTTCGGCGTGCGCACGAGCAGGCCGCCGGGATCCGGGCAGCCGCCGAGGGTGGCTCGGGAGACGCCCGGGGGGCGGTCGCGCCGTTCCTGAACAAGGAGCGCGAGTTCCTGCAGAGCCTTGGGAGCCTCGTGCAGACGCACGCGGAGGAGATCAAGCAGATGGTGATGGCGATCCGCGAGCGCGACGCCGCCGTCCGGGCCGATCGCGATCCGCCGACGGCCGATGGGCCGGCGGCGGCCCCGCCCCTGGCGTTCGAGCCCGCTTCCGCGGCCGAGATCCGGGAGCGCCTCCAGGCCACCGAACCGCCGATGGAGATCACGCTGCCCGACGAGGACGACACGCCCGAGCCTCAGGTCTCCCACCCGGTCGTGGTGGAGTCTGCGACCGAGCCGGTCTTCTCCACCGAGGGCTCACCCGCGAGCGAGCGCCGGGAGCGCTCCCTCCGCGAGCTGTTCTGGGGCGAGGACTGAGCCGCACGACGCCGCGCCGCCTCACGCGCGGCGCAGGCTGACCCCGACCCGAGCACCGTCGATCTCGAACGTCCGCTCGAACGGTAGCGTCGGTCGCCGCCTCGTCGACGACATCGAGGGCGAGGGTCTCCGCACCGATCCATCCGCGGTGGATCGCCAGCGCCTCGGCGAGCTCGCCCTCCACGGCGAGACCGAGCGCGATCCGGTCGCTCACGTCCAGGCCCGCCGCCTTCCGGGCGTCCTGGACCACGCGCACCATCTCGCGCGCGAGCGCTTCGAGCCGGAGCTCCGGCGTGAGCTCCAACTCGAGGGCGACCGTGACGCCGCCGTCGCCGGCGACCCCCCAGCCCTCGCGCGTCTCCTGCACGAGATCCACGTCCCCGGGGGCGAGGACGATGGGGTCGGGCCCCGAGGTATCGAGCGTCACGGGCTCGCCGTGGGCGAGTGCCGCGGCGAGCGTTCCATCGTCCCGCTCGAGGAGCGCGGCCACGTCCTTGACGCGGGGTCCGAGCCGCGGGCCGAGGACCTTGAAGTTCGGCTTCGCGCGCCAGCGCCCGAGCTGCTCCGCCGACTCGGCGAACAGCACCTGCTTCACGTTGAGCTCGTCCGCGACGAGATCGAGAAGCGGCCGGAGGATCTCGTGGTCACCCGGGAAGTTGACGACCGCCTCCAGCAGGGGTTGGCGCACCCGGATCTTCGCCTCGGTCCTGATCCTTCGCCCGAGCTCCACGATGGCTCGCACGTTCGCCATCGCCGTGTCAAGGGTGGTGTCGCGAAGTTCGGGACGCGGTACGGGGTAGTCCGAGAGGTGGACGGAGTCGGGAGCGCCGTTCCGGCCCGCGGCGAGGTTCCGCCACAGCTCTTCGGCGATGAAGGGGGTGAAGGGCGCCAGCAGCTGCGCGGTGGTGACGATCGAGTCTTGGAGGGTGAGGAAGGCGGCTCGCGCGCTGTCGCCGCCCGATCCGTCTGGATCCCAGAATCGTCGTCTCGCGCGTCGGATGTACCAATTGGAAAGGTCGTCGAGGAAGAGCTCGATGCGTCGGCCGGCCCCCGTGGCGTCGTAGTTCTCCAAGCCTTCGCGTGTGGTCTCGATCGTCCGGGCGAGGCGGGAAAGGATCCATCGGTCGAGCGCCGGTCGATCAACTACCGGGACCTCGGCACCGGATGGTTCGAATGCGCTCGCATTCGAGTACGTCACGAAGAACGAATACACGTTCCACAGTGTCAGCATGAATCGCCGAACGACGTCATCGAAGACCTCCATGCTGACCCGTCGGGCCGACCACGGTGAACCGCCCGTGAGCAGGTACCAGCGGAGCGCGTCGGCTCCCTGACGGTCCATCACCTCGAACGCGTCCACGGTGTTCCCGAGCGATTTCGACATCTTGCGGCCCTGGGCATCGACCAAGAGTCCGAGGCACACGACGGTTCGATACGCCGTCGAATCGAACAGGAGGACCCCCTCGGCCATCAGTGTGTAGAACCACCCGCGCGTCTGGTCGATCGCCTCGGCGATGAAGTCGGCGGGGAAGCGCTCCTCGAACGTCTCGAGCCCGCGACCGAGATCGGGGTGGTAGCCCCACTGTGCGTAGGGCATGGCGCCGGAGTCGTACCAGGTGTCGATGACCTCGGGGACACGCCTTGCCTCCGTGGTGCACTCGGGGCACGCGAACGTCACCTCGTCGATCGCCGGGCGATGGGGGTCGATGCCTGTTACGTCGCGTCCCGCCCGCTCGGACAACTCGTCCAGCGAGCCGATCGCCGTGTCGTGGCCTTCGGTGCACCGCCAGATCGGCAGCGGCGTCCCCCAGTAGCGCTCCCGGGAGAGCGCCCAGTCCACGTTGTTCTCGAGCCAGTCGCCGTAGCGCCCATGCTTGATGTGGTCCGGGTACCACGCGACGCTCTCGTTGACCGCGAGCAGCCGATCCTTGACCGCCGTGGTCCTCGCGTACCAGGAGCTCCTCGCGATGTAGAGCAACGGCGTGTCGCAGCGCCAGCACAAGGGGTAGGCGTGCACGAGGGTCTCCGCACGCAGCAGCAGGCCGCGCGAACGCAGATCGGCCGTGATCGGCTCGTCGGCGTCCTTGAAGAACAGGCCCCGGACGAACGTCGGAGCCTCGCCGGTGAACCGCCCCTCGCCGTCGATCGGCTTGAACGTTCTCCACCCCTCCCGCCTGCCGATCACCAGGTCCTCGGGGCCGAACGCGGGCGCCAGGTGGACGACGCCGGTGCCGTCCTCGAGCGAGACGAAGTCCGCCGCCACCACCCGATGCGCGCCCTCGACGTTCGGGTAGAGCGGCTCGTACCGAGCTCCGACCAGCGTGGCTCCGTCGAACTCCCGACCCACCGGACGTGCATCGGGGAGGACGTCCTCGAGACGATCCTTCGCGAGGACGTACCGCTCGCCCTCCTGCTCGACCATGACGTACGGGGCCTGTGGGGCAACCGCCAGCCCCGTGTTGGAGATCAAGGTCCAGGGCGTGGTCGTCCACCCGAGCAGGTGCGCCCCGACGAGTCGATCGTCCTCGGACTCCACGACCGTGAACTTGATGAAGACGCTCGGGTCCTCGACGTCCGCGTAGCCCATCGCGACCTCGGCGTCGGACAGCGGCGTCCCGCAACGCGGACAGTAGGTCGTGATGCGATCGTCCTGGAACAGGAGCCCCCTTTGGTGCAGCTGCTTGAGCGACCACCACACGCTCTCGATGTACTCCGCGTCCATCGTCCAGTACGCGTCGTCGGTGTCGATCCAGAACCCGAGTCGCTCGGTTTGCCGCTCGAACTCACCGACGTAGCGCCGGACGGACTCCCGGCACAGGCGGTTGAACTCGGCGATCCCGAACGCCTCGATGTCGCGCTTGCTCTTGGTGCCGATCTCCTTCTCGACCTCGAGCTCGACCGGGAGCCCGTGGCAGTCCCACCCCGCCTTGCGCGGGACGTAGTGACCCGTCATCGCCCTGAACCGCGGGTAGACGTCCTTGAAGGTCCGCGACTCCGTGTGGTGGATCGCCGGCTGTCCGTTCGCGGTCGGAGGCCCCTCGTAGAAGGTCCACAGCGGGCCGTCCCGCCGCTGGTCGAGCTGGCGGTGGAACACGTCGGCCTCGCGCCAGAACTCGAGCACCCGCCGCTCGAGCTCGGGGAAGTTCGCCTTCGGGTCCACCGGCTCGAACATCTCCACCTCCCACACGCGAAACGCCTCGTCCCTCTGGTGCAGGGACGAGGCGCGAACCCCGCGGTACCACCCCGCGTTGCCGGGACCCTCACGGTCCCGGCCGCTCATCGGCTGCCGAACAGCCCACCGCTGTCACGGGCGGACCCGGCCGCGTCTACTGCGGGCGCGCGGCTCGCGCCCGGTTCGGGCGGCGGCTCGAGGAGGATGTTCGGAGGGGCCTCGCCGCCGGGCTCACACCGTCCCCGGCTCGCTCGGGCTCGGGATCCCTCGTACTCGTTCCCGTCATCGCCTGTCACGAGGGATGCTACACGCGGAGATGGGGCTGGTCACGGTGCGGGTGGGACCGAGGTCGAGCCGGACGTCGGTCGGGCTCGACGCCCGTGGGATCCTGGTCCGGGTCCGGGCCGCCCCCGAGCACGGCCGGGCCACCGAGGAGGCTCGGCGAGCGCTGGCCGAGGCGCTCGGCGTGCCCGGAACCGGGGTCAGCCTGCGGCGCGGCGGCCGCTCCCGGACCAAGGTGTTCGAGGTCGAGGGTCTCGATCAGCGGGAGGCCGAGATGCGCCTTCGCGCAACGCGGGACGACTGATTGCCGCTCTGAGCCGCCGATGCTAGGTTCCACCGACCATGGCCGGGAAGATCACGCACACCAAGAAGGAACTCGACGAGTTGCGCCAACGGCTGGAAGCCGAGCGCGCTGAGCTGCAGGTGCAGCTGACGACCATCGAGGAGACCTCGTTCGCGAACTCCCAGTCCGACATCTCGGGCGAGGTGTCGTTCGACGAGGAGAACGCCGACGCGGGCACGTTCACGTTCGAGCGCGAGCGGGACCTTTCCATCGAGAACAACGTGCGAGACCTCATGGGCAAGATCGACCGGGCGCTCGCCCGGATGGACGACGGCACGTACGGGATCTGCTCGCGTTGTGGCAAGCCGATCGAGAAGGCAAGGCTGAAGGCTCTGCCGTACGCCGACCTCTGCATCAAGGACGCGCAAGCGCAATCCCGGCGGTAGGCGGGTGGGCGCCGTGCGGCGTTCGGCCATCCTCCTGTACGCGGTTGCCGCCGGAGCCCTCCTGCTCGATCAGGTCAGCAAGGCGTGGGTGGAACGGACCCTCTCGGGCAGGCCACCGATCAGGGTGATCCCCGGCATCTTGTCCCTCAACTACACGACGAACTCCGGCGGGGCGTTCGGGTTCGGCGAGAGCGCGCCGTGGTTGTTCGCCGGGGCGACGATCGTGGTCTCCGCCGTGATCGCCGTGGTGTCGATGCGCCCGATGCGAACGCCGGTCGCGGTGGCCCTGGGCCTGATCCTCGGTGGAGCCCTCGGGAACCTCGCCGACCGGGTCGCGGGCGGCGCGGGGTTCAGCGGGCGCGTCACGGACTTCATCGACCTGCAGGTCTGGCCGGTGTTCAACCTCGCGGACACCGCCATCGTCATCGGTGCCGTCCTGCTCGCGATCTCGAGCTTCGACGGGACCGACGAACGAGCCGAGACGTCCGAAACCTCGGGGCCGGCCGCGACCGGCTCCGGCGCCGAACCGTGAGCGAGGCGTTCGAGGCCGAGCCCGGCCGACTCGACGCGGTGGTGGCGGCGCACCTCGGGGTCCCTCGAGCGGAGGTGCAGCGCGCGATCGCCGCGGGGACCGTGCTCGTGGACGGCACCCCGCTGGAGAAG
Organism: uncultured Actinomycetes bacterium; assembly: GCA_963731925.1. Lineage (GTDB taxonomy): Bacteria > Actinomycetota > UBA4738 > UBA4738 > HRBIN12 > DASSJM01. Next base: position 148,098 of record CAVSXK010000017.1, read on the forward strand.
TCGCACAGGCTGGCGGGCGGCGAACGGATCGAGGTCGATCTCGCTCCGTCGGCCGAGCTCCCGCGCGAGGGACCCGCGCTCGAGATCGCCTGGCGGGACGAGCACCTGGTCGTCGTTCGCAAGCCGGCCGGGCTGCCGACGCACCCGACCGAGAACCGACGGGGCGGCACGGTGGTGAACCGCCTGCTCGGCATGGGGATCCCGCTGTCCGCTCGCGGCGGCCCGCTCCGTCCCGGGATCGTCCACCGGCTCGACGCGGGGACGAGCGGGCTGCTCGTGGTCGCCAGCGACGATCCGACCTACGAGGCGCTCGCGGCGATGTTCAAGGCACACGAGGCGGAGCGTCGCTACCTCGCGCTCGTCCGAGGCTCGGTGCCGCACGACCGATTCGAGGTGGATGCCCCGCTCGGCCGGGCGGGCGCGAAGATCCGCGTGGACGCCACCGGCGGCCGACGAGGCATCGACCGTGTTCGAGGTTCGCGAGCGCTTCCACCGGGCGACGCTGCTCGAGGCCGAACCTCGTACCGGGCGCACGCACCAGATCCGGGTGCACCTGTCCTCGATCGGGCACCCGATCCTGGGGGATCGACGCTACGGCGGGGGAGGGGACGACGCGCGCGAGCTCGGCCTGGAACGCCCCTTCCTGCACGCGTGGCGTCTCGCGTTCGACCACCCGATCACGGGGGAGCGGATCGACCTGGAGGATCCGCTGCCCGCGGATCTGGAGGAGGCCCTCCGGCGGGTCGGGAGGGAGGTCCGACCCGCCTGATCAGCGCCGGGCGCGCTCGGCCTCGCGCAGGTACAGGGCGTGCTGGGTCCGGACCTCCTCGCGCGAGGCGAGCAGGGCGTCCTCGATGTCGGGGGAGAGCGAGCGCGACTCGATCAGGGCGTTGAGCTTCGCGGGGTCGACCGAAAGCACCTGCTCCCACAAGCCGAGCGGCTCGAGGATCTCGCGCACCCTCTCCTCGATCGGGGCGGTCACGTGCTGCGCCCGGCGGTCGATCGCCGCCCCGTCCGAGCCGAAGAGGCGGCGGTACCCGTGCTCGTCGGCGAACGCGTTGATGAGCGGCACGAGCTCGTCGAACCGGCGGTACGCCGCGCGCGTCTGTCGCTTCAACCCGATCCACTCGTCGACCATCTCGGTGACGCGCGGTGTGGGGTCACCCTGTGCCTTCTCGTACTGGTGCCGGAACAACGGGCAGAGGGCCTGGTACTCGCACCAGTCGCACAGCGGGTTCTGACGCGCCTCGAACTTCCCGGCCTCGATGCGTTCGGCGACGATCGCGATCCTGCGTCGGAGCTCGTCGACGTCGGAGGGGGTTCGGACCGTGGTCATCCGCTGCCCGGGGAGCAGGTAGTACAGCGTGAGCCGCTCGGGCTCGATGCCCCAGATCTCCTTCGCGGCCATGTGGTAGATCGAGAGCTGGAGGTCCTGGTCGATCCGCGACTGCGGCGGCAGACGCCGGTTGGTCTTGTAGTCGACGATCTCGTACCCGCCGCCGGGGATGCGGTCCATCCGGTCGATCACCCCGGACAGCGCGACGCCCTCCACCTCGATCGTGAACCGGAACTCGAGCGCCGCCGGGATCCGGTAGTTCTCGGCGTTCTCGCGGTGGTACTGGGCGAGGACCTGCCGGCCGTGGTCGCGGTAGGTCTGCTCCTCCGACGCGTCGCCGAAACCATCGGAGACCCACGACGCCTCGAGCATGTCTTGCAGCTCGGCGATCGAGGGCGGGACCGGGACCGGGCGGTTGTGGAACATGTGCAGCGCGCGATGGAGCGAGTCGCCGAACGAGAGCGCCGCCGAGCGCGCCTGCGGCACACGATCCTCGTACTGGAACTTGAACTTGGCGGGACAGGTTTCGTACGTGTTGATGCTCGAGTACGAGAGCCGCATCCAGCCCTCCCGGGCCTCTAGGTCAGCGCCCGAGTGTACGGCCGAAGACCGGGCAATTACAAGCGTGTAGTTATCCACACGGGATCCCGAGAGCAGCAGCGTGGGGAAACGATGTGCACGGCCGTGGGATAAGTTACATGGTTGTAAGCCGCTGCCCGATCCGTTCTATACTCGGCGGGCTTTGGCCGGCCGGGACAACTTCGTTCACCTCCACGTGCACTCCGAGTTCTCCCTGCTTGACGGGGCCGCGAGGATCAAGTCGCTGTTCGAGCGGGCCGCCGAGTTCCGGATGCCGGCGCTCGCGCTCACCGATCACGGTGCGATGTTCGGGGCGCTGCAGTTCTACGAGGCCGGGGTCGCGGCCGGGGTCAAGCCGATCGTGGGGGTCGAGACCTACGTCGCGCCCACCTCCCGGTTCGAGCGCGCCCCCGGCGAGAGCGAGGAGAAGTACCGCCACCTCACGATCCTGGCTCGGAACGAGACCGGGTACCGGAACCTCCTCAAGCTGGTCACCGACGCGCACCTCGAGGGCTTCTACCATCGGCCCCGGGTCGACAAGGAGCTCCTGGCCGAGCACGGCGAGGGCCTGATCGGGCTCTCGGGGTGCCTCGCGTCGGAGGTCTCGCAGCTGTTGCTCGGCGGTCAGCACGCCAAGGCCGACGAGGTGGCGGCGACGTACGCCGACATCTTCGGCGCCGGGAACTTCTACATCGAGCTCCAGGATCACGGGCTGTCCGAGCAGCGCGAGATCCTGCCCAAGCTGGTGGAGCTCGCCGGTCGGACCGGCCTGCCGACCGTCGCCACGAACGACCTGCACTACACCCAGCGCGAGGACGCGAAGCCGCACGACGTGCTGCTCTGCATCCAGCAGCAGAAGCTCCAGTCGGACACCAACCGGCTGCGGTTCGACTCGGACGAGTTCTACCTGAAGACCGCCGAGGAGATGCGCGAGGTGTTCCGGGAGCTCCCCCAGGCGTGCGACGCGACGCTGCAGATCGCCGAGATGTGCGAGCTCCAGCTCGTCTACGGCAACTCGGCGCCGCCGGAGGAACGCTTCCACGTCCCGAGGTTCGAATCGCCCGAGGGCAAGGACCGCGACGCCTACCTCCGCGAGCTCGTGATGCACGGCGCACAGGAGCGCTACGGGACCCTGACACCCCAGATGCTCGAACGCATCGAGCAGGAGCTCGGCGTGATCACGTCGATGGGGTTCTCGGGCTACTTCCTGATCGTGTGGGACCTGATCCGGTTCGCGCGCGAGAGCGGCATCCGCGTCGGGCCGGGACGGGGGTCGGCCGCCGGGTCGGTCGTGTCGTACTCGCTCCGGATCACCGACCTCGATCCGCTGCGCTACGACCTGATCTTCGAGCGGTTCCTGAACCCCGGGCGGATCCAGATGCCCGATATCGACATGGACTTCGACGAGCGCCGGCGGGACGAGGTGATCCGGTACGTGGCCTCGAAGTACGGCTCTGACCGCGTGGCGCAGATCATCACGTTCCAGACGATCAAGGGGAAGCAGGGGATCCGCGACGCCGCGCGCGTCCTCGGGTTCCCGGCGAGCGTCGGGGACCGTTTGTGCAAGATGTACCCGCCGGCGATCATGGGGCGCGACGAGCCGATCGAGAAGGCGTTGCAGCTCTCGCACGAGCTGCGCGACGCGTACGAGCGCGAGCCCGAAGCCCGCGAGATCGTGGACACCGCCCGGGCGCTCGAGGGCCTGCGCCGGGAGGATTCGGTCCATGCCGCCGGGGTCGTGATCGGCGACGCGCCGCTGGTGACGTACCTGCCGCTCAAGCTCTCGAAGGACTCACGCGACGACTCCCGGCGGATCGTGACGCAGTTCGACATGCACGGTGTCGAGGACCTGGGCCTGCTGAAGATGGACTTCCTCGGCCTGCGTACGCTCTCGGTGATCGAGGACACGCTCTCGCACCTGCGGCGCAGGGACGTCGAGCTCGACATCGACCACGTGGCGCTCGACGACGAGGCCGTGTACGCGATGCTGTGCCGAGCCGACACCACCGGCGTCTTCCAGCTCGAGGGCGGCGGGATGCGCTCGCTGATCAAGCAGCTCGCGCCCGACCGGTTCGAGGACCTGATGGCGCTGGTCGCCCTGTACCGGCCGGGCCCGCTCAGCGCGGGGATGCACGTCGAGTACGCCGAACGCAAGCACGGGCGCAGGGCGGTGTCGTACCCGCATGAGGACCTCGAGGAGATCCTCGGCCCCACCTACGGGATCATGGTCTACCAAGAGCAGGTGATGCAGATCGCCGTCCGCATGGCCGGGTACTCGATGGCCGATGCCGACCTGCTTCGTCAGGCCATGGGCAAGAAGATCCGCGCGAAGCTCATGGTGCATCGGGAGAAGTTCATCCAAGGTTGCATCGACAACGGGTACGCGGAACGCCTCGGCACGGATCTGTTCGAGCTCATGGAGCCGTTCGCGGACTACGGGTTCAACGCCTCGCACGCCTGCGCGTACGGCTACATCGCGTACCAGACGGCGTACCTCAAGGCGCACCACCCCGTCGAGTACATGTCGGCGATCCTGACGAGCGTCCGTGACGACAAGGACCGCAAGCCGTTCTACCTGAACGCGTGCCGTCTGATGGGGCTCGAGGTCCTTCCCCCGGACGTCAACGAGTCCGAGCAGGACTTCGCGCCGGTGACGAGCGGGGAAGCCGAAGATCCGGTACGGGCTGTCCGCCGTCCGCAACGTGGGGTCCGGCGCGGTACAGCAGATCATCGAGGCGCGCCGGGCCAAGGGGACGTTCACGGGGTACGCCGACTACTGCCGAAAGGTGGAGCCCTCGGTGCTGACGAAGAAGGTGCTCGAGAGCCTGATCTACGCGGGTGCGTTCGACTCGTTCGGGTACCGCCGCCGCGGGCTCGTCGAGAACCAGGACAAGGTCTCGGTCCCCATCGCGGCAGAGCGCAAGGCCGAGGCCGCCGGGCAGTTCTCGCTGTTCGGCGGTGGGGAGCAGGCCGCGAACGAGATCGACGAGGGCGTGATCACGTCGGACGAGTTCGATCAGCGGACCCTCCTCCGCCTGGAGAAGGAGGTGCTCGGACAGTTCGTCACGGACCACCCGCTGCTCGGGGTGAAGGACCGGCTCGCGGCGCTCGCCGACATGGAGATCGCCGAGACCGAGGGGCTCGGCGACGGCGACCTCGTCACGGTCGCCGGCATCGTGGCATCGGTGTCGCGCCGGTACACGAAGAAGGGCGAGCCGTACGCGCAGTTCCGGCTCGAGGACCTGGCGGGGGGCGTCACGATCGTGGTGTTCCCCGGGCAGTACGAGAGCGTGCAGCACCTGCTCGAACACGACTCGATCCTGCTCGTCAAGGGCCGCGCCGACCGGCGCGGGCGCGGCGAAGAGCTGCAGCTGCGCGCCGTCGAGATCTCGGAGCCGGACCTCGGGGAAGGTGGCCGTCCGAACCCACCCGCGGGTCTGTTGGTGATCGACCTGACGGCGCAGAGCTGCACGAGCAGCGTGATCGGGACGCTCAAGGAGCTGCTCGGCGCCCACAAGGGTTCCACGCCGGTGCAGGTGCGGTTCCATTCGTCCAGCGGGGTGCGTCCGTTCGACGTCGGCACCTTCCGTGTCGAGCCGGGCGCCGGCCTGCTCTCGGAGCTCCGCGTGCTGCTCGGCACCGAGGCGGTCCGCATCGCTCCCCTCGAACGCGAGGACGTGGTCGTGATCCCGCAGCCTTCCGGAGTGCCCACACCCACGGGGTAGCCTCGGGGCCATGTCCTTCGAGGTCATCCCCGCCCTCGACGTCGCCGGCGGGCGCCTCGTCCGCATCGATCGGTCGGGGGCGATCCCGGTGGAGGCGTTCGAGTCGGACCCGTTGACCGCCGCCAGCGCCTTCGTCCGAGCCGGAGCCACGCGCCTGCATCTGGTCGACGTCGACCTGGCCCGCTCGGGCGAGGTGGAGAACCTGCCGACCCTCCGCGCCGTATGCCAGCTCGGCGTGCCCGTGCAGGCCAGCGGCGGCGTGCGCTCGCGTGCCCACGTCGAGGGCCTGCTCTCCGCCGGGGCCGAGCGCGTCGTGCTCGGGTCGGCCACCCTCGCCGACCGTGACGAGGCCGAGGTGCTCTCTCGCGAGTTCGGCGAGCGGCTCGTCGTCGGGATCGAGGTGGACGGCCCCGTGGTCAAACCGAGGGGTTCGGACGTCGAGCTCGCGCTCTTGGACCTCCTCGAGTGGCTGGCTCGGATCGAGGTATGCCGCTACCTTTTCACGGAGGTTGGACGGGTCGGCGCGCTCGAGGGCCCGGACCTCGACGGTATCTGGGCGTTCGCCGAGTACTCCGCGGTGCCGGTCCTGCTCGCGGGCGGGATCCGGGGCGTCGACGACGTGCGCGCGGTCGCGGCGCTCGGCGGTCGTATCGAGGGCGTCGTGATCGGTCGCGCGCTGTACGAGGGTCTGGGTCTCGAGGAGGCGCTCGCCGCCGTCTCCTGAGGGTGCCCCCGGCCCGTGCGTAGACTTGCGGCTCCATGGGCTTCCTCACCGACCTCGTCGACGACCTCCGGCGCAGGCTCGAGCGCGATCCGCTCGACGAGTCGAGCCTGATGGCCCGGGCGATGCAGCTGTCGCCGCCGCGGCCGTTCGAGGAGGCCCTGCGCGGTGCGACGCCGCCGGCCGTGATCGCCGAGTTCAAGCGCTCGTCGCCCTCGGCGGGTGAGATCGCCGAGCCCGACCTCTCGACCCAGGTGCGGAAGTACCGGGCAGGCGGCGCCGTCGCGATCTCGGTCCTGACCGAGCCGACGCGGTTCGACGGCTCGTTGACGGACGTGCGAGCCGCTCGTCTCGCGGCACCGCTCCCGGTCCTGCGGAAGGACTTCCTCGTCCACCCCGCGCAGGTGATCGAGTCGCGAGCGACCGGCGCGGACGCCGTCCTGTTGATCTCGGCGGCGCTCACCGAGCTCGAGCTGAAGGGCATGCTCGCGGTCGCGGACGACCTGGGGCTCGACGCGCTGGTCGAAGCGCATTCGGAGGAGGACCTCGCCAAGGTCCTGACCACCGACGCGGGCGTGGTCGGGGTGAACGCGAGGGATCTCGAGACGCTCGAGCTCGATCTCGAGCGCGCGCTCGCACTGGTCCCGCTCGTCCCGCGCGATCGCGTCGCGGTGCTCGAGAGCGGTGTCTCGACCCGCGAGCACGTGGAGCGCGCGCTCGACGCGGGCGCCTCGGCGGTGCTCGTCGGCGAGACCCTGATGCGCGCGCCCGACCCCGAGGCGACGATCCGAGAGCTGCGAGGCGACAGGGATGGCCCGCGGTGAGCGCGACCCGAACGCTCCCCGACGAGCGAGGACGCTTCGGCGCGTACGGCGGCCGGTACGTTCCCGAGGTGCTGATCCCGGCCTTGGACGAGCTCGCCGCCGCGTGGACGGACCTGCGGGACGATCCGGCGTTCCGAGGGGAGCTCGACGCCTTGCTCCGAGACTTCGTCGGGCGGCCGTCGGCGATGACGTTCGCACCCCGTCTGTCGGAGGAGACCGGCTACCGCCTCTATCTCAAGCGGGAGGACCTGAACCACACCGGCGCCCACAAGATCAACAACACGCTCGGGCAGGTGCTGCTCGCGCGCCGGCTGGGCAAAGGTCGGATCATCGCGGAGACCGGCGCCGGGATGCACGGCGTCGCTACCGCGACGGCGTGCGCGCTGTTCGGCCTCCCGTGCGTCGTCTACATGGGCGAGGAGGACACGGTACGGCAGGCGCCGAACGTCGCCCGGATGCAGCTGCTCGGGGCGGAGGTCGTCACGGTCACCTCCGGCAGCCGAACGCTGAAGGACGCCCTCAACGAGGCCCTCCGCGACTGGGCTGCGACGGTGATCGACACGCATTACGTGCTCGGCTCGGTCGCGGGGCCGCACCCGTTCCCCGCGCTGGTTCGCGACCTCCAGCGCGTGATCGGCGACGAGGCCCGAACCCAGATCCGGGAGCGCGAGGGACGGGACCCCGACGTCGTGGTCGCGTGCGTCGGGGGAGGGAGCAACGCGATCGGGATCTTCGAGGCGTTCGTCGCCGATCCCGAGGTCGGTCTCGTCGGTGTCGAGGCCGGCGGCCGGGGAGACGGTCTCGGCGAGCACTGCCGCTCGCTCACGTTCGGGGCGCCCGGGGTCCTCCACGGGTCCTTCTCCTACCTGCTGCAGGACGAGCAGGGTCAGGTCGTCCCGACGCATTCGATCTCGGCGGGTCTGGACTACCCGGGCGTCGGGCCCGAACACGCCTTCCTCAAGGACGCGGGGCGCGCGACCTACGTCTCGGTCACCGACGCCGAGGCGCTCGAGGGCTTCCGCGTGCTCGCGACGCTCGAGGGCATCCTGCCCGCCCTCGAACCGGCTCACGCGATCGGCTGGCTGCTGCGCCGTCCGCTCCCGGAAGGGACGCTCGTCCTCGTGAACCTCTCGGGTCGCGGCGACAAGGACCTCGAGACCGTTCGCGCGGCGTTCGGCTCGGTTCCCGCGGTCGTCGAGACGTCGCGTGGCTGACCTCGAGGCGGCTCTGCGCTCGGTGCTGGCCCGGGGCGGTCGGGCCTTCGTCCCCTACGTGACCGGCGGGCTGGCCGCGGTGGACGCGGACCTGCTTCGCGGCCTCGAGGCGGCGGGGGCAGATGCGATCGAGGTCGGCATCCCGTTCTCCGATCCCGTGATGGACGGTCCGGTGATCCAGGAGGCGTCGCGCCGGGCGCTCGTGGACGGCGCCACGCCGTCGAGCGTCCTCGGGATCGTCAAGGAGGCCGGGCTGGGGGTCCCCGTCGCCGTGATGACCTACGCGAATCCCGTCTGGCATGCGGGTCTCGAGGCCTTCCTCGACGCGTGCGTGGACGCCGGCGTCTCCGGTGTCGATCGTGCCCGACCTCCCGGTGGACGAGGCGAGCGAGTGGACGAACGCCTGCGCGGAGGCGTCGGTCGCCCCGGTCTTCCTCGCGGCGCCCGGCAGCTCCGAACAACGCCTTCGGGCCATCGGGGAGGCGTCCCGGGGGTTCGTGTACTGCGTGGCGACCTACGGGGTCACGGGGGAGCGCGAACGCCTGGCACCGACCGCCGCCGAGCTCGTCGCCCGCCTGCGCCCCCTCACCGATCGGCCGTTGCTCGTCGGCGTGGGGATCGCCGAGCCGTCCCAGGCTGCCAAGGCGTGCGCGTTCGCCGACGGTGTGGTCGTGGGGAGCGCACTGGTTCGCCCGCTGCTCGAGGCCGACGCGCCCGCCGCGCTCCGGCTCGCGGGCGCGTTCCGGGCGGCCATCGACACGACGTAGCTGCCCAGGTGGGCTACGGCAGTCCTCCCACGGCCCGCGTTCCGTACATCCTGAGGAACCGCGTCGGGTGCCCGGAGTGGCCCCCGGCGTGCCGGATGTGATAGGTACGACCCCGACGGAGGTGAGAAAGGGGGCGAACCACCGTTCCACTCTGCATGTTCGCGTACCGCAAACGATCGTAGGACAGCTACGGAAGGGGGTTGGATGAAGAACCGCAAGTATCTTTCGATCTTGGCGCTCGTCGGAGCGCTGATGCTCGTCGCCGCCGCCTGCGGCGACGACGACGGGGGCGAGACGAGACCAGCGCCACGGGCGGCACGGCCGCCACGGGCGCGGCCGTCGACTGCGAGGCCGACGAGTTCGGCTGCGTGGAGATCGCCGCAGGTGATCCGATCCAGCTAGCGTCGTTGCTCTCGATCTCGGGGGACACCGCGTTCCTGGGGACGGACAGCAACCACGGCGTCGAGCTCGCGATCGACCACCTCGACGACGCGTTCGACGCAACACCGGGACAGCTGCTCGGCCACGACGTCACCCTCCAGCAGGAGGACGACGGGTGCTCGGCCGAAGGCGGCCAAGCCGGAGGGACCGCGATCGCGGCCAACCCGGACATCGTCGCCGTGATCGGGACCTCGTGCTCGAGCTCCGCGCTCGGCGTGGCCGACACGATCCTCGGCGACAAGGGGATGCTCCTGTTCTCGCCGTCGAACACGAACCCTGGGCTCACGTCGGAGGAGGCGCACCAACCCTTCTACGCGCGCACGGCGCACAACGACAAGATCCAGGGCGCCATCGTCGCCGACTACGTCTTCACGGAGCTCGGCATCGACACCGCGGCGACGATCAACGACGAGAGCCCCTACGCCGACGGTCTGGCCGCGGCCTTCCGCGACAACTTCGAGGCGCTCGGCGGCACGATCACCGATATCGAGCAGGTGAGCAGCAGCGACACGGACCTCGGTCCGGTGTTCACCAACATCGCGTCGGGGGACCCGGGCGTCGTCTACGGGCCGAACTTCAACCCCGTGTGCGCCCTGAGCTACACGCAGGGAGCGGACATCCTGGCGAAGGGGACGGTCCAGATCGGATCCGACGGTTGCCTGGAGAGCTCGTTCATCGAGACGGTCGGCGCCCCGATCGCGGGCGCCGACTACTTCGCGTCCTCGCCGGACGTCTCCGCGTATCAGAGCGGCGCGTTCTACAAGGACGAGTATCTCCCGGCCTACACGGACCAGTTCGGCAAGCCGACGGCGGTCTTCAACGCTCACGCCTACGACGCGACGAACGTGCTGTTCGATGCGATCGAGGCCGTCGCGGTGGATGACGGGAGCGGCAACCTGACGATCCCCCGCACCGCGCTCAAGGACGCCGTCCTGGCGACGAGCGGCTACGAGGGGATGACGGGGATCATCACGTGCACCCCGCTCGGGGACTGCGCGACCGACGTCACGATCGGCATCTTCGAGTACGACCACTGGCCGGTCGAGGGTGGAGTCGACCCGACCGACCCGGTCTTCTCGGAGACCAAGACGCTGGCCGACGTCCTCTAGCTCGATCGGCACCGCACGCTGCGGGTGGGCCTCCGGCCCACCCGCAGCGGCTCTCCTGGGGATGGGCTAGGCTCGCGCGATGGCCACCGCCACCGACGAACACGTCCGCGGCGCGCGTCTCGGACTCCTGGCCCGTTTCCCCTGGCGCAGGATCGTCCTCATCATCCTCTCGATCGTGATCGTTTCCGTCGTCGCGATCGGGGCGTACAAGACGCTGACCCTTCCGGCCGACGAGCGCTACACCGCGACGACGTGGAAGAACTTCATCGTCCTGGGTCTGGCCCAGGGCGCCATCATCGGGTTGATCGCGCTCGGGTACACGCTCGTGTATGGCATCCTGCGGATGATCAACTTCGCCCACGGCGAGGTGTTCATGTTCGGCGCGTTCGGCGCGTTCTTCTTCGCCGACGCGTGGGAGGCGAGCGGGTTCTTGGACAGCAACCCGCTCCTGTCGATGGGGCTCCTCCTCGTGATCGCGATGCTGACGTCGATGGGCGTCGCCGTCCTGTTGGAGCGGATCGCCTATCGTCCGCTGCGCAACGCGCCTCGGCTCGTGCCGCTCATCACGGCGATCGGCGCCTCGCTGTTCCTCGCGAACACGGCTCGCGGCTTCTTCGGGGCGCAGAGCCGCGGGTTCGGGGTCCCGTCGGCGCTCGAGGGCACCTGGACGATCCTCGGCGTCTCGGTCGACCGGATCCAGGTCGTCGTGCTGCTCACCGTGATCATCGCCGTCACCGCTCTGTCGCTCTTCGTCTCGCGGACCACGACCGGGAAGTCGATGCGCGCCGTCGCCGCCGACAGCGAGATCGCGAGCCTGATGGGGATCCGCGTGGACCGCGTGATCGTCACGACGTTCGCGATCGGTGGCTTGCTGGCGGGCATCGCAGCCGTGCTGTTCGCGATGACGTTCGAGTCGGTGAGCTTCACGATGGGGTTCCGTCCGGGGATCGCGGCGTTCACGGCGGCGGTCCTCGGCGGTATCGGCAGCATCTCGGGCGCCGCGTTGGGCGGGGTCCTGCTCGGACTCCTCCAGTCGCTGGGACCCGCGCTGATCCTCACGGGCTACGGCATCCCCTCGTCGTTCCAGCTCAAGGACGCCTTCACGTTCCTGGTCCTCGTCCTCGTCCTGATCTTCCGGCCCGGAGGGCTCCTCGGGACGGGCGAGGCGGAGAAGGTGTGATGGGCGCGATCTCGTCGCGTTCGATCGTGCGCACGGGTCTTCTCGCCGGAGCAGGGTCCATCTACGTGGCGCTGGTCGGCCTGTACACGAAGTTCGCCGACCTTGCCCTGGTGGGAGAGCAGATCACGCTCGGGCGGGTGTTGCTCGTCGCGCCGGCGCTCGTCGCTGCGTACGCGGTGACGCGACCGAGGATCGTTGCGGGGGAGCGACGGCCGGTCCCGTTCGGGAACGGCATGAGCGTCGGGGCGATCACGGGACTGGTCGGCGGCGCCGTCTTCGCCGTCGCGATCGCCTTCGCGGACTGGTTCGGAGTGGACCGGATCCGCGAGGTCTTCGTGGCGGTCACCGAACCGCTCATCGACTTCCTCACGTTCGAGAAGGGTGTCCCCGCCGGCCTGCCGATCCTCGTCGGGTTGTGCGTCGCGGGCGGGGTGATCGGAGGGTTCGCGCGCACCGCGCCCGCCGTCGTTCGCAAACCCGTCTCGGTCGGCGTGCTCGCCGTGGTGCTCCTCGGTCTCCTGCAGCGGATCGTCCCGATCGTGTTCGTCGAGCTGGGGTTCGAGGCGGACTGGCTGTACCGCCCCGCGAGCGGGCTGACGTTCCTCGGTGCGACGGTGATCTTCGCGATCGCCGTGGTCGCGGACGCCTTGTGGAACCGAGACGGCGGGCGGACCCGCGACCGTGTCCGCGCGACCGTCGATGAGGCCCCGGCCGCCAAGGTCGGGCTGTTCGTCGCGATCCTCGCCGTCCTGACGATCCTGCCGCTACTGCTCGGCACCGTCATCTCCGAGGTGCTCGGACAGGTGATGATCTACGTCCTGCTCGGCCTCGGTCTGAACATCGTGGTGGGCTACGCGGGACTGCTCGACCTCGGCTACGTCGCGTTCTTCGCGTTCGGCGCCTACACGACCGGAGTGCTGACCGGTGCGTTCCTCAACACGACGACCGGAGCCGCCGAGCCGGTGCTCTCGGCCGACCTGAACTTCTACGTCGCGGTGTGGATCGTCGCGTTGCTCGCCGCGGGCGTCGGTCTGCTGATCGGCGCGCCGGTCCTGCGCCTGCGGGGGGACTACCTCGCCATCGTCACGCTCGGTCTGGGTGAGATCGTGAGCGTCATCACGGCGTCGAAGTGGGCTCAGCCGCTCATCGGCGGCCCGCAGGGGATGCGCGGCGTCACCAAGGCCGAGCTCTTCGGGTTCAACTTCCAGGACAACGCACAGCACTTCTACTACCTCGCGCTGGCGTTCGTCTTACTCGCGGCGTTCGTCTCGTGGCGTTTGTCGACCTCACGGATCGGCCGAGCCTGGACCGCGATGCGCGAGGACGAGCAGGTGGCCAACGCGATGGGGATCAGCACGACGAAGTTCAAGCTGCTCGCCTTCGCGATGGGCGGCGCGATCGGTTCGCTCGGCGGCGCCCTGTTCGCCGTCAGCATCGGTTCGCTCACGCCCGCGAGCTTCGAGATCTTCGTGTCGATCACGGCGCTCGCGGTAGTGATCCTCGGGGGCCTCGGCAGCATCCCGGGTGTGCTGGTCGGCGCGCTCGTGCTGATCGGCTTACCGGGGCTCCTCCGGGAGTTCGAGGAGTACCGGCTGCTGATCTACGGCGGCGCGCTCGTGGCCATCATGATCCTGCGACCACAGGGCCTGATCCCGAACGTCCGGCGGAGCCGGGAGCTCGAGGAGGAGGAGGTCACCCAGGACGCCTGGGCGAGGGATGCGAGCGGCGATACGGAGGCCGTCGCCGCGGTGCTGCCCGGCGGAGGGCTCGGCGCCGAACGCGAGGACATCGGATGAGCGAACCGGAGCACCTGCTCGAGCTCCACGACGTGGCCAAGCACTTCGGTGGCCTCTACGCGCTCTCGGGTCTGACCTTCCACGTCGACGAGGGAGAGATCGTCTCGGTGATCGGTCCCAACGGGGCGGGCAAGAGCACGATGTTCAACGTCGTCACCGGCCTGTACGAACCGGACGACGGCCAGATCCGCTTCCGTGGAGACAACGTCGTCGGCCTGGCCCCGAACCAGGTGACGAAGCTCGGCATCGCCCGAACGTTCCAGACCGTCCACCTGTTCCCGAACATGACGATCCTGGAGAACGCGATGGTCGGTCAGCACTGCCGGACCAAGTCCGGCGTGGTGGGGTCGGTGCTGCGCCTGCCCGGGACCCGGCGTGAGGAGGAGCGGATCCGAGCCAGGGCGAGGGAGAGCCTCGCGTTCTTCGGATCGCGCCTGGCCGGGTACCGCGAGGAGCAGCCGGCGTTCGCGCTGTCGTACGCGAACCGGCGACGCCTCGAGATGGCGAGGGCCCTGGCCACCGATCCCGTGCTCGTGATGCTCGACGAGCCGACCGCGGGCATGAACCCTCGGGAGACGCTCGAGCTCCGCGACCACATCGTCCGGATGCGCGACGAGCTCGGGCTCACGGTCCTCGTGATCGAACACGACATGCGGGTCGTCAAGGGCGTCTCGGACCGTGTCGTCGCCCTCGACTACGGACGCAAGATCGCGGAGGGCTCGTACGACGAGGTCGCGAACGACCCGCAGGTGATCGAGGCGTACCTCGGGACCAAGGCGGCGGGATGAGCGACGACGCCGGGAACGCCGAGCGGATCCCGACGGGAGCCGACCGCGCCGAGACCGGGGTCGACGTCCAGCCGGTCGACACCGGGGCGCTCCCGATCCACGCCGAGCCCGCCCCGGACGGCGACGGCAAGGGCAAACCCGTCCTCGAGCTCCGGGACGTGAGCACGCACTACGGGTTGGTGGCCGTGCTGCGCAACGTGAACGTCCAGATCTACGCCGGCGAGATGGTGTGTCTGCTCGGTGGGAACGCCAGCGGGAAGACCACGACCCTCAAGACGATCCTCGGATACGTCAAGCCGACCGAGGGTGACGTCGTGCTCGACGGTGAGATCGTGACCGGACTGCCGACGGCCGAGGTCGTCTCCAAGGGCATCTCGATGGTCCCGGAGAACCGACGGCTCTTCTCGAACATGACGGTGTCGGAGAACCTGGATCTCGGTGCGTACCAACGGAAGGACAAGCCGAAGATCGCCGAGGACCGGGAGAGGGTGCTCGACACCTTCCCCCGGATCCGGGAGCGGCTCAAGCAGAAGGCGGGGACCCTGTCCGGAGGCGAGCAGCAGATGGTCGCGATGGGCCGAGCGCTCATGGCCGATCCGAAGGTCCTGTTGATGGACGAGCCGTCGATGGGGCTCGCACCGATCCTCGTCGAGCAGGTCTTCGAGATCATCAAGCAGATCCGCGCCCTGGGCCGCACCATCTTCGTCGTCGAGCAGAACGCGAACATGGCCCTGTCGATCGCCGACCGTGGGTACGTCATCCAGACCGGACAGGTGGTGCTCGCCGACACCGCGCAGAACCTGCTGGACAACCCGCTCATGCGGGAGGCGTACCTCGGGGAGCTCTGAAGTGACCGGCCGTCGTCGCGCGACCGAGCTCGCCCCCCGGCGTGCGCGACCGCGATGACTCGAACGGCCGACGTCGTCGTCGTCGGGGGCGGCGTGGTGGGCACGAGCGCCGCGTACCACCTCGCGGACGCGGGCGCCGGTCACGTGCTGGTGCTCGAACGGGCGGATCACCTCGCCGCGGGCTCGACCGGAGCATGCGCCGGAGGCTTCCGGTACCAGTTCTCGAGCGAGGTCAACGTGCGCCTGTCGCGCGCCAGCATCCCGATGATCACGGGGTTCACCGAAGAGCACGGCCTCCCGCTCGACGTCGCGCAGCACGGGTACCTGTTCCTCGTCCGCACCGAGTCTCTGTGGCGCGACTTCCTCGCCGCGAACAGGATGCACGCGTCCGTCGGGGTCGAGGCGGACGTGCTGTCGCCCGAGGAGGCGGTCGCCCTGGCGCCGGGGATCTCCGCCGAGGGGTTGGTCGGCGCGACCTACGGGCCGATGGACGGCATCGCGGATCCCTCGGGGCTCACGCAGGGGTACGCCACGCTCGCTCGCCGAGCGGGCGCCGAGATCGAGCTCGGGGTCGAGGTCCAGGGCGTTCGATCGTCGAACGGCCGGGTCCTCGGCGTGGACACCACCGGAGGGCCGGTGGATGCCGGCGTCGTCGTCAACGCCGCCGGGCCGTGGGCGGGGAGGCTTGCGTCCACGGTGGGCGTCGACCTCCCGCTCGAGCCCATCCCGCGGCACGTCCTGGTCACGGGGCCGTTCCCCGGAGCACCCGAACGGCGGACCCTCGTGATCGACGCCGAGACGACCTTCTACTTCCATCGCGAAGGTGCCGGCGTGCTGATGGGGATGGGGGGCGCCGCCGAGGTCGCCTCGTTCGACACCACGCCCGACGAGGCGTTCATCGCCGAGGAGCTCCTGCCGACGGCGGTACGCATCTTCCCGCCCGTGGAGGAGGCGGCGATCGAGCACACGTGGGTCGGGTTGTACGAGATGACGCCGGACCGCCATCCCATCATCGGGCAGGCGCCGGGCGTCGCGGGCTTCTACCTGGCGAACGGCTTCAGCGGCCACGGCTTCCAGCACGCACCGGTGGTCGGGAAGCTGTTGGCGGAGCTGATCGTCGAGGGAGCGGCGAGGACCGTCGATATCTCGAACCTCGGGCTCGAGCGCTTCGAACGCGGCCACCTCGTCCGCGAGGGCCACGTCGTCTAGGTGCCGGGGGCGGGATTCGAACCCGCACGCGCTTTAGCGCAAGGGCTTTTGAGGCCATCGTGTTGCCGTTCCGCCATCCCGGCTGCGGTGCAGAGTCTATGGTGTCTCAGCGCCTTCGGACCGATGAAAGCATCGAGCGCGGCGACGGCCTCCTTCCTCGCGACGGAGATCGTGTTTGGCTTGGAGTCGCGGTGGGCGATCCCGATCGGCATCGCACGTCTGTCTGGAAGATCTCGAGGATGTCCGCCGAGCTGTTGGTGAAGAGATATCGCGGGTAGGCAGTACTTCCCGTTCCTCACTCGGTTGATGGCTCGGCACCCGTCTGAATGGATCAGACCTCGGAGAAGTTGGCGTGGATAGGCAGCGAACGATCCGATGCTGCCAGTTCGCCAGCACGATCGGCCGCAGGTGCTTCCTACCGGGCCCATGTTGAGGAAAGAGACAGGGCCAGTGCTGCCAGTGAGCGCGTAGATCTCGACGCATCCAACTTTCCGGGCGAGTGCCTACTCTCCGAGGTCCCATCGCGGACCCGCGTTGATGGATGAACTGTGGCGAGGTTGATGAGGTCGAGGATATCTCGCGTCCTGGACGATGCGAAGTCTGTAGGCGCGAGGCTCCTCGCGATAGCAGCCATCTCCCAGGTAGAGCCCCAAGCAGGTACGAGTACGCGGGTTCGTCGAGGGGTCCACCCTCGCATCTTGGACACGACCTTGGTGAGGCCGCTCGCGTTGCCGACTCGCCCGGGGCTCGACCATGACGCCAGTCGCGGATCGTCGTCGATTGATCTCAGTCGCTCGCGAGATCTGACAGTCGTTCCAGCCCTCGGCAACGAGCGAGAGCACTCGCTCTACCTCGTATCGTGAGTGCATGTCCTCCCCCCGGCATGTGTGCACGACCGTATATCGAGGTACGGACAGCAGACCGGGTAGGGGAGAGCAGACGCTTCGACAGCTGACGATCGTCGTGACCCTGGTGACGCTGCTCGCAGCATGCGAGGCGGCCACGCCGGTGTCCACCGAGATGCCCGGCCTCCCCGACGCCCGTCATCAAGGTCGCGTTCGTCCGAGACCTTTCCGTTCCGGACGCCGACGAGCACGCGCTCCCGGCCATGCAGGCGGTCAGGCTGGCGTTCGAGACGGCGACGCTGCTCGACCCGACCGCCGCGCCGATCGAACTGGAGGAGTTCGACCTCCAGCAGGGGACGGTCGAGCTGGACGAGATCGACGCGGACCCGAGCTACGTGGGTGTGATCGTGGCGCCGGGCGTGGACGGCGACGCCGCAGCGCTCGACGTCGATCTGCCGGTCGTGAGCCTGTCGGGGCTCGGAGCAGGCGACGGCCGGCAGGCCTGGATCAGGATGGTGGCGCCACTCGTGACGGTCGCCGACGCGCTCGCCGCCAGGCTCCGGCGTTCGAGCGTCTGCATCTTCTCGGAGAGCCCGGCGCCGGACCCCTTGTTCGGGCTGCTCGCCCAAGGCCTCCCCGGCGCCACCGCGCAAGGTGTCGAGCCCGCCCATGCGGCGGACGCGGCCCAGCGAGCGGGGTGCGAGACCGTGATCTGGGCCGGCGGGCCCGACGCCGGTGGCGAAGCGGCACCGGAGATCCGGCTCGCCGGGCTGGCCTTCATCGGCGGCGACCGCCTCCTCGATCCGGATTTCCTGTCGACGGCAGGCACCGCGGCCGAGGGCTCGTTCGCCCTCTGCGCCTGCGCCAACGTCTCGACCTCGACCGAGCTCGCCGCCCGCCGGTTCATCCAGGACTACCAGTCCGAGCACGGGGTGGCGCCCGGGGCGTACGCGGTCGAGGGCTGGGACGCAGCGCATGTGATCCTTCGAGCCGTCGGCGAAGGAGGGGTCACGCGGAGCGTGGTCGCGAGCTCGCTCGATGCCCTGACGGAGATCGACGGGCTGGAGGGCACGCACCGGTTCGGCGCGAACGGGGAGCCGCTCGAGCCGAGGGCGCTGCTCAGGCTGTACCGGGTCGAGGGCGGCCGATGGGTTCCGGCCGGGTGGGAGGAGATCTGATCGGGGGACCGGTGCGCGGCAGTGGGTTGAGCCGGGCACCCGATTCGGGGGAGGATGGTGGTTCGAACGCTTGAGCACGACCGGGGTAGGGAGAAGGGGGACGCGGTGAAGAGAACGAGGCTCTGGCTGGCGGCGCTGATCGCGGTGTTCGCGCTGATCGTGGCGGCGTGTGCGAGCAACGACGACGAGGGTCCCACCGGCGGGACGGGCGTGACGGCCGCGACCGGCACGACCGGCGCGACGGGCGAGACCGGTTTCCCGGCGTTCACGACGCTCGAGGAAGGCGTCCTCCAGGTCGGGAACTGCCTGGACTACCCGCCGTTCGAGTCGGTCGTGGACGGGGACGAGGTCGGATTCGACATCGACCTGGTCGAGGAGGTCGCCGGGAGACTCGGCCTCGAGGTCGAGTGGATCCGTGCGGACTTCGACACGGTCTTCACGGCGGTCGCCGGGGACCAGTTCGACGCGGTGGCGGCTGCGGCGACCATCCTGCCCGAGCGCGAGGACATCGTCGATTTCTCGGTCCCCTACTACAACTCGCGACAGTCGCTTGCCGTCAACACCCAGGAGACGCCCGACATCACCACGACCGACCAGCTCGGCGAGGGCGACGTCGTTGCGGTGCAGAAGGGTACGACCGGCAAGATCTGGGCCGAGGAGAACCTGGTGCCCAACGGGGTCGAGCTCAAGACCTTCCAGTCCGCTACGGATATGTTCCGCGATCTCGAGGCGGGCAACGTAACGGGCATCATCAACGACGAGCCCGCGTCGGCCGAGATCGTCAAGGATCTCCCGGCGCTGGCGGTGGTCCAGGCGATCGACACCAACGAGAAGTACGGGGTCGCCTTCTCGCCCTCGAACCCGGAGCTGCGGGAGGCCTTCAACCTGGCCTTCGAGCAGGTCGTGGCCGACGGCGCCTACGCCGACATCCTGCTCAAGTACTTCCCGGGGGTAGAAGTGCCGGAGGAGTTCCAACCCACAGCCTGACGAAGGGCGGCGTACGACGAGAGGTCCGCGCCTTGGGGCGCGGACCTCTCGCTCTGGACGGAGGTGGAGAGCATGAGCCTGACCGAGGCGCCCACGCTCGAGGGGGATGTCGCACCAGACGTCCGAGGTCCGACCGCTCCGCTGCCCGTGACGATCTTCGCCCTCGGGATCGCCTCGCTCGTCGTCGTCACACTAGGCGTGGTCGCACCGCAGGTGAACTACGCGCTGTCGGACCGCGTCCTGACTCCGAACTGCATCGACCAGCAGATCTCACCGGAGGACAACGGCGCGATCGGTGTCTGCAATATCGTCGAGGCCCTGGACGACCCCTTGACGACGGGGTCGCTGTACGTCGGTATCGCGTTGGGCGCGCTGGCGTTGGCGCTCGGCATCCTCACCTACCGCCGGATGGACACGGAACGTCGGAGGGACCATGCGATCACCGGCGCGGTCCTCGGATCGCAGGGGATCCTGCTGGCAGCCGGCATTCTCTGGTTCAGATCGACGAGCCCGGCATTGTTCGCGAAGCATTTCCTCAACTTCGCCGATCTCGAGGGCTACGGGGGAGCGTTCGTCCGAGGCGCCCGCAACACACTGACGCTGGCGCTCGCCGGTGAGCTCGGAGGCATCTTGATCGGCCTGATCCTGGGGGTGTTGACGCTGTCCGGGCGCCGATCCGTGCGGGCGCCGGCGCGCATCTACATCAACTTCTTCCGCGGCACCCCATTGATCTGGCAGCTCGTCGCCGGATACTTCTTGTTGCTCTTCGGGTTCGGTATCCGGCTCTCTGCCTTCGTGGTCGCGATCATCGTCTTCGCGCTAAATACAGGCGCTTACGCGGCAGAGGTGTTCCGCGCGGGCATCCAATCGATCGAGCGAGGACAGATCGAGGCCGCACGCTCACTGGGCATGAGCTACGTCCAGGCGATGCGGTACGCGATCGTTCCGCAAGCGGTGCGTCGGGTCATCCCTCCGCTGATGAACGAGTTCGTGATCCTGATCAAGGACACCGCACTCGTGATCGCGCTAGGGCTCACGGCCGCGAACTACGACATCTTCACGACGGCGAGAGAGGGCCAGTCGGCCACGTTCAACTCGACGTTCTTCACCGTGGCCGCCATCGCGTACCTGATCGTCACCCTACCGCTCATCCGGCTGGTGAACGCGGCTGAGAAGCGACTTCGGAGCGGCCTCGTCGGTATCGCGGGAGCAGGCGGGTGATGGCGAACCTCCAGACGACGGATCCCTCGATCGGGGCAACGACCGGTCTGCCCCTGGTCCGGCTGGAAGGTATCCACAAGTGGTTCGGGAACCTGCACGTCCTACGCGGCATCGACCTGAGCATCCAGCAGCGGGACGTGGTCGTCGTCGTCGGTCCATCGGGCTCCGGGAAATCGACGCTCCTGCGGTGCGTGAACATGCTCGAGGCCCCCACGCTCGGCAAGGTGTGGTTCGAGGATGAGGAGATCACGGACATCCGTGCCGACCTGAACGAGGTGCGGACCCACATGGGCATCGTCTTCCAGGCCTACAACCTGTTCCCGCACATGACCGCGGTTCGCAACATCACGCTGGCGCTCGAGAAGGTGCTGAAGCTGCCGTCCGACGAGGCCCACGATCGCGCCATGGACCAGCTCGCCCGGGTGGGTGTGGGCAACAAGGCGAGCTCGTACCCGGGACAGCTCTCCGGCGGGCAGCAGCAACGCGTGGCCATCGCTCGGGCGTTGGCCATGGAGCCCAAGGTCATGCTGTTCGACGAGGTCACCTCCGCGCTCGACCCCGAGCTCGTCGGCGAGGTCCTCGAGGTGATGATCCGCCTTGCTGGGGACGGCATGACGATGATGGTCGTCACGCACGAGATGGGGTTCGCCCGAGAGGTTGGCACCCGGATGCTCTTCCTGGACGAGGGGCGGGTCGCCGAGGAGGGCGAGCCCAAGGACATGTTCTTCCGGCCTCAGAGCGATCGTCTGCGCCAGTTCCTGGCCAAGGTGCTGTAGGCGGGCGCGAGATGCATTCGTCCGGGGGCAGACTGATGCTGCTCGCCGTCGCGGTCGTCTCGCTGCTCCTGGCTGCTGCGCTCTTGGTGAGCGAGCCCGCTCCGTACGTGGTGACCGCGATCGATTACCACTTCCACGACGCCCATCCCACGTTCCCGATCGAGAGGGGACGCGATCTGGTCGTCAAGAACCAGGGTCGCAACCTGCACAACGTGACGATCCCGGCACTGGGGTTCTCGAGGGATGTCCGTCCGGGTGCGTCGCTCACGATCGCGCAGATCGGAGATCGCCTCGCACCGGGTCGCTACGAACTCTTCTGCCGGCTCCACCGCGATCGCGGGATGACCGGCGTGATCGTCATCGCTGCGGAGTGAGTGGTCTCTGCTCTCGGAGCGAGAGAACAGATTGACGGGCCGAGGAACCTTTGGAGCCGCTCACGCCTTCCCCATACGCGAGCGTTGTCTACTCGGTTCCTCGACCCGCCAAAAGGTGGCCCCAAGCGACCCGGACTCCCGGGAACCGGCGCCTCCTCCGTGTCGGTGAAACGGCTCGGGGACTCGCGCCCCCTCGTTCGCTCCCCTCTGCGGAGGTGCTTTCCGCCTCCCGGTCCCAGCGACCGCTCGGGACCGGAGCGAAATGTAGCGACGTGCCTCGTACCTGTCAACGCGATGGGAATGCTTGGGCTGCAAGGAGATCCGAGTGACGTTGCAGGTAGCGGCGCGCGCGGTCCGAACGAAGAAAGAGTGACAAACGGTCGGACCTTTCGACGGAAGTCAGGCTCTTGGCGATCCGTCCGCGACCGCGGAGCGTTTCGGCGACGGCGCTGCCACCGGTCGTAGGTAGAGCGCACCCACGATGAGCAGGTAGCCGAGCCACGCGACCACTTCGAGGATCGATGGATCGGCGTTGTACCCGAGCAAGCCGCGCAGGATCGCGCCGACCCCGCTGTCGTCCGGCAAGGTTCCGGAGACGTCGAACGCGGTGCTCTCGAGGAACGGGAACCATCCCGCCTCTTGCAGCTCGTGGATGGAGAACGCGAACAGTCCGGCCGCGATCACGATGAGGATCCCGCCGGTCAGCCTGAAGAACGTCCGGAGGTTGATCTGGACCGCGCCGCGGTACAGCAGGACCCCGAGCGCCACGGCGAGCAGCAAGCCGAGGACGGCTCCGACGATCTGCCCCGCGACGCTGCCCGAGTCGACCGCGGTGCCCTGCGCGGCCGCGAACAGGAACAGCGCGGTCTCCACGCCCTCCCGCAGCACCGCGAAGAACGCGATCGCGGCGAGCGCGGCACCGCCGGTCAACAGGGCGGTGTCGACCTTGTCGTGGAGTTCGGCCTTGATCCGAGCACCCTGGCGCCGCATCCAGAAGATCATCCAGGTGAGGACGATCACGGCGGTGAGGGTGACGAGACCCTCGAAGACCTCCTCGGCCGTCCCCTCGAACTCGGCACCGACGACGAAGATGGCCGTCCCGATGGCCGCCGAGATCGCGATCGCCGCCCCCGTGCCCCACCAGACGACCCTCGCGCGGTCTTCGCGCCCGAGCTGCCGGAGATAGGCCAGCAGGATCGAGACGATCAGCGCGGCTTCGATCCCTTCCCGCAGCGCGATGACGAACGCGGCACCCATCTCGGCCTCCTATCTGTCTCCTTCGCGGCCCGCAAGCTCGAACCGCCCCGAGCGCCGCGAATCCTATCCAGGAGGTCGGATTCAAGTCAAGGTCGTTCGGTACCAAATGATGTGTCGCCCGTGACCCCGGGATCCCGTCGGTCGGTGCGCCGCGCTAGGATGCCGCGCGTGACCCCTCGCGCCGCCGATCCGCCGAGGCGGCTGTTCCTCCTCGACGGCCACAGCCTCTCGTACCGCGCGTTCTTCGCCCTGCCCACCTCGTTGGCGACGACCTCAGGACAGGTGACCAACGCCGTCTACGGCTTCACCTCGATGCTGATCAAGCTGCTCGCCGAGGAACGCCCCGACCTGATCGCGGTGGCGTTCGACGTAGGCAGGCCGACGGTGCGGCTGGAGAAGTACGCCGAGTACAAAGCGGGCCGCGCCGAGACGCCCGACGAGTTCCGGCAGCAGCTCGGGTTGATCGTCGAGGTGCTCGAGACCCTCAGGATCCCCGTGATCGGCATCGAGGGCCACGAGGCGGACGACGCGATCGCGACCCTCGCGCTGCGGGCGCTCGACCGGGGGATCGAGGCCGTGATCGTGACCGCTGACCGGGACTTCTTCCAGCTCGTTCGCCCCGGGCTCACGGTGATGTTCAACGTGAAAGGGATCTCGGACATCCGCCGCTACGACGTCGAGGCGGTGACCGAACGGTTCGGCCTCCCGCCGGAGAAGTACCTCGATTACGTGGCGCTCAAGGGCGATGCGTCGGACAACATCCCGGGGGTCCCGGGGGTCGGGGAGAAGACCGCGTCCAAGCTCGTCCAGGACTTCGGTTCGGTCGAGGAGCTGCTGCGGCGGACGGACGAGCTCAAGAAGGGGAAGCTGAAGGAGTCGATCGAGGCCGCCGGAGAGCAGCTCGCGCTCAACAAGGAGCTCGCCGAGCTCAACACCGACGTCGACGTCGATCTCGAGCCCGAGGACGCCGTGATGGGGGACTGGGACGTCGAGGCGGTCCGGCGCCTCTTCACCTCCCTGGAGTTCCGAACGCTGTTCGAACGGCTCGAGGAGGTCGGGCGGAGCGCGAAACCCGCCGTCGAGATGGCGGAGCTCGACCTGCGCGAAGCCGGCGTGGAGGAGATCGCGGAGCTCCTGTCGTCGGACGGCCCCAAGGCGATCCGGCTCGACCTCGACGAGCGAGAGGTCCGGGGCGTGGCGGTGTCGATGGGTGGAGGGCAGGCCGCGTACGCGGAGCTGCACGACCTGTCGGGTCTCGCCGACGCCCTCGCGGATCGAGGGGCGCCCAAATGGACGCACGACGCCAAGGACCTCGAGGCGGCCGTGGTGGCCGAGGGGCGCTCGCTCGGAGGTGTCGCCACGGACACGATGCTGGCCGCCTACCTGCTCGACCCGGCCGCCCCGAGCTTCGAGCTCCAGCCGCTCAGCGAGCAGTACCTCGGGACGGACGTGCTCGGTTCGGTCGCCGAGGAAGCCGAGGGCCAGCTGTTCGGGGACTCCTGGCGCAAGACCGCCGCCGGGGCGGCCGCCGTGGCGCTGCTCGCGCCGGTGCTCGACGAGCGCATCGACAAGGCGGGGCTCCGCCGCCTCCTCGACGAGGTGGAGCTGCCGCTGTCGTCGGTCCTGGCCCGGATGCAGGCCCACGGCGTCGCCCTGGACGTCGCCTATCTCGAGGAGATGGCGGAAGGCGTGCGGGACACGATGGCCACGCTGCAGGCGCGGATCTACGAGCTCGCCGGCGAGGAGTTCAACCTCAACTCGCCCCCGCAGCTCCGGGCGATCCTGTACGACAAGCTCCGCCTGTCCCCGGGGAAGAAGACCCCCAAGGGCCAGCTCTCCACCGATGCCAGCGTGCTCGAGAAGCTCCGAGACATGCATCCGATCGTCGACGCGATCCTTTCGTGGCGCGAGCTGGACAAGCTGAACTCGACCTACCTGGACGCCCTGCCCAAGCAGGTCGACCCGCGGGACGGGCGCGTGCACACGACCTTCAACCAGACGGGCGCCGCGACCGGGCGCCTGTCGTCGACCAACCCGAACCTGCAGAACATCCCGGTCCGCGGCGAGCTCGGCCGCCAGATCCGTCGGGCGTTCGTCCCGGGTTCGAACGGTGAGGTGCTGCTCGTCGCCGACTACTCGCAGATCGAGCTTCGCGATCCTGGCACACCTCGCCGACGACGAGGGTCTGAAGGCGGCGTTCGAGTCGGGGGCGGACATCCACACCGCGACGTCTGCCCGCGTGTTCGGGCTCCCGGAGGACCAGGTGGATCCCGCCGACCCGCAGCCGCGCCAAGGCGATCAACTACGGGCTCGCCTACGGGATGAACGCGTTCGGCTTGGCGTCGCGCCTCGAGATCACTCCGGACGAGGCCCAGGAGTTCATCGACTCGTACTTCGCGGCCTTCCCGCAGATCCGCGACTACCTGGACCGCCAGGTGGCGCGGGCGGCGGCCGAGGGGTTCACCGAGACGCTCCTCGGCCGCCGCCGCTACATCCCCGAGCTCCAGGCGGCCAATCCGCGGGTTCGTGACATGGGCCGGCGGATGGCGCTGAACGCGCCGATCCAGGGGAGCGCGGCCGACGTGTTCAAGCTCGGGATGATCAGCGTGGACGCGGCGCTGCGCGACTCGGATCTGGAGATGCCGGATGCTCCTCACGGTCCACGACGAGCTGGTGTTCGAGGTGTCGAAGGAGCGGGTGGAGGAGGCGGCCGAGCTCGTCAAGCGCGAGATGGAGGCCGCGTACGAGCTCGACGTGCCTCTGCGGGCGGACATCGGCTGGGGCGCGAACTGGGCCGAGGCCGTCCCCGCCGGCCACTGATCTGCGGCGGCGTCCTTGACGCCACTCGGCACCATCGGAGCAACGTCGCGGCGTCATGCCAGGAGAGGCGGTTCCCAGTCCATTTCCCGAGCGGCCGAAGATCGTGCCTCCGGATCGCCGGGTACATGGCCAGATGTGGCTGAACGGAGGCAGACGTGGCCCTCGACATCGACCACGAGATCGCCTACACCGAGGGGCTTCTGGAGCGCGTGGTCGTTGCCCTCGGCATCACGACACGGATGATCGAGCTCACGCGATGGCGGGACGGTTACAGCGCGGACTCCACCTGGAGTCTGCGCGCGTTCATGGGTCCTGACGGGCGCGGATCGACTGGGAAGCACACGGCGGTCCGGAAGCCGTACCCAGGGCCTGCAGGACAGCTGTTCCTCGGGCCCCACGGCGTTCGGCGGCGGCGGGCTGTCTCGTCCTGTCAACGCACCATCCCGTGGTTGCCGCGCGATCTGGGTCTCAGCTCGATGGCGTTCGGATCAGGCCCGTTGACGGTCCATGTCGGTGTCGTCGCCGCCTACGTGACAGCCGTCCAGTTTCGTTTCGAGCGATGGACACGGAAGATCTGCAGTGGCGCCTGATCCCGGGCCCGCTTCCGGGGTGGATGCGGGGTACTTCATCTTGTGGGCCCCGAACGACGTCGGGGGCGCGATCCGCGCTTTGGACGGGGAGGGTTCAGTCCTCGTGGAGCACGTGCTACACCTGCCGGACTATCGGCCTCGAATCGAGCGCGAACGCGAACGCGTCTTACGGGGGCCCCTGAGCTCTCGTTGACGCTGTTTCCGCTGCTCACCTACCATCCCTGAGCCGCGAGGCGCACCCGCATCCCGGCGAATCCCAACGGTCGGTCGGTGCGCGCTTCGTGCGCGGGAGGAGTTGGTTCAGATCGAGACGGCGAGCGAGATGCGGGACTTCACCCCCGACGAGCTCCGGGAGGCCATCGAGGCCTCGCTGCGGGACTTCAAGGAGGGGGACATCCTCGAGGGGACGGTCGTGAAGATCGACCGCGACGAGGTCCTGCTGGACATCGGATACAAGTCCGAAGGCGTCATCCCCACCAAGGAACTGTCGATCCGCCACGACGTCGACCCCGACCAGGTGGTGAAGGTCGGCGACCAGGTGGAGGCCCTCGTGCTCCAGAAGGAGGACAAGGAGGGCCGTCTGATCCTGTCGAAGAAGCGAGCGCAGTACGAGCGCGCGTGGGGCCGGATCGAGGAGGTCATGCAGTCGGGCGGCACCATCAAGGGTCCGGTGATCGAGGTCGTCAAGGGCGGCCTGATCCTGGACATCGGGCTCCGTGGGTTCCTGCCCGCGTCGTTGGTCGACCTCCGCAGGGTCCGCGACCTCCACCCGTTCGTCGGGACCGAGCTCGAGGCCAAGATCATCGAGCTCGACCGCAACCGCAACAACGTGGTGCTGTCGCGTCGCGCGTTCCTCGAGGAGTCGCAGAGCGAGGGTCGGAAGAAGTTCCTCGAGTCGCTCCAGAAGGGCGAACGCCGCAAGGGAACGGTGTCCTCGATCGTGAACTTCGGTGCGTTCGTCGACCTCGGCGGCGTGGACGGCCTGGTCCACGTGTCCGAGCTCTCGTGGAAGCACGTCGACCATCCGAGCGAGGTCGTCCAGGTCGGCCAGGAGGTCGAGGTCGAGGTGCTCGACGTGGATCTCGATCGCGAGCGCGTTTCCCTTTCGCTGAAGGCGACGCAAGAGGACCCGTGGAAGGAGTTCGAGCGCAAGTACTCGGCCGGGGAGATCATCGACGGTCAGGTCACCAAGCTCGTTCCGTTCGGGGCCTTCGTGCGCGTGGCGGCGGGGATCGAGGGGCTCGTGCACATCTCGGAGATCTCGGAGCAACACATCGAGACGCCCGAGAGCGTTCTGTC
The DNA here is from genome assembly GCA_963731925.1 of uncultured Actinomycetes bacterium. Taxonomy (GTDB): domain Bacteria; phylum Actinomycetota; class UBA4738; order UBA4738; family HRBIN12; genus DASSJM01. The sequence continues at coordinate 175,982 of CAVSXK010000017.1, forward strand.
CGTCGGTGACGAGGTGCGCGTCAAGGTGATCGAGGTCGACGTGCCGCGCCGGCGTATCAGCCTGTCGATGCGCCAGGTCGGCGGCGCCATGCCGCGACCCGCCTCGGAGATCGAAGAGGAAGCCGCCCCGGCTCCCGCCGCAGCCGCGGGAGCGGCCCCGGTTTCGCCCTCGGCGGCGCAGCTCGCTTCGACCGACACCGAGGTAGCTCCGGCGGAGGTCACATCCGACGGGGGCGCCGAGTCGGGCGCCACCGTGGCCGCTCCCGCTCCCGCCGCCACCGCTCCCGCAGACGCGGCGGAGGCGGAGGCGCCGATCCGGCGACTCGTCGACGGTCGAAGCCGCGCCGAGCACGGACGATGCCGTCGACGCAGAGCCGGCGGAGCCTGCCGCCGAGGCCGTGACCGAGGTGGCCGCGACCGACGAGGCTACGGCCGAAGAGGCGCCCGCCGGGGAGCAGAGTGACGAGGACATCTCGCTCGAGGCGATCCTGGAGGATCTGAAGCGGCGCGAAGGGCGCTCGGGATAACCCGTGCTGCTGGTCGGGCTGACCGGCGGGATCGGGTCGGGCAAGTCGACCGTCGCCCGCATGCTTGAGGAGCGCGGAGCCGTCGTGTTCGACGCCGACGTGCTCGCCCGCGCGGTGGTGGAACCTGGTACCCCCGGTCACGCTGCCGTCACCGAGCGGTTCGGAGCGAACGTCCTGGCGCCCGGGGGCGAGCTCGACCGGGAGGCGCTCGCCAGCATCGTGTTCGCGGACCCCGCGGCCAGGCGGGACCTCGAGGCGATCGTGCACCCGGAGGTGCGCCGGCTGTTCGCCGAGGGTTCCGAGGCCTACCGCGAGACGGATCGCGTCGTGGTGTTCAGTGCTCCCCTCCTGGTCGAGACCGGCATGCACACGGCGTTCGACGTCCTCGTCGTCGTCTCGGCCACGACGGCGACGCAGGTCGAGCGGCTGATGCGCGGACGGGGGATGTCCGAGGCCGCGATCCTCGCGCGCATCGACGCGCAGGCCCCCCTGGAGGACAAGGCCGAGGTCGCGGACTTCCTCGTGGACAACGAGGGTACGCTCGACGAGCTGGAGCAGCAGATCGACAGGCTCTGGAGCGACCTGTCCGCTCGCGTGGTCGCCTGAACGCGGAGCCGTTCGGGCCGGAAGGCGTCCGTCGCTATCCTGATGCCGTGACCTCGTCCACGTTCGCGGCGGTGTTCTTCGACGCCGGCGAGACGCTGGTGCACCCGCACCCCACGTTCCCCGACCTGTTCGTCGAGATCCTCCGGCGCGAGGGCCACGACGTGTCGCCCGAGACCGTGCGCGAGCGCGGCCACGTGGTGTTCGACCGGTTCCGCTCGGCGGCGCAGGCGAACGAGCTCTGGACGACCTCGCCGGAGCGTTCACGCCGGTTCTGGCACGACGTCTACGCCATCTTCCTCCGAGAGCTCCAGATCCCCGATGCGAACGGCCTGATCGACGTCGTCTACGCGGAGTTCACCGACCTCGCGAACTACCGGTTGTTCGACGACGTCCCGCCGGTGCTCGACCGGCTCCGAGAGGCCGGGCTCGTGCTCGGCGTCGTGTCGAACTTCGAGGAGTGGCTCGAGCGGTTGCTCGAGGAGCTCGGCGTCCGCCGGTACTTCCAGGTGAGCGTGATCTCCGGCGTGGAGGGGTTCGAGAAGCCCGACCCTCGGATCTTCCAGCTGGCGATGGCGAGGGCGGACGTGACCCCGGAGCGCTCCGTCTACGTCGGCGACAACCCGGAGTTCGACGTCGATCCCGCGCTCGCGCTCGGAATGTTCCCGGTGCTGATCGATCGGCGCGACCGATTCCTCGATGCCCCCGGCCCGCGCATCACCGCGATGGACCAACTCCCCGCGCTCCTGGGGGTGTCGTGATGCCCGAGGAGCACCTCTACGACGTGGACGAGGCCAACGCGCTGCTCCCCTCGCTTCGCGAGCGGCTCGCGCGCATCCGCGACGCGCGCCAGGTGATCCTGCGGGAGGCCGAGGTGGTGAAGGAGAAGGTCGTGGCGGACGGCGGCGGGACCGACGCCGGGCGTGACTACTGGGATGCGACCGCGACCCTGCGGGCGGAGCTCGAACGCCTGGCGGGCGAGAGCATCCTCCTGCGGGACCCGGAGAGCGGGCTCGTCGACTTCCCCGCCGAACGCGAGGGCGAGCGGGTCTACCTCTGCTGGCGCGTCGGCGAGGACCGCGTCGCGAACTGGCATCCGCTCGACACCGGGTTCTCGAGCCGGCGGCCGCTGTGACCGTTCGAGCTCGGGTCGCGGTCATGGGCGCGACCGACGAGGACCCGCCACCCGGGATCGGCGCGATCGCCGACACGGTGGACCTCGCGTTCGCCGACGACGTCCGCACGCTCGCGGAGGCGCTCGAGGGTGCCGGCGTGCTCTTCGCCTGGCACCCGAGGAGCGAGCTGCTGTCGGGGGCGTGGGGGAGCGCGGGAGACCTGAAGTGGATCCAGTCGGCGTCCGCGGGTGTCGACAACCTGCTGTTCCCCGAGCTCGCCGCGAGCCACGTCGTGCTCACGAACGCTCGCGGCATCTACGAGGAGGCCATCGCCGAGTACGTGCTCGGCCTGATGCTCGTTCTCGCGAAGGGTTTCACGGCGGTGTTCGAACGGCAGCAGCGGCGCGAGTGGCAGCACCGCGAGACCGAGCGCCTCGAACGCAAGCGGGTGCTGGTCGCCGGCGTCGGTCCGATCGGTCGCGCGATCGCCCGGAACTGTGCCGCCCTCCGGATGTCCGTCCGAGGGGTGGCTCGCACGACGCGTCCCGGCGACGACGTCTTGGCCGAGATCGCGGCCGTCGAAGGGCTCACGGACGCGGTATCGTCGGCCGACTACGTCGTGAACACGCTCCCGTCGACGGACGAGACGCATCACGTGTTCGATCACGCGGTGTTCGAGGCGATGAACCCGTGGACACGGTTCGTGAACGTCGGCCGGGGGAGCACCGTCGACGAGCGCGCGCTGATCCGAGCGCTCGAGACCGGGCAGATCGCCGGGGCTGCGCTCGACGTGTTCGAGCAGGAGCCGCTGCCGCACGACAGCCCGCTCTGGACGATGCCGAACGTGATCGTGTCACCGCACATGGCCGGGGACGCGGCCGGCTGGCGCGAGGGCGTCGTCGAGCTCTTCGTGCGCAACCTCGAGCGCTACCTCACCGGGAGGCCCCTGCTGAACGTCGTCGACAAGACGCGAGGATACGTGCCGTCGTGAATAGGTAGCCTTCGAGCGTGACCGACGAGGTGATCACCGTTGCCGGGCTCCGGAAGACGTACGGAGACCTCGAGGCGGTCGCCGGGATCGACCTCGCGATCCGCTCGGGTGAGGTGTTCGCGCTCCTCGGCCCGAACGGCGCGGGCAAGACGACGACGGTCGAGATCCTCGAGGGGTATCGAGTCCGGACCGCGGGCGAGGTCTCGGTGCTCGGGTTCGACCCCGCGGACCGATCGAGGGAGCTGCGCCGTCGCGTCGGGATCGTCCTGCAGTCGACGGGCGTCGATCCGTACCTCACCGTTCGGGAGACCGTGGCCCTGTACGCGAGCTACTACCCGTCGCCCCGGAACGTGGACGAGGTCGTCGACCTCGTGGGCCTGAGCGAGAAGCGAGACGCGCGCGTCATCAAGCTGTCCGGCGGACAGCAACGCCGGCTCGACGTCGCGATCGCGCTCGCCGGCGACCCCGAGCTCCTGTTCCTGGACGAGCCGACGACGGGGTTCGACCCGGGCGCCCGGCGGCACGCCTGGGACGTCATCGGGAACCTCGCCGAGCTCGGCAAGACGATCTTCCTCACGACCCACTACATGGACGAGGCGCAGAACCTCGCGAACCGCGTCGCCGTCATCACGAAGGGCGAGATCGTTGCCGAGGGACCGCCCTCGACGCTCGTCGAACAGCATCTCGGGCGGACGGTGATCCGGTTCCGGCGCCCTCCCGGCGACCTTCCTCCATCCGTCCGCGACGGCTCCACCGTCGGCGCCGAGATCGAGATCGCCGTGGACGAACCGACCCGAACCCTCCACGAGCTGACCTCGTGGGCCGTGGAACGCGGTATCGAGCTCGAAGGGCTCCAGGTGACGCGGCCGACCCTGGAGGATGTGTACCTCGAGCTCACCCGAGGGGAGGCGGGAGCCGAATGAGCGACGCCGGCCTCCTCGCGCTGCAGGTGCGCACGACGAACAAGGCGTTCTGGCGCAACCCGGCCTCGGCCTTCTTCACCTTCGCGTTCCCTCTGATGTTCCTCGTGATCTTCACCGCCCTGCTCGGAGGCGGGAACGTCGAGGTAGCGCCCGGTGTCATGATCCAGCAGGACAGCTACTACGTCGCGGCGATGGCGGCGTTCGCGGTCATCACCGCCACGTACACGAACCTCGCGATCAGCGTCTCGTTCACGCGGGACGCGGGCATCCTGAAGCGGACCCGCGGGAGCCCGTTGCCTGCCGGGATCTACCTCGGTGGACGCGTGGCGCATGCGGTCCTGATCTCGATCCTCCTGGTCCTCATCACGGCCGCGTTCGGGGTCGCCTTCTACCAGGCCAACGTCCCGACGGGCGTGCTCCTGTGGGAATACTTCGTCACCGTCGTCGTGGGCGCGATGGCGTTCTCGGCGCTCGGCCTCGCGACCACGGCCGTCGTCCCGAACGCCGACGCGGCGCCGGCGGTGGTCAACGCGATCATCCTGCCCTTGTTGTTCCTGTCGGGGATCTTCTTCCCTCTCGAGGGCGCTCCGCAGTGGATGATCGTCCTCGGCGACATCTTCCCGGTGAAGCACTTCGCCGAGGCGATGCTCGGGTCCTTCTACGGGCCACCGCTCCAGTTCGAGTGGGTGGACGTGCTCGTCGTCGCGGCGTGGGGTGTGGTCGGGCTCGCGCTCGCGATCCGCTTCTTCTCGTGGGAGCCGCGCAAGTGAGGCCGCCGATCCGCCGGTCTGCGTAGGACAAAGCGTGTGCTAGTCTCCGCGGACCACCAGGCCGGCCAAGGGGTTCCACGATGCGGAAAGTGCTCTCGTTCCTCGCAGTCGGATCACTGCTGTTCGCCGCCTGCGCCGAGGACAACCCGACGATCGGCGGCACGGGGACGACGGCCACCGGCGGGACGGGTGCGACGACCCCAGCCACCGCCGCCGACTGCGCCGCCGCCAACGCCGACGCCTTCCTGAGCCCCGGCACGCTGACGGTCGGCACGGGCAACCCGGCCTTCCCGCCCTGGTGGGAGGGCGGCACCACCGACGGCTCCGAGTTCGAGTTCAACGACCCCGCGCTGGGTGAGGGGTACGAAGGCGCCGTGACCGCCGAGGTGGCGACCCGGTTGGGCTTCTCGTTCCCCGACCAGGTGGCGTTCGTGCCCGTGGGGTTCAACAAGTCGTTTGCGCCCGGTGACAAGGACTTCGACTTCGTGCTCCAGCAGATCTCGTACAAGCCCGAGCGCGACGACGCGGTGGACTTCAGCGACTCGTACTACAACGTGAACCAGGCGCTGGTGTCGGCCCAAGGCACGTCGGTCGCCGACGCGACCACGATCGAGGAGCTGAAGGAAGCCAAGCTCGGCGCCCCGATCGGAACGACGAGCCTGGACGTCATCACCGAGCAGATCCAGCCGACGCAGGAGCCAGCGGTCTACGACGACCTCGCGCAGGCCGTCACCGACCTGCAGAACGGCGACATCGACGGCATCGTCGTGGACCTGCCGACCGCGTTCTTCATGGCGGCCGTGCAGATCGACAAGGGTGTCGTGGTCGGTCAGTTCGGGACGGAATCCGACGAGTACTTCGCGATGGCGTTCGACACCGGCAGCCCGCTCGTCGAGTGCGTGAACCTCGCGCTCGCCGAGATGACGGAGGACGGGACGCTCGACGCGATCGAGGAGCAGTGGCTGGCCGACAAGACGAACGCACCCGTCCTGGACTAGCCGCTCCGTGATCGGCGGGCAGTCGCCGCAGGAGTTCCAGCGTCTGCCCGACGGCGGTGCCACGCCTCCGACCGGTGACCGCGGTTCGAAGATCCTCGCGCCGCTGAAGGCCGAAGGCGCGCGAGGGGTCACGATCGCGGTGGTCAGCACCGTCGTCGTCTTCGGGCTGATCGCGTTCGCGGTCCTGACGTCCTCGGGTTGGCCGGTCATCAAGGAGGCGTTCTTCGACCCGACGATCTTCTGGGACTCGCTCTCCAAGATCATGGGGAAGTTCGGCCGGAACGTGTTCATCTTCGTGGTGGCCGAGGCCTTCGTCCTGATCCTGGCCTTGATCCTCGCCGTGATGCGGAGCCTGCGGGGCCCGGTGTTCACGCCGCTCCGCATCCTGGCGGCCGCGTACACGGACCTGTTCCGCGCGGTCCCGACGATCCTGGTGATCCTGCTGCTCGGGTTCGGGGCGCCGTCGCTGCAGATCAGAGGCGTCCCGCACTCGGACATCTTCTGGGCGATCGTCGCGCTCGTCCTCGTGTACTCGGCCTACGTCGCAGAGGTCTACCGGGCGGGGATCCAGTCCGTCCACCCCTCGCAGGTCGCGTCCGCGCGTGCGCTCGGCCTCAGCCGCGGCAAGACGATGCGGTTCGTCGTCGTGCCGCAGGCCGTCCGCCGCGTGCTACCACCGCTCCTCAACGACTTCATCGGCCTGCAGAAGGACTCGGCGTTGGTGGCCGTCCTCGGGTACACGGAGGCGCTTCGCCAGGCCCAGATCACCTCGGCGGCCGAGTTCGACTTCACGCCGTACGTCGCGCTCGCGCTCGTGTACATCGTGATCACGATCCCCGAGGCCCGGTTCGTCGACTGGTTGGTCGCGAGGGACCAGCACCGGCGCCAGGCCGCCGGAGGTGTGTGAGGTGGCCGAGACGGTCGCGCTCGCGATCGAGGGCCTGCACAAGTCGTTCGACGGGCTCGAGGTCCTCAAGGGCATCGACCTCGAGGTGCGAGAGCACGAGGTCGTCTGCGTGATCGGTGCGTCGGGTTCGGGCAAGTCGACCCTGCTCCGCTGCATCAACCTGCTCGAACCCGTGGACGCCGGGCGGGTGTTGATCGAGGGCGAGGAGATCACGGCCCGGGGGGTGGACGTGAACCGCATCCGGCAACGGGTGGGGATCGTCTTCCAGGCGTTCAACCTCTTCCCGCACATGACGGTGATCCGCAACGTCACGCTGGGGCCGATCGAGGCTCTCGACATGTCGAAATCTGAAGCCGAGGCGCTCGCGAGGGGGCTGCTCGAACGGTTCGGGCTCGCCGACAAGCGAGACGACTACCCCGATCGGCTCTCGGGCGGGCAACAGCAACGCGTGGCGATCGTCCGGGCGCTCGCGATGAAGCCCGACGTCTTGCTCCTCGACGAGGTCACGAGCGCGCTGGACCCCGAGCTCGTCGCCGAGGTCCTGAACGTGATCCGGGAGCTCGCCGCCGGCGGCATGACGATGGTGATCGCCACCCACGAGATGGGGTTCGCCCGGGACATCGCTCACCGGGTCTGCTTCCTCGACGAGGGGGTGATCCTCGAGGAGGGTGCGCCGGAGCAGATCTTCTCGTCGCCGCGCGAGGAGCGGACCCAGCGGTTCCTCCAGAGCATCATCGACGCCGGACGGATGTGATGGCCGAGGCCGGCCCTCTGGGCCGAACTCAGGCGATCCGGATCCTGCAGATCGGGCGGACCCACGAGGAGCTGATCGCCACGATCAGAACCCTCGACGTGCGCCGATGGACCGCGCCCGTCGGGCCGCGTGGGCGAAGGCCGCTCTGGCAACGCCTCGGGGGCATCCTCAGCGGACCCGTGGCCCGTTCCGGCACGACGAGTCCCACGTCCCGAGCCTTGCCGACTTCGTCTCGCGCCACGGCCGCCACCGAGACGGCGACGGCCGAGTCGGCCACGTCGGCAGTGGCGCCTACACTGGGCTCGTGCCCCCGTTCAAGATCCACGCCGACCACGTTCCGACCGGCGACCAGCCCACGGCCATCGACCACCTGGTGGAGGGCATCCGGGCCGGCGAGCCGCACATCACGCTGCTCGGCGCGACCGGGACGGGCAAGACCTTCACGATCGCCAACGTGGTCGAACGCGTCCAGCGCCCGACCATCGTCATCGCGCCCAACAAGTCGCTGGCCGCCCAGCTCGCGAACGAGTTCCGCGAGGCGTTCCCCGAGAACGCGGTGGAGTACTTCGTCTCCTATTACGACTACTACCAGCCCGAGGCGTACGTCCCGTCCACCGACACCTACATCGAGAAGGACTCCTCGATCAACGACGAGATCGAACGCCTCCGGCATTCGGCGACCGCCGCGCTCCTCACCCGCCGGGATGTCCTCATCGTGGCGAGCGTCTCGTGCATCTACGGCCTGGGCTCGCCCGAGGAGTACGAGGGCCAGATCCTGCGGGTGCACAAGGGCGTGGCGACGGACATGGAATGGTCCAAGCAGCGCCTCGTCGACATCCAGTACCTCCGGAACCAGGCGAACCTCGCCCGCGGGAAGTTCCGCGTGCAAGGTGACGTGCTCGAGGTCCACCCTTCGTACGAGGAGACGGCGGTCCGCATCGAGTGGTGGGGCGACACGATCGAGCGGATCACGCGGTTCGACACCCTCACGGGCGAGATGCTCGGCGACCTCACCGAGATCACCGTGTTCCCGGCCTCGCACTACGTGGCGTCGGACCAGCGGATGAAGCGGGCCGTCGTGACGATCGAGGAGGAGCTCCGGGAGCGCCTCGCGCTCTTCGAGAGCCAGAGCAAGCTCCTCGAGGCCGAGCGGCTGCGGATGCGGACGACCTACGACCTCGAGATGCTCCGCGAGGTCGGGTTCTGCTCCGGCATCGAGAACTATTCACGGCACATCGACGGTCGCGCGCCAGGCGAGGCCCCGTACACGTTGCTCGACTACTTCCCCGACGACTGGCTCTGCGTGATCGACGAGTCACACGTCACCGTCCCGCAGATCCACGGGATGTACGAGGGGGACAAGACCCGGAAGGAGACGCTCGTCGAGTTCGGATTCCGCCTGCCGAGCGCGCTCGACAACCGCCCGCTGCGCTTCGACGAGTTCGTGAAGAAGGTCAACCAGACCGTGTACATGTCGGCGACGCCCGCGCCGTACGAGCTGCGGACGTCCAGCCGCGTCGCCGAGCAGATCGTCCGCCCCACGGGTCTGGTGGATCCCGAGGTCCAGGTTCGACCCACCCGAGGGCAGGTCGACGATCTGATCGAGGAGATCCGCAAGCGGGCCGAGGCAGGCCAGCGGGTCCTCGTCACCACGCTCACGAAGAAGATGGCCGAGGATCTGACGGACTACCTGCTCGAGATGGGCATCCGCGTCCGGTACCTGCATTCGGAGGTCGACACGATCCAGCGGATCGAGATCATCCGGGACCTGCGTCTGGGCGAGTTCGACGTGCTGGTCGGGATCAACCTGCTCCGTGAGGGCCTCGACCTGCCCGAGGTCTCGCTCGTCGCGATCCTGGACGCCGACAAGGAGGGGTTCCTGCGCTCGGACACCTCGCTGATCCAGACGATCGGTCGTGCGGCCCGCAACGTCGACGGCACCGTGATCATGTACGCGGACGAGGTCACCGACTCGATGAAGCAGGCGATCGGGGAGACGCAGCGCCGTCGCAAGATCCAGATCGCCTACAACCGTGAGCACGACATCGATCCGCAATCGATCCGCAAGAAGGTCTCGGACATCCTGCTCACGATGGCGGTCGACAGCAGGTCGACCGTCCCCGAGAAGCGCCGGCGCAAGCGCGAGCACCCGGAGATGCCGACCGAGGAGCTCCAGCGTCTGATCCAGCAGCTCGAGGAGGAGATGCACGAAGCCGCGAAGGACCTCCGGTTCGAGTACGCGGCGCGCCTTCGCGACGAGGTCGTCGATCTCCGCAAGGAGCTGAAGGCCCTGCGGGGTGCCGGGGTCGGCGGCTGACGGCCCGGCGATGACGCTGAAGGTCAAGGTCCCGCTGGCCTGGTTCGGGGCCGGCGGGCTGGTCCATCACGCGACCGTGCTCTGCGAGGGCGGCCGGGTGACGTACGCGGGTCCGAGCGCCCCCGCGCCGCCCGCCGACGAGCTCCTCGAGGTCGACGGGTTCCTGATGCCGGGTGTGGTCGACCGGCACGTCCATATCCGGCTCGCGGATCCCGGGGCGGTCCTGTTCGGAGGCGTGACCGCCGTCCGGGATCTGGGATGGGTGCCGGAGGAGATCTTCGCGCTGGCGAACGCGTCGGAGCTGCCCTCGTTCACCGGACCCGTGATCCGTGCCGCCGGGCCGATGCTGACCGCTCCGGGCGGGTACCCGACGCACGAGAGGCTGGGCCCCAGCCGGAACGGGTCGCGAGCTCGCGGGTCCCGAGGATGCGGCTGCCGCCGTCGCCGAGCTCGCGGACTCGGGCGCGGCGGCCGTCAAGGTCGCGCTCAACTCGGAGGCGGGGCCGACCCCATCGGACGCCGAGCTCGCCGCCATCGTCCAGGCGGCGCACGAACGCGACCTCCCGGTGACGGCGCACGTCCAGGGCCGGGGACAGGCGGAGCGTGCCGTGGGGGCGGGGATCGACGAGTTCGCGCACACGCCGTGGACCGAGCGGTTGCCCGATCCGCTGCTCGAGGCGGCCGCGCGAACGATGCGGATGGTGTCGACCCTCGACATCCTGTCGTTCGGGGACGTGACGCAGGAGCTCCGGACCGCGTGCGACAACCTCGTCCGGTTCCGCACCGCGGGAGGGACCGTCGTCTACGGGACGGACTTGGGCAACGGAGCGATCCCGCCCGGGATCCACCTCCGCGAGGCGCTGCTCCTGCACGAGGCGGTTCGGATGAAGCCCGAGGAGGTCCTGGTCGCGATGACCGCGGGTCCGATCGCCGTCGACGGGCCGGCCGACCTGATCGTGCTGGGGTCGGACCCGCTGGTGCGGCTCGAGGCGCTCGGCGACCTCCGCACCGTCGTTCGGGCGGGTCGGGTGGTCTCGGGCTAGCACTCACCGCGCGGCCGGAGTGATGGGATCGCGAGCGGTGAGGAGTCGGTAGAGCCTGGCGAGGGTCTCGGGGTCGGTGATCTCGGGGAGCAGGGGCGCGATCTCGCCCTCGCCGAGCCCCCAGGTGATGATCTCGGCCACCTGCTCGGTCCCCCGATCCTTCCAGTCGAAGCTCCGGTCGTTCCAGGCGGCGATCCCGCGGACGTCCATGAACCGCTCGAGGACCCGGGCGTCGACGTTGGCCTCGGTCCACGCGTGCGCCATCTCGTGGAGCGCGAACTTCCTCTGGTATGGCTCGCTCGCGTCCTTGGTGCACAGGTCGATCCGGCCCGAGTAGTAGAGGCCGATGCCGCCGTTGCACCCCTCGTCCGAGCGGTGGAGGACGACCTCGAGGTTCGGCATCCCGTCCAGCCCGGCGGTGTGGTAGCGCCGGATCGCCCAGTCGATCGCCCGCTCCTCGGCGGCGGTGGCGCCGTGGACCGTCAGGGGCTGTGGCCGAGCCGGGGCGGGCCGCTGGCTCCCGAGGATCGCGGCCGAGACGACCAGGCAGAGGAAGAGGGCGATCCTGCTCCTGCCAGTGCGGGTTGCGGTGTCCATGGCCGCACCCTCGTCCGGTGCTCTGGCAGACCTGCCGCAACCCGGTCGCAGTTCGCTGGAACGTGACGGATGTCACGCGGACGCCTGCGTGGCTTCCGTTCGAGGACACGCCGTCGTACGGTTCGCGGCGATGGAGTTCCTGATCCTCGGTCCGCTCGAGGTCGCCGACGACGGGCGCAAGCTCGCCTCGGAGGTCCGAAGCAGCGCGCGGTGCTCGCCCACCTGATCCTCCGGGCGAACCGGGTCGTCCAGGCCGACCTGCTGATCGATGGCCTCTGGGGGGAGGAGCCTCCCGAGAGCGCCCGCAACACCCTGCAGACGTACGTCTACCGCCTGCGCAAGCTCCTGGGGGAGAACCGGATCGAGGGCCGTGACGGGGGGTACGTGCTCGTCGCCGCTCCCGACGAGATCGACGGCGCGCGATTCGAGTCGCTCGTGAAGAAGGGCAAGGCCTCGATCGCCTCCGATCCCGCCGCGGCCGCGGCGATCCTCGCCGACGCGCTCTCCCTGTGGCGGGCCGACGCGCTCGCCGACGTGACCGAGGAGCCGTCGCTCCGGGGCGAGGCCGCGCGTCTGGCGGAGCTTCGGCTCGCGGCCACCGAGCACCGCATCGCCGCCGAGATCGCGATGGGTGGGCACTCCACCGTGGTCTCGGAGCTCGAGTCGCTCACGGCCCGCTACCCGCTCCGGGAGCGGATGTGGGCGAACCTGATGCTCGCGTTGTACCGATCCGGCCGCCAGGCCGAAGCGCTGTCGACCTACGAGCGCGCTCGCCAGGTGCTCGGCGACGAGCTCGGGGCCGATCCCTCGCCCGAGCTGCAGCGCCTGCACGAACAGATCCTGCACGCGAGCCCCGGACCTCGCAGCGCCCGCAACCAGAGCGGGCTCGCCCGCCCTCGGTGCGCTCGAGCCGGGTGGATCTGCAGCCGGGCACCGAGGTCGCCGGCTACCGGATCGTGAGCACCCTCGGTCGCGGGGGGATGAGCGTCGTCTACCTCGCCGAGCACGACTGGCTCCAACGGAAGGTCGCGCTCAAGGTCCTCGCGCCGCAGCTGGCCGAGGACGAGCGGTTCCGGGAGCGATTCGTCCGCGAGTCGCGGCTCGCCGCCTCGCTCGACCACCCGAACGTGATCCCGATCTACGAGGCGGGCGGCTCGGGCGGCGACCTGTTCATCGCGATGCGGTACGTGGAGGGGACCGATCTCCGCACGCTGCTCCACGAAGGCGGAGCGCTCGAGCCGGGCAGGGCCGTCGCGATCGTCCGGCAGGTCGCGGCGGCGCTCGACGCCGCACACGAGCAGGGCCTCGTCCACCGGGACGTCAAGCCGGGAAACGTGCTCCTCGCGCGGCAACGGGGCTCGGAGGCGGGGGAGCACGTCTACCTCTCCGACTTCGGCCTCACGAAACGCTCGGCGAGCGATTCGGGGATCACCGGGACCGGGCAGTTCGTCGGGACGCTCGACTACGCGGCGCCCGAGCAGTTCAAGGGCGGCACGCCCGACGCGCGCACCGACGTGTACTCGCTCGGGTGCGTGCTGTTCGAATGTCTCACGGGCTCGCCGCCGTTCACGTCCGAGAACGACGCGGGCCTGATGTACGCGCACCTGCAGGAGCCGCCTCCATCGGTCACCGACGGAGCGACCGGAGCTGCCCGCGCGAGATCGACGCGGTCGTCGCGAGGGCGATGGCGAAGGCACCGGCGGATCGGCAGGCCAGGCGCGGGAGCGCTCGTGGACGAGGCTGCACGCGCGCTGCAGGTCGGCGTTCCGGGCGTACCCGACGGCTCGAGAGAGATCCCGATCCGCGTCTGCGTCGGCTCGTGCCCGTCGCTCGCGGTGGCGGTCGCGCTGGTGCTCGGGATCGTGCGTCGTCGTCCTTCATGCGCGACGACACGCCGGGGGCGACGAGCGCGGCGGGAGACGACCTCCTCCGCAGGCGAGCCGCCGAGCCCGACGCCCGCCACCCGACGTTCCGGACCGTCGAGCGCGCCGCTGATCCGAAGCCGAGGAGCAACTGCTCGCGTATATCCCGGAGGACGTGAGCTGCCGAGTGCGCTGCCGCTCGATCGCCGACGCCCCGATCCACGAGCGAACGTGCGCCGCACTCGTCTGCTCGGACCGGGCGACGTGCGAGGTGCTCTACGAGCTGTTCCAGACGCAGGGACGAGATGAACGACTGCGTTCCAGGTCAACGTGAACAACAAGGCGGGCCCCCGACGGGGATTGCGCGACCGACCAACTCGCCGTCGGCACGTACACGATCGGCGGTGAGCGGGCCGGCCGCGTCCTGTGCTACACGTCACGTGGAGCGGGGCCGTTCCGACGCGTTGCTGCCTCAATCGCACATCGAGTGGACGGACGAGAACGCGTCGATCTACGCGCACGCGATCCGGAACGATCTGGGCGACCTCAGCCTGTACGAGTGGTGGCTGACGTCATCGGGTCCCCTCCTCCGACCGAGGACGCGCGTCCGCGCGAAGGACCCATCGCCGCGCGGCTGGCCCCGTCGCTCCTGCAGGACGGCACCTACCTCGCGACCCCACAGGGAGGGTGTGCCGGATTCCCGGGTCGACATGTGCCCTGCATATCGAGGGGAGCTCGTACGATATCAGGATGCGCTCGACGCAGCGGCCGCGAACGCGAACGAGACGGGCACCCTGCTCCTGCAGAAGCCGAACGCGGGTCGTGTTCTCGCCCGCATACCGGGCTACTGCTCTGCATACCTCCGAGCCGACAGTCCCGCGGCCCGCCGCCTACACGGTGAGACGGACGAGCGAGCGCGCGTCACGTTCGAGAACGACGGGAGGGGGGACCTGCGCCGGACCTCAGCAAGATGGTCGCCACGTGCCGTGTGGACGCTGCGCACCCGACGGGGTCGATCGCCGTCGAGCGCAGGGGGCAGATCGACGCTCGTGGACCCGGGCGGGGCCGAAGTGGAGGTCACTCGCGCAGTCGATACCGAGACCGGCGAACAGCTGGCCGGATTGGTCTCCGGACGGTTCCAGGATCGTCTACGCCGGGCGACGGCGCAAGAGGGATTCGACCTGTACGTGATGAACGCGGACGGCACCGAGCGTCGACGCAGATCACCGACGAGCAGGGCGACGAGCTCACGACCTGCATGGTCGCCCGACGGGAGACCGGATCGTCTTCGGCTTCGACGACTTCGGCCGACGACGCGACTATCGCATCGGGATCTGGCATCGTCGACCCGGACGGTTCGGGGTGGACGCGAGCTTCGTGACGCGACAGAACGAGCGGTCGTCGAGACTCCGACGTGGTCCCCGGACGGGACGTCGGATCGCATTCACGCATCTTCGCAGACGGGGTGCCGCAGCCGTACGTCATGGACGCCGACGGCGGCGACCAGGTCGTGATGAGCTGCGGGATCAGCCCGGCATCGCCTGTCGCCTGGACGCCGGACGGGCGACAGGATCCTGATCGTTTCCAAGTCGATCGGTTCGTCTCCGTCACGATGCGGCCGGACGGCACGCGACGAGCGCGCGTTCTTCGCCGAGACCCCCGCGAGGACGGTCGGCTCGCTGATCGATTGGTCGCCGGACGGACGATGGATCGTCATGTCGCCACCCTCCGGGCCTCGGGATCTACCTTGTACCTCATGAGGGCGGACGGGAGCCAACTGTTCCGGATCGGCTTCGGAACGGAACCATCCTGGAGACCCGAGACGCCGTGACCGACACGCAGGCGACCGATCCGCTGCCGGAGGGCGTCTCCGCCTCGCCGGACGTCACCCTCGAGGAGCTGCAGCTCGCGCAGCGCAACCACGGCATGCACCTCGAAGGACTCCGCTACGAGGTGACCCCAGTGGGGATGCACTACCTCCTGATCCATTTCGACGTGCCCGAGGCCGACGAGACGTCGTGGACGCTCTCGATCGGCGGACTCGTTCGACGGCCGCTCGAGCTCTCGATGACCGACCTCCGCGCCCGTCCGAGCGCGACGTTCCCGGTGACGATGGAGTGCGCCGGGAACGGTCGTGCGCGACTATCGCCACGGCCGATCTCGCAGCCGTGGCTGACGGAGGCCATCGGCACGGCCGAGTGGACCGGGACGCCGCTGCGGCCGCTGCTCGAGGAAGCCGGTATCCGGGACGAGGCGGTCGAGCTCGTGTTCGCCGGAGCCGATCGGGGGATCCAGGGCGAGGTCGAACAGAACTACGAGCGCAGCCTCACGCTCGACGACGCCATGCGCGATGACGTGATCCTCGCCTACGCGATGAACGGTGGACCGATCCCCCCGCAGCACGGTTTCCCGTTGAGGCTCCTGGTCCCCGGTTGGTACGGCATGACGAGCGTGAAGTGGCTCACCCGGATCACGGCGGTCGCGGAACCGTTCGAGGGCTTCCAGCAGCTCGCCTACCGGTACCGCCAACGGCCCGAGGACGAGGGGATGCCCGTGACGCGTATGGACCCTCGCTCGCTCATGATCCCGCCCGGCATCCCGGACTTCCTGACGCGGAGCCGCATCGTGGACGCCGGCCCGCACGTCCTGCGCGGACGTGCCTGGTCCGGGTGGGGCCCGATCGAGCGGGTCGAGGTGAGCGCGGACGGGGGCTCGACATGGAGGACCGCGGAGCTCGGCGACGCGGTCCGCCACCATGCGTGGCGTTCCTGGTCGTTCGAATGGGATGCGCAGCCCGGCACCTTCGAGCTCTGCTGCCGGGCGGCCGACGGGGCGGGCAACGAACAACCGCTCCAGCCGTCGTGGAACCTCGGAGGGTTCTCGAACAACGCGGTGCAGCGCGTATCCGTCGAGGTCCGCCCTCGCCGGTAGCGTCGGTCAGAGCAGCGCGCGCAGCTCGTCGAAGCAGCGGTCGATGTCTTCCTCGGTGTTGAAGAAGTGGGGGCTGATCCGCAGGCCGTCCCCGCGGTAGTCCGTGCAGACGTCGCGTTCGAGCAGCGCGTGGCAGATCTTGGCGGCCTCGGGCCCGACGCCGACGTTGACGACCCCGCCCCTCGCGTTCCGGTCGCGTGGGGTTCGCACCGGCAACCCGAGCTCGTCGGCGCGGGCGATCACGTGGTCGCCGAGCTCGCCCTGGCGCGCGCGGATCCGTTCGGGCGTCACGTCGCCGATGATGTCGAGTCCCCCCTGCGCGATGAAGAACACCGGGGCGGGTGGCGTCCCGTGCTCGAAGCGGCGGGCGGTCGGGTGGTACTCGAGGTGCTGCGTGTCGAACGAGAACGGCTCGGCCGTCCCGAACCATCCCGTCACCGCCGGTTCGAGCGAGGGGATCAGCGCCCGCCGAACGTACAGGAACGCGAGACCCGGACCGCCGCAGAGCCACTTCAGGACGCCTGCCGCGTAGACGTCGCAGCCGACGTCGTGAAGGTCGAGCGGCACGATCCCGATCCCGTGGTAGTCGTCCAGGAACGAGAGCGCGCCGCGCTCGCGCGCGATCCGGCAGACCTCCTTCGCGTCGACGATCGCGCTCGAGCGGTAGAGCACGCGGTTGACCATGACGACCGCCGTGCGTTCGTCGATCGCCCGGTCGTACTCCTCGAGGGGGATCGTGAGCCCGTCGGGTGAACGGAGCCACTCGATCTCGACGCCGCGCTTGGCGTTCGCGAGCCAGACGTGCCCGTCGGTGGGGAAATCCAGCTCGGACATCACGACCTTGTTCCGGTCCCCGAACTCGAGCGCCGAGGCGATCGTCGAGATCGCGATCGAGATGTTCGTCGTGATCGCGATCTCGTCCGCGTCACAGCCGGCGAGGTGCGCGAACGAGGTCTTCAGGGCCCGCATCCTCGGGAAGATGTCCTCGAACCAGACGTGATCGGGCGCGCCCTTGGTCGCCCACGCGTCGAGGTACGCGTCCAGGTACCGGCGCGACCGATCCGAGACGGGACCCAGCGATGCGCTGATCAGGTACGCCTTGCGCTCGAGCACCGGGAACTCGGATCGGTAGGACGCGAGATCGCGGTCAGTCGTCGAGGTCCTCCTCATCGGCATTCGCGGCTCCCTCGGCCTCCCGGGCGTCCTCGGCCATCTCGGCCGTCTCGTGCTCGACCAGGTAGTCGATGTACAGCGGGCGCAGAGCCTCTGCGAGCTCCCCGCGATCCGCGTCGACGAGGTCGTTGAGCAGGGCGAGCGGCCGCAGGATGTCCATCTCGCTCCGGTCCTGGTCGCCCCCGGCCGCTCTCGCCTCGGGGATCGTGCTGAGGAGGTTCCACAGGAACGAGACGTCGAGTCGTCGCCAGGCGAGCCTCGTGGCGCGGTCGTGCAGGTCCTGGGCCGACAGGCGCTCGAGGCTCTCGCGATCGGTCACCGCCCGAGCGTACCCCACCCGTTGTCCCGGCACGTGCACGAGCCCGGCGGCCGAAGGCCGAACGGTTACCCGGCCACGGCACGGGCCAGACCTACGATGCCCGCGGCGAGGATCACCCAGACGACGTTCACGCGGAAGCGGAGGATCGCGACGAACGAAACGATCGCGACGGCGATCGCGAGCAGGTCGGCCGAGCCCAACACCGGGACCGCGACCTCGTGTCCGAACGGCGTCCGGACGTTGGTCTCGTCGAACAGCACGCTCGTCGCGAACACGACGGCCAGGTTCGCGATCACCCCGACGACGGAGGCCGTGATGGCGGTGAGCGCCCCGGAGAGCCGCTCGTTGCCGCGGAGGCGTTCGACCGAGGGGGCGCCCAGGAAGATCCAGAGGAAGCTCGGGACGAAGGTGGCCCAGGCGACGACGAGGGCGCCGACGACCCCGGCCGCCACCGGCTCGAGGGACGCAGGCTCGCGGTAGGCGGCGAGGAACCCGACGAACACCACCACCATGATCAGGGGGCCCGGGGTGGTCTCGGCGAGGCTGAGGCCGACCGCCATCTCGGACGCACTGAGCCAGCCGAACCGGATCACCGCCGCCTGGTTCACGTACGCGAGCACGGCGTAGGCCCCGCCGAACGTGACCAGCGACGCGATCGTGAAGAAGACGGCCTCCTCGGCGAGGACGCTGCCCGACCCTGCCGCCAGCGCGATCGCGGCGAGCGGGATCAGCCAGATGGCGAGCCCGATCGCGAGCACACGAGCCGTCCGACCCCACGATGGCGGCACGCGTTCGGCCTCGACGGAGGTCCGTGGCGCCCGGCCTCGAGCCCGGGAGCCGGGTCCCGGCGATCAGGCCGACCGCCCCCGCCCCGAGCACCACGACCGGGAACGGCACGCCGAACACGAACAGGGCCAGGAAGGCGCCGACCGCGAGGATCGACCAGGATCGGATGGCCGAGCGCCCGGCCGGCGATCCTGAGCAGGGCGGCGGCGACGATCCCGACCACCGCCCACGCGAGGCCGTCGAAGACGCCGGCGATCCAGGTGACGTCGCCGTGGACCGCGAAGACCCACGAGAGCGCGATCATCAGCGCGAACGCCGGGAGCAGGAAGAACACCCCCGCGGCCAGAGCGCCCGGGGTGCCGTTCAGGAGCCACCCCACGTAGATCGCCAGCTGGTGCGCCTCGGGGCCGGGGAGCAGCATCGCGAAGTTCAGCGCGTGGAGGTAGCTGCCCTCGTCGATCCACCGGCGCCGTTCGACCAGCTCGGTGTGCATGAGCGAGATCTGGCCGGTCGGGCCCCCGAAGTTCACGAACCCCAGCCACACCCAGAACCGGAACGCCTCCGCGAAGGGGACCGGAGGGGAGCCGGGGAGGTCGCGGGGCGCGGGGCCGGGCTCGGTCACCCGCGCACCATATCCTCGCACGGGAGCCCGCCCGAAGCCTTGTCGGCGCCTTCGGTACGATGCCTCCGTGGGAACCGACACGCTTGTCATTCACGGCGCTCGCGAGCACAACCTGAAGAACATCACGCTCGAGCTCCCGCGGAACGCGCTGATCGTGTTCACCGGTCTGTCGGGGTCGGGGAAGAGCTCGCTCGCCTTCGACACGATCTACGCGGAGGGGCAGCGCCGGTACGTCGAATCGCTCTCCGCGTACGCCCGGCAGTTCCTCGGCCAGATGGAGAAGCCAGACGTCGACTTCATCGAGGGCCTGTCCCCCGCGATCTCGATCGACCAGAAGTCGACCTCGCGGAACCCTCGATCGACGGTCGGGACGATCACCGAGATCTACGACTACCTCCGGGTCCTCTATGCCCGCATCGGGCACCCGCACTGCCCCAAGTGCGGACGCCCGATCGGCCGCCAGACGCCGGAACAGATCGTCGACCAGGTGATGCAGCTCCCCGAGGGGACCAGGTTCCAGGTGCTCGCGCCCGTCGTCCGCGGGCGCAAAGGTGAGTACGAGAAGCTCCTGAAGGATCTCGCCGGTAAGGGGTTCGTGCGCGCGAGGATCGACGGTGAGGTCCGCGAGCTGGCCGAGCCGATCCGGCTGCCACGCCACTACAAGCACACGATCGAGGTCGTGGTCGACCGGCTCGTGGCCAAGCAGGACATCCGGCGCCGGGTGACTGATTCTGTCGAATCGGCGCTGGGGCTGACCGAGGGCCTCGTCGCGATCGCGGTGCAGACCCACGACGGCGAGGATGTCCAGACGTACAGCCAGGCCTTGGCCTGCACGTTCGACGGGCTGTCGTTCGACGAGCTCCAGCCGAGGAACTTCTCGTTCAACTCGCCGTACGGGGCATGCCAGACGTGCGACGGGCTCGGTATCCGTCTCGAGGTGGACGCGGCGCTCGTCGTCCCCGACCCCGACCTGTCGATCGCCGAGGGAGCGCTCGCGCCGTGGTCGAGCTCCCGGCTCGAGTACTGGGACCGGGTCCTCGCCGCGGTCGCGGAGGCGCACGGCTTCTCGACCACGACACCGTGGAAGAAGCTCTCGAAGAAGGCGCGCGACGTGGTCATGTTCGGGTCGGACGAGGAGATCTACGTCAAGTACAAGAATCGGTACGGGAGGACCCGGTCGTACTGGACCACCTACGAGGGTGTGCTCCCCGCGGTCGAACGCCGGCACGTCGAGACCGACTCCGAGAGCCAGCGCGAGCGCCTCGAGGAGTTCATGCGCGAGGTCCCGTGCCGGGCGTGCGGGGGTGCCCGCCTCCGCCCGGAGAGCCTCGCCGTCACCGTCGGCGACCTGAACATCTCGCAGCTCACCGACCGCTCGATCCGCGACACGCTGACGTTCACCCGCCAGGCCCGGCTCACCGAACGCGAACAGATGATCGCCGAACGCCTGATGAAGGAGATCCGCGAGCGGCTGCAGTTCCTCGTGGACGTCGGGCTCGACTACCTGACGCTCTCGCGTGCCTCGGCGACGCTCGCGGGCGGGGAGGCCCAGCGGATCCGGCTGGCGACGCAGATCGGGAGCGGGCTCGTGGGCGTCCTCTACATCCTCGACGAGCCCTCGATCGGTCTGCACCAGCGCGACAACCGGCGGCTGATCGACACGTTGGTGCGGCTGCGAGACCTGGGGAACACGCTCATCGTCGTCGAGCACGACGAGGCGACGATCGCGGCCTCCGACCACGTCGTCGACATCGGACCCGGCGCCGGCAACGCGGGCGGCGAGATCGTGTACACGGGGGATCTGAAGGGCCTGCTCGAGTGCGACGGATCGTTGACCGGCGCGTTCCTGTCGGGACGGCGGGTGATCCCGACCCCCGAGGTTCGGCGAACGCCGGGCGAACGCCGGCTGAAGGTCCTCGGCGCGCGCGAGCACAACCTCAAGAACATCGACTTCGAGATCCCGCTCGGACTCCTGGTGTGCGTCACCGGGGTGAGCGGTTCGGGCAAGTCCACGCTGGTGCAGGAGGTGCTGCTCCGGGCGTTGATGCAGAAGGTCTACCGGTCGCGAGCCTTGCCGGGCAAGCACCGGCGGCTGGTGGGGTGGGAGCAGATCGACAAGGTGATCGACATCGATCAGTCGCCGATCGGCCGGACGCCTCGCTCGAACCCCGCGACGTACACCGGCATGTTCGACCACATCCGCAAGCTGTACAGCCAGGTGCCGGATGCGCGCGTGCGCGGCTACCAGCCCGGCCGGTTCTCGTTCAACGTCCGGGGCGGGCGCTGTGAGAACTGCGCGGGCGACGGGCAGATCAAGATCGAGATGCACTTCCTGCCCGACGTGTACGTCACCTGTGAGGTGTGCAAGGGCCACCGGTACAACCGGGAGACGCTCGAGGTGCGGTACAAGAACCGTTCGATCGCCGATGTGCTCGAGATGAGCGTCGACGAGGCGCTCGAGTTCTTCCAGAACATCCCGGTCATCAAGCGTCACCTCCAGACGCTGTCCGACGTCGGGCTCGGCTACGTGAAGCTCGGTCAGCCGGCGCCCACGCTCTCGGGAGGCGAGGCGCAGCGGATCAAGCTCTCGTCCGAGCTCCAGAAGCGCGCGACCGGGAGCACGCTCTACATCCTGGACGAGCCGACCACCGGGCTGCATTTCGAGGACATCCGCAAGCTGCTGTCGGTGTTGCAGCGACTGGTCGCGCAGGGGAACACGGTGATCGTGATCGAGCACAACCTCGACGTGGTCAAGACGGCCGACTGGATCGTCGACCTCGGCCCCGAGGGTGGGGACGCGGGAGGCGAGATCATCGTGGCCGGGTCACCCGAGGAGGTTGCGGCGCACCCGAGGTCGCACACGGGGAGGTTCCTGGCGGAGGTGCTCGGCACGCTCCCGCTGGAGCCCGCCGGCGCGTCGCGCGAGGCCTGACGTTCGACGGCCGGAAGGGCCGCTCGGGCCCGCCACCTTGCTAGGATTGCGCCCGCTCATGCCCCAGGCCCACCGATGGAAGCTGCTGCCGCTCGCCTTCGTGCTCGCCCTGGTCGCGGCGGCCTGTGCCGAACCGCCCACCCCCTCGGTGGACGTCGGCTCGGGGCTCCGCTTCCTCCCCGAGGTCGCCGACTCGCTGAACGATGCCGGCCGATACCCCTCGATCGTGACGAACCCCGACGGTCAGCCCGTCGTCGCCTACTTCGGTTTCGAGGAGGAGCTCGAGGAGGGCGAGGTGCCGATCTCGCGACCGGTCGGCTCACCGTCGATCCCGGGGGTCCTCCTCGCCGGGCTGAGCGACCAGGGGTACTGGACGCGCGGCGCGATCGCGATCGCGGACCAGATCCCCAACGTCTCGATCGCCTTCAACCCGGCGTTCGAACCGTCGGTCGCCAGACTGACGCCGCAGAGCGTGACGGGTCTCGCGATGGTTGCCGACGGCGATACCTATCACGCCGTCTGGGCATCGGACGCAGGTGTGAGCTACGCGACCGGATCGCTCGATCCGGCGACGACGACCCAGGCGCAAGTCACGGAGGTGTCGAGCGAGGCCGCGAGTGGACCGTCGATCGCGCTCGACAGGTCGGGTACGCCATGGATCTCGTACTACTCCTCGTTGGCGAATGATCTGGCTACGGTCCAACTCGCGACGCCGGGTGACGGTGGTTGGGCCACCGACAGCATCTCGACTGCCGCGATCCAAGACTGCGACACATGTCGCACCGCCGTCGTGCCCGTGGAAGGCCTTGCCGTGGGGGTAGCGGTCGCCTTCGGGGCGGGCGGGAGGGTCGAGGTGGCCTCGAACGACGGCGAGAACGCTTGGACCTCCTTCAACGTTCAAGGGGTGAACGGGGGACAGGCGCTCTCGGGCACGCCCACGTCCGATGGTCTGGCCTTGACGTTCTACGACGGGACAGGGGTCACCCTCGCGACAGGTTCCCCGTCTGGACCGTTCGACACCGTTTCGCTCGGCGACGTGGCCGACGGGTCCGCGACCGAGGAGGGTGCCGGAACGTCGCTCGCGATCGGGCCCGACGACTCCGTCAACGTGTCGTGGGTCGACGCATCGGACGGGGTGGTGCTCGCGACGGGGGACCCCGGCAAGCTCGAGCCGGTGGACACCGGGACCTCGACCGTGGACGGCGCGTTCCCGTCGGTCACGGTGAACGAGGACGGCTCGGTCACCTACCTCGCGTGGTACGCGACCGAGGAGCAGGACCTGCTGGTCGGCGGGTACGGGGAGTTCGAGGACGTCCCGTTCGCCGAGCCCAGCCCCACGCCGACCGGCCCGATCTCGACGGGCGGGCCACCGACGGGTCCCGAGTGCACACCGGTGCAGGACGGCACGGTCACGGTCGTCGCGCAGGGGATCGCCTTCACGGAGGGCGATTGCATCGAAGCGTCGGCCGGCGAGCCGTTCACGATCGAGTTCGACAATCGGGACGAAGGCACTCAGCACAACATCGAGATCTTCACGGGCCCCGAACCCAGCGGCGACAAGCAGTTCGAGGGCGATCTGGTGACCGGGCCCGATCAGGTCCAGTACGACGTCCCCGCGCTCGATGCCGGTGAGTTCGCGTTCAACTGCGTGGTCCATCCGACGACGATGATCGGCAGCGTCCAGGTCTCCGAGGGCGGTGGTCAGGGCGGCGGAGGCGGAGGCGGCCAGGGCGGCGGCGGCCAGGGTGAGGGCGGCGGGGGCGGAGCCACGACCACCACGGTCACGGCCTCGAACATCGCCTTCGACACCTCGACGATCGATCTGCCGGCGGGCGAGGCGAGCACGATCCACTTCGTGAACGACGACGCCGGGGTCCAGCACAACATCGCGATCTATCCCGAGCGCGGACGACCTGGCGAACCCCCTGTTCCGCGGCGAGGTCATCACCGGGCCCGACGAGATCGACTACGCGATCGACCCTCTCGAGGCGGGCGAGTACTACTTCCAATGTGACATCCACCCCACCATGAGCGGAACGGTGAGCGTCTCCTAGCCATCCCGGAGGCATCCAACCGGGTTCCCGCAGGTCGCCGCGCTACGATGGGGTGCGTGAGCGTCATCCGGCCCGATGCCTCGTCGATCCCCGACGGCCCGGGCGCCTACCTGTTCCGGGACGCCGACGGGCGGGTCGTCTACGTCGGCAAGGCCAGGTCACTCCGCAAGCGTTTGGCCAACTACTGGGGCCGCGACCTCCACCCACGCACGGAGGCGATGATCGCGGCCGCCGACTCGGTCGAATGGATCATGGCCTCCACGGAGGTCGACGCGCTCCTGCTCGAGTACAACCTGATCCAGGAGCACCGGCCCCGGTTCAACGTCCGGTACCGCGACGACAAGTCCTATCCGTACCTGGCGCTGACGGTGGGGGAGCGGTGGCCCCGCGCCCAGGTCCTGCGGGGGGCCAAGCGCAAGAACGTCCGGTACTTCGGGCCGTTCGGTCACGCCTACGCGATCCGCGAGACGCTCGACGCGCTCACCCGCGTCTTCCCCGTGCGGACCTGCTCGAACGCGTTCTTCGACCAACGGGCCCGAGCCCGCCGCCCGTGCCTGTACTACGACATCGGTCGGTGCTCCGGCCCGTGCGTACCGGAGCTCACCGGTGTCACGGAGGACTCCTACCGGGCGGACGTGGAAGCGCTGAGCGAGTTCCTGTCCGGCCACGAGCGCCCGATCCTCGAGCGTCTCGATCGCGAGATGCGCGAGGCCGCTCGCCGGCAGGAGTACGAGCTGGCGGCCAAGCATCGGGATCAGCTCACGGCCGCCCGTCGGGCGCTCGAGAGCCAGGAGATGGTGCTCTCGCAGCCGGAGGATCTCGACGTCGTCGGGCTGGCCGAGGACGATCTGGAGGCGGGGTTCCAGGTCTTCTTCGTCCGGCGGGGCCGGGTGATGGGCCGCAAGGGATGGGTGGTGGACCGCGTCGAGGACCTCGACCGTCCCGGCCTCGTCGGCTCGTTCCTGCGCGAGCTGTACATGCAGAGACAGGATGTCCCGCCACGGATCCTGGTGCCCGAGATCCCCTCGGACGCCGACGTGCTGGGTGCGTGGCTCGCCTCCCGTCGCGAGGGGCCGGTCCGGTTCGCCGTGCCCGAGCGCGGCACCAAGCGCAAGCTGATGGAGACGGTCACGCAGAATGCGCACGACCAGTTCCGCCGCCACAAGCTCCGGCGGGCCTCGGACTTCGGGGCGCGGTCGCGCGCGCTCGCAGAGCTCGGGAGGCTCCTCGAGCTCGAGCAGCCTCCGCTGCGGATCGAGTGCTACGACGTCTCGAACCTGGGTCCCGGCGACAAGGTCGGCTCGATGGTCGTGTTCGAGGATGGGCTGCCCAAACGGAGCGACTATCGGCGGTTCGAGATCAAGGGAGTCCCCGGACAGGACGATTTCGCAAGCATGGAGGAGATGCTCCGTCGGAGGCTGGCGCGCCTGCCCAAGGATCGGGAGCCCGGAGCGCGGCGCCGGTTCGCCTACCCCCCCTCGTTGATCGTGGTCGACGGTGGCCGAGGGCAGCTCTCGTCGGCGACGAAGGCCCTCGCCGACGCCGATGAGCACATCCCGGCGATCGGGCTCGCGAAGCGGCTCGAGGAGGTCTACTTCCCCGACCGACCCGACCCGCTCGTGATCCCGAGGGGGTCAGAGGCGCTGTTCGTCCTTCAGCACCTGCGTGATGAGGCGCACCGGTTCGCGATCACGTACCACCGGCAGAAGCGCGGCAAACGTGCGCTGGCCTCTCCGCTCGACGACGTCGCCGGGGTCGGGCCATCGAGGAAGAAGGCGCTGATGAAGCGGTTCGGCTCGGTCGCCCGCATGGCCAGGGCGAGCGAGGACGAGATCGCGTCGACCCCCGGGGTCGGGCCCGATCTCGCGCGCGCGATCCACGACCGGCTGACCGGTCCCGAGCCGGCCGAGGGGAGGCGGACCGCGTGACCGCGCAGCCCGAACACCGAGGAGCGCCCGCCGAGCCGAGCAAGCTCGCGGATCGCCGGAAGCGGGCCGTCAAGCGGCCGGCGGTGGCTCGAGATGCGGCTCGAGAGGGGTTCACGATCATCACCGGTCTGTCAGGCGCCGGACGTTCGGAGGCGGCCCGGTGCCTCGAGGACATCGGCTACTTCGTGGTCGACAACCTGCCGCCCTCCCTGTTGCCGAAGATGGCCGAGCTCGGGTCGCGACCCGGTGGGCCCGGCCGTGTAGCGATCGTGCTCGATGTCCGCGGCGGCGTCTTCTTCGGGGAGCTCTCGAAGGCCCTGCGGGAGCTCGAGGAGCTGAGCGTCCCCTCACGCATCCTGTTCCTCGAGGCCTCGGACGAGGATCTGGTCAACCGTTACGAGTCGACGCGTCGGCGCCATCCGCTCGCTCCGGCGGACCGCGTCGTGGAGGGCATCCGAAAGGAGCGCACGATGATGGAGGCGCTCCGAGGGGACGCGGACCTCATCATCGACACGTCGGGGCTCACCCCGCACGAGCTCCGCGACCGGATCCGCGACGCGTTCGCCGACGCCCCACCCGAGGAGAGCCTCCAGGTCAGCCTCGTCTCGTTCGGCTACAAGTACGGCGCCCCGAGGGATGCGGACCTGGTGATCGACTGCCGGTTCCTGCCGAACCCGCATTGGGAAGACGAGCTCCGGCCGCTCCCGGGCACCGACGAGCGGGTCCGGACGTTCGTCCGCGATCAGCAGCCGTACCGGGAGTTCCTGCGCCGGTTGCGGGCGCTGCTCGGGTTCATGGTTCCCGGCTTCGTCGCCGAGGGCAAGTCGTACCTCACGGTCGCGATCGGATGCACGGGCGGGCGGCACCGGTCGGTCGTGGTCGTGGAAGACCTCGAGACGTTCTTCCGCGAGAAGGGTCTGCCCGCATCGGTCGACCACCGCGACCTGGACCGCTGAGAGACACCGGCCGAACGTCGGAGGGTCCCGGCTGTCCGCGGAAGGTATTGGCTAGGATGGGCTCCCCACCTCAGGAGGCAGGACCATGGGCGTGAAGGTCGGCATCAACGGCTTCGGGAGGATCGGGAGGAACTTCTTCCGGGCAGCCAAGCAGCTCGAGATGGACTGGGACTTCGTGGCGGTGAACGACGTCACCGACGCCGCGACGCTCGCCCACCTGCTGAAGTACGACTCGGTGCTCGGGCGGTTCGACGGCGAGGTCGGGACGTACGACGGCGGCATCACGGTGGACGGCGACGAGCTGCGCGTCCTCGCCGTTCGGGACCCGGCCGAGCTGCCGTGGAAGGAGCTCGGGGCGCAGGTCGTGATCGAGTCCACCGGGTTGTTCACCGACCGCGAGAAGGCGGACAAGCACATCGAGGCGGGTGCGGAGAAGGTGGTCATCAGCGCCCCCGCCAAGGGTGAAGACCTCACCGTGGTGCTCGGGGTGAACGACGATCGGTACGACCCCTCCCAGCACAACGTGATCTCCAACGCGTCGTGCACCACCAACTGCGTGGCTCCGATGGCGAAGGTACTGGACGATGCCTTCGGTCTCGAGATGGCCTTCATGACCACGATCCACGCGTACACGAACGACCAGTCGATCCTCGACCTCCCGCACAAGGACCTGCGGCGCGCGCGAGCGGCCGCCATCAACATCATCCCCACATCGACGGGAGCCGCGAAGGCGACGGGCCTGGTGCTGCCCCACCTGAAGGGCAAGTTGGACGGCCTGGCGATGCGGGTCCCCGTCCCGGACGGTTCGGTGACCGACCTCGTCGCCACGCTGAAGCGCGAGGCGAGCATCGATGAGGTGAACGCCGCCTACCGTTCGGCCGCCGAGAGCGGTCCGCTCTCGGGCGGGCGCCTCGTGTACACGGAGGATCTCATCGTGTCGTCCGACATCGTCGGGACCCCCGCGTCGTGCACCTTCGACTCGGCCGCCACCATGGTCATGGGCAACGTGGCCAAGGTCGTGGGCTGGTACGACAACGAGTGGGGGTACTCGAACCGCCTCGTGGATCTCGTCGACCTCGTCGGTCGCTCGCTGTAGGGCCGGTGCGCCTCCGAACGCTCGACGACCTCGGCGACGTCGCGGGACGGCGCGTCTTCGTCCGCCTGGATCTGAACGTCCCGCTCGCCGACGGCGTGGTCACCGACGACGCCCGGATCCGAGCGAGCATGCCGACGCTCACCGAGCTCCTCGAGCGGGGCGCGTCGATCGTGGCCGCGTCGCACCTCGGTCGGCCACATGGCAGGGTGGACGAATCCCTGCGCCTCGGCCCGGTCGCCGAACTGCTGGCGGAGTTGCTCGGGCGCGTGGTGGAGTACGTGCCGACGGACGGCGTCCTCAGCCCCGAGGTCGAGCAGTCGTGCAAGGCTCTCGCGTTCGAACCCGGCAGGGTGGTCCTGCTCGAGAACCTCCGCTTCGACCCGGGGGAGGAGGCGAACGATCGCGCGTTCGCGATGCGCCTGGCCGATCTCGCCGACGACTACGTCGACGACGCGTTCGGCGCGGTGCACCGGGCCCACGCCTCCGTGGCCGCGCTCCCCGAGGTGCTCGAGGAGCAGGGGAGGACCACCGCCGCCGGGCGGCTGCTCCAGCGCGAGGTCGAGGCGCTCTCGCGCCTGCTCTTCGAGCCCGCGCGCCCGTACGTCGCCGTGCTCGGTGGGGCCAAGGTCTCGGACAAGCTCGGGACGATCGGCGCCCTCGTCGAGCGTGTCGACGCGCTGCTGGTCGGCGGTGCCATGGCGTTCACGTTCATCGCGGCGGACGGCGGTTCGGTGGGCGACAGCCTGGTCGAGCCCGACCGGTTCGACGAGGTGCGCGCCGCCCGCGACCGAGCCGATGAGCGCGGCGTCGTCCTGCAGCTGCCCGAAGACGTCGTCGCCGCCCCCGACCGGACGGTGGAGGCCCCGCGGCATACGGTCCGCGCCTCGGAGGTGCCCACCGGCGAGATGGGCCTGGACATCGGGCCCAGGACGGTCGAGGAGTTCGCCAGGTCGATCGCCGACGCGAAGACGATCATGTGGAACGGGCCGATGGGGGTGTTCGAGCTCGAGCCGTTCGGGGCCGGGACGCGCGGGGTGGCGACCGCGATCGCCGGCTCGAGTGCGTTCGCGGTCGCCGGCGGCGGCGATAGCCTCGCCGCCGTGAAGAAGTACGGGCTCGAGGACGGGTTCGATCACCTCTCCACGGGCGGGGGCGCTTCGCTCGAGTTCCTCGAGGGCCGCGAGCTCCCGGGCATCGCGGTCCTGCAGGTGGCGACGTGAGCGCGCGACGCCCGATCGTCGCGGCCAACTGGAAGATGCACAAGACGCACCTGGAGGCGATCCAGGCCGTCCAGAAGCTGTCCTACCTGCTGGACCAGGACGACGCCGAGCGGGTCGAGGTGGTGGTGTGCCCGCCGTTCACCGCCCTGCGGACGATCCAGACCCTCATCGACAGCGATCGCCTGGGGTACGGGCTCGGAGCACAGAACGTCCATTGGGAGGACGAGGGGGCGTACACCGGCGAGATCTCGCCGCCGATGTTGGTGGCGCTCAAGGTCGGGTACGTGATCGTGGGGCACTCGGAGCGCCGCGCGATGTTCGGCGAGACCGACGAGAGCGTGAGCAAGAAGGTGCGCGCGGTGTTCGCGCACCGGATGACGCCGATCCTGTGCGTGGGCGAGACGTTGCGGGAGCGCGACGTGGGGGCGACGGAGGAGCGCGTGACGGCGCAGGTCCGGGCGGACCTCGTCGGGCGTCGATCGATCCGACGCGTCGAAGCTGGTCGTCGCCTACGAGCCGATCTGGGCCATCGGAACGGGCCGGAACGCCGAGCCGTCGGACGCCGGTCAGGTGATCGGGTTGATCCGACGGACGATCGCGGATCTCTACGACGGCGACGTCGCGGGGTCCGCGCGGATCCAGTACGGGGGGAGCGTGAAGGCCGGGAACATCCGAGACTTCATGGCGCATCCGGAGATCGACGGTGCCCTCGTCGGGGGCGCGAGTCTGGATCCGGAGGAGCTCGCCCTGATCGTCAAGTACCGGTGATCGAGTGAACCGTCTCCTCTACGTCTGTCTCGACGGCCTGGGTGACGACCCCATCCCGGAGCTCGACGACCGAACGCCGCTGGAGGCCGCCGACACGCCGTTCCTCGATGCCCTTGCACGGCAAGGGAGAACAGGGCTCGTCACGACGGTGGGAGAGGGGATCGCCCCGGAATCGGACATCGCGGTCTTCGCGATCTTGGGGTACGACCCCCGTGAGGAGCACCCGGGGCGGGGTGTCGTCGAGGTGCTCGGCGTCGGCATGGACTTCCGCGACGGCGACCTCGCCTATCGCGTGAACTTCGCGACGGCGGAGTGGCCCACGATCGTGGATCGGCGGGTCGGCCGGGATCTCACGTCCGAGGAGTCGGCGGCCCTGGCCGAGGAGGTCAACGAGAAGCTCTCGCTCCCGGGCGCCACCTTCGAGCTGCGTGCGACGGTCGAGCACCGCGGCGTCCTGGTGATCCGCTCGAACGAGGGCGCGCTCTCGGCCGAGGTCTCGAACACGGACCCCGCCTACCGGAAGGAAGGGCACCTGGGAGTGGCGCTCGAGACGTTCGAGCCCGAGGTCGCCAGGTGCGAACCGCTCGACGACTCGCCCGCGGCGCGCCTCGCGGCCGAGCTGACCAACGCGTTCGTCGAGGGTTCGGCGCGGATCCTCGACGCCTCGGACGTGAACGACGCGCGCCGGCGAGCCGGGAAGCTCCCGGGGAACCTGATCCTCACGCGGGACGGTGGAGACCGCCGACCGTCGCTGCAGCCGATCAAGGAGCGCTTCGGGCCCGAGTGGGGGTGCTTCGTGGAGATGCCCGTCGAACGGGGGATCGCGCTGATCCTGGGGATGGAGCCCGTCGCCGCGCCGCGGCTGCTCGCGGAGGGGGACTACGCGGCCTGGGCGCACCTTGCCGCGGACGCGCTCGGCGGGTTCGACGCGCTGTACGTGCACATCAAGGGCCCGGACGTCCCCGCTCACGACGGGCGCGCCGAGGACAAGCGGGACGTGATCGAGGTGATCGACCGCGCGTTCTTCGGCGAGGTGCTCCCTCGGATCGACCTGAGCACGACCGTCGTGGCCGTCACCGCGGACCACGCGACCTCGTGCCTCCGCAAGGCGCACACGGCGGATCCGGTGCCCCTGCTCGTCGCCGGTGGCCCCGTCCGACCGGATGGGACCGACGTGTTCGGCGAGCGAGCGTCCGGAACCGGCTCGCTCGGTTCGATGAAGGGGGTCGAGATCCTCCCGGAGCTCACGGCCCTCCTGCGGACCTGAGGGACGTCGGACACCGCGCCGAGGCGGCCGCAAGATACCGCAACCCCGCGATTTCCGACCGGCGTATAGTGGACATCCGGCGCATTGCTCAGTCGTCGGCCGAGGGCTAAGATGCGCCGTCCCGTTCGGGAAGGGGAACAGGCGCACACACATGGCACGAGCACACATGGAGCACGCGCTCTCCGAGCCGGGCACCGACGCGCCCATCGACCCGGAACAGACCAGCGTCGAGGTATCGCAGCAGGTCATCGGACGCTCTCCGTGGGAGCTGTTCTGGCGGCGGTTCCGGAGGGACAAGGTCGCGATGGGCGGGGCCCTCATCGTGATCGTGATGTTCCTGATCGCCATCCTGGCGCCCGTGCTCGCATCGTTCACCCACGGCCCGAACGAGGTGCATCTCGAGACGCTGGACTCGTTCGGCATCCCGACCGGACCCCAGGCCGGCTACCCCTTCGGCGTGGACACCGCTGGGCGAGACCTGATGGTCCGTGTGGCCTACGGCGCCAGGACGTCGTTGTTCATCGCGTTCTTCGCGACCGGGATCGCATCGCTGATCGGCGTGACCCTCGGGATGCTTGCGGGTTTCTACCGCGGCAAGATCGACACGTTGATCTCCCGGACCATCGACGTCGTCCTGTCGCTGCCGGTGCTGTTGCTCTCGCTCGGGCTCGTGTCGGCGTGCGGGCTGTCGCCGAACGGGTGCCTGGGCGGGATCATCAAGCCCGGCCTGCTGCTCGTCAGCTACGTGATCGCGCTGTTCACCTGGCCCTACCTCGCCCGTATCGTGCGTGGGCAGGTGCTGTCCCTGCGCGAGAAGGAGTTCATCGAGTCCGCCCGGTCGCTGGGCTCCACGAACCGCCGGATCATGTTCCGCGAGGTCCTGCCGAACGTGGCCGCCCCGATCATCGTCTACACGACGCTGATCATCCCGAACAACATCCTGTTCGAGGCCGCCCTGTCGTTCCTCGGCATCGGGGTCCCGCAGGAGACGCCCTCGTGGGGCCGGCAGCTCTCCGACGCCGGCAGCATCTTCACCGTTGCGTGGTGGATGATGCTGTTCCCGGGGCTGTTCCTCTTCTTCACGACGCTGGCCTTCAACCTGTTCGGTGACGGACTCCGGGATGCCCTCGATCCCAGGACGGGCGGCTGACCGTATCTAGTCGGGAGGCAGCTTTCTTGAAAGGGGGCCGGGGGAACGGCGTGCCTGGAGAGAGGTAACGGTTCCCGGGCGCCGCCCGGGGTAACGGGAAGAGATGGAAGAGGAGAGGGGGGTTACGTGAGGCGATATCTCAGCGTATTGGCGCTCGTCGCCGCGCTCGCCCTCGTCGCCGCGGCATGCGGTGACGATGACGGCGGTGCAACCAGCGCGACGGGTGACACGACCGCGACCGGCGCGACCGGTGAGCTCCAGCCCGGCGGCACCGTCGAGCTCGCGATGCTCGGCGACGTCAGTGCCGCGTTCGATCCACAGAAGGAGTACTACTCGGTCACGTGGGAGTTCTACCGGTGCTGCCTGCTCCGGACGCTCCTGTCGTACAACGGTAGGACGACCGCCGAAGGTGGCGCGGAGCTGCAGCCCGACATCGCGAGCGCGTTGCCGGAGGTCTCGTCGGACGGCCTGACGTACACGTTCACGCTGAAGAGCGGGATCAACTACGGAGACCCGTTCGGGGACGTGGAGGTCACGTCGGGCGACATCGTCCGCGCGCTCGAGCGGGACGCGGACCCCAACGCGTCGGTGGGCGGCTACAACTTCTACTACAGCATCATCGACGGGTTCTCCGACTTCGGTGAGGGCAAGGCGGACAGCATCGCCGGCCTCGAGACGCCCGACGACAGCACGCTCGTGGTGACGCTGACCGAGCCGGCCGGCTACCTGCCGTACCTGTTCGCGATGGCGGCCTCGGCTCCGATCCCACCCGATGGTGAGGATGAGCCTCTCGGCGCGGCGGAAGGGCACACGAAGGACTACGGCCGATTCATGGTGAGCCACCGGCCCCTACCAGTTCCTGGGTGCGGAGAACCTCGACTTCTCGCTCCCGGCGGACGAGCAGTCGCCGGTCGCCGGCTACGAGCCCGGCAAGTCGATCCAGTGGTGCGCAACCCGAACTACGACCCGGCGACGGACGGGCTGCGTCCCGCGTATCCGGACGCGTTCAACATCTCGATCGGCGGCGACAACAACGACCTGTACAACAAGGTCCAGGCCGGCGAGCTGGACGGGGTCGTGGACGGCATCGTGCCTCCACAGGTGCTGCGCCAGTACTCGACGGACCCGACGCTGCAGCCGCTGCTGCACAT
The DNA here is from genome assembly GCA_963731925.1 of uncultured Actinomycetes bacterium. Classification (GTDB taxonomy): domain Bacteria; phylum Actinomycetota; class UBA4738; order UBA4738; family HRBIN12; genus DASSJM01. The sequence continues at coordinate 209,742 of CAVSXK010000017.1, forward strand.
CAACCCGTCGGACGCCGTTCGGTACATCTCGTTCAACATGGCGATCCCACCGTTCGACGACGTCCACGTCCGTAAGGCGATCAACCTCGGTCTCGACAAGGCGGGCATGCGCACGTTCCGTGGCGGTGAGTCCGTCGGCGAGATCGCGGGTCACATCATGGTGAACTCGCTCGAGGACAACCTGCTCGCCGACTTCGACCCGTACGCGACGCCGAACTCGGCGGGCGACCTCACGGCGGCGCAGGCGGAGATGGCTCAGTCGGCGTACGACTCCGACGGCGACGGCGTGTGCGACGCGCCGGAGTGCTCCAACATCCTCGCGGTGACCGACGAGGCCGATCCCTACCCGGACCAGTCCGCGTTGATCCAGCAGAACATGGAGCCGCTCGGGCTGACGTTCGACGTGAAGTCCTTCGAGCGCACGACGATGTACTCGAAGTGCAACGAGCCGGAGGCGCACGTCGCCATCTGTCTCGCCCCCGCGTGGGGGAAGGACTTCCCGGACGGGTACACGTTCGCCGACCCGCTGTTCGGATCGGCGGCCATCTTCCCGAGCTGCTGCAACTACGGGCTGGTCGGAGCGAGTGCCGATCTGCTGTCGAAGGCCGGCTACGACATCACCGAGGTCCCGTCGGTCGACGACCAGATCAAGACCGCCAACCAGCAGACGGGTGACGCCCGGTTCCAGGCGATGGGCCGACCTCGACACCACGTTGATGGAACAGGTCGTCCCCTGGGTGCCGTACCTGTTCGACAACAACGTCGACATCACGTCGACGCGGATCATCAACTACTCGTTCGACCAGTTCGCCGGTCTGGCGGCGTACGACCAGTACGCCATCGCTCCCGACGCCCAGTAAGGGAGGGTGAGCGGGAGGGCAGGAAACCGGAAGAACGAGGCAGGATCGCGAAAGGGGAGGGGCCGCTCCGGGGGGGCGGCCCCTCCCACCTGGTGGGGTAGACTTCGGAGGGCGCGATGGGCAGGTATCTGATCCGGCGGACGCTGTTCATGATCCTGGTGCTGTTCATCGTGTCCCTGATCACGTTCATCATCTTCGTGAAGCTGCCCGCCTCCGATCCGGCCAGACGCGCGGTGGGCAAGTCGACGAGCCCCGAGAACGTCGAGGCGGCTCGCGTCGCGTTCGGACTCGACAAGCCGCTGTACGTCCAGTACAGCCGGTTCGCCAAGGGCCTGATCCCCTGGCCGGGGCTGTTCCTGAACGAGGACGTCTACTACTCCTACGCCAACTTCGTCCCGGTGAAGGAGGAGATCTTCGGGCGCCTCCCGGTGACGATCGCCCTCGCGGTCGGGGCCGCGGTGCTGTGGACCCTGGTCGGGATCCCGATCGGCATCATCTCGGCGGTCAAACGGGGGAGCGTCTGGGATCGCGGCTCCATGGTCTTCGCCCTCATCGGCGTGTCGGCGCCCGTGTTCTGGCTCGCGTACCTGTTCCTCTACGTCTTCTGGTTCAAGCTCGGATGGGCTCCGCCGTCGGGCATCCCGATCGGGGAGTCGGTGCTCCAGGCCGTGCTTTCGGGTCGGTTCATCCTGCCCTGGATCGTGCTGTCGATGACGTTCGCCGCCTTCTACGCGCGGATGGTCCGCGGGAACCTGATCGAGACCATGGGCGAGGACTACATCCGAACCGCTCGCGCCAAGGGGCTGTCCGAGAAGCGGGTGATCTACAAGCACGGGCTACGTGCCGCGCTGACGCCGGTCGTCACGATGTTCGGGCTCGATCTGGCCGTCCTGCTCGGCGGGGCGTTCATCACGGAGACCGTCTTCGGTCTGCCGGGCGTCGGCCAGTACGCGGTGAGGAGCATCTTCCTGAACGACTTCCCCGCCGTGATGGGTGTCACCCTCTTCGCGGCGTTCTTCATCGCGATCGCGAACCTGTGCGTCGACATCGCCTACGCGTTCCTCGACCCGCGGGTGAGGTACACGTAGTGGCGGAACCGCTCCTCGAGGTCAAGAACCTCACCGTCCACTTCCCGACCGACGACGGATTGGTGAAAGCGGTCGACGGCGTCTCGTTCTCCCTGCTGCCGGGGGAGACCCTCGGCGTGGTCGGGGAGTCCGGATCCGGCAAGAGCGTGTCGTTCCTCACGGTGATGGGTCTCATCGACCGGGAGCGCGCGCAGGTCGAGGGCGAGATCATCTTCCAGGGTCAGGACCTGCTGACGCTCCCGGCCGACGAGATGCGCACCGTGCGGGGTGAGAAGATCTCGATGATCTTCCAAGACCCGATGACCTCGCTGCATCCCTACTACAAGGTCGGAGACCAGATCGCCGAAGCCGTTCGGGTGCACCAGAAGGTCTCGAAGAGCGAGGCTCACGAGCAGGCGGTCGAGATGCTCCGGCGTGTCGGTATCCCTCGCCCCGACGAGCGAGCGGACCAGTATCCACACGAGTTCTCCGGTGGCATGCGGCAGCGAGCGATGATCGCGATGGCGCTGTCGCTGAACCCGGACCTGCTGATCGCCGACGAACCCACCACCGCGCTCGACGTGACCGTGCAGGCCCAGATCCTCGACCTCTTGGACCGGCTGAAGCAGGAGTTCAACGCCGCGATCGTGATCGTCACCCACGACCTCGGGGTCGTGGCCGAGCACTGCGACCACATCCAGGTGATGTACGCCGGCAAGATCGTCGAGGCGGGCGACCGCAGAGACATCTACTACGGCGCCCACCACCCGTACACCTGGGGATTGCTGTCGTCGATCCCGCGGCTCAACGAGAGCGACACGAAGGAGCGCCTGGTCCCGATCCGAGGTCTCCCACCATCCCTGATCTTCGTGCCGCCGGGCTGCGCGTTCCACCCGCGCTGTCCCCACGTGTTCGACAGGTGCCGGACCGAGGTGCCCGAGCTCCTGCCGGCCGACGGTCACCACGCGTCGCGGTGTCACCTCTCGCTCGCGGACAAGGAGCGCATCTTCCAGGAAGAGGTGATGGCGCGCTCGTGAGCGTCGAGGTGACCGAACGGCCTCAGCCCGAACCGGCGACGTCCGAGACGCCGCTCGTACGGATACGCGGCCTCCGCAAGCTGTTCCCGATCACCCGGGGGATCCTGTTCCAGAAGCGGATCGGCGACGTCCACGCGGTCGACGGTGTCGACCTGGACATCCACAAGGGCGAGACGCTGGGCCTGGTGGGGGAGACGGGGTGCGGCAAGTCCACGCTCGCTCGTGTGTTGATGAGGTTGTACGAGGCGACCGAGGGGACGATCGAGTTCGAGGGCCAGGACATCACGCGGGTGAAGGGTGGAGACCTCCGCGACCTGCGTCGCGAGATGCAGATGATCTTCCAGGATCCATTCGCATCGCTGAACCCGCGCAAGACGGTGGGTTCGATCATCGGGGCCCCGTACCGCCTCCACAAGGTCGTCGCCCGGAAGCAGATCAAGAGCGAGGTGCAGCAGCTGATGGAGCTCGTGGGTCTGAACCCCGAGCATTACAACCGCTTCCCGCACGAGTTCTCGGGCGGGCAGCGTCAGCGGATCGGGGTGGCACGCTCCCTCGCCCTGCGACCCAAGCTGATCGTGTGCGACGAGCCGGTCTCCGCGCTGGACGTCTCGATCCAGGCCCAGGTGCTGAACCTGTTGGAGGACCTCCAGGAGGAGTTCAACCTCACGTACCTGTTCATCGCGCACGACCTGTCCGTCGTGAAGCACGTCTCGGACCGGGTCGCCGTGATGTACCTCGGCAAGATCGTCGAGATGGCCGTCGGACAGACGCTGTACCGGAACCCCAAGCACCCGTATTCGGGCGCCCTGCTCTCGGCCGTCCCGATCCCCGACCCCGATCTCGCGGCGGCCAAGAAGCGGATCATCCTGGAGGGCGACGTGCCCAGCCCGATCGACCCGCCATCAGGCTGCCGTTTCCACCCCCGGTGCCCGAACGCGCAGTTCCCGCGCTGCAGCGACGAGGAGCCCGAGCTCCGGCCACACCACCCCGGCCAGGTGGCGGCCTGCCACTTCCCGCTCGAAGACCGGGCGGTCATCGACGAAGCTGCGGGCGTGTAAGCCGGTACACTGACGAGCCATGTTCGACGTCATCGCGCTGGTGCTCTGCGTCACCTCGAGCCTGTTCCTGATCGTGTTCATCCTGCTGCACTCGGGCAAGGGGAGCGGCCTGTCCGACATGTTCGGCGGCACCTCCAGCCTGTCGGGCGGCACCTCGCTCGAACGGCGCCTGGACAAGATCACGGTCGTCACGGCGGTGATCTTCGGCGCGTCCACGTTCTGGCTCTCCTGGCAGTGGGGATGACGACCACCGGGCCGCTCCGGCCCGGTTGCTAGAATCGGCTCGCTCTCGTCGGAGTGGCGGAACTTGGTAGACGCGCTAGGTTGAGGGCCTAGTGGCCTTATGGGCCGTGGGGGTTCAAATCCCCCCTCCGACACCAACTACCAGCACAAATGTGAAGCCCCCGGAACCGTGCCGACCTGTCCGGGGGTCCTGTCTGCCCGTTGTCTGCCAGCTCAGTCGAGGATGGCCTTGCTGATCGCCTGGACGGCGTCCTCGAGGAAGTTGGGCGACACCGGCACCCTGCCCGCGACGAACTTCGCGCTATCCTCGATCTCCCGGACACCGACCCTCCTAACGGTTCGCCGCGAACCTTCGCTGCGACTCCTGCACGGCGTCCGGTCTCGATGTCTGCAGGAGGAGCGGACGCGGTAGGGGTTCCCCGGCCGACCCTTGTCCCGGCCGGGGTTCCACCAACATTCGAAGGTGAGCCGTGTCTGACGTCATGACCGGACCGATCGCCAACGGCTCGACTGCGAGGAGTGGTCCCGGTCGTCGATAAGCCGCCGATCGAAGCGAGGAAGCCGGCGTCTCTGCTCGGGTCAGAGCGCGAGACTGATGCGACGAGATGGCGAGGATGCGACGAACACGATCCGGCCGTCATCCGCGATCCCAGATCGCTCGAGCGATCGAGTCGCCTCCCGGTCGGGTTTGTAGAGCACCACCATCGTCTGATCCTGACCCATGTACCCGGCTACATTCTTGATCGCGGTGCATCCCTCGTCCGTCACCTCTTCGATCTCACATAGATCGACCGTGACATCGACATGGCGCGACGTCAGGACACGTGCGAGCAGGCGTCCCTCATCTTCTTCCGTCAACCGTCCCCAGGCCACGACGTATGGGCGTGACTCCGGCTTTCCGAGCCTCTCGATGACCGCCATGACGGCAATCCTGACATCTGGAAGCCGGCTGCACAGTCGGACCTTCTGGGGAGCCACACCGCCGAAGGTCCACCCCAGAATCCCTACAGAATGCATGGTTCGATCCACCTGCCACTGCTTGGGCAGCTCTGCGCCGCCGTGGGCATGGCCGAGCGGGCACGCGCAGAGCTCGAGGAGGGTGAGCTCTGCGTCCGCGGGTCTAGGGGAGCGACGCTGCATCCGGCGTTTAGAGGTTGGAGCCAGGCCGTCGCTCTGGTGGTTCGCCTCTCCGTCGAGTTCGGCGGCAGCCCCGCGGCTCTGACGCATATCGGCCCGTCGCAGCTCCGAGGTAAGTCGCTTCAGCAAGACTTTGCCGAGCGGTACAGGCCAGCTCGCCGTGCGCGGCTCCCGGTGCGCCCAGTGGCCGATCAGCTTCTGGTCCGAACGGGTGAGATGGCGCGCAGGCAGGTCTGGAGAATTGGCTCGACCAGGAAGATCATCGGGGCCGTGGCCCGGTACCTGCCGGGCTTGTCCTTGATCCTCTTGATGTAGGCGCCGGTGTCATTGGTGGTGGTGCTCCCCACGGTCTTCCAATGCCCCGAGACGCGGCGCTGGATCTTGACCGGAACGCTCGCCACGCAGACGGTCGAGCCGTCGCCTTCGGTCGTCAGGCTGACCATCCCTCGAGCGACCAGGTGCTTGCGTAGCCTCAGTGTCACGCTCCTCGGCTGCTCGAGCGGGAAGAGGTCGCACTCGGGCGGCACCACCTCGAAACGGGTATCGCTGAGAACAGCCCCCTCGCCAACCACGTCATTGAACGTGCTCACCCGGATCGGTCCGTCTGCGGCACCCGACGGCACGAGCACCGTGAGTCGCGTCGGGGTCTCCGGGGTCCCCGTGTGCGTCGCTGTGGCTGTATACGGAGCGAAACGCACATCGCCTCCCACCGCGGTGGTTGTGGTCATGCCGGAGCTCTTGAGCAGGTTCGTCCCGATGATCATCACGATGACTCCCCCCGTTCCACCACATGGCGTGAAGTAGGTGATGGTTGGGGAGCAACCCCCCGGGTTCGCGTTGGTGAAGTCGGTCGGGCTGCTCGCTGTCGCGCTCGCGTTGGCGACATGGATCGTTCCGCTTGCGTCGCCGGCGACCGTCGCCCAGATCTCTTTCCCCGAGACGACCTTGAACTCAGACACGGGCGTGCCGCCGATATCGACGCTTGTCACGTCCGGGTTGTCGAAGTCCGTTCCCGTGATGACCACCACGCACCCTGCCGGGCCGCTGGTCGGCGAGAACGACGAGATGGTCGGGGAGGTCGCGGATGCCGGGGCCTGAAGCCCGAGCTCGAGCAGGGACGCGACGAACGCGACCGCCGCTACGCGCAACCCCAAGTGCCGTTTGAAGAGAGCCATGGCTCCCTCCTCACTTCTCGCATGAGAGATACTCGCCAATCCGCTAGCCGTCGGCAAGGGGGTTCGGGCGGTCACTGCTGGTGCTCTCGCAGCGTCCGGACGAGCACCGCCCGGAGCGTCCCGCGTCCGGTCCTCCTCACAATCGATCAGCAGCAGTGGCCGCGTCGTGGCACGGTCTGCCGATAACGGTCAGGCGGTGCGACGTGCCGAGGTCTCGCGTCCGCTCAGTCCCCGGCTCCGGGCCGATACGCTGTCGGGCGTGGACAACCAGGATCGCGACGACGATGTGGCCTTCGAGGTCATTCGCTACGCCGAGGAACTTGTGGGCGAAGATCGATACGCGGGTGCGTGGATTGACCGCAGCTCGCAGCGTCCCGTGCTCGGCATGGCCCTCGTCGCGCCCGAAGCCGGGCAGGTGAACTCGATCCAGGACGAAGCACGACGCGCAGGTTGGTCTTTCACAATCGACGTGGTGAAGTACAGCCGGGCACAGCTGATCTCGTTCTATGACGGATTGGAAGGCCCCGAGGGTGGCTCCGTCATGGCCTTCGGATGGGATCCGCGGCTGAACAAGGTCGTCGTGCACCAGTCAGCTCCGGACCCAGCGGCGGTCGCGTACTTCCGCGAGCGAATCCCCGACGACGCCTTGCTGATTCGGTATGAACCCTACGGGCGTGCCGTCGCGATCTAGGTTCCCGGTGCCCCCAATGGCCCGGAGTGATGCCGAGGCCGCTCACCCAATGCACGTCGAGACCACATTTGGTGCCGTTCAGCGACCACGTCTCGAGCTCGCGCTCGAGGTCGGCCTTCACCTTGAGCAGCTCGAGGCGGAGCATCTTCGCGTGAACCGTGACCGGATGATTGCCTCCACCGGCAGCCTTCGCCTCATCGACGAGCTCGTCGGCCTTGACCGCCTGCTCGGCCACGGTCCGGACGGTGTGCTCGAGGATCTCGCGTTCTCGGCGAGCCATGTGCGGGAAGGCTAGAACGTCGCGCCGACCACCTGGAAGCCTGTAGGACCCATCGCCATACCGTCACCGCAGAGGTCTGGCTAAGCCTCGGGCGCGTGCCAGGTCGTGTGATTCGGCGATGGGTCCCCGTGTCCTGTTGTCCGCGTGAGGAGACCCGACTCGATGTCGAAAGCGAACAACTCCCAGGACGTTCTTTCGGCTGGTGGTTCCGACATGCCTCGCTCCGCAGCGAACTGCGTTGCGAGTTTCTTCGTGGTTACCTCATCTGCAATCAGGTCGGCCCGTCCTGTCAGGTAGAAGGCGTCCTCGTTCGCCTCGGCAGCGAATGAATGCAGCGCGTAGCGACCGTCCCTGTATAGATCGTTCCTCTTCGGTGATGGCACGATGAACGCGTACAGTTCGCTTTCCGTCAGCAGTGGGCACATCGGGTGAACGCGAGGGCCACCATCATCGCGAGTGGTTGCGAGGAACGCCAGTCCCACGCCGTACTGGTACAGCAACTGCCGCCCAGCGTCGGCAAGGTCTGGGCGAAGCGACGCGAACTCACCCCATCTCACCACGAACCCGAGGTTCCTCCGACGTAGGTCGAGGTGTCAACAGCATCGGTCAGTGCCTAAGGCCGACCAGCACCGCCCGAAGTATCCGGTCCTCCTCGGAGTGTGCACCCGTGCGCCCGCTGTTCAGGTCAACCGGGAGGCCCTAAGCGCCGATAACTAAGGGCTGGGACCAGAGGAGAACGGAGATGAGGGCGAAGATCACGGCATTGCTGCTGTCTGCCGCGCTGCTCGCGGGAGCACAGGGTACGCCCGCGGCCGCAGGGGGGGCCACCGTGGTGTGGCAGAACTCGATGATGCGCGTGACGCGGGGATCTCAGCCGCTCACGATCACGTTCAAGAACAAGATCGCGCACGCCATCACGTTCAGGTGCTCGTTCCTGCTCAGCAGCTCGCGGACCACCGTCCACGGCAGGCTCATGCCGCTGGAGAAGAGGAGGACCCAGCCGGCCACCGGGGTGACGGCCAGTCAGTTCCGTTGCCGGACCGCACTCGCGGGCTAGCCAACCGCTAGCACTTCTATCGGTCGGCCTCGCGCCGACGAGCACCGCCCCGAGGGTCCGATCCTCCTCGCAGTCGATCAGCAGCTCGGCGAAGGCGCGCCTCTCCGGGTAGCCTCAGAACTCTCCGATCCGGTCGGCTCGCTCGAAGTCGGGAAGCATGAGGACGTGGAGCAGCTCGGCGCGGGGAGCCGGCGCGAGGGCGTCCAGCCGCTCCCGGAGGCGGCGCTCAAGCTCGTCAGCTCTCACCGATTCGGCAGGCTACGCTCACCCAAGGACCCCGTCTGCCGGTTGTCTGCCCAACGCGAGCAGGTCGAACGCCAGCCGATCTCGTCAAATCGCCACTGAGCAGCACTGATGGGATGGAGCGGAACCAGGAGATACCGCTTTGCTACCTTGAGGGCCTAGTGGCCTTATGGGCCGTGGGGGTTCAAATCCCCCCTCCGACACGCCAACTACCTGCACGAACGTGCTCTGTTGATCTCTGCCTCATGCGACCGGATCGCCGAGCTATTTCAGTGCCCGGAGGTGGCGACCTTCCCAAACTGGGTCAGAAGGTCCTCCCAGGACTCGCCAGTCCGAGCCGCGTGCAATTGCGCCATGCCGATCAAGAGACCGCACAGGTAGCCGACGAGACTTGCGGCTTTCTCGGACGACGTGATGCCCAAGTCCTCCAGGAGGGCATCCACGGCTTCGCGGTCGGCTCGACCGATGGCTCGGGCGAGCGCGAGTGCGTCGTCGACGTTCGGTGTCATCGGCGTCACCAGAGGGCTACGACGTCAGGCTCGGCCGGGGTGAAGAACGGACACTCGCATCCGGAGAACAGACATGGTCCCTCGTACGCATGGATGAACTCCGCGTGCTGGCACCACAAGCATGGGCTCGTCTGGCTCGGGTCCAGGTCATTCCCGCGAACCGCGGGCAGGCTGGGCTTCGTCATGGCACCCCTATAGGTCATGTGCGCTACTGGGGTATCGGCTATCCGGGGCAGCCTCCTTCTCGGCCGAAAGACCAATTCGACTTGGTCGTTCGTCGCCCGCGCCGAGGCCCGCTCGAAATAGCCTCGCGGGGATGGTGCCCTGCAACGAAATGCCACTTCTTCCTCCCTGGCTCGCATGGGTAGCCACCTAGAGAGCGGGCTCGCCGTCCAGCGCGGGCTCCGGTTCGCCAAGTATCCAAGGGGAATAGACCTTCGACCTAGCTGCAGGCCACCGACCGGCCGATGCGTCGGCCCCACTCATTCCCTAGGGTCGTTGCGCGATGCAAAGGCTAGATCTGTCAACGGTCCGTTACGTCGATGTCGACCCGAGTCTGGTCACCTTCTGCTCCTGGTGCCGCCACTCAGAGTTCGTGCACAGCGAACGCGAATCGGGACTCTGTCTGTTCAGCGAATGCCAATGCCCCTGTTTCTTCCCCATGGTCGAAAGGACGGAACCCCTGACCCGGAGGTAGTGCGAGGGGACGGTAGGGGACAGGCATGGTGACCGAGCGAGCAAACTCAAAGGTGGCGGAAGCCGAAGTTATCGACGGCACTGTCACATCCGCGCCGCCTCCGGCCGCTCGCCGACGCCACCGGGGCCGGATCCTTCAGATCACAGGCCTCCTGTTCATGGCGTCAGCCCTTGCCCTGGGCGGCTACCTCTGGTGGAACCTCTGGGGCACGGGATTCGCCGCCAGGGCCGCGCAGAACGATCTCCGACCGGCGTTCGAGCGCAACGTTGCCAGCCTGCACCCGACCGCGGCCCCCGAGCGGGTGGCCAACGTTCCTGGGAACGCGATCGCGATCATCCGTATCCCGAAGATCGAGATAGACCTGGTCGTGGTCGAAGGCACCAACAGCGAATCACTCAACAAGGGACCCGGCCACTACACGTGGACGGCGTATCCCTGGGACGACACGGGTCGCGTCGGGATCGCGGGACACCGGACGACGTATGGAGCCCCATTCTGGTCGCTCAACGAGCTTCGCGAAGGCGACAGGATCGTGCTCGCGACCGAGTATGGCATCTTCAATTACCGAGTAGGCCGGACCGCCATCGTCCCTCCATCGGGCATCCTCCCGTCGGGCGACTACGTCCTGGACCAGACGAAGAGTCCGACGCTCGTGCTCACGACCTGCAACCCGAGGTTCTCGGCATCTCAACGTCTTGTCGTGTTCGCCGACCGCGTCGGATAGATGTTCTCGCTTGCCCGTCAGGGTACGAGAGAGTCGTTCCCCAGGCGCGCTCAGTAGAGGCCGCCCGAACCGCCTCCGCTGTTCGCGGCGATCAGGACCACGAGGACCGCGACCACTACCACCGCCAGACCTACTCCCAACCACGTCTTCCAGTTCCGCTGGGCCCATCGGTTGTTCCTGCTCGAGTCGTCCACCTCGAACCCCCTTTCAGGGCCTCTTCCGTCTCCACGAGGATGAACCCATGGGACCACTTCTGTCGTCACCGCTAGCCACCATCTCCTCTCCCGGCAGACCCGACTTACGCCCAGGAGGCCGGCGCCGACGAGGGACGTCTCTTACGCGGTATCCGCCGCGCGAGCGCGTTCCTTTCGTGCTCGTACCCACGGCCTCGGGGCCACCGCCCGACCTTATTCGGGGGCGGGTCCCGCTTGGCGGACGCCGACCTCGTCGAGGTGGCGACGGAGGTCGGCCGGGTCGTCGTAGACCCGGTACGCGCCGGCGCGTTCGAGCTCCTCGAGCCCGTACCCGCCGGAGAGCAGGCCGATCCCGAGGGCTCTGGCTCGGCGAGCGGCGAGCAGATCCCAGACGCTGTCGCCGACGACGACGCAGTTCTCCGCCGACATGCCCAGGGCGTCGGCCGCGGCGAGGAACAGATCGGGATCGGGTTTGGCGTGTTCGACCAGATCGCGCGTGATGAGCGGGCACGCCCGGCGGGATCTCGAGCATCTCGAGCGCCGGGCCGGCCGACTCGCGATAGCCGCTCGTCGCGATCGCCCACGGGACGCCGACGTCCGTGAGGTACGTCAGAAGCTCGCGCGCGCCCGGGAGCGGCCGGACGTCCTTGACGTGCTCGGCATAGGCCACGGCGTGCAGGCGCCGGAGCTCGGCCGCCTGCTCGCGCGTGACCTCGCGCCCGGTCTCCCGCAGGAGAGCGTTGGCGAACAGTCCGCCGCTCATGCCCACCTTGCGATGGATCCGCCAGACGGACAGATCGATCCCCAGGTGGTTGAGGGCATCTCTCCAGGCCAAGACGTGCTGGTAGACGCTGTCGACGAGCGTCCCGTCGAGGTCGAACAGGAAGGCCTGCGCTCGATCCACGCCGACATGCTACGGGCGTGCAGGGTGTTCGGAGACGTTCGTGGGCGATGGTTCCTCAGGCGTTCGGCCGTTGCTAGACTCCGCCCGTGAGTTGAGGACGATCTCCCGGGCATACCCGAGCGCCGATCGGCGCTCGTTGATTCGCATCCCCGACCAGGAGACGTCCGATGTCCCTCCACCCAGGCCAGCCAGCCCCCCGGCGCGACCGGAGCCCTCGATGAGCGTGCTCGAGATCAGCGACCTCGCCGTGGAGGTCGCCGGCGTTCCGATCCTCGAGGGTCTGACCCTGTCCCTTCGAACCGGCGACAAGACGGGCGTCGTCGGTCGCAACGGTGCCGGGAAGACGAGCCTGTTGAACGTGATCGCCGGGGACGAGACCCCGATGGCCGGTCGGGCCGTCGTTCGCGGCAGGCTCGGCTACCTCAGGCAGGAACCCCGCGGAAGGACGGAACAGGGTCGCCGGGCCCTGGCCCATGTGCTGGAGGCTCGCGGGCTCGAGGAGATGGCCGAGCGCCTCGAGAAGTTCCGGCTCGCGATGGAGGAGCGACCGAGCGAGACCAACGTCGGCCGCTTCGCCCGCCTCGAGGAGCGGTACCGAGCGGCGGGAGGCTACTCGGGTGAGGCCGAAGCACACCGGATCGCGGCCGGACTCGGCCTGCCGAGCGACCGTCTGGACCTTCCGGTGGGAGCACTGTCCGGCGGCGAGCGACGTCGACTCGAGCTCACGAGGATCCTGTTCTCCGGATCGGATCTCCTGCTCCTGGACGAGCCGACGAACCATCTCGACAGCGACGCCAAGCACTGGCTGATGCGGTTCCTCGCCGGCTACCGCGGGGCGCTCGTCGTCGTGAGCCACGACCTCGGGCTGCTCGACGGCGCGATCACGCGCATCCTGCACCTCGATCGCGACGGGATCGTGCAGTACCGAGGCACGTACTCCGAGTATCGGGCGGCCCGGAAGGTGGACGAGGCCCGACTGAGCGCGATCGCGGGACGACAGCAGGCGGAGGTGAAGCGGTTGAAGACACTCGCCGACTCGATGCGAGGACAGACGGTGAAGCGGGCGCGGAAGGCGAAGGCGCTCGACAGCCGGGTTCGCAAGCTCGAGGAGCGTGCCATCGAGGCGCCGACGCACGAGCGCGCGGTGCGCTACCGGTTCCCCGAACCTCCGCGAGCCGGCGCGATCGTGCTCGATGCGCAAGGGCTCGCGAAGGGGTACGGCGGCCCGGCGGTCTTCGAGGAGATCGGGTTCCACGTCGCCCGAGGCGAACGACTCCTGATCATGGGGCTGAACGGCGCGGGAAAGACCAGCCTGCTCAAGATCCTCGCCGACGTCCTGCGGGCCGACGCGGGCTCGTTCCGTCTCGGACACGGCGTCTCACTCGGCTACTACGCGCAGGAGCACGAAGGCATCCGCGACGGTGAGTCGGTGCTCGCCCACGTCCGCGCCGAGTCCCTCGACGCGTCGGACCAAGACCTGCGCGGCCTGCTCGGGATGTTCGGCCTGATCGGCCCTGTCGCGTTCCAGGACGCCGGCACGCTGTCCGGCGGCGAGAAGACGAAGCTGGCGCTGGCACAGCTCGTGGCCGGGCGACGGAACCTCGTCCTGCTCGACGAGCCTACGAACAACCTCGACCCGCCCTCACGAACCGCCGTCGCCGAGGCACTCGCCGGGTGGTCGGGCTCGATGGTCCTCGTCAGCCACGACGTCGAGTTCGTGCGGGCGCTCTCGCCCCACAAGGTCCTGATGATGCCCGACGGCGAGCTCGCCTTCTGGGACGACGAGCTGCTCGGGCTCGTCGCGCTCGCCTGACGACGCGAGCCGCTCGATATGCTCTGCGCGCTCCGAGGGCGAGCTCCGCCGACCGAAGGGAACGCGTGAGATGGCATCGAACGGCAACGCCGACCTCGCCTTCGTGAACGGGGCGGTCTACACGGTCGACGCCACCCGACGCCGGGCGAGCGCGATCGCGGTCTCCGCAGGACGCATCGTCTCGGTCGGCTCGGACGACGACGTCCGCGAGCTCGTGGGTGGCGGGACGGAGGTTCTGGACCTACGTGGACGGATGCTGCTCCCCGGGTTCCAGGACGCCCACGTGCATCCGCCTTCGAGCGGGTTCGAGATGTTGCACTGCAACCTGTCCGAGGCGTACGCGGTGGAGGACTACGAGCGGATCGTCGCGGAGTACGCGTCGTCGCATCCGGATGATGGGTGGGTCGTCGGCGGCGGCTGGTCCATGGACGTCTTCCCCGGGGGCAACCCGCCGAAGGAGGTCCTGGACGCCGTCGTCCGCGACCGTCCCGTCTACCTGACGAGCCGGGACGGCCACAGCGCGTGGGCGAACTCGCGAGCGTTCGAGATCGCCGGCCTGACGCGGGAGACGCCGGACCCCGTCGACGGGTGGATCGTCCGCGACGAAGCCGGCGAACCCGCGGGCACCGTGCACGAGGGAGCGTTCCTCCTGATCGAGCGACACGTCCCCGACCCGACGCTGTCCGATTGGGTTGAGGGGCTGCGCGTCGCACAGCGCCACCTGCATTCGCTGGGGATCACGGCCTGGCAGGATGCGCACGTGGGGGGCAGCTACCCGACGTTCGACGCGTACGCGCAGCTCGCCGCGTCGGGAGAGCTCACCGCCCGCGTGGTCGGCGCGCTGTGGTGGGACCGTCACCGGGGGATCGAACAGGTGAACGACCTGCTCGAGGCCCGCGAACGAGCTCGGATCGGGCGGTTCGCGGCCACGACCGTCAAGATCATGCAGGACGGCGTGGTCGAGAATCATACGGCCGCCGTCCTCGAGCCGTACCTGGACGCCGATGGCCGGCCGACGCGGAACCGCGGAACGTCCTTCGTCGAGGCCGAGGATCTGAAAGCCGGGGTCACGCGCCTGGACGCCGAGGGCTTCCAGGTCCACATCCACGCGATCGGCGAGCGGGCGGTCCGCGAGGCGCTGGACGCGTTCGAGACCGCGCGAGCGGCGAACGGCGCAAGCGACCATCGCCATCACATCGCGCACATCCAGGTCGTGCACCCCGACGACATCCCGCGCTTCCGAGAGCTTGACGTGGTCGCGAACGCCCAGCCGCTGTGGGCGGTGAACGAGGGGCAGATGCTCCACCTCACCATCCCGTTCCTCGGCGCCGAGCGCTCGAAGTGGCAGTACCCGTTCGCGAGCCTCGTGCGTTCCGGTGCGATGCTCGCGATGGGCAGCGACTGGTCGGTCTCGAGCGCGAATCCCCTATGGGAGATGCACGTCGCCGTGAACCGCACCGCACCGAGCGCGTACGAGTACGGTGGCGGGACCGGGGAGCCGTTCCTGCCCGACGAACGGATCGACCTAGCGACGGCCCTGGCCGGGTTCACGATCAACAGCGCCTTCGTGAACCACCTCGACGACCTCACCGGGTCGATCGAGGTCGGCAAGCGGGCGGATCTCGCGGTCCTCGACCGGGACGTGTTCGCGCATCCCGGTGGACGAGATCGCCGACGCGTCCGTCGTGCTCACGTTCGTGGACGGGGAGCGCGTGTTCGATGCCGAACGGCCGGGCTGACGTCGTGTCGCCGCTGACCAGCGGTCATGGAGGCTCGTTGCCAGGCGTCGGTGTCGGACGGACGATGGCCGCGGTCCCGACCAGGGCCGGACGACCCACCCAGCGCGAGGAGGTTCCGTGATGGCGTTCGACATGAGCCAGGTGCAGCGTGGCGCGCGCAATCGGCGCACGCCCTACCACGAAGCGACGCAGAAGCACGACCCGAAGGGCTTCACGGTCTACAACCACATGTACTTCCCGATCCGTTTCGACTCGTTCGAGGAGGAGTTCGAGACGCTGCTCACGGGGGTGACCCTGTGGGACGTCGCGGTCGAGCGATGCCTGGAGATCGGGGGGCCCGACGGTTTCCGCTTCGCCCAGCTGCTGACGCCGCGCGACCTCTCGACGTGCGCGGTCGGGCAGGGCAAGTACGTGTTGATCTGCGACAGCGACGGGGGGATCGTCAACGACCCGGTCCTCACGCGGATGGACGAGAACACCTTCTGGTTCGCGCTCGCGTCCTCCGATGCGCTGCTGTTCGCGCGGGGGCTGAAGAACGCGTACCCGGAGCTGGACGTCACGATCCGGGAGGCCGACGTGGCTCCGCTGCAGGTCCAGGGACCGAAGTCCAGGGACCTGATGGCCAAGCTCCTCGGTCCGGAGATCCTCGACCTCCGCTACTACTTCTGGACCGAGTCGAAGATCGCCGGCGCGCCGGTGGTGATCACGAGGACCGGATGGACGTCGGAGGTCGGGTACGAGGTCTACCTCACGGACACGACCAAGGGCGTCGAGGTCTACGAGGCGATCATGGAGGCCGGGCAGGAGTTCGGCATCCGTCCCACCGGCCCGAGCGACATCCGCCGGATCGAGGGCGCGATCTTCAACTGGGGCGCCGACATGACGTACGACAACAACCCGCTGGAGATGGGCCTCGAGCGCCTGGTCGACTGGGGCCTGGACGACGCATCCAGCATCTCGATGGCGGCGCTCCGCTCGATCAAGGAGCGCGGCGTGCGGCAGACGGTCAACGGTCTGGAGCTGGACGGCGACCCGTTCCCCGAGCTCAACAACCTCAAGTGGCCGGTCGTGGACGCAGGGGAGCGGATCGGCGCGGTGACCTCCGCGATCTACTCGCCGCGGCTCGAACGCAACATCGGGTTCGCCTGGCTGCCGGTCGAGCGCTCGACGCTCGGCGAGCGCGTCACGGTCGAGACGGAGTGGGGGCCGCGGCACGGCGTCGTCGTGGAGATGCCGTTCGTCGACCCCAGCAAGCAGATCCCGGTCTCCTAGTCCCGGAGCCGTTCGAACCTGAAGAACGGTTCAGTCGCGTCGCGCCGTCGTACGACGCTGCGCGGCTTGCGGGCGACCTGCGTTTGAACGATGATTCAATCCGTCGACGGCCGACCGGCCGGCCGATCGAAGGGGGTCGTGCCCGGAATGGTGAACGAACGGCAAGAGATGCTCGAGCAGAGCGCGACGATCTACTTCGGACCGTGGTACCGGCGTTCGCCGTTCTTCGACGCCACCCGTAGGGCCGGCTGCACGGCGTACGACGTCTACAACCACATGCTCCTCCCGGCCTACTTCGACGACCCGGTCACCGAGTACTGGGCCCTCCTGAACGACGTCACGGTCTGGGACGTGGGAGTGGAGCGTACCGTCGAGATCTCGGGCAAGGACGCGGATCGGTTCATCGACACGCTGACGTGCCGGGACCTGACCACGTGCGCGGTCAAGCAGGGGAAGTACATGATCGTCACCGCGCCGGACGGCGGGATCGTCAACGACCCGGTGCTGCTCCACGTGGGGGAGAACCGGTGGTGGATGCAGCTCGCCGACTCCGACGCGGGACTGTACGCGCTCGGCGTGGCGGCGCTGTCGAACCTGGACGTCGAGGTGTCGTATCCCCACGCCTACCCGATGCAGGTGCAGGGCGCGAAGGCAGCGAAGACGCTCGAGAAGCTCGTCGGCGCGGCCGTCTACGACCTCAAGTACTACTGGTGCGACTGGTTCGACATCGAGGACATCCCGGTGCTGATCAGCCGGACGGGATGGACCGCCGTCCAGGGCTTCGAGATCAATCTCCTCGATCCCGGCCGGGGCGACGACCTGTGGAACGCGGTGTTCGAGGCCGGCGAGGAGTTCGGCATCCGGCCGGTCGCCCCGGTCGAAGCGCGCCGGATCGAGGCGGGGATCATGAACTACAACTCGGACATGACCCACGAGGACACGCCGCTGCACATCACGGGGCTCGAGCACCTGGTGGAGGATCAGCCGCAGGACTACATCGGCAAGGCGCCCCTCGAGGCCCTCAAGGCGAAGGGCGTCGATCGCAAGCTCGTCGGGGTCGAGTGGTCGGGCGACGAGCTGAAGGCCGAGCTGTCGTGGTTCTGGCCGGTGGTTCGGGACGGCCGGGAGGTCGGCAGGGTCACCGACGCCGTCTGGTCCCCGCGGCTCGAGAAGAACATCGGGTACGCCTGGGTCCCGATCGAGCTCGCCGCACCCGGGACGACCGTCGACGTGGAGTCCGAGCACGGACCGCTCACGGTCACGACCGCCGCGATCCCGTTCGTCGACGCGAGGAAGGAGGTCCCCGCCGCCTCCCTGCGCGAGGCGTAGGGTCCGGCACGCGGGGACCGTCCGGAACGAGGAGCGACGATGGAGGGAAGCACGCTCGATCGAAGGCCGCCGCAGGCGGCGCCTCCGTCGAACGGGTTCCGCCGGGCGCTCCTGCTCGTCGAACGCGTCACGAAGGAAGCGGTGTGGGACTGCCGCATGTGCGGGCAGTGCATCCTGCATTCCACCGGGCTGTCCTGCCCGATGCGTTGCCCGAAGAACCTGCGCAACGGCCCGTGCGGCGGCACGCTGCAGAACGGGAACTGTGAGGTCGTGCCCGAGATGAAATGCGTCTGGGTCTCCGCGTGGGAGGGCTCGCGGCGGATGCCCCTGTGGCGGGACCACATCCTGCACGTCGAACCGCCCGTCGACTGGCGGCTGCAGGGCACGTCGTCGTGGGAGAACCTCGTGACCGGCCGGGACCGGCACGTGCCGAGCGGTTGGACCGGGCAGCGACCCGGAGACCTGGAACCTCGGGCTTGACTCCGGGTCGCCGATGACGGACAGGGATCCGTCCAGCCATCTCCACCGACTGCTGCTCGCCGGCGAGTTCGTCGTCACGGCCGAGATGCAGACGAGCGACTCCGCCGACCCCACGCACGTCACCGAGCTCGCGGAAACGTTGCGGGGGAGGGTCGACGCCGTCAACTGCACCGACAACAGCGCCGCCCATGCGCACATCGCGCCGATGGCGGCTGCGCGCCTGCTCCTGGACCAGGGCGTCGAACCCCTCATGCAGCTGGTGTGCCGGGACCGGAACCGGCTCGCCCTGCAGGCCGATCTGCTCGGCGCGGCGGCGCTCGGTGTCCGCAACATCGTGTGCATGACCGGCGACGACGTGAGCACGGGCGATCATCCGGAGACCAAGCCGATCTACGACATCGACTCGGTCCACCTGATCCGGATGGCAAGGATCATGCGGGACGAAGGGACCTACCTGTCCGGGCGGCAGCTCACGCACGCGCCCGACTACCTCATCGGGGCCGTCGAGAACCCGTTCGCGCCGCCGCTCGAGTTCCGGCCCATGCGCCTGGGTACGAAGATCGAGGCGGGCGCCGAGTTCGTCCAAACGCAGATCTGCTTCAACCTGGAGAAGATGCGGCTGTTCATGGCTCGGTGCGGCGAGCTCGGGCTGCTCGACCACGTGTGGGTGCTGGCGGGGGTGTTCGTGCCGAGCTCGGCGGCCGGCGCGCGCTACCTGCGCGATCAGGTCCCCGGCGTCGACGTGCCGGACCACGTGATCGAGCGGATGGAGGCCATCCCGCGCGAGGATCAGAAGGAAGAGGGCATCGCGATCGCGCTCGAGATCGTCGAGGCCGTCCGCCAGGTCCCGGGCGTTTCCGGCATCCACCTGATGACCATCAACCACGAGGAGGCCATCCCTCGGGTCGTGGAGGGGGCAGGGTTGCTCCCGCGTCCCGCCGTGAGCGCGCTCGACGGCGCCTAGAGGGCCCTACGGACCCGACCGCCTCTCAGCCAACGTTCAGGTGCTTGCGTGAACGTGTCGTCGTCGTGTGTCGAATGCCCGCTGTAACCGACAGACTGGAGTCATGACGATGAAGCGTGTCATCCTCGGGATAGGCGTCGTATCGGCGCTGGCCCTCGCTGCCTGCACGAACGGCGGAAACCCGACCGCCGCGGAGCCGAGATCGTTCCCGTCCCCGGACGCGCAGAGCGTCCGACCGAACAGCATCGAGCGGGTCGTCGAAGAGGTCCTCCCGGCCGTCGTGAACGTGGTCGCGACGAGCGACGGAGGCGAAGGGGAGGGGAGTGGCTTCATCGTGCGCGACGACGGGATCATCGTCACGAACTACCACGTCGTCGAGGGCGCCTCGTCGGTCACCGTCCTGACCTCCGAGGAGGAGCCCGACGAGTACGACGCGCGGGTGATCGGCGGCGACATCCAGGCCGATCTCGCGATCCTGGACGTGGACGCGGAGGGGCTCCCGACCCTCCCGCTCGGGAACTCGGAAGGACTGCGGCTCGGCCAGCAGGTCGTTGCGATCGGGTACGCCCTCGGGCTCGAGGGGGGTCCGTCGGTCACGGCCGGGATCGTGTCGTCGCTCGCTCGGGAGATCACCGTTGCCGACCCGAACTGTCCGGTCGCCGACTGCGGCACGAATCAGGAGCGGGTGTACACCGACACGATCCAGACCGACGCCGCCATCAACCCGGGCAACTCGGGAGGGCCACTGGTCGACCTGGCCGGCAACGTCGTCGGGATCAACAGCGCGGGCGCCAATCAGGCCGAGAACGTCGGGTTCGCGATCCAGATCGACTCGGTGGAGCCGACGATCTTCCAGGCCGCCGACAACCCCGACGCGCCGGTCGCCTTCATGGGGATCGGCTCGACGGACGTGGGCGATCCGCAGGTGCAGTTCGAGTTGAACCCATCGGTCGACGCGGGAGCGCTGATCGCCAGCGTCGTCCCGGGTGGGCCCGCCGACGACGCCGGCGTGACCGAGGGCGACATCGTCGTCGAGTTCGATGGTGCGACGATCGAGACGGCGGAAGACCTGGGTGAGGCGATCCGCGCTCACGGGCCCGGCGACACGGTGGAGGTCGTGCTCGTGCGTGAGGGCGGCGAGCGCGTCACCATCACGATCGAGCTCGGGGTGAATCCGGTCCCGCTCGGCTGAGAGGAGCCGTTCGGCCGCACCCGAGCGGGGCCGCTGGGACCACGCGGTGCGCTAGCCTGGGCGGCGTGAAGGTGAAGCTCCGCAACCCCGATCGGGAGGTCGAGCTCGCCGGCGGTCGCAAGATCCACGATGTCCTCGGCGAGCTCGGCATCAACCCCGACACGGTGCTCGTGATCCGCGAGCGCGAGCTGCTGACGCGCGAGGACCGCGTGGGCGATGCCGACGTCATCGAGATCCGTCCGGTGATCAGCGGTGGAGCTCGCATCGAGAACCGGATGAAGTGCCGCCGCTGCAAGGCGCCGGCCGTCGTCGAGATCCGTCGCCACAACGCGGCGTTCTGCGGCGACTGCTTCCTGCGCCACGTGCGCGAACAGGTCAAGCGGGCGATCGCCTCGTACGACATGTTCGAGCCGTCCGACCGGATCCTGGTGGCGGTGTCCGGCGGCAAGGACTCGCTTGCGCTGTGGGACGTGCTGCTCGAGCTCGGGTACCAGGCCGACGGGCTCTACCTTGGGCTCGGGATCGGCGCGTACTCGGAGCGGTCGCACCAGGTGGCCCGATCGTTCGCCGCCGAGCGCAACGCCCACCTCGTCGAGGTCGACCTGGCGCGCGACTACGGGTTCGACGTGCCGACCGCAGGCAAGAAGGGCTCCCGGTCGACCTGCGCCGTCTGCGGCCTATCGAAGCGCTACGTCTTCAACCGGGCGGCCCGCGACGGCGGGTATGACGTGATCGCGACCGGGCACAACCTGGACGACGAGGCCGCCACGCTGCTGGGGAACACGCTCCGGTGGCAGACGGACTACATCGCGCGCCAATTCCCGGTGTTGCCGGCGGAGGAAGGCTTCGCCCGCAAGGTCAAGCCGCTCTACCGGCTCTCCGAGCTCGAGACCGCCGCCTTCGCGTTCCTGCGAGGGATCGACTACGTGGTGGAGGAGTGCCCGCTCGTGGGCGGGAACACGCAGCTCCGTTACAAGGACGCGATGAACCAGCTCGAGTCGACGTCGCCGGGGACCAAGGCGCAGTTCTTCCTCGGCTACCTCGACCGCGCCGCCCCGTTGTTCGCCACGCAGG
Organism: uncultured Actinomycetes bacterium; assembly: GCA_963731925.1. GTDB lineage: Bacteria > Actinomycetota > UBA4738 > UBA4738 > HRBIN12 > DASSJM01. The sequence goes on from CAVSXK010000017.1 coordinate 231,481, forward strand.
ACGACGTGGAGCTCGTCGGGTGCGAACGCTGCGGCCAGCCGACGACGGGCCGTTTCTGCGCGTTCTGCCGCGCGCAGGCGCAGATCCTCGGGGAGCGGCTCGAAGAGCCGCGGGGCGGGGACGACGCGCGAGCGACGACAGAGGAGCTTTCGAACGAGGTCATGCCCGTCGAGATCTACGGGGGCGCCAACCGATGATCGGCCCGTTCGAAGCGGGCGAGAAGATCCTGCTCGTGGATCAGCGCGACCGGCGCTACCTGCTCACGCTCCAGACGGGCGAGACCTGGCATTCCCACGGGGGCGGGTTGTCGCACGACCTGCTGATCGGATCGGCGGAGGGGACCCTCGTCCACTCGGCGACGGGGATGGCCTTCCGGGCGTTCCGGCCGCGGATGGCCGACTTCGTGCTGAAGATGCCGAGGGGAGCACAGCTCGTCTACCCGAAGGACGTCGGGGCGATCCTGGTCGGCGCGGACGTGTTCCCGGGCTCGCGCGTCCTCGAGGCCGGCACGGGTTCGGGATCGCTCACCCTCGCCCTGTGCCGGGCCACCGGCGCCGAGGGCCGGGTGGTGTCCTACGACCTCCGACCCGACTTCCAGGCCGGCGCGGCTCGCAACATCGAGTCCTTCTTCGGGAAGGTGCCCGACTGGCTCGAGCTGCGCGAAGGTGACATCCGCGAGATCGCGGGCGGCGGCGAGATCTTCGACCGGGCGATCCTCGACCTGCCCGAACCCTGGGACACCCTCGAGCCACTGGCCGACGTGCTCCCTGCCGGCGCGATCTTCTGCGGGTACCTGCCGACGACGAACCAGGTGCAGCAGCTCGTGCTCTCGTTGGAGCGCAACGCGTACGAGCATCTGGAGACGTTCGAGGTGCTCCACCGCTCGTGGCACGTGACGGCCCGAAGCGTTCGGCCGGATCAGCGGATGGTCGCGCACACGGGCTTCATCACGTTGGCTCGGCGAGTGTGAGTTCCGGCTCAGGTCAAGCGTCCTATCGACCGAAGACCGTATGCACAGGCCAGAAGACCTCCTCCGGCCTCATCGGTCGGAGGTAGGACCGGAGGTATGCTTCCGCACCTCGGGAGGTGGAGGAGATGCCGGAGCCCGATCCACGCGAACAGCAGGAGCAGTTCGAGAAGCAGGTCCACGAGCTTCAGACGCAGGTTCGCTTCCTCGAGGACGAGGTCTCGCTGCTCCGCCGCCGGCTCACGAACGCCCCCCGTCAGGTCAAGCTGCTCGAGGACAAGCTGCTCGAGGCCCGATCGGACCTCTCGCGCGCGCTCACGCAGAACGAGAAGCTCGCCGGCACCCTGCAGGCGGAGAAGGAGCGGATCGAGGGTCTGCGCGAGGAGGTCGAGAAGCTCAGCCAGCCGCCGGCGTCGTTCGGCGTCTACCTCGCCTCCAACGACGACGGCTCGGTCGACGTGTTCACGGCGGGACGGAAGATGCGCGTGAACGTCTCGCCGGACGTCGAAGCCGACCGCCTGCGCAAGGGCGCCGAGGTGATCCTCAACGAGGCGCTCAACGTGGTCGAGGTGCTGCTTCCCGATCGCGCGGGCGAGGTCGTGAAGGTGAAGGACCGGTTGGGGGACGATCGCGTGATCGTGATCGGCCGGGGCGACGAGGAGCTGGTCGCCACGCTCGGGACGGCGCTGCTCGGTGAACCGATCCGCGCGGGCGACCCGTTGCTGCTCGACCCGCGGTCCAACGTCGCGCTCGAGAAGCTGCCGAAGGAAGAGGTCGAGGAGCTCGTCCTGGAGGAGATCCCGGACGTCTCCTACGAGGACATCGGCGGTCTGGAGGGGCAGATCGAGGCGATCCGCGACGCGGTCGAGCTCCCGTTCCTGTACGCAGAGCTGTTCCAGGAGCACCAGCTCGAGGCGCCGAAGGGCGTGCTGCTCTACGGTCCGCCGGGGTGCGGCAAGACGCTGATCGCGAAGGCCGTGGCCAAGTCGCTGGCCGACAAGGTCCGGGAGCGGACCGGACGGCAGGACGCGCACTCGTACTTCCTCAACATCAAGGGCCCCGAGCTCCTGAACAAGTACGTCGGTGAGACCGAGCGCCAGATCCGCCAGATCTTCCAGCGAGCGAAGGAACGGAGCGAGGAGGGTCTGCCGGTCATCGTGTTCTTCGACGAGATGGACTCGATCTTCCGGACCCGCGGCACCGGGATCTCGAGCGACGTCGAGTCGACGATCGTGCCGCAGCTCCTGTCGGAGCTCGACGGTGTCGAGACCCTCAAGAACGTCATCGTGATCGGCGCGTCGAACCGCGAGGACCTGATCGACCCGGCGATCCTACGACCCGGGCGTCTCGACGTGAAGATCAAGATCGAGCGTCCGGACGCCGCGCAGGCGGCCGACATCATGGCCAAGTACCTGAACCCGTCGGTGCCGATCCACCCGGAAGACGTGGCGCGCGCCAGCGGCGACGTCAAGGTCACGACCACGCGCATGATCCAGTCCACGGTCGACCGGATGTACTCGGAGGCGGAGGGCAACCGGTTCCTCGAGGTCACGTACGCGAGCGGCGACAAGGAGATCCTGTACTTCAAGGACTTCAACTCGGGCGCCATGATCGAGAACATCGTGCGCCGGGCGAAGAAGGAGGCGATCAAGCGCTTCCTGTCCACCGGAGAGAAGGGGATCAAGTCCGAGGACCTCACGCACGCGATCCGTGACGAGTTCAAGGAGAACGAGGACCTGCCGAACACGACGAACCCGGACGACTGGGCTCGCATCTCGGGCAAGAAGGGCGAGCGCATCGTCTACGTGCGAACCCTGCTCGGCGACGGGGAGGGCGAAGGCAGGCAGGTCGAACGGGTCAGCGCCGGCCAGTACCTGTAAGGTCGCCGGATGGCCATCCCGAAGGTCATCGGCACGGAAACCGAGTACGGGATCGCCGCCGTGGCATCCCCGGAGTTCAACCCGGTCATCGCGTCGTCGCTGTTGATCAGCACGTACGCCGGTGCCTTGCGGCGGATCCGGTGGGACTACGAGCAGGAGTCTCCGCTCCGTGATGCGAGAGGGTTCGAGCCGGTCCAGCTCCGGGAGCCCTCCGAGGAGGACCTCGGTCTCGCGAACGTGATCTTGCCGAACGGCGCCCGCTACTACGTCGACCACGCTCACCCCGAGTACTCGACGCCCGAATGCGCCACCCCCCGCGACCTGGTGATCCACGACAAGGCGGGAGAGCGCGTGCTCGAGCGCTCGCTCGAGGAGGTCCATCGGACCATGCCGGGCGGTCAGCGGCTGGCCGTCTACAAGAACAACAGCGACGGCAAGGGGAACTCGTACGGAACGCACGAGAACTACCTCGTCGACCGCCAGGTGCCGTTCGGGAGCCTCGTCACCGGGCTCACACCGTTCTTCGTCAGCCGTCAGATCTTCTGCGGCGCCGGGAAGCTCGGCGGGGAGGCGTCGTGGGACGAGCGCTCGCGCGACCGCTACCAGCTCACGCAGCGAGCCGACTTCTTCGAGGCCGAGGTCGGTCTGGAGACCACCCTCAAGCGCCCGATCATCAACACACGCGACGAACCGCACGCCGATCCGGAGAAGTATCGGCGCCTGCACGTGATCGTCGGCGACGCGAACCTGTGCGAGGTCGCGACGCTGCTGAAGCTCGGGACGACCTCCCTGGTCCTCAAGCTGATCGAGGACGACGACGTCCCCGACCTCACCTTGGCGTCGCCCGTGCCGTCGCTCCACGACGTCTCCCGCGACCTCACGTGTACCGGGCTGATCCGCCTGGCGGACGGCCGCAAGCTGACCGCGGTGCAGATGCAGTGGGAGTACCTCGAGCGGGCGCGGAAGTACGTGGAGCAGGACGACACCACCGCCGACAACCTCGAGGTGCTCGAACGGTGGGAGAGCGTCCTGACGACCCTCGAGGACGACCCCATGCAGCTGTCGCGCGAGCTCGATTGGGTCGCCAAGTACCGGCTCCTCGACGGCTATCGCGAACGCGATGGACTCGACTGGTCGGATGCCAAGCTGCGCCTGATCGACCTCCAGTACCACGACGTGCGTCGCGACAAGGGTCTGTACCACCGTCTCGTAGCCACGGGGCAGGTGGAGCGGCTCGTCTCGGACGAGGATGTGGAACGAGCCGTCATGGAGCCGCCGGAGGACACGCGGGCCTACTTCCGGGGCCGCTGCATCACTCGGTATCCCGACGCGATCGCCGCCGCGTCCTGGGACTCGATCATCTTCGACACGGGCGCCGACGCATTGCAGCGCGTGCCGATGCGGGAGCCCCTGCGAGGCACGAAGGAGCATGTCGACGGGCTCTTGGTGCAGGCCGAGGACGCGGCCGCGCTCGTCGAGTTGCTCCGGACGTAGCCGAACCCGCGAGACGACACATCGTACGGATCCCGCGCGTCGGATCGACCTCGCCTGTTCGTTGGCCGCTCACGCCGAGGGTGAGCTCGAGACCGTCCGTTCGAGCGGTGATGGTGCTGTCGCGAAGTCCGGATAGAATCGGTGGTTCACGGAAGGAGCTCGGCGGTGCCTCAGGAGCAGGAGCAGAAGAAGACCCAGAAGCGGTCCGGCGGAGGGTCGGACGACGAGGCCGGTCAGGTCTCCTCGGCCACCAAGGGCGAGAAGCTCAAAGAGGAGATGGACGACATCCTGGACGAGATCGACTCCGTCCTCGAGGAGAACGCCGAGGAGTTCGTCAAGTCGTACGTCCAGAAGGGCGGCGAATGACCGAGGGACCGCTGTTCCCGCCCGAACCATCGGGCGGTCCGATCGGCGCGAACCCCAGCTTCTTCGATCTCGTGCGACGAAGCCGTCCCGAGACCCTTCCGTCGACACCAGGCACCTCTGACGTCGCGGCGCCACACGGAACGACCGTCGTGGCGCTCAAGTTCGACTCGGGGGTGGTCTTCGGAGGGGACCGGCGCGCCACGGAGGGCTTCTCGATCGCCGACGAGACGATGGAGAAGGTCTTCGCGGCCGACGATTTCTCCGTGATCGCGATCGCCGGCGCAGCGGGGCAGGCCATCGAGATCGTGAAGCTGTTCCAGCTCGAGCTCGAGCACTACGAGAAGATCACCGGTGACCGCCTGTCGCTCGAGGGCAAGGCGAACCGGCTCGCGCAGATGATCCGCGGGAACCTGCCCATGGCGATCCAGGGACTCGTCGTCGTGCCGCTGTTCGGTGGGTTCGACGAGCGCCGCGACGAGGGCCGGATCTTCTACTACGACGCCACGGGCGGCCGATGGGAGGAGGACGACTTCCACGCCACCGGATCGGGGGGCCGACCCGCCAAGAGCTCGCTGAAGAAGCGCTGGCGTCCGGGTCTGGACCGCACCGAAGCGCTGCAGGTCGCGATGGAGGCTCTCGTCGACGCCTCGCAGGAGGACGCCGCCACCGGAGGTCCCGACCCGACCCGCGGGATCTTCCCCACCGTGGTCATCGTGACGTCGACGGGGGCCGAGAGCGTCGAGAGCGACGAGCTGCGCGCCGCGCACCAGAGGGTCGTCGGCGGGGGCGGTGACGGCGCGTGAGCTTCATGCCGTACGTGCCACCCGAGCAGCGGATCAAGGACCTGTCCGATTTCGCGCACAAGGGCATCGCCCGGGGCAAGTCGGTCGTCGGTCTCGAGTACCAGGACGGCGTGCTGTTCATCGCGGAGAACCCGAGTGCCACGCTCCACAAGATCAGCGAGATCTACGACCGGATCGCGTTCGCCGGCGTCGGCAAGTACAGCGAGTTCGAGGACCTGCGCATCAGCGGGGTCCGACACGCCGACCTCCGTGGCTACTCCTACGGCCGGGACGACGTGCGCGCTCGAGATCTCGCCAACGCGTACTCGCAGGCGCTTTCCACGATCTTCACCCAGCAGCCGAAGCCGTACGAGGTCGAGATCCTGGTGGGCGAGGTGGGGGAGGAGGCCGGCCGCAACGAGATCTACCACGTGCTGTTCGACGGGACGGTCACCGACGAGCACGATCACGTGGCGATCGGCGGCCACGCCGAAGAGCTCGCGAACGCGGTGCAGGCGGCGTTCCAAACCGGGTGGGACCTGCCCACAGCGGTGCGCGAGGCCGTCAAGGCCCTCTCGACCGCCGAGGGACGCCAGATCGCGGCCGAGCAGGTCGAGGCCGGGGTGCTGGATCGCACGTACCCGCGGCGACGGAAGTTCCGCCGCCTGGCGGAGGACGAGGTCGCCACGATCCTGGCCGGCTGAGCCGGTCCGGCTCCAGCCCTTCGCCGAGCCGGGGCCTACACTCGATCCGTGGAACGACGCATCTTCGGGCTCGAGAACGAGTACGGCGTCACCTGCACGTTCCGCGGGCAGCGCCGGCTCTCGCCCGACGAGGTGGCACGGTACCTGTTCCGAAGGGTCGTCCACTGGGGCAGGTCCTCCAACGTGTTCCTGGAGAACGGCGCGCGGCTGTACCTGGACGTGGGTTCGCACCCCGAGTACGCCACACCCGAATGCGACCAGATCTCCGACCTCGTCGCCCACGACAAGGCGGGGGAGCGGATCCTCGAAGCCCTGCTCGCCGCGGCCGAGGTTCGCCTGCACGAGGAGGGGATCAGCGGCCAGGTCTACCTGTTCAAGAACAACACGGACTCCGCCGGCAACTCGTACGGGTGTCACGAGAACTACCTGGTTGCTCGCCAGGGCGAGTTCGCGCGGATGGCGGACCTGTTGATCCCGTTCTTCGTGACGAGGCAGATCTGGTGCGGCGCGGGCAAGGTCCTGCACGGCCCACGCGGGGCGGTGTTCTGCATCGCCCAGCGGGCAGAGCACATCTGGGAGGGCGTCTCGTCGGCCACGACACGCTCGAGGCCGATCATCAACACGAGGGACGAGCCCCACGCCGACGCCGAGCGGTTCCGCCGCCTCCACGTGATCGTCGGGGACTCGAACATGTCCGAGTTCAGCTCGTGGATGAAGGTGGGCATCACGGACCTGGTCCTGCGGATGGTCGAGGCCAACACGGTGATGCGCGATCTCTCGCTCGAGAACCCGATCCGGGCGATCCGCGAGATCAGCCACGACGTCACGTGCCGCAAGAAGGTGCGCCTGGCGAACGGCCGCGAGCTCTCGGCCATCGAGGTGCAGGAGGAGTACTACGAGCGCACCGAGCGGTTCCTCGAGCGCCGGGGTCCGGATCCGCAGGCCAAGCAGCTCCTGCAGGAGTGGCGCGAGGCACTCGACGCGCTGATCCTCCAGGAGCCGGAGCGGCTCGTCCGGAAGATCGACTGGGTCGCGAAGCGGGCGCTGATCGAGAGCTACCGGGAACGCCATCAGCTCCCGCTCTCGCATCCACGGGTCGCGCTCCTCGATCTCGCGTACCACGACGTCAACCGCACCCGAGGGCTGTACTACGTGCTCGAGCGATCGGGGAAGATGGAGCGCGCCGTGGCCGAGAAGGAGATCCAGCGCGCGATGCGCGAGCCTCCGCAGACCACGCGCGCGAAGCTCCGAGGGGACTTCATCCGCCATGCGAAGCAGAAGCGCCGCGACTACACGGTCGACTGGGTGCATCTCAAGCTCAACGACCAGGCACAGCGAACGGTGCTGTGCAAGGACCCGTTCCGCAGCGTGGACGAGCGCGTCGAGCAGCTCATCGCCCACATGTAGGTTGTCCATCGGCCGAGCGCCGATGGGCCGAAGCGGGACAGCGGCCTTCCGGGCCGGGCCGTCCGCGTTGTTCGAGGGCCGACCCGCTGATCGGGTCTCAGCCGGCGTCCGACCGATAGCGGCGCGACCCGGCGGCCATCCTGCCTGCGAGGACACCCGCCGCGCCGGCGGCCAGGAAGAACACGGGGTCGTCCGCGACCGTCCGGCCCATCGACTCTGCGTCGATCCCCGCACGCGCGAGCTCGTCGAGCGCGGGCCGTCCGTCGGCCTCGACGAGCTGATGGCGTTCCTCGAGCCGGAGCCCGCGGAGCGCTTCCCAGACGAGGTCGCGTCCGGGGCCGTCGAGGACGGGGACGGCGACGTTCGCCGCCACCTTGCAGACGCGGTCCAAGATCGTCAGAGAGTGATGTGACACACCCCGGTGCCGTTCGCGCTCGTCGGCGAACGAGATCCGCAGCGCCGCCACGGGCCGCCCGCCGAGCGTCTCCGCCGCGTTGAGGGCGTGGCCGCTCGCCAGCGCGCTCACGCCCCAGGTGGTGTCGGTCCCGAGGTTCCCCGGACCGTCCGCCACGATCACCACGTCCGCCCCCACTCGCTCGACGGCCGCGAGCAGGCCCGTCCAGATCGTGACGGTCTCCAGCTCGCCGCCGAAGGCCTGGCCGCTCGTGATGAAGGCGTCCAGAAGGCCCGCCGCGCGCAGGCTCGGCACCAGGTTCGAGAGCTGGCCGGGGAGGGCCGCTCCGTCCGACATGACGTACGCGATGGTCCGGCCTCCGGCCGCCCGCGCCCCCGCGGCGATCGGCGCCACCATCGAGTGCAACGGTGCGCAGACGACCGGTGCGCCGCCCAGACCCGCCGAGCCCTCGAGCGCCTCCCGATCGGTCTCCTCGACGCTCCGGACGGCCGTCTGCAGCGGGGTGTAGCGGGCCTTCATCACCCGCCCCTCGTGGCCGAGGTCGCTGGCGGCCCGGTCCTGGGCGGCGACGACCAGGTGGAACCCCCCCGTCCCGAGCCCGAGGGCCACCGCGGTCGTATTCAGCAGGACGCGATCGCCGGGCTCGAGGGGCCCGACGAGATCCGTGAACGCCACGGCCACACCGGAGCTCCCCCGGTCGCCGAGGTCGTCGTCCACGTCCACGTCGAGCTCGAGGACGCCGGGGCGCTCGGTTCGGATGCCCCGAACGGTTCCGCGACGCAGGCGCACGCCGGAGCGTATCGGGGGGCTACCGCTCGCGCCTTCGCGCTCGCTCCTCGAGCCCCCCGAACCCCCTGAGCGGCCTGAGGACATGGCGGAAAGTATGATGCCGCGGCCATGCACCCGCTCGAACGCCTGGTGAACCTGGTCGCCCTGCTGCTCGAGTCGCGGACGCCCCTCACGTTCGACCAGATCCGCGACAAGCTCGCGGAAGGCTACGGACATCAGGACGCCTCCTCGGCCAAGCGCATGTTCGAACGCGACAAGGACGTCCTGCGGGACATCGGCGTCCCGATCGAGGTGGTCTCGACCGATGCCTGGGACGTCGAGCACGGGTACACGATCGACAAGCAGCGCTACTACCTGCCCGACATCGCCTTCACACCCGAGGAGCTGTCGGCGTTGTTCGTCGCCGTCCGCTCGGCAGGCGACATCTCCGCCGAGGATGCCGTCCGAAAGTTGCTCTCGGGGGCGGAGCGGGGGATCCTCGCCGGCCTGGGTCCGCCCGCGATCGGTGGCGGGACCGACCCCAACCTTCCGCGTGCCGCCGAAGCGGTCGCCGAAGGGCGGGGCGTGCGCTTCTCCTATCGAACCTCGCGCGGCGAGCGATCGGACCGGGCGGTCGACGCGTTCGGGCTCGCCGTCCGTGGCGGCCACTGGTATCTCGTCGGCCACGATCGCGACCGAGGAGAGATCCGATCGTTCCGCCTCTCGAGGGTCTCGGGCGACATCGAGCTCGTGGGGGAGGGGACCGACCCCCCCGAGGGCTTCCGCGCGGCCGAGCACGTTCGGGCGGGACCGTGGGGTCCCGGCGAGGCGGAGACCACGGCGACCGTCGCGTTCGCTCCGGACGTCGCCTGGTGGGCGACGAACGGCGTCGCCGGCGCCGAGGTGATGCGGACGCGGGAAGACGGGTGGGTCGAGGCGAGCGTCCCCTGGTCGCCCGGGGAGCGGCTGGTCTCGTGGATCTTGTCCTTCGGGCCGGACGCCGAGGTCGTGGAGCCGCCGGAGCTGCGCTCGGAGCTGGTCGGCCGGCTCGAGGCGATCCTTGCTTCCTGAAGAGGGCGGGCGATCCGCTGGTCGCAAGGCCCCGGAGAAGGCGTCCGAACGCCTGCGCCGGCTCCTGACGGTCGTCCCGTACCTGGTTCGGAACCAGGGCACGAAGGTGGCCGACGCGGCGGAGCTGTTCGGGATGTCCGAAGCGGAGCTGCTGGCCGACCTCGACCTCCTGTTCGTCTCCGGGTTGCCTCCCTACGGCCCCGGCGACCTGATCGACGTCGACATCCAGGAGGGACGCATCTGGATCGGCATGGCCGACTACTTCGGACGTCCCCTCGGCCTCACCCGTAGCGAGGCGCTCGCGATCTACCTGCGCGGGACCGGGCTCGCCGGCGCACCGGGCCTCGAAGAGGCTCCGGCGCTGTCCTCCGCCCTCGGCAAGCTGGCGGACGCGCTCGGTCCGGAGGCCCTCGGGGGGCTCCCGGATCGGGTCGGTTCGACCCAGGACGGACGGACGCCCGACACGCTCGGGGAGCTCCGCCGAGCGGCATCCCGCCGTGAGCGGCTCCGGATCGAGTACTACGCGGCCTCGGGGGCCGAGACGACCGAACGTGAGATCGACCCCGAGGAGGTCTTCTTCGCCATCGGCAACTGGTACGTGACGGCCTGGGATCACCGCTCGGGTTCCGAGCGCTTGTTCCGGGCCGACCGGATCCATGCCACCACCGGCGACCGGCGAGCGGTTCGAGCCGCGGGGGCTCCAGGGCGCCGGCCGGCCCCTGTACACGCCCGGCCGGGACGACGTCCGTGTCGTCCTGCGGCTCGGGCCGGAGGCGCGATGGGTGGCCGAGTACTACGAGACGGCTCGAGAGGTCGAGCTCGACGACGGGCGTCTGGAGGTCGAACTCCCGGCCGGCAGGCTCGAGTGGCTCGAGCGCCTGCTGTTGCGGGTGTGGCCGGATGCCGAGGTCGTGGAGCCTGCCGACCTGAACGACCGGGTCCGCGAGCTGGCAAGCCGGACCCGGGAACGGTACGGATGATGTAGACGCATCCTCGGCCCGAGGACTCAAGCGCCGAGCGCCCGTGTCCGATATTGCGGGTGTTATGACGACGATCCGGACGACATGCCCCCGCTGCGGAGAGGTCGACATGGGACCCGAGTCGATCCTGCTCCGGGTGATGAGGGGCGGCCGGGAGGGCACCTACCGGTTCGAGTGCCCGACGTGCATGGAGCCCGTCGAGAAGCGCGCGGACCGCAAGATCGTGGCCCTGCTCGTCTCGGCAGGTGTGGACGTCACCGGACAATCCTCCTCTGGCACCGCGGAGATGTTCGAGCCCGACGTCGAGCTCCCCGAGGACCCGCGAGGGCCGCTGCCGCCGGGCCCGGCCTTCTCGATCGACGATGTGATCGATTTCCATTTCAAGCTCGAGGACGATCGGTACATCGAGCAGTTCCTGGCGGCGCCCTAACCGCCGACCCCCTCGTTCCCTCCCGCCTCCCACGCTTCCTCGTCGCTCCTGGGGCGTTAGCATCGGAACCGTGACCACGACCGCGCTCGTCTGGCTCGTCGTCGGACTGCTGTCGCTCACCGCGGTCCTGGCCGTGCTCATCGCGTTGATCCGCCACGTGTTCGTGCTCGGCCGGGCCGCCAACCGGTTCCAGGAGGAGGTCTCGCCGCTGGCGCGGGAGATCGGCGAGCTCGCGGACACGGCCTCGAACCGTTCCCGGCGGATGCCTCGCCGGCCCGGGTCGCCCCCCTGAGCCGAGGCGGCAGTACGATGGCCCACGCCAACGGGCCGCGTACCCGGGACCGACCGCCACAGGCCAGAAACGAGAAGCGGGACGAGATGCTCAACATCAGTGCGCAGGAGCTGCTGATCATCCTGGTCATCGCCTTGCTCGTGGTCGGGCCGCAACGCCTGCCCGCGCTCGGAAAATCGATCGGCAAGGGCCTCCGAGAGCTCCGGAAAGCCCAGGACGAGGTCAAGCGGACGATCAACCTGAACCTCGACGACGAGCCGCCGAACGGCGGCGCGAGGGCGCGGAAACCGGGTAGGACGTCCCCGGGCGCTCCCGGTGATGGTCGGCCGGCGACGCCGCCGCCCGCGGCGGCCGACGACCCGCCGACGGCGGCAGAGCCGCTCCCCGCGAGCGAGGTGCGCGAGATCTCTCGCTCGCTCGGCCGGAGCCTCTCCGAGCTTCGGCGCGCCAAGGAGGAGGTGCAGCGGTCGTTCCGGGTCGATCTGACCCCGCTCCCGAAGCCCACCCGGCGGCCGTCGCCGGGCCAGGCGGGCCCGGAGTCGCCGACCCCGCTGCCGGGGTCGGGATCAGGGTCGGGACCGAGCTCCGAACCGGAGCCGAGCGCCGGGGCGGCGGATCGATCGTCCGACGGCCCACCGGCCGAGTGAACGCGAGCCGATGATGAAGCTCATCCCCGATCGCCTACGTCGGCGTTCGGAGCCGGGTCCCGACGGCACGATGACCTTGGTCGACCACCTGACGGAGCTCAGGTTCCGGCTCCTGGTCTCGATCGCGGCGATCTGCGTCGGAGCGATCGTGGGATGGACCCTGTTCGACCGCGTGATCGACCTGCTGCTGGACCCGTACTGTGATTACTGGCGAACCGTGCCGCGAGGAGTGCGCGCCACGCGCGACTGCGCCCTGTTCTTCTCGGGGGCACTCGAACCGCTCCTGATCAAGCTGAAGGTGGTCGCGTTCCTCGGGCTGTTCATCGCGCTTCCGGTGGTGCTCTATCAGTTCTGGGCCTTCATCGTTCCGGGCCTGACCAAGCACGAACGTCGGATGGCGATCCCCTTCGTGCTGAGCTCGGTGATCCTGTTCGTCCTCGGTGCCCTGGTCGCCTACTGGACGCTCCCCAAGGCCCTCAACTTCCTGCTGGGCTTCGCGGGCGAACAGTTCGCCCCGCTGCTCACGGGCGACCGGTTCCTGTCGTTCGTGATGCTCGTGGCGCTCTCGTTCGGGCTCGCGTTCGAGTTCCCCATCGTGCTCGTGTTCCTGCTCCTGGCGGGCGCCGTATCCACCCGGCAGCTCAGAGATTGGCGCCGGGGGGCGATCTTGTTCATCGCGGTGTTCGCCGCCATCATCACGCCGAGCTCGGACCCCTACACGATGCTCGCGATGACGATCCCGATGGTGCTCTTCTACGAAGCAGCTATCATCGTGGGCCGTCTCCTGAAGCGCTAGGTGGATCTCGCATGGCGATCAAAGGCAAGAGCAAGGGGCGCACCGCGAAGGCCGTCACCCGGGGGCCCAAGCCCGTGTACCAGCCCGTCAAGAAGCCCTTGCTCGCCAAGCGCGAGTTCTGGCTGGTGATCGGGACCATCCTCGGCGTGGCGCTGGTCGCCGGTCTCGTTGCCGGCTTCATCATCGAGCGCAACTCCACCGAGCAGGACGACCTCGAACAGCAGATGCGTGCCGCGGTGAACACGTACCGGGGCGAGCTCGAGCCGATCCTCGCCACGATCGGCCAGGCACGAGCCCCGTCGGGCTTCGACGCGTTCACGGAGTTCGGCACGGCGGTCGCGGACCTGGACGCCGAAACGCCGCAGGCGCCGGTCGACTCGAAGGCGCTCGAGCAGACGGCGGCGGACACCCTGGCGTCGGCCAAGACCGCCCTCGAAGCCCTGCAGGAGATCGACGACACCGCGCTGATCAGGGGCAAGGGCTTCTCGGAGGACTTCGTCGTGTACCTGATCAACTCGAAGGGGAACCTCGTCCGGGCGATGGTCCTGTACCGCGAGGCCGCTCATCTGTTGGAGCTCGCGGCCGGCGCGGAGGGCGCGCAACGCGCCGAGCTGGCGGTCCGCACGCAGGGCATCCTGAACGCGGCCAACGAGATCTTCGCGCGGGGGTACGCCGATTACGTCGAGGCGCAGACCAAGGCGGGGGTGTTCACGCCGTCGGCGCCGGTGCCGGGGCTCCCCGCGCCGACCGGCACGTCATGACCGACGGCCTCCTCCTCCTCCACGCCTGGCCGATCGACGCTCGGATGTGGGAGCGCGCAGCTCGCCGCCGTCCCGGGGGACCTCCCCGTGGCCGCACCCCACCTGCCCGGCTTCGGGGACTCCGAGGCGGCCGGCGACGTCATGACGATGCGCGCGGCCGCCGAGCGGGCGCTCGCGGCGATGGGAGAGCGCGGCATCGACCGGGCCGTCGTCTGCGGGCTCTCGATGGGCGGGTACGTGGCGTTCGAGGTGTGGCGACGCGCTCGCGAGCGCGTCGCCGGGTTGGTCCTGGCGAACACCAGGGCCGTCGCCGACCCACCCGAGGCCGCAGCGGCCCGACGGGCGCTCGCCGAACGGCTGCGATCGGAAGGCAACGTCCTGGCCGAAGAGCCTCCGGCGCTCCTGTCGGACGGTGCGCCGGAGGAGCTTCGCGCACGCGTCCGCGGCTGGATCGAGGACCAGTCGCCGGAAGCGATCGCCGCGGCCCTGCTCGGCATGGCCGAGCGGCCCGATTCCACGCCCGACCTCGCGACGATCCGCGTGCCGACGCTCGTGCTCACCTCCACCGAAGACCGCATGATCGCCCCCGAGGTCTCCGCCGAGATGGCGGGTCTGATCCCGCAGGGGCGCCTCCAGACGATCGAGGGCGTCGGGCATCTGTCCAACCTCGAGGCGCCCGAGGCGTTCGACGCGGCGCTGCTCGAGCACTTGCGGGTCTGCGGCCTGACCTGAGCGATCCGGCGGCCGGTCCACGGGGTTCGGCGGAGCCGACCGTAGACTCGGTTCCGTGACCCATCCCGATCGCTTCGCCGCTCGTTATCCCTTCGTCCTGGACGGCGTTCCAGAGGCGCGCCATCGACGCGCTCGACGCCGGCGAGTCGGTGCTGGTGGCCGCGCCCACCGGCTCGGGCAAGACCGTCGTGGCCGAGTTCGCCATCGATCGAGCGCTCGCCCGAGACGGCAAGTGCTTCTACACGACTCCGCTCAAGGCGCTCTCGAACCAGAAGTTCGGGGACCTCGTCGCGCGCCTGGGAGCGGCGAAGGTGGGTCTGCTCACCGGCGACAACGCGATCAACGGGGACGCCCCGGTGGTGGTCATGACGACCGAGGTGCTGCGCAACATGCTCTACGAGCGCAGCGACGCGCTCGACGGCCTCGTGACGGTCGTGATGGACGAGGTGCACTACCTCCAGGACCCGTACCGGGGTGGGGTGTGGGAGGAGGTCCTGATCCATCTCCCGTTGTCGATCTCGGTCGTGTGCCTGTCGGCGACCATCTCGAACGCGGAGGAGTTCGGCGAGTGGATCGGGACGCTCCGAGGTCCGACCCGTGTGGTGATCGAGGAGAAGCGCCCGGTGCCGCTCGAGCATCACTACCTGGTCGGGCGTGACCTGCACCCGATGCACGTCGAGCAGGACGGCCAGCTCACGCCGAACCCGTACGTCGTCTCCCTCGATCGTCAGGAGGTGCGCTACAAGACCTACTACCGGCGGGGCTCGGGGACGGCACAGCACCAGCGGATCCCGAGGCCGCGCGAGGGGCACCGGCGCGTCTACATCCCGCGCCGGGAGGACGTGGTCGAGGTCCTGGCGGAACAGGGCCTGCTGCCCGCGATCTACTTCGTCTTCAGCCGCGCCGGGTGCGCTCGGAGCGTCGAGTGGCTCATGGGGGCCGGGGTCCGGCTGACGTCGAGCGAGGAGGCCGCTCGCATCCGCACGTTCGCCGAGATGCGCGTCGCGTGGATGGACGAGGAAGACCTGAAGACGCTGGGCTTCTACGACTTCCAGGACGCCCTCGCCGCCGGGATCGCCGCGCACCACGCCGGCATGCTCCCGGTGTTCAAGGAGACCGTCGAGGAGCTGTTCGAAGCCGGGTTGGTGAAGGTCGTGTTCGCCACCGAGACCCTGTCCCTCGGGATCAACATGCCGGCGAGATCGGTGGTGATCGAGGACCTGTGGAAGTTCCAGGGCGAGCGACACGAGCTGCTCACCCCGGGCGAGTACACCCAGCTGACGGGTCGCGCCGGACGGCGGGGGATCGACGAGCTCGGACACGCCGTGGTCGTGGTCCAGCGCAACGTGCCGTTCGAACGCGTTGCCTCGCTCGCCTCGACCCGGACCTACGAGCTCACGTCCTCCTTCCGGCCCTCGTACAACATGGCCGTGAACCTCGTCCGCAACTACACGCGCGACGAAGCCCACCACCTGCTGAACTCCTCGTTCGCGCAGTTCCTCGCCGACCGTGGCGTGGTCACGCTCGAGCGCGAGCTCGAACGCGACCGTTCGCAGCTCGTTGGGTTCCGCGATCAGATGCGGTGCCATCTCGGGGACTTCGCCGAGTACTGGTCGTTGCGCGAGAAGGCCGATGCCGTCCGTGACGAGTTCCGCAAGGGCCGCGAGCGGGCACGGACGGACTCGGTCCGAGAGGTGCTCGCGTCCCTTCGGCCGGGCGACGTGATCTTCGTGCCGCGGGCCAGGCGGCGGGGCCTCGCGGTGGTGCTGTCCGTCCGGGACGGACGACCCACCGTCCTCGCGCAGGACCGGAAGTTCTTCCGCCTCTCGGCCAGGGACTTCCAGGACCCTCCCGCGGTCCTGACGAAGGTTCCGCTCCCGCGGTCGGGGAGCGTTCGGAGCGCGAGGTACCGCCGAGACCTGGCGGCCAGACTCGTCGCCCTGGACGTCCGTCAACCTCGCGCGCCGCGAGGAGGGACGGACGCACGGGTCGAGCGCGAGGCCGCGAGGTACGAACGCCAGGCCGAGTCCCACCCGTGTCACGTCTGTCCCGAACGGCCCGAGCACGAGCGGTGGGCGACCAGGGCCTCGCAGGTCGAGCAGCGGATCCGCGGTCTCGAGCGCCGGATCCGAACGCGCACCGAGACCCTCGCCCGGCAATTCGACCGCGTCCTGGCGGTCCTCGAGGAGCTGGGCTACGTGCACGCGTTCGCGATCGAGCCGAAGGGACGCAGGCTCGCACGTATCTACGGCGAGGGGGACATCCTGATGGCCGAGGCGCTCGCGGAGGGTCTGCTCGACGGACTCGAACCGTCGGAGGTGGCCGCCCTCGTCTCGACGATCGTGTACGAGTCGCGCGAGCGCAACCCACGGCCCAGCGAGATGCCGACGCCGGCCTCGATCGAGCGGTACCGGCGGTTCCAGGGGATCTGGCGCCACGTCCGCGAGGCCGAGGACCGGCATCAGGTCGAGCTCTGTCGGGAGCTCGAGGACGGGTTCGCGGCCCCGATCTACCGATGGGCCGAGGGCGAGTCGCTCGAGGACGTGCTCCGCGAGACCGATATGTCGCCCGGCGACTTCGTCCGCACCTGCAAGCAGGTGCTCGACCTGCTCCGCCAGATCGAGGACGTCGCTCCCGAGGGGTCCTCGGCCGTCATCCGACGGGCGCGGGAGGCGGTCAACCGCGGTGTCGTCGCGTACACGGGGGTGTGACCGAGCGCGCAACGCGCCTCCCCGGTGCCCGAAGTAGGATGCGCGCGATGTCGACGCCCTTCGGAGAGCTCACGGTGATCGTGAACCCGCACGCCGGAAGGCGGCACGTAGGGGAGGAGATCCCCGAGCTCGAACGGACGCTCCGTGCTCGAGGCCTGCCGTACCGGTTGCTGCGGACCGAGGGTCGGGGCGACGCGAGCCGGTTCGCCAGGGATGCGCTCGAGTCGGGCGGTCGATTCGTGGTCGCCGTCGGAGGCGACGGCACCGTGCACGAGGTCGTGAACGGCATGTTCGACGACGAGGGGAAACCGCTCGTGCCGGACGCGGTCCTGGGGGTGGTGGCCGCCGGGAGCGGGTGCGACTTCGTCCGCACGTTCGGCCTGCCGGGCGACTCGACCCGTGCTTGCTATCACCTCGCCGGTGACAACACGTATCCGCTCGACGTCGGGAAGATCACGTACACGGCGGAGGGCGGCGAGCGGGCGATCCGATACTTCGTGAACGTCGCGGAGGCGGGTCTGGGCGCGGCCGTCGCCGCGCGAGCCGACCGCATGTCGCCGCGGCTCGGCCAGTCGAAGTACTTCGTCGGGTTCTGGCTCGAGCTGCCACGGTTCAAGCTCGCGAACGTGCGCGTGCAGGCCGACCGCAAGACGTACGAGGGGCCCGCGTTCCTGGTGGTGGTGGCCAACGCGCAGTACTACGGTGGCGGCATGAAGATCTCGCCGCGTTCGTATCCGGGCGACGCGGTCCTGGACGTGCTGGTGTTCAAGGGGCCGAAGTCCGACTCGTTCACGATGATCCCGAAGATCTACCGCGGGGAGCACATCCCCCACGACCACGTCGAGGAGTTCCGCGTGAAGCGCGAGCTCGTGATCGAGGCCGACCGGCCGTTGCCGATCGAATCGGATGGCGAGGTGCTCGGGACCACACCGGCCAGCGTCGAGGTCCTGGCCCAGCCGATCCAGATGAAGCTGTGAGCGAGGAGCGCTTCGCCGAACGCCGCCGGCGAGCGATCGAGGCGGCCGAGGCCGCCGAGCTCGCGGGGCTCCTGGTTTCGCCGGGCCCCGACCTCGCGTACCTGGCCGGGTATACGCCGATGCCGCTCGAACGCCTCACCCTGCTGCTGCTCACCACCCGACGCGAGCCCACCCTGGTCGTCCCGACGCTCGAGCGACCGCTGGCCGAGTCGGCCGCCGGAGCGGCCGGGCTCGAGATCTTCGATTGGCGGGACGGGACCGACGACCCGTACGAGCTGGTGGCCCAGGTGCTCGGCTCGGGCCGCTACGCCGTCACCGACCAGACCTGGGCGTCGCATCTGCTCGCGCTCGAACACGCCACCGCCGACTGCCTGTTCGTGGCGGCCGGCAGGGCCCTGCCGCTGCTCCGAGCGGTGAAGGACCCGGACGAGGTCGAACGACTCAGGGCGGCGGGGCAGGCCGCCGACGCGGCGTTCGCCGACGTGATCGCGCTGCCGTTCGCCGGGCGCACCGAGATGGAGGTGTCCCAGGAGCTCGACCGCTTGCTCAAGGTGCACGGACACCAGCGCGTCGACTTCGCCGTCGTGGGTTCGGGGCCGAACGCCGCTTCGAGCCACCACGAGCCGGGAGAGCGGCGCATCGGAGCGGGCGACGCCGTCGTGATGGACTTCGGTGGGGTCCGGGACGACTACTACTCCGACATCACGAGGACGGTGTTCGTCGGGGAGCCCTCGGACGAGGAACGGACGGTCTACGGGGTCGTACGCTCGGCGCAGCAGGCGGCGTTCGAGGCCATCCGTCCGGGGGTGCCCGCCCAGGAGGTCGACCGGGCCGCGCGCGCGCTCATCACCGATGCCGGCTACGGGGATCGGTTCGTCCACCGGACGGGCCACGGGATCGGGCTCGAGCTGCACGAACCCCCGTACATCGTCCAGGGCAACGAGACGCCGCTCCAGGCCGGCATGACCTTCTCGGACGAGCCGGGGATCTACCTGGAGGGACGGTTCGGCGTCCGGATCGAGGACCAGGTCGTCGTGACCGGCGAGGGCGCCGAGCGGCTGAACGACGCGAGCCGAGACCTGACGGTCGTTGCCTGAGGGATCGATCCCTCCGGATCACCCTCGGGTGGGAGGTTCTGTCATCCCGGGCGCCGATGACTGCGAATCCTCTCGAGATGGAGGGATTCGACCTCGACCGGTACCTGCGAGCGTCCAAGCGCGTCGATCTCTCGGGCGTCGCCTGGGACCGCGTGGGCGGCCATCCGCTCTCCGAGGCGGAGGCACGCTGCCTCGCATACATGATGGACATCGAGACCCACACCTCGATCTACCTGCGCGATCTGCTCGCGACCCCGGCCGCCTACGAGCCCGATGTCACGGCCTTCCTGTCGTGCTGGGTCTACGAGGAGCTGTGGCACGGCGAGGCGTTCAGCCGGTTCCTCGGTGAGGCGGGGTGGGAGCTCGCCCCGGACCTGGAGCGGGTGGAGTCGGACTCGCGCTACCCGTCCCGCGCTGCGCGGAACCTGTGGATCCGTCGCCGGCTCGGTGGTCGTGGGCAGCTCAGCCACGTCGGCACGATGCTTGGCTCGGCCGTGATGGACGACTTCGTCTCGCTCCACATGACCTGGGGCGCTGCGAACGAGCTCTCCACCCTCACGTCGTACCACCGCCTGATCGCGAAGACGGACCACCCCGAGCTCATCAACCTGCTGAACGCCATCATCAAGGACGAGCGCCGGCACTTCGCCTTCTATCGCGCGCAGGCCAGGATGCGACTGGCCCGCAGCGTGTGGGCTCGCCGCCTGACCAGGTGGGCGATGGATCACCTGTGGGCGATCGTCGGCACCGGGGTTCGGCCACAGAGCGAGACCGACTTCGTCGCCGTGCACCTGTTCGGCGATGAGGAGGGCGGATCCGCTGCGCTCGACATGGATCGAACGATGGCCGAGCTCCCCGGCATGGGGGGTTGCACGATCTTCCGGCGTGCTCGCGACGACGCGCGCGGCCGGGAGGACCGGATCCCTGCTCGCGCGCCGGGGATGTGGACCGCCGTTCCCGCATGACCCGGCTGCCGACGGGCCCGGGGAGGATCTAGACCTTGGGACGGACCCTCGTTCCCTCGGCGGAGTCCATCACTTCGAGACCCATCGCCTGCAGGCGTTCGCGGATCGCGTCGCTCGTCGCGAAATCCTTGGCGGCCCGAGCGGCGTCGCGTTCCACCACGAGCGCGAGCACCTCTTCGGTCGGCTCCCACCCCTCCCGCGCGTCGCGCTCCAGGTCCAGCCCCAGGATCCGGTCCCAGGAGGCGAGCAGCCCGTACTTCTGTGCGTCGGGGACGGCCGACCCGACCGTCTCGTTCAGCACGACGAGCGCTCGGGGCAGGTCGAGATCGTCCGCGACGGCGGCTCGGAACCGCTGGTCGAGTGCCGTCGCTGCCTCGGAACGCTCTTCGGTCCCTGCGGCCCAGTCCTCCATCTTCCGACGCAGGTCGGCCAGACGCCGGTTCTGGCCTTCGAGGGCGTCCCAGCTGAATTCCATCTCGCTCCGGTAGCGGGTACCGAAGCACAGCAGTCGGAAGGCGAGCGGGTCGACGTTCTGCTCCGCGATGTCGGTCACGCGGTAGATGTTCTTCGCGGACTTGGCCATCTTGTGCCCGCTCATCTGGAGGAACCCGCCGTGCACCCAGGTCGTGACGACCTGATGGCCGACGGCGGCTTCCGATTGCGCGATCTCGTCCTCGTGATGGGGGAACTTGTTGTCGTTGCCGCCGGTATGGATGTCGAAGCGATCGCCGAGATGCTTCATCGACATCGCCGAGCACTCGATGTGCCACCCGGGGTAGCCATCGCCCCACGGGCTCGGCCACGTCAGGGCGCGGTTGGGTCCGGCCTTCTTCCAGAGCGCGAAGTCCTCGGGATGTCGCTTGGCCGGGTCGACCGCCACCTCCTGGCGGTGGCCGGCGCGGAGCTGGTCGAGCGTGTTGCCCGAGAGCTTGCCGTAGCCGGGGAACGTCGTGACGTCGTAGTAGACGGTCCCGTCGACCTCGTACGCGTGGCCCTTCTCGATCAGGGTCTGGATCAGCTTGATCATGTCCTCGATGTGCTCGGTGGCGCGCGGGTACAGGTCCGCTCGCTCGATCCCCACGAGATCCGAGTCATGCAGGAACGCGTCCGTGTACTTCTTCGCGATCTCGGAGGCCGAGAGTCCCTCGTCGGCCTCGGCGAGCTCCATCTTGTCGCGGCCCGTGTCGGAGATCTCGTCCGTCATGTGCCCGACATCGGTGATGTTCATGATCCAGCGGACCGTGAAGCCCTCGAACCGGAGCGCGCGGCGGATCAGATCGCCGAGCATGAACGACCGCATGTTCCCGATGTGGATGTACCGGTAGACGGTCGGACCGCAGGAGTAGATCTTGACGGTCTCCCCGTC
The DNA here is from genome assembly GCA_963731925.1 of uncultured Actinomycetes bacterium. Classification (GTDB taxonomy): domain Bacteria; phylum Actinomycetota; class UBA4738; order UBA4738; family HRBIN12; genus DASSJM01. Next base: position 253,089 of record CAVSXK010000017.1, read on the forward strand.
GACGGGGGAGACGTCGTGGAGCTCACGCGTGAGGGAGTCGTAGAGGCGCAAGGTCACGCCAGCATATCGTCGCCGCCCGCGAGGTCGGTCGTTACGTGTTCGGTGGTGCGTCGGGGCGGGGCGGAACCTGCCCCTGCCCGTTGCCTCCGCCGCCTTGACCGTTCCCACCGGGCTCGAAGGCCAGACCGTCGCCCTGCGTCGTCGCCGGCACCTCGATCGGCTCGCGCTCGCCGAGCTCGGCCATCAGGACCTCGATCTCGTCGCCGACCAGCTCCTCGCGTTCGAGCAAGGCATCGCGCACCCCCTCGACCACATGGCGTTTCTTGAGGAGGAGATTGCGGACGTTGTCGCGGCAGTCGTTCAAGATCGCGTCCACCTCCCGGCGACGATCGCCGTCCGAAAGGACCACCCCGATCGGGTCGACCTCGCCGTAGGGTCCCGGTCCCGAGGCCGCTGCCGAGATCAGGCTGCGTCCCATCCCGTACACGCCGACGTACGCCGCAGCGTTCCTCGTCGCGTTCACGAGGTCGGACGAGGGACCCGACGTGGTCTGGCCGTACCAGATCTCCTCCGCGACCAAACCCGCGAGGGACACCTGGATGCGAGCCAGGAGCTGCTTCTGGGTCCGAAGGAACATCTCCTCGATCTCCTGGGTCGAGACGAGCCCGAGCGCCGACTCCCGTTTCTGGATCGTGATGACCTGGATCTGGAGCTCCTCCCGCTCGAGCGCGTACGAGGCCACCGCGTGGGCTCCCTCGTGGACGGCAACCATCGCCTTCTCTCTGGGCGAGTACTTGACGGGCTGCTTGAGACCGATCTCCTCACTCAGCTTCGCCTGCCACAGGTCGTCCCACCGCAGGGCGTCGCGACCGTCCTGGAGCGCGAACAGCAGCGCCTCGTTCACGATGTTCTTCAGCGACGCCGGCGAGTACCCGACCGTCATCCGAGAGAGCTTCGGGTAGTCGATCGGCTCGTGCCGGACCTTGGCCAGGTAGTACTCCAGGATGTCTTGCCTCCCCTCGGCGTCGGGAAGTCCGACGTGGATCTTGCGGTCGAATCGTCCCGGACGGACGAGTGCGGCGTCCAAGGTCGCGGCGCGGTTCGTCGCCCCGATCACGAGGATGTTGTAGAAGGGCACCTTCGGCTTGGCGCGGAACGCGATCCGCCGGATGTGACGCCACAATCCTCGGGGGACCGTGAACCCGTCCATCTGCACGAGCAGCTCGTTGATGACGCCCATCCCTCCGCCCATGCCCATCCCGCCCATGATGATGCGATGGGTCGACCGATCGCCCGAACGATCGGTCGTGACCCCGCCACGCGAACCCACGGCGTCGATCTCGTCGATGAAGATGACGGAGCCGCCGTACTTGTCCGACATCACGCGCGCCTTCTTGAAGAGCCGACGAACCTTCAGGTTCCCGATCCCGACGAACATGGCGGCGAATCCGGAGCCCGTGGCGAACAGGAACGGTACGCCGGAGGCGCCGGCGATCGCCTTCGCCATGAGCGTCTTACCGGTCCCCGGCGGCCCCTCGAAGAGGATGCCGTGCGGCGGGTACCCGCCCATCTGCTTGAAGTCCTTGAACCCCTCGAAGACCCGCAACACCTCCTGGGTGGATTCGACGGCGGCGGGTTGTCCGCGGACGTCGTCGAAGGACGTGTCGTACTCGTTGGGGTAGATGACGTAGTCGTTGCCGCGCGACAGGAACCAGAACATCGCGCCGAACTGCAGGATGATGAAGAAGACCAGGATCATCGCTTGCAACATGAACGGCCTGAGCTGGCTGATGACGAGCTCGGGATCCGAGATCGATTGGCTCGGCGAAAGCCCCATGAACAACCAGGCGGCGAACAGGTAGATCGCGAGGATCCACGCGGCTCGCTTCAACCAACGTCCGTAGCGGCGGTACTGAGGATCCATGTCCACACCCCCGGGGTCGGCGCGCCTGGGTTCCGGTGGCCTGAGTCTACGCCCGGTCACCGTGGAACCGAGGCTAGGCTGCTGCCGTGACCGGTGATCCGTTCGCCGAGCTCGAGGCCGTTCGGGAGGAGGTGCTCGCCGAAGCCGAACGCTTCGTCGAGGAGCTCGAGCCGATCCTCGGCGCCAGCCTGCGCTCGGGGTTCGAACGCCTCACGATCGCCCAGGCCGATCACGCGAGCCGTATGGACGATCCCACGCGGATCGCCCTGGAGGCCGCCCTCGGACGTGCGACCGAGATCGGCGTGGCGGCGGCCTTGGAGCGGTTGCGACCGCCGGAGATCTGGCTCGCGCCGCTCACGGCGCCCGATCTGCACGTCGGGAACGGGCCGGGCTGGCCGGAGTGGCTCCCCGCGTGGGCGGCCAGGATGCTCGGGGGCGGCCGGAGCGAGCGGCCGTCGCTCGGCGACCTCGACGATCCGTCGAACCGGATCTGGGTCGCCATCTCCTCGGCCGCCAAGCCCCTCGACCCGGTGCTGGAGGAGTTCGGCTTCCGGCCCGAGCGACGGCGTCTGGGCGGAGGGAGCTTCGGGGTCTCGGCGCGCACGCTCCCACAGCTGGATCCGAGCGGAGCCCTCGGACAACGCTGGCGGCGCTACCGCGCCGCGTTCGAGCGTCTGTCCGCGCTCGCGGCCGCGGACGGCTAGGTCGGCGGGACCGTCGGCCCCGGCCGGAGCGGACGGCCCTCGAAGGGTACGGAGAGCACCACGGTCGTGGTGGTGTTCACCTCGGCCTTCTCGCGGAGGGTGCGGATGAGGTCCTCGAGGGCCGTGGTGGTCCGCACCCGGACCTTCAAGATGTAGTTGGCCTCGCCCGCCACGCTCAGGCAATCCACGACCTCGGGGAAGTCCCGCACGCGTTCGGGGAGGTCGTCGGCCTGCGTAGGATCGAACGGTGTGGCCGCGATCAGCGCCGTGACGAACAGCCCGAGCGCCTCGGGGTCCACGATCGCCCGATAGGCTCGGATCGCTCCCGTCCGTTCGAGCTTGCGGACTCGTTCGTGGACCGCGGAGGGCGACAGGCTCGCCCGGCGGCCGATGTCGGCATAGGTCGCGCGGGCGTCCTCCTGCAGCGCCGCGATGATCTCGAGATCGCGCTCGTCGACCACCCGCGTATCGTACGGCCCGCCGTTCGGTGGAGCGCGTGAAGCCCCCGGACGACCCAACCTCGAACCCCCGCGACGACCGATGTCGGCTCGCCGGCGTTCCGCGGTACAACTGCGCGAGATCGGATGCGGCTCGACCTCCTCGGAGCCGGGAGGTCACGTGGTCGCAACGACGTCCGTTCCGCGGGTGCGGTTCGTCCGGGTACGCCAGGCGGGCACCGAGCGGAGCTTCGCGCTCCTCGACCCGCAAACGCGGGCACGCTACGTCCACCTCGTCGCGCGATCGGCGGACGCGATCGAGACGCAGCTCTCACCGGCCGTCCTGGCGAACCGGGTCGCGGCGTCCGGCCTGGACCCACCCGAGCTTCGGCTGCGGCCGTGGCGGCTCGAGCGACGACTGTTCGCGGCACGGCTCGCGGACCTGGTTTCGCGGCGCGGCGCGATCGCGTTCGCGGACGTCCGGCGGTGCTACGCGTCGATCTCACCGTCCATCGTGGGGCGAACGCTCCGTCTCGCCGGGATCGGGACGGCGCGCGACATCGAGGATCTCCTCACCGCGCTGCAACGCGTCGGTGTCCGCGGGCTCCCGGTCGGTCCGGACGCGTCGGCGGTCCTCGCCAACGCCGTCCTCGCGCCCGTGGACCGAGCCCTGCGGGAGGCCGGGATCGACCACCTCCGGTGGGTGGACGACGTCGTCCTTTCCGGACCCGACCCCGAGGCGGCGGTGTCGACCCTCCGAGGGGCGCTCGGCCGGATCGATCTGCGGTTGAACGAACGCAAGACGAGGATCGTCCTCGACCCGGCGTCGCTGCGGACCGGTTCGCCGGTCTCCGCGTGGGGGCGCCGCTGAAAGGGACGAGTGGCCGGGCCACCTGGGCTAAGCTCGCCCGGCGATGAAGACCCTGTACCGAGCCTCGCGGGTGGTCACGCTCTCGTACCCCGCGATGGGGGAGTGGGTGTTGGTCGACGGTCGCCACGTCGAGCGCGTCGGCGTCGGCGAGGCACCCGAGGCGGACCGGGTCGTCGACCTGCCGGGGACCACCGTCCTGCCGGGCTTCGTCGACACCCACGTGCATCTCACCGGGACCGGCGTCCACCACCAGGCGCCCGAGCTCGGTTCGGCGGTCTCGGCGGCGGAACTGCTCACCGTCGTTCGCGAGATCGCGGCGGTCCGGCAGGGACCGGTGTACCTGCACGGGTGGGACGAGTCGGGGTGGCGGGACCGGACGCTGCCCACGCTCGGCGAGCTCGATCGCGTGACCGAACGTCCCCTGGGCCTCGCGCGGGTGGACGGACACCTGATCCTCGTCAACTCGGCGGGGATGGAGGCGAGCGAGGCGGCGGGCCAGACCGGTGTCGAGACCGACGACGCCGGCGCGCCCACCGGCCGACTGACCGGGAACGCGGGTCAGGCAGCGAAGCGGTGGTTCTCGACCAACCTGTCCGACCACGACGTCGAGGAGCTGCAGCTCGCGGCGGCGAGCCTGGCCGTGGCGCACGGCGTCACGACGATCCACGAGATGTCGATGCCCGCGGATCGCGGGATGCGCGATCTCGAGATCCTCCTCGCGCATCGCTCGCGGCTGCCGCTCGACGTCGTGAGCTACGTCGCCACGACCGACATCTCGACCGTGATGGATCTCGGCCTGCCACGGATCGGCGGCGACCTGCCCGTGGACGGGTCGATCGGAGCCCGGACGGCCTCGGTGTCCGGCGGGTTCGTGGACCGGGGCCCGAGCCCGGAGGGTTACTTCGGCGACGACGAGCTCGCGCAGTACTTCCACGACGGTCATCTCGCGGGCCTGCAGGTGGGGGTCCACGCGATCGGCGACGCCGCGGTCGAGCAGGTGGTGCGGACATGGGAGCGCGTCTATCAGTCGCTCGACTCCCGGCAGCGGCGTCACTTCCGGGCCCGCCGCCACCGCATCGAGCATTTCGAGATGGCGAGCCTCGACGTGATCGAACGGGCGGCGATGCTCGGTCTCGCGATCAGCGTGCAGCCGACGTTCGACGCCCGGTGGGGCTTCCCCGGGGGCCTGTACGAACAGGGCCTCGGCTCCGACCGCGCCGCCTCCATGAACCGGTTCCGAGATCTCCTCAGCCGCGGGATGGAGCTCGGAGCCGGCTCGGACTCGCCGATCACCACGATCGACCCGCTGGTCGGCGTGGCGGCGTTCGAGGCCCACCACGACCCCTCGCAGCGGCTCCGGCGGGAGGAGGCCGTGCGGGTGTTCACGCTCGGGAGCGCCCGGCTCGCGCATCAGGAGGACAAGAAGGGGAGCCTCGAGCCGGGCAAGCACGCGGACTTCGCGGTCTACGACGTGGACCCGATCGACTCGCCCTCGCTCGATGGTGTGCGCCCGGTCCTGACGGTCAGCCTTGGCCGCGACGTCTACGCCGCCTGACACCAGCGCGTTTGACACGGCGGTCGCCCGGCGTAGACTTCGGCGCTGCGCCGGCCGCTTCGGCGGCAGGCGCACGGAGGACCCAAGAGGCTGAGTAGAGAACGTGGCGCCCCGGCGCCGCGGCCCCAAAGGTCTCTTGGGTCCTCATCTCGTTCCCGGCCTCCTCATGCGAGGGCGGCTCGATGCCCGCTCTCCCGAGCGCTCGTGCCTGATTGCGACGGCTCCCACGGGGAATGAATCTGCCTCATCGGGCGTTGTTCGCGCGGAGCGCTTGTCAGGCAGATGCGCAGCAGTACAATCCCCCGGCCGAAAAGAGGGACGCAAGGTGGAAGACCTCGAAGACACGCTCGAAGACGAAGAGGTCGACGAGGAGGGCGCCGACCCCGACACCACCCCCGACGAGGACGCCCCTGCGACGCCTCCCCCGGCTGCGACCCCGAGGGCGGGCGACGAGGACGTCGAGTCGATCCAGGACATCCTGGTCAAGCAGGAAGCGCGAGCCGAGGAAGCCGAGGAGGAAGAGGAGTCGGTCCTCACCCTCACGCGTGAGGAGCGACTCGAACCGCTCGCGGTCAAGGTCGTCCCCCCGCAGCCGACCGAGTTCATCTGCTCCAACTGCTACCTGGTCAAGCACCGGAGCCAGCTGAAGGACAAGGCGAAGATGCTCTGCCGGGACTGCGCCTGAGCCCGAGCCGGCTCCGACTTCCGTACGCTCTCCTGATCGCGGCGACCGCCGGTGCGCTGCTGTCGGTCTCGCTCCCCCCGGCGGGGATCTGGCCCCTCGTGTTCGTCGCGCCGATCCCGCTCCTATGGCTCGTGCGTGGATCCGGACCCGGCCGCGCCGCCGCGTGCGGCTTCGCGTTCGGTATCACGTACTTCGGCGCGCTCCTGTATTGGATCTTGCTCTTCGGCGAGCTCGGATGGGCGGCCCTGGTGCTGATGTCCGCCGGGTTCATGGCGGGGTTCGGGGCCCTGGCGCCCGCCGTGTGGCGCCGGGATCACCCGGTGTTCGGGACGCTCGGACTGGCGGGCCTGTGGACGGTCGTCGAATGGATCCGAGGCATGTTCCCGCTCGGCGGGTTCGGGTGGGGACAGCTCGGGTCGGCCCAGGTGGACGCGCCGGCGCTCCCGCTCGCGTCGGTCGGGGGGGTGTGGGCGCTCTCGTTCGCGGTCGTGCTCGTGTCCGGGCTGCTGCTGCTCGCGTGGGAGCGGTGGGGGAGTGGTCGCCGCGCGAGGGCGCTCGCGCTCGCGATGTCGGCGGTCGCCGTGGCCGTCGTCCCGGCCGCCATCCCGACGCCCGACGCGGATGGTCGCGCGATCGATGTCGCCGCGCTGCAGGTGGACGTCGCCTCGGTGCAGCATCTCGTCGGCGTCGAGGAAGACATCGCGGTCGCGCGACTCAACATCGACCGCCATCTGAGGCTGGCGCAGCGATCCCCCGGACCTCGTGGTCTGGGGCGAGGGAGCGCTCGATCCCGGTGTGTCGAACGATCCGAGCGCCATGGAAGAGGTGAGCGACGCCGTCGCGTCGGTGGGAACACCGACGATCGCCGGTGCGGTCACCGACGCCCGCGACGGCACCGAGCGCACCGTCACGCTGGCGTTCGACGGTACGGGCGCGATCGTCGACCGCTACGAGAAGGTCAAGCTGGTGCCGTTCGGCGAGTACGTGCCGTTCCGCGGAGCGCTCGGCTGGATCTCGGCGACCGACCAGGTGGCGGTGGACCGGACGCCCGGCGAGGAGGTCACGCTGATCTCGCTGCCGGGGCTGCCGAAGATCGGCACGCCGATCTGCTACGAGAACAGCTTCCCGTCGATCGACCGCGAGATGACGCGCCTGGGCGCGGGCATCCTGGTCGTCGTGATCAACAACGCCTCCTACGAGCGCACCGCCGCCTCCGAGCAACACTTGCTGATGAGCCGGCTCCGCGCGGCCGAGAACGGACGATGGGTCGTGCACGCGGCGGTGTCCGGCATCAGCGCGTTCATCGACGAGCACGGCCGGGTCGTGGATTCGCGTGGCCTGTTCGAACCGGCCACGATGCGCACCATGGTCCGGTCGTCGGATCGCCGAACCCCGTACACGCGCCTGGGGGATTGGGTGCCCTGGGGATCGATCGTGCTCGTGGTCGGTCTCATCGCGTTCCCGCGGGGCCGGCGGCGACCCGCGCGCGACCCCGGACCGCTCCCCGAACGCACGAGGACGCTGGTCATCCTGCCCACCTACAACGAGCGCGCCACGATCGCCACGGTGCTCGACGGGTTGGCGGCGACCGGGGCCGACCTGGACGTCCTGGTCGTGGACGACGGCTCACCCGACGGCACGGGGCAGATCGTTCGGGAGCGCTCGGAGACCGATCCGCACGTCCGACTGGTGGAGCGGTCCGGCAAGTCGGGACTCGCGAGCGCGTACGCGGTCGGTTTCGAGCGGGCGATCTCGGAGGGCTACGACCTTGTCGTCGAGATGGACTCCGATCTCTCGCACCGGCCGGATGAGCTCCCCAGGCTCCTCGAGGCCGCCACGCGGCACCATCTGGTGATCGGGAGCCGCTACGTCCACGGTGGCTCGGTGACCAACTGGAGCCGATCGCGAGTGGCGTTGTCCAAGGCGGGGAACCTCTACGCGAGGTTCTGCCTGGGCTTCGACGTCCACGATGCGACCAGCGGCTTCCGCGTCTACCGCCGGGAGGCCCTGGAGGAGATCATCGCCGCCCCGATCGCATCGGACGGCTACGGCTTCCAGATCGAGCTTGTGTACCGGGCCTGGAACCTCGGCCTGTCCGTCGGCGAGGCGCCGATCTCGTTTCGAGAGCGCGAGCACGGCCAGTCCAAGATCAGCCGCCGCATCGTGGTCGAGGCCCTGTGGCTCGTCACCCTGTGGGGCCTGAGGGCACGGTTCCAACCCACCTCGTCTTGATCCCAGCTCGCCAGAACTCCTCGCCAGAACGCCGGGAATGTACGTTATGACAAGTTAGCGAATCTCCACCCCATCCAGACACCAAGAACGAACCAACCCCATCCCCCAAGCGCCTACTCATGGATCTCATCGCGCCAGGCGAGACGAGGATCGAGACCTGGGTGCGCCTAATCTTCTCGGTCGATCGGTGAGCGCAATCTCACCGGTAGGTCGGCTCTTGGGTTGCCCCGGAAGGCAGCACTGCGTACACTCTGCGCGGCCCCTGGGTGAGTACCGCAGGTTAGTACAAAGGACCTAATGCACTGCTGGACCTTCAGCCGATGAAGTAGGCCGGATCGGGGTAATAGAATCACCAGCGGCGGGACAGAGGTGTCCCCCAAGTTGCTGAAGCAGTCAACATGACGGAGGTAGGGAAGATGCCCGCAAACCGCAAGACCAACGAGAGCAGGCGGCTCACCGTGGCTGGCCTCATCGCCGTGACCGCGGCCACGCTGCTGATGATGGCGTGGGCCATCTTCCCCACCGCGGCCCTGGCTGACCAACAGATCTCAGTGAATCCGGGGTCTCTGAGCAGCCACACGTGCGACGACAGTGAATGGCATTTCGTCATCACACAGATCGATGATCTGATGACCCAAGAACGGCAATGAGACGAGGCCCCGCGCCAGCATCCACGTCACCTGGGCGAACGGCAGTTCGGCCGACCTCCCGCTCGATCACGTTACGGGGGGCGTCGCTCACTACTTCGCCTTCACGAACCTGGACTCCGACCGTAACCAGCGCCACAGCGACGATCTACGACCGGGTGGAGCGGCACGTTCAACCTGTCACACGGGCCGTGCGGCACCACGACCACGACCACGACGGTGCCGACCACGACCACCACGGTGCCTACGACCACCACCACGGTGCCTACGACGACCACCACGGTGCCGACGACCACCACCACGGTGCCTACGACGACCACCACGGTGCCGACGACCACCACCACGGTGCCTACGACGACCACCACGGTGCCTACGACGACCACCACGGTGCCGACCACGACCACCACGGTGCCGGGTGGAGGTGGCGGCGGAGGTGGCGGCACGACCACGGTGCCCGTGACCACCACCACGACCCCGACCGTCGGGCCGACGACGGTGCAGCCATCCACGACGACGAAGAGTCCGAACGTGGCGCCGACGACGGTGTCGCCCCGCGGAACCGCCTTCACGGGTGTCGAGAACGTCGTCCCGATCGGGGCGATCGCTCTGATGCTGATGACGAGCGGTACGGGCCTCCTGTGGGCCGGCAGCCGCCGCAAGCGGGATCAGAACCAGGACGAGGAGTAACGAAAGCGTAGGTCGGGAGGGAGATGCACCGAAGGCCCCGGCGTAACGGCCGGGGCCTTCGCCTTCCCGGTGGTTCTCAGCCGTAGAAGATGACGGTGATCCAGATCTGATCGTCGGCGCGGACGATGCCGACGGCCGCGTGGTCGTACACCCTGCGGAGGATGTTCTGGCGGTGCAGCTCGCTCGCCATGAACGCGTCCTCGAGGCTCTCGAGCGAGCCGCCGACCCCGACGTTCTCGCCCCCGAGCTCCCAGTCGTACCCGTCGAGGGCCCTGCGCAGCTGATCGCCCGTGGAGTGGTAGATGTAACCGTCGTCCGCCATCGCCTGGCTGTGTGCTTTCGCGTACCTCGCAAGGCGGTCGGCGAACGCCAGGTGCCGACGGTCGTGGTTCGCGCGATCGGAGTTCGTCAACGCGAGCATGTGGAGGCGCGGTCCGAGCTTCTCCTCCCCCACCGCGATTCCACCGGCCGCTCCGAGGAGCAGCAGTCCCGACACGAGGATGGCCAGGAGGCCCCCGAGCCTCCGGCCGCTGGTGTTCCTGGCCATGTCGAACCCCCCGACTCACGGGTCCCGTGGGGGACCGAGCCCGGGCGGCTCGGATCCTTCGGTAGCTCGGCCACCTCCCTCCCGACTTCGAGGAGGCCCGGAGCTTTGCGTCCCGCCGTTGCCGGCGGTTTGCCTTTTTCGGGACCGACCCAGTGCTTCCTTCTTCTGGGTTCGGTATCGGTTCCTCCGTAGGCCGGCTTGAGGGGTCCTTAGCCACGGATGACTAGACATCGACGCCGGGGAATGGGCCGGCTGAGCGGGTTCGAGCGCCGGGCGCCGGGTCCTACCAGCGCAACTTGAGATGCCGTGCGGCCCGAGCCTCGTCGAGGCGGCGGACCGGGGTCGTGACCGGTGCCTCGTGCAGGAGCTCGGGGTCGTCGTGGGCATCCCGATACGCCTGAAGGAGGGCCTCGGCGAACGCGTCGAGCGACTCCTTGGTCTCGGTCTCGGTAGGCTCGACCATGAGCGCCTCCTCGACCACCAGCGGGAAGTACACGGTCGAGGGGTGGTAGCCGAGATCGATCACCCGCTTGGCGACGTCCATCGCTCGGATCCCGGTCTCCTCCTTCAGCGGCCGCGCCGTCGCGACGAACTCGTGCATCGGACGGCCGTCGGGGTACGCGAGCGGGAACGCGCCCTTGACCCGCTCCGCGAGGTAGTTCGCGTTGAGCACCGCTCGCTCGGCGACCTCCTTGAGGCCGTCGCGGCCGTGGAGGAACACGTAGGCGTACGCGCGGACGAGCACCCCGAAGTTGCCGAGGAACCCGTGCATCCGACCGATCGAGTCCGGAGCGTCGGTGTCGAGCCGGAAGGCGCCGCTCTCGTCGCGTTCGACCCGTGGGACCGGCAGGTACGGCACCAGGGCCTCGGTCACGCCGACGGGCCCGGCACCCGGCCCTCCCCCACCGTGCGGGGTCGCGAAGGTCTTGTGCGTGTTGATATGGACGATGTCGAACCCCATGTCACCCGGCCGGCATCGACCGAGGATCGCGTTCAGGTTGGCGCCGTCGTAGTAGACGAGCCCGCCGATCCGGTGCACCGCCTCGGTCACGCGTTCGATCTCCTCCTCGAACATGCCCAAGGTGTTCGGGTTGGTGAGCATCAGGCCCGCGACATCCTCGTCGATCAGCTTCTCGAGCGCCGAGACATCGACCAGACCCCGGGAATCGCTCGGGATGTTCAGCGCCTCGTAGCCGGCGAGGCGAACGCTCGCGGGGTTGGTCCCGTGGGACGAGTCGGGGATCGCCACCCGGCGACGTTGCCGCCCCTGTCGCTCGTGGTGGGCGCGCATGATCAGCAGGCCGGTCAGCTCGCCGCACGCGCCCGCAGGCGGCTGCAGGGTGGCCCGCGCCATCCCGGTGATCTCGCACAGCGCACGCTCGAGGCGCCACAAGAGCTCGAGCGACCCCTGCACCGTGTGGTCGGGCTGATGCGGGTGCGCCAAGAGGAACCCGTGAAGTTGCGCCACCCTCTCCGCGACCTTCGGGTTGTATTTCATCGAGCACGACCCGAGCGGGTAGAACCCCGTGTCGACGCCGTAGTTGAGCTGCGAGAGCCGCGTGTAGTGGCTGACGAGATCGCGCTCGGCCACCTCCGGGAGCCCGGCCGAGCCCTGCCGAGCCTGGTCGGCCGGCACGGGCGCCTCCGGCACGTCGAGCGTCGGGCAGGCTGAACGCCCGGCGGCCGGGCCGCGAGAGGTCCTTGAGGGTCCCCTGCCGGTCCGGAGGCCCCCCGACGCGGACGGGAGCCCCGACGCGCGCGGGCACGGGCTCGGCGGGCGCCGACGGTCCGCACTTCACGCGGGACGGGGAGCTCTCGCGAGCTCGCTCACGCGAGCACCTCCTTCAGCGCCATCGCGAGGCCGTCGATCTGCTCGCGCGTTCGGCGTTCGGTCACGGCGATCAGGAGCGCGTGACCGTCGGCATCGGGCAGCGGCACCCCGGCCAGGTATCCGCGTTCGAGCATCGCGTCCCGGACCTCGGCCGCGGGACGAGGCAACCGGACCGGGAACTCCTTGAAGAACGGCGCGTCGCGGAACAGGGGCTCGACGCCGGGAACCTCGGTCAGTCGCTGCGCGGCGTACGCGGCCTTGGAGGCGCACTGCCGCCCCAGCTCCTCGAGCCCTTGCGGTCCAAGCCATCCGAGGTACACCGTGGCGGCGATCGCCATCAGCGTCTGGTTCGTGCAGATGTTCGAGGTCGCCTTCTCCCGGCGGATGTGTTGCTCGCGCGCCTGCAGGGTCAGGACGTACCCCGTCCGCCCATCGACGTCCAGCGTCTCCCCCACGATCCGACCCGGGAGCCGCCGGACGTCGTCCAGCCGCGTCGCGATGAGGCCGAGGTACGGACCGCCGTGGTGGAGGTGGTTGCCGAGGACTTGCCCTTCGCCGACCGCGACGTCGGCTCGGAGGTCACCGGGCGGGGCGAGCACGCCGAGGGACAGCGGGTCGAAGACCTGGATCGCACGGGCGCCGCCGGCGTGAGCTACCCCGAACAGCTCTCGAGCGGGCTCCAGCAGGCCGTAGGCGTTGGGGTGCTGGACGACGACGCAGGCCACGTCGTCGCCGACCACGGGGGAGCCGCCCCGGCCTTCCACGACGTCGAACAGCTCTGGCTGGTACCCCGCTCCCCTACCGTACGTACGTAACGTCTCGACGTAGCGCGGGTCGACCGCGGCGCTCACGAGCACCCGCCCACGGCTCGGTGTGGAGCGCGCCAGGTTCACGGCCTCGGCCAGCGCGGTCGCGCCGTCGTACAGCGACGCGTTCGACACCTCGAGACCCGTGAGCTCGCAGATCATCGACTGGAACTCGAACAGGACCTGGAGGACACCCTGCGAGAGCTCGGGCTGGTACGGGGTGTACGAGGTGTAGAACTCGGAGCGGCCGGCGAGCGGCCACACGACTGCGGGGACGTAGTGATCGTACGCCCCGGCTCCGGCGAAGCAGACGAGATCGTCCGTGCTGCGGTTGCGAGCCGCTAGGGCCTCGAGATCGGCCTGGATCTCCATCTCGGACACGCCATCGGGAAGGGCCAGCGGCCGATCCAGCCGGACGGCTTCGGGGATCCGGTCGAACAGCTGGTCCACGCTCGGCAGGCCGATGGCCTCGAGCATCTGGCCGATGTCGTCGTCCGTGTGCGGCGCGAACCTCATGCCGGATGCTGAGTCTAGCCGGAAGGCGCGGGAAGCCCTACCCGGAGACGTCCTCGAGCCCGTACTTCGACACCAGGGACAGGTAGTCCCGCTGGTAGAAGATCTTGCAGTTCACGCCGGGATACAGCTCGCGCAAGCGGCGGACCTTCCGGTTCTTCTTCGTGACCAGTCGCTGGTTGAGCGTGGTGATCTCGATGTAGAGGTCGTACTGCGGCAGGAAGAAGTCCGGCGTGAAGCGTTGCACCACGTTGCCGTCGCGATCCCACTCGAGGTCGAACGATGTCGGCTCGTACTCCCACTCGATCTGGTAGAAGTCCAGGAGCTGGGCGAACTGGCGTTCGCTGGCGTGCGCGAACCGGACCGTGTCGCTCGGGAGGTCCTGGGTCTCGGCCGCCGCGCCCTTGGTCACGCGCCTCCGGCCGCCCGGGCGCTGCGACCCTTCTTCCCGGCGCTCTTGGCCAGAGTCCCCTCGAGGTCCGTCCATACCTTGTCGACCGCGATCGCGAAGACCCCCTGCCCGCTCGCCAGCAGGTCGACGACCGCCTCGGGGGACTCCACCTGGTAGATACGGTGGCCGTCCGACACCAGGGTCGTGCCGAGGGCAGGTTGGTCCAGGCCCTTCAGGGTCTTCATCGCCTTCCGCACCTGTTGGAGGTTCACCCCGCTGTCGAGCATCCGCTTGATCAGCCTCAGCATCGCGAGGTCCTGGAACGAGTACAGGCGCTGGGAACCCGACCCCTTGGCGTCCTTGACCGACGGCCGGACCAGGCCCGTCCGGGCCCAGTAGTCGAGCTGTCGGTAGGTGATCCCGACGATGTTGCAGACCTCGGGGACGCGATATCCCTGCTCAGCCATCACAACTCCGTAATTACGCGGGCGTCGGCAGCCTAGGGCCGGGCCCTCGGGTTGTCAATCACCCTCCTGGAACGTCCGCGAGCGTAGGGCGGGATATCCCACGACGGCCGGAATTTTCGACCTAGGGTGACCCGGGATGTTTGGGCCCACGAGAACTTGGGGATACGACGGCCACGCGTCGGGCGGTAGCGTGCGCCGTTCCGCGACGAGCTTGCGAGGGGGGTTTGATGCGGTTGAGAACTCGCATCATGGGGCCACGCATGGGGCCGATCCTGATCTTCACGACGATCGTGACGCTGGTGGTCGCGTTCGCGCCGGCTGCCAATGCGGGCAGCGGCTACCGATCCAAGCTTCTCCGGATGGTGAATGCGACGCGCAACAACCGAGATCTGCACCGGGTACGGATCGACCGGTCGCTCTCGAGAGATGCACTGCGGCACACGCGTCGCATGATCGGCGATAACGCGATCTACGACCCGCGCAACCTCACGACGATCCTCCAGGACGAGCCCTGGGACGACGTCGGCGCCAGCGTCGTCGGTTGTGCGGACTCCTTGCGTGGCCTGCATCGAGCATTCATGCACCACGCCGCCCACCGCGTCATCCTGCTGAACCCGCAGCTGCGACGGATCGGGATCGGCGTCGTGAAGGTGGACTCGAGCAACGCGTGCGGTCGTCATTGGTTCTGGACGACGGAGCTGTTCTACGGCTAACGGGCCTTACTCGAAGTCTTCGGGCGCCACGTTCTCGAGGAACTCACGGAATTCCTGCAGCTGCTTCTCCTCCTCCTCGCCGTCGGCGGGGATGAGGATGGAGGCCTCCTCGAGCACGTCCTCGTTCGCGAAGATCTTGCACCCCAGACGGACCGCGAGCGCGATCGCGTCGGACGGGCGCGAGGAGATCTCGAAGCTGGAACCGTTGCGCTGCAAGCCGATCGTGGCGTGAAACACGCCGTCGCGCAGCTCGGTGATCGTGATGCTCGTGACCTGCACCGACATCTCGTCGAGGATGTTCTTCAGCAGGTCGTGCGTCATCGGCCTCGGCGTGACCAGACCCTGCTGTCCGATCGCGATCGCTTGAGCCTCGGACTGACCGATCCAGATCGGAAGGAAGCGCTCGCCTTCGGCTTCCCGCAGCAGGACGATGGGCGAGTTCGACGGGAACTCGATCCTGACGCCGGCCACGGTCATCTCGATCATGGGACCCAACCGACCGTACACCGGCCTCCCTGGACCGGCAACCTAGTCCTGCATCGGCGGGCGTTCGCGAGGCGCTATCCCTCGGAGGGGACGGGCTCGATGCGGGGAAGGAATGAGAGCAGCACGTCGGGGTCCGCGCGGAGGGCGTCCATGTCGTGCACGGCCAGGATGTCCGGTACGTTTCGGAACCGCTCCTCGAAGTCAAGCCCGTACCCGACGACGAACTCGTCCGGGCAGTCGAACCCGCGGTAGCGGAGCTCGAGCGGGACGATCCGCCGCACGCTCTTGTCAAGGAGCGCACAGACCTCGACCGACGCCGGCTCTCGGGAGTCGAGCACGGATATCAGGTAGGAGAGCGTGAGCCCCGTGTCGACGATGTCCTCGACCACGATCACGTCCCTGCCGCCGATGTCGTGATCGAGGTCCTTCACGATCCGCACGCGTCCGAGGGACTCCGCCGCGCCGCCGTAGCGGGAGATGGACATGTAGTCGATCGCGATGGGGAGCGCGATCTCGCGCATCAGGTCGGCGAGGAACACAGAGCCGCCCTTGAGGACCGAGATCAAGACGGGCGCGCGCCCCTCATAGTCCCCGGTGATGGTGCGGCCAAGCTCCTCGATCCGCCGGCGGATGTCCTCGCGCCCGAACTCGACGCTGACGACGTCCGACACCGTGCCGAGAGTAGCAGCCGACTACCCGAACAACGCGTCGAGGACCCCGTCGCCGGCGTCCACGACCGCCCCGGCGGCCCTCGCCCACCAGGCCCCGGGTTCGGGCGGCGGCGGGGCGGGAACGCCCGAGACGACGAGCGGCACCTGCCCCAGGACCTTGCTCCCCGACGAGATCCGCACGACACCGATCTCCTCGCCGCGCGCGGGCGGATACGCCAGGTGGTCCTCGAGCACGACGGCTTTCGAGACGGTTCCCTCGACCGGCACGAGTCCTCGCAGCGAGTCGCCGGCCCGCACCGACACGCTGCGCCCGCCGACGTCCACGCTCTCGAGCGACTCCCCCGCCTGGATCAGCATGCGACGCTCGAACGCCTCGAACCCGTAGTTCAACAGCGAGGCCGCGTCGGAGAACGGCTCACCGGGTTCGCCGAGGACCACGGCGAGCAGCCGCTCGTCGCCACGTTGAGCACCCGCCACCACGCAGAACCCGGCCGGGCTCGTGAAACCGGTCTTCACCCCGATCGCCCCCGGGTACAACCAGAGCAGCACGTTGCGGTTCTGGACGATGCGCGGCTCGGCGTCGAGCGACTCGACCGTGTGGAACCTGGTCGCGACGACACTCGCGAAGCCTCGGCTCCTGAGGGCCGCGCGCGTGAGCCGGACGAGGTCGCCCGCGGACGAGTAGCCCGAGTCGTCGAGCCCGTTGGGTGACGCGAACATCGTTCGCGTCATCCCGAGCTGCTCCGCGCGGGCGTTCATCGCGTCGACGAACGCATCCACGGACCCCGACACATGCTCGGCAAGGGCGAGGGCGGCGTCGTTGGCCGACTGAAGCAGGAGCGCGTACAGGAGCTCGTTCACGCGGATCCGCTCGCCCGGCTCGAGCCCGAGCCCGGAGATGCCGGACACCTGTCCGCTGGCGGCCCCCTCGCTCACCGTGACGACGTCCGTGAGGCCCGCACGCTCGACCACGAGCAGGGCGGTCATGATCTTGGTGAGGCTCGCGATCGGTCGGCGCTCGTGGCGGTCGAGCTCGAACAGCACCTGGCCCGAGTCGAGGTCGACGAGCACGGCCGACCCCGCGCCGACCTCGGGTGCCTGGGTCGTCGGCGCCGGCGTCCGGAGCGTCGAGGGGAACGGCGACGGGCTGGTCTGCCCACCCGGTTGCACCACCGGCGTCGGGGGCGGCGGCGATGGCGCCGGGGTCTGCGCCCGCGCGGCCCCCAACGAGAGCGCGAGGATCGACGCGACCCCCCACAGGGGTAGCCAGCGGATCAGCCAGCGCGCCGGCCGGCGGGTCACGTCAGATGCTGGCGGAGGTTGGTTCGCAACAACGCCTGCTTCAGCTTGCGCGAGGCCCTGGCGAGCTCGGTGAGCGATGCTGTGGCGTTGCGCCGCGCATCGGGGTTCCGCTGGCGGAGCTGCGGCATCACGATCGTCTCGAAGAACGCCGCCTCGCGTTCCTCGAAGTGCTTGTACATCGTCAGGTGCCGGGGCTCGATGCCGAACCGGAAGAAGTCCTTGACGATCGACAGCACGATGTAGTCGTCGCCGTCGAAGTACCGGGCGCCCTCGGGGCCGCGTTCCTTGACGAGCCCGAACGACTCGAGGTCGCGGATCCGGTCGCGATCGATCCCCGTGGCGGCGCTCATCTCCTCGATCGACATCTGCAGACCGGTCGGTGCCTCCGCGAGCTCCTCGTCGGGCTCGGGGACGACCGGTTCGACCTGGCCGTCGACGACCTGGCCGTCGAGCGAGTCGTGTTCGAGCAGCCGGTCCTTGATCACCTTGAGGGGCAGGTACTCGTCCCGCTGCATCCGCAGGATCGAACGCAGACGGTCCACGTCCTTCTCGTAGAACTTGCGGTAGCCCGACGGTGTGCGTTCGGGCTCGATCAGGCCTTCGGACTCGAGGAACCGGATCTTGCTGATCGTGATGTCCGGGAACTCCGTCTTGACCGAGACCAGGACCTCGCCGATCGACTGATAGTTGCGGGCGGCCACGCCCCTCACTCCCCCACGAAGAACACGAGTCGGAACCGACCGATCTGGACCTCGTCGTGCGCGGCGAGTTTGGTCACCTCGACGCGCTCGCGGTTCACGTAGGTCCCGTTCATGCTCCCGAGGTCGTGGATGTAGAAGCCGTCCGGATGGCGACGGATCTCCGCGTGCTTGCGGCTGACGCTGATGTCGTCGAGGAACACGTCGCTCTCCGGGTTGCGTCCGGTGCTCGTCACCTCACCCTCGATCATGAACGTCGACCCCGCGTTGGGGCCGTGCTTGACCAACAGGAGAGCCTGGCCCGACTTGAGCTCGTCCTCCGGGAACGGGAACTCGTCTGGACCCTCCGCTTCGATCTCGACCGGGCTGAGGCCGAGGGTCGTCTCCTCCTGCAGGACAGCGCCACAGTTCGCGCAGTAGCGGGCCTCGTCCTTGTTGGGATGTCCACAGCGGGTGCAGTACACGGTCGACCCTCCGTTGCCCTCGTGTCGCGTCGACGGTTCGAGCCCGAGGCTAACCTTCGACCTCCAGACCCGCTCGAAACTACCGCCCCGCCCACGAAGGGTCAACCGGAGCCGAGCTGAGGTCGAGGGGTGGCTCGACGGTTCGAGGGTCCCGAATCCGCCTGAAAGGGTCCAAGGGTCGACCCGAGCGGCACCCCAGCTTCGAGCATCGGTAAGGGGCAAGGTCCACCGTCCCCGCCCCTGCATCTCGAGGGTGTCTGGGGTCCATCCCAAGCCGGGGTCGACACCCTGGGAGGTCCCTCGGAGCGATCTCCGGGCTCGAGCGACGCGGTAGGTCGACCTCACTCGAACGGAGAGAGCGCGTCGAAACGAGATCGAGGTCGACCCTGGCGATGGCTCGTGTGCAGGCTCAGTCGGTCTGCTGCTCGACGAACGCTCGATAGGCGGCGGCGTCCATCAGACCCTCGAGGGCGGCCGGATCGGCCACCTCGACCAGGACCAGCCACCCCTCGCCGTACGGCTGCTCGTTCACGACCTCGGGCCGCTCTCCGAGCAGGGCGTTGCGTTCGGCGACGATGCCCGAGACGGGTGCATACACGTCCGAGACCGACTTGGTGGACTCGACCTCGCTGAACGGCTGGTTCGCGGTCACGGCCGTCCCCGCTTCGGGCACGTCGACGTAGACGACGTCGCCGAGCGCGTCCTGCGCGAAATCGGTGATGCCGACCCGGATCCGGCCGGATCCTTCGTCGCGCGCCCACTCGTGTTCCTTCGTGTACCGGAGATCTTCGGGGAACTCCATCTGCATCTCCTTGGCCGCATCTCCTTGGCCGCATCTCCTTGGTTGCGTCTCCTTGGGCTGCATCCTTGGCTGCGTCCCCTCGGCCCAGGAGCCCGTGCAGGCTGGAAACTAGCACGTCGGCCAGGTGGTTTCGCCGGCGATCAGGTGGCGGGGTCCGGGGAAGGATCCCCCGGGGCCCTCCACGCACGCCGGAGGTCCCCGATGTACAGAACGGTTGCGACGTAGTACTCGACGATGCCGACCGCGTAGAAGGCCCATCCGCACGCGAGGGCGGCCGGCGCGAGCGCGTAGCCGAGGTTCCCCCACGCGATGAAGCCGATCGCGGTCATCAGGGCGAACGTCGCGACCTTGCCGATGTAGCGGACGTCGATGCGCACCCTCCGTCTCGAGAGCAGGACGAGGCCGGCGAGGAGCACGGCCACGTCCCGAACGAGGATGAGGAGCGCCGCCCACAACGGGAAGGCGTCGCGGACGACGAGCGCGATCAACCCCGCCGCGATCGCGAGCCGGTCAGCCACGGGGTCGAGGATCTTCCCGAGCTCGGACACCTGCCCGGTCGCACGGGCGATCGCACCGTCCACCCAGTCGGTCGCGACCACCACCACGAACAGGACCAGACCCATCTGCGTCGTGTCGTGATCGACGATCAGGGTGAAGAAGACGGGGATGAGCGCGATCCGGAGGAGGGAGATGAGGTTCGGGATGGTGAGGATCCGATCGATCCCGGCCGGCTCGCCCATGGGGCGGCGAACCTACCACCCTGGTCGGGCCGGCGGGATTTGAACCCGCGACCTTCTGACCCCCAGTCAGACGCGCTAACCAAGCTGCGCCACGGCCCGTGCCGAGGAGTCTACCCGTCCGCTCAGCGCGGCCGGCGACGGCCCTGGCGGAACCGCACGTTGATCGGGACGCCGTCCAGATCCAGGGCCCGACGGAGGCGTCCTTCGAGGAAGCGTTGGTAGCTCGCCGCGGGCGGCCCGGCCCCGAACAGGACGAATCTCGGCGGGCCGCCGGCCACCTGGGTGGCGTACCGGTAGCGCACGCCGCCCGGGGCCTGTTGCTCGGCCTGCGCGGCCGTGACCACCTCGTTCACCCTGGCCGTCGGGACGCGGCGGATCCACCGCTCGTGCACCTGCCGCAGGACGGCCGGCAGCCGATGGACGCCCGTACCGCCGATCGCCGAGGTCCGGAGCACGGGCGCTCGCGCGTACGGCGACAGCAGCTCATTCAGCTCCTTGAATGCCCGGTCGCGCTCTTCGACGAGGTCCCACTTGTTGGCGACGACGACGAGACCGCGCCCGACCTCCATCACACGCGCCGCGATCCGCTTGTCCTCCCCCGCGAACCCCTCCGAAGCATCGAGCACGAGCAGTGCGACATGCGCTCGTTCGATCGCGCGCTCCGCCCTGAGGAAGCTGTAGTACTCGACGCCCTGGGCCCTCGACGGCCTGCGGAACCCCGCCGTGTCCACGAAGCGGACCGTGCCGTCGGGCCATGTGACGAGCGCGTCGACCGCGTCCCGGGTCGTGCCCGCCTCCTCGTAGACCACCGACCGCTCCTCCCTCACCAGCCGGTTGAACAGGCTCGACTTGCCGACGTTCGGCCTGCCGACGATCGCGAACGTTGGCTCCTCGTGCTCCTCGGTCTCGTCGGCCCCCTCATCGGGCAGGAGCGCGACCACCTCGTCCAGCAGGTCTCCCGAGCCCCGGCCGTGCAGGGCCGAGACCGGGACCGGGTCGCCGAGCCCGAGCGCGTGGAAGGCTGACACCTCCGCCTCGTCCCGCTCGGTGTCGACCTTGTTGACGACGACAAGGACCGGCACCTTCGCCTTGCGGAGCCGCCGGGCCAAGATCGCGTCCTCCTCGACCGGCCCGGTCTGGACGTCCACCACCAGGAGCACGACATCGGCCGCGCGAGCGGCTCGTTCGGCCTGATCGGAGACGAGCGCTTCGATCCCCTTGGCCCCGTGCGCGAACCCGCCCGTGTCCACCAGCCTGAGGGTTCGGCCCCTCCAGGTCGCCTCGAGCTCGACCCGGTCTCGAGTGACCCCCGGCATCTCGTGCGCGATCGCCTCACGCGACCCGAACAGACGGTTCACGAGCGTCGACTTGCCCACGTTCTGGCGACCGACCACCGCGACGGCGGGCGCGCTCAGGGGGCTCACGCGGCTCACTCGGCTACGGGGCTCACGGAGCGAGCCCCCGCTCGCGGGCCAGGGCCAGCGCTCGGCGTGCGACCTCGTCCGACGTGAGCTCGGTCGTGTCGAGCACGACGGCGTCGGGCGCCGGCACGAAGGGGTTCGTCAGGGCGTCCTGCTCGTCCCGGGTGCCCAGGGCCTCGGCGATCCGCTCGGGGTCGCCGACCCGCTCGAGCGCCCTCCGACCGACCCGTTCCTCGGGGTGGGCCTCCAGGAACAACTTGAGGGGGGCGTCGGGCGCCACGACCGAGCCGATGTCTCGCCCCTCCATCACGGCCCCACCGGCAGCCAGGCGTCGCTGCTCCTGCCGCAGGACGGCTCGAACCTCCGGGTGACGAGCAACCGCGGACACGCTCGACTCCACCTCGGGGGACGTGAGATCGGCCTCGGGGGGCTCACCGTCGATCGTGAGCTGGGGTGGTCGAACGCTCGAGTCGAGGTCGAACCCGATCGCTCGCGCGAGACGTCCGAGCGCGCCCGCGTCGTCCGGTGACACGCCCCTACGATGCGCCCGGAGAGCGAGCGCCCGGTACATCAGACCCGTGTTCAGGTACGGCAGCCCCAGCTGCGACGCCAGCCGATACGCCAGCGTGCTCTTCCCCGAGCCCGCAGCACCGTCGATCGCGATCACGGGCTTCACGCCGACACCTCGATCCGCGCGCCCAGTCCGGCGAGCGCGTCGACGAATCCGGGGAAGGACACCTCGGCCGCGTCGATCCCCTCGATCGAGACCGGCCCGCGCGCGCCGAGCGCGGACACGGCGGCGGCCATCGCGATCCGATGGTCGCCGTTCGCATCGACCGCGCCGCCGTCGAGACCGCCGCCGCCGACGACCAGGTCGTCTCCTTCGACGTCGGCGGCCCCTCCGGACGCGCGGATCGCGCCGGCGAGGCCACCCAGCCGGTCGCTCTCCTTCACGCGCAGCTCGGAGGCGCTCGCGAACCGGGTCTCGCCCGCCGCGTGCGCGGCGATCCCGGCGAGCACCGGCACCTCGTCGATCACGAGTGGGAGCTCGTCGGGTCCGATCGCCGTCCCGACCAGACGTCCGGGAGGTTGGACGTCGAGGATCCCGACCGGCTCGCCGAGCTCGTCGCGCTCGACCCGGATACGGATGGTCGCCCCCATGCGTTCGAGGACCTGCAGGAACCGCGTTCGGGTCGGGTTGAGCCCGACGCCGTCGATCGAAAGCGGCTGGCCGGTCAGGATCGCGGCCGCGATCAGGAACGCCGCCGAGGAGACGTCCCCCGGCACCACCCCGGTGAACGCCCCGTGCTGGAAGGCGCGAACCGTGGCCAGGCCGGGCTCGAACACGATCGGGGCGCCGAGGTGCGCCAGGGCGCGCTCGGTGTGGTCGCGCGTCGGTGCGGGCTCGCGCACGGTCGTCTCGCCGCGCGCGGAGAGGCCGGCAAGGAGCACGGCGCTCTTGACCTGCGCGCTCGGGACCGCGGTTCGATGCTCGATCCCCCGGAGCGTTGCGCCGCGCACGACGATCGGGGCGTGCCCGTCGGTCGTGCGGACGTCGGCGCCCATCGCCCTGAGCGGCTCGGCGACGCGCTCCATCGGCCTGTCGGACAGGCTGTCGTCCCCCTCGAGCACCGTCTCGAACGGCGCCGAGGCGAGCAGTCCGGCGAGCAGCCGCATCGTCGTGCCCGAGTTCGAGCAGTCCAGGGCGCGGCTCGGCGGGTCAAGGCCAGCTCGACCCTTTCCCTCCAGCACGAGGTCTCGACCTCGAGGTCGAGACTCGTTCGTCGTGGAACGGTCACCGTCTGCCTGCGAGCGGGGCTCCGAAGCCCAACCGTCGAGTGCACCTCGAGCTTGTCCGGGCACGATCTGCGCCAGACAGCTCGCGGTCGCCCTCACGTCGAGGGCGTCGGGAAGGCCGCGGAGCTCGCTCACGCCGAGCCCCGTGGCCGCCAGGATCAACCATCGATGGGCGATCGACTTGTCCCCCGGGACACGGACGGGCACGACCACGGGGACGCGGACGGGACCGGTATGGAACGCGCCGGGGTGCACGATCGCGCGCACGCCGATCACGCGAGCCGAAGGGGCTCGAACCAGCGCTCGCGGAGCGCCAGCTCGGCATCCTCGGCGGCGCCGGAGGCCACCGTGAGGTGCACCGTCCCGCGCCCTCCCTCGGGCGAGTGCACGATCTGGAGATCCTCGATGTTCACACCGGCCTCGCTCATCGTCGCGGTCACCTCGGCGAGCACCCCGGGACGATCGGGCACCGGCACCTGCAAGACCGCGACCCCCGCCTTCACCTGCGGCTTGGCCGCGAGGGACAGGCGGGCCTGCTTGGCGTCGCCGAACGCCCGCTCGACCTCACCCGCCTCCCGTTGCCCGATCAGCGTCCGGAGCCGGGTGAGCCTCTCGATGTACAGGTCGACCGCCCGAACGATCGCGTCCCCGTTCGCGAGCAGGATGTCGCTCCACAGGTGCGGGCTCGAGGCGGCCAGCCGCGTCAGGTCTCGGAAGCCTCCGGCCGCGAGGAGCAGGATCTCGGGCTCCCCCGCCTCCTCGGCGGCCGCCAGACCCATCAACGCGGTCGACGCGACCTGAGGCAGGTGGCTCACCATCGCGACCAGCCGGTCGTGGCGTTCGGCATCCATCGGCGTCGGGCGTGCGCCGACCTTGTCGACCCACGCCGAGAGGCGGGCGACGCTCGCCGCCGGAACCGGATCCGAGGGGCACAGGACCCAGACGGCGCCGTCGAGGATCGATGCCGACGCGTGGTCGGGGCCCGACCGCTCCGAGCCCCCCATCGGGTGGCCCCCGATGTAGCGCTCGAGGTGCGACGGGTCGGCCCTCGCCGCGACGTCGGCCATCACCTGCGACTTCACGCTCCCGACGTCGGTCACGATCGCGTCGGGCGCGAGCCCCAGGACCTCCGCCACCAGGCCGGACAGGGCCGGGATCGGGGTGCAGACGAAGACGACGGTCGCCCCCGCAACGCATCCCTCGAGCGTCGAAGAGGGGGTGAGCCCGGAGTGCTCGGCCGCCCGGGCCAGCGACTCGGGATCGGAATCGAACCCCCGAACGGTCTCGCCCGCCCGGACCGCGGCCATCGCGATCGAGGTGCCGATCAGACCGGTACCGACGACCGCGACCCGTTCAACCGAGGTCATCGCGCAGCGTCTCCGCGCCGTCGAGGTACACGTGGTTGACCTCGGCGGGCCCGCGCGGCGTGTGGAACTGGAGGAGGACGCGGATGACCCCTCGCATCGATCCCTCGACCGGGATCTCCTGCGCGCAGAGCAACGGCACCCGGCCGAGCCCCATCCGGCGCGCGGCCTCCGCCGGGAACGCTGAGCGCAGATCGTCGGTCACCGTGAAGAACGCGCTCACGATGTCCTCGGCCGCCACCTCGTTGCGTTCCAGCAGTTGGGCGAGCAGGCGCTCGGTGGCGGAGAGCAGCGACGAGACGGTGTCCTCGTCCACGTGGATCGCCCCGCGCGCCGCTCGAACCCTGACCTCGCCCACCACGCCTCCAACACACCGATGTCGGCGAAAGGCTACAGGCCGGGCTCGTCCGAGGTGAGGAGCGGCTAGGTCGGCGGCCGGCGCGTCACAGACCGGCGACCCGGTAGAGCGCCCGCACGTCCTCGGGCTCGAGCTCCTCGACGTCACCCGGGCGCAACCGCCCGAGACGGATCGGCCCGACCCGAACGCGGACCAGCCGGCGAACCGGGAGGCCGATCGCGTCGAGCATCCTGCGGACCTCGCGCTTGCGGCCCTCGACCATCACGAGTCGGACCCCGCCCCGCCCGCCCGCTCCTCCCCGCCCGCGAGCTCCCCCGGCCGAGCGCGCATCGACGGCCCGCGCGATCCCGTCGTCGAGCTCCACGCCCCGGCGGAGCCGCGAGAGCTGCCGGTTCGACGGCGGCCGGTCGACCTCCGCGAGGTACTCCTTCTCGATCGCGTACCGGGGGTGCGTCAGCCGGTGAGCGAGCGCGCCGTCGTTGGTGAGGAGCAACAGGCCCTCGGTGTCCCGGTCCAGACGACCGACCGGGAACACGTGGACGCCCTTGGGGAGGAAGCGGGTCAGATCGCGTTCGGCGTGCGGATCGCGCATCGTCGTCGTCACGTCCCGCGGCTTGTGCAGGGCGAACGTTCGGAGCTCGGGGTCGATGTTGACCTTGGCGCCGTCGACCCGAACCTCGTCGCTCGACGGGTCCACGCGGTCCCCCAGCGTCGCCGTACGCCCGTTGATCTGCGCGCGCCCGGCCGCGATCAGCTCTTCGCACGCGCGACGCGACCCGAACCCGGCACGGGCGAGCGAACGCTGGAGCCGCTCGACCGGCATCCGCCGTCAGTCGGTGCCGGCCGTCTCGGCCTCCACGTCCGCGGTGCCCGCTCGCAGGAGCGGGGCGAGCGGTGGAAGGGCCGACAACGAGGGCAACCCGAGCCGTTCGAGGAACTCCGGCGTCGTCCCGTACAGGACCGGCCGGCCCGGCGTCTCCTCCCGGCCGACCTCGGCGACGAGTCCGCGATCCACGAGCGCCCGCAGGACGCCTTCCGAGCTCACCCCGCGGATGCCCGAGATCTGGTGCCGGGTGACCGGCTGCTTGTACGCGACGATCGAGAGCGTCTCGAGCGCCGCCTTGGTGAGCCGCGTGTGACGAGAGGCCAGGACGAACTGCTCCACGACCGGCGCCGCCTCGGGGTGGGTCGTCAGGCGCCACCCACCGGCGACGCTCCGGAGCGTGATGCCGGACCCCCGCTCCTCGTAGCTATGGGCGAGCTCCTCGCACAGGCCGTCCACCGCCGCGCGATCGGCGCCCAGCGCCTGCGCGAGCACCGCGGACGTGACGGGCTCGTCCGAGATGAACAGGAGCGCCTCGAGCGATCGGAGCTGCGACGCGCGATCGCTCACGCGGCCTCACCCTCCCACCGCACGTCGATCTCGCCGAACGTCGCCGCCTGCGCGAGGTCGACCTTGCCGTCCCGGTACAGCTCGAGCAGCGCGAGGAACCGGACGACGATCTGGATCCGCTCGTCGCAATCGGCGACCAGGTCGCGGAACGACGCCTGGCCGAGCCGGCCGAGCTGGCCGCGAACCGCCTCGACGGCCTCCGCCATCGTGTAGCGGATCGGGGTCACGTGCGACAGGTCGAGGAGCGGCGGCGGCCGGAGCACGACGGCCGCGATCCGTGCAAGATCGTCCGCGGCCACCTCCTCCAGCACGTCCGGGTACAGGTGCGCGAACTCGGCCGGCGGACCCGCCTCCCGCGCGGATCGCAGGCTCTCCTCATCCAGCATCTTCGCGATCTCGATCACGACGGTCCTGAACGCGGCGAGCTCGATCGAGCGCGCGTACGCGAGGTCCGGAGAGACGCCCAGCAGGTCCTCCTCGTCGACGACCTCGTGACGCGGCATCAACCTGCCGACCTTCAGCTCGAGCAGGATCGCGCAGACCGCGAGGAACCAGGTCGCCTCCTCGAGCGACCAGCCCTCCGCCTCCTTCGAGTGCGCGAGGAACCCGTCGGTCACCGTCGCGATCGGCACGTCGCACACGTCGATCTTCTGGTCGAGGATCAGGTCCGCGAGGAGCTTGAAGGGACCCGCGAAGACCGGCAGCTCGACCGCGAACGCGTCGCCTTCCCGTTCCCGAGCGGACCCTCCACCGACCGCCGGCGTCATCTCGCTCCCGAGCCCGGCCCCAGGCCCATCCGATCGGCGGCGGTCCCGACGGTCTTGGCCGCGATCGCGCGCGCCTTGGCGGCGCCTTCGCCGAGGATCGACTCCAGGTGGGACTCGTCCGGACGGATCAACTCGTACCTCTCCCGGATCGGGCGAAGGTACTCCGTCACCACCGAGCCGACGTCCTCCTTGAATCGGGCGTAGCCGGGGTCGCTCGCGTATTCGCCCTCGACGTCCTCGGGGGTGATGCCGCGCGCGACGGCCATGATCTCGATGAGGTTCGAGATGCCTCGCTTGTCCGGCGCTCGTCGGATCTCGTTCCCCGAGTCGGTGACCGCGGACTTGAACTTCCGCGCGATCGCGTCTGGCTGATCCAGGATGAACACCGTCCCCTGGTCCGACCCTCCGGTCGTCGACATCTTCTTCTCCGGATCCTGCAGGTCCAAGATCCGCGCCCCCACTTCGGGGATCCGGTGATGCGGGACGGTGAACACGTTCCCGAACCGCGAGTTGAAGCGTTCGGCGACGGTGCGAGCCATCTCGATGTGCTGCTTCTGATCCTCCCCCACGGGGACCTCGTCGGTCTGGTACGCGAGGATGTCGGCAGCCTGCAGCACCGGATAGAAGAAGAGTCCGGCCGAGACGAACTCTCGCTGCTGCTCCGATTTCTCCTTGAACTGGTGCATCCTGCGGAGCTCGCCGAAGGAGGTCACGTTCGCCAGCAGCCAACAGAGGTACGCGTGCTCCGCGACGTCGCTCTGCCGGAACAGGAGCGATCGCTGCGGGTCGATCCCCGCGGCGAGGAGGATCGACACCGTGTCGTGGACCTGGCGCCGGAGTCCTGCCGCGTCGTGATCGACCGTGATCGCGTGCAGGTCGACCAGGCAGTAGATGGCCTCCCCGCGTTCCTGGCCCTCGACGTAGAGTCGGATCGCGCCGATCAGGTTGCCCAGATGCTTGCTCCCCGTCGGCTGGATCCCGGAGAAGGTCCTGATCCGTCCGCCCCTGCTCGTCGCCGCGTCGCTCATGATGCGGCCGATGATAGCGCTCGAGGCCGTCCGGTCCGGGAGCCGTCAGCCGAAGCAGTCCACGCCCGCGGCCAGGTTGCACGCCACGTTCGCGAACGCGTTCACGATCGAGAGGAGCGGGCCGGCCAGGATGAAGAAGATCACGAGGACGAACAGCACGAGGTACTGCTCGAGGTTCACGAACACCTCACGCGGCCGGGGCGGCAGGAACGGCGCCAGCAGCTTCGCGCCGTCGAAGCCGGGCACCGGCATCAGCTGGAACCCGAACATGTAGGCGTTCACGATCAGCCACGCCAGGGCGAAGGTCCCGAGCTCGCCCGTGACGCCCGCCCGGATCACCAGGCCCCCCGCGATCGCGAGGGCGATGTTCGCGAGCAGGCCAGCCAGGACCACGTATGCCTGGTCGCGCCTGGGGTTCTTGAAGTAGGACGGGTCGACCGGCATCGGCTTCGCGTACGCGAACACCGGCAGGAGGAGCTCTCCCCGCGCCGCGACGAGGATCAGCGCGAGCGCGGGCAGGATCAGCGAGCCGAACGGATCGATGAGCGGCTTGGGGTTCAACGTCAACCGACCCCAGCGCTTCGGCGTGGGATCGCCCAGCCGAACAGCGACGAACGCGTGGGCGTACTCGTGCAGGACGAGGGCCGGCACGAGGGAGATGCCGAGGTACGCCGCGAACTTGAGGTCCTCCATCTAGCCGTGCCACCCGAAGACGAGCGGTGGCGGTTCGACCGGCTCGTCGCCGATCGTCATCGTGGCATGCACCGCGCGGATGCCTGCCTCGGCGTCTCCCTCGCTCCGCGCGTGGACCCGGCCGAGCTCCTGTCCTGCCACGAGACGGTCGCCGATCTTCGGCAGGAACACGATGCCCACCGAGGGATCGATCGCGTCGCCCTTCTTCTTCCTGCCGGCGCCGAGGTCGCCGCTCGCACGCCCGAGCCCCTCCGCATCGACCGCCGCGAGCGTGCCCGCTCGCTCGGCCATGATCGGCCTGCGGACCGGTGCGGACGGGAGCACCTGCTCGGGCTCGTCGACCACGCGCGGGTCGCCGCCCTGCGCTTGGATCATGCGGCGAAACGCCTCGAGCGCCTCACCCGAATCGAGCGCGGCGGCCGCCCGTGCGCGCCCCTCCCCCATCGGAACCCCGAGCAGCCGGGAGACCGCCTCGCCGGCGAACACCACCGCCGCGTCGCGCAGACGGCCATGCAGCTCGCCTCGGAGCAGCCGGACCGCCTCGACGATGTCGAGCGCGTTGCCGATCGCCTCGCCCAGCGGCTGGGACATGTCCGTCACGGCGGCTCTCGTCGGTCGCCCCCAGTCCTTGGCGAGCGCCGCGCACGCCTCGGCGAGCTCGGCCGCGTCCTCGGGCGTCTTCATGAACGCGCCGCTGCCCGCCTTCACGTCCAGCAGGACCAGGTCCGTGCCGATCGCGAGCTTCTTCGACATCACGCTCGCGGCGATGAGCGGGATCGACGGCACGGTCGCGGTGGCGTCCCGGAGCGCGTAGAGCGCTCCGTCGGCCGGGACGATGTCGTCCGTCTGCGCCGCGACCGCCGAACCGACCTGTTCGACCTGCCGTTCGAAGGACTCCGGATCCAGGTCGGTTCGGAGCCCCGGGATCGACTCCAGCTTGTCGAGCGTCCCGCCGGTGTGCCCGAGCCCGCGGCCGGAGAGCTTGGCCACGGCGAGACCGAGCGACGCCGCGATGGGCGTGAACACCAAGGTCACGCCGTCGGCCACGCCGCCGGTCGAGTGCTTGTCGACCGTCGGCCGCGTGATGCCGTCGAGCGGAAGCGTCTGGCCCGAGTCCACCATCGCTCGCGTGAGCGCGAGGGTCTCCTCGGCGTCGAGGCCGTTGATGAACGCGGCCATCAGGAAGGCGGCGGCGAGGTAGTCGGGAAGCTCGCCACGCGCGTAGGCGAGGACGAACGCGCGGAGCTCGTCGGGATCCAGCTTCCGGCCGTCGCGCTTGGCGGCGACCACGTCGCGCGGATCGGTCACAGGCCGAGCTCCCCGGCGAAGCTCGAACCCTCCAGGTCCCACGGGACACCGAGCAGCTCGGCGGCCGTGGCGCCGAGGTCCGCGTACGTCGCTCGGTCGCCCACGTCGAAGGGTCCCGCCGGGAGACCGGCGGCGAGCAGCGGCGTCCTCTCTCGGGAGTGATCGGTCGACGGCGTGGTGGGATCGCATCCGTGGTCGCCGGTGAGGAGCAGGACCCCCCCGCCGAGGGCGCCCACGAGCTCGGGGATCCGAACGTCGAGGGCCTCGATCGCGTGTGCATAGCCTTCCGGATCGTTCCGGTGGCCGTACTTGCTGTCGAAGTCGACCAGGTTGCTGAAGACGAGCGCGGGACCGGAACGCCGGAGGTAGTCGATGGTGAGATCGACGCCGTGGTCGTTCGAGTCCGAGTAACGTGCCTCGGTGATCCCTTGCCGCGCGAAGATGTCCTGGATCTTGCCGACCCCGTACACGGCGACCGCGTGTTCGACGCACCGATCCAGGAGCGTCGGTCCCGGCGGGGGGACCGAGAAGTCCCGGCGTTCGGGGCGGCGGACGAACGCGCCGGGCTCGCCGGCGAACGGGCGCGCGATCACGCGGCCGACGTTGTGCTCGCCGGTGAGCAGGCGTCTCGCGACGCGGCACCACTCGTAGAGCGTGGGCAGCGGCACCACGTCGGTGTGCGTCGCGACCTGGAACACGGAGTCGCCGCTCGTATAGACGATCGGTCTGCCGGTGCGCAGGTGCTCCTCGCCGAGCTCCGCGATGATCTCGGTGCCCGAGGCCGGCACGTTGCCGAGCACCTCGCGCCCGATCTGCGACTCGAACGCTTCGATGATCTCGGGAGGGAAGCCGTTCGGGTAGAGCGGGAAGGGCTCGTCCAGGACGATGCCGGCCATCTCCCAGTGGCCGGTCGTCGTGTCCTTGCCGGCCGAACGCTCCGTCAGCCGCCCGTGGGCCGAACCCGGCTCCGCCGCGGGCTCGACACCGGCGATCGTCGTGAGCATGCCGAGCCCGAGCGCTCCGAGGTTCGGCGCGTGGACGCCCCCGACCGCGGCGGCCGTGTTGCCGAGCGTGTCCGAACCCGCGTCGCCGTAGGCCTCGGCGTCGGGTGCGCCGCCCACACCGAACGAGTCGCAGACCAGGATCAGGACGCGCGGGACCTTCGCGGTGCCTCGCCCGGCCGCGGTCACTCAGCGACCCTCGCCCAGACGCGCGCAGTCGATGCAGAGGATGGCCCACGGGAGCGCCTCGAGGCGTTCGATCGGGACCGGGTTGCCGCACCGCTCGCAGGTCCCGTACGTGCCGAGATCCATCTTCTTCAGGGCCCGCCCGACCCAGCGCAGGTTCGCTCGGAGCGCCTTCATCACCGAGAGCAACCGGGCGCGTTCTGCCGTCGAGTGCGCGCTGTCGGCGAACCCCCGTTCGACGTCGATCGCCGCGTCGTCCGAATCCGGGTCGCCGCCCTGCTCCACGATCTCCTTGCGCAGGTTCTCGCGCTGCTCCTCGAGCGCCTCGCGCAGCTCGGCGAGCTTGGCCGGTTCGATCACGCGGTGTCCCTCCTCGTGGCGCGCGCCCGCGGGTGGGACGTGAAGTAGACCTCCCGCAGGTGCTCCCTCGTCACCAGGGTATAGACCTGCGTGGTGGCCACGCTCGCGTGGCCGAGCAGCTCCTGGACCACCCGGACGTCGGCGCCACCCTCGAGCAGGTGGGTCGCGAACGAGTGGCGGAACGTGTGCGGGCTCACCCGCTTCGTGATGCCCGCGCCGGCGACGTGCTGCTGGAGGATCCCGGTGCATCCCTGCCGGGTCAGCCGGCCTCCCCGGAGGTTGAGGAACAGCGCCGAGCGCGAGCGCGTGGTCGCGATCTGCGGACGCACCCTCGTGAGGTAGGCGGAGATCGAGTCCCGAGCGTACCGGCCGATCGGCACGTCTCGCTCCTTGCCTCCCTTGCCGAGCACGCGCACGCTTCCCTCCTCCAGGTCGACGTCGTCGACGTCGAGACCGACCAGCTCCGAGATCCGAAGGCCCGCCCCGTAGAGCGTCTCGAGCACGGCTCGGTCCCGCAGACCCTTGGCCGAGCGATCGGGATTCGCCAGCACGCGCGCCACGTCGTCGACGGACAGCGGTTTCGGCAACGAACGAGGGAGCTTCGGCCGGATGACCGCGGCGGTGGGGTCGCTCGAGATCTTCCCGTCGCGCAGCAGGAACCGGTGGAAGGCCCGTACCGAAGAGAGCGCTCGCACCACGGAGGTGGCCCGATACGGCTTGCCGTCACCGTGCGTGGAGGCCGACACCGCGGCGACGTGTGCGGCGACCGCTCGCTCGTCGACCCGGCGGGCGTCGGTGATCCCCCGGGCACGCAGGAACGTCGCATAGCGCTCGAGGTCGCGACGGTACGCGGCGATCGTGTGCTCGGACAGGCCTCGCTCGACCGCGAGGTGATCGAGGAAGCGCTGCAGCTGTTTCGCGAGTGCGTCTCGAGCCGGCATCGGGCCCCGTGGTGCGGACTCAGCCCAGCCCGTCGACGATCGCCGAGAGCGGGGTGAACCTCAACGCGTGCGCCTCGGCGACGCCGGGATTGGTGACCTCGCCGGCGTAGACGTTCACGCCGAGCGCGAGGACGGGGTCGGTCCGTACGGCGTCCTCGAGACCCCTCGAGGCGATGGCGATCGCGTACGGGAGGGTCACGTTCGTGAGCGCGTACGTCGATGTGTTCGGCACCGCGCCCGGCATGTTCCCGACGCAGTAATGGACCACGCCGTGCATGACGTAGGTCGGGTCCGAGTGCGTGGTCATGTGCGACGTCTCGATACATCCCCCCTGATCGATCGCGATGTCGATCGCAACGGCGCCGGTGCGCATCGACGCGATCATGTCCTCGGTCACGAGCTTCGGGGCCCGGGCGCCCGGCACGAGCACTGAACCGATCACGACGTCGGCTTCCCGAACGCGCTGCTCGAGCGTGAGCCGGTCGGACATCAGCGTCGTGATCCTCCCCTTGTGGATCTGGTCGATGAACCGGAGCCGGTCGAGGTTCTTGTCGACGACGATCACCTCGGCCTCCATGCCGACGGCGATCCAGGCCGCGTTCGATCCCGCCATCCCGGCGCCGAGCACGAACACCTTGGCCGGCCGGACGCCGGAGACGCCCCCCATCAGGATCCCTCGGCCGCCGTACTCCTTCTCCAGCAGGTGCGCGGCGACGTGCGGCGCCATCCGGCCCGCGATCTCGCTCATCGGTGCAAGGAGCGGCAGCCGGCCGTCGGCCAGCTGGACGGTCTCGTACGCGACGGCCGAGACCTTCCGGTCGATCAGGGCCTGCGTCAGTTCCCCGCTCGCCGCGAGGTGCAGGTAGGTGAAGAGGACCTGACCCTCGCGCAGGTGCTCGAACTCCTGCTCGACCGGTTCCTTGACCTTCATGATCATGTCGGAGCCGGCCCAGACCTCGGCCGCCGTCGGAACGATCTCGGCGCCGGCCCGCTCGTAGCGCTGCTGGGGGATGCCCGAACCCGATCCCGCGGCGTCTTGGACCAGGACCTGGTGCCCGGCCGCGGTGAGCTCGCGCGCGCCCTCGGGCGTCAGGGCCACGCGGTACTCGTTGTCCTTGACCTCGTTCGGGACCCCGACGATCACCGAGCCGCCTCCCTCTGGATGCCGTGAGCCTACCCGACCTCGCGGACCGCTCGGAGCGTTCACACGTCGGTGACCGCGTACACCTCCCACACTCCGGGCACGCCTTTCAGCTCGAAGGTCCCGCGTTCGGAGAAGCCGATCCCGGACCCGGCGACCAGGTCTCGGACCGTGCGCGACGCGAGCACCTCCCCCGCGCCGGCGAGCCCGGCGACCCGCGCGCCGATGTGCACCGCGATGCCCCGCACGTCGTCGCCGGCCACCTCGACCTCACCCGTGTGGACGCCCGCGCGGATCTGCAGACCCAGCTCCTGCACGGACCTCGAAGCGGCGACGGCGCACCGGACCGCCCGGGCGGGCCCGTCGAAGGTTGCGAGGAAGCCGTCGCCGGCCGTGTCGATCTCGCGCCCCCGCCAGCGGCCGAGCTCGGTACGCACGACGTCGTGGTGGCGATCGAGCAAACCCAGCCACGCCCGATCGCCCAGCCGCGACGCCGTCTCGGTCGACTCCACGATGTCGGTGAACAGCACGGTCGCCAGCATCCGATCGGGGTCGGGCCCTCGACGGACGCCGGTCAGGAACTCCTCGACCTCCTGCAGGATCGACTCGGCGTCGTCGCCCCACATGTAGTGGTCGTCTCCCGGCAGCTCGACCAGGCGAGCCCCCGGGATCCGTGACGCGATGTAGCGACCCTCCTCGACCCTCACGTCGCGGTCGCCCGCGCGATAGAGGAGGAGGGTCGGAACGCCGATCGACGGCAGGACGTCCCGCACATCGATCTCGGTGTTCATCCTCATGAGGGCCGACGCGGCCCGCGGGCTGGCCGACTGGCGGTAGTACCGTCCCACCCAGCGTTCGAACGCGACGTCGCCGGCCCGGGTCGGCGCGAGCGTGGAGATGTCGATGCCGCCCCAGTCCGACTCGGTCTCCTCGATGGCCCGCATGCGGTCCTCACGCGTGGGAGCCCATGGGTAGTCGTCCGACCGCAGCCGCTTCGCGTAACACCCGACGAGGATCAGCGCGGACGTTCTCTCCGGGTAGGTGGCGGAGAACAGGACGCTCATGTTCCCGCCCTCCGAGTGGCCGAGCAGCGCGGCGCGTTCGGAACCGACCGCATCCATGACGGCGCGGACGTCGTCCATCCGCTCTTCGAGGGTGGGGAGAGCGTCGTTGGACACCGGATCGGACAGACCGGTTCCCCGCTTGTCGAAGATGATCAGCCGCGAGAACGTCGCGAGCCGATCGAGGAACGCTGCGTACCCGGGCTCTTCCCACATGAGCTCCACGTTCGAAACGAAACCGGGTACGTAGACGAGGTCGAGCGGACCCTCCCCGACCACCTGGTACGCGATGTTCAACTCGCCGCTGCGGGCGTATCGCGTTCCGGATCGACTCACGCCCGCCGCCGCCTCGCGTCTTCCGCCCACGCGTTGCTGCCTAGCCGGGCAGCACGACAGCGCGTTCGGACCCGGCCGCCGCGAGGGTCTTGGCGGCCCCCACGAAGTCTCGGAACAGCGGGTGCGGGCGCGTCGGTCGCGAGCGGAGCTCCGGGTGGAACTGCCCGGCCATGAAGAACGGGTGTTCCTCGAGCTCGATGATCTCGACCAGCCGGCCGTCGGGCGACAGACCCGAGAACGTCAGTCCCTTGCCCGAGAGGACCTCGTGGTACGCGGGGTTCACCTCGTAACGGTGGCGGTGCCGCTCGTACACCACCGCCTCGCCGTAGACCTGTTCGGCGCGGGTACCCGGCACGATGTGGCACGGCTGGGCTCCCAGGCGCATCGAGCCGCCGAGGTCGGTCACGTCCTTCTGTTCGGGGAGGAGGTCGATCACGGGGTGGAGGGTCGCCGGGTCGAACTCGGACGAGTTGGCGCCCTCCAGCCCGCAGACGTTCCGGGCGAACTCGATCACGGCGCTTTGGAGCCCGAGGCACAGCCCCAGGAACGGCACGCCACGTTCGCGCGCGTGTCGGACGACCTCGAGCTTGCCCTCGACCCCCCGCCATCCGAACCCGCCCGGCACCACGATCCCGTGCACGTCCTTCAGGATCTCCGCGGCGTCCCCCTCGGCGACGTCGTCCGAGGACACCCACTCGATCTGGACGTCGACCCCGTGGTGGAACCCACCGTGCTTGAGCGCCTCGATGACCGACAGGTACGCGTCGCGCAGGTTCACGTACTTGCCGACGATCGCTACGCGTACCGGGTCGACGGCCGCGTCGATCCGATCGACGAGCGTCTGCCATTCGGTCATGTCGGGCTCGGCGTCGATCCGCAGGTGCTGCGCGAGCTCCCGGTCCAGGCCCTCCTTCGCCAGGATCAGCGGCACGCGGTAGATCGAGTCCGAGTCCTGCGCCGAGACCACGCCGCTGATCGGCACGTCGCACAGGAGGCTGATCTTCTCCTTCAGGTGCCGCCCGATCGGCCGGTCCGAGCGGCACACGATCGCATCGGGCTGGAGACCGAGCGAACGCAGCTCCTTCACCGAGTGCTGGGTTGGCTTGGTCTTGAGCTCGCCGGACGGCCCGATGAACGGCATCAGGCTGACGTGGACGAACGCGCACCGGTCGCGGCCCACCTCGTTGCGGAGCTGGCGGATCGCCTCCAGGAACGGGAGCGACTCGATGTCGCCGACGGTGCCTCCGACCTCCACGATCACGAGGTCGGCGTTCTCGGCGACCGCGTGGTTGCGGATCCGGTCCTTGATCTCGTCGGTGATGTGCGGGATCACCTGCACGGTCTTGCCCAGGTAGTCGCCTCGGCGCTCCTTGGCGATCACGGCGCTGTAGACGGCGCCGGTCGTCAGGTTCGAGCCACGGTGGAGGTTCTCATCCGTGAAGCGCTCGTAGTGGCCGAGATCGAGGTCGGTCTCGGCGCCGTCGTCGAGCACGAACACCTCGCCGTGCTCGAACGGGTTCATCGTCCCCGGGTCGACGTTGACGTACGGGTCGAGCTTCTGCAGAGCGACGCGGAGCCCACGTGAACGGAAGAGTCGGCCGAGCGAGGCGGTGGTGATCCCCTTGCCGAGACCCGAGGCGACCCCACCGGTCACGAAGACGTACTTCGGCTGTTTCAGCACCTCGGGATGGCATCGTAGCAGAGGGGGATGACGCGGTTCGCCGTTCCCGTCAAGAAGTGGTTGGTCGTACGACAAAGATCGCCGCTAGACGCGACGCCCGAGTGCGTCCACCCAGCGCAGCGGCGGGATGCGCTCGATCACCCCGCTGAACGAGACGGTCTCGGCGACGACGTTGAGCCCGACGGCGACTCCCGGCGGCCACGGCCACCCACGGGTCGGGCAGGGCGTCATACAGGGCGATCCCCGCCGCGAACCCCAGGAGGTTCGCCCCGGCGTCGCCGAGCATCGCCGTCTCGCGCAGGTCGAACGGGAGGACGACGATCGCCCCGACCAGCAAGCCGACGACCGCGGGCGCGTTCGACGGCGTCCCCCAGATCGCGAACGCGAGCGCCGGGAGGAGGAAGGCCTTGAGCGATCGCCCCGGGACCACGTCGAGGCCGTTCCACACGTTCGAGCACGCCGCGAGCAGGACGACCCCCAGCACGGCGACCGAGGTCGGCCGCTCGGGTTGCAGGGCGATCACGAGCACGGCCGAGCCGGCGATCACCGCGACCTTGAGCAGGCCCGTGGTCATGTGGCCGGAGGCGACCGACCGCAGATGCTCGCGCAACCCGCGGGGCCCGGCAGGAACGAGATCGTCGACCAGACCGGCCCCGAAGACCAGCAGGAGGCCCCCGAGCGCACCCCATCCGGCCGCGCCGACGTCCTCGATCGTGGCGAGGACGAGGGTCCACACCGCGGCGTCGATCGCGAGCGCGAGCCCGAGGACGCGCGGGACGAGCACGCCGCGGTGGTTCTCGACGAGGAGCCGCCCCCATCTCATCGCACGGCCCCCGAGCGCCTCATCGCAGCATCCGAGGCAGGACGGCCTTCGCGATGTCCCAACCCTGCCTGCCCCGGTGGAGGAAACCACGGAGGTTCCGGTACGTCGGGCGGTGCTCCAGGCCTTCGATCGGAACCTCGAGCACCCGCAGGCCTGCCCTGACGGCGTCGATCGTCATCGCGGTCTCGACCCCGAAACCCTGCGCGAGCGGCCGAACGGCTTGCATCGCTCGGGCCGTGAGGGCGCGTTGGCCGGACAGCGGCTCGGACGCTCGGAACCCGCTCTGGCCCCGGATCAGATGGGCTGACGTGCGCTTGACGAGACCGAACCCTCCCGCGGGCGCCGGTGGCAGGACGGCGATCGCGAGGTCGGCCCCGTCGGAGCTCACGACCTCGACCAGCCGAACCAGGCCCGCGGCGGTGCCGCCGAGATCGCCGTCCGCCAGCAACCAGACGTCGGCCGGCTCGAGGCGCCGGAGGGCACCCTCCAGGGCTCCGCCCTTGCCGTTGCGGCCGCGCGACCGCAGGACCGTCGCCCCGGCCGCCGAGGCCTCGGAGCCGGTTGCATCGGTCGAGCCATCATCCACGACGACCACGTCGTCGACGAACGGCAGCAGAGCCGAGACGAGGGATCCGATCCGCCCGGCCTCGTTGCGCGCCGCGACCAGCGCGACGACACGTGGGCTCACGGGAGCGGCGGGAGCGGCTCCGCGCCGTCCTTGACGCCGTAGGCGCCACCGTCGCCCGTCGCGAGTAGCTCCTCGAGGCCGAGCACGAGCGCGGCGCCCCCCATCGTCTGGTCGAGGTCGTCGACCGTCACCGTCCCCTCGGTGCGAACATCCCCCACGAAGGGGTAGTCAGTCAGCAGCGACTCCCCCGCCGCGACCGGCACGTCGAGCTCGGACAGGGCGTCCACCAGCGGCACGGCGAAGGCTTCGGGGGCGAGCACCGGTTGATCGCCGCGGCCCCCGGAAAGCACCACGATGACCTGGCCGGGAGCCCCGATCTCCTCGAGGGTAGCCTGTGAGGGGCCGGACCCGATGGGTGCCAGGAACCCCGCGGACAACAGCTCGTCCAGGACCTCTCCGCCGATCACGGTCGTCGAAGGCGAGAGTCCCAGGGCCAGCGCCTCGGCCGCCAGCGTCGGGAGCTCTTCCGCGGGCGCCGTGGGTTCCCCGACGATCGTCGCCAGCTGTTCCTGGGTGGTCGGGTCCTCGGACACGAGCTGATCGGTCGCCGACACGGTCGTGATCACACGGGCGCCGGCGCCCGCCAACGCCGTCTGCGCCTGTGCCAGCACCTCGTCTTCGACCCCGGTCTGCGTCACGATAACGACCGGTGTGCCGGGCAGCCGGCCCTGTGTGAGGTACGGGAGGGTCGCCTCGGTGAACCCATCGAGGGCACCGATCTGTTCCTGCAGGTCGTCGATCTGCCCGCGGAGGCCTTCGTTGTCCCGCTGGAGCCGGTCCGTCTGGTTCTGGAGCTCTTCCTGCAGTGCGGGCTGGACGAAGGCGGCACCGCCGAGGAGCCCGATCGCGAGCGCGAGGAAGACCGCGACGATCGTCACGATGTGGTACCGGAACGAGATCACAACAGCTCTCTCAGGTCGAACAGCCACTGGCGGAACTGTTCGAACAGCTGCGAGACGTACAGGCGGAGCGGCGGCGAGACCGCCACCACCGCGGCGATCGCGACCATCGCGGCCGCCACGAGGAGCACGGCGTCCCGCGTTCGGATACGTGATGAGTAGACGCGCGAGACGCCTTTGGCATCCATCAGGATCTCGCCGACGCGCAGCCGGACCAGGAACGTGCTCGACATCCCCTCGCGTCCCTTGTCGAGGAACTCGCGGAGGTTCCCGTGGCTGCCCACCGCGACGATCGTCTCGGCGCCCTTCTCGTGGGCGAGCAGGAACGCGGCGTCCTCGCTGGTCCCCGCCGCCTCGACGACACGGAACGGCACACCCAGCGCCTCGAGCCGCTCCCGGCCGGGAGCCTGCCCGTCCTGGTAGGCGTGCAGGATCAGCTCCGTCTGCTGCCGCCGCCGGAACCACCGCCTCGGGGCGGTTCCGGCGAACGAGAGCGCCACGTCGGAGACGCTGTCCATGTCGCCGAGGATCAGGTCGGGCGTGTAGCCCGCGTCGATCAGGGCGTCGGCGCCGCCGTCGACGCCGAGCAGGACCGGCCGCACGTCCCGGATGTACGGGCGGAGCACGGCGAGGTCCTCCTTGTAGTTGTAGCCGCGGACCACGACCAGCACGGGGCGGTGCGCGAGATCGTGCTCGATCGCAGGGAACCCGGACCCTCCGAAGAGGAGATCGCGCTCTCGCTGCATGTAGTCCACGGTGTTCCGAGCGAAGGATTCGAAGCGCTCGGCAAGCCTGAGCTGCGCTTCCGCCATCGATCCGCGGATCGTCGCCGGACTCTGTCGGATCCCGACGCCGACCAGGCGCTCCCCCGCGTAGATCCGGTCGCCGTCGAGCCGCAGCTGCTCGCCCTCCCGCACCTTGCCGAGCAGAAGGGGCCCGACGGAGTCGACCAGCGGGATCCCGGCCTCGAGGAGCCGGATCGGGCCGAGGTTCGGGTAGCGGCCGCTGATCGAACGCGCGGCGTTGACCACTCCGCCGACGCCGGCCGCGACGAGCGCCTCGGCCGAGACGCCGTCCAGGTCCTCGTGGTCGATCACCGCGATCTCACCCGGCTGCACGCGCTGAACCAGCCGCTTGGTCCGCGCATCCACACGTGCGACGCCCGCCTGCGGCTTCGGTCGCCGAAGCGGACGCCGGAGCAGGCTCCTCGGTTTCGTCCCGAACGTGGGCGCCTCCTTCTCGATCCTGGGCCCGGGCGAGCGTTCGGCCCAAGCCAGAGCCGGTGAAACAGACGCGGCCGGCCCTCGCGCGGGAAAGCGTATCGGAGACGCAGTTGGCGGCGCCCGGGCAGAATCCCGGGAGCCGCCGGGCCGTGCTAGGGAGACCGTTCCCTGCTGCGCCCGGCCTCGGTCAGCAGCTCCGCGGCGTGGGCGGCCGCCGCATCGCTGCCGGGAAGACCGGCCAGCATCCGCGAGAGCTCCTCCACGCGATCCGCGTCGTCCAGCACCTCGACCGAGGCGGTCCCCCCGTCCTTGCGGACCCGGATGTGCCGGTCGGCGAACGAGGCGATCTGCGGCAGATGGGTCACGACCACGACCTGACGGCCGAGCGCGAGGTTGGCGAGCCGCCGCCCGACGGCGACCCCGGCCCGCCCGCCGATCCCCGCGTCCACCTCGTCGAAGATCAACGTCGGTACGTCGTCCAGATCGACCAGCACGCTCCGGCACGCGAGCATCGTCCTGGAAAGCTCGCCGCCCGACGCGACCTTCGCGAGCGGCTGGGCGGGCTGGCTCGGCCCGCCGGAGAACACGAACTCCGCGTGCTCGGCTCCGGTCGAGAGCAGCTCCGCGTTGGGGACGAGCGTGACCTCGATCGTGGCTCCCTCCATCCCGAGCTCCGCGAGCTCCTCCTGCAGGGCCGTGGTGAGCTGCGGCATCGCGCGGTCGCGACCGTCCGAGACCGCCGTGGCGAGCGCCGTGACACGTTCGACCCGCTCGGACACCTCCAGCGCGGCCCGATCCCGCGCCTGCTCGACGCCGGCGAGCGCGTCCAGGCTCTCGGCCGCGCGAGCGAGGAACCCGAGCACCTCCTCCTCTCCCGTCCCGTACTTGCGCTGCAGCGCGTCGAGCGCGGCGATCCGTTCGCGCACCTCGTCCAGTCGCGCGGGGTCGAGCTCCAGTCGTTCGCGGTAGGTCCGGACCTCGACCGCCAGCTCGGTGGCCGCAGCGCTCAGCTCGAACGCTCGCTCCGCGAGCTCGCCGGCGGCCGGATCCACCTCTCCGGCCGCCCGCAACTCGGCGGACACCGCAGCGAGCGCGTCCGCGGCTCCTTCCTCGGCGGCGAGCCCACGCTCGGCGGCCGAGGCGCGTTGCAACAGCCGGTCGGCGTGGTCGAGCCGGGCCGCCTCGAGCTTCAACCGGTGGGTCTCGCCCGGGAGCGGCGCCGCGGACTCGATCTCGCGAACCTGGTACGCGAGCAGGTCCATCTGGCGCTCGCGGTCCCGCTCACGCTCGTCGAGATCGGCGAGTTTCCCACGCGCCTCACGGAGACCGTCGTGCTCGGCGCGGAGCGCCCCCACCGCGTCGAGGTGCTCACCGCCGGCGAACCGATCCAGGAATCGGGTCTGCGCGACCGTGGACAGCAGCCGTTGTCCGTCGTGCTGGCCGTGCACCTCGACGAGCTCTCCCGCGAGCTCGGTGAGCGCGGACACCGGCGCCAGCTGACCGCCCACGCGTGCGGTACTTCGGCCCTCGGCCGTCACCGTTCGCGCGAGCAGGACCTCGTCGTCCTCCGCCCAGCCGGCGCTCACCGCCGACGGCGGCGCGTCGAACCGCGCCTGCACCTTCGCGGCCGGGGCGCCTTCGCGCACGAGCGACGAGCCGCCTCGCCGGCCGAGCGCGAGCTGGAGCCCGACGGTGACCATGGTCTTGCCGGTGCCCGTCTCGCCGGTGAGGACGTTCAGACCGGGATGCAGCTCGAGGTCGAGGTCGTCGATCACGCCGAGACCGCTGATGTGGAGCTCGCGGAGCACGTCCCGATCCTAGACCGCTCCGCCGACGGTCCCGGGGAGGTCGAACTTGTCGCGGACGAGGTCGTGGAAGGCCGGCGCGTCATCGCGGCGGACGAGCCGCGCCGGCGTGCGCGCCCGGCCGATCCGAACCGTGGATCCGACGGGGAGCTCGAGGCTCGCCCGGCCGTCCACCGAGAGCAACCCGGGCTCCTCCCCGATCACCTCGAGCCGGACGCGCTGATCGGAGGCGAGCACCAGCGAGCGGTCGAACACCATGTGCGCGGCGATCGGCGTCACGACGATGCACGGGACCGATGGCGAGACGATCGGGCCGCCGGCGCTGAACGAGTACGCCGTCGAGCCCGTCGGCGTCGCCGAGATGACGCCGTCGGCCGAGAACGTCGTCACGTAGGCGTGGTCGACGAAGAGTCCGAGCCGGATCAACCGGTGCCGCGCGCTCTTCTCGACGATGACCTCATTCAGGGCCCACTGGGGTTCGAAAGACGAACCCTCGGCAACGACCGCGAGCCGCTCCTCGATCCGCGCCGAACCGTCAAGCATCCGCTCGAGGAGCGCCGTCGCCTGATCGGGTTCGACCTCGGTCAGGAACCCCATCCGTCCGACCTTCACGCCGAGCACCGGGACACCGGATCTCGAGGCCACCAGTGCCGCGCGCAGGAACGTGCCGTCCCCGCCCACCGACACCACCAGATCGAGACCCCGGGCGAACGCGACGGCGCGGGCTTCGTCTGCGGCGTCGTCCCCGTTCAGCACGCGCGTCTCGATCCCCCGCTGCTGGAGCCAATCCTCGAGCCCTCGCGCGGCCCCGATCGCCGCGGGCCGACCGGGGTGGACGACGAACCCCGCCGCTTTCACGAGCGCACCCCTTCCCCGACGCCCCGGATCCCGCGCGCCTCCTCGATCGCGGCCTCGAGCTCGAGCGTCGTGACCACGGGTCCCAGCCTCGCGTGGAGCGGGAACTCGAGGTTGCCGGCCGGCCCGGGGAGCGGCGAAGCCATGACGGCGCCGACCGTGAGCCCTTCCTGGACGCAGGTGTCGGCGACGCCGCGCACGGCGTCGCGCCAGGCGTCCGGGTCGCGAACGACGCCTCCCGACCCGACCCGCTCCCGCCCGACCTCGAACTGCGGTTTGACCAGGAGCACAAGGTCCGCGCCGACCGACGCGACCCGTGCGAGTACCGGCACCACCGTGCGGAGCGAGATGAACGAGAGGTCGGCCACCACGATCTCGGGGCGGTACGGCAGGTCCTGCGGTCGCAGGTCACGCACGTTCGTGCGCTCGAGCACCGTGACGCGCTCGTCCGTCCGCAACGACCAGGCGAGCTGCCCGTATCCGACGTCGACCGCGACCACGTGCGCCGCGCCTCGTCGCAGGAGGCAATCGGTGAACCCACCCGTCGAGGCGCCGGCATCGAGACCGTGCCGGGCAGCAACGTCGACGTCGAAACGCTCCAACGCGGCTTCCAGCTTCCCGCCCGCACGGGACACGAACCTGCGGGGTGGACCGACCAGCTCGACCGGGGTGCCCGGGTCGACCAGCGTAGAGGGCTTGCTCGCGGCACGACCCGACACCAGGACCAGGCCGTCCCGTACGGCTACCCGTGCTTGCGTCCGCGTCGCGACCAGGCCGCGGCGCACGAGCTCGG
This sequence comes from uncultured Actinomycetes bacterium, assembly GCA_963731925.1. Classification (GTDB taxonomy): domain Bacteria; phylum Actinomycetota; class UBA4738; order UBA4738; family HRBIN12; genus DASSJM01. The sequence continues at coordinate 297,184 of CAVSXK010000017.1, forward strand.
CGTCGAGTCGCCGGCGCGGCACGACGACCGGCGTCAGGCCTGCTCGGTCGGGGGGCCGGAGGTCGGAGAGCCGGCAGCGCTCTTGGCCGTCGACCGCTTGGCCGTCGTCCGCTTGGTCGTCGTCCGCTTCCGCGTGGACCTCTTCCCTTGCCCGCGCTCCAGCTCGCGAACCCGCTTGCGCAGGGCGTCCACCTCGTCCCGGGACGCGACCCCGATCGTCTTCAGCTGCGACTTGACTTCGGTCTGGACCATGCTGGTGAGGCGTTCCCGGTTCTTGTTCGACCACGCCAGCAGGTCCTTCGCCGTCTTCGTCACCTGGTCGCGTCCCTGCCCCTTGGTGAGCGACTTGGCGAGGTCCTGGGCCTTGGCCGGCGAGAGCTTGCCGATCGCCGCCTCCATGTACTCACGGATCTGATCCAGCACGTCGGCCATCTCGGTCAACTCCTCATGTTCGGTCGCGTTGCAGCGCCGTTCGGCGCCACGACCGTAAGGATAGCGCCGCGGGCGCCCGCTCCCCTACGGGTCCTCGAGCAGGGCGGAGACGTCCTCGGCGATCACGGTGGGCCGCACGCCCGTCGCCTCGACGTCGGCCCGGCCCGAAACCCCCGTGAGCACCAGCATCGTGTCCCAGCCGAGCCTCGCGGCCCCCTCGATGTCCGTCTCCAGCCGGTCGCCCACGACGAGCGGGCGCCCGCCCCCGCCTCGCCGCAGACCGGCCTCGAACAGCGGAGCGAACGGCTTTCCGAACACCTCCGGCTCTGCGCCGGTCGTCGTGGTGATGACCGAGAGCAAGGCGCCCGCACCCGGCCACAGACCGTCGGCGGCCGGGTACGACCCGTCCGCGTTCGTCGCGACCAGCTTCGCGCCTCGTTGGACCAACAGGCCCGCGGTCTTGAGCTTCGCGTACGTCGCGCCGCCATCGAACCCGACCACGACCAGGTCGGCGGTCTCCGGCTCGCCCTCGAGGATCTCGAGCCCGGCGCCGGCGAGCGCCTCACGGACGCCGTCCTCGCCGATCACGAACACTCGGCCACCGCCTCGCCGCGCGAGCAGCTCGGCCGTCGCCAACGCGGAGGTGACCACCTCGTTCGGATCGGCCGCGATGCCCATCGCGCGGAGCTTGTCGGCGACCTGCTCCGGCGTTCGGGCCGAGTTGTTCGTGAGGAAGACCAGACGGACGCTGCGTGCCCTCAGCTCGGCGAGCGTAGGAGGGGCTGCGGGGACGGCTTCCTCGCCCCGGTACAAGACCCCGTCGAGGTCGAACAGGATGCAGTCGTATCGCTCGGCGAGCATCAGCCCGCGAGGCGTTCGAGCGCGCGTTCGTAATCCTCGGTCCCGGGACGCATCACGATCGCGAGCTTGAGGTGCCCGATCGCCCTGGCGCGCTGGCCCGTGCGCTCGCACGCGAGCGCCAGCGCGAAGTGCGCGTAGTCGCTGGCGGGCTCGATCTGGACGACCTTCGCGAACTCGCGCCGCGCCGGAAGGGTCCTCCCCGACATGAAGAGCGCGCGCCCCAGGGCCTCGCGGATCGACGCCTTGTCCGGTTCCATCAGCTTCGCGCGGCCGAGCAGCATCGCCGCCTGGTGGGGGTGGCCGTCGCGGAGGAAGCGCATACCCCTCGAGAAGAGGTCGTAGGCGCTCTCACGGGGCGGATCGGTCTGAGGGCTGCTGCTATACATGGTGCATGTCTCGCATCTCGCCCTTCGTCGGCCTGTCGTTCGACCGCTCGATCGTCGGCTCGTACGATCTGGTCACGACCCCGCCCTACGACGTCATCTCCGACGCGGCGCGGCGGCACTTCCTCGACGCGAGCCCGTACAACGTGATCCGCCTCGTCCTCGGACCGAACGGAGCCGGGGACGGCGGGGCGGACGACAAGTATAGGCAGGCGGCGCACCAGCTCGATGCGTGGCGTGCAACGGGCGCGCTCGTCCCGACGGACGCCCCCTCCTTCTTCCCGTACGAGATGCGGTTCTCGTTGCACGGCCGGCGGCGAACGATGCGGGGGCTGGTCGGCGCGGTGGAGCTCGAAGACTGGGGCGGCTCGATCGTGCCGCACGAGCAGACGATCCCCGGTCCGATCGAAGATCGCCTCCGCCTCATGCGTGCGGTCCGAACCAACCTGTCGAGCATCCACGCGGTGTTCCGCGGCCCGAGCGAGCCGTTCGCTTCCTTCCTTGACCGGGAGACGACCTCCGAGCCCGCGGCGTTCACCACCGACGAGGCGGGGGTCGAGCACCGGCTCTGGGTGAGCGAGCCGAACCCGGAGGTCGCGACGTCGCTCGAGCCCGAGTCGCTGATGATCGCCGACGGTCACCACCGGTACTCGATGGCCCTGCGGTACCGAGACGAGATGCGGGCTTCGCACGGAGCGGGGCCGTGGGATCGCGTGATGATGCTGGTCGCCGATGCGGCGGTGCAGGAGCCGCCGGTGCTGCCGTTCCACCGGATCCAGACGAGCGGCCCGTTCGAGCCGGTGGGGACGCGCGTGCGCGATCTGGCCGAGATCCTCGAGACCGTGAGCGACGAGCGGCTCGTCTACGGCTCGATGTCGCTCGAGGACGGCATCCCGGTCCATCGGGTGGCGGAGCTCTCGGGCACGCCTCCCGCCGTCTCCGCCCTCCACGAACAGGTCCTACGGAGCGCCGACGAGAAGCTCCGCTACACCCCCGACGCGGTGGAGGCGGACGACGCCGTTCGGGCCCGGGAGGCCGTTGCCGCCTACTTCTTGCCGCCGACCGATGCCACCCGCATCCGGGATGTGATCGATCGCGGCGAGCGCCTCCCCCAGAAGTCGACGTTCTTCTGGCCGAAGCCCCGCACGGGCCTCGTGATGCGACCGCTCGACCTGGACGGCCCGACCGCGTGAAGCGGACTCAGTCGGCGACGACCGGCTCGAGCTTCTTGATCCCCGCGGCTACCACCTCGGTCAGGCTCCGCGCTCCGGCTCCGCTCCGGTAGAAGCGCCGGACGAGCTGGCCGTACACCAGCACGTCGTCGCCCTTCGCGATCGGCTTCAGGACGCGCTTGCCCACGTCCTTGTGCCAGAGCGCGACGGGCAGAGGGAGGAGACGTTTGCCCGCTTCCGGAACGGAGAGCCGGAGCTCGGTCACCTCATCGCCCGACGGCATCCGTCGTTCGACGGGATCGGCCGCGACGGTGCCCGCGAGCACGACGACGTTGACCGTCACCATGTGCCTTGGATCCGTAGGACCTCGATGCATGTGTCCTCGATCCATGTGTCCTCGATCATTCCGACTCCCCCCCTTCGACGCGGACCGTAGCACCGCCCGCCGACAGGCCCGTAGACTCGCGACGTGGAGCCCGTCGTCTTCGAGGTCGCGCGAGGGATCACCGCGATCGACACGTTCTTCGGCGGCCGCCGGCGCGCCACCGCCGCGTACCTGCTCGACGCGGACGAGCCGGCGATCGTCGAGACCGGACCGGCGACGTCGTTCGAACCCGTCGTGGCCGGTCTCGAACGTCTCGGGGTCGGGCGCACCGACCTCGCGCACGTCGTCGTGACGCACATCCATCTCGACCACGCCGGAGGTGTGTGGCGCATCGCCGAACGCTTCCCCAACGCGACGGTGTGGGTGCACGAACGCGGCGCACGGCATCTCGCCGATCCCACGCGCCTGCTCGCGAGCGTGACCTCGATCTACGGGGCGGAAACGATGGCGTCGCTGTTCGGGCCGGTCGAACCCGTTGCGGCCCAGCGGATCCGAGCCCTGGGCGACGGCGACCTGATCGAGCTCGGCCGTCGGCATCTCGAGACCGTCTCGACACCCGGCCACGCGAAGCATCACGTGGCGCTCGTGGACTCCGCCACCGGAGCCGTCTTCACGGGGGACGCTCTCGGCATCCACCCGCCCGACGCGCGGGTGCTCCGTCCGGCCACACCACCGCCCGACTACGATCTCGAGCTCGCGATCGCCTCGATCGAACGGATCAGAGAGCGGGCGCGTGGAGCGATGCTCCTGTTCTCGCACTTCGGACCGGTGGAGGAGGTCGACCGCATCTGCGATCTCGCGGTCGAGCGGTTCCGGGCGTGGACCGATGCGGTCGGCGAGGCCCTCGAGCGCACGGAGGACCTGGACGAGATCGTTCGAGTGCTCCGGGAGGTCGCCCGCGCGGACGCCGAGACCGGGGCCGAGGCCACGCTCGACCTGCAGGCCATGGAGACGCTGTCGAGCATCCGGATGAACGCGATGGGGATCGTCGGCTACTGGTCGAAGGTGCGGGAGCAGCGACGATCGGCCGAGACCGGTCAGGCGAGCTGAGCGGCGCGCTCGGCCGCGTCGAACGCGCTCGGGTCGTGGCGCAGGATCTTGCGGAATTCGCGGAGCGCGTCGGCCCGCCGTCCGGCCTGCTCGAGGATGCTCCCGGTCACGTACCAGACGCGGATCACCTCGGGACCCGCGACGTCGTCGCGCGTGCGGATCCGCCGCAGCATCCCGAGCGCCTGATCGAACTTGCCCTGATCGGCGAGTGCGCTCGCCGCGACGATCACCGCCTCCGCCTTGGCCGCGAGCGGCACGCCCTTGGATGCGAGCGCCTCCTCCGCGAGGGGCACCGCGCGATCGGGCCGGCCGAGCGACCGGAGGCAGTCCGCGATGATGTGGTTCTGGTCGGCACGCCCGGACATCCGCCGGTAGGCCTGCATCTCCGACAGAGCCTCCGAGAACCGCTCGAGCTGATACAACGCGAGCCCCAGGATCTCTCGGACGCCGGGTGCCCGCGGCGCGAGCTCCTTGGCCTTTGCGGCCTCGGCGGCCGCTCCGGGCGCGTCGCCCCGGTCGAGCAGCACCACCGCGCGTTCCAGCCGGGCGATCGCCATGTCGGCCTTGCCGGTCCGCGACATGTGCCGCAGCTCGGAGACCACGTCGGGGGGCAGCCCGGGCCGCCGGGTCTTCGGACCCGCCTTGGGACCCGGTCGCGGACGCATCGCCTTGGGCATGCCGTGAGCGTACCGGGGCCCGAACCAGAAGAGCCGCCCCATCGGGGCGGCTCTTCGGACAGGTGTCCGGCGGCGACCTACTCTCCCACCCAGTTGCCCGGGCAGTACCATCGGCGCTGGAGGGCTTAACTTCCGGGTTCGGGATGGGACCGGGTGTTTCCCCTCCGCTATGACCACCGAAACGGCGTCTCCCGATGTGTTGCGATCGGGAAGCCAACGGGAGCGCGGCCCCCGAGCAGAGCTCGGGAACTGCGATAGCGAGCGCGAGCAAAGTCAAGTCCTCGGCCTATTAGTACCGGTCGGCTCAACGTGTTGCCACGCTTACACCTCCGGCCTATCAACCTCGTAGTCTGCGAGGGGCCTTACCTGGTTGCCCAGTGGGAGACCTCATCTAGGGGCGAGTTTCGCACTTAGATGCTTTCAGCGCTTATCTCTTCCGAACGTGGCTAACCAGCCGTGCCGCTGGCGCGACAACTGGCACACCAGAGGTTCGTCCGCCCCGGTCCTCTCGTACTAGGGGCAGCTCCCCGCAAGTCTCCTACGCCCACGACGGATAGGGACCGAACTGTCTCACGACGTTCTAAACCCAGCTCGCGTGCCTCTTTAACGGGCGAACAGCCCGACCCTTGGGACCTGCTCCAGCCCCAGGATGAGACGAGCCGACATCGAGGTGCCAAACCGCTCCGTCGATATGGACTCTTGGGAGCGATCAGCCTGTTATCCCCGGGGTACCTTTTAGCCGTTGAGTGACGACCCTTCCACAAGGAGTCGTCAGATCACTAGGCCCTGCTTTCGCACCTGCTCGACCCGTCGGTCTCGCAGTCAAGCTCCCTTGTGCCCTTGCACTCGACGCCTGATTGCCAACCAGGCTGAGGGAACCTTTGGGCGCCTCCGTTACGCTTTAGGAGGCAACCGCCCCAGTCAAACTGCCCACCAGGCGCTGTCCCCGATCCGGATCACGGACCGAGGTTAGAGTCCCGACAGATGAAGGGCGGTATTTCAAGGTTGGCTCCACCCGAGCCGGAGCCCGGGCTTCAAAGCCTCCCGCCTATCCTACGCAACATCTGCCAGAACCCAACACCAAGCTGCAGTAAAGGTCCCGGGGTCTTTCCGTCCTGTCGCGGGTAACGAGCATCTTTACTCGTACTGCAATTTCGCCGAGTCCCCGGTTGAGACAGTGCCCAAGTCGTTGCACCATTCGTGCAGGTCGGAACTTACCCGACAAGGAATTTCGCTACCTTAGGACCGTTATAGTTACGGCCGCCGTTTACTGGCGCTTAGGTTCGGAGCTTCGCCCCCCGAAGGGAGCTGACCCCTCCCCGTAACGTTCCAGCACCGGGCAGGTGTCAGTCCGTATACATCGTCTTACGACTTCGCACGGACCTGTGTTTTTAGTAAACAGTCGCTTGGGCCTGGTTTGTGCCACCACATCGAGCTCGGGCCGCGAAGGCCGTCACCCTACCGTGGTCCTCCTTCTCCCGAAGTTACGGAGGCAATTTGCCGAGTTCCTTAACCAGGGTTCTCTCGATCGCCTGAGTATTCTCTACTTGCCCACCTGAGTCGGTTTGGGGTACGGGCACCTCAACCACTCGCTAGAGGCTTTTCTCGGCAGCATGGGATCAGTCGCTTCACCTAGAGCGGCTCGGCATCGTGCCTCAGGGTTGATGGCTCCCCGGATTTGCCTGGGGAACCCCCCTACGCACTTGCCCCACGACGACCATCGCGTGGGTCGACCTACCCTCCTGCGTCCCCCCTTCGCTACCCTAGTACCGAGTTGGTCGGTAGCCCCCGAAGGGGTTCCCTTAGTACCTCGGATTCGGGCTTGGCGCGGATGAGGTGGTACTGGAATATCAACCAGTCGTCCATCGGCTACGCCTCTCGGCCTCGCCTTAGGTCCCGACTAACCCTGGGCGGATGAACCTTCCCCAGGAACCCTTGGGCATTCGGCGGACGGGCTCCTCCCCCGTCTTTCGCTACTCATGCCGGCATTCTCACTTCTGACGCGTCCACCGCTGGGTTACCCCGCCGCTTCACTCGCGTCAGAACGCTCCCCTACCGATCCCTCGGCCTGGACCATGGAGGTCGCCCCCCATGGCCGAGCCATATGAGAGATCCCGCAGCTTCGGTGTCGTGCTTGAGCCCCGTTACATCATCGGCGCAGGACCACTTGACCAGTGAGCTGTTACGCACTCTTTCAAGGGTGGCTGCTTCTAAGCCAACCTCCTGGTTGTCTGGGCGATCCCACATCCTTTCCCACTTAGCACGAACTTAGGGACCTTAGCTGGCGATCTGGGTTGTTTCCCTCTCGGCTACGGAGCTTAGCCCCCGCAGCCTCACTCCCGGGTTCTGGAGTCGTGGCATTCGGAGTTTGACTGAGGTCGGTAAGCTTGTGGGCCCCCTAGCCCAATCAGTGCTCTACCTCCACGACTGAACACCCGAGGCTGCCCCTAAAGGCATTTCGGGGAGAACCAGCTATCACCGAGTTTGATTGGCCTTTCACCCCTACCCACAGGTCATCCCCCAGGTTTTCAACCCTGGTGGGTTCGGTCCTCCACGAGGTCTTACCCTCGCTTCAACCTGCCCATGGGTAGATCACTCGGCTTCGGGTCTAGGGCGTGCGACTGTACGCCTGTTTCAGACTCGCTTTCGCTTCGGCTTCGTCAGGAGACTTAACCTTGCCGCACACCGCTAACTCGCCGGCTCATTCTTCAAAAGGCACGCCGTCACCCCCACTGGTTGCCCAGCGAGAGCTCCGACAGCTTGTAGGCTCACGGTTTCAGGTGCTCTTTCACTCCCCTCCCGGGGTACTTTTCACCTTTCCCTCACGGTACTAGTTCACTATCGGTCGCCAGGGAGTGCTTAGCCTTAGGGGGTGGGCCCCCCAGATTCGCGCGGGATTTCTCGGGTCCCGCGCTACTCGGGAACACTGCTGAAGGAGACCGGTCGCGTTTCGACTACAGGGCTGTTACCTCCTATGGCGGCCCGTTCCATGGCCTTCGTCTACGTGCCGGTTTTGTAACTCCTCGAGCACGCCGGTGCATGCTCATGCAGGTCCCACGACACCGATCCGGCAACGCCACCGGGCTGTCACACCGGGTCGGTTTAGGCTGATCCCCGTTCGCTCGCCGCTACTAGGGGAGTCGCGGTTGCTTTCTCTTCCTCGCCCTACTGAGATGTTTCACTTCGGGCGGTTCCCTCCTCAGGCCCTATGGATTCAGACCTGGGTGACCGGGCATGACCCCGGCCGGGTTTCCCCATTCGGACACCTTCGGATCAAAGCCTTCTCGGCGGCTCCCCGAAGCTTTTCGCAGCCAGACGCGTCCTTCATCGGCTCCTGGCGCCAAGGCATCCACCGTAAGCCCTTACTAACTTGACTGTAGATGCTCGCGCTCGCTATCGAGTTCTCAAGGTGCTCGGAGGCTCGCACCCCCAGAGCTGAACAGTGTGCCCGGCAGACTCCCTCACCCTCCCCGATCGCGTTCCACTTCGCCTCCAGCTTTCCTGGAGGGGACGTACTTGCGAACGGCTCGGACGAGCTCGCCTGCCGAGTAGCCAGTGCACCGACCTGGAGTCTTCCGATCGTCGGCACGTGCGTCCGACCAGACCGGAGTGCCAAGTGGCTCCTTAGAAAGGAGGTGATCCAGCCGCACCTTCCGGTACGGCTACCTTGTTACGACTTCACCCCAATCGCGAGCCCCACCTTCGACGGCTCCCTCCCAAAGGGTTGGGCCACCGGCTTCGGGTGTTGCCCACTTTCGTGGTGTGACGGGCGGTGTGTACAAGGCCCGGGAACGTATTCACCGCAGCATTGCTGATCTGCGATTACTAGCGACTCCGACTTCACGGGGTCGGGTTGCAGACCCCGATCCGAACTGAGCGCGGCTTTTTGGGATTCGCTCCCCCTTGCGGGATCGCAGCCCTTTGTACCGCGCATTGTAGCATGCGTGCAGCCCTGGACATAAGGGGCATGATGACTTGACGTCATCCCCACCTTCCTCCGGTTTGGCACCGGCAGTCTCCCTAGAGTTCCCGGCTTTACCCGCTGGCAACTAAGGACAAGGGTTGCGCTCGTTGCGCCACTTAAGGCAACACCTCACGGCACGAGCTGACGACAGCCATGCACCACCTGTGCAGGCTCCGTAGAGCGCCGGCTTTCACCGGCTTTGCCCTGCATGTCAAGCCCAGGTAAGGTTCTTCGCGTCGCATCGAATTAAGCCGCATGCTCCGCCGCTTGTGCGGGCCCCCGTCAATTCCTTTGAGTTTTAGCCTTGCGGCCGTACTCCCCAGGCGGGGTGCTTAATGCGTTAGCTTCGGCACGGACGGGGTCGATGTCCGCCCACACCTAGCACCCAACGTTTACGGCTAGGACTACCAGGGTATCTAATCCTGTTCGCTCCCCTAGCTTTCGCGCCTCAGCGTCAGGTAAGGCCCAGAGATCCGCCTTCGCCACCGGTGTTCCTCCTGATATCTGCGCATTTCACCGCTACACCAGGAATTCCGATCTCCCCTACCTACCTCCAGCCCGGAAGTATCGGACGCAGTCCCGGGGTTGAGCCCCGGCATTTCACGACCGACTTTCCGAGCCGCCTACGCGCGCTTTACGCCCAATGAATCCGGACAACGCTCGTCCCCTACGTGTTACCGCGGCTGCTGGCACGTAGTTAGCCGGGACTTCTTCTGCAGGTACCGTCAGTTTCCCTTCGTCCCTGCCGAAAGGGGTTTACAACCCGAAGGCCTTCATCCCCCACGCGGCGTCGCTGCGTCACGCTTTCGCGCATTAGCGCAAGATCCCCCACTGCTGCCTCCCGTAGGAGTCTGGGCCGTGTCTCAGTCCCAGTGTGGCTGGCCGTCCTCTCAGACCAGCTACCCGTCGTCGCCTTGGTGGGCCGTTACCCCACCAACAAGCTGATAGGCCGCGGGCCCATCCCGGACCGTCGGAGCTTTCCCGGCACGACCATGCGATCGCGCCGGAGTATCCGGTATTAGCTCAGGTTTCCCTGGGTTATCCCGGTGTCCGGGGCAGGTTGCCCACGTGTTACTCACCCGTTCGCCGCTCTCCCCTCAGAAGGGTTACCCCTCCTGAGGTTCCCGCTCGACTTGCATGTGTTAGGCACGCCGCCAGCGTTCGTCCTGAGCCAGGATCAAACTCTCCGTAGAGAACCGTTGGACCCGGCACCCGTCTGGTTTCTGGTTCCTGGGGGCCGGTTTCGGGTTCGTGTGTTGGAAAGTCGGCCTCACCGAGCAGCACACCCGGATCGGCCTTCCTGTGGTGCTTTCCGTACGACCGTCGAGCCGGCAGGCACGGCGAACCGCACCTCCCGATATCAACGGGGTAAACGCACTGGCTTTTGGCACACTGTTCAGTTCTCAAGGTGCGAGCGCCGACCCGAA
>CAVSXK010000018.1:0-19732 GCA_963731925.1 uncultured Actinomycetes bacterium
TGCCCTTGACCATGAACGCTTCGAGCGGAAGTGCGTTGAACGCGACGGACGAGGCGTCGAGCACGGGTCCGGTGGACAGGATCTGGCCGGGGACGGCCATCGACATCACCCTCGCGGCCAGGTTCACGGCGTCGCCCATCACCGTGTACGTCCGGCGGTAGGCGGGCCCGATGTCGCCGGCGAAGACCGGGCCCTTGTTCACGCCGATGCGAACGGGCAATGCCGTCTCCGCGTCGATCACCGATCGGAGTGTCAGGAGCATCCTGCCTTCGTCGTCGCCGAGCGCGTTCGGGCACTCCCCGGTCAGGATGATCTTGCCGCCGTCGTGGTCGATATCCGTGCCGAGGAACGTCACGCCGTTGGTCTCGGCAGCTGCCTGGACGCAGGACACCAGCTCGTGAAGTTCCGCCGCGAGGATGTCTGCGCCACGAGACATGACGCGATCGTCGACGCCGCCGAAGTGAACGAACGCCACCGTGGCGGTACGGTGCTCGGGTTCCGCGAACCCGAGAGCAGGTGATCGCGGAGTGCCGTGGGGATGCAGAGCATGACATCGATGCTGCTCGAGGGGCACCTCCTTGTCGTCGCGATCGAACGCGAGCGTCGACGGACCGCGCTTCAAGAGCAAGCCCTCTCCCTTGGATCGCCCGATGGTCTCCGCCGGGAGCACAGCCGCCGTATCCCGGCTCACGAGGATCTCGCCCGCCGTCGCTGTCGATTCCATCGTCACGGTCTGGCTCGCCGCCGGCCCCGTGACGACTAGCTCTCGATGCGAGTCTCCGACCAGGAAGAAATGGAACGACCCGCTGTTGACGCCGACCGACATCCGCAGGACGACCTTGCCAGCCGTCGTGTCCAGCCGTCCGACGCTGCGGAGCGTGGCCCGCATCCCGTTTGCGGCCGAGGCCGCGCCGGCAGCATGGCCGACGCCCGAGAACCAGAGCAGGAGGGCGTCGCCGCCGAACTTCAGCAGGCTGCCATCCTCCCCGTAGGCGACGGCCAGCAGCTTGGCGAACACCGCGCCGAGGACGTCGGTGACCTCTTCGGCCCCGACCTTGCCGTGGCGTGCCAGGCGTTCGGACATCTTGGTGAACCCGGAGATGTCGACGAAGACCATGGAGCCCTCGACCGTTCGGAACGTGAGGTGAGGTTGCTCGGCCAGCCACCTGATCGTCAGCCGAGGCACATAGGGCCTCAGGGACTCCGCGCTCCCGGTCGACAGCTGCGCCATCAACGTCCTCCTCCGGCGGGCTGCGAGTGTACGCCGCGGCCCCGCCCGCGGGAAAACGCGCAGCGGCCTCGTTCCGGCTTGCCCGCGGCCCGTCGCCCGCCTAAGGTTCTGGACATGCCGGATCCCGACGACGACCTCAGCCCGACCCTCGCGGAGACCGCGAGGCGACGCGCCGACCTGCGCGACGCGCTCGTCGACGTGGAGCAGGCGATCTCGCGCCCGGCGGTGGGCCGCGAGCCCGAGTGGACGAAAGGGGTTGTGCTCCGGCTCGAGGGCCTCGCCCACGCGATCGAGGAGCACGTCGAGATCACGGAGCGACCGGAGGGGTTGTACGACGAGATCTCGACCAAGGCGCCTCACCTGACGACGAAGATCGACCGGCTGCGCGAGGAGCATCCGGTCCTGCGCGACCGAACGCAGGTGCTGCTCACGAAGCTGCAGACGACAGCGATCGGACCGGCGTGGCCGCTGGATGCGGCCCGGGACGACCTGCAGCGCTTGCTCGGCCAGATCGTTCGCCATCGGCAGCTCGGATCCGATCTCGTCTGGGAGGCGTACAACCTCGACATCGGCGGGATCGAGTAGCTCGGCCCGCGGCCGTCTACGCTGACGCGCGTGAGGATCGCACTCGCACAGGTCGATACGACGGTCGGCGATCTGCCTGGCAACGTCGACCTCCTGACGGCCTGGGCATCCCGAGCGACCGAGGCGGACGCCGACGTCGTCGTGTTCCCCGAGCTCGCGATCACCGGCTACCCGCCCGAGGACCTCGTACTCAGGCCGGCGTTCGTCGACGACAACCTGATCGCGCTGGACGCGCTCGCCGCGAATACGACCGGCGGCTGCTCGATCGTGGTCGGCTTCGTCGATCGCTCGGACCGGGGGATCCACAACGCCGCCGCGCTCGTCAGCGGCGGGCAGGTCGTGGCTCGCTACCACAAGATCAAGCTCCCGAACTACGGCGTGTTCGACGAAGCGCGCACGTTCACGCCCGGCGAAGCGGCCTGCCCGGTGCGGATCGCCGGCTCCGAGCTCGGCCTGTCGGTCTGCGAGGACGCGTGGATGCCGGGCCCGCCCTTCAACGAGTATGCGCACCGGCACACGCCGGTGATCCTCAACATCAACGGCTCGCCCTTCCACCGGGGCAAGGCCGATGAACGGATCGAGATCTCGAGGGCACGCGCGCTCGAGACCGGCTCGTGGATCGTCTACGTGAACGCGGTCGGAGGCCAGGACGAGCTGGTGTTCGACGGCGGGAGCGTCGTCGTGCGCCCGGACGGGTCGCTCGCTCACCACGCGGCCATGTTCGAAGAGGACCTGCTCGTGGTCGACATCGACGGCGAGATCTCCAGCGCGCAGGAACGCGCGCCGTGGCCGGCGGATCTGGAGCAGGTCTACCTCGGTCTGGTGCTCGGGCTTCGGGACTACGTAGGCAAGAACGGATTCGAGCAGGTCGTGCTCGGGCTGTCGGGTGGGATCGACTCGGCGCTCGTCGCGGTCCTCGCCAGGGACGCCCTCGGCCCCGAGGCCGTCCGCACGCTCGCGATGCCGTCCCCGTACTCGTCGTCCGAGAGCCTCGACGACGCGAAGCAGGTGGCCAGCGGGCTCGGCGTCCGGCTCGACGTCCTCGAGATCGGAGACGTGTTCTCGGGTTACCTGGACGTGCTGCGGGAGACCTTCCGGGGGACCAAGGAAGGGATCGCCGAGGAGAACCTTCAGGCGCGGATCCGCGGCAACCTGCTGATGGCGGTCTCGAACAAGTTCGGCTCGCTCGTGCTCGCGACCGGCAACAAGAGCGAGTACGCGGTCGGGTACGCCACGCTGTACGGCGACATGGCGGGTGGGTTCGCGCCGATCAAGGACGTGCCGAAGACGCTCGTGTACGAGCTCGCCAAGTGGCGGAATGCGATCGGGGGAGCCGAGACTCCGCCGATCCCGCAGCGAGTGCTCGACAAGCCACCGTCGGCCGAGCTGCGTCCGGACCAGAAGGACACGGACTCGCTTCCGCCGTACGATGTCCTCGACCCGATCGTCGAGGCGTACGTCGAGGACGACCGATCGCCCGAGGACATCATCGCCGCCCGTGGTCTGGATCCGAAGCTCGTGGACCGAGTCGTCGAGATGATCGATAGGGCCGAGTACAAACGCCGCCAGGCGGCTCCTGGGATCAAGATCACGCCGAAAGCGTTCGGACGCGACCGGCGGCTGCCGATCACCAATCGCTACCGGCGTTTCCGCACCCCGTAGACTTCGCCACCAGGGGCGGTAGCTCAGCCTGGTCAGAGCAGGGGGCTTTTAACCCTCGTGTCGCGGGTTCGAATCCTGCCCGCCCCACCATTGGAACGTGGCGTCATGGAAGTGGGCGTCGTGGGGTCGCGTTAAGGTCGCCTCGATGCGACGGATCGATCTGGTCGCTCCTCGCGGCGCGATCCTGCGGGCCCAGGCGCCCGAAACTCGGCGCGAGCGCATGCGCGGACTGCTCGGTCGTCCGTCGCTCGGCCGCGACCAGGCTCTCCTGCTGGAAACCACGAGGTCCGTCCATACGTTCGGCATGGGATTCCCGATCGGGGTCGCTCTGCTCGACCACGACCACGTGATACGACGGATCCTGCACGTACCGCCCAATCGGCTCCTGCGGCCTCGACGCGGGGTACACCACGTCCTCGAGTACGCGGTGGGGGCCGACCTCCGACCGGGAGATCGGCTCCGGATCGTCCAGGCCAACTGAGGGGCCAGCAGGGCCGGCCGCTATACTTCCCGGCGCTGCCCCCGGGCCGGGGGCGGGGTGCGGGATGAACCGGGCCCCCATCGTCTAGCGGCCTAGGATTTCGCCCTTTCAAGGCGGCGACACGGGTTCGAATCCCGTTGGGGGCACACAACCGAATAGCACACGCGCCCGTAGAGGAGTCCGGCCGTCCTCACCGCCCTGTCAAGGCGGAGATCGCGGGATCGAAGCCCGTCGGGCGCGCGGCTTGACCAGCAACAATGCAGGCTCGGGGGCTGACGCTTCCGGGCCTGCCGCCATTTCTGCCGCCACTAGCGACGCCGCAGCGCAGCCCGGCGCTTCTCCACCACGCGGATCCACTCGTCGTGGTCGAGCTGGAGGTACCCGTTCGCGATGACGTCGCCGGCCTCTGCGAGCTCGTCCTCGGCGCGCAGGATCAGCGCGGTGGCGCGACGTACGGCCGCTCGTATCTGGCGCCGAGTCGGATCGAGCGCCGCGGAGCTGGTCGGGTCCGAGTCGGTGAAGCCATTCCCCGCGTCCGTTCTCGCCGATCGGTCCTGGGGACTTCCGGCCACCCGCGTCGGCCGGCGTCCTCAAGGAGCGGCGCGAGGGTCTGGACGAGCTCGACGATGTGATCGAGGGAGGCGATGGGCGAAAAGTGGCCGTTGGAGCGGGACACACGGCGGAGTGTATGCCGTGGGCGATGAGGGCTGGGAGCCAAGGAGGCGGTCCGACCCGACCCTCAACACGCTTGCTGCGGGGCCGTCCTTCGCCGGTCTCTGGGAACGCGCCAGGACATGCCGGAGGACGGCGGCATTTGGCACGCGCAGCCCCGTGCCGTTGAAAGGAGTGCCGTCCCCGCGCTGATCACGTCTTCTTCGTCGTGCGCTTGGCGGTCGCGCGCATCCTCGGTTCGGATCCAAACGCTTCCAGGTGCGCCTTGACGATCGGGTCGTCGTCGGGGAAGCCCTCGCCGGCGAGCACGATGACCTCCTCGTCTCCCACGGTCGTCGCGAACAAGGTCGTGGCCGTCGCCACTACGAGGTCTCCCCGTACCTGAAGGCGTTCGGGCCGAGGACGCCGTACGCACCCGGGAAGCCGTCGCCGCGTTCTTCCTGCCGCCGACCGACGCCGCGCGGATCCGCGACGTGATCGATCGGGGCGAACGGCTGCCGCGCAAGTCGACGTTGTTCTGGCCCAAGCCGCGCACGGGGCTCGTGATGCGACCGCTCGACCTGGACGGCCCGACCGCGTGAAGCGGACTCAGTCGGTGACGACCGGCTCGAGCTTCTTGATCCCCCCGGCTACCACCTCCGTCAGGCTCCGCGCTCCGGCTCCGCTCCGGTAGAAGCGCCGGACGAGCTGGCCGTACGCCAGCACGTCGTCGCCCTTCGCGATCGGCTTCAGGACGCGCTTGCCCACGTCCTTATGCCAGAGCGCGACGGGCAGAGGGGGGAGACGTTTGCCCGCTTCCGGAACGGAGAGCCGGAGCTCGGTCAGCCCATGTAGCGTGAAGTACACGTGAGGACGGCGAGTGGGCGGAGAAGGTCCGAGGCGTGGGCGAAGGCGTGGCGAGCGGCGCGTCCCTGGCGCTAATAGGGTAGGTGCAGGAAGCTGCTTCCAACCAGGAGGGCGAGCCTGTGGAAGGGATCAGGCTGTGGCGAGCCAGCCGCCAGAAGCTTGTTGGCATGGTGTACCTGGATAAGGGCGTCCTCGACCTGGATATCCAGGACGATCATGAGCGAGCCCTGGTCGAGGAGGTCCTCGAGCAGACCGGGCAAGTGACCTGGTCATTCAGCCGGTTCGACGAAGGCGAGTGGCAGGAGAACATCGCTGAGCCTCGCACCGATCGATGGCTCTGGTTCGTGGTGGCTAACATCTTGTACCCGATGGGGTACCAGGCCGACTTGGGCATAAGCGAGGAAGGCGAGCCGACCGGCTCGGGAAGGTTCAGCAGAACTTAGGACTTCGTGGGCGCCATCGCGCTGTTCTGGGAGCGGCCGCAAGACCGGTAGCTGCGACGGAGGATCTGGACATGCGTCCCGTTCAGCTAGAGCGCCGACTACGGGAGCGCCCGGATGCCTCGGGCCGGCTCCCCGCGCCGAGCTGCTCCACGTCCTGATGCTTCCCGACTTCCTCGGCTCACGTGAGCGTAGGCTGGGCGCTATGACGGATCGCGCCCAACTACGCCCGCGCGATCCCGAGTTTGAGGCACGTGTGCGAGCCAGCTTCAAGAGGCAGCGGTTCATGAAGCTGCTTGGGGCGCGATTCTCCACGATCGAGCCGGGGGTGGTGGAGATCGAACTCCCCGTCGGAGACGAGCTGACCCAGCAGAACAGGTTTCTGCACGCAGGCGCCCTGCTCGCGGCGCTCGATACCGCGTGCGGCTGCGCGGCGATGACGCTCATGCCAGCCCGAGCCGAGGTCCTCACGGTCGAACTCAAGTCGAACCTGCTCGCACCTGTCCGCTCAGGGACCCTCAAGGCCCGCGGTGAGGTGCTGAGGGCGGGTCGAGTGCTTACCGTCTGCCAAGGTGATGCGTTCGAGGTCGTGGGAGAAGACGCGACCCACGTCGCGACGATGCTCGCGACGATGATCACGCGCGACGAGGACCCTACCGCCCCCTCGCTCGGCTGATGTCGAGGGGCCGGGCTAAGCTCGGACCGATGGTGTAGGTCACGCACGACCCACCCACGACCCGTGCGACCTGAAATGAGGGAGGGGCCGAGGGAGGTGGAAGCGTGGAAATTAGGCGACGGTTCGTTTTCGAGGTCGAGAACGCCGATGACAAGGTCTGGTCCTCGCACGACCTACCTGTGCGAAGGAACGAGTCGTTCTGGCGTCACCGCCTGGTCGGCCTGGAGCGCCTGCGCGAGTTCGTCGTTGCGGGACCCAGCCGCGACGAGTTGGTCGAGCAGCTTGTTGTTGTCCTCCCGCAGCTCCGCGACCTGCGCCGTGAGCGCGCTGATGGCCTCGCGCGCCTTCGCGTTCTGGTCCTTGGGACAGTGCTTCAACTGATTCGGCACCAAGCCTGGGAAATCGCGCTCCGCATCCGGCTTGAGGTCGGGATCGGGCCAGGGAATCCGACCGCCTGCCCTCTCACCGAAGAACACCTCGATGGTGCAACCTCGATGGATCTCACAGCGGGAGAGGATCATCTTCACGGGTTCCACTCGTCCCCCCACTCGGCATCCAACGTGTCCTACCTTGCGGGTATCGGTCGGAATGAGTACGGAGGATAGGTCCTTCGAACAAGAAGGATGGCACCTGGGAGACATCTACCGGCCCAGCGCGGCGCAGCAGCGGATTCGTCGTCACCCGACGCTCTCGGCGTAGTGCGCAACCTGCCAGCTGCCTCGCGGGGCCGCATTCCACCCACCAGTAGCCCCCGCCCGCGCCGTCCTTGACTTCAATATGACCCGGAGCACGGCGGCATCGGTCTCGGAGGCGAACCCGCACTCCCCGTGTGGCGGCTGGTCTTCGCGTCGAGTAGGTCCATCTCCCGGCGCAGGAACGTGTCGATTGCCCCAGGCTTCAAGTTCCAGAGCCCATGCCCTCGCGTATCTGATGCTCGGTGTGTTCGCTCTATCGCAGGTGGGTATGCGGTCGTGATCGTGGTCTGACGATCCCGTCCCTCGTAGGTCCCGACGCGGGGAGACAGACGGAAGGCCCCCGGCCGATGCCGAGGGCCTCGCGCTAGAACGTACAGATCAGTTCTCGCAGCCCTTGATGTTGTCGTTGCCGGGGCCGCCTTTGCAGGTGTCCCTGCCCGGGCCGCCACGGATCCTGTCGTTGCCGGTTCCGCCACGGATCCTGTCGTTGCCGCCGCCGCCTCGGAGCGCGTCCTTGCCGCCTCCGCCGCGACCCGCATCCCTGCCGCCTCCGAGCCTGACGGAGTCATCCCCGGCACCACCGCTGCCGTTGTCGTCACCGGCTCCGCCGCGGAGCGTGTCGTTGCCGTCACCGCCGTTGAGAGAGTCGTCGCCGTCACCGCCGTTCAGCGCGTTGGGTCCGCTGGTTCCGGTGAGCGTATCGCCGCCGCTGCCGCCGGTCAGGTTCTCCGCGTTCGTGATGGTGTCCGTGCCCGCCCCGACCGTGTTCTGCGCGGTCGTCACGGACAGGTCCACCGTGACCGCACCCGTTGTCGCTGCGAAGCTCACGGTGTCGGTGCCGTCGCCACCGTTGATGGTGTCGTCCCCGGCACCACCGATCAGAGTGTCGTCGCCGGTATCACCCTGCAGGCTGTCGTTGCCGTCGCCACCGTTGATGGTGTCGTTCCCGTCGCCACCGATGATGGAGTTCGCGACGCTACTTCCCGTCAAGTTGTCGGCACCCGATCCACCGGTGAGGTTCTCGAAGGTCGAGATCGTGTCGGTTCCACCCCCGCCGGTATTCTGCGCGGTCGTGGTGGCGAGGTTGACCGTCAGCGCGGCCGTAACACCCGCATAGGTCAGCCTGTCCGTGCCGTCTCCACCGGTCAGTGTGTCGTTTGCCGTGCCGGTACCGCCGCTGATCGTGTCGTTCCCTGCGCCTCCGTTGATGGTGTCGACGCCGCTCCCGCCGGTCAGGATGTCGTCTCCCGCTTCGCCGTTGATGGTGATGGCCGTCGCGAAGGACCCACCGCTCACGGTATCGTTACCACCCCCGGCGTTCACGGTGAACGCCTCGACGGATCCCGACGCGAGCGTGATGTCGGTGCCCCCGCCAAGCGTGATGCTCGTCGCGGATGCGAAGCTGATCGCGTCAGCGCCGCCGGACCCGACGATCGTGAGCCTGTCGGTGCCCGTTCCCAGGTTGATGTTGAAGTCGTTGTTCGATGCGAAGGCACCGCGGGCGACAGCGAACGTTTCGCTGCCGGTACTCCCATCCACGTCGATCAGATTCGTGTTCGTCACGTCCGCGTTACCGCATTGCGCGGCGCCCGCAAGCGACGTGTCGTTGTCGAAGATGATCTCGTCTGGTGTCGGCGCGGTGTTGACGCCGATGACCGCGGAGTTCCCTGGATCGATCGTCACCGTCGCAGTGGTGCCCGCGAAGGTGCATTGCGTAACGGCGCTGGCCGCGGGTGCCAAGAACAGCGTGATCAGCAGTAGCGAAAACGCGACGACGAAGAGCGAAACCGCCCGCCGCCTGGCTGCGACCGCAGACCCCCACTTCGTCCATTGACCGAACATCCTCCCCTCCTTCACGCGCAGATCGTGGTCACGAGTAGCCTCCCTCGAGGCGAAAGCGGCGACCAGGGGTCGATACCTCCTTCGAGTGTGTCTGCTACAGAAGTAAACGGGAGTCAGGCTCGAAAGGTTGCCCTCTGAAGTCACTTGCCGTCCTCGCCCGTACGGGTCAGTGACGCCGAATCCGTCGCCCGATCGAAGAACGAATGATCAGGCTGCTGGATCGAGAGGGCTCATCCGGACTCCATCCGCTCGCGGCCGGGCGCCCCGACGTTCCACGAGCGCCAGACACTCGTTGATCCGCTGCCCCTCCCGGTAGACATGATTGGTTGCAGGCTCCGTCTTTGCCCAGATCAAGGAAAGCTGAACTGGCCGGAAATGACTCCGCGATTTGCATCCGGAACCCGCGGATGCGCCGTTCCCTCGTCGGTAAGGTTCGAGCGTGAACGACCCATCGCTCGAAGCCGTGGTGCTCCACCTTGCGGAGGACGGGATCCGGCATCTGTACCCCACGGGTAAGCAAACCGTTGCTGCGCGGTGGGATCCGGACTTGGATCCGCACGAGGCCATCGTCGATACCGTGGCCGAACTCGGGCTCAAGCCGTTCATGGTTCATTCAACCTCGTGGAGGGTCGAGCGCAAGCTGCTCGTGCTGACCTTCCTCGTCGCCGTCGAGCGACCCGACCGGATCCCGAACGCCTTCGAGGTCGAGCTCGTCGCGCGAACCGAACTAGCGCGTGGACACGCGACCGGCCCGCCCCTGCACGTCCATCTCTCTCAGGTCGTCGAGCACGGGCTCCGGCACCTCGCCTGGTTGGTGCGCGAGGACGGTGCGATCCAACATGCGCTCGCGGATTGGTCGCGCGCGTTGAGCGAGTACGAACCGGAACCGTTCCGCGCGTTCGGCCGCGAACCCGGGTCCTAGGCTGCGCACTCCACCATACGTCCCACAGTGGTCTTCGGAGTCGTGCGTCCCGACGAGCTCGACCTCCGACTACGTGATCGCCTGGACGCCCTCGGGCCGGCTCCCCGCGCCGAGCTGCTCCACGTCCTGATGCTCCCGACTTCGAGCCGACCGGATCGGCGAGTTCTGGGGCTACCCAGAGAGCCGCACCTTCGCCGAACTGCTGATCGACTCGCGGGCCTCAGGTGCGAGGTGAAGCATCGGGGAGCGGGCCCCCATTGCTGCCAATCTTGCTGCCACTCCTCGCCGGATGGCCCGGGACGGTTCGGGGCGAGTCGGGATCATGGACACCGCCTGAGCTGCACTAACGCTATGCAGCTGCACGGCGCGGTACGCTTCAGGTCGCGCTCGAAGGCACTGCCAAGGCGGAGATCGCGGGATCGAAGCCCGTCGGACGCGCCGATCTACCTACGGTTTCCCGTTCAGGGGCCGCAGGTAGTTCGTTCCTGAGGCAACTCCTGCCGCCACCGGCGCGATCCGGGGGGGTTCGTGCTCCGAGTTCCGGCCGTGTCAAACTGCCTGTCGGAAGAGCGTCGTGGGCTAGACCCCCGAAGGAAGGTGGAGCTTGCCCGAACGCAGGGATGCCTCCTCTGCGCGAGCGTCCCGATATGTGTCTAGAGCGGCTTCCGCATCGTGACAACGTCCATCACTGCCACGAGCAGCCTTGCCGCGTCCTCGGGGTACAGCGCCGCGAGTGGGAGGCGTGACGTCTCGCGGTACCCGCGTCGCTCGTACCACTCCCGGACTCGCGACAGGTGGGGATGTATCGGTTGGGACTCCAATACCTCGAGCTGCATCGCGCCTCGCCCAGCTGCCGCCGCGTCGTTCTCCACGAACCGGACGAGCGCCTCGCCAAACCCTCGGCCGTGCACCGCAGGATCGACGCCCAGCGCACCGAACCAACCGATCCGGCCATCCAGCGCGCGCGAGCGGACCGAGCCGGCGACGGCCCCCTCTAAGAGCGCGATGGCCGTCTCACGACGCGATATCGACGTGCGGACATCGTCGATGTCGGTCCGCTCGATCTTGGTCGCGAAGAGTCCGACCTCCTTGTGCGCATACGCTCGGTTCACGACGTCGGTGACAGTGGGCGCTAGCGCCAAGTCCTCGACGACATCCGGCTCCAGCCATCGAACGACCACCATGCCCCGAAGCTACAGGAGCACTCTCGGCTGAGAACACGGTTCTAGGCGACGAGCCCAAGGCCGAGGATCGCGGCTGCCCTAAGGTTGTCGTCATGCACGGAGACGAGGCCGCGTGCAACGAGTTGCGCGCGTACACGCTGGGGCGAGCCGATGTCGCGTTCTGTCATCAATATGTGGTCGATACGTATGCAGTCCAGACGGCGACCGAGGAGGACCCGCCGATCCGCCTCGCGCAAGCGCTCATCGGCCTGTACCTGCACGTCGAGCACGGGCTGAGTGGTCGCCAGGTTCAGCGCATTCACCAGATCGTCGCCGACCGACGCCCCCAATGGCCACGGTTCGCGCTTCGGGCGGACCGTGGTCTGGTGACCGTGCGCGACGTCGTCGCGGAGCCACCTGGGGACCGGCGCGATCGTGCGATCGAGGCTTGGGCCACCTCGACGTGGAGGGCGTGGCGGGGACAGGTCCGCGAAGCTGTCGACGCGTTCCTGCTATCCCAGGGGATCACTTCTCCGCGCGGTAGCGCTTCGCCATGAGACCCGACCCGCTCGAGCGCCGGCGTTCATCAGCGCCTGCAGGATCCCGTGTCCTTACGCGAGAACCGCCACCGTCGCGCGGATAGTGGTGCTCGTGATCGTAGCCTCCATGGCATCGCGGAAGGGCTTCATAGGTACGTTGGTGATGGCACGAAGCAACGCCACGTATCGACGTCGGCTCACCATCCCGTTTCGCCGGACCGTGTTCCTTCGAGGTACCAGGTCTCCATCCGGCCCTTGCCCTTGACCTCGATCGTGCCGCGGGGGCGGCAGACGAACTCGTCCTTCAACAGCTCGTACGTCGCGCGGGTGATCTGGATCTCGCCGGGCGTGCCGTGGGACTCCATCCGGCTCGCCGTGTTCACGGCGTCGCTCCACAGGTCGTAGATGAAGCGCTTCCTGCCGATCACGCCGGCGACGACCGGACCCGAGTTGATCCCGATCCGGAGCTCGAGACCTCCCGACCGGCAACCGACGAGGTCGTAACCGCGTCCCGCATGTCCAACGCCACGAGCGCGGCCCGGCGTGCATGATCCTCGTGTGGGTCCGGCACTCCGGCGGCCGCCATGTAGCAGTCGCCGACGGTCTTGATCTTCTCGAGTCCGTGCCGCTCGACGAGCGCGTCGAAGTGAGAGAAGAGCCGATCGAGGATGTCGACCATCTCGGCCGGGGGTAGGCGCTGCGAGAGCGGGGTGAAGTCCACGACGTCGGCGAACAGGATCGAGGTCGCGTCGAAGTGGTCGGCGATCGTTCGGTCGGTGGCCTTCAGGCGGGCAGCGATCGAGCCGGGCAGGACGTTCACGAGGAGGGACTCGGACTTCTCCTGCTCGACTCGGACCGCTACGAGGGCCTCGTTGCGCTGGTGGGCGAAGGTGGCGAGGAGCATGAAGGCGATGGAAGCCGCCCCGACGATGTTCAACGCCAGCATCGTGCTCGTGAACCACAACGGGAGGTCCGCATCCGCGAAGAGCACCTCGCCGAGGATTCCCGTGAGCAGGAAGACGAACAGGAACGCGACGAACCAACGGACGGCCTGACGCACGTCGAGGAAGACGAGCGCTCCCAAGGGAGCCAGGATGCCCCAGAGTCCGACCGCGCCGGAGGGGAGAAAACCACCCACGAGCATCTGACCGCCGGCCGTCGGCGCGACGAGGATGTCGAGGAGCTGCACGGCGAGGAGGAACCGGAAGCTCTTGGTTCGCGCGAACACCACCAAGGACGCAACCGAGATAGCGCAATAGACGAGCGGAGCGATGCCCACCCACGAGCCGAGGGCGAGGTAAAGGATGCCCCAGATGACTGACACGGGTGCGATGAGGACCGCGAGCAGGACGAGGAGCGTCTTCTTCTGGCGCAGCTCCTGGTCGTCCCGCGGATCCGCGCCGATCCGGCCCAAGGTCGTCGTCACAGTGGCCATCCAGCCGGTCTTCGCGGGGGCATTCCCCGTCGAGGCCGTCGGCTCCTCGGTCACGAGCGGCATTTGCACCTCCACGCGCGGCTGTGCGGTGGGCCCCCGGCGATTCGAACCCGAACCTGCGGATAAAGAGAGCGTCTGCGAACATACACGGACGTCCGCCGACGTACGCTGACATCGCGACTTCCCAGCTCAGACGCCATCTGCCGTCCGCCGACGTCGGCCGACGTCAAGATCCTCCGGCTCGAACTCCTGAGCGTGAAGGCCGACATCGAGCGCACGCTTGAGACCTGGCCTCGATTCCTCTAAGGCCCGGACGTAGATCCCCAGCAGCCCGGCAAAGAGAGTCCCGGCAGCCCGGTATAGAAAGGTCAGGTGCTGTGGGACCACGTCGTTCCCAACGCCCTGCTGCCGACGATCACCCTGACGTTCCTGTCGCTCGGGTTCATCTTCGGGGGCGCGATCACGATCGAGTCCATCTTCTCGTGGCCCCGGCTGGGTCTGTCGACGGTGCAGGCGATCGGCGTCAAGGACTTTCCGCTTCTGCAAGGGTTGTTCTTGGTGTTCTCGACCGCGGTGATCTTCGCGAACCTGATCGCAGACATCGGCTACTCCTACCTCGACCCGCGCGTGATGGCCGCCTGATGCCGTAGCCGTTTCGATAGGGTCGAGGCTCGCGCCTACCAGGAGCCGAGAGCTCAACCGGCAGACGTCCGTCTCGACTGCGGGATCCATGCGGGGACCGTGTCTACACGAACGCTGCTCGGAAGACGATGCCCTAGACTCGATCGAAGCGACGGGAGGGTGCCGAACACGTCCGCTCGAAGAGCCTCGGATCTCCTGGTCTCGTGCCTCGAGGCCGAGGGCGTGCGCTACGTGTTCGGCGTTCCCGGCGAGGAGACCGTCGACCTCAACGAGTCGCTGTCACGCTCGTCGATCGCGTTCGTGCCGGTGCGTCACGAGCAGGCGGCGGCGTTCATGGCCGACGCGTACGGGCGCCTGACGGGACGCGCCGGTGTCTGCTTGGCGACGCTCGGTCCGGGCGCCACCAACCTCATGACGGGGGTGGCGGACGCGTTCCTCGACCGGGCGCCCGTCGTCGTGCTGACAGGACAGGGCGACCTGGAACGGATGCACAAGGAGTCGCACCAGTACATCGACGTTCTCGAGATCATGCGCCCCATCACGAAGTGGAACGCCCGCGTCGGCGATCCCGCGATCATCCCGGAGGTGGTACGCAAGGCCTTCAAGGTCGCCGAGGCCGAGAAACCGGGATCGACGCACATCGAGCTGCCGGAGGACGTGATGGCGGCCGATGCGCAGGGCGGGCCCCTCGCGCGCAGGACGTCCGCGCATCCCGACGCGTCGTCCGCGGACATCGCCCGGGCCGCCGAGCTCATCCGCGATGCCGAGCACCCGATCGCCCTTGCCGGCAACGGCGCGGTCCGCGGTCGAGCGGTGAGCGTCGTTCGGGCCTTCTCGCGCAGGAGCGGCATCCCGGTCGCCACGACGTTCATGGCCAAGGGCCTGCTCGAGCCCGACGACCCACGATCACTGGGCGCCGTCGGTCTGCAGCCCGGCGATTACCGGCTGACCGGGTTCGACGAGGCCGACCTCGTGATCGCGATCGGCTACGACCTCGTGGAGCACGCGCCTCGGCACTGGAACCCGACGAACGACAAGACGATCGTCTGCATCGATTCCCTGCCGGCCGAGATCGACGAGCACTTCATCCCCGAGATCGAGCTCGTCGGCGACATCTCCCGCAATCTGGAGCGTCTGACACGCAAGAGCGAGCGGGCGCGGAAGCCGGGCGGATCCTCGCGTCTGCGAGACGCCGTCCTCGAGCGCTTCCGGCGTGCGAAGGACGACCCGGAATCTCCCCTGCAACCGCCCAGGGTCCTCTACGAGCTCCGGCGGGCGCTCGGTCGGAAGGACATCCTGGTGTCGGACGTCGGGCTCCACAAGCTCTGGATCGGTCGGATGTACCCCGCGTACGAGCCGGACACGGTGCTCATCTCGAACGGCCTGGCGGCCATGGGGTTCGCCCTACCCGCGGCCATCGCGGCCAAGCTGGTCCACCCCGACCGAAGCGTCGTCGCGGTGAGCGGCGACGGCGGCTTCATGATGAACGCGCAGGAGATCGAGACGGCGGTTCGGCTCGGCACGGCCGTCGTGAACGTCGTCTGGGAGGACGGCGGGTTCGGCTCGATCACGTGGAAGCAGGAACGGCGGTTCGGGCGCCACTTCGGGACCGAGTTCGGCAATCCGGACTTCGTTCGCTTCGCGGAGTCGTTCGGCATCCCCGCGTGGCGGTGCGAGACGGCTTCCGACTTCGCGAAACGACTCGACGAGGCCCTCGCGACGGACGGCCCGTCACTCATCGCCGTGCCGATCGACTACTCGCCGGACGTGGCGATCGTGGGCGAGCTCGAAGAGGAGGTTCCACCGACCTGACGGGCGGTTGCCCTACTCGGACTTCGGTTCGGCCTCGCCATCCTCGATGTAGTCATCGGGATGGTCGACCGCCCCTGGAGCTTCTTCGCGCACCGACATCGCCACTTCCTCGGGCGCGACGAACGGGTCCCGCTCCTCGACCGCCTCGGCGACCATCTCCGACTCGTCGTCCGGAACGTCCTCGTCGATGATCCCCGGCTCGTCATCGAGTATGGGCCGACTGGGCCGCTCTTCGGCGAGGCGCGAGTCGATCGGCTCGCCCCGCTCCTGCTCGTCCGCGGTCGTGCCGAACGACTCTGCGCCGAGCGCGTGATCCGCGTGCTCGATCATCTCCTCGAGGGCCTGCCCCGAACCGTCATCCCATTCATCGTCCGAGTCCTCTTCGGAAGGCCGCTCGCGATCTTCGACGTCTCTCATGCCGAGACTCCTCTCCGGGGGTCGAGATCCCTCTCCACAAGAATATGATGGCTCAGATCGCCGGAACTGGTCCGCGGTCACGATCGCGGCACCTGGTACCACCGGATCCTCGGATCTCTATCCTGAGCAGCCATACGTGCCCACGAGGGCTTCGATGAATCTTCCGCCGGTGCCCGCGAATCTGGAGCGGGCCGCGGGTTGGTCGTGGCGGATGCTCGTCTGCGCCGCAGCCCTGGTCGCCGTGCTCGCCGTGCTGTGGTACGTGCGCATCATCGTGCTGCCGGTCATGATCGCGCTGACGATCACACCGGCACTCTCCCCGGTCGTCCGGTTCGTCCGGAGCAAGCTTCGACTCGGGCGCTCGGCGGCCGCGATCGCTTTGCTCGTGGGGCTCGCCGTCGTTGCCGGGCTGATCGCGATCGTGACGACCTCGGTCCTCGCCCAGTACGACGAGCTCGCCTCCTCGGTCTCCCGGGCCGTGAGCGAGATCGCGGACTGGCTCGAAGGCGAACCGTTCAACCTCTCCCTGGGCGAGGATCTCGGGGCGTCTCTCGCAGATTCCTGGCGCGAAGCCTCCGGGTACCTCGTCTCGGGCGCCCAGGCGGGTGTCGGCCTCCTCGGCGGCCTGGTGCTGGCCGTCTCCATCCTCTACTTCGTCCTTCGCGACGGCGCCTCTCTCTGGGACTGGATCCTGCGCCGGTTCACGCCGGAGACGCGGCCGGTGGTCGACCGAGCGGGGCAGAGGGCATGGGTCGTGCTCGGTGGCTTCGTCAGGGGGACGGCGCTCATCGCGGTCGTCGACGCCTCGTTGATCGGCATCGGTCTCTGGGTGCTCGGCGTGCCGCTCGCGTTCGCCCTCGCCGTGCTCGTCTTCCTGGGTGCGTTCGTGCCCTTCATCGGCGCGTTCATCTCCGGCCTCGTCGCCGTGCTGGTCGCCTTCGCGGACGGAGGGTGGGAGATGGGACTCGCGGTCCTGGCTCTCGTCGTGGCGGTGCAATTGATCGAGGGAACCTTCCTCCAGCCCATCATCCAGAGCCGCACCGTGGATCTCCACCCCGCCGTGATCCTGCTCGCGGTCGCCGCCGGTGCGTCGCTCTTCGGCATCATCGGGGCCTATCTCGCGGTTCCCGTGACGGCGGTCGTCTTCACGGTCGTCTCGTCGATCGGGTCGGACTCGGCAGCGCCCGGTGCGGTCCCCTAGCGGGACTCCGGCTCTCCAGTCGCGTCGGCTGGGCGGGAGGCGTGAAGGCTCCGTACGATGAGGTCTCGTCACCGATCTCGGGAGGCGTCTGATGACCGAACACGCGAAGTCGGACCCGTCGACCGATCGCGGGCGACCGGCCGCACCGCCGCCTCCTCCCACCTGGCGCAACTGGCTGCTCGTCCTGGGTCTCGTCGTGTCCGCGGTGATCTTGTTCTGGCCGCGGGGCGAACCGAGCGTGACGGAGCTCAGCTACACCGACTTCCTCTCGCGCGTGGAAGCCGGCGGGGTCGCGACGGCCGTGATCGATCCCGGGGGGGCCGTCTCCGGGACGCTCGAGAACGGTGGGGACTACGCGACCCAGATCCCGATCGCCCTCCAGGACCCCGGCCTCGCGGAGGAGCTACGAGCGAGCGGCGTCGAGATCACCGGCGAGGCCGAGCCCGGGGCCACCGTCCTCAGCGTCCTCCTCGGCTTCCTGCCCTTCCTGCTGTTGATCGGGGTGTGGCTGTACATCGGCAGGCGCGCGCAGCGCCAGCTCGCGGGCGGGATCGGCGGGATCATCGGGTCGCGCGCGAAGGTCTACGACGCCGAGGCACCGTCGACCCGATTCAGCGACGTGGCCGGGTACGACGGCGCGAAGCAGGAGATCAGCGAGGTCGTCGACTTCCTGAAGAACCCCCAGCGCTACGCGAAGGCCGGTGCGATGGGCCCGCGGGGCGTGCTGATGGTAGGGCCGCCGGGGACCGGCAAGACGCTCCTCGCGCGAGCCGTTGCCGGCGAGGCCGGAGTCCCGTTCCTCGCGATCACCGGCTCGGGGTTCGTCGAGCTCTTCGTCGGTGTCGGGGCGTCGCGCGTTCGCGACCTGTTCACCGACGCGAAGAAGCGGGCTCCCGCGATCGTCTTCATCGACGAGATCGACGCGATCGGCCAGCGGCGCGGCGCCGGGTTCTCGACGAACGACGAACGCGAGCAGACGCTGAACCAGCTGCTCGCGGAGATGGACGGGTTCGATCGATCGACCGGCGTGGTGGTGCTCGCGGCAACGAATCGCCCAGAGGTCCTCGACCCGGCGCTCCTGCGCCCCGGGCGGTTCGACCGCCACGTCGAGATCCCCCTGCCGAACCAGAAGGAACGAGCCGCGATCCTCACCGTCCACGCGAAGGGCAAGTCCCTCGAGGCCGACGTGGACTTCGATGTGGTGGCACGGAGCACGCCCGGGTTCTCCGGCGCCGATCTCGCGAACCTGGTGAACGAGGCGGCCATCTTCGCCGTGCGTGCCGGGCGCCAGACGATCACCGCCGAGGACTTCTCGGGAGCGCGTGACCGCATCCTGCTCGGCCGTCGGGAGGCTTCGAACGCGCTGCTCCCCGAGGAGAAGCGCGCGGTCGCCGTCCACGAGGCCGGCCACGCCGTCGTGGCGGCGCTCTCGGAGAACGCCGACCCGGTCGCGAAGGTCACGATCCTGCCGCGGGGCCGGGCCCTCGGGGTCACCGAGCAGCTCCCGGAGGACGAGCGGCGGATCTATCCGGAGAGCTACCTGCTCGACTCGCTGACGATCCGCCTCGGGGGGCGCGCGGCCGAGCGGCTCCTGCTCGGCCAGGTCTCGTCCGGGGCGTCGAACGATCTCGCCGGTGCCACGCAGCTCGCGACCCGGATGGTGCGGGAGTTCGGGATGAGCCCCCGCCTCGGGCCGGTCGGCTTCTCCGAGGACGGTCCGCAGTACCTCGGCGCACAGCAGCTCACGACCCGGCAGTACGCGGAGGAGACGCAGCGCGTGATCGACGAGGAGGTGTCTCGGCTGTTGAAGGACGCCGACGATCGCGCAGGCGCGCTGCTCGAATCACGCCGTGACGCGCTCGAGCAGGTCGTCGCGCTGCTCCTCGAGCGGGAGACGGTCGACGGCGAAGATGTCGAGCGGATCCTGGGAAAGGTGCGTGCACCCGGCGTTGCGGTCGTGATGGACGCGGAGCCGAGCCAGGGCTGACCGCCTGAGATGGACACAGCCGGTGTCTCCGGGCGGGCTTCACCGGGAGGAGGGCCGCGACGCGCCACGTGAGGTCGCCTCGGCCCCCACCCCCTTCGCTACACTCAACGCGCTGGTGATGACTTCGGCGGTGATCTCTGCCAGGTTCTCTACCGGCTCGGGCCAGGTAGCTCAGTTGGCAGAGCACGCGGCTGAAAACCGCGGTGTCGGCAGTTCGAATCTGCCCCTGGCCACCCCCGTGGAGGCTAGTTCAGGCTCTCGTGCGCCCGCAGCTCGGCAGAGCGCACCAGGACCGACTGGTACAGGTCCGCCGAGCGCGGGAACTCCTTGTCCGAGAGCGCTCGCAGGGCATCGCGGATGTCGCGGGCGCTGTGATCGTCGTCCATCTCGTCCCACGAGAGCATCCCGCAGAGCGCGCCGTAGTCGAGCTCGAGGATCGAGCCGGGATCGAAGAGCGCGAGCCACTGGTGCATCTCGAGCACGA
>CAVSXK010000019.1:0-8169 GCA_963731925.1 uncultured Actinomycetes bacterium
CACCGCTCACGCGACGCTGGACGGACGCCGGTGCCGGGTGGCGTGTTCGAACGCCGACGCAAGCCGGATCAACGTCCTCTCGCTCCACGCCCGACCCATGAAGGAGATCCCGATCGGGAGGTCGAACGCGAACCCCATCGGGATGGTGACGTTTGGGTAGCCGGCGACCGCCGCCGGCGTCGAGTTCCCGCCGACGTAGTGGTCGCCGTTCGCGTAGTCGATGCGCCACGCGGGTGCGTTCGAGGGCGCGACGAGCGCGTCCAGATGGTGCTCGTCCATCACCGCGTCGATGCCCTCGTCCCGAGACAGGCGCCGGCACGTGGCGAGCGCCTCGAGGTAGGCGGGCTCGGTGAGCGGTCCCTTCTCCGCGGCCTTCTCGAAACGCTCCTGCCCGAAGAACGGCATCTCGATGTCCGCGTGCTCGGCGTTGAACGCGATGAGGTCGGCGAGCGTCCGGCACGGCTGTGACGGGCCGAGCCCCTCGAGGTACGCCTCCAGGTCGGTCTTGAACTCGTACAGCAACACCTCGAGCTCCGGATCCTCGAGCTCGTCGGTGTGCGGGATGTCGGCGGGGTCGACGATCTCCGCGCCGAGATCCCGCATCGCACCGAGGGCGTCCTCGAACAGCCGGTCGACGCGGTCGTTGAAGCCGGCGAGATTCCTCGCGACGCCGATCCGCGCACCGCGGAGGCCATCGGGGTCGAGGAACGCGGTGTAGTCCGATTCGACCTGGGCCTCCGCGGTCGCTTCGTCCCGGTCGTCAGGGCCCGCGAGCGCCGAGAGCAGCGCCGCCGCGTCGGCGACGGTTCGAGCCATCGGCCCCGGCGTGTCCTGGGAGTGCGAGACCGGGACGACGCCGGAGCGGCTCACGAGGCCGACGGTGGGCTTGATCCCGACGATCCCGTTGACCGAGGAGGGGCAGACGATCGAGCCGTCGGTCTCGGTCCCGATGGCGACGGCGCACAGGTTCGCCGAGACCGCGACGCCGGAGCCCGAGCTCGAGCCGCAGGGGCTGCGGTCGAGCGCGTATGGGTTCCGGCACTGGCCGCCGCGGGCGCTCCACCCGCTGCTCGAACGCGTCGAGCGGAAGTTCGCCCACTCGGACAGGTTCGCCTTGCCGAGGATCACCGCGCCGGCCTCTCGGAGCCGCCCGACCACGAACGCGTCGCGGGCGGGCCTCGCGTCGCCGAGCGCGAACGACCCCGCCGTCGTCTTCATGCGGTCGGCGGTGTCGATGTTGTCCTTGACCAGCACCGGGATCCCATGGAGCGATCCGCGAACCTCGCCCGAACGCCGCTCGGCGTCCATCGCGCTCGGCGATCTCGAGCGCGTCGGGGTTCGTCTCGAGCACGGAGCGGAGCGTGGGATCGATCGTATCGATCCGAGCGAGGTAGGTCTCGGTCAAGGCTCGTGAGGTGAGCTCACCCGCGGCCATGGCGGCCTGCAGGTCCGCGACCGTCGCCTCGACCACAGCGAACGCATCGGCCTCGGTCACGTCGGGACCCTAACCCATCGAGTACCGAGCACCCCCGGAGGGCAGGGAAGCGCAACTATGGGGCAGGCCGCCGCAAAGGCGGCACGCTTTGCAGGAAGCTTCGGGCCGTGCGGGCTCCTACGCTCGGAACGTGGGCAGGTTCCTGATCCGTCGGCTGCTCTTCACCGTGTTCGTCCTGTTCATCGTCTCGCTCATCACGTTCGTCATCTTCGTCAAGCTCCCTGCGTCCGATCCGGCTCGGCGCGCGACCGGGAGGGCGACCACGGAGGAGAACATCGAGGCGGCCCGGGAGGCGTTCGGCCTCAACCGGCCGGTCTACGTGCAGTACGCGCGGTTCGCGCAGGGCCTCATCCCGTGGCCGGGGCTGTTCCTGAACGAGGACGTGTACTTCTCGTACACGAACTTCGTACCGGTGAAGGAGGAGATCTTCGCGCGCCTCCCCGTCTCGGCCACGCTCGCCCTCGGAGCCGCGGTCGCCTGGCTGCTGATCGGCATCCCGGTCGGCATCGTGTCGGCGGTGCGGCGGGGCACGGCGACGGACCGGGCCGGGATGGTGTTCGCGCTCCTCGGGGTCTCGATGCCGGTGTTCTGGCTCGGGTACGTGCTCCTGTACATCTTCTGGTTCAGGCTCGGATGGGCGCCGCCCTCGGGCATCCCGATCGGGACGAGCGTATGGGAGGCCGTGCTCCAGGGGCGGTTCATCCTGCCGTGGATCGTGGTCTCGCTCACGTTCGCGGCCTTCTACGCCCGGATGGTCCGGGGGAACCTCATCGAGACGATGAACGAGGACTACATCCGCACCGCTCGCGCCAAGGGGCTGACCGAGCATCGGGTGATCTACAAGCACGGCCTCCGCGCCGCACTCACCCCCGTGGTCACGATGTTCGGGCTCGACCTGGCCGCCGTGCTCGCGGGGTCGTTCATCACCGAGACGATCTTCAACCTGCCGGGGATCGGGCAGTACGCGGTCGCCTCGATCTTCCGAAACGACTTCCCGTCGGTGATGGGCGTCACGATCTTCGGGGCGTTCTTCATCGCGATCGCGAATCTGTGCGTCGACATCGCGTACGCGTACGTCGACCCCCGCGTGCGGTTCGCCTAGTCGGCCGGGTCACGTCCTGCGGGCCACGCCCCGACCGGAGCCCCCGAGCATCCCGATGTCGATCACCACGCCGAGCACGATCAGCACGATGCCGAGCGCCTCGACGCCTCCGGTTACGGTCGTGAACTCGTTCTGCGCGATCGCGTAGGCGATCGTGGTGGTCGGCAGGAAGAGGAACCCGAGCAGACCCCACCAGCCGCTCGAGAACGCCGTGTTCAGGTAGTTGGTGAACAGCCACAGGAAGATCAGGATGAACCGCGGCGTGATGAGCGCGACGATCGCGAACAGGCATCCCACGGCAGCATCCTAGCCCGAGCCGCTAGGGGACCGTGCGAGCGATCGCGGTGGCGATGTCGGCGACGACCACCGCGCGAGGCTGGACGCGACGGTTCCACAGCACGAGCGCCGGTCCGTCCCGTTCGTCCGAGAGGATCGAGATCGTCCCGGCGTCCAGCCGCAGGTTCGTGGCGAACCGGATCGACAGGTCGAGGAAGCGGGCGGCGATCGAACGGAAGCAGTGGCCGTGCCCGAACAGGAGGATGTTCCCGCCGAGCTCGCGCAGCTCGTCGATCACGCCGTCGACGCGCTTGGCCATCTGCTCCGGCGTCTCGCCCCCAGGACACCCATCTCGGAACAG
The DNA here is from genome assembly GCA_963731925.1 of uncultured Actinomycetes bacterium. Lineage (GTDB taxonomy): Bacteria > Actinomycetota > UBA4738 > UBA4738 > HRBIN12 > DASSJM01. The sequence goes on from CAVSXK010000019.1 coordinate 3,235, forward strand.
CTCCCACCCCGGGTGGGTCTTCCAGATCTGCCGGGTGGTCAGCCCCTCGAACTCGCCGTAGTCGTACTTCGAGCAGCCCCTCGTGCACCCGGATCCGGTCGCCGAACCCGGCGAGCCTGCCGGTCTCCCTGGCTCGGAGCATCGGGCTGGCGAAGACGTGGTCGAAGCGGCGGCCGGCGAGGAGCTTGCCGATCGCGACGGCCTGCAGCCGCCCCTCGGGCGTGAGCGCGATGTCCGTGCTCCCGGTGTGCTGCCCCGAGATCGACCACTCGGTCTCGCCGTGCCGAACCAGCCAGATCGCCATCGGGGCCGAAGCCTAAGCCGAGATCGGCACGGGAGGAGGGGTTGCTCGAATCGAACGTATGTTCTATCGTCCTCGGATGGCCCCCGAGCCCCTGTTCGAGATCGCGAGACGGCGGTTCGACACGCCCGAGTTCCGCGGGATGGAGTTCATCGAGTCCGAGTGCAAGACGATCATCAACCACGTGCCCGGGAACTACCTCCCGTTCAACTGGTCCATCAACCCCTACAGAGGTTGTTCGCATGCCTGTTCGTACTGCAGTGGCCCCGAAACCCCGATCCTCATGGCAGACGGGCGAGCGAAACCCATCGCCGACGTGCAGGTCGGAGAAGGTATCTATGGGACCGTCGTGCGGGGCGCCTACCGCCGCTACGTCACGACCGAGGTCGTGGCCCACTGGTCGACGGTCAAGCCCGGGTACCGCATCTTCCTCGAGGACGGCACCATGCTCGTCGCGAGCGGCGACCATCGCTTCCTGACCGATCGGGGGTGGAAGCACGTCACGGGTTCGCAGCAAGGTCGGGCCCGGCGTCCGCACCTCACGATCAACAACAAGCTGATGGGGACCGGCGGGTTCGCGCCGGGGCCGAAGGGCGGGGCGGAATACCGTCGCGGCTATCTGTCCGGGATGATCCGCGGTGACGGCACACGTGGGTTCGTACTCGTACGATCGACACGGCCGAAGCAACGGTGATGTCTTCCGGTTCCGGCTCGCCCTCGTCGACGACGAGGGATTGGAGCGGACACAGACGTTCCTGGCCGACGAGGGTGTGCACACCCAGGCGTTCCTCTTCTCCCACGCCACCGCGACGCACAAGGCAGCAAGCGCGATCCGCACTTCCCGCCGGGCCGACATCGCCGCGATCCAGGATCTCGTTCGATGGCCTGTTGGAACCCCATCGAAGGAATGGAGCAAGGGATTCCTCGCCGGCATCTTCGACGCCGAAGGTAGCTTCAGCGGTTCGCTACGCATCTCCAACACGGATGCCGTGATCGTCCACACCACGGCATCGTGTCTGCGGCAGCTGGGGTTCGCGTTCCGCCTGGAAAGGACGGCCGACGAGAACGGGCTCGTCACCGTGCGGCTGCTCGGGGGTCTCCGTGAGGTCGTTCGGTTCTTCCACACCGTCGATCCGGCGATCACCCGGAAGAGGACGTTCGAGGGCACGGCGATCAAGGGAGACGCGCCCCTGCGCGTGGAGTCCATCGAGCCGCTCGGGTTCGAACTGCCGATGGTCGACATCACCACCGGCACCGGCGACTTCATCGCCGACGGCGTCGTGAGCCATAACTGCTTCGCTCGTCCCACCCACACATTCCTCGACATGAACGCTGGTTCTGACTTCGAGAAGAAGATCGTCGTCAAGGTCAATGCGCCCGAGGTCCTGCGTCGACAGCTCGCCGCCAAGCGCTGGAAGGGCGAGGGCATCGCGATGGGGACCAACACGGATCCGTACCAACGGGCCGAGGGCCGGTACCGGCTGATGCCGGGGATCATCCGAGCGCTGACCGACTACCGGAACCCGTTCTCGATCCTGACCAAGGGCACGCTGATCCTGCGCGACCTCGAGCTGCTGGTCGAGGCCGCCGGGGTCACGGACGTATCGACGGCGTTCTCGATCGGGACGCTGGACGAGGACGCCTGGCGGGCGAGCGAGCCCGGCACCCCGCATCCGCGTGCGCGCATCGACGCCGTTCGGGCGCTGAACGAGGCCGGCATCCCGTGCGGCGTGCTGATGGCGCCCATCCTTCCCGGCATCACCGACGACCCTCGGCAGCTCCGCGAGGTCGTCGCGGCGGCCATCGACGCGGGCGCGACCCACGTCTCACCGATCCTGCTGCACCTGCGCCCCGGCGTGCGCGAGGAGTTCCTGCCGTGGCTCGCGGACGCCTACCCCGACCTCGTCGATCGGTACGAGGACCTCTACCGCAAGCCCTACGCGCCCTCGGCCGAACGCGATGCCCTGGGGCGCCGGGTCGCCGGGCTGATCCGTTCGCTCGGCGGCGTTCGCCCGGCGCCGGCTCCACCGGGGCGGTTCTCACACCGGTCGAACGGCGACCGCAAGCCGGCGCAGGGAGAGCAGCTCACGCTCGTCTAGCGCGCGGCATCGGCTACCCTGGCGCTCCGATGCGTGGACTGGAACGGATCCTCGAGCTGCAGGACCTCGACACGGCGATCGACCGTCTCGAGCAACGCCGCGAGCAGCTGGAGGCCGGCGAGGAGCTCTCGTCGCTCCGCAAGGAGATGGAGGAGGCCGACGCCCGTCTCGGCGAGCTCCGCTTGGCGTCGGACTCGATCACGGTCGAGTCGAACCGGCTCGAGCACGAGATCGCCTCGATGAGCGACAAGCTCCACGCCGAGGAGAAGCGCATGTACGACGGGTCGATCGCGAACGCGAGGGAGCTCGAGGCGCTGCAACACGAGATCACGAGCCTGAAGGAGCGCCGCGCGCGGGCCGAGGACGACCTGCTCGAGCAGATGGTCCGCAAGGAGGACGTCGAGGCGCGCGCCGCCGAATCCCAGACGGAGGCCGAGGCCGCTCGCGTCCGCGTCGAGGTGGTAGGCGGGGACGCGGTCCGGGAGCTCGACCAGATCGCGGCCGATCTCACGACCAGGCGCAGCGAACGCGAGGAGTTGGTTCCGGCCTTCGACGAGGAGCTGCTCGAGCTCTACGAGGACCTCCGGCGCCAGAAGCACGGCGTCGGCGCCGCCGCGATCGTGGACGGGGTATGCCAGGCCTGCCACGAGAAGATGTCCGCAGTCGAGCTCGACCGCCTGAAGCGCACCGAAGGCGTGAAGAGGTGTGAGTACTGCCGTCGGATCGTCGTCTTCGCCTGACGCTCCACTGCGACGGCGCGGCCCGTGGGAACCCGGGACCCGCGGGGATCGGCGTCGAGATCACCAACGATGACGGCGAGCTCGTCGCCGAGATCGCCGAGGGGATCGGCATCGCGACCAACAACGTGGCCGAGTACACCGCGGCGATCCGCGGTCTCGAACGCGCACATGACCTCGGGGCGACCGACGTGCTCTTGCGTTCGGACAGCCGGCTGCTGATCGAGCAGCTCGCCGGCCGGTGGAAGGTGAAGAACCCCACGCTCCAACGGCTCCATCGCGAAGCGAGCGCGCTCGTCGCCGGTTTCCGGCAGGTGCGTTTCGAGCACGTCCGCCGCGAACGCAACGTCGAGGCCGACCGTCTGGCGAATCGGGGCGTCGACGAGTGGCTCGCGGGCGAAGGGGCTAGCTGGGAGCGACCTCCACCGTCTCCTCGGCTGTGGGAGGAGGCGGAGGAGGGACCACGCTGACCAGGTCCTCGAGCGGGAACTCGAAGCGGAGCGCGTTCGGCCCGACACCGTAGACGAGCGACAGGACGCGCCCGTCGGCCGAGCGCTGCGCGGGGAACACCATCAGGCCGTCGACGGCCTCGCCCGTCGGGACGACGTCGAGCGACGAGGTGATCACGCCCTGGATGCGTTCGAACGCGTCGCCGCGGTCGACGAACAGCGCGGCCCCGTCGGGATCGAGCACGACGTCGTGGGGGCCGAGATTCCGAACGACGACGTTGAACTGCCAGTTCGGCGGGAACATGAACAGGGAATCCAGACGCACGCTGACGTCACCGGCCGTCCGCTCCTGGGTGCGGAACAACTCGATGCTGTCGGACATCGGCACGCCGTTGCGGAGCAGGTCCTGGACCTGGTACGTGCCCGCGGACGAACGGATCAGGGTCACCGGGCCGTCCAACACACGGACCAGGTCGATCGGGTCGTCACCCGATGGCTCGAACCGGAAGTCCACGGAGGCCGAGAGGCCGACCGACGCGAGGAGTGCACGTGGGGTCGCGAGGGCACCGATGAACTCGACGTCCCGCACGTCGGCATGGGATCGGATCGTCCCGTCGAACTCACGATGCTGCACATCGAGCCACGTCACCCACGAGGCGAGATCCGGCCCCACCACCAGGTCCTCGAGGGGACCGATCCCCTGGTCGGGCGACGCGCGGTACGCCTCGACGAACTCGACCACGGTCTGCCGGGCCGCCGAGGCATCGAGTGCGGGGCCCGGCGCGAGCTGCGACGGCGCGATCGGCGCGGCGGGACCGACCGGTTCCCGAGCGCACGCGGCAAGCGCGAGCGCCGTCACGACGACGAGGGCAGCCCGGGCACGCATGGATGCGCCGATGATACGGCCGGGCGGGGTTCCTATACTTGGCGCGGAGGAGCCGGCCGGGCGGCCGCGGGTGGCAACGCTCGAGGAACGTCCGGACTCCGCAGGGCAGGGTGCTGGGTAACACCCAGGCGGGGCGACCCGTGGAAAGCGCCACAGAGAACAGACCGCCGCGCGAGCGGCAAGGGTGAAACGGTGAGGTAAGAGCTCACCAGCGGGCCGGGTGACCGGTCCGGCTCGGCAAGCCCCACCCGGAGCTAGGCCAAGCAGGGAGCGCTCGAGGACGGCCCGTCCGAGCTCCCGGGTAGGCCGCACGAGGGCTTCGGCCCCGGGGCGCCCGAGAGGGCGCTCAGACAGATGGTCGCCACCGGCCTCCGGGCCGGTACAGGATCCGGCGTACAGGCCGGCTCCTCCACCTCTCAGACGCGAGTAGCTTCGGCCGCGCGCCGGAACTGCTTCCCCGCGT
>CAVSXK010000020.1:0-256627 GCA_963731925.1 uncultured Actinomycetes bacterium
CCTCGCGACGCTCGCGATGCTCGTGAGCCTCGTGTACGTGGGCGTGCCCGCGGCGCAGGCGGTGAACGGGTTCGCCCAGAACCAGATCGAGTGAACCCGATCCCGGCGAACTTCACGCCCGACGTCTTGAACGGGCCAGATCGACTCGATCGTGCCGTTCGGCACCAAGATCTACGCCAGTAGCCAGTTCACGCAGGTCCAGGCGGCGAGCAGCGGCACGATCTTCTCGCGGTCGGACCTGTTCGCGTTCGACGCGACGACCGGCGCGATAACGCCGAGTTTCGCCCCCACGTTCGACGCCATGGTGAAGGCGCTCGCGGTTGCTCCCGACGGGCCGTATCGTCGAGCGAGCTGCTTGGACACGCCGTCAACGGGGACACCACCGTCAGGAAGCTGGTCAAACTGAACCCGACCACCGGACAGCGGATCACCGCGTTCAGCGCGAACACCAACGGTCAGGTCTGGGACATCAAGGTCTCGGGCTCCCGCCTGCTCGTGGGGGGCCGGTTCACCCTGATCAAACGTGAAGCGACCGTCTCGCCGCGGTGAACATGAAGCGGCACGGTCGATCCCAACGTGAACTTCACGATCACCGAACCCCACACGTCGGACTCGACACCGTGGGTCTACAGCATGGACGTGAGCCCCGACGGCTCTGACCTGGTGATCATCGGCGACTTCATGAAGGTCAACGGACAGCCCGGCCGCAGGCCGCCCTCGACCTGTCCGACCTGTCCACGAGCGCCAGCGAGCCTGGCCAACTGGGAGCCCGATCGGTACATCCCCCTGTGCTTCTCGCGACGCCTTCGACGCCTACATGCGCGACGTCGACTTTCTCCCCGGACGGGTCCTGTTTCGTGATCGTCACGACCAGGAGGACCAACTTCGGCGCCCTGTGCGACACGGCAGCGCGGTGAGCGACCAACGCCCAGGGGACGGCATGTCCACCCACCTGGTCGATGCGACCAGCAGCGACACGCTCTCGGCCGTCGGCGTCACCGGCTCGGTCGTGTACGTGAGCAGAAGCGAGCGATCGATGAACAATTCGTTTGAAAGGGATAACTACACCGGACCCCACGGTGCCATCTACAAGCCCGGGATCGCCGCGCCCTGGACCCGGTGAACAGCGGCTCCCGTTCCTCCTGGAGCCCGGGCAGGGATCGCGGCGCCGGCGTCTTCGCCCTGTACTCGAACACGGGCTGTCGATCGGCCGTGGCCCCGACCGCGTCGCCGGCCGGCTGGGGCGGAGGTCGCGTTCTTCCCACTCGCAGGTGGGCAGAATACCACCTCGGACCGATCCGTACACGCTCCCCGGCGGCCTCTACAACGTCCCCGATCGGCCCCGCGCCGATCAACGCCCTGCCGCGGCGCCCCTCGACGGGTCGACGATGGGGCGATGTCGGACCTCAGCACGCCGTCCACCGATTGGAGCACGACGCGAGGGATCTTCGCCCTGCAAGGAGAGCTGTTCTCGGGTTCGAGCAACGGCACCTTCTTCGTCCGCACGTTCGACGGCACAAGCATCGAGCCACCTCGGCGGTCAGCCTGAACGGGCTGACGGACTTCCCCCGAGTCCGGAGCCTGACGGGGCTGTTCTACGCGAACGGAAGATCTGTACCACGGTCAGCGGTCAACTCGATGTTCTTCCACTACTTCGAACCGAGAGCCGGATCGTCGGGTTCGGACCGTTGGATCGTCGAGTACACTCACCCCGCCGGTCAGATTCGAGCCTGCGTCCGATGACCCTGCCAACGGCAAGCTCTTCTTCGACCGCGCCAACCAGGAACCTCTGCTCGATCGGGTCCGCCAACGGCGCGCCGGTCGGGGCACGGAGGTTCGTCGCCCGGCCTCCGACGGGTTCAACTGGGCGTCGAACGGTCTGTTCGTCTTCACCCACGTCACCACCGGATCCACGGTCTTTCTCCGAACGAGCTTCTCCTCCAGAAACTCTCCAAGTCAACGGGGGCAACCAACCTTCACGATCGACAACTCCGAGGGCAGGGTCGCTCCACCAGCGCGCTACGCACAGACGAGCGCCCAGACCACCTTCGCCTTCGGAGCCTCGGTACCACCTACCCCCTCGATCTGCATGAGCGTCAGGGTCGGACGCCGGAGCGATCGACCGGAGCGCGACGACCCTGCTCCGGCTGCCGACAGCAGGCAACGAGCCCGATCACGAAGGGTAGCTTCACCAACGCCAATGGGATCCTGTGCGTCAGGTCCAACCCTGGGACAGCCAGCTCTTCTTCGGCATCACCCTGGGGAGCAGAAATAGCGTACCCCGTGGGGCTCTGCGGCACGGTGAGGATATGCGGCACATAGGATGTCTGCCGCGATGGCGTCAAGATCGTGGAAGCCCTGGACCGCGAACACCGGCACGACGCCGGTGGGCAGGGTGGACATCGGCGACGCGCAGGCCGTGACCGCGACGATCAAGCTTCGACGACATCGTCGTTGACCAGACGCCAGGCTGAGGAGACCATGGGGGCGGATCGACGGGATCCGCCCCTGGCCCCTTGAAGGGCGAGGCGGTGCCGCTGCTCGTCCGCCGTGAGGCCGTCGACGGGCCGTGAGGGAGGACAAGGTCGATCTCGTGGTCTCGGCTGGGCTTCGAGCCCGGCGAGGCCCTCGCGAGCGTAGATCCCCAACCCGGAGCCCACCTGCGTCGCTGGGCCCCTAGAGATGGCGTCCCTGCTACGACCGTCTTCCCTCTCGGCTTCCTCGGGCTTCGAACTCCTGTCGGGCCCTAACGACGAGGAGGTGGTTGATTTGCGGTACGCCCTACCGGACCCATGGTGGTCAGCGTCCGCCTCGCTCGGTTGAGCATTATTTCCTATGGTCAAGGCACAGCAGTTCGTGGCCGCCGCTGGAAGAGGTCGGAGCCAGGAGCACGTCGAAGATCGGAGCCAATGGATCAGAGGAGGACACGCCCCATGCAGCAGCGTACGGTCGGGCACCATCACGTCGTCAAGCTGGCTGCGCGACGCTCGCGATGCTCGTGAGCCTCGTGTACGTGGGCGTGCCCACGGCGCAGGCGGTGAACGTCGCCCAGAACCAGGATCGTAAACCCCGACCAGGCGAACAGCGCGGCCAACGTCTTGAACAGCCAGATCAACTCGATCATGCAGATCGGCACCAAGATCTACGCGGATGAGCCAGTTTCGCGCCAGGTGCTCAAGCGGCGAGCGGCGGCACGATCTTCTGCGCGGTCGGACCTGTTCGCGTTCGACGCGACGACCGGCGCGATCGACACGACCTGGGCCCGCGTCGGGAGCAGGCCATCGTAAAGGCCCTGCGCAACTCATCCCGACGGCTGACCTGTTCGTCGGCGAAGACCTAGACGCCGTCAACGGGGACCACCACCGTCAGGAAGCTCGTCAAGCTGATCCCGACCACCGGACAGCGGATCAGCCGCGTTCAGCGCGAACACCGACGGTAAGGTCTCGGACATCAAGGTCTCGGGCTCCCGCCTGCTGGTGGGGAGCCAGCTCACCCTGAGCGGGACGTGGCCCGCGACCGGTCTCGCCGCGGTGAACGTGACGCGAGACCGGGCGCGGTCGATCCCGACGTGAAGCTCGCCGATCACCGAACCCCGCGCGTCGAACTGGAAGCCGGTCGGATTTCTTCCAGCACGTGGACATCTTCGACCCCGACGGCTGCTCGACCTGGTGATCATCGGCAACTACGTCGAAGGTGAACAGACAGCCATCCAGCCGCAGGCCGCCCTGCTGGACCTGTCCAACCTGTCCACGACGCCGGCGAGCCTGGCCAACTCGGAGACCGATCGGTACGTCCGGTTTGTGCTTCTCCAGCGCCTTCGACGCGTACATGCGCGACGTCGACTTCTTCGCCGGACGGCTCCTACTTCGTGATCGCCACCAACGGGGGAGCGCGACAGCTCGAACCTGTACAAACGGCGGCCACGCAGTTGGAGCCAGACACCAGGGACGGTACGGGAGCCACCTGGGTCGATGCAACCAGGCGGCGACACGCTCTCGGCCGTCAGCGTGGCCGGCTCGGTCGTGTACGTGCGGGGGGCGGCGGTGGCGACGACTCGTCCGGATCGATGCGCCGAGGACAGTTGCGATCAGATCGGCCCGGGGACGACCGGCTGCTCGATCCCTCCAACGGCCTGCCGTTCTCCTGGAACCCGACGAGAGATCGCGGCGCCAGGGTCTTCGCCCTGTTCTCGACGACACCGGGCTGTCGATCGGCAGTGACACCGACCGCGTGCCGGTGAGCTGCGCCGGAAGATCGCGTTCTTCCCGTTCGCGGGTGGCAAGACCGCCTCCGACCGATCCCTACACGCTCCCCGGTGACCTGTACAACGTCCCGGCCTCGTCATGCCAGGCCGTGGATGCGTCCATCCGGTACCGCGTGAACACGGGGGCGCCGGAGTCGAAGCGCTGGACTGCGGGCTCGACTGGGTCGGCAGATGACTCCGACGGCGCACCGGGCGCCGCCTTCCGAAACACCGGGAGCAACAGCGTCTCCCCCTGGGACAGCGGTTCAGCGTGGACGCGAGCGTCCCGGCAACACGCGAGCACGATCTTCGACAGCAGCGGTCGGACCCGGCGACCGGCCCGAGATGCAATGGACCTTCCCGGTCGCCTCAGGAAAGCTCTCCAGGTCCGCCTGTTCCTCATCAACCAGGTACGGAGGCACATCGGGCGTCCGTAAGCGGGTCTTCGACGTCACGATAGAACGGGACTACCGTGCTCAACGACTACGACATCGTGGCCGATGTGGGGACCGGTCGGACGATGAAGGCGTTCGACGTCACCAGCGACGGGAAGGGTGAACATCGACTTCTCGCATCTGATCGAGAGCCCTCTGATCAACGGCATCGAGATCGTCGACACGACGTCGCTCCACCATCCCGACGATATCGACTTCCTTGCTCGCAGGACCTTCGACGGGATCGGCGCTGGGTAACATGAACCTCGACACGCCGACCACCGATTGGAGCACGACCCGAGGGATCTCGCCCTGCAGGGGACGCTCTACAGCGGCCTCGACCCGATGGCAAGTTCTCCGCCAGGACCTTGGATCGCTCCGGCGTCGGTCCTGCTCGAGCAGATCGACCTCCACGGGTTGATTTCTTCCCGGTCCAGAGCCTCACGGGAATGTTTATCGAAGGGCGAGATCTACTACACGGTGAACGGCGATCCGAAATGTACCGCCGGTACTTCACGACCGAGAGCCAGATCGTCGGATCGTTCCGGTTCACGATAGAGCCCTGTCGACTGGAGCAGCGTGCGTGGGATGACACCCTCGCGAACGGCAAGCTCTACTTCGGCTCGCACAACAGGAACCTCTACTCGATGGACTTCGCCGACGGCGCGCCTGTTCAGGGCACGGAGTCGCTCATCAGCCCGGCCTCCGACGGATCACGGCTGGGCCCTCGAACGGTCTGTTCGTGTTCACCCACGTCACCGCCGACAACGACCACCGACGGCCCCCGGCAAGCCGACGGGATCGAGCCCCAGCCGGGGACGATCACGATCAACTGGGCGGCGTCGACCGATGCCCCTCACCCCCGATCAAGATGGCCTATCGGATCTACCGGACGGGACCTGAACAACCAGATCGGGACGACCAACTCGACGACCTTCACCGACACGGGCCCGGGCTCACCCCGGTAGCCAGCACGACTACACGGTCGGGCACTGGACAAGTTCGGCAACGGCCCGACGTTCAGCCTGACGTCCGATCCGATCACGGTCGCCTCGGGATCCACGATCTTCGCCGACGACTTCTCCTCCGGAAACTTCTCCAATTGGACAGGGGTGACTCCGACCTCACCCGATCGACAACTCCAAGGGCGGGGTGGCCCCTCCACCGAGCGCGCTCGCACAGACGAGCGCCCGACGCCTTCGCCTTCGAGACCTGGGGTGCCACCTACCCCTCGATCTGCATGAGCGTCAGGGTGAACGCCGCGGCGATCGACCCGAGCGCGACGACCCTGTTCCGGCTGCCGGACGGCGGGCAACGGCCCGATCACGAAGAGGTCTTCACCAACGCCAATGGGATCCTGTACGTCAGGTCCGACGCTGAACACCAGCTCTTCTCGGGCGTCGCCCTGGGGAGCGGATGGCCGACACCGTCGAGCTGTGCGGCACGGTGGGGTCGGGCACGTGGGACTGTACCGCGATGGCGTCAAGATCGTGAACGCCTGGACCGCGAAACCGGGACGACGCCGGTCGGCAGGGTGGACATCGGCGACGCGCAGGCCGTGACCGCGACGATCAACTCGACGACATCGTCGTCGATCAGACGCCAGGCTGAGGAGGACCGACGGGGGCGGATCGACGGATCCGCCCCTTGGCCTCTTGAACCAGCGGGGTCGTCCCGTGAGCTGTTTCCGTCTCTGTGCTCGCGGCGCGCATGGGTTCTTCCACCGGTTCCTGTAAAAAGGCCCACTCCACCGGCCTTGCCTCAGACGCTGCGCGGCGTTTCAAAACCCGACGTAAGGACCGAGGAATCGCCTCGGGGCTCTATTCCGTGTTCGACGTACGAGGACGATGACTCGCCCTGCCGTACTCGAGTACCGAGAAGGCGATGGGTGCGCCGACGAGGAATGCGTACCACCTGTAGCGCAGGGCCGTGGAGGTATGCGCCTTCGGGTCCAGGATGCCTCGATCGACAACATCGAAACCGATCGGAGCCAGCATGAGCATGCCGAGGGTTTCTGCAAGATTGGTGATGGCCTGCGTACGCTGGCCGACCACGATCACCGCGAGCCTGGCCACAGACAACCAGATGGCAGGCGTGACGGCCGCGGGCGGCGGATCTGGACGTAGGGATGAGAATGGCCGCCGCGAGGAAGGTCTGCGAAATTCCGTATCGAATTCACACTCGTGTCATTTCCAAGGAATATCGTTCGGGAGAACGGTGGGGGCCCGAACATGACACCAGAGGAAACCATCCTGGAAGCGCTGGAACGGCTCAAGGCGATTCCATCTCGGCATGGGGGCGTCCGACATATGCGGCCATCGCGGCTCTCGATGCCCTGGTAAGGGAGCGGGACGAACTCCGAGAGCTGTTTGCGACCCTGGCCGATTGGGACGATCGCGTGGAGGACGAACGCTCCCGGAGCGTCGTGCTACTTCGAGACGAGGATCCGCGCGCGCCGACGAAGCCCAAGGATCCGGACGAGAGCACGCCCCCGATCCGGTCCCGACCCGCATCTCCGCCGCCCCCTTAGACACTCGGGAGGATCCGCAGGGCGCGGTCCGGGCAAGGAGGTTCGGCTACGTTCGCCGTCGGCACGGACCGGGAACGTAACGCGGGCTTTGCCGGTCAGGGCTCACCAGAGCCCAGGCCCCCGCCAGCAGCAGCGCGTACAGGATGCACGTGTCCCGCAAGCCCGGCTCGTCCGTGAGGGATCAGGCCGGTGTGGGATGGGAAGCGCATCCGCCTCTCGTCTACGCCGCCCAGGAGCAACAGCACACTCTCGACGTCCGGAAGAACCGCACCGACGGCGCCGGCCAGCCCGGGCATCCGGCGCTTCCTACGACAGCGCCGCCAGAGCGCGCCGGTCAGGGCGAGACCAACGGCCGCGTCGCCGGCGTGAGCGGCCACGTGACGGTAGTCGTGATGCGGAAGCGCGTCCAACACGGCATGCGAGGCGATCCCCGCCAGGAAGGCCGCGGGAACGGACCGGCACCTGCTCCCTACGGCGAACCCCGTGGCGATGTGGATCCCGCCCGACGCCAAGAAGCCTCCTCTCGGTCAGGGACCATGCGCGGAGCCACGGTCGCCGGAACTCCCCCGCAGATCACCGATAACGACAACTCGTGTGCGGGACGACTCCTCGAGGTCGATCGGCTGCATGCACAACCCCGCACGTTTGCATACTTGCCTCAGCCCTCAATCGGCGGCCGGCAGGTTATCGAACTCGCGCTCGCACCCATCGCCCCGTCAGTGGTGCGACCCGACCAATTGGAGGTCACCGAAGAGAGCTGGGCCTCCCGACCTGCTTGCGCTGCAACGGAAGCGACTTCAACCACCGGCGATCGCGGCTCGACAGGTGACCGGTATTGGTCCCTAGTGTCTCAACGCACCTCCCTGGTCGCTCATCCGAAGGACGATCGAGAGATCACGATTGAACTGGAGCCGTGGCCAGTCGCCGGTCGGAACGACTCCTGCAGAGAAGTCTGCCTCGGTGATCCCGAGTTCAGGGATGAGTCACGGTCCAGTGATCGGCCGGTTGGGAGCGACGTCAACGCGCCCGCGATTGGCGAGGTCGACGCGCCGGGCCCTGGCTTCGAGGGGGCTCGGAGCTTCCAGAACGGCCTGCGTCTGGCGGAGGGGAGGATGTGCCTCCACGTCCCCACGATCCGGACCTGTGGCGGACTTGTTTCTTGAGGTCCGACTCCCGGAGGTGGCGAAATGCGGAGAGCCTCCTTCGTGTGCGTCATCGCCGCGGCCTTGACGCTCGCCGCGACCGCCGCGCTGGCGCAGGAATCCGTTACGGTGACGTTCCACCCTTGCGCCTGACTCCGCGACGGAGGCTTGTCGCTTCAGCTGACGGTCGACATCGCGTGCGTCAACCTCGGCACCGAGGACTTCAAACAGGGCCTGGCCTTCGCCACCCAGGAGCGTGGCTCTCTTTCATCGGCCGGCGAGGCGGCGTGGATGGCACGGTCATCTCTGATGGCGTGTCTCGGACCCACACGGCAACGGTCTCCCTGTTCCAGGGATCGAAGTTCCACGGAGGGCCCGCTGTCGCGACCGTCGCCTTCCTGGTCTGTTTCATCGACGACAACGACAAGCAGGTGTGCGGGCAGGACAACGACACGCTGCCCGTCCTGGTGGCCAGGCGAGCCTAGTAACCTCAACCGCTCACTGGGGGAGCGCCTCGGGTGCGAACGTCTCGATCGATGTGTGCCATGTCAGGGGCGAAGGATCTGTCCTCCACAGCTCGGGCAGCCCCGCTGGGCGGCGCTCCTGTTACGACCGGGCAGGGAGACACAGTCTCCTCGGTGTTCGTCTGCGCACCCGGGTATCGGCGATCACCGATGTGAGGTGGCCTGCCCTGGTGGAGCCTCGGCGGATGAGCCATTTCAGGCAGGGACACAGGCGTACCGCGCGAGGCGTTCGAAACCATCACCCCCAGAGTAGGCCGCGTTGACCCCTGGCACTCGCCCCGATATCCTGTTAGCACTCACCGTAGCCGAGTGCTAACGCGCAAGGGAGGGAAGGCATGGCCAAGAAGGACTTCAACCTGAAGCCCCTGGAGGACCGGATCGTCGTCAAGCCCGGTGAAGAGGAAGAGAAGACGGTCTCGGGCATCGTGATCCCCGACACCGCCAAGGAGAAGCCGCAGGAGGGCTCCGTGGTGGCGGTCGGACCCGGGCGGTTCGAGGAGGGGCAGCGGGTTCCCCTCGACGTCGCCGTCGGCGACACCGTCATCTACTCGAAGTACGGCGGCACCGAGTTCAAGGTCGAGGGTGACGAGTACCTGATCCTGTCGGCTCGCGACGTGCTGGCCATCATCGCCAAGTAACGACGATCATCGTTCGGACGGGGGCGGGCCGTGAACCGGCCGGCCCCCGTTCCGTCACCGAGGAGGTCTCATGGCAAGCAAGCTGTTGAAGTTCAGCGAGGACGCCCGTCGTTCGCTCGAAGCGGGTGTGAACAAGCTCGCCGACACCGTCGCTCTCACGCTCGGCCCCAAGGGCCACAACGTGGTCCTGGACAAGAAGTGGGGCGCGCCCACGATCACGAACGACGGCGTCACGATCGCCAAGGAGGTCGAGCTCGAGGACCCGTGGGAGAACATGGGGGCCCAGCTCGCCAAGGAGGTCGCCACCAAGACGAACGACGTCGCCGGTGACGGCACCACGACGGCGACCGTGCTCGCACGCTCGATGGTCCACCGCGGGATGCGCAACGTCGCGGCGGGCGCGAACCCGATGGCCCTCAAGCGCGGCATCGAGAAGGCCGTCACCGTGGCCGTCGACGCGATCAAGGACCAGGCCAAGGACGTCGGCTCGCGCGAGGACATCTCGAACGTCGCCTCGATCTCCGCAGCCGATCCCGCGATCGGCGACGTGCTCGCCGAGGCGCTCGACAAGGTCGGCAAGGACGGTGTCGTGACGGTGGAGGAGTCGAACACCTTCGGCATGGAGCTCGAGTTCGTCGAGGGCATGCAGTTCGACAAGGGCTACATCTCGCCGTACTTCGTGACCGACCAGGAGCGCATGGAAGCGGTGCTCGAGGAGCCGTACATCGCCCTCGTGAACAAGAAGATCGGCAGCGTCCAGGAGCTGCTTCCGCTCTTGGAGAAGGTGCTCCAGGCCGGTCGGCCGCTGCTCGTGGTCGCCGAGGACGTCGAGGGAGAGGCGCTCGCCACCCTCGTCGTCAACAAGATCCGCGGCACGTTCAACGTCGTCGCGGTCAAGGCCCCGGGCTTCGGCGACCGGCGCAAGGCCATGCTGCAGGACATCGCGACCCTGACCGGCGCCGAGGTCATCAGCGAGGAGGTCGGCCTGAAGCTCGAGAACGTCGGGCTCGAGCTGCTCGGCAGCGCGCGCAAGGTCGTCGTGACGAAGGACGACACGACGATCGTCGAGGGCGGGGGCGCCCAGGACGCGGTCAAGGGCCGTATCAACCAGATCAAGGCCGAGATCGAGAAGACCGACTCCGACTGGGATCGCGAGAAGCTCCAGGAACGCCTCGCCAAGCTGGCGGGTGGCGTCGCGGTCGTCAAGGTGGGAGCCGCCACCGAGGTCGAGCTGAAGGAGAAGAAGCACCGCATCGAGGACGCGCTGTCCGCGACGCGCGCCGCCATCGAGGAGGGGATCGTGTCCGGCGGCGGCGTGGCGCTCATCCGCGCCGAGGCCGCGCTCGACAAGATCGACCTCACCGGCGACGAGGCGACCGGAGCGAGGATCGTTCGGGACTCGCTTTCCGAGCCCGCGCGCCTGATCGCCGACAACGCCGGCGCCGAGGGCGCCGTGATCGTCGAGCGGATCCGCACCGAGGGCGATTCGCGCGGCTACGACGCCGCGAGCGGAGAATGGGTCGACATGTTCAAGACCGGCATCCTCGACCCCGCGAAGGTCACGCGCTCGGCGTTGCAGAACGCGGCCTCGATCGCGGCGATCGTCATCACCGTCGAGAGCGCCGTGGTGGAGAAGCCCGAGGAAGAGGAGCCTGCCGCCGCCGGCGGACAGGGACACATGCACTGACCGCAGCGCGAAGGTCGGGACCGCACGGGAGGGCCGGGGAACCGGCCCTCTCGCTTTTGGGCACACTCAGAAGGGCGGTCGTTCGGTCCCGGTCTTCGCGAGCCCCGCGAGCAGGCCGACGGTGAACGCCGTGCTGGCAGCGGCGAACAGCCACCACAGGAGCGGCGATGCCCCGTCGGGGAGGCCGAACAACGCGTTCAGCGCGGCGACGATCGCCGAGCCCGCGCTGGCGATGAGGAAGGCCCACGCGAACCACCACAGCTCGGCCAGACGCCGGGCAACGAGCACCATGAGCAGCGCCAGGCAGAACGAGAAGATCCCGGCGATCCGGACGTAGCCCTGGTCGGGGAGCCGCGGCAGGTCGAACAGGGTGACGAGCACGAACCCGGGCGCGACGGCGATCGCGACCCCGCACGCGGCCCAGACGCCCGCCTGGATGATCAGCACCCGCCGCAGGAGGTCCACGGCGGCCCATCATCCCAGGTCATCGGTGGTGGCGCGTTGGTAGCATGCGTGCCGGAGCCCCGCGGGGCTCCTCTCTTGCTGACGACCCCGTTCCTGGCGATCACGAGGCACGAACAATGACCGACACGCCCCGGGTCGCGGTCATCGGGCTGGACTGCGGAACGCCCCAGCTCCTGTTCCGCGACTTCGAAGCCGAGACACCCAATATCCACGCGCTGATGCAGCGCGGGATGTGGGGCGACCTCGCGAGCATCACGCCCCCCATCACCGTCCCGGCCTGGGCCTGCGCCATGACGGGCAAGACGCCGGGTCAGCTCGGC
This sequence comes from uncultured Actinomycetes bacterium, assembly GCA_963731925.1. GTDB lineage: Bacteria > Actinomycetota > UBA4738 > UBA4738 > HRBIN12 > DASSJM01. The sequence goes on from CAVSXK010000020.1 coordinate 11,984, forward strand.
ATCTACGGATTCCGCAACCGCAAGGACGCGAGCTACGACGGTCTGTCGATCGCCACGTCCGATGCGATCAGAGAGCCCGCGGTCTGGGACGCGCTCGGTTCCAGGGGCCTGCGTTCGCTGCTGATCGGGGTTCCGCCGTCGTACCCGCCTCCCAAGGCGTTCCCCGGCTGGCGCGTGGGCTGTTTCCTGACCCCGCCCTCCGCCAAGTCGTGGGCGTTCCCGGCCGAGCTCGAGACGGAGATCGTCGGCGAGCTGGGGGAGGGCAACGACTACATCTTCGACATCGCGGACTTCCGTCGCGCCGGCTACGACATCGTGCTCGAGCAGGTCTTCCAGATGACCGAACGTCGGTTCCGGGTCGGGCGCAAGCTGGCCGCCGAGAAGCCATGGGACTTCTTCATGCTCTGCGAGATCGCGCCGGACCGATTGCATCACGTCTTCTGGCAACACTGGGACCCGCGGCACCCGCTCTATGAAGCGGGGAACAAGTACGAGACGACCTTCCAGGACTATTACCGGTTCCTCGACGTCGAGGTCGGCAAGCTGCTCGAGGTCCTGCCCGAGGACGCGATCACGATCGTGATGAGCGATCACGGCGCCCGGCCGATGATGGGTGGGTTCTGCTTCAACGACTGGCTCGCCCGGGAGGGATACCTCGCGCTCGCCGCGCAACCGTCGCACGTCATGCCGATCAAGGACGTCGCGATCGATTGGAGCCAGACCGTCGCCTGGGGCGACGGCGGCTACTACGGGCGACTGTTCCTGAACGTGAGGGGGCGTGAGCCCGAGGGCATCGTCGAGCCCTCCCGTTACGAGGAGGTCCGGGACGAGCTGACCGCCAGGCTCGAGGCCGCGCCCGGGCCGGACGGGACGCCGCTGGGCACGACCGTGCTCAAGCCGCAGGACGTCTACCCGGAGGTCCGAGGCGTCGCCCCGGATCTGATCGTGTACTTCGGCGACCTCGCGTGGCGTTCGGTCGGGTCGGTCGGCAACCGGAGCATCTACACGTACGAGAACGACACGGGCCCCGACGGCGCCAACCACGACCGAGCGGGCGTGTGGGCCATGGCCGGTCTGCCCGGGCAGGCCACGGGCGAGGTCACCGGTCTCAACCTCGTCGACGTGGGTCCGTCCATCCTGTCGCTGTACGGCATCGACGCTCCCGAGGGCGTCGTCGGAAGGAGCTTCCTGTGACCCATCACCCAGATCAGAAGGGTTTCACCGTCTGGTTCACCGGTTTGTCCGGAGCGGGCAAGTCCACCATCGCCGAGATGCTGTTCCATGAGTTCCAGGCGCGAGGATTGCGCACCGAGATCCTCGACGGCGACGTGGTCCGGCAGAACCTGTCCAAGGGACTCGGGTTCTCGAAGGAGGACCGTGACACGAACATCCTGCGGATCGGCTTCGTGGCCGAGCTGCTCACGCGCAACGGGGTCGCGACGATCTGCTGCCCGATCTCGCCCTACAAGGAGACGAGGGATCAGGTGCGAGCGATGGTGGGCGACTTCGTCGAGATCTACGTCCACGCCACGCTCGACGAGCTCGCGCAGCAACCGCGATCCGAAGGGCCTGTACAAGAAGGCCATGGCCGGCGAGATCAAGGGGTTCACGGGCGTCGACGATCCGTACGAGATCCCCGAGAACCCCGAGCTCGTGCTCGACACGATGGTCGAGTCGCCCGAGGAGTCCCTCCAGCGCGCGCTCAGCCGCTTGATGGAGCTCGGGTACCTCGACGACGATTCGGTCCTCGTCGAGGGCGATCGTGTGCACTCCGGGTTGACCGACCTCCGCGTCCACGAGACGGGCCACGTCGTCAAGGAGAGCTGACTCCCCTCGGGGCCGTGGTACCTTCCCCCCATGGAGTGACGGCGTCCACCCGGAGCGGGTGGGCGCCGCTGCATATCCGGGGCGATGGAGCGGGAGACCGGGCCCAGGAGGCGAAGATGGAGATCGAGATCGGCAAGGGGAAGGTTGCTCGGCGGGCCTACGGGTTCGACGAGGTCGCGATCGTCCCCTCCCGACGCACACGAGACCCGGACGACGTCGACATCTCCTGGCAGATCGACGCGTACACGTTCGGCCTGCCGATGATGGCGTCGGCGATGGACGCGGGGGTCTCCCCGGCCACCGCCGTCAGGATCGGCCAGCTCGGCGGTCTCGCGTGTCTGAACCTCGAGGGGTTGTGGACCCGGTACGAGGATCCCGAGCCGATCTACGAGGAGATCGCATCTTTGCCCGACGAGAAGGCCACGGGTCGGATGCAGGAGCTCTATCGCGAGCCGCTGAAGGACGACCTGATCGGGCAGCGGATCCGCGAGGTCAAGGAGGGTGGGGTCGTCTCGTGCGCGTCGCTCACGCCCCAGCGCGTCGAACGGTACGCCAAGGCGGTCGTCGAAGCCGGTCTCGACATCCTCGTGATCCAGGGGACCGTGGTCTCGGCCGAGCACGTGTCCACCCACAGCCAGCCGCTCAACCTGAAGGAGTTCATCGCGACGTTCGACCTGCCGGTCGTCGTCGGCGGGTGCGCCTCGTACACGACCGCGCTGCATCTGATGCGCACGGGCGCGGTCGGGGTGCTCGTGGGCGTGGGACCCGGCAACGCGTGCACGACCCGCGGGGTGCTCGGCGTCGGGGTTCCGCAGGCGACGGCGATCGCCGACGCGGCGGCCGCACGCATGGAGCATCTGCGTGAGACCGGTCGCTACTGTCACGTGATCGCGGACGGAGGCATGCGAACCGGAGGCGACATCGCCAAGGCGATCGCGTGCGGGGCCGACGCCGTCATGATCGGCTCGCCGCTCACGCGCGCGTACGAGGCGCCGGGCCGTGGGTACCACTGGGGGATGGCGACGTTCCATCCGACGCTCCCGCGAGGAGCGCGGGTGAAGACCCAGCAGGTGGCGAGCCTCGAGGAGATCCTGACGGGGCCGGCTCACGAGAACGACGGGACGTTCAACCTCTTCGGTGCCCTGGCGACCTCGATGGCCACCACCGGCTACGCCACGATCCGCGAGTTCCAGAAGGCCGAGCTGGTCGTGGCGCCGTCGATCAAGAGCGAGGGCAAGACGTACCAGACCGCCCAGCGCGTCGGGATGGGCCGCTAGCGACGTGGCGGCCGGTCCCGGGCGCCCGGTCCTGGTCGTCGATCTCGGGGCGCAGTACGCGCAGCTGATCGCGCGCAGGATCCGCGAGTGCCACGTGTTCTCGGAGATCGTCGCCCACGACCTGTCGCCCTCCGAGCTCGCTTCGCGGCGGCCGGCCGGCATCGTGCTGTCGGGAGGACCCGCGTCGGTGTACGAGGACGGGGCACCGGCCGTCGACCCGGGGGTCTTCGGGCTCGGGATCCCGGTCCTCGGGATCTGCTACGGCCATCAGCTCATGGCGCAGGCTCTGGGCGGCGAGGTCGAGGCGACCGGACGGCGCGAGTACGGCAGGACGGAGCTCCACGTGACCGACCCGGGGGTGTTGCTCCAGGACCTCGCCCCGGACGAGCAGGTCTGGATGAGCCACGGCGACGCCGTCACCCGGGCGCCGGACGGGTTCCGGGTCACCTCCCGGACGGACGCGATCCCGATCTCCTCGATGGAAGATCCCGAACGCGCGCTCTTCGCCGTGCAGTTCCATCCCGAGGTCGCGCACACGCCGAAGGGGACCGCCGTCATGAAGCGGTTCCTCTACGACGGATGCGGCCTGCTTCCGGGATGGACGCCGGCGAACGTGATCGAGCGCGCGGTGGCCTCGGTCCGCGCCCAGGTCGGCGACGCCGAGGTGCTCTGCGCGCTGTCCGGCGGCGTGGACTCGGCGGTGGCCGCACTCCTCGTGCACAAGGCCGTCGGCGAGCAGCTCACGTGCGTGTTCGTCGACACGGGGCTGCTCCGTGAAGGAGAGCCCGAACAGGTCGAGGAGACGTTCGGCCGGCACTTCCGCGTCCCGCTCGTGCACGTGAAGGCCGAGGATCGGTTCCTGGGCACGCTCGCCGGCGTGACCGAACCCGAGGACAAGCGCCGGCGCATCGGCGAGGAGTTCATCCGCGTCTTCGAGGAGGTGGCGCGCGAGCACCGGAGCGCCCGGTTCCTGGTCCAGGGAACGCTGTACCCGGACGTGATCGAGAGCGGCTCGACCACCGCGGCGAGGATCAAGAGCCACCACAACGTCGGCGGGCTGCCGGCGGACATGGACCTCGAGCTCGTCGAGCCGCTCCGCGACCTGTTCAAGGACGAGGTGCGAACCGTGGGCGCCGAGCTCGGCCTGCCGGAGGAGATCGTGCAGCGGCAGCCGTTCCCGGGCCCGGGGCTCGCGGTGCGGATCGTCGGCGAGGTCAGTCGGGACAACCTCACGATCGTCCGAGCGGCGGATCACGTCGTTCGGGAAGAGATCCGACGCGCGAGCCTCGACCGGGAGACGTGGCAGGCGTTCTGCGTCCTGCTGGCGGACGTTCGGAGCGTCGGGGTGATGGGCGACGGACGCACGTACGAGCACCCGGTCGTGCTCCGAGCCGTGACGAGCGAGGACGCGATGACGGCCGACTGGGCCCGGCTCCCGCACGAGGTGCTCGACACGATCGCGAGCCGGATCGTCCGCGAGGTCCCCGGCGTGAACCGAGTGGCCTACGACGTGACGAGCAAGCCGCCCGGCACGATCGAGTGGGAGTAGGCGTCTCGGGCGGTTGCTGATGCCTAGCGCGTCGCGGCGGCACGCCGCCGCCGGTACGTGCGGTTCTTGGTGCGGTTCCCGCAGATCGACATCGCGCACCACGCCGCCGACCGGTTGTTCGAGCGATCGAAGAAGAAGTACCCGCACTGCCGGCAGGTCTTGAGCCGGGGCCACGAGCGGGTGAGCTGCGCCTCGTGCACGATGCCGAGGAGCGCCGCAACCGCACCGTCCGTCCCGCGGGCGAGGGGCTGAAGGACCGTCGCACCGCCGGCGCCGAAACCGATCCGGAGCGTCGCCTCGGCCGACTCGCGCCGGAGGGTGGCGAGCGCGTCGGGGTCCACGCGGGTGCCGTGGTTGGCGGCGATCAGGGCACGGATCGCCTCCCGAAGCTCGCGCAGGCGCGCGACGTCGGCGTGCGTGATGCGAACGGGCGGCGAGACCAGCCGCTTCTGGAGCAGCCATGCCCGCGCCTTCGCCGGCGTGCCGATCCGGTCCCATCCCGTGGGGAAGTCGTGGTTCCAGGTATTCACGAACCGCTGCAGCAGCTCGAGCCGTCCCGGTGCCTTCGGCCGGCCGCCGGGCTCGACCTGCTCGCCGACCCGACGTTTGTCACGTTCGTCCATGGTCTCGACTTGACCTTCGTAGGGAGACCAGCATAGCTTGGATGATGGTCATGGTCTCACGATGGCAACGGTTCGGCGGGCTGGGTCTTGCGTTCGCGGCTGGGGTGCTCAGCACGGTCGTGGTTGTCGCCGTGGTTCGTTCAGGGTCCGACTCGGCCTCGACCGAGGCGGCCCCTTCCCGCTCCGGTGCCTCGACCCTCTCGTCGTCGACCGCGTCCCCGTCGCCCGACGAATTCCTGCGCATCGGCGGCGTGCCAGCGGCTGCACCGGTTCGTACGGTCGACCCGCTGCTGCTGCCGTACCCCTACCTGTCGCCCACGCCGCCGCCCACCACGGAGACCGTGCTCGACGGCACGTACATCCGTACGTTGACGCTGCGAGACGTCGGGGGTGCGCGTATCGGGCTCCCGTTCCGATGCCTGCGGTGCCCCCCGTACCGGATCGACGCGGGGGTGAGCACGATCATGTTCTGGCAGGGCGCGTACTTCCTCCATCACCAGATGTCGGGCTTCCGGACGCAGGGGAGCTTCGTGGTCGATGGGGATCGGGTCACCCTGTTCAACGATCCGAACTGCCCGCAGGGGCGGGGGCTGTATGCGTTCGAGATGACCGCGCACGGCCTCCGGTTCGACGTGATCCACGACGACTGTCCGTGGAGCGGGGAGCGCGCCGATGACCTGACGGCGGTGCAGTGGACCCACGTGAACGTGTGCCTCCGATGGGTCAAGAACATCTGGCCCGGCTCCGTCGCCTGCTGAGAGGTTTGGCGCTCCGAGACGTCGGTCAGTCGACGCGGTCGGCGAACACGATCAGCCGTTCGGACGCCGAGAACCTCGGGTTGCAGGTGGTGAGCACGAGCGTCGGACGTTCCGTCTGATCCAGCACCGAGTCACCGGATGGCAGGACCCCGGTCGGGGGGAGTGACCTGCGATGCGGGTGACCCGGTAGTCGAAGACGCCGTACTCGGTCGCCAGGACGATCCGGTCGCCCTCGCGGAGCTCGTTCAGCGACCAGAACGGGGCGCCGTAGGTCGTTCGATGGCCGGCGATGCCGACCCGCCCGGTGTCCTGCCACGGGTACGCCGTCTCGGAGTAGTGACCCGGGCCCTTCTTGAGCGACTCGGTGTCGGTCCCTTCGACCACCACCAGGTCCACCTCGATCTTCGGGATCCGGATGATCGCTACCGCGTTACCGGGGACCTTGGCGACGCGGTCGGGGGCATCGGCGGGGGTGAGGCTCGCGACGCTGCGCTCGAACTCCGGGCGGAGGTCGTTCTGGGCCGCCCGGGTGGCGAACCCGGTGCCCCACAGGTTCCACCAGAGGTAGCCGCCCAGCACGAGCGCCGCGGCGATGAACAGGAGCCCCGTGATCCGGAGGATCCGGCCACGGCGGCTCCGCCGCCGCCGGGCCGGAGGCGGTGCCGCCCCGGGGTTGCCGTCGAGAACCTCCGCCTCGGCCATCGCTTCAAGTGTCGCAGCTTCCGTCCGAGGACTTGAGTCCGTCTCCCTGGGTCCGTCCGACGTCCCCCTACAATCTGGGTCGTGGCCGTCCGCTCTCCGCTCATCGAGGCGCTGAACCCCGTCCAGGCGGAGGCGGTTCTGCACACGGAGGGGCCCGTCCTGATCGTGGCGGGCGCCGGGTCGGGCAAGACGCGAGCCCTCACCCATCGGATCGCCTACCTGATCAGGGAGCACGGGGTGAGCCCGTACGCGATCCTGGCCATCACCTTCACCAACAAGGCGGCCCGCGAGATGGCCGCCCGGGTGGAGGGCCTCCTCGGGCAGCGGATCGCCAAGGGGATGTGGATCCTCACGTTCCACTCGGCGTGCGCGCGGATCCTCCGGCGCGAGCACGACCACCTCGGGCTCCCGAGCAGCTTCACGATCTACGACGAGGGGGACACGGAGCGCCTGCTCTCGAGCGTCCTGAAGGACCTGAACCTGGACGTCAAGCGCTACCCGCCGCGCGCGATGTCGGCCGCGATCGGCAAGGCGAAGGACAACGTCCTGTCTGCCGGGGAGTTCGCCCAGATGGCGGGGAACTTCTACGAGCAGACGATCGCGAACGTGTACGTGGAGTACGAGAAGCGCAAGCTCGGGGCCGGGGCGCTGGACTTCGACGACCTCATCACCGAGACCGTTCGGCTGTTCCGCGATCACCCCGCGGTTCTCGAGCACTACCAGGAGTGGTTCCGGTACATCCTCGTCGACGAGTACCAGGACACGAACCGGGCCCAGTACCAACTGGTGAACCTGCTGGCGGACAAGTACCGGAACGTCTGCGTGGTGGGCGACGCCGACCAGGGCGTCTACTCCTGGCGCGGGGCGACGATCCAGAACCTCCTGGACTTCGAGCGCGACTATCCCGACGCCGAGGTCTTCCTGATGGAGCAGAACTACCGCTCCACGTCGAACATCCTCGCCATCGCCAACGCCCTGATCGAGCACAACGTGCAGCGGAAGCCGAAGTCGTTGTGGACCGAGACGACCGAGGGCGAGCTGGCCGTCCGGTTCCGCGCCGACGACGAGCACGAGGAGGCGCTGTTCGTCGCGGAGGAGACTCACCGGCTCGTGGAAGACGAGGCGCATCGGTACTCGGACGTCGCCGTGTTCTACCGCACGAACGCCCAGAGCCGTGTGCTCGAGGACATCTTCATGCGCGCCGGCATCCCGTACCGCGTGGTCGGCGGCGTTCGGTTCTACCAGCGCAAGGAGGTCAAGGACGTCCTCGCGTACCTGCGGCTGCTGCTGAACCCGCAGGACGTGATCAGCGCGCGGCGGGTGGTCAACACGCCCAAGCGCGGCATCGGCGACGCGACCGTGGCCGCGCTCGAGGCGTTCGCGGCGATCGAGCAGATCCCGTTCCTCGAGGCGACCAGGCGGGCCGACGAGCTTGCGGATCTGGGGGCGCGCGCGAAGGGCGCGATCGCGGGGTTCGTCGGCGTGATGCAGCGCCTGCAGGAGGCGTTCGAGTCGGGCGCGACGCCGCAGCGGATGGTCGAGGCGGCGGCCACCGAGTCCGGCTACCTGCTCGAGCTCGAGGCGGAACGGACCGTCGAGGCCGAGGGCAGGATCGAGAACCTCCGCGAGCTCGGCGGTGTGGCGGCCGAGTTCGAACAGCGATCGCCCGACGGGAGCCTCGCCGAGTTCCTCGAGCAGGTGTCGCTCGTCTCCGAGCAGGACGAGTACGACGAGGAGTCGGGGAGCGTGACGCTGATGACGCTCCACAACGCCAAGGGTCTCGAGTTCCCGGTGGTCTTCATCATCGGCCTGGAGGACGGTGTGTTCCCCCACTATCGCTCGATGGGCGATCCCGCCCACCTCGAGGAGGAGCGCCGCCTGATGTACGTGGGCGTGACCCGCGCTCGCGAACGGTTGTACATGACGTACGCGTGGAGCCGGACCCTGTTCGGGTCCACGTCCTACAGCCCGCCGTCGAGGTTCCTGGGCGAGATCCCGACCGAGCTGGTCCGGGCGCTCGAAGAGGGCGAGCTCGTCGTCGCCGACGGCGCCTCGGTCTCTCCGATCCGTGCCGCCGTGGAGGGCCGGCGCGAGATCCCGCAGATCTCGGCGGGTGACACGGTCCTGCACGACAAGTGGGGCGAGGGCGTCGTCCTGACGGTCAACGGGTCCGGAACGGACGCCGAGGCGACGGTCCGCTTCGAGGACGCGGGGGAGAAGCGGCTGCTGGTCGCTTACGCGCCGCTCCGCAAGGTGGGGTGAGCTCGGCCGGGGGTTCGATGGCGATGGCCTGATCTGATCGGGGGGCAGGGACCCGCGCGGACCGCTCGAAGGCTCGATGTACCTCGCCCGGAATAAGTGCGACAAAAACGCCCGGTTAGCGTGATTCCGTCATAGCGATGAGGGGCGGGGAACACTTAGAGTGGCCGTCTTCATATGACGCCGAACCAGCCCGGAGGCGAGTGACTGGGTGGACACCTCCCGATCCAAAGGTAACGGGTCCAAGTTCCTCCAGTTCCGGCGACGATACGGCCTCGAGGGGCAGTGGGGCCTGCTCCGGGACTGGATGAGGGCCGCCCGCAGGGACTCCCGGAGGTGGATGCGTCGGAGCATCGGGCATGTGCGGTTCCGGCTTGGGGACATGCGCGCCGAGGTGGCTTTCGTGTGGGGGCAGGCGCGGCATCCAACCCGAACCCTGGTGTGGGAGAAAGCGCGACATCCCACCCTGAGTCAGGTCCTGCCCCTGATCATCGCAGGCGTGGGGGTCGTGTCGGTGATCGGACTCCTGAAGGCGATGGATGGGGCGAGTCCTGCCTCGCTCCTAGGAAGAGCCTTCACGGTCCACGTGAGCGACGCCGGCGTGCCCTACATCGCGATCGATCCGGACGCGTTGGGAGGGGGCGAGGGCGGACGGACACAAGCAGACGGAGGAGGTCCGGACGGCAAGGGCGATTCCACCTCGATCCTGCTGTTCCCCATCAGCGATGAGCTGTTCACCTTCGATGGGGGTGATCCGCCCCCCGGGATCGACCCGCCTCCCTCACCAAACCCAGAGCCGTCACCCGGTCCTGGGCCGACTCCGTCTCCGTCGCCCGGCCCAAGTCCTTCGCCCACGCCTGGTCCGTCGACCACTCCTTCTCCGGATCCCTCGCCCGACCCCTCTCCCACGCCCGACCCCTCTCCCACCCAGGATCCCTCTCCCACCCAGGACCCCTCTCCCACCCAGGACCCCTCTCCCACGCCCGAGGACCCCTCTCCCACGCCCGAGCCCTCTCCCACAGCCGATCCGTCTCCCCCCGAGCCATCGCCCACGCGCGGATCAGTGCACACCTCCACCGACGAACCCACCGCCGAGCTGCTGAGCGGTCCCTGATCCCTCCCGGTCCTCTCGATCCCGGCCTGGTCGTCGTCGAGAGGTGAGTGACGAGCTTGCGGATGAGCGAGAGCCGGGGCAACCCGCAGGAAGCGTCTGCACGCCCCGCTCGTCATCGCTAGCCAGGCGGAGGGAGCCGGCGGAGACCGCGTTCCTCGTCCCAGGCGAGCGCCCGGGCCGCGTCGCCGAACCGCACGTACCCGGCGCCGCTCACGTCGACCGAGAAGCAGTGGTAGTCGGGCTCCTCCGGGGCCCAGTCCATGCGCGTCCGGATCGCCTCCCGGAACGCCTCGCGCACCTCGGGGTCCCGCTCGTCGATCGCTCGCCCGTAGATCTTCACGTCGCCGTCGGTGCCCTCCTTGTTGGACGTCACGCTGTGGACGACGATGCGCGGATCGCGAAGCAGGTCCAGCGCCTTCTTCGAACGCCACATCATCGAGACGAACAGACGCCCTGCCCCGAAGTCGCATTCGCACGGGCTGACGCGCGGCGAGCCGTCGCGCCGGATCGTGCCGAGCATGACGAGCTGGTCGAGGGCGAACCGTTCGCGGGCGATCTCCGCGATCTCCGGGCACGCGTCCTCGAAGGCGTCCCAACGCACCAGGGCATGGTAGACAGGCGCCTCGGGTTCAGCTCGAGAGGCGGTCCAGCACGTTCCGCGTGATGCGTTCGACCACGGGGTCGCCAAGACCGAGCACCCAATCGGTCACCCCGGCGTTCACCACCGTTCCGCCGCCCGGGCGTTCGAACGCCGCCAGCACGGCGTGGCCGTCTCCCAGCTCCGCGACGTGCTCCGGGCTCGCATCGCCGAAGACCGCCATCGCGCACGCCTCCAGCTCGCCGGGCTCGTGCGCGTAGCGCGTCGGCTGCTCGTGCTGTGCCCAGAGATGTGCCGGCGCGGTCGCGAGGATCTCGAGGCCATCCGGTGCCCCGTCCACACCCGTCGGCACCGGCGTGCCGTCCGGGCCGATCTCGAACGCGCACCCGTCGCACTCGTACGCGACGATCGCGTCCGCACCACCGAACTCTCGGCCCGCCGCGAGCCCGGTGCCGTCGAACGCCCAGTGATCGGGCCGGTGCACGGTGTACGCGCCCGAGCTCTCCGCGGCCCCGAGCCCGTAGCGCGAATAGCCACCTCGCGTGAACGTCAGACCGATCGTCGAGGTCTCGGGCCGGCCGATGCGGCGATCGGACCAGCACCCCGTCAGGAAGCGTTCCTCTGCGCGTGCCGAGGACGGGGTCCTCGTCCGCTCGGTACTTGTACCCGGTCATCCCCGCGTGGTCGTCGTCGAACCGGATCTGCCAGAAGCACGTGTTCCCCGACAGGATCGCCGCGTTGCCTCCCCGCTCGACGAAGCCGTCGAGCGCATCGCGCATGCCCCACGACCAGTACTCGTCGTGGCCAACGCTCAGGAACAGGCGTGGGCCCTCGAGGATCTCCGGGTATCGCTCGAGGTCCTGCGAGACGGCCACGTCGATCCGATACCCGTTGGCCTCTGCCCATCGCGTGAACGTCCGTTCGTACGTGAACCACCCCGCCCCGCCGCACCAGTCCGAGAGCCCGCGAGGGCGCGCCCAGCTCCGGAAGCCCATGGCCTCCCGATCGGGCTCGGATTGCATCATCCGGCCCATCGGCTCTGGCTTGACCAGGAAGCCCTTCGCGAACGGGCGCTCGAACGACACATGCGTTCCGCCCGTGTAGAGCGACGGGCCGCCCCAGTCGTTGTAGGCGTGCCACGTCGTGGTCGAAAGCACGAGCAGGATCGGCGCGGGGTCGGAGGGGTCGGGCCGGACGACGAGGAACGCGTCGGCTCGCTCTTCGCCGGCGGTCAGCGTCACGGCGTAGTAGCCCGAGCGCCAATCTCCGATCGGGATGTCAAGAGTTGCCGGCCAGCCGCACCCGCTCGACGAGGCTTCCTCGGGCGGCGCATGATCTTCACCCCGGATCTCGGTGGCGCTCCACACCACCTCGCGCTCGGCTCCTTCTCGGGCGACCTCGATGTCGAACGAGCCACCGTCGGTCGAGACGTGCAGTGCGACGGTCTCCCCTCGGCGGGCCGAGGGAGGTACGCAATAGGCCTCGAGGGTCACCTCGTCAGCACGAGGTAGCCGGCGATCAGGATCACGGTGCCCGCGACGATCGGCGCGATCACCCAGGCGAGTCCGAGACGACCACGGTACGGGCCGAGCGCGCCGATCTTCGTGGTCGGCTTGAGGCCCGGTGGCCGGAATCGGAAGCGCTTCGCCATACGCGAAGCGAGTATCTCAACTCGAGCGGGGACTCACGAGCGGCGAGACTCATCCGGATCCGCGGTGCTGCGCGCGCGCGTCGACGCGCCCACCCGGAGATCGCGAGCAACAACGTGAGCGCGAAGGGCACGACCAGCAGCGACGCGCTTTGCGTTTCGCCTTCCCCTGCCGGCGGCGCGGTCGTGGTCTCGGTCGGCGGCGGGGTCGTGGTCTCGGTCGCCGGCGTGGTCGTGGTCTCGGTCGACGGCGTGGTCGTGGTCTCGGTCGGCGGCGTGGTCGTGGTCTCGGTCGGCGGCGTGGTCGTGGTCTCGGTCGGCGGTCGTCGTGGTCTCGGTCGTCGTCGTGGTCTCGGTCGTCGTGGTCTCGGTCGTCGTGGTCTCGGTCGTCGTGGTCTTGGTCTTGGTCTTGGTCGGCGGCGGCGTCTCGGTCTCGGTCGGCGGCGGCGTCGTGGTCTCGGTCGGCGGCGGCGTCTCGGTCTCGGTCGGCGGCGGCGTCGTCGGTCTCGGTCTCCGTGGGCGTCGTGGTCGTGGTCTCGGGTCGTCGGTCTCGGTCGGCGGCGGCGTCGTGGTCTCGGTCGGCGGCGGCGTCGTGGTCTCGGCTGGAGATGGGCTCGGTTCCGGCGCGGGCTGCGGGCTCGGAGGCGGTTCCGTTGCTGGCGCAGGCACCGGAGGCGGAGGGACATCGTCGTCAAAGATGATCTCCCCGAAGATCGCGATGAGAAGCTCCTGTGTCTCAGGTGGAAGCGTCGTCCAGACGGTGGCCAAGGTCTCCGCGAGCGCCTGGTCCAGTGGCGTGACGTTGACCCCGGCCGCTTCGGCTGCGGCACGATCGTCGATCAGCGCGGAGGCGATCTCTGCGATCTCCTCGTCCGTCGCGTTCGACAGCGCCGATTCGAGGTCATCGAGGGACTCCCATGCGGCCACCAGGTGTGCGCGCCCGACGACCGTCGGCACGAGCGACGGAGTCGTCATGTCGCGAGCGATCGCGAACGCAAGGAGGATGATCGAGGCGACGGCCAGACCCTGGACGCGGTCCGCCCATCGCCTGCCGGAACCGCGAGTCGGCGGGGGGACAACAGGGGCCTCGGCGTCCACCGCCACCGCCACCGGCATCGCACGGGGTCTCGTCCGTCGCCGGGAGGGGGCCAGCGACCGCGGCGCCCAGTTCCGTGAGGCCGGGGCCGTCCTCCACCACGGTATCGGCCAACAGGATCAGCTCCGGCGGGAGAGCCTCCCGGCTCGCCGCGAGCAGAACGAGGCGTGTCCGCGAGGAGACACGGCGGATCTGGGCGATCACGGTCGGGTCGTGATCGAGGGCGAGCTTCTCGTGGAGGACGACGAAGTCCGGCTTGAGCTGCTGGATCTGCAGCAGGACGTCCGCCATCGTTGCCGCTTCCCCGACGACGAAGAGTCCTCGCTCCTCGAGGAGGAAGCGCGCGAGCCCGCGCTCGAGCGGCCGGCGGTCAGCGACGATCGCGGTGCGTCGCGATGTCCCTCTTGCCATTTCCGGCTCCGCCCTGTGGGTTGATTCCTTTATAGCGCATCAGAGGCCGCGTACAGTGCATCCGGACGTTTCGATGTTCAGGGCCCAGCTGGCGAGCACGAGGTCGACCCGACCCTCCCGAACACCTGATAGGCGATGTGGACACCGTCGGCCGTCTTCGCGTAGCGGTCTCGGGAGCCATCCCGTGCATCCTCTATCCAGCTCGGACGGTCGCAAGCGGTGTTCCCACGGGCGTCGATAGACTGGCCGGCGCATGCCCGGCAAGCATCGGATCATCGTCGCGAAGCCAGGCCTCGACGGTCACGACCGCGGGGTCAAGGTGATCGCTCGCAGCCTCCGCGACGCCGGTTTCGAGGTCATCTACACGGGTCTGCACCAGACGCCCGAGCAGATCGCCGAGACCACCATCCAGGAGGACGCCGACGCCGTCGGGCTCTCGTGCCACTCGGGGGCGCACATGACCCTGTTCCCGAGGGTCGTGACGCTCCTGCGCGACAAGGGTGCCGCGGACGTGCTCGTGTTCGGCGGCGGCATCATCCCCAAGGACGACATCCCGAAGCTCGAGGCGGCCGGTATCGAGAAGATCTTCACGCCCGGCGCCTCGACCGGCGAGATCGTGGAGTGGCTGAACGAACGCCTCTCCGATCACCAGGTCTCCTGAGTGGACCTGTACGAGCACCAGGGCAAGGACCTGTTCGCCGCGCACGACATCGCGCTGCCCGAGCGCGCCGTCGCCTCCACGCCGCAGGAAGCGGCCGAGGCCGCCGAGCGGCTGGGGGGCCACGTCGCCGTCAAGGTCCAGGTCCAGATGGGAGGACGCGGCAAGGGCGGCGGTGTCGCGCTCGTCCACTCGCCGGCCGAGGCCGCTCGGGAGGCGGAGCGGATGCTCGAGGAGGGGTTCGGTGGCTCGACGGTCACGCGCGTGTTGGTCGAACGCCTCGTCGACATCGCCGCGCAGTACTACGCGGCCATCTCCCTCGATCGGAGCGCCGGCACCTACCTCGCCATGGTGTCGAACGACGGAGGCATCGAGATCGAGGAGGTGGCCCGGACGAAACCCGATGCGATCCGGCGGTTGCACGTCGACGCCGTCCGAGGTCTCCGCCCATACCATGCTCGCCGGCTCACGGGCCATGTGCCGGAGGAAGCCCGTGCGGGCGCCGCCGAGCTCCTCGCGAAGGCCTACGAGGTGTTGGCCGACGTCGACGCCACGCTCGTCGAGATCAACCCGTTCGTCCTGCTGACCGACGGGACCGTGATGGCGCTCGACGCCAAGGTGACGGTCGACGACAACGCGCTGTTCCGGCAGCCCGAGGTGGCGGCGCTGAGGGACTCGTTCCCGATCGACCCGATCGAGAAGCGGGCCAAGGATGCGGGGCTGCAGTACGTGAAGCTCGACGGCGACGTCGGCATCATCGGCAACGGCGCGGGGCTCGTGATGTCCACGCTCGACGTCGTGAAGCAGGCGGGGGCGGACGCGGCCAACTTCCTTGACGTGGGCGGCGGAGCCAGCGCGGAGGTCATGGCCACTTCGCTCGAGGTGATCCTCTCGGATCCGAGCGTGAAGAGCGTGCTCGTCAACATCTTCGGCGGGATCACGCGGTGCGACCTGGTCGCCATCGGGATCCTCGAGGCGCTCGAGCGCGTGACCCCGAAGGTGCCGATCGTCGTCCGGCTCGACGGCACGAACGCGGAGGAGGGGCGGCGGATCCTCGCCGAGGCGAACCACCCGAGGATCGTTCCGACGGAAACGATGCTCGACGCCGCGGAGCGAGCGGCCGCCCTCGCGCGCGGAGGGCCCGCGTAGATGGCCATCCTGGTCGACGAGGGCACGAAGGTCGTGGTCGCCGGGATCACCGGCTCGGAGGGAACGTTCCACTCGCTGCGGAACCGGACGTACGGCACCGACGTCGTGGCGGGCGTCACGCCGGGCAAGGGAGGGCGGGACGTCGAGGGGATCCCCGTGTTCGACACCGTCGCCGACGCGGTCGAGGGGACGGGCGCGAACACCTCGCTGATCTTCGTGCCGGCGCGGTTCGCCCCCGAGGCGATCTACGAGGCCGCCGACGCCGGGATCGGCCTCGTCGTCTGCATCACCGAGGGCATCCCGGTCCGAGACATGGCGCAGGTCGTCGCGTACCTGCGCGGCACCGGCGTCTCGCTCGTCGGGCCGAACTGTCCCGGCGTGATCTCACCCGGCCGCTCGAACGTCGGGATCATCCCCGGCGAGATCTGCACACCCGGCCGGGTCGGGCTCGTCAGCCGCAGCGGCACCCTGACGTACCAGATCGTGCACGAGCTCACCCAGAACGGCATCGGCCAGTCCACGTGCGTGGGGATGGGGGGGGACCCCGTGCACGGCATCGGGTTCATCGGGGCGCTCGAGCGGTTCGAGGCCGATCCCGAGACCGACCTGGTCGTGATGATCGGCGAGATCGGGGGCGACGACGAGGAGCATGCGGCCTCGTTCATCACCGACCACGTGACCAAGCCGGTCGTGGCCTACATCGCCGGGTTCACCGCGCCGCCCGGCAAGCGGATGGGCCACGCCGGCGCGATCATCACGGGCTCGAGCGGAACCGCGCAGGCCAAGGCCGAGGCGCTCGAGGCCGCCGACGTCCGGGTCGGACGTACGCCGACCGAGGTCGCCCAGCTCGTCCGGACCACCTTGTCGTGACCGGGCCGGGTCCCCGGCCGGCGGTCGGTGACGAGACGCCGGGATGGCCTCGCGCGATCCTGCGAGGATTCCTGGTCTTCCTGGCGATCGCCTCGGTCGGCCTCGTAGCCGCTCTGGCAACATTCGTGTTCGCAGATCCGGGTGTGTCGCTCGCCGGCGCGCTCCGGATCGGTGCGCTGTACCTGGGACCGTTCCATCACGTTGCCCTCGTGGTCGAAGGCGATCTCGACGTCGACGTGTCGAGGCTGCCCGGTTCGGGCACCCCCGTCGGGGGATCCGCGACCGTGGAGCTCGGCGTCGCGCTGCTCGCCGTGACGGCGCTCGCCGTCTGGTTGCTGTTCCGGGCGGGGCGGGCGTCGGGGTTCGGCGACGGCCCCGGTGCTCGAGCGCTGAGCGGCTCCGCGGTGGCGCTCGGCTACGCGCCGCCCGTGCTGCTCGTCGCGCTCCTCGTGCGGTTCGAGGAGCCGGTGGAGCTCGGATCGTTCGTCACGGGCGGGGTCGGGGTCTCGATGTCCACCTGGCAGGCCCTGGCGTTCCCGCTGGCGATCGCCGCGATCGCCGGAGCGTTCGGTGGCCTGTGGTCGTGGGTGCGATCCGAGGGTGAGCGACCACCGGCCGTCCGGACCCGCGCGGTGCTCGGCGGGGGGTGGCTGATGTTCATGCTCGGTCTCGGGCTCTCGTACCTGGGGTTGTTCGTGGCGGGGATCGTGCAACCCGACGAGCCGGTTGCCACGGCGACACCGTCGACGGCGCGCTACTTCTCGACCGTGTTCGACCGACCGGGGCAGGGCGCGGTGATCCTCGCCCATCACCTGGCGCTCGCGCCGAACGAGGCGTTGTGGACGCTCGTGCCCGCCGTCGGAGGTTGCGACGTGGTGCGCGGGAGCGAACGTGCGGAGCTCCTGTGCTACCGACGGTTCCCTACCGGTCTCACCCGCGAGGGGGACGTGTCGTTCGGGAACGCGCCCGGCGGCTACCTCGTCTTCCTCCTCGTCCCGGCCGTGGCGACCCTCGTCGGAGGCCGGTGGGCGGGTTCGACGGCCGAGAGGGCGGGAACTTCAGGGGCGGCGATCGGCGCGGCGTCGGGCGTCGTCTTCGCGGTCTTGGTTCTCGCCTGCTGCCTGCTGGCGTCGATCACGCTCACCTACGGGGCCACGTCCGGCGCCGGCAGCGGTGGCGGTCACCTCTGGATCGGGCCCGACCCCGTCTCGGGGACCCTTTTCGCGCTCGCCTGGGGTCTCGCGGGCGGGGCGCTCGGAGGAGCGAGCACCGTCAGGCGCCCGAGGGCGGAACGGCAACCAACAGGATGATGAAGGCCACGCTGATCGCGATACCCGTGATCAGCATCGAGCGTGCGCGCTGAGGGTCGACGTCCTTGTTCACGAGCCACGCGATCAGACCGCCGAGCCACCCCATGAAGATGGGCAGGAGCCACCACGCGCCGCTCACCCTTCGTTGCGGTGTGGCCGGTCGCGACCATGTGGCCTGCGTCGACGGCATCACGGATCCGGTGGAGGCGCCGCTGATGCCCACCTCCGCGCTCTGCGGCTCCCACGCGGAGAACGAGAGCCAGGCGGCACGCCATCCGTCGTCGGTCCGCGGGTAGCGCGAGACCGGCCCGCGCCCACCCTGGCGATCCCAGATCCCGAAGAAATCCCGGCCGTAGCCGAGCAGGTACCGCGAGCCCGAGTGGGTGAACTGGAGCGCCTCGTCCTCCGTGGAGCCCGCCCGGACCCCGAGCGGCGGAGCCGGGAGGTCCTCGCCCAGCATGCTCCCGCAGAAGCGGCACTTGATCGCTTCGTCCTGGATCTCCTCGGCGCAGAACGGGCATCGCTTCACGGTCCGAATGGTACGCCCGGGTCCGAGAGGAACGCGGCCGCCAGACATCACACGGTGTCGCCGTCGCCGCCCTTGAGACCGTCCGTGACCGCTTGGTGTTCCTGCCAGCGCATCCAGCCGCCATACCCGATCACCAGGGCGAGAAGGAGACCGATCCAGGCGAAGAGGTAGACGCCGTTCCAATCCACGACGATCTTGAGGATCGTGAACAGAACGATGGCCGCTGCCAGCCCGGCGCTCACCAGCGCACGCGGTGCGTTGATTTCCGCGCCCGCAAGCCATAACGCCTCCCACACCACCAGAGTGATCGCAAGAAGCAGGTTGAGGACCCCGATGCCCTCCCATCCCGAGATGGAGACCGCATTCTCCAGCGATACAGCGCTGCCTCCACGGGAGGACGACATCGACGATGTACAACGTGCCGGCGACGAGTAGCAGCCGGCTTGCCAAGGATGAGTTCCGAGCGCTCTGTTCGCCGGGTGGTGACCTGTTCATGCTCCCAACTAGCTTCGCGCGCTCGTCCCGGGAATACTGCCCGCGCTCCGCGCGCGCCATCCACCCCCGGCGCGAGGTTCGCTCGCCCGGATATGCGGTGTCGGCACGGAGTCGAACTAACCCGTGGGTCCTGCTGGTGGAGGCGGAGGCGAGCCGCCCAGCATGTCGCCCGTCGTCGCTTCCTCGGGCGCGTTGTACATCATGTACGCACCATACGTCCAGACCAGGGTCAGCAGGATGCCAACGAAGAATCCCCACGAGACCGTGAGTCCGGTGCTCCTCGCTACGAGTCCGAGAAGCGTGAACACGAGCGCGGCTCCAGCCACGATCAGGTGGAGCTGCCCGCGTTTCATCGGAAGATTCATCGCGGTGCCCATCGCATGCACCACGATCTCGGCAACCGCCACGATCGCTAGGAGCCAGGAGATGATCAGCACTCCTCGGAAGCCGCTAAAGCTTCCACCGTCCGCAGTGACACCGAAGGCCTCACAGCAGCTGTACCAAACCGGGAGGAATATCCAGATGAAGTACGCGAGCGCCGCACCGGCGACGATCTTCTCGGCCGAGGACATCTTCGACATGTCGAACCCACCGGACTGAGACATGCATTGCTCCTTTCGGCTCCCCGCGCCGATCGCGGCTCCCCGAGCCGGGCCTATCGAACACCGCGCCTAGGGTCGAGTCAAATGCCTGCGGAAGTTGGCTCTTCGGCGGTTCGAGCGGCGACGATCGAGGCGGCGAAGGCGGAAGCGCCGAAGACGACGGCGAACCACGGGCCGAGCCAGGGTCGGGAGAAGGGAGGAGGGAACAGGACCGAGAGCAGTGAGGCGACCACCACGAGGGCGCCGAGGCTCGCGGTCACCACGTCCCAGGTCGGGTTCCGAAGACGGGGCCGCCGCCGAGCGGTGGCGAGCGCCAGCCCGGCGATGGCAGCGAGCGCCGCGACGAGCGACCAGCGCCCGGACCGCGTCCATGCGCCGAACGCGCCCGAACCGGGACCGAACCGGCTCCAGGGGAGAGCGGTGGCGAGCACGGCGAGTCCGAACGCGACCTGCGCGAGCGTCCGGATGGTGCGATCGGCGCGGTGAACCTTCGCCTCGATCGCGTCGGGGACGTCCGGCCCGAGCACCCCGGCTAGACACTCGGCTCCGTACGCCTGCCCGCGCACCGGTGTCGAGCACGCGAGACACATCGGGCGTCCGCAGCCGTCGCACCACGCGACGGCGGGGTTCCCCGGGTGGCGGTCGCATCGGTCCAAGACCTTCGACGAGCGTTCGTCAGGCGGCACGCAGCGAAGGGTACCGCCGCGTCCAGAACCGGGTGCAGCTTGCCGTGGCGAACGCCCTGCCCGATCCCGCAGCATCCCCGGCCGGGTCGCGACCCAGGGTCAACCTACCCCGTACGGGTTCCAAGCGGATCTCCTACCCGTTCTAACTCGCCCGCCGGCCCAACGCACGGAATGAGCGCGCGCCAGCTCGACAACACGCTGCGTGTGTCGCCAACACTCGTCGAGCAGCTGGAACAGCTTGCTGGCGACTCGCTCGGCCTATGCCGCCTCAGACTCCGTCTGCTTGCCATCCGCAGGCTCGTGGCTCCAACTCTCTCAAGAAGAAGGGCCGGACCTGGGAGGCCCGGCCCTTCTCTTCGTTCTCTTCGTTCTTCTTCTTCTAGCGGCTCACCGGCTTCCTGGTTACGCGGTGATCGTGATGTAAGGAGACGTGAAGCCGGCGAACGTGAGCGTGTACGTGAAGCTCTCGAGCGTGAGAGTCCCCCCCGGATCGTGGGCGTCCAGTTCGGATTCGGACAGACCTGCGGCGCGCCGAATCCACTTACCGACTGCGCCGGGACACGCAACTGCCCATTCCTCGAGGAGACCACCGTGGCCGCACTGCTGTCAGAGAAGGTCGACGTATGGGACTCGACGAGATTGCCGCCGTGGTTGGTGCAGTCGATGGTCGCCGAGTAGGTGGCAGTCAGACTCACGTCTGCGTTCGTGTTCCCGACGCCCCCGAGCACGTACGCGCTACAGTCGACGTCGCGCGCATCATTCACGACGCACTGGACCGTACCCGACTTGAGGTTCGAGCTGCCCGGGGCATTCGCGGAGTTGAAGCTATCGGCCGTCGGCGTGTACGTCCCCGGGCTGACGGCAGCGAATGCTGCCGAAGCCGACAAGGCCACCAGGAACATCGACAATGCTGTGACGATACCTACTCGTCTCATCTTCATCCCTTTCCTCCTTCTTCCTAGATCCGGACCGCTCTCGGCGCTTTCCAGCCTCACCTCCTGAATCGTTCGCGTGCGTCGGGGAAGCGGCTTGACCTCCAGTTTCAGCCGCTGCGCGATCTCCTCGCACCAGCATCAAGACGGACCTTCGCGCCCCTTCGATGGCTCCACCGACACGAACGAACGCACAAACGGACCTATCGGGAACCTGAAGCAGCCCCTTTGGGCGCCCGGGTGTGTCTCAGATGAGGCCTAGACGGATGGCCTCGGCGACGGCCTGTGCCCGCGTGGTCACTCCCAAGGTCAACTGGATGTCGTGGACCAGCGTCTTGACGGTCCGCTCCGAGAGTTGGAGGTCCCTGGCGATCGTCCGCGTATCGGCACCCCCGGCCAGGAGCTTCAGAACCTCGATCCTGCGGGGATCCACGACACCATCGTCGCGCGGGCTCAGGCTCGGCGACTCGACCTGCAGGCCGGCTGCAGCGGCGCGAACGCTCGCGAGGAGCTGCTTGCTGGTCAGGCCCTCGTGGGGCAGCGTCGCCTTGACGTTCGGCGACGAGCGACAGCTCTCCGCGCCTTGGAGTTCCGGGATGGCCAGGCAGACGAGCGGGCACGACAGCCGCACCCGGTCGAGCAACCTCGAACACACGACCGCCACGTCGAGGCCGTCTTCCGCGTCGACCGCTTCCGGAGACGTCTCTCGATCACCTCCGAGAACGATGCATACACAGTCGTCTTCGTTGAGGACCGCCATCACGCCGCGACGGTAAACCTCGTCTTCCTCGAGGACCCCCACGCGAAGGAGTTCCATCTCGCATATCCTTCGTTGCAACGGATAGATCGGCGCCTACGCTAGCAAGCGTAGGGCGATCGTACGATGTGATACCTGTCACACGTGCGATGAGATTCCTGTCACACGACCCGTCCCGGCACTACCCCGACCACCATCCCCTGTCGCAGGCCGGCGGGTGGGGAGGCTTCGACCCGCTGGCGGGCCACCTTTCGCTCTGGCCTTGCCCTATCCCCGGGTCGTGTTGACAGGCTCGGCACGGGCTCCCTAGCGTGCGCCACGTGACCGCTCGGGTGGCCGTGCTCGCGTCGGGCGCGGGGACGAACCTTCAGGCGCTCCTCGACGACCCGGTCGTCGGCACCTGGGTGACCCTCGTGATCAGCGACCGTTCCGACGCGAATGCCCTCGATCGCGCGCGGGCTCGAGCGGTCGAGGCCGTGCACGTCGATCCCGACGGCTTCGCCGACCGTGCGGCGTTCGATCACGCGCTCGTCGAAACCCTGCGTGACCACGCGATCGACATCGTCGCGCTCGCCGGCTACATGCGGATCGCCGGTCCGGAGCTGGTCGGAGCCTTCCGAGACCGCATGCTGAACGTACATCCAGCCTTGCTCCCGGCGTTCCCCGGAACGAGCGCTGTCGCCGATGCGCTCGCCTGGGGCGTCAAGGTGACCGGCGTGACCGTGCACCTGGTCGACGAGCAGGTCGACCACGGACCCGTCGTGTTCCAGGAGGCGATCGAGATCGCGCCCGACGACGACCGGGACGGGCTCGAGGAACGCGTCCACGAGGCGGAGCACCGGCTGCTGCCGGCCGCGGTCCGCGCGCTCGGCGAAGGCCGGCTCGTCGTCGAGGGCAGGAACGTGCGCGTCCTGCAGGAGGCGCCGAGGTGAGCGACGTCCGTCCGGTGCGCCGTGCCCTGCTCGCCGTCTACGACAAGGAGGGCCTGGTCGAGCTCGCGCGCGGCCTGTCGGAGCTGGGTGTCGCGATCGTCTCCTCCGGCGGAACGGCGGCGACGCTCCGAGGTGCGGGCGTGCCGGTCACGCCGGTGGAGGACGTGACCGGGTTCCCGGAGATGCTCGACGGACGTGTGAAGACCCTGCATCCGAAGATCCACGCGGGGATCCTCGCCGATCGCCGCAAGCCCGAGCACGAGGCGCAGCTGGTCGAGCAGGACATCGAACCGATCGATCTGGTCGTCGTGAACCTGTACCCGTTCCGAGAGACCGTCGCGAGCGGCGCCGGCGAGGACGACGTGATCGAGAAGATCGACATCGGCGGTCCGGCGATGGTTCGGGCGGCGGCGAAGAACTTCGCGTCCGTCGGCGTCGTCGTGAGCCCGTCGCGCTACGCGGAGATCCTCGAGGCGTTGGAGGCCGATGGTGGCCTGTCGCTGGAGGTGCGTCGGGCGCTGGCCGCCGAGGCGTTCGCGCACACGGCGGCGTACGACGCGGCGGTTGCGGGGTGGTTCGCTGCGGCCGACGACGCGATCGCCGGCGTTCGTCGGCCTCGCGTTCGACAAGGTCGCCGATCTGCGCTACGGCGAGAACCCGCATCAGCGCGGCGCGCTGTACGCAGCGACCGGCGGTCCGGGTGTCCTCGGCGGCGCGGAGGTACTCGTCGAGGGCAAGGAGATGTCGTTCAACAACTGGCTCGACGTGGACGCGGCGCTCACGCTCGCGGCCGACCTCGACCATCTGGGACCGGCCGCGGTGATCGTCAAGCACAACAACCCGTGCGGTGCAGCCGTTCAGGGCTCGCTCGCGGCGGCCTATGCGGCGGCGTTCGAGACCGACACGGTGAGCGCGTTCGGTGGCATCGTGGCGTTCGGGCGCGAGGCGGACGAGGACGCGGCGCGTGCGATGGCCGACGTCTTCACCGAGGTCGTGGTCGCGCCGTCGTTCACCCGGGGCGCCCTTACCGCGTTCGCCGAGCGCAAGGGTCTGCGGGTGGTCACCGCTCCGTTGCCGGAGCCCGGTGGCCTCGACGTGCGCGTGCTGGTCGGGGGCGCGCTCGTCCAGGATCGGGACTGGGCTCCGGAGAGCGGGGACGACCTGGAGGTCGTGTCCGACGAGGCAACCCACCGAAGAGGAATGGCGCGATCTTCGTTTCGCGTGGATCGTGTCGATGCGGGTGAAGTCGAACGCGATCGTGTTCGCCCGGGACCTTGCGACCGTGGGCGTGGGTGCCGGTCAGATGTCACGCGTGGATGCGTCGTTCCTCGCTGCCCGCAAGGCCGGCGATCGCGCGAAGGGCTCGGTCATGGCGAGCGACGCGTTCTTCCCGTTCCCCGACGCGGTCGAGGTCGCCGCGGACGCCGGCGTGACGGCCGTGATCCATCCCGGCGGCTCGATCCGCGACGAGGAGGTGCTCGTCGCGGCCGAAACGCGAGGGATGGCCGTGGTCGTCACCGGCCGGCGACATTTCCGCCATTGATGCCCGAGGAGCCTCGCCGGATCGTCGAGTCGGGCTACGACGCGATCGCCGAGCGCTACGCGGACGCGATCCGCCGAGGCCGTGGTCCGCAGACCTTCTTCCGACGGTTCCTCGGCCGTGTGCTCGAGCTCATCCCCGACGGAGGCAGGGTCCTCGACCTCGGCTGCGGGGCGGGCCTCATCACGGCCGAACTCGCGACGCGTGCCCGCGTCGTCGCGGTGGACATCTCGGCCGGCCAGCTCGAGCTCGCGAGCACGAACGCACCCGCGGCGACGTTCGTGCGCGCGGACATGACCGAGGTGGCGTTCGCGCCGCGATCGTTCGACGCCGTCGTGGCGTTCTGGACGCTGATCCACGTCCGACGAGAGCTGCACGCGAGCATCCTCGGACGTATCCATGGCTGGCTCCGGCCCGGCGGCTTCCTCGCTGGCACGTTCGGCAGCGGTGACAACCCCGCCCAAGTCGAGGAGCGCTTCTACGGAGCGCCGATGTATTGGAGCCACTTCGACGCGGACACGAATCGTCGACTCTTCCGCGATGCGGGATTCGAACTCGTCCAGGCCGACGAGATCGAGGACGAGGACGAAACGCCGCTCTGGGTGATCGCCAGGGCGTGACGCGTCGGTCCTTCGGGGAGCCTTCTCCTCCCGTCTCCTCACCCCGCCCGTCGGTAGGATTGCCGCTCGTGACCGCAACCATCATCGACGGCAGGGCGATCGCCGGGCAGGTCAAGGCGCAGGTGGCCGAACGCGCCATGGCGCTCGTCGACCGTGGGATCCAGCCGGGGCTGGCCGCGGTGCTGGTCGGCGACGACGAGGCCTCTCGGATCTATCTGGCGGCCAAGCACAAGGCGTGTTCGGAGGTCGGGATGCGCTCGGAGCAGGTCGACCTGCCCAGCTTCATCACCGAGGGCGAGGTCCTCGCGACGATCCGGCGGCTGAACCGCGATCCCGAGATCCACGGGATCATCGTGCAGCTCCCGCTCCCCAGGCACATCAGCGAGCTCGACGTGCAGACGACGATCGATCCGCGGAAGGACGTCGACGGGCTCCACCCGCTGAACGTCGGGCTCATGGTCCGCGGCGAACCCTCGTTCCCACCCGCGACCCCGTACGGGATCGTCGAGCTCCTCCTGCGCTCGGGCGTGGAGCTCGAGGGCGCCGAGATCGTGGTGGCGGGTTACGGCGATCTCGTCGGGGCGCCGCTGTCGATCCTGCTCGCGCAGGACTGGATCCGAGGCAACGCGACCGTCACGGTCTGCCACGTCAAGACCCGGGACCTCGCACAGCACACCCGTCGCGCCGACATCCTCGTGGCGGCGACGGGACGGCCGCAGCTCGTGACCGCCGACATGATCAAGCCGGGAGCGGTCGTGGTCGACGTCGGCGTGCATCGAACCGAGGGCGGGCTCGTGGGGGACGTGGCCTTCGAAGAGGTGAAGGAGGTCGCGGGGATGATCACGCCGGTCCCCGGCGGCGTCGGGCCGATGACCACCGCGATGCTCCTGCTGAACACCGTCACGGCCGCCGAGAAGCTCTCCGAGCAGCGTTGAGCGGATCGTCCAGCCGGCTCGAGGCGCTCGCGCGCTCGCGCGCGTTCTGCGTGACGTCCGAGGTCGTCCCGCCCCGCTCGGCCAGCGCCGAGCCCGTCGAACGCCAGGCGCGTGAGCTCGTCGGCTACGCAGATGCCGTCAACGTGACCGACAACCCGACGGCGAGCGCCCACATGTCGCCGGTCGCCGGCGCGGCGATCGTTGCGCGATCGGGGATCGAGCCCACGCTGCAGCTCACGGTCCGCGACCGGAACCGGCTGGCGATCGCGGCGGATGTCCTGGGGGCGTGGGCGCTCGGAGCGCGGAACCTCTTGTGCCTGACGGGGGACCCGCTCTCGGTCGGAGACCAGCCCGATGCGGCCGCCGTGCACGACATCGGAGTGCTCGACCTCGTCGCGCTCGGGAGGACACTGCGCGAGGACGGTCGGCTGCCATCGGGTGCCGAGATCGAGGACGCACCGCGGTACTTCGTCGGCGTGGCCGACAGCCCGCTCGCCGAGACCTACGACCCGGCCCGTCTCGAGGTCAAGCTCGACGCCGGTGCCGGCTTCGTGATGACGCAGATCGCCTACGACCTCGACCGGCTTTCCGCGTGGGCCGACGTGGTCCGTCCCCGTGGCGTGCTCGAGCGCGCGGCGGTGTTCGTCGGCGTCGCCCCGCTCCGGAGCGTGAAGCAGGCTCGGTACATGAACGAGCACCTGCCGGGCGTCCACATCCCGGACGACCTTCTGCGCGCGCTCGAGGACGCCGGGCCCGAAGCGGAGACGCTCGGCACGGCCCAGTGCGTCGAGATCGTGTCGGGCCTGCAGGAGATGCAGGGGATCTCCGGCGTGCACGTGATGGGCCTGGGACGAGAGGAAGCGGTTCGGCACGTGATCGAGCGGGCGGGGTTGCTCCCACGGCCGGCGGCCACCCCGGCGTAGACTCGCCGAGGCATCGGACACTCGAGGGGGGCCGCATGGCGGAAACGGTGATGATCCAGGGTCAGTCGTACCTGAAGCGGAACCCGCTCGGCGTGCTCGGGCTGAGCTTCATCACGCTCGGGATCTACGGGCTCTACTGGTACTACAAGGTGAACCAGGAGATCCAGCGGTACACGGGCGACCAGACGATCAGCCCGACCCGGTCGCTCCTGGCCGTCATCCCCGGCTTCCTCCTGATCGTGCCGGCGTTCATCGCGTTCTACAACACCTCGAACCACATCGTGCAGATGCAGCAGCAACGTGGGATCGCGTCGCAGATCTCGCCGGCGCTGGTCGTCATCCTCGCGCTGGTGATCTGGATCGGGATGGCGGCCTACGTCCAGGAGCACCTGAACCGCGTGTGGGATTCGGCGTCGGAGGGTGGCGCGCAACCCGCGGCCCCGCCGCTACCACCGCCTGCTCCGGTCTGAGCCCGCTAACGCTCGTCGATCGGAACCCAGGTCTGGTCGACCGGGCCGACGTACTCCGAACCGGGCCGGATGATCCGGTTGTCGGCGTATTGCTCCCGAACGTGGGCCGTCCACCCGGCCATCCGGGCCACGGCGAAGATCGGGGTCATGAGGTCCGTCGGGATGCCGAGCGTGTGGTACACGCTCGCCGCGTAGAAGTCGACGTTCGGGAACAGACCCTTCTGCTCGGCGACGGTGCGTTCGATCGCCTCGGAGATCTCGTACCAGGACGTGTCGCCGTGGCGCTCGCCGGTCTCCTTCGAGAGGCGCTTGAGCACGACGGCCCGGGGATCCATCGTCTTGTAGACCGCGTGACCGAACCCCATCACCTTCTGATGGCGGTCGAGCCGGTCGCGGACGTAGGCCTCGGCTCGGTCCGGCGACCCCACCTCCTCGAGCATCTTCATCGACTCCTCGTTGGCCCCGCCGTGCAACGGCCCCTTGAGGGCCGCGATCGCCGCGGTGATCGCGGAGAACATGTCGGCGAGCGTCGAGGCCACGATCCGTGCCGTGAACGTGGACGCGTTCATCGTGTGGTCGGCGTAGAGCACGAACGTCGTGTCGATCACCTCGGCGTCCTCCTGCGAGGGCTCGAGGCCCAGCAGCATGTGCAGGAAGTTCGCCGCGTGCGGGAGCTTGGTGTTCGGGGGCACGATCTCCTGGCCCGTCCGCATCCGGTGGTACATCGCGAGCAGCGTCGGCGTCTTCGCGATCAGACGCAGGGCCTTGCGCCGGTCGGCCTCCACGGAGTCGTCCCACCCGTCCGGGTCGTACGCCGACGCCGCGGACACGCTCGTTCGGAGCATCGACATCGGCGAGGTCTGCTGAGCGAGGGTCGGCATCAGGTCCTGCAGGAACTTGGAGACCTCGCGCTCCTCGACCATGAAGTCGGTCAGCGTGTCCAGCTCCGTCTGGGTCGGCAGTCGCAGCTCGTGGAGCAGGTGGACGACCTCCTCGTACGAGGTCCTGCCGGCCAGGTCGTTGATGTCGTAGCCGACGTACCAGAGCCTCCCGGCCTGCCCGTCGATGTCGGACAGCCGGGTCTGGGCTGCCACGATCTCGCGAAGGCCTCTGTCGGTCACCGAACGCTCCATCTCCTCGGGATGGTCGTTGCGCCCATCATGCCATCAGAATCCCGGCGTGGCTGCCCACCGGATCACGCTGATCCCCGGTGACGGGGCGGGGCCCGAGCTCGTCGACGCCGCGCGCGCGACGATCGAAGCCACCGGCGTCGAGCTCGAGTGGGACGAACAGCCGGCGGGGCTCGCGGTCATCGAGGGCGAAGGCACGCCCCTTCCCACCCGGGTGATCGAGTCGATCCGGCGCAACCGGGTCGCCCTCAAGGGACCGCTCGGCACGCCGTCCGGCTTCCGGAGCGTGAACGTCGCGCTGCGCGTCGCGCTCGGCCTGTACGCGGCGCTTCGACCGTGCCGGCTCTACCCGGGGGTGCGCTCGCGGTACGAGGGCGTCGACGTCGTGGTCGTGCGGGAGCTCACGGAGGACTCGTACACGGGGATCGAGTTCGAGCAGGGGGCGCCGCGGACCGCCGAGCTGATCGGGTTCATCGAACGCACGACCGGCAAGGCGATCCGAGCGGACTCGGGTCTGTCGATCAAGGCCATCAGCGAGACCGCGAGCCGCAGGATCGCCCGGTTCGCGTTCGAGCACGCGCGGGCCAACGGGCGCCGGAAGGTCACCGCGGGGCACAAGGCCAACATCATGAAGGTCTCGGACGGACTGTTCCTGGAGGTGGTTCGGGAGGTGGCGCGGGAGTTCCCGGACGTGGCGTTCGAGGACCGGATCATCGACAACCTCGCGATGCAGCTCGTGCAACGGCCGGAGGACCACGACGTGCTCGTCCTTCCGAACCTCTACGGCGACATCGTCTCGGACCTGTGTGCCGGCATCGTCGGGGGGCTCGGCGTGGCGCCGGGCGTCAACCTGGGCGACGGGTACGCGGTCTTCGAAGCGACGCACGGGACCGCGTCGCGCTACCGAGGGTTGAACCGTGCGAACCCCATGGCCCTGATGCTCTGCGGAGCCATGCTTCTCCGCCACATCGGCGAGATCGACGCCGGGGACCGGCTGGAGGCCGCGGTCGCGGCCGTCATCGCGGAGGGCCGAACCGTGACCTACGACCTGCGCCCCACCCGGGACGATCCGAGCGCGGCGAGCACCACCGAGGTGCGCGATGCGGTCATCGAGAAACTGATCTCACGATGACCGGCCGTGGATCGTTGGAGCCACGTGGAGGCTGAGTGAGCACGGCGCCCGCTGATCGAGACCGCCCACGGCACCCGCCGGGAGGCGTTCGGCCTGCAGGAGTGGGGGCTCCTGGCCGCCGTCGCGGCGATCTGGGGCTCGTCGTTCCTGTTCATCGAGATCGGCCTCGAGCATTTCGGCCCGGGGGTGGTCGCGTTCGGCCGGGTGGCGATCGGGGCGCTCACGCTCTCGCTGCTGCCTCGGTCGCACCGACCCGTCGACCGGGCCGACCTGCCCCGGGTGGCGCTGCTCGGCGCTCTTCTGGATGGCGGCGCCGCTGTTGCTGTTCCCGATCGGCCAGCAGTGGATCGACTCGTCGCTCGCCGGGCATGCTCAACGGTGCGGTGCCGATCTTCGCCGCCGTCACGGCCGCGATCCTCCTGCGCCGGCTGCCGGCCGGCCGGCAGCTCGCCGGGATCGCGATCGGGTTCGTCGGCGTCGATCGGCGTCCTCTGGCCGGCGACGCGCGACGCCGACGCCACGGCGCTCGGCGCCTCGCTGGTCCTCCTCGCGGTCCTGTGCTACGGGGTGGCGGTGAACATCGCCGTCCCGCTCCAGCAGCGCTACGGGGCGCTCCCGGTCCTGCTGCGAGCGCAGCTCGTCGCGCTCGTCCTGCTCGCGCCGGCAGCGCTCGTGTCGCTGCCGAGCTCGGAGTTCGCCTGGTCGAGCACGCTCGCGGTCGCGGTTCTCGGGTTCTTCGGCACCGGGTGGGCGTTCGTCGCGATGACCACGCTGGTCGGCCGGGTCGGCGCCACGCGCGGCTCGGTGGCGATCTACTTCCTGCCCGTCGTGGCGATCGCCCTCGGCGTGGTCTTCGAGGACGAGACGATCGCGGCGATCTCGCTCGTCGGGACCGGGCTCGTGCTCGCGGGCGCCTACCTCACGAGCCGCCGCGAGCGATCGTGACGGGGAGGACCCGCCGACCGACCGGATAGGATGGCGGCCCCATCAACAGGAGCTCCATCCATGCGCGTCACCGTCGTCGGAAGCGGGTTCGTCGGACAGACCACGGCCATGCGGCTCGTCGAACGCGGCCTCGCCGAGGTCGTCCTCATCGACATCGTCGAGGGTCTTCCGCAGGGGCTCGCCCTCGACCTGCGGCAGTCCGCCCCGGTCGTCGGGTTCGACCCGAGCGTGATCGGCACCAACGACTACGCGGACACGGCCGGCTCGGACGTCGTCGTGATCACCGCGGGGTTCCCCCGGCAGCCCGGGATGAGCCGGATGGACCTGCTCGGCAAGAACGCGGGGATCGTTCGGGAGGTGGTCGAGCGCTTCGTCCCCGGCTCGCCGGACGCGATCATCATCGTGGTCACGAACCCGCTCGACGAGATGACGTTCCTCGCGGCCGACGTCTCCGGCTTCCCCAAGGAACGGGTCATGGGGATGGCGGGGGTGCTGGACTCGGCCCGCCTCCGAGCCTTCATCGCCGAGGAGCTCGGCGTGTCGCCTCTGGTGGTCGAGGCGATGACGCTCGGCTCCCACGGCGAGTCGATGGTGCCGCTGCCCCGACACGCCACCGTGGACGGGAAGCCACTCACCGAGCTGGTCGACGAGGCCACGCTCGAGCGGCTCTACGCGCGGACGCGCGACGCCGGGGCCGAGATCGTCGGGCTCCTGAAGAAGGGGAGCGCGTACTACGCACCCTCGGCCTCGGCCGCGAGGATGGTGGAGGCGATCGCGGGTCGCGTGGACGAGCCGCTGCCCGTCTGCGCGTGGTGCACGGGCCAGTACGGGATCGACGGGGTGTACGTCGGCGTCCCGGTCAGGCTCTCGGCGGGCGGCGTCACCGAGATCGTCGAGCTCGACCTGAACGAGGACGAGCTCGCGGCGCTCCGAGCGGCCGCCGAGGGGATCCGCACGAAGTGCGCGGACCTCGCGACGCTCTAGACGGCCACTACGCCTCGACCCTCGTACCGGTTCCTCGGCGGACCCACGCGAACCCGAGGATGCCGCCCGCGACGAGCAGGACGCCGCCGAACGCCGTGAGCCACAACCCGGGTTGGATCTCGACGCGCAGGTCCTGTTCGAGCAGTTCGGAGAGCTGCTCGCGCACCACCTCTACGGGGATCTCGAGCTCCACGGCGATCGCCCGCTCCAAACGATCCACGCCCTCCACACCGCCGAAACGGTCCTCCGCACGGACGGCATCCAGGATCGGGAGGGCGACGCACAGCGCCCCGAGGACGATGAGGACGATCGCGAGTCCCCGCCGCGTCGCCGCCGAACCCGAGGTCCGCATCGCCAGCAGCACCAGGAGCGCGGCGACGGCCGCGAACAGCACGACCTTGCCTTCCCAGACGTCGGTCCCGTGGACCGAGATCGTCCGCGGCACGCTCGGCGTCGGCCACGAACCCGACCGCCGCCCACTCTCGGGTGGCGCCCACGCCGGCGATCACGGCTCCGAGCGCGACGCACGCGAACCCGGCGAACCGCGGCGCGGTCGGACGACGGGGGGACGTGACCTCGGACGCCATCGCGCGCATCCTCTCACCCCGGCGGACGCCAGGAAGCACCGCGGTTAGCATGACGGTGGACATGGCCGAGCCGCGCGAGATCGATGCTGCGGAGATCACTCGGGTCGTTCGGGATCTCTGCATCGAGATCAACTACAAGGTGCCCGAGGAGATGGTTCGGCTCGTCAGGCGAGCCCGCGAGCTCGAGGAGTCGCCGCTCGGGCGCCAGGTGCTCGACCTGCTGATCCGCAACCAGGAGCTCGCCGCCGAAGGCGAGTACCCGTACTGCCAGGACACCGGCTACACGGTGATCTTCCTCGAGCTCGGCCAAGACGCACACGTCGGCGGCGCCGACCTGTACGACGCCGTCAACGAGGGCGTGCGGCAAGGCTACGGCGACGGCTACCTCCGCGGGTCGATCGTTCGCGACCCGCTGTTCGACCGGAGGAACACCGGCGACAACACGCCCGCGTTCATCCACACGCGGATCGTGCCCGGCGACCAGATCAGGATCCAGGTGGACGCCAAGGGCGCGGGCTCGGAGAACATGGGCAAGCACGCGATGCTGAAGCCCGCGGACGGGCTCGAGGGCGCGAAGGAGTTCGTCCTGCAAGCGGTGGCCGAGTCCGGCCCGAACGCGTGCCCGCCCGGGATCATCGGGGTGGGCATCGGCGGCAACTTCGAGATGTCGGCCGTGATCGCCAAGCGGGCGCTGATGCGCAAGGTGGGCCAGCCGAGCTCGGATCCTCAGATCGCCGAGCTCGAGGCCGAGCTGTACGAGAAGTGCAACGCGCTGGGGCTCGGTCCCGAGGCGCTCGGCGGCACGCAGACCGTGCTCGCCGTGCACGTCGAGACGATGCCGACGCACATCGCGTCGCTGCCCGTCGCCGTCAACATCGAGTGCCACGCGCACCGGACCGGCTCGAGGGTGATCTGAGATGTCCGTCGAGGTCCTGGACGACGGTCGCAAGCGGATCGAGGCGCCGCTGTCCGACGAGGACGTTCGCCTGCTCGAGATCGGCGACGTCGTCCTCGTCCGCGGGACGGTCTACGCCGCGCGCGACGCCGCCCACAAGCGGATGGTGGAGATGCTCGACCGCGGCGAGGACCTCCCGTTCGACATCGCCGGTCAGATCGTCTACTACGTCGGCCCGACCCCGGAGCGCCCCGGCAACGTCACGGGTTCGGCGGGCCCGACCACCGCGAGCCGGATGGACCGCTGGACGCCGCGTCTGCTCGAGCTGGGGCTGAAGGGGATCATGGGCAAGGGCGGTCGAGGGCCCGCGATCCGCGACGAGCTGAAGGCGCACACGGCCGTCTACATGGCAGCGCTCGGCGGCGGGGGAGCGCTCGCGGCGCTCACGGTGCGCGCGCAGGAGGTCATCGCGTTCGAGGACCTCGCCACCGAGGCGATCCGCCGGATGGAGCTCGACGACTTCCCGGTCTGGGTCGTGAACGACAGCGAGGGTCGCGACTTCTACGCCGAGACGATCAAGCCATGGCGGAAGAACGACGTGCTTCCCGATGCCCTGCGGATCCCCACCGACGAGTGGGCCGGCAAGAACGGTGGGGGTTGATGCGCCGGTTCCTCCGCGAGGCCAAGCGTCACCTGATGAACTTCTTCACGAACTGGCGCGAGTACGACGCCCCGGCGTCCACGAAGCTCCGCCTCACCGTCCGGAACCGGTTCCACGCGACGTTCTCGCGGGCGCAGTGCTGCGGGCACCACGGCGAACCGGGCTGCTGACAACTCCCTCCCGGGGAGCCCGGTCGGGGCTCCGAGCGGCACTCACATCCGGGCTGACTACTTCTTCTTCTTCGCCCGCTTCGGGATGATCCGAGCGGTGCCACCGCTCGGCGTGAAGACGGTCTCGTGCCCGTCGTGCCACCGGATCCGGTAGCGGACCGACAGCTCGCCCTGCATCACCTCGAGGATCTCTCCCTCTCGGGTGGGCGTCCCGACGGTCTCGGACTCGATCTCGATGCGGTCTCCGGCCTTTGCGCTCATGTCGACCCTCCACTCTGACGACGTCTCCGCCCCTCTAGTTGTAGCGCGCTCGGCTGTGGTCCGCTACCCCGGCTACCCGAGCCTCCAAGCCGACGATCACGTTCGCGATGCCGCCGATGACGAGGCCGAGCCCGAGCCCGCCGAGCACGTCGAGCGGCGCGTGCGCGCCCAGGTAGACACGGGCGAACGCGACCAGGGCGACGACCGCCCACGGGAGCGCGCGCCAGCCGCCTCGCAGGTACGGGGTGAGGACCCAGGCGAGACCGGTGAGCAAGGTGACGTGGCCCGAGACGAACGAGGCTCCGGCCGTCGGCGTGTCCCCGCGGACGAAAGCGTCCTCGATCGTCGTGCCCGGGCGGGAGCGCTCGACGAGCTCCCACACGATGCGTTCGGCCACGAGCTTCTCGATCGTGACGAGCAGGCAGGCGATCGCCAGGCGCCAGCGGCGGAACAGCGCCGCGACGGTCGCGACGATCGGGCCGACCGCGAGCACCCCCAGCCACTGCACCCCGTGCATGAAGGGTGACAGTGCCTGCGGCAGCTCGTTGATCGCTCGGAACACCGCCAGCTCGGCGGGGCCGACCGTCCCGTCCGCCGCGACGATCGCACACGCGACGAAGAGCACCAGACCGGCGAGCGCGGCGAACGCGTCGCTCCGCCGGCGGACCACAGGGCTGCTCATCCGGCGACCGCTTCCGCGATGGCCGCCGCCACGTCGTCGGTGGACGACGTGCCGCCGAGGTCGGGCGTTCGCGCCTCGCCCCGCTGGAGCGTCCGGTCGACCGCGCGCTCGACGGCGGCCGCGGCCGCGTGCTCGTTCAGGTGACGCAGGAGCATCGCCGCCGACAGGATCATCGCGATCGGGTTCGCGATGCCCTTGCCCGCGATATCGGGGGCGCTGCCGTGGACCGGTTCGAACACCGCGTATTCCCACCCGAGGTTCGCGCCGGCCGCGAGGCCGAGCCCGCCCACGAGCCCCGCGCACAGGTCCGAGATGATGTCGCCGTACAGGTTCGGGAGCAGCAGGACGTCGAAGGTCGAAGGTTCGCGCACCAGGCGCATCGAGAGATGGTCGATCTCCATGTCCTCGAACCAGACCTCGGGGTGACCCTCGGCCTCGATCTGCCCGATCGAGAGGAAGAGGCCGTCGGAGAACCGCATGATGTTCGCCTTGTGCCCGAGCGTGACCTTCCGCCGGGCG
This sequence comes from uncultured Actinomycetes bacterium, assembly GCA_963731925.1. GTDB lineage: Bacteria > Actinomycetota > UBA4738 > UBA4738 > HRBIN12 > DASSJM01. The sequence goes on from CAVSXK010000020.1 coordinate 47,220, forward strand.
TGGGTGCGCACGAACTCGAGGCCGAACCGCACGATGCGCCGGGCGCCGGTCACCGAGATCGGCTTGACCGTGAACCCCGAGTCCTCACGCAGCTCCCGCCCCGAGAGCCTGAGGAGCTCGGTGCGCAGCTCGAGCGCCTCCGGCGTTCCCTTCCCGAACTCGATGCCCTGGTACAGGTCCTCGGTGTTCTCGCGGATCACGACCAGGTCGACGTCGGGGTGGCGCGTGGGCAACCCGGCGAGCGATCGGGACGGTCGGACCGAGGCGAAGAGGTCGAGCGACTGACGGAGCTCGACGTTCACGCTCCGGAACCCCGAGCCGACCGGCGTGGTGATCGGACCCTTGATCGCGACGCGCGAGCGTCGGATCTGCTCGAGGACGCGTTCGGGGAGGGTGGTTCCCTCACGCTCCAGGACCTCGGCGCCGGCGTCCTCGACGATCCACTCGATCTCGACACCGGTCGCGTCGAGCACGCGACGGGTCGCGTCCGAGACCTCGGGCCCGATGCCGTCGCCGGGGATGAGCGTCACGAGGTGCGCCACGCCCGAACCCTATCGGGCGTCGGTCGATCTCAGAACCGGTCGAACAGGATCGAGCGCTTCACTTCCTGGATCGCCTTGGTCACCTCGATGCCTCGAGGACAAGCCTCGGTGCAGTTGAACGTGGTCCGGCAGCGGAACACACCCGTCTTCTCCGAGAGGATCTTCAGGCGTTCCTTCCCGCCCTCGTCACGGGAGTCGTAGACGAACCGGTGGGCGTTCACGATCGCGGCGGGTCCGACGTACTCCTCGTCGCCCCAGAAGATCGGGCAGGAGGTCGTGCACGCGGCGCACAGGATGCACTTGGTCGTGTCGTCGAACCGTTGCCGGTCCTCGGGCGACTGGAGACGTTCGGTATCGGGCTCGCCCGAGTCGTTGATCAGGTACGGGAGCACCGAACGGTAGCCGGCGAAGAACGGTTCCATGTCGACGATGAGGTCCTTCAGCACGGGGAGGCCGCGGATCGGCTCGACCGTCACCTTCGGCGCGATGTCGCGCACGATGACCTTGCACGCCAGCGCGTTCTTGCCGTCGATCATCATGGCGTCCGAGCCGCAGATACCGTGCGCGCACGAACGACGGAGGGCGAGCGTGCCGTCGTGGTACCACTTGACCTGATGCAGCGCGTCGAGCAACCGGTCGTCGGGGTCGGCCTGGATCTCGAACTCGTCCCACCAGGACTCCTCACCGCGGACCTCCGGGTTGTACCGGCGGATCTTGAGCGTGAGCGTGACCTTGTGGGCCGCGCCGGCCGCCCGGAGGTCGGAGTCCTCCAGGATCTCGCCGAGACCGTCCGGTCGAGAAGACGCCATTCAGTACTTCCGCTCCATCGGGACGTACGGGCCGAGCTTCACCGGTTTGTGCTCGAGCCGGACCGAACCGTCGTCCTCGCGGTACGCGAGCGAGTGTTTCAGCCAGTTGGCGTCGTCGCGCAGCGGGTGGTCCTCGCGGTAGTGGCCGCCTCGGCTCTCGTCGCGCGCGAGCGCCGCGGCCACGAGCGCGTCCGCGCATTCGAGCAGGAAGCCGAGCTCGACGACCTCCATCAGCTCGGTGTTGAACACCCTTCCGGCGTCCTGCACGTAGACGCGCTCGAACCGTCCGCGCAGGCCGACGAGGATCTCCTGCATCTTCCGCAGGCTCTCCTCGGTCCGAACCACGAACGCGAGCTCCTGCATCGAGTCCTGGAGCTCGCCCCGGATGTCCGCGGCGTTCGCGCCCTCGGGCCGGTTCAGGAGACCGTCGACCATGTCGCGGACCATACCCTCGGGGCGCTCGGGGAGCTCGGGCAGATCGGCGTCCGCGCAGAACCCGGCCGCGTGCTTGCCCCCGCGGCGGCCGAACACGACGATGTCGAGCAGCGAGTTCGTCCCCAGCCGGTTGGCGCCGTGCACGCTCACGCAGGCGCACTCGCCGGCCGCGTACAGCCCGGGAACCGGGGTCTCGCCCTCGCCGACCACCACCCGGCCGTCGACGTCGGTCGGGATGCCACCCATCGCGTAGTGCGCGGTCGGTTGGATCGGCACGAGCTCGGTCGTCGGCTCGACGCCGAGGTACACGCGCGCGAACTCCGTCACGTCGGGCAGCTTCTCCTCGATCACGTCTCTCGGGAGGTGGCGCACGTCGAGCCAGACGGCGTCGCGGTGGGGCCCGTCGCCTCTGCCCTCCTTGATCTCCTGGAAGATCGCGCGGCTCACCATGTCGCGCGGTGCGAGGTCCTTCACGGTCGGCGCGTATCGCTCCATGAAGCGCTCGCCCTCGCTGTTCAGCAGGATGCCGCCCTCGCCGCGGACGGCCTCGGAGAGCAGGATGCCCATCTTGTAGACGCCCGTCGGGTGGAACTGGAAGAACTCCATGTCCTCGAGCGGGAGCCCGCGGCGGAACAGCACGGCCGGTCCGTCCCCGGTCAGCGTGTGGGCGTTCGAGGAGACCTTGTACATCCGGCCGTACCCGCCGGTGGCGTACAGGACGGCCTTGGCGCGGAACACGTGGATCTCGCCGGTCGCGAGCTCGTACGCGACGACCCCCGCGCACGCTCCGCCGACCATCAGCTGGTCGAGCACGTAGAACTCGTTGAAGAAGCGCACGTTGCGCTTCACGCATTGCTGGTACAGCGTCTGCAGGATCATGTGACCCGTCCGGTCGGCCGCGTAGCACGCGCGCTTGACCGGGGCTTCGCCGTGGTTCCGGGTGTGGCCGCCGAACCGCCGCTGGTCGATCTTGCCCTCGGGCGTCCGGTTGAACGGCAGCCCCCAATGCTCGAGCTCGTAGATCGCATCGACCGCTTCCTCACACATCAGCTGCGCGGCCGGCTGGTCCACCAGGTAGTCGCCGCCCTTGACCGTGTCGAACGCGTGCCACTCGGGCGAGTCCTCCTCGACGTTCGCGAGCGCGGCGCACACACCGCCCTGCGCGGTCCCCGTGTGCGAACGCGTGGGATAGAGCTTCGAGATCACCGCGGTCTTCACGCGCTCCGACGCCTCGATCGCTGCCCGGAGCCCCGCGCCCCCGGCGCCCACGATCACCGTGTCGTACGTGTGGAACGTCGTCATCGGCTCAGACGCCTCCCGGCCACTGGCTCGCGTCGAACGTGAACACGACGACCGAGCCGAGCACGAACAGGCCGAACCCGATCACGAAGAAGGCCATGTCGATGGCGAACCGGACGCCGGGCCACCGAACGTAGTCCTGGACGATGATGCGCAACCCGTTGATCCCGTGGATCAGCGCGAGTACCAGCAGCGCCCAGTCCCAGGTTCGCCAGAACGGGCTCTGCCACCGCGCAGCGACGAAGCCGAAATCCACGCGGTCCACCCCGTCGTCCAACACGTGCATGATCAGGACGTGCCCCACCGCGAGCACGAGCAGCACCAATCCGCTGATCCGCATGAACAGCCACGACCAGAGCTCGAAGCCGCCGATCGGCCGTTCGCGACCTCGGATGCCGGGCGAGCGACCTCCGGGTGCCGGGCCCGAGCGTTCGGGTGCCTCGACGGCCATCAGAGGACCCCCGCGTCTTCGAGGATGCCCTGCCCCATGATCCAGGTGACCGGGATCATGCTGAGGACGAAGATGATGGTGGAGGCGAGCGCGATGCCCTTCATGTGTCGCGTCGTCCCGGGCCAGAAGTCGAAGACCATGATCTTCACGCCGTTGATCGCGTGGTACAGCACCGCGGCCACCAGGCCGAGCTCGAGCAGCTTGACCACCCAGTTGTGGTACACGCTCACGACGCGGTTGTAGGCCTCGGGACCCCAGCCGACGACGGCGGTGTCCACCACGTGCGCGAACAGGAACAGGATCACGGCGACGCCGGTGATGCGGTGCAGCAGCCAGGACCACTGCCCCGGACTGCCCTTGTACAGGGTCCCGACGTCGGACTTCCGCTTCGCCATCCAGCCCTCGAGCACCTAGCCTAGACGCGGCTCCGGCGAACGCCTTGCCCCGGAGCCGCGCGGAGTCTACGCGACCCGCAGCGCCACGAACACGCCATCTCGAGTCGGCACGATCGACGAGATGAATCGGTCGTCCTCCGCGATCATGCGGTTGTGCTCGAGGATCGCCTGGGTGTAGACGGGGCGTGGATCATCCCGATCCTGAACCGCCACGCGTCCCGACCACAGGACGTTGTCGCAGACGTAGAGGCCCCCGACGCGGATCCGTTCGCGAGCCGCCATCCAGGCCGCCGGATAACCGTCCTTGTCGATGTCGTTGTAGACGACGTCGAACTCGCCCGGGGCGGCGCCGAGGTGGGTGACGGCGTCGCCCACGTGCCACCGGATGGGTTCGGCCAAGCCCGCGCGCGAGAGGTAGTCGAGCGCCTTCGGCTCGTTCGCCGGATCGCCGTCCGTGCCGTGGACCTCGCCGGAGGGACCAACCGCCCGAGCGAACCAGTACGCCGAGTACCCGAAGCCCGACCCGAGCTCGAACACCCGCTTCGCGCCCACCGAGCGCGCGAGCAGCTCGACGGTCACCCCCACGAGCCGGCCGATGATCGGGAAGCCACGCTCCTTGCCCTCGGCCTCCATCTCGAGCAGGACGGGCTCGTCGTACCGACTGAGCAGCGAGCGCATGTAGTCCTCGACGCGCGGGTCGACGATATCCACGCTCGCGATGCTACCGGCTACCCTGGTCCGAGCGATGGGTGACGTCGAACAGCGGTCGACCGACTCCGAGATCGACCTGAAGCCGGTCTACGAACCGGCGGACCTCGAGGGCTTCGATCCCGAACGCGACCTGGGTCTGCCCGGCGAGCCGCCGTTCACCCGCGGCGTGTACCCGTCGATGTACCTGGGCCGCCTCTGGACGATGCGCCAGTACGCGGGGATGGCCACCGCCGAGGAGACCAACCGGCGCTTCCGCTACCTGCTCGAGCACGGACAGACCGGGTTGTCGGTGGCGTTCGACCTCCCCACGCAGATGGGGTTGGACTCGGACCACCCACGGGCCGAGGGCGAGGTGGGCAAGACCGGCGTCGCGATCGACTCGATCGAGGACATGGATCGGCTCCTCGACGCCATCCCTCTGGACGCGGTCTCGACGTCGATGACGATCAACGCCACGGCGCCGATCCTGCTCCTGCTCTACGAGCTCGTGGCCGAGGAACGGGGGATCGACGCGGCCACGCTCTCGGGCACCGTGCAGAACGACCTGCTGAAGGAGTACGCGGCCCGCGGCACGTACATCTACCCGCCGAAGCCCTCGATGCGGCTGATCACCGATCTGTTCGCGTACTGCGGCGAGCGGATCCCGAGATGGAACACGATCTCGGTGAGCGGATACCACATGCGCGAGGCGGGAGCGACGGCGGTGCAGGAGGCGGCGTTCACGCTCGCCGACGGGATCGCGTACGTGCAGGCGGCGATCGACGCCGGGCTCGAGGTGGACCGGTTCGCGCCGCGCGTCTCGTTCTTCTTCGCCTGCCACTTGAACTTCTTCGAGGAGATCGCGAAGTTCCGCGCGGCCCGGCGCATGTGGTCGACGATCATGGCCGAGCGGTTCGGCGCGAAGGACCCGAAGAGCCTGATGCTCCGGTTCCACACGCAGACGGGCGGCGCGACGCTCACCGCCCAGCAGCCGCGGAACAACATCGTGCGCACGGCGCTCGAGGCGCTCGCCGCCGTCCTCGGCGGGACGCAGTCGCTGCACACGAACTCGTTCGACGAGGCGCTCGCGCTGCCGACCGAGCATGCCGCGAAGATCGCGCTCCGGACCCAGCAGGTGATCGGTCTCGAGACCGGTGTGACGCACACCGTGGACCCCCTGGGCGGCTCCTACTACGTCGAGGCGCTCACCAACGAGGTCGAGCGGCGCGCGTGGGACTACCTCGAGCGCATCGACCGGATGGGCGGCGCCGTCGAGGCGATCGAGGCGGGGTTCTACCAGGACGAGATCGCGGAGGCCGCCTTCGAGATCCAACGGGGGATCGAGTCGGGGGAGCGCGTGGTGGTCGGAGTGAACGGCTTCGAGGACGCCGAGGAGCAGCCCATCGAGATCCAGGTGATCGGCGAGGAGGAGGTCGCGAGGCAGGTCGACCGCCTTCGGCAGCTGCGCGCGTCACGCGACCAGGAGGAGGTGGACCGGGCGCTCGCCGAGGTGGAGGCGGTGGCCCGGGGGACGGCGAACCTCCTGCCGCCGATGAAGGTCGCCCTGCGCGCGCGAGCGACCCTCGGCGAGGTCTCCGATGTGCTGCGCGGCGTCTTCGGCGAGTACCACCCACACTGAAACCGTTGCCTGGCGCGGTCTCCGAACCCTCCGATATCGTGAGGCTCCGTCGTCTCCGAGAAAGGGGTTCCTTCCATGCGACTCCGCCGCAGGCTCGTCGCGGTCGCCGCCGGGGTGTTCGCGTTCGCCCTCCCGCTCCTCCAGGCGTCGTCGGCGCAGGCGTTCACCGGCACCGCCCAAGGACGCGTCTTCGATCCGAACCCGGTCGTAACGCTCCAGGACGAGACGCTGACGGATCAGAAGGACGCGGACTACGAGGCCCTGCAGGACGCGTACGAGCTGGTCGAGCTCACGAACCTGGACGGGAGCGGGTTCCTGCGCGGCGACTACGCCGACGTGTGCGGGACGAAGAGCTGCGCGTTCAGCTCCGACGGCACGTTCCTGTTCGGTCGCGACCACACGTGGTTCGAACAGGTGATGGCGTACCACGCCGTCACCCAAGCGCAGCTGTACATCCAGAGCCTCGGCTTCACGAACGTCAACAACGAGCCGCAGGTGGTGCGCGCCGACCAGTTCGGCGGCGACAACAGCTTCTATGACCCGAAGAAGGACTCGATCACGGTCGGCAAGGGGGGTGTCGATGACGGCGAGGATGCCGAGGTCATCTGGCACGAGCTCGGGCACGCGATCCAGGACGACCAGGTCCCCGGGTTCGGCGTCACGCACGACTCGAACTCGATCGGCGAGGGGTTCGGCGACTACTGGGCCTTCACGATGAGCGTGCCGGTCTCCGGCGGATTCGATGAGGCGTGCATCGCCGACTGGGACTCGGTCTCGTACACGTCGGACGTCCCGCATTGCCTGCGTCGCGTCGACCTCGACCTCACGGTCGACGACCAGACCGGCCGGATCCACCACGACGGCCAGATCTGGTCGCGGGCCCTCTACGACATCCACAACGCGCTCGGCCGGGAGACGGCGGACACGATCATCCTGCAGGCGCAGTTCGACTTCGGCGTCGACCCCTCGTTCGCGGAGGCCGCGCAGGCGACGGTGGATGCGGCCGAGGCGATCGCCGGCAACGGGGCCGCGCTCAAGGTGCAGAAGGCGTTCGAGGACCGAGGGATCCTGTAGGCCGGGTCAGGCGACCAGCCGGCTGACGGCGTGGACGATCGCCGTCACTCCCGCGACGGCGAGGACCGCGGCGAGCCATCGACGTCCGGGGCTCCTCATCGTCGGCACGGCAACGACGACGCAGCCGAGTCCGACCGCGAGCTCGATCAAGTAGGTGAGGGTCTGGCCCATCGCGGTGCAGGGTAGGCTCTGCCGCCATGGACATCTCGGTCATCGGCGGGACCGGCGACGAGGGGTTCGGCCTCACGCTCCGGCTCGCCAGGGCGGGCAACCGAGTCACGATCGGCTCGCGGATCGCCGAGAAGGGCTCGGCCGTCGCGGACACGGCCCGCGAGATGCTCGGCGCCGGCGCGAACGTCGACGGTGCGGCCAACGAGGAGGCGGCGACCGCGGACGTCGTCATCGTGACCGTGCCGTTCGGCGGCCAGGCCGAGATCTACCGCTCGATCAAGGACCACGTGAAGGCGGACGCGATCGTCGTCGACTGCACGAGTCCGCTCGCGACCGCGGTGGGTGGGCGCGCGTGGCAGGTGGTCCGGCCGTGGCACGGCTCGGCCGCCGAGCAAGCCAAGGCCATCTTGGAGCAGGTGCATCCGGTTCGGATGGTGGGCGCGTTCCATACGATCTCGGGAGAGGCGCTGCAGGACCTCGAGCACCCGATGGAGAGCGACGTCCTGGTCTGCGGGACCGATACGGAGGCGAAGGCTGTCGTCGGCGGCTTGGTCGACCAGATCCCCAACCTCCGCTGGGTGGACGCCGGCGACCTCACGCAAGCGCGGACGCTCGAGCCGCTCACCGCGCTGCTGATCTCGATCAATCGTTCCTACAAGATCCGCGACGCCGGATTGCGGATCACGGGACGCGACGCGTGGGGGGTTCCCGACGCCTAGCGCGTGGGGTCGCGCTCGGTCGAGGACGTTCGGTCCTCAGGCCATCGTGTCGACGATCAACCAACCGAACCCCGCGCCCCACACCGCGACGGATACCGGCGCCGTCACCCTGACGTTCCGCGGCCGCGCCGCGACGGCCACCCCTCCGAGGAGGCCGATGACGACGATCGCCTCCTTGAGGAGCAGCCAGCTTGTGGCGTCCGAGATCGACGGTGGGTGCATGCAGACCGCGAGCGCATCGTCGAAGTGCCCACGTTCGCACGTGAAGGCCGGGATCCTCGCCGCGATGAAGATCCCCCCGAGTGCGAACAGGGCACCGAGCGCCCAGACGTACCTGGAGCTCCCTGACGCATCGACGGGCCGGCGCCGGATGCGGAGGAGGATCCCCACGCCCCAACCGATCGCGGCGATGGACCCGATCGTCAGGATCATCCCGCCGGCCGATCGCTCCACGCACTCGCCGTAGACCGAGCCACAGACGCGCCAGATGTCGTCCCACGACAGACCGATCAACGCGACCGCGGACACGATCAACGTCGCGGAGAACACCCGCCCGGCGAACACTCCCTCGCGGCTGATCTCCGAGACGATCGCGTCCGCGCGGTCCCTTGAGCGGCTCACGAAGGGTCCCCCCTCAGTCGAGCTCGACGAGCGTGTCCCCGGGCTGGACGTTCTGACCGGCGTCAACCGGGATCTCGGTGACCACGCCGGCCCGCGGGGCCGGGATCGCGTTCTCCATCTTCATCGCCTCGAGGATGCAGACGACGTCGCCCGCCTGGATCTCCTGCCCCGGCTCGACGAGCACGCGCAGGATCGTTCCCTGCATCGGCGCCGCGATCACGCTGTGGACGTGGTCGCCGCCGTGGGCGGAGTGGCGCGACGGAACCTTCGGAGCCGTGTCCCGGCGCTGGTCGAAGATCCGGACCGGAACCCTGCGCCCGTCCACCTCGAGCAGCAGTTCGGCGGGCACGGGCTGCCGTGTGTCCGCCGGAGGTGGCGCCGTCCCACCTTCCGGGAGCTCGGCGTCGCGGAGCGCCTTCTCGAGCCACGTCGTCGAATGCGTCGATTTGCCGAAGGCGCGAGTGCCGAGCACCCACCGGTGGAGCGGGATCGTCGTGGGGACGCCCTCGACCTGGAACTCGGACAACGCGCGCTCCATCCGCGCGATCGCGCGAGGGCGGTTCTCCGCGGAGACGATCACCTTCGCGAACATCGAGTCGTAGTCGGCGGGGATCTCCTTGCCGGTGCGAACGGCCGAGTCCACCCGCACGAACGGTCCCGACGGCTCCCGGTAGGCCGTGATCCGGCCGGGTCCCGGCAGGAAGTTCCGAGCCGGGTCCTCGGCGTTGATCCGGCACTGGATCGCGTGACCCGTCGACGCGGTCTCGGCCAGGTCGAGCTTCTCGCCGAGGGCGACGCGGATCTGGAGCGCGACCAGGTCCAGGCCCGTCACCATCTCGGTGACCGTGTGCTCGACCTGCAATCGCGTGTTCATCTCCAGGAAGTAGAAGCTGCCGTCCTCGTCGAGGATGCATTCGACGGTGCCGGCGTTCACGTACCCGGCCTCCTTCGCGAGCGCCATCGCCGCCTCGCCGATCCGAGCGCGGAGCTCCGCGTCGACCACGGGCGACGGCGTCTCCTCGATCAGCTTCTGGTGCCGGCGCTGGACCGTGCAGTCGCGTTCGCCGAGGAAGAACACGTTGCCCCGGGTGTCGGCGAACACCTGCGCCTCGACGTGGTGCGCGCGGTCGATGTACCGCTCGAGGAAGACCTCGGGCCGACCGAAGTACGCCTGCGCCTCGCGGGTCGCGCGCGCGAGTGCGCCCTCGAGCTCCTCGGGCTTGCGGACGGCCTGCATGCCCTTCCCGCCGCCACCGAACGCGGCCTTGACCAGGACGGGGAAGCCGATGCGCTCCGCCTCCGCGGGCGCCTGCTCGATCGTGACCGGCTCCGGAGTGCCCGGGACGATCGGAACACCGACCCGGTCGGCCGCGCGCCGAGCGGCCGACTTGTCGCCCATCATCTCGATCGCGTCCGCGGGGGGTCCGATGAACGTGAACCCCGAGTCGGCCACCGCGCGGGCGAAGTGCGCGCGCTCGGACAGGAACCCGTAGCCGGGGTGGATCATCGTGGCTTTCGCCCGGGAGGCCGCCTCCAAGATCGCGCCGATCGACAGGTAGGAGTCGGCGGCCAGGGCCGGCCCGATCCGATGCGCCTGGTCGGCCATCTCGACGTGCAGGGCGTCGCGGTCGGCGTCGCTGTAGACCGCGATCGAGGTGTAGCCCAGCTCCCGGACGGTCCGGATGATGCGTACCGCGATCTCGCCGCGGTTCGCGATCAGGACCCGAGGTTTCGCCACACGCTCCGCTCCGTCATGCTGGACGACCGTGTCCTCGGCATCCCGAGGACCCGGAGGAACCGGGTACCCACGGAACAATCGGGTACCCCCGAACGGGAGTCAACGTCTGATGCTCTCCGAAGACGCCCTGGTCCGAACCCTCGAACGAGCCGGTCTGAACGCCCCCGTGCGGTTCGAGGAGGTTACTGCCTCGACCCAGGCGACGGCGCTCGAGATGGCGGCCGCAGGCACGCCCGAGTGGACGCTCGTGGCCGCGGGACACCAGACGCAGGGCCGCGGGCGACTGGGCCGAACATGGCTCGACGAGCCCGGCAGGGCGTTGATGTTCTCCTTCGTGCTCCGGCCCGAGCTCGACCCGGGGTCGGGAGGCCTGCTCACGCTGCTGGCCGGCACCGCCCTGGCATCGGCGAGCTCCGAGCTCGCCGACCAGCGCACCGCCTGCACGTGGCCGAACGACCTCCTGGTGGCCGGGCGCAAGGCCGGCGGGATCCTGGCCGAGTCCCGCGTCGACGGCGGCCGGTTCGAGCACGTCGTGATCGGCATCGGCGTCAACCTCCGGACGCCACCGAGCGAGATCCCCGGCGCCGGCGCCGTCGAGGCCGAAGACGACGAGCTGCTGGACGCGTTCCTGTCCGCGTTCGTCCGCGGGTACCAGCCCGCGCACCCGGCCTTCGCCGGGGGCGTGGTCGCGGCCTACCGGGACGTGTGTGCGACGCTCGGAGCCCGGGTGCGGGCGACCATCGCCGGAGCGGTCGTCGAGGGCGAAGCCGTGGACGTCGACGAGCGCGGCGGACTGGTCGTCCGAACGCCGACGGGCGAGCAGGTCGTGCGGTTCGGAGAGGTCGAGCGGCTGGAGTAGGATTCCGCCCATGCCGTTCCCCCGCCGGCTCCTGATCGAGAACGAGGAGCTCGTCCTCGAGCTGCGTCCGCACTGGATCGCGATCGTGGTGCCCGCCATCGTGACGATCCTCGTCGTCGCCGGGTGGATCCTCGCGCTCACGTACGCGCCCGACGACGGGACGAGCCGGAGCATCGTGGTCTGGGGCGCGTCCGCGATCGGGGTCTTCCTCCTGATCGCGTTCCCCGTCCGCAAGTTCATCGCATGGGCGACGTCGTACTTCGTCGTGACGTCCGACCGCGTCATCCACCGCGAGGGCTGGATCGCCAAGCGCTCGATGGAGATCCCTCTGGAGGCGATCAACGACGTGCGGTTCCACCAGGGCGTGTTCGAGCGGCTGATCGGCGCCGGGGACCTCATCATCAGCTCGGCGAGCGAGTTCGGGCGTCAGGTGTTCGGCGACATCCGCAACCCCGAGGAGGTCCAGAAGGCGATCTCCCACCAGGGCGAGCTCAACAAGGAGCGCATGTATCGAGGGGGCGGACGGGGATCGGCGGCGCCGGCCCAGGCCACCATGCCGCCGGCATCCGCCTCCACCACCGGGGAGCTCGAACGCCTCGCCGAGCTCCGGAACAAGGGCGTGCTGACCGAGGACGAGTTCCAGAGCCAGAAGAAGAGGATCCTCGGAGGGTAGGGCAACCAGGACGAGTCGCGGAGATCACGCATGGACACGTTGAATCGATCGGTCGCGCGAACACCTCCGGCCACCAAGCTCGAGATCGTCGGGTACGTGATGGTGGCCGTCGGGTACGTCGTCATGGCGCTCGGCATCGTCGAGATCGGCGGACTGCGCAACGTCGTGCTCGGGCTCGCCGCCGCGTGGGCGGGCTGCGTGGTGATGTTCCTCGGAGAGGAACGACGCGAGTTCGACGAGGAGGCGGAGTTCCGCAGGCAGCTCGAGGAGCTGTGAGCGCCGAGGGTTCCCGGCCTCAGTCCTGGGGCGCGGGGGACCTCCGTACCGCGGCCAGCTCCTCCTCGCCGAGCAGCAGGACCAGGTCTCCCTGCCGCAGCTGGAGCTCCGAGGGCGGGTTGGGCGCGATCTGACCCCCGGCGTGACGGACGGCGAGCACCGGGGTCGAGCCCATCGCCTCGCCGACCGTCTTGCCGTCGAGCGGTGAGCCCGGCTCCACTCGCACCTCCTCGAGCTTCATCGAGGCGGCGTCGGTCGTGTCCAGCTCGAGGACGTCGTCGACCCGCGGGCGCATCGCCACCAGCGCCATGTGCCGGCCGCTCGAGACGAACGGTGACACGACGCGGTTGGCGCCCGCATGGAGCAGCCGCTGGTCCGAGCCCGGTTCGGACGCCCGCGCGACGATGAACAGGTCCGGGCTTACCGCTCGCGCGACGAGCGTGATGTAGACGTTCGTCGCGTCCGAGTCCACCGCGCAGACGAGCCCTCGTGCCCGGTCGACCCCGGCCCGACGCAGCACGGTCTCGTGCGACGGATCGTCGATCATGAACGCGACGCCGTCCGAGGTCATGCGCTCGGTCAGGCCCTCATCCGGGTCGATCACGACGAACGATGCCCCCTCGGCCTCGAGCTCGCGCGCCACCGCCCTGCCAACCCGGCCGTAGGCGCAGACGATGAAGTGCTCCGACATGCCGTCGATCCGCCGCTGCATCCGATACCTCCTCGTCCGTTCGCCCCAGCGGCCCTCGAGGATCCACTGGGCGATGACGGTCACGGTGATCAGCACCAGCCCCACGCCGATCGCGATCAGCGTGAGCGTGAAGATGCGACCCGAGTCGTCGAGCGGTCGCACCTCTCGGAACCCGACGGTCGTGAGCGTGATGACGGTCATGTAGAGCGCGTCCAGGAACCGCCAGCCCTCGAGGATCATGTACCCGGCGACCCCGTAAGCCATCGCGAGCACCAGCCCGAGCGCCGGCCACCGGACTCGTTGCCACAGCTCGTGCCGTGGGGAGGCCGTCATCTGGTCGGAGCCTAACGCGGCTCGGCTCGCGGGGGCGGCGGCTCGGATGGGACAATCGCGTCCGTGGAGCCGAGGGTCGCCGTCGTCGGCGTGGGGCACGCGGGGTTCGCGCCCGTTACCGCCGGCGTCTCCTACAAGGAGCTGATGTTCGAGGCCGCCCAGCGCGCCTACCACGACGCCGGCGTGGACCCGCGGACCGAGGTCGACTCGTTCGTCTGCTGCTCGGAGGACCTGCTCGAAGGGACGTCGATCTTCGACGAGTACGTGCCGGACCAGCTGGGCGCGATGCAACGTCCGGTGCAGACCGTCGCCGCCGACGGGCTGTTCGGCGTGGCGACCGGGATGATGCTGATCGGTTCCGGGCTGGCGTCGATCGTCGCCGTCGAGGCGCACAGCAAGGTCTCGGACGTCCGGACCCTGGGCGCGATCGAGGCCTTCGCGCTCGACCCGGTGCTGAACCGGCCGCTCCGGTTCCCGACGCACGCGGTCGCCGGGCTCGACATGAACGCGTTCCTCGAACGCACGGGCCTGACCGAGGAGCATTGCGCGATGGTGGCCGCCAAGAACCGCTCGAACGCGCTCGACAACCCCCGCGCCGCGTACCCGGCCGCGCTCGCGGTGGACGACGTCGACGACTCGGCTCCGGTCGCCTGGCCGCTGCGGGAGCTCGAGGTCGCCGGTCGCGCCGACGGCTGCGTCGTGGTCGTGCTCGCCGCCGAGGAGCGCGCACGCGAGCTCACCGAGGGACCGGTGTGGCTGCTCGGCGCCGGGTGGGCCTCCGGCAGCCCGTCGCTCGAGAGCCGGACGTGGGGTGAGACGGAGCCGGTGACCACGGCGGCGGAGTCCGCCTATCGGCAGGCCGAGATCACGGACCCCCAGGAGGAGATCGACCTTGCGGAGGTCGACGACACGTACGCGTACAAGGAGCTGCAGCACCTCGAGGCGCTCGGGCTCGGCGATGCCGCGGCCCTCGCGCAGCTGCTCGAGGAGGGCGAGCTCGAGCCGGGCGGCGACCTGCCGGTCAACGTCTCGGGCGGCTCGCTCGGCCAGGGCAACCTGTTCGAGGCGAACGGGCTCGTCCGGCTGCTCGAATGCGTCGAGCAGCTCCGCGACGAGGCCGGCGAACGCCAGGTCGACGAGGCCTACGTCGCGGTCGCGCAGTCCGCGCGCGCCGTTCCGTCGACCTCGGCCGCGGTCGTCGTGCTCGCGAACGACGAGGGGGCCGGCGGGTGAAGCTCGAGGCGCTCGACCACGTGTGGTTCTGGGTGACCGACATGGATCGATCGGTGCGCTTCTACGAAGGCCAGCTCGGGCTGTCGCTGCGCGTGCGGCACGGCGACGAGTGGGCCGAGCTCGAGGCGGGAGCGATCCACATCGGGCTCCACGGCTCGCGCGACGGCAACGCGCCGCACGGCGGCACCGCCGTGTTCCGCGTCGATGACCTCGACCTCGCGAAGACCGCGCTCGAGCAGCGCGGCGTGGCGTTCGAGGAGCACCTGGGCGAGGTGCCGGGGATCGCCCGGTACGCCTCGTTCGCGGACCCCGACGGCAACTCGATGCAGCTGATCGAGTACGTGACCGACGACGCGTTCCCCGGGGGGATCGTCTGATGGCGCGGCGGGTCGCGGTCGTCGGCGCGGGGATGACGAGGTTCGTCAGGCGCGCGCAGGAGACCGGCAAGGAGCTCGCGTGGGAGGCCTCGCGCGAGGCGCTCGCGTCGTGCGAGCTGCCGCTCGACCGGATCGACGCGGTGTGTCTGACGAGCGCGCCCGACGCGTTCGACGGCGTGCACATGAAGGGGGAGTACCTGTCGGACGGCGCCGGCGCGTTCGGGCGGCCGTACATGCGCACGTACGTCGGCGGCGGCAGCGGCGTGTTCACCGCGATCCAGGCGTACTACACGGTCGCGAGCGGGATGGCCGACGTCGTGCTCGCGGTCGCCGAGGAGAAGATGTCCTCGACGCAGCCGCATCCGCAGGGCGCGTTCCTCACGATCTTCGACAACATCCTCGAACGTCCGCTCGGGCCGAACCTGCTCTGGATCTTCGCGCTCGAGATGAACCGCTACATGACGGTGCACGGCATCGACAAGCGCGACATCGCCGCGGTCGCGGTGAAGAACAAGCGGAACGCGGCCGACCACCCGGCGGCGCTGCTCGGACAGGCCGACATCACGATCGAGGACGTGCTCGCCTCCGAGACGCTCGCGTGGCCGGTGCAACGACTGGACGTCTCGCCGATCAGCGACGGCGCCGTTGCGGTCGTCGTGGCGAGCGAGGAGGCCGCCAAGCAGATCACGAGCGACCCCGTCTGGATCCAGGGGGTCGGGTGGAACCTCGACACCGCGTACTGGACCAACCGCGACCTCGTGTTCCCCGAGTACGTCGCGAACGCCGCCCGCATGGCCTACGGGATGGCCGGCGTGACCGAGCCGCGCAAGCAGATCCACGTCGCCGAGCCGTACGACCCGTTCGACTACAAGGAGCTGCACCACCTCGAGGGACTCCTGCTGTTCGACAAGGGCAAGGCGCCCGAGGCCGCCCGGGACGGCGTCCTCGACCGGAAGGGCGACCTGCCCTCGTGTCCCAGTGGCGGCCTGCTCGGCGTCGGCAACCCGATCGCGGCGGCCGGACTGATGAAGATCGCCGAGCTCTTCTGGCAGCTCCGCGGCGAGGCCGGCGCCCGCCAGGTCCCCGGGACGCCCGAGCGTGGCGTCGCGCAGGCCTGGGGCGACCTGATGCAGGTCGGGACGGTGGTGGTGATGGGTCGAGAGGGCGGCCCGCCGACTACTGCGACCCAGCTCGAGACCCCTCCAACCGCGACGCCGGGGCACTCGCTCTCGGACGCCGAGTTCCGTTCGGCGACGGGCGCCGTCGACGACGAGATCGGCGCACGTTACGCGTGGGACGCGGGCGTCGCGATCGGCAGGTTCCTCGACGGCCTCCGCGACGGCACGATCTGGGGTCGCGAGTGCCGGAACTGCGAGCGCGTCCTCGTGCCGCCGAGGATGTTCTGCGAACGCTGCTTCCGCGGGACGGACGCGTGGAAGCAGGTCGAGAACACCGGCGTCGTGCAGACGTTCTCGATCTGCAACGTCCGCTGGGACATGCAGCCGCTCGACGAGCCCGAGCTCCCCGCGGTCATCGCGATCGACGGCTCGGACGGCGGGTTGCTCCACACGCTCGGCGAAGTCAAACCCGACGAGGTCACGATCGGGATGAAGGTGGAAGCCGTCTGGAAGCCGGTCGGCGAACGCACCGGTTCGATCCTCGACATCGCGTACTTCAAGCCGCGGAGCGACGCCTGATGCTCGAGAAGATCGCGCGCCCCGAACTGATCCGGCGGTGGGAGGGGGACCTGCCCGTCCGCCACCGCTATACGCCGGGTGTCGCGGGCGACGCGTTCTTCACTGCGCTCAAGGAGCGCGGCGTCCTTCTCGGCTCGCGGTGCGAGCACTGTTCGTACACGTACGTTCCCGCGCGGCTGTTCTGCGAGCGCTGCTTCGCGGAACTCGCCGCCGACACCGAGGTCGGCCCCGGCGGCGAGCTCGTCTCGTTCACGATCGTGTTCCAGGGGATCGAGGGCGAGCCGCTCGATCAGCCCGAGACGCTCGGCGCCGTTCGGCTCGACGGCGCGGATGCGGTGCTGATCCATCGCGTGCTCGAGCCTGGGGAGGAACCGCACGAGATCGGCGAACGCGTCGAGGTCGTCGTGAAGCCCGAAACCCAACGAACCGGCTCGATCCTCGATATCGAGGGCTTTCGGATTCCCGAGGAGTAAGTGCAGCCAGGTCCGAGGGCTCAAGTGGGGCGGGATCTCCGAGCGTGACGGCGCGCTCGAGGGCGTGTCTCGGCGCCCCCGTAGACTGCCGGCGTGGCGACGCTGACGTGTGAACGGTGCGGGCTTCCTCTACCCGACGAGGCTCGCTTCTGCCCGAACTGCGGCTACCCGGTGGGCGCAGGGCCGGCCGATGAGCGCAAGTTCGTCACGGTCATCTTCGTCGATCTCGTGGGGTCGACGCGGCTCGCCAGCCAGATCGATCCGGAGCGCTACCGGGAGGTCCTGACCCGCTACTACCGCATGGTTGCGGAGGAGCTCGAGTCGCTCCGCGGCCGCGCCTACAACTTCGCCGGTGACGCCGTCGTTGGGGTCTTCGGCCTGCAGCACACCCACGACGACGACGCGCTCCGCGCCGTTCGGGCAGGCCTGGGCCTCGTCGACCGCGTCGGTCGCCTGGGCGAAGAGATCGGGCTCCCGGTCCCGCTCCGGATCCGCGTGGGCATCCACACCGGTCCGGTCGCGATCGGGACCGAGGCGTCCGAACAGGGTCTGCTCTACGGCGCCACCGTGAACATGGCGGCCCGTCTGCAGCAGGCCGCGGACCCGGGAACCGTGCTCGTCTCGGAGACGAGCTACCTCCTCTCGCTGTCGCAGGTCCAGTACGGCCCGATGCGCGAGGTCGAGGCGAAGGGGTTCGAGGACGAGGCGCGCGCGTGGCCGGTCGCGGCGCTGCAACCGGGCTCGGGCCGCAGGACGATCCCGTTCGTCAACCGCAAGCGCGAGCTGCGGCTGCTGCAGGATTCGTTCGACGGCGCGCGGGAGACGCGGCGCGGCCACCTGGTGACGCTGTTCGGCGAGGCGGGGATCGGCAAGAGCCGGGTCGCCGACGAGTTCGTCGCGGGACTGCCCGACGAGACCAAGGTCCTGCGGGGCCGGGCGAGCCCGTTCGAGGAGGACGTGACGTTCGGGCCGCTCGCGCAGATCCTCCTGCACGAGATGGGGGAGGCGGCGCACGCCCCACCGGACGCGCTGCGCGCGCGGCTGGAGGAGATCGTCGTCGAGCGCTACTCGGCGGAGGAGGCTCGGCAGATCGTCGAGCGCCTGTGCATCGCGCTCGGGATCGGCGGGGAGGCCAGGGACGAGAAGCGCTACCGCGTGGCCGAGATCCGTTCGGGACTGCTCGCGCTCATCCGCGGGTTCTCCAGCCGAGGCACGGTCGTCGTCGTGCTGGAGGACATCCAGGCGGCCCAGGCGCCGATGCTCGACCTCGTCGAGGAGATGGT
The DNA here is from genome assembly GCA_963731925.1 of uncultured Actinomycetes bacterium. GTDB lineage: Bacteria > Actinomycetota > UBA4738 > UBA4738 > HRBIN12 > DASSJM01. Next base: position 65,698 of record CAVSXK010000020.1, read on the forward strand.
GCGCGAGGCGGAGGACATCCCGCTGCTCGTGGTGTGCGCGGCTCGGTACGCCCTGCTGGACGATCGTCCGGATTGGGGTGGCGGGCGCGGGAACTCCGTGAACCTGTACCTGGAGACGCTCTCGCTCGACGATTCGACCCAGCTCGCCCGGGACGCGGGGGAGGGCCTGGACGAGTCGACCGCTCAGCGGATCGCGCAGCACGCGGGCGGGAACCCGTTCTTCATCATCGAGACCACCGGGATGCTGATGCACGCGGGCACAGGCCTCTCGGCCGACACCGGACCGCTGCCACCCGCGCTCTTGCCGCCGACGGTGCAGGCGGTGATCGCCGCTCGCATCGATCACCTCTCGTCGCAGGCGCGAGACCTGGTCCGTAAGGCCTCGGTGTTCGCCCGTTCGTCGTTCACGCTCGGCGAGCTCGACCTGATCGCCGTGCCGACCGGGGAGGCCCTCGACCGGCTCGAGCAGGAGGAGCTGCTCGAGCACGACGACGATCGCCCCGACCTCTGGCGCTTCAGCCACGGGATGGTCCGCGACGTCGCCTACGAGAGCCTTCCCAAGCGCGAGCGCCAGCGGCTGCACCTGCTGGTCGCGGATGGGCTGTCGAACGACCCTCAGACGGCAGCCCGCCGCCCGCGCGCGATCGCCTTCCACCTGGAGCAAGCGGCGGTCGCCTCCCTCGACCTCGACCCCGGCGATCGGACGCTCGCCGAGCGGGCGGTCGACGCGCTGGCGCGCGCGGGCGGCATCGCGCTCGAAGGACCCGACATGCGGGCGGCCGAGGATGATTACGAACGCGCGCTCGAGCTCGCCGGACCCGAACGCGTTTGGGGGCTCCGGGAGGCGGGGATCCTGGCGAGCCTCGGCGAGATCCGTTACTGGCTCGGCGAGTTCGAGCGCGCCGTGCCGGTGCTCGAACGCGCCCTCAAGCTCGGCGACGGGGACCTCGGGGTCCGGGCCCAGGCCGCGCGGTTCCTCGGGGACATCGAGCTCTCGATCCTCGGCGACGCCAAGCGGGCGGCCGAGCTGCTCGACGAAGCGCTCGAGGCGGCTCGCGGGCTCGGCGATCCGTGGACGCTCGCGCGCACGCTGCTCGTCGCCGGGTGGGCGCCGTACTTCCGCCAGGACTCCGCGGTCGCGCACGCGATGTTCGACGAGGCGCTGCGCACGGCGCGCGCGAACCCCGAGGGCGATCGCTGGTCGGAGGCTCGCGCGCTGGTCGCGCTCTCGATGCTCGAGGGCGAGGAGGGGAACGAGGAGGACTCGCTGCGTCTGGCGGCCGAGGCGCTCGCGATCGCCGAGACGGCGAGAGATCGGTTCTCGATCGCGGTGGCCCGCGAGGCGGTGGGCGGGACGCTGCGTCACATGATGCGTCTCGACGAGGCCGAGTCCCACCTGGACGGCGCCGTGGACGCGTTCCGCGAGCTCGGGGCGCGGTGGGAGCTCGCCAGCGCGCTCACGTCTCGGGGTATCGCGCGACGGCTCGCCGGGCGGGCGGAGGACGCCGTGATGGACCTGCGCGAGGCGTACCGGCTGTGCCGCGAGCTGAACGAGCGGAGCATCATCACCTGGACGGCGGGCGCGTTGGCTCGGGCACTGGTCAACGCGGGTGACACGGGGGCGGCGCGGCGGGTACTCGACGAGACCGACTCGGTCGCGAGCGTCCACACCGCCGCCGACGAGGAGTGGCTGGATTACGCCGATGTCGAGATCATGCTCGCCGAGGGCGAGCGCGAGGCGGCGCTCGAGAAGGCGCTCTCGCTCCTGCGCTACGAGCGCGACGAGGGCAGGACGAAGGACGTCGCCGGCCGGGTCTGGTGGATCTCCGAGGTGTTCGGGCCCGACGCGGCCGGCGGAGCAGAGGAGGTCCAGCGCGCCAAGGAGCTGCTCGAGCGGACGAAGATGCTCCAAGCCTTCCGAGAGCCCGAGCTGGTCACGCGCCGTTCGGCGGTTGCGGAGGCCTGACCGGCTAGGCTTCGGGCCGGTGGACTTCGACCTCACGCCCGAGCAGAACGACCTGCGAGCCGCCGTCCGAGCGTTCGCCGAGGAGGTCGTCGCGCCCGCCGCCGCGGAGGCGGACGAGCGCGAAGAGTTCCCCACCGAGATCGTCAAGCGCGCCGCCGAGCTCGGGCTGTTCGGCATCCCATTCCCCGAGGAGCTCGGCGGCCAGGGGGGCGACCTGCTCTCGTTCTGCCTGTGCCTCGAGGAGATCGGGCGGTACGACTCGTCGCTCGCGATCACGCTCGAGGCCGCGGTGGGCCTGGCCGCGAACCCGATATTCCGGTTCGGGACCGACGAGCAGCGGGAGCGGTGGCTCGTGCCGATGGCACGCGGCGAGGCGATCGGCGCGTTCGCGCTCACCGAACCCGGAGGCGGCTCGGACGCCCGCGCGATCCGAACGACGGCGAGGCTCGACGGCGGCGAGTGGGTGATCGACGGCTCGAAGGCGTTCATCACGAACTCGGGGACACCGCTCACGTCCGTGATCCTGGTCGCGGCGCGGGACGAGGAGGCGGACGACGGCGACGTGTCGACGATCGTCGTGCCGGTCGGAACGCAGGGGCTCTCGGTCGGGCCGAGCTACCGGAAGTTGGGCTGGCGCGCGAGCGACACCCACGAGGTCTCTTTCGACGGGTGCCGTGTCCCGGCGGACCATCTCCTCGGCGAACGCGGACGCGGGTACGCGCAGTTCCTCGAGACGCTCGCCGACGGCCGCGTCGCGATCGCCGCGCTCTCGGTGGGGCTCGCGCGCGGATGCCTGGAGGAGAGCATTCGGTACGCGAGCGAGCGCGAGGCGTTCGGGCGTCCGATCGGCGCGTTCGAGGCGCTGCAGTTCAAGATGGCCGACATGCAGGTGGGGGTCGAGACGGCGCGGCTCGCGTACCAGCGCGCCGCGTGGCTCCGCGACCACGGGCGCCCGTTCGCCACCGAGGCGTCGATCGCCAAGCTCTACGCGAGCGAGGTCGCGGTGTCGAGCGCGCGGGAGGCGGTGCAGATCCACGGCGGCTACGGGTTCGTCGAGGACTTCCCGGTGGCCCGCTTCTATCGCGACGCCAAGGTGCTCGAGATCGGGGAGGGCACCAGCGAGATCCAGCGCGTGCTGATCGCCCGGGCGCTGGGCTTGCCGGGCACCGAGCTCTAGCTCGGCGCTCAGGCACAGATCGTGCTGGTGGTCCCAAGCGGTCGAGAAGGCCGCCGAGGGTGTTTGCAACGGGGCGTTCGAACGGGCACGGTTGACAGCCTGCTCGGCCGTCCGATAGGAAGGGCCTTCCCCAATGGCCGAAAACCGTCGAGGTGCTCGTGTCGTGCTCCGCCGCGCCCTCGCGGTGGTGGCCGCCATCGCGCTCCTCACGGCGTTCGCGCAGGTCGCCGGGGCCGAGCCCAGCACCGAGGAGAAGCTCGATGCCGCCAAGGCGGAGTTCGAGCAGCTGACCCGGGAGATCGAGGGGCAGCAACAGGAGCTGAACCGGCTCTCGATGGAGGCGGCCGCCATCGCCGAGCGCTGGGAGGTGGCGAACGGCCGGTGGGAGCAGATCACCGCCCAGCTCCACGAGACGCTGTTCGCGCTGGCCGAAGCGCAGGCTGACTACCAGGGTCTGAAGGCGGATCTCGAGGAACGCGCCCGCCAGGCCTACATCATCGGCCCGGGATCGGGCATCGAGTTCCTGCTCGGCGCGAGCACGATCGCCGATCTGTCCGCGCGCATGGAGTACGTGAACGCGCTCAGCCAGGAGGACGCGGACCTCGCGACCCAGGTCCAGAACCTGAGGAACGCGCTCGCGGCCCAGAAGGAGGATCAGCAGAAGCTCCAGACCAAGCGGGCGAAGGCTCTCGAGAAGGTCGAGGCCGAGCAGGCCCTCCTGGACGCGAAGTTCGACGAGCAGGCGGCGGTCCTCGACGACCTGAACGCGAAGAAGGCGCGGGCGCGGGAGATCGTGAAGGGCCTCGAGAAGCGGTACGCGAGAGAGCTCGAAGCCCTCACGGGTCTGGAGTTCCACGGGGACGCGGTCTTCCAGGTCTGCCCGGTCGACCAGCCGAGGGCCGTGTACGACGGGTTCGGCGCGCCGCGGATACGGTGGCGGGTACCACCCGCACGCCGGTAACGACATCATCGCGCCGCAGGGGACACCGATCCGCGCGACGTTCGACGGCTACGCGCAGGCGGGCTTCGAACACGCTGGGTGGGTACTCGGTGACGTCACCGGGGCGCTCGGGTACACGTACAACGCGCACCTGATGCAGCCCGGTGTCACCGGGCAGGTCTCGGCCGGAACGGTGATCGGCTACGTCGGTGCGACCGGAGACACCTCGACGCCGCACAACCACTTCGAGTGGCACCCGAACGTGACGCCGACCGACTGGCCGGTGAGCCCGTACGGCTATGCGGTCATCAACACGGGGTACGGAAGTCCCGCCGTGAACCCGTTCCCTCTGCTCGCGCAGGTCTGCTAGCGGCGCGCCTGGCGCGCCCGACGGCGATCTTCGAGCTCGCGCGAGCCCTTCGTGGATCCTCTCCGCAACAGCAACCCCGCGACGACGGCGAGCACGATCAACCCGGCCACGATCGCGACCGTCGCGACGGGTCCCCCGTCGCCGGTGCCTGCCCCGGCGGTCGGCGAGGGCGGCTGTCCGGCGACCGAGAGGTAGCCCAGCTCGTCGATGTCCGCGCCCGCCTGCTGGATGCTGGGTAGGTCGTCCGTGTCGAGGGCACTCCAGGCGTTGCCCGAGCGCGACCAGATCATCGAATGGCTGCCGTGGTCGTTCGCGAGGAGCGGATAGACCAGCACCACCGTCGCGACGCGGGCGAGCGCGGCGTCGTCACCGGACGGTTCGTACGTGGCCTCGATCAGGTAGACGTTCCCGACCACGGTGAGCGGATCGTCCGGGTGGGCGATCGAGGAGGGCAGGGGCTCGACGGTGACCTTCACGTTCCGTTGACCCACGGCGCTCGCGAACGAGCCCTCGGGGAAGATCAGCGTGACCTGCGCGTCGCCGGTCGTGAACACCGACGTCTCGCTCCCGGCGTTCCCGAGCTTCACGACGAACCTGCCGGGGGTGGGCTTCTGGTTCGTGGCCGCGAGCTCGGGGGGCGGTTGGACCCACCGGTACGCGGTTGGCGGCGCGAAACCGTCGAGCAGCGGCCGGCGTGCGAGCGGGCTGAGGTGACCGGAGAGCACGGCGGTCGCGGTGTAGACGAGGGCGATCGCCACGCCGGCGCCGAGCGCGAGCGACCGAACCCTCACGGCAGCGGATCGAGCGGCTCGATCGGGCTGGTCGCGTACCGAGGCGGCCAGACGACCGCGTACTCGCCCGGCGCCTGCCACTGCCACACCACGCTGCTCGCGAGCACGTTCGCGCCCGCGGTCACCGTACCGGGCTCGCCGAACCGCAGGCCGCTCCCGTTCGGCAACGAGCCCTCGGGCAGGTCGACGACGTTCGCCGCGGATGCAACCGCCGCGGGCGTCGGATCGGCGGCTCCCGAGAGCACCTCGTGCGCCAGCGCCCAGGCTCCGGAGAAGCCGGCGAGGGCCGCGGCGCTCATCGGGCCGCCGAAGCGTTCCGCGTAGGCGGCCGTCGCGCGTTGTAGGAGCGCACGGCCGTCGGGCGTGAGGCCCTCGACGTTCAGCGCGTTCGACGCGGGTTTGTCGGAGGCGAAGAGCCCAACCGCGTCCTCGCCGAGCGTCGAACCGAACCTCGGCATGCAGTAGCTCGAGGACGTGCCGATCCCGACGAGCACGTCGAGCCCCTGCCGCACCATCTCGCGCCGCATCACGATCGCGTCGTGCAGGTACGCGGAGACGAACACCACGTCCGGCCGGCTCTCGGCCAGGTCGCGGACGAACGCGCGCATGTTCACCGCGCGCGGGTCGTAGCCGAACGTGCCGACCACGTCGTAGCCGCGTGCGGCGAGCTCGTCGAGCGCTCCCTGCGCGACCGCCCGCCCGTAGACGTCGTCCACGAGCGTGACCGCGTACCGGAGCTCCGACGGATCGACGTCGAGCACGGGGGCGTACTCGTCGGCGACGAACGCGATCGCGTTCCTCCCGAGGATCGCCCCCGACGGCGCGACGCGGAACACGAGCTCGCCCGCCCCGCCGCCGGTCATCTCGCCGACCGCGCCGGTCTCCCAGAACAGCATGTCCCGGCGGGCGGAGGCCTCGGCCGCCGGAGCCGAGATCGTGCTCCCGTAGCTCCCGAGCACCAGGCGGACGCCGTCGTCGTGGAGCCGGGCGATCGCGCCGGGCGCTGCGTCGGCGCTCGGGGTGTCGACCGGAACGAGCTCGACGGGACGACCGCCGATCCCGCCGCCGGCGTTCACGAGCTGGACCGCCAGCTGAACGCCCTCGAACTCGTCGACGCCCCCCGGACCCTGGGTCCCCGAGAGCGGATACACCGCCCCGATCCTGATCGGCTCGGGTGAGGACGACGTGCAGGACGCTCCGACCAGCAGGGTGATCGCGAGCACGAGCGCGGCGCCTCGCCTCACCGGAGCACCACCAAGGCGTTCGCGAACGCGTGCGTCGCGGCCGGGACCGTCCACGTCCCCGACGCCCACCGCTGCCAGCCGAACAGCAGGCCGGCGCCCACGTCCACGGGCAGCGCCGCCAACCCGTAGGCGGGCACGTGCACGAGTCCGAACAGGAGGGCCGAGCCGACGACCGCGACGACGACGCCGAACCGCTCCAGCCGCGCGAACGCGAGGCGGCGGAACAGCGCCTCCTCGGCCACCGCCGCCAGCAGCGACAGCGGGAGCGCCGCGGCGCTCCACGGCAACGGGACCGGCGTGCCGGCGACGCCGGCCGAGAGGGCTACCGCAGCGAACCCCATCAGCAGCACGAAGCCCGGTGCGAGTCGCGCGCGGTCCCGTTCGGTCGGGACCGCGATGGAGGCGAGGCCGATCGTCAGGTACGACACAGCGAAGAGCGACACGCGCGCACCGGATGGAGGGGTCGCGAACGGCCGCAGGACGAGCACCGCGGTCCCGACGACGATCACGATCTTCGCCGCCCAGGCCTCCCGAGCCCGGACGCGTTCGCTCACGGCATCGAGCGGCACGCTCACGGCTCGACCTCGAACGCGACGACCGTCACGACGCGCGGGTCGAACGGCGCGTGATCGCTCGCGACGAACTCAACCGTGATGCGATGCTCCCCGGGAGGGACATCGGGGATCGACTGTTCGAGGCCTTCGGTCATGGAGATCAGCTTGTCGTCCAGGATCACGTGCAAGTGTCCCTCGTCCGGAACGATATCGGTGGTGGTTGACGGGACGAGCTTCGCGCCCTGGAGCTTCACGCGCAGGTCGACGGTCGAACCGTGGACGACCTCACCCACCGCCGGCGAGACGATCGAGAGCTCGGCGGTACTGCTCGGGCGGGCGGAGGGGGTCGACGTCGCGCCCGACGCACCGTCACCACCGCCGTCGTCCGACCCCCCGCACGCGGCGAGCGCGAGCGCCAGCCCGAACGCGAGGACGAGGCTCCGGCGTTTCGGCACGACGGCTCCCCTCATCCCTGGAACGTCTGCTCGAACGACGCGGAGAGCACCCGACCGTCCTCGGCGTGCGCGGTCACGTCGAACGCCCAGGTGCCCGCGGTCACCTCGATGTTCGCGGCGAAGTGGCCCGGCCCGAACCGGAGCATCTTCGGCTCGAACGACGCCGCATCGGGGGGCGTGATCGTGAGCGTCGCGGCGTGCAGCGGCAGCTCGGCCCCGTCCGCGTCGAACGCCGTCACGTGCACCTGGTTGGTTCGGCCGGGCTCGCCCGGGTCGACGTAGGCCTGGATCTGCAGGTCGCCCTGGAGCGTGATCGTGTAGAGGTCCGGCTGGCCGGGCACGCGCGACACGTCGATGTCCTGCTCGGGCGGTTTCGGTGTGACCTCGAGCGGGATCTCGACGGAACTGCCCGCTCCCTCCACCAGCACCGTAACCGTCCACGTCCCGTGCTGCGCGAGGGCGGTGCCCGTGGCCTGCCAGGTGTCCCGCTCGCCGGGTGTGAGCGGCAGGGTCGAGCTCACCTCCGGTTGCCCGGCGAGCTCGAACGCGAGCGAGACGCGGCGGGCGTCGATCGGCTCGCGGGTGTCGTAGTCGGTGACCGTCGCGACGAACGTGTTCGGCCCGACGGTTCCCGGCGAGATCTCGAGCTCGGCCCTCGTGGTGGTCGCGAAGTCCGAACCGGTCACGACCAACGGTTCCGCGGCCTGCGGTGCCGCCTGGGCGTTGGGCTGCGGGGGGAGGCCGGTGAGCAGCGCGACCGTCGCGAGGACGGCAGCCGCCAGGGCGATCTCGACGCCCGCCGTGCGGAGCACCGGTTTCGCCCCGCGCTCGTCGAGGTGTGCGACGTTGCGGTAGCGATTCAGCGCGCCGAGCGCGATCAAGGGCACGACGATCGCGAGCTTCACCACCAAGGTGGTGCTGTAGTCGCTCTGGAACGGGTGGAGCCACCACCCCCATCCCAGCTCGTTCGTGGATCGAAGGATGCCCGCCCCGACCACGATCGCCAGACCGTAGCCGGCGAGTCTCGAGAACCTGCGCACCCGGCTCGGGTCGTACCCCCGCACCAGACCGACGACCAGCCACACGAGCCCGCCGATCCAGGCGCCGACCCCGAGGAAGTGCAGCCACTGCGTGATGATGGTGACGGATGAGCCCGCCGCGTGGCCGCCCGCCGCTCGCGCAAGCATCGCGCCCGCCGCGGTCACGGCGAGGGCAACGAACGTGACGCGCCCGGGTCGCAGGGATGTCGCGAGGGCGGCTACACCCGCGACCGCGACGGTCACGGCGAGCAGGACGAACTTCCCGCCCGCCTCGGACGAGAGCAGGATGCCCAGCGGCACCCCGACCGCCCTGCGTTCGGCGAGCGTCATCGCGACGACGCCGACGGCCGCGAGCGCCCACGCGACGCCGAGGAGCCACGGGCGCGCGGTCCCCTTCGGGCCGAACGTCAGCAGGCCGCTGACGGCGGCGCCGAACAGGATCACCAGCCCGACGTAGAGCATCCACCGACCCGCGATCGCGCCGGCCGTGGGGGTCGGCGTCCCCGACCCCCTCTGCTCGATCGGCGTGACGTCGCCGGGCGCGACGCCGACTCCGAACGAGAACGCGTTGGACGTCACGTGGCCGTCCGTCGCGGACACCGTGCGCCACGTGACCGTGTAGACGCCGTCGGGCAGGGGATCCAGCCGAACGTGGATCTCGCGGTTCGAGCCGGGTGCGCGCTCGGGCGGTCCCGTCGGCATCTTCGCGCCCGAGCTGTCGACGACGCTCACGATCGTCAGGTCGAGGTCGGGGGGTTCGGTGAACGTGAGGACGATCTGGCTCGGCGGCTCCTGGAGCAGCTCGCCGTTGGCCGGGTCGGTGGACTCGATCGCGGCGTGCGCGCCCGCGGGAGCCGCCGCCGTCACGAGCCACGCGGACGCGACCGCGATCGTCACGAGCCCGAGCGCCAGGCGTCTCACGCCCCCTCCTTCACGAACGTCACGCTGGCGGTGACCCGTGGTGCGAACGGCGCGTGGTCGGCCGCCACGAACTCGGCCTGGAGCCGGTGCGGACCGGGGGCGAGGTCGCCGATCGGGATCTCCTGGTCCTCGCCGAAGGTCATCGAGACGATCGCGCCGTCGACGAACACGTGGATGTGTCCGGTGTTCGGCGCGAGGTTCGTGCGTCGAGCTCTGCACGATCCTTCCACCCTCCAGGTCCACGAGGACCTCCATCGTGGTACCCGTCTCCGTCTCGCCGGGCGCGGGCTCGGCGAAGGCGATCGTGGCCGTCGACGTGGGCCGGACGGCCGAAGGGCGACGGCCACAGACGGGACGGCACGACGATCGAGGCCGCGAGGATCACCGGGGTGACCGCGATCAGTCCCATCGCGCCCCACCGTGGCAGCGAGCCGAACCCGCGACCGCGGATGCGGCTGAGACCGATCCAACCCGTCACGAACCCGAGACCGACCAGACCCGATGCGACGAACTCCGGCGCCCCGCCGGCGTGCGCGAGCACGGCTCAGGCGGTCTTCCTTCGGCCGCCGACTCGACACACGAGCGCGACGATCGCGACGATCAACCCGATGGCGCCAACGATGATCCCGATCAGGCCGAAGCGTCTTCGCGCTCGATGCGTCGTCCGCCGCCGTGTTCGCCGCGGCCTGCACGTCCCCGATGGAGCTCGTGAGCCGAGGAACCTCGCGGTCGATGCGCTCGGCGAGCTCACCGGTCGTGGGCTGCTTGCACGGGGAACTGGACGGACTGCGGGTTCTCCACGTCGTCGAACGTGCCCGGCCCCGACGTGAAGGTCTCGTCGACCTCCTCGCCGTCGATCGTGCCGGAGAAGTGGAACGAGTACTGGCCCGGCCGCGTGGGGATGAACCAAGCGCGATAGTCGCCCGGCGTTCCGAACTCGCCCGGCTCGAAGAACGGCTCGAGCGGGAACGGCTGGGTCTGATCGCCGAACGTGACCTCGAACGTCCAGCGTGTCGCCGAGGTCGACGACGGGTTCGCCGTCGTGGACCAGGAGGAGCTGAGACGCTGTTCGACCTCGCCCGCGTAGGCGGGCTCCGTTCCCCAGCCGACCTCCATCTCGAGGTCGCCGAGCTTGCGCCCCTCGTGCGCGAAGGCGGGCGCGGCGGTGAGCATCACGAGCGTCAGGGCGGATGCGGCGGCGAAGATGAAGCCGCTCGATCGTTTCGACATGGACGAACCTCCAGACGTGTCCGGGCGCGGCCGGACGGCCGCGCGCGTGAACAGCGAGGGGGAGATTCAGGAGGAGGGTGGCGCTCGGATGCTGCCGGCGGTCGCGAACAGGAGCGCGTGCGGCCGCCGCTCGGTGACGGGCAGGGCGAGCACCGTTCGCTCCCGGGTGAGGCCGAGGGTGGCTCAGGGATGTGGCCGCGAGCCCGCTCGAGGTCCTGGCGAGGAGCCACAGGACCCCCGCCGCCACGAACGCGACGAGGACCTGGACGATCATCCCGGTCACCAGGATGCGGTCGTGCAACAGATCGCCGAGCGGCGCGCCGGAGACGAGGCGCTCCAGCACCTCCTGACCCGCGAACGCGGACGTCTGGACGACGACGAGCAGGGTCGCCAGCCGGCCGAAGCGTTCGGTCGCCCCACCTGGCCTGCGAGCGAACGCACGAACGACGACCGCGACGACCCCGGCGATCGCCAGCATCAGCGCCGCCTGATCGAGCGCGGGCAGATAGGCATGGCCGGCTCGTTGAAGGGCGAACGCGCGCTCGTGTGGATCGGGGATCGCGATCAGGTAGGCGAGCGCGTGCCCGAGCACCAGGCCGGCCGCGGCCGCGCCGAACGCCGGGAGACCTCGGAGCCTCGGTCCTTCACGCACGTCCGAACGTCCTTCTCCGTCGGGGGACTCGGCCGATTGTACGCTTGCCTCCTGACAAGGCGGGGCGATGCGCGCAGAGGACGTTCGGACGGTGGGGATCATCGGGTGCGGCCTGATGGGCTCGGGCATCGCCGAGACCGTGGCTCGGGCCGGGCAGACCGTCGTCTTCCTCGAGGCGAGCGAGGAGCTGGTCGAACGGGGGCGCAACCGGATCGAGACCTCCACCCTGCGCGCGGTCGAACGCGGCAGGCTGGAGACCGCCGAGCGCGACACGCTGCTCGGGCGCATCTCCGGGACGACCGACGTGCACGAGCTCGCGGACGTCGATCTCGTGATCGAGGCCGCGACCGAGGATCACGACACGAAGGTCGGGATGTTCCGCCGGCTCGACGAGGTCACCAAGCCCGAGGTGATCCTCGCGAGCAACACGTCGTCGATCCCGATCGCCGACCTCGGCGCCGCGACCTCCCGGCCCGACAAGGTCCTCGGGATGCACTTCTTCAACCCCGTCCCGGTGATGGGGCTCATCGAGCTCGTGAGGGCCATCACCACGTCGGAGGACACGGTCGAGTTCGGACGCGCCTACGGCGTGGCGCTCGGGAAGACGACCGTCGAGTCACGCGACCGCGCCGGGTTCATCGTGAACGCGCTGCTGATCCCGTACCTGAACGGCGCGATCCGGATGCTCGAAGACGGGTTCGCCACGCGGGAGGACATCGACACCGCGATCCACCTCGGCCTCAACCACCCGATGGGCCCGCTCCAGCTGATCGATCTGATCGGGCTCGACACGCATCTGTTCATCGCCAACGTGTTGTTCGAGGAGTTCAAGGAGCCGACGTTCGCGCCGCCGCCCCTGCTCCGCCGGATGGTCACGGCGGGACGTCTCGGTCGCAAGGTCGGCCGCGGGTTCTACGACTACGAGGACTGAGCTCGGGTCACTTCGTCTCGAGGACCTGTTCGTACACCTCGGCGGTCCTCGCCGCGGTCTCGTCCCACGAGAAGCGCTCGGCCCGTCGCCGGCCGGCGGCCGCAAGGCGTTCGGCGAGGTCGACGTCGGTGCACAGGGACTCGATCGCGGCGGCGAGCTCGCGGACCGAGCGCGGGTTCACGCCGATCGCGGCGTCGCCGGTCACCTCGGGCAGCGACGACGTGTTCGAGGCCACGACGGGGACGCCCCGGGTCATCGCCTCGAGCACCGGGAGGCCGAACCCCTCGTAGACGGACGGGTAGACGAACGCGTCGGCCGCGCGGTACACGGCGTCGAGCTCGTCGGGCGCGAGCGCGCCGGTCATGACGATCTCACCCGGCCCCTCCAGCGCGAGCTCCCGCATCAGGCGCTCGTGATGCCAGCCCAGGGGACCGGCGAGCACCAGGCCGTGCGGGACGCCGGTCGCCGCCACCCGCCGGTAGGCGCGGACGAGCCGGACCAGGTTCTTCCGTGGCTCGATCGTCCCGACGAACAGGACGTACGGCGGCATCAGCTTGAGGCGTTTGAGCGCCTCGCCCACGTCGACGTCGGACCCAGGCAGCGCGGCCGCCTCCGGCACCACGTGGAGCTTCCGAGGGTCGACGTTCGTGCGCGACAGTACGTCCTCGGCCGTGGTGCGCGAGGGGGTCACGATGGCGTGGGCGCGCCGGACGGCCGCTCGCAGGCCGAGCCGGTACATGGCTCGCCAGGACCTCGGGAACATGCCGGGGTAGCGGTCGAACGCCAGGTCGTGCACGGTGACGACGAGGCGCTGCCCGTCGGCGACGGGCGGGATCGACGAACCACTCATCGCGTGCACGAGGTCCGCCGAGCGGAGCGGCGCGGGGAGCGCCGGCCGGCCGAACAGGTTCCACCGTGGGTAGAGGCTTCGGATCGACCCCGCCAGCTCCTCGTCGGCGAACGCGTTCATCCACGGCTCGGCGGGCTTCGGCGGATCGATGCGCGCGTGGAACAGCGTCACCTCGAGCGAGGGGTCGCGTCTCGCGAGCGCCGGCACGAGGTTGCGGATGTAGGTTCCCACGCCGCCGGGGACGGTGAAGAACAGCTGGTCCACGTGGAGGGCGGCCTTCATCGCGACGCCTCCACGCAGGAGCAGCCGTTCGGTCCCACCGTCGCCCCGTGCTCGGTTCCCGGCTCGATGTCGAGGCGATCGCCCGGCTCGAGCTCGACGTCGCCCTCGTCCAGATGGAACGTGATCGACCCGTCGAGGCAGAACAGGACCTTGTGGTAGCCGTGCGCGTGGCGACCGTACGCGTCGCCGGGTCCGTTGCCCCACGGTCTCGGCGCCGAACAGCCCTCGGCCCGGAACGCCTCGAGGGCCCGCTGACGGCCGTCGACCGCGGACGCGGTCTTCGTCGCCGTCATCTACCCCGCGTCGCCGCGGCCCGCCTGGTTCGGAACGCCCCTCCGGGCGAAGGGAGTGAAGCCGGCACGGTGCCAGGGGGCGTCGGTGTGGTGCCGGGCCTGCAGCCTCCCGAGACCGGTCGCGTCGATCCGGCCGGCCAGGACCCAAGGGTGCGGGTGGGGGCTCTCCTGCGCGAAGTAGCGTTCGAGCGCTCGGATGATCGCGCGCTCTTCGTCCGGCGTGAGGTCGTCCGGCAGCTCGAAGCGGCGGTCGTCGCTCACAGCGGGATGTTCCCGTGCTTGCGCGCGGGGACCGTCTCCCGCTTCGTGGCGAGCATCCGGAGCGCCTTGATCAGGCGTGGACGCGTCTCGGCGGGTTCGATCACGTCGTCGATGAACCCGCGCTCGGCCGCGATGTACGGTGTCGCGAACTTCTCCTGGTACTGCTGGATCAGCTCCGCGCGCGCGGTCGTCGGGTCCTCGGCCTTCTCGATCTGCTTGCGGAACACGACGTTCACCGCGCCTTCGGGTCCCATCACCGCGATCTCGGCGGTGGGCCACGCGAACGAGACGTCGGCGCGCAGGTGCTTCGAGTTCATGACGAGGTACGCGCCGCCGTAGGCCTTGCGCGTGATCACGGTGAGCCGGGGTACCGTCGCCTCGGTGAAGGCGTACAGGAGCTTCGCGCCGTGGCGGATGATGCCCTGGTACTCCTGATCGGTCCCCGGCAGGAACCCGGGCACGTCGACGAACGTGACGATCGGGATGTTGAACGCGTCGCACGTCCGGACGAACCGCGCGGCCTTCTCCGATGCATCGATGTTGAGCGTCCCGGCGAGGACCTTGGGCTGGTTCGCGACGACACCGACGGCTCGGCCGTCCAGGCGCGCGAACCCCGTCACCACGTTCATCGCCCAGAACGGGAAGACCTCGAAGAAGTCGCCGTCGTCCACGATGCGGCGGATCACCTCGTGCATGTCGTACGGCTCGCGGGCCGAATCCGGGATCACGTGCGTGAGGCCCTCGTCGTGTCGATCGGGGTCGTCGACGGGCGCGAACGCCGGCGCGTCCTCCAGGTTGTTCGACGGGAGGTACGACAGGAGGTGGCGAACCATCGCCAGGCACTCCTCCTCGTCCTGGCTGACGAACGAGGCGACGCCGGAGCGGCTCGCGTGGGTCATGGCGCCGCCGAGCTCCTCGAACGTGACCTCCTCGCCGGTCACCGCCTTGATCACGTCCGGTCCGGTGATGAACATGTGCGAGGTCTCGCGGACCATGAACGTGAAGTCGGTGATCGCGGGGGAGTAGACGGCGCCGCCGGCGCACGGGCCCATGATCACGCTGATCTGCGGGATCACCCCCGAGGCGCGCACGTTGCGTTCGAACACGTAGCCGTAGCCGGCGAGGCTGGCGGCGCCCTCCTGGATCCGAGCGCCGCCCGAATCGTTGATCTGGATGAACGGCGCGCCGGTCGACATCGCGAGGTCCTGGACCTTGCAGATCTTCTGGGCGTGGATCTCGCCCAGCGACCCGCCGAACACCGTGAAGTCCTGCGACGCGACGAACACCCTCCGGCCGTCCACCGTGCCGTAGCCGGTGATGACGCCGTCTCCGGCGGGGCGGTTGCGTTCGATCCCGAAATCGTGCGATCGGTGTACGGCGAAGGGGTCGGTCTCCTGGAACGAATCGCGGTCGACGAGGAGCTCGACGCGCTCGCGCGCGGTGAGCTTGCCCTTCTCGTGCTGCTTGCGGACCGCGTCCCTGCGGGTGCCGTCGAGCAGGGCCGCGCGGCGCTTGCGGAGCTCCTCGATGCGGTCCTCGACCGTGCGTACCGAAGGCTGGGGAAGGTCCTCGGTCTTGGTCATGATCCTCGGGAGTCTAGCGGAGCGATCCTCGGGCCATGTCGGTGGCGACGCCTACCATCCGCCGCATGCAGGCGACCGCGGAGCTCACCCCCGCGCAGCGGCGGACCCTCGAGGGGCTGATCGGTACCGACGAGCGCCCGATGTTCCCGGTCGACGTGGTGTTGCGACTGCGCGACCGGATCGAGGAGGCGGCTCGCGCCTTCGAGCTCCCCGACGCGCTCTGGCTCGGCAAGTCGAACCTGACCGACCTGGCGCGGTGCCCCGGACTGTTCGACGCGGTCCGTGCCGGCGAACGCGGGCCGTTCGCGTTCTCCGCGCGGTCGGCGGCGGGCCGTCTCGCCCACAAGGCGATCGAGCTCGAGGTGGCGGGTCGCGAGGAGCGCGACCCACTCGAGCTCGTGGAGCAGTCGGCCGAGCGGCTCGGTGAGGACGGCGCGTTCTCGGCGTACTGGGGCGGGCTCGACGGGCTCCAACGCGACGAGAACCTGATGGACGCGGCCAAGACGCTCGAGCTGTTCCGCTCGACGATGCCGCCGCTGCGGCGGATGCGCCGCGAGCTCGCCCCGTCGACCGAGTGGCACGTGCGCGTCGAGCTTCTGGGCGGCGCGGTCGTGCTCTCGGGGCAGTTGGACCTCGTCCTCGGCTCCGGTCGACCCGACGGCACCCGGGCGACGCGGCTCGCGATCGACCTGAAGACGGGCCGCGCGTGGCCCGAGCACGCCGAGGACATGCGCTTCTACGCGCTGCTGCTCGGGCTCCGGTTCGGGATCCCTCCGTACCGCGTCGCGACGTTGTACCTGGACTCGGGCGAGTGGCAGGCCGAGGACGTCGACGAGCGGGTGCTCGAGCGCGCGGCCAACCGGGTGATCGAGGCGATCCGGGGGGCCGCAGCCTCGGCGGCCGGGCGCCGGGCGGCGCTGACTCCCGGGCCCTACTGCACCTGGTGCCCACGTTCGCTCACGTGCCCCTCCAGCGCGACCCGGCAGCCCGCCTGAGGCCCGACGTTGCCGCGTCCGGCGAGGCTCGCCTATCGTCGGCCGGACCCGCGACCTGGAACGGAGCGAGCATGGCCAAGGACGTCTACGACATCGGAGAGATCCCTCCGGTGGGAGAGGTTCCACGCCGGATGCACGCGCAGCTCGTCCGGCCCGACCGGTACGGCGAGCCGGAGGACGCGATCCGCGACGAGGTGATCGACGTTCCCGAGATCGGTCCGGACGACGCGCTCGTCCTGGTCATGGCCGCCGGGGTGAACTTCAACAACGTGTGGGCCGCTCGCGGCGTGCCGGTCGACGTCACGAAGACGCAGGCGAGATGGGGTGAGCCCACCGACTTCCACATCGTGGGTTCGGATGCTGCCGGGGTCGTCTTCGCCGTCGGGGATCGGGTGACCGATGTTCGCGTCGGCGACCGGGTCGTCGTCCATGCCGGCCAGTGGGATCTGGACGATCCGTGGGTGACCGGCGGCAACGACCCGGGTCTCGCACCGACGTTCCGCGTGTGGGGGTACGACACCTGTTGGGGCTCGTTCGCGCAGTTCACCAAGGTGCAGGCGCACCAGTGCCTGCCGATGGCGGAACGGCTCACCTGGGAGGAGGCGGCGGCGCCGACGCTCACGGGCTCGACGGCCTACCGGATGCTCCACGGCTGGCCGCCGAACACGGTGAAGGAAGGCGACGTCGTGCTGGTGTGGGGTGCCTCGGGCGGGCTCGGCTCGCTCGGGGTCCAGCTCGTCGCGCTGGCCGGTGCCAAGGCCGTCGCCGTGGTGTCGTCGGCAGACAAGGGCGCGTTCGCGGTCGCGCAGGGGGCGGTCGGGTTCGTCGACCGAACGGCGTTCGACCACTGGGGGACGCCGCCGGCGTGGGACGCGCCCGAGTGGAAGACGTGGTTCGAAGGCGCGAAGGCGTTCGGCAAGGCGGTCTGGGACGTGGTCGGGGAGCGCAGGAGCCCGAACATCGTCTTCGAGCACCCGGGGCAGGACACGATCCCGACGTCGATCTTCGTGTGCGAGCGAGGTGGCATGGTGGTGATCTGCGCCGGCACGACCGGCTTCGACACGACGGTGGACGTCCGCTACCTCTGGTACCTGCAGAAGCGGTACCAGGGCTCGCACCTGTTCAACGACGAGCAGGCGGCGGCGTTCAACGATCTCGTGCGCGAGGGCCGCGTCACCGCGACGCTCGGGCACGCGTACGACTACGCGGAGTCCGGTCTCGCCCACCAGCTCATGGAGCAGGGCGCCCTCCCCGAGGGCAACGTGGCCGTGCTGATCAACGCACCGGAGCGAGGGCTGACCGGCCTTCCTTAGGCTCCTTGGCCTTCGGGCGCCTGGACGAGCTCGACCAGCACCCCGCCCATGTCCTTGGGATGCACGAAGGCGATCGTCGTGCCTCGGGACCCGGGGCGAGGCGTCTCGTCGATCAACGTGACCCCCTCGGCTCGCAGGTGCTCGAGCGCGTCGGCGACGTTCGCGACTCGGTACCCGACGTGATGCAGGCCGGGTCCGCGCTTGCCGAGGAACCGCCCGACCGGCGTGTCCGGTCCGAGCGCACCGATCAGCTGGACGAACGACTCCCCGACGGCGAACAGCACCTCCTCGACCCCCTGATCGTCCATCCGTTCGCGGTGGACCGGCTCGATGCCGAACGTGCGTCGGTAGCGGTCCACGGCCTCGCCGAGGTCCGAGACCGCGATCCCCACGTGGTCGATCAGCGTGAGCATCACGAACCCCGCCGCCGATGGCGATGGCTCACGGTCAGCGGCGGCTGCAGCCGGTCCATCAGCTCGTGTGCCTGTCGAACGTGGTACGCGCGGAGCGTGAGCGCGCGGGTCACGGCCGCGACCGCCTGTGCCCGCAGGTCGTCCTCGGGCTTGGCGCCGTCGCCTTTGGCGGGATGCAGGGCGTAGAACTCCGTGATCTCGAGGAACTGTTGGAGCGAGGGCGTGAGCCCGCCTCGCTCGTACGCGTAGATCGTCTGGCGCGCGGCGGGGAAGCCGCTCGCGCCCGCCGCATCCTGGACCGCCCGATACCCCGCGGCCCGGCGGAGGCCCCGCAGGAGCGCCCCGATCGCGCGGGCGTCCTCCCTGGTCACGGGTTGGAGCTTCTTCCTCGCCATGGCCTCGCACGATAGCCCCTGGGGGCGCGGGAGCGCCCACCGGGCGCCATCCTGCCGACTCGGGGGAGGCCGGGCCTTCCGCCACCTCCATCTAGGGCGAAGGGCCGATGTGCCTATCGGCCACCCTGCATAGGATTGCCTCAGCCGACCGACACGAGGGGTGGGACGTGAAGCAGACGAGCCGATCGACCGCATCCGTGCTGCACGGTTCGGAGGCGGTCGCCAAGGGCCGTGCCGACGTCTCCAAGGTCCGTGAGAAGACGCGGAGGCGCCGGGTCACCCGGCTCATCGTCGCCTTGCTGCTGTTCGACTTCTACCTCTGGTACCGCTACCTCAACGACAACCCGTTCAAGCTGCCGACGCTGGGACCCGAGGCGATCATCTTCGCCCCGGTCGTGCTGATCATGATCGCGATCGTCGCGATGATGCTGATGCCGCTCTTCAGCGGCCGCTCACCGCACCAGATCGTGCGACCCGAGGAGATCGAGGTCGGGCTGTACGACGTCCGGGGACTCGACAACCAGGTCGACGAGGTGGGGCGGACGCTCGACGTGTTCCTCGGGTACGCGACCTTCCGCGACGAGCTGGGCGGCAACCCGCGCCGAGGGATGCTGTTCGAAGGTCCGCCCGGCACGGGCAAGACGTACCTGGCCAAGGCGATGGCCAAACAGGCGGGGGTGCCGTTCCTGTTCAGCGCGGCGCCGGCGTTCCAGTCGATGTGGTTCGGGATGACCAACGCGAAGATCCGCTCGTTCTTCCGGCGCCTGCGCAAGCTCGCGCGCAAAGAGGGTGGTGCGATCGGGTTCATCGAGGAGATCGACGCGATCGGCGGCGAGCGCGGCGGGATGAGCGCGAGCCCGGATCCCACCGGCCTCGGGCGGGTGTCGTCATCGTTCATGGGCGCCGGCGGTTCGGGGATGGTGAACGAGCTGTTGATCCAGATGCAGTCCTTCGACCAGCCGCCGTTCGGCGCGCGGTTCAAGTCGCGGATGATCGAGTGGGTGAACGGTTTCCGCAAGCCCGAGCGGCGGATCCCCGCAGCGAAGCCCACGTACAGCAACATCCTGCTGATCGCGGCGACGAACCGCGCCGACAACCTCGACCCGGCGCTGCTTCGGCCCGGTCGCTTCGACCGCCGCCTGTACTTCGACCTCCCGTCGAAGTCCGGTCGACGTGAGCTGATCGACTTCTTCCTCGAGCGCAAGACGCACCACCAGCAGCTCGACGACGACCACACGCGGGAGGATCTGGCGCACGAGACGTTCGGCTACACCCCCGTGATGATCGAGCATCTGCTCGACGAGGCGCTGCTGATGGCGCTGCGGGGCGGCCGCACGTCGATGAACGTCCAGGACATCCACGAGGCCAAGCTGACCGAGGAGCTCGGCTTCAAGCAGCCCGTCACGTACACGGAGACCGATCGCGTGTCGGTGGCCACCCACGAGGCCGGGCACGCCACCGTCGCGTACTTCCTCGGCAAGGGGCGGCGGCTCGAGGTGCTCTCGATCATCAAGCGGCGGATGGCGCTCGGCCTGCTCGCCCACGGTGACGAGGAGGAACGCTTCACCCGCACCCGTACCGAGATCGAATCGGGTGTCGCGATCGCCCTCGGCGGCCTGGTCGCCGAGGAGGTCTTCTTCGGCGAGAGCGGGACGGGTCCCGCTTCCGACCTGCAGCACGCGACCACGCTGGCGGCGCAGATGGTCGGGTCGTTCGGGATGGCGGGCTCGCTGGTCTCGTTCGACGCGATCGCGGAGGGCCCGATCGGGTCCAAGAACCTCGTGGGCAAGGTGCTCGCCGACGGCCAGGGCAAGGCACGGGTCGAGGAGATCCTCACCGAGCAGAGGGAGCGGGTCACCAAGCTGCTCGAGGAGAACCGCGACGTCGTCGTCGGGCTCCGGGACTCGCTCATCGCGCGCGACGAGCTGGTCGGCGACGAGATCATGCAGCAGATCGAGCTCGTGCTCGATTCTCGGAACCCCGCCTCGAGGTAGGTCGGGGCGCCGTCCGCGCTGCTCGTCTTCGCCTACGCGTCCGGTTCGTGCTCGCGGAACAGCGTGGGGCTTCGGCTTCGCTCGACGACGCGCTGACGGCACCCCTCCCACCCCGGCGATGTTCCGCGCTCTCGCGATATCGTTCGCGGTGATGACTACTTCTTCTGATGTGCTGCGATCGATGTTCGAGCATCACCTGTGGGCGACGGAGGTTCTGATCGACCACCTCGACCGACTGCCTGCGGAACAGCTCGATGCTTCGGTCCCCGGAACGTATGGATCGATGATCGACACGCTGACCCACATGATCGACGCGGATACGCGTTACCTCCTGCGGTTGCGGGATCCCACGCCTCCGCTCGCCGTCGATCGGGTCGGGATCCCGCTCTCGCAGCTCCGTTCGGAGATGCCGGGGCACCGCGGTCGGTGGGACGAGGCGCTGGACGACCTGGAGGCGGGGAGCTTGCACGCGGCGATCCTCGGGCGCGATGACTACCCCGACACCGATCCTGCCGAGTCGATGCTGCTGATCCAGGCGATCCACCACGGGAACGACCACCGGACGCAGATCTGCTCGACGCTCGGTGCGCTCGAGCTCCCGCTGCCCGAGATCGACGGCTGGGACTTCTGGGCCGACCAGCACCGCACCTAGGGCGATGGATCCGGGGGACGAGCTCGTCGACGTCGTCGACGAGCGGGAACGAGGTCGTCGGCGTGGTCCCGCGCAGGACCCTTCGGGACGAGAACCTCCGCCACCGGTGCACGTACGTCTTCGTCCTGAACGCCGCGGGGGAGCTCTACGTCCATCGGCGCACGGACACGAAGGACGTCTACCCCGGCTTCTACGACGTGGGCGCGGGCGGGGTGAACGCGGCCGGCGAGTCCTTCGAGGCGTGCGCCCGTCGCGAGCTCGAGGAGGAGCTCGGCGTCTCGGCCGAACCGACCTTCCGGTTCCTTCACCGGTACGAGGGCCCGAGCGGCCGGGTCTGGGGCGGTGCGTTCGACGTCGTGTGGGACGGGCCGATCGTCTGGCAGCCGAGCGAGGTCGCCTGGGGAGCGTTCGTCACGTTCGACGAGGTGGACGCGATGGTCGCGCGCGAACGGTTCTGCCCCGACGGCCTCGAGGTCTTCGAGCGGTGGCGTCGGGAGGTTCAGCCGAGCTGACGCAGGGGCGTCACCACCTCCGATGCGAGACGTGTCATCCGGTTCCGCGACCCACCAGCGACCCGAGCCGGCGAGCTACTCGACGGCCCGGGATCAGCAGCAGGCGGGCGGCGAGGACCATCGCGAGCGCCAGCACGTCGGTGGCCGACGGAGCGGCGGATCGACGGGCCGTGGAAAGCCCGGCCGTCACGACCGGGCTCGAGACGGTGAACGTCGATTCGGCACCGAGCTCGTGGGGGTAGGTCGGAACGACCGTGGTCGTCGACCTGGCTGCCTCGGCGCGTCGTTCGGAGACGCCGGCACGGCGTTCGGCCGCCTCGAGCCAGCCGATGAGGTCGGACATCGTGTCCACGGCCTGCCCCGACGGGAGATAGTGTCCGAAGTGGACGTGCGTCGGCCCGCCGACCGCGTCTCCCGAGTTCCCGCAGTACCCGATCACATCGCCGAGTTCGACCCGGGAGCCGCTGTCGACGCTGGAGTTCCAGTCGGACAGGTGTGCGTAGTACCAATAGTCCCCGTCGGGCAGGAACAGCCGCGCGATCCTGCCGCCGAGCGTGTCGACGTCGAACTCCACGCGTCCCGCGGTGGCCGCCAGGACCGGCGCGCCGTCCCGGCAGAGCACGTCCTGGCCCTCGTGGAGATGGAACCCGCCGGCGTACCGCGGTGCGTGCCACGACTCGGTCCACGCGGCCGGCCCCTTGACGATGAACGGCCGATACACGCGTCGAGTCGCGACGTCCCTGCTCATCCCCGCCTTGACGAGTTGGTCATACACGTGGTCGAGCGCCGCCGTCGAATAGGTGCCGCCGATCGACGTCGGGGCCACGTCGGCCTTGTTGGCCAGCGTCCGCTGGTGCGCCGAACGACGATCGATCGCCTCCGGCGAGGGCTGCGCCGCCGGTGGCGGGCTCAGCCACCGTTCTCCGGGCGCCGAGAGCGTCGGCGACGACAGCGGAGGCTCCGTCGGAGGGGGCGGCGTGGGAGACGTCGGCGAGGAGAGCGTCGGCGACGGCGTCGGGCTCGTGTCGGTGGGCGATGGATCCGAGGTCGGGCACGCCTCGGTCGGCGAGGGCTCCGCCGTCGGGCTCGGCTCGGTCGGCGAGGGCGTGGGGGTCGGCTCGGTCGGCGAGGGCTCCGCCGTCGGGTTCGGCTCGGTCGGCGGGGGCGTCGGGGTCGGTTCGGTCGGCGAGGGCGTCGCCGTCGGGATCGGCTCGGTCGGCGAGGGCTCCGTCGGGGGCGGGGGACTGTCCGTCGGCGTGCAGGCGACCGTGAGGGGCGACGGGTTCTGGGTGGTTGTCGGATCGCTCTGGGCGACCGCCCGACCCCCGAGAGCCGACCCGAAGACTGCCGTCGCCGCGAGCATCGCCAGGACGTAGGCGCGAAGCCTGACGGCCGTCGTTCGACGCCGCGCCGTCGTCACCCGACGCCGAGGTGGCCGGAGCACCGATCCGTCATCTCTTCAGTCATGCTCCACGACCCTATCGCGTTTGCCCGGTTCAGCCGAGCTGACGCAGGGGCGTCACCACCTCCGACGCCAGACGTTCCTGTTGCTCGTCGCGCCGCCCGCCGACCCAGAAGTTGAGCACCGTGAAACCGAGGTCGAGGAGCTCGAGCAGGCGCTCGACGATCTCATCGGGTTCGCCCGTGACCCGTCGTTCGGGATCGTCGGCGGGCGGTCCGCCGATCCGAACGCTCACGTTGTACGCGTAGTCGAGCGAATCCGGGTCACGCCCGGCGTGCTCGGCCGCGCGCCGGACGACGTCCATCATGGGCTTGACCTGCCGGGGAGTCGTCGGGCCCATCGACGGGATCCACCCGTCCGCCACGCGCCCCGTGACCTGGAGCGCCTTCGGGCCGTAGGTTCCGAGCCAGATCGGGATGCGATGGGCGGGTTTGGGCTCGAGCAACGTCGCCTCGTTGCGGTAGTGCTTGCCGTGGTAGGTGAAGGGCGACTCGGCCCAGACGCCTCGGATGACGGCGAGTCCCTCTTCGAGCGCCTCGACCTTCTCGGACGGTGTCCGCACGGGAGCGCCCAGGCCGGCGAACTCCTCGTCGTCGCCGCCCCCTCCGAGGCCGAGGATCAGGCGGCCGTCCGAGAGCCGGTCGAGCGTCTCGGCCATCTTCGCCGTGAGGGCGGGGAGGCGGAAGGGGAGGCCGAGGACGTCCGAGGCGAGGTGGATCCTGGTCGTTCGGGCCGCGATCCACGTCATCAGCGTCCACGTCTCGAACGACGGGTTCGCACCGTGGGGGTGGTCCCAGATCGAGACGAGGTCGAACCCGAGCTCTTCGGCCCGTCGTGCCTGGACGACGGGATCGGAGCGGCCGGTTGCCGACGGGATGATCGAGACGCCGAACCTCGGCATCGGAGCCTCCTCGAGCTCGGCCCGCCGGGCCCCGGATGAGGGCCCGGCTAGACTGGATCCACCGTAACCAACGGAAAGGCATGGGGTTGGCTCCGTCCGTCATCGTTTCGGGTGCTCGAACGCCGATCGGGAAGTTCCGAGGCGCTTTCGCCGGGATGTCCGCGGTCGCCCTCGGAGCGGTCGCGATCCGTGAGGCGCTCGCGCGTTCGGGCGTCGCCGCCGACCAGGTCGACTACGTGGTCATGGGGCAGGTCATCCGGGCGGGGACCGGGCAGATCACCGCCCGTCAGGCCGCGATCGCCGCGGGGGTCCCCAAGGAGGTCCCGGCCCTCAACGTCGACAAGGTCTGCCTGTCCGGGACGACGTCCATCGCGCTCGCCGACCAGATGATCCGGGCAGGCGAGGTCGACGTCGTGGTCGCCGGCGGCATGGAGTCGATGACCCAGGCGCCCTACGTGCTGCCGAGCGCCCGGGAGGGCTCCCGGCTCGGGAACACCGAGATGATCGACACGATGATCCACGACGGCCTGTGGTCGACGTTCACCGGGAAGGTCATGGGCGAGTCCTCGGACGAGGTGAACGCCGAGCTCGGGATCAACCGGGAGGAGCAGGACGCGTGGTCGGCGCGGTCGCATCGGCGCGCGCACGCGGGCTGGGAATCGGGAGCCCTCGCCGAGGAGGTCGTGCCGGTCGAGGTCCCGCAGCGCAAGGGGCGCCGCCACCGTCGTCGAACGCGACGAGGGCATCCGCGCCGACTCCACGCCCGAGTCGCTCGCCGCGTTGAAGCCCGCGTTCGCGCAGGACGGGACGATCACCGCGGGCAACGCGTCGCAGATCAGCGACGGCGCGGCCGCGCTCGTCGTGACGAGCCCGGACAAGGCCGAGCAGCTCGGTCTGGAGCCGCTCGCCGAGATCGTGGCGCACGGGATGTCGGCGGAGCGCTTCTCCTACCTGCACACGGTCCCCGCGATCGCGCTCCAGAACGCGCTCAAGAAGGCCGACCTCGACGTCCACGACCTCGGCTTGCTCGAGGTGAACGAGGCCTTCGCGGCCGTCTCGCTGCACGTCACGCGGATCCTGGGGTTCGACGAAGAGCTCGTGAACGTGAACGGCGGCGCGATCGCGCTCGGCCACCCGATCGGCGCGAGCGGCGCGCGCCTGGTCCTCACGCTCGCCAACGAGATGCGGCGCCGCGGCGTCGACCTCGGCGGCGCGACGATCTGCGGCGGCGGGGGGCAGGGCGACGCGCTGGTGATCCGGCGCATCTGATGGCCGATCTCGAGCGCTTCGAGTTGCCCGAGGAGCTCGAGGAGTTCCGCGCGCTCGTCCGAACGGTCGCCGACGAACGCATCGCGCCGCGGGCGGCCGAGATCGACGAGACCGACGAGTGGCCCGAGGACGTCTACAAGCTCCTGGTCGAGAACGACCTGATGGGCGTGGGCTATCCCGAGGAGCACGGGGGCTCGGGGGGCGGCTCGCTCGCGTTCGGTGTCTTCATCGAGGAGCTGTCGCGGGTCTCGGCGGGCGTCTCGCTCACCCCGCTCGTCTCCAAGCTCGGCGTGATCCCGCTCACGGTCGCCGGCGACGACGAGAAGGCCAAGCGCATGACCGAGGGAATCGCTCGCGGCGACCTCCTGATGTCCTACGCGCTGACCGAGGCCGGTGCCGGATCGGACCCGGCGGCGATGACGACGCGGTACGAGCGCGACGGCGACGACTGGTTGCTGAACGGGACGAAGCGGTTCATCACCGGCGCCGGCGTCTCGCACGCGTACGTCGTCTTCGCGACGAAGGACCCCTCGATGCGCTCGAAGGGCGTCTCGGCGTTCCTCGTGATGAAGGACGACCCGGGCGTCGAGTTCGGGCGCAAGGAGGACAAGATGGGGATCCGAGGGTCGCCCACCCGCGAGGTGATCGTGACCGACACGCGGATCCCGGCCGACCGCCTGATCGGGCAGGAGGGAAGCGGGTTCGCGTATGCGATGCGAACGCTCGATTACTCGAGGCCCGCGATCGCGGCTCAGGCGCTCGGCATCGCGCAGGGAGCGCTCGACGTCGCGAGCCGGTACGCGACCGAACGCCGTCAGTTCGGGAAGGCGGTTTCGGAGTTCCAGGGCGTGTCGTTCATGCTCGCCGACATGGCGATGCAGCTCGAGGCAGCGCGCCTGCTCGTGTACAAGGCGCTCGCGCTCTGCGATGCGGGCGACCCCCGGATGACGTACTTCTCCAGCGTCGCGAAGTGCTTCGCCTCGGACGCGGCGATGAGGATCACGACCGACGCGGTGCAGGTCCTGGGCGGCTACGGCTACATGCGCGAGTACCCGGCCGAGCGGTTCATGCGCGACGCGAAGATCACGCAGATCTACGAGGGCACGAACCAGATCCAGCGCGTCGTGATCGCCCGGGAGCTGCTCAAGGCGTTGGGCTAGCTCTAGTTCGCGCCCCAGCCGGTCGCGTTAGGGGCCGTGCCTAGGGGGAACCGGGAGCCGGCGCCGCACGAGCCGGCCGTCTAATCGGTCCGATCCTTCGCCAGGGGTTGTTTCCTTGAGGCACACGGAGCAGACTCGGAAGGTCCGCGTCGTCTGCGCTAAGGGGGCGTCATGAGCACCACCGTCGACACCACGCCCGGAATTCGGTCGTTCCAAATCGAGATTCCGGAGGAGCAGATCGACGACCTTCGTGGCCGGATCGCGGCGACGCGCTGGCCCACCGAGGAGCTCGTCGAGGATCGGTCGCAGGGCGTGCAGCTGGCGACGCTGCGGGAGCTCGCCCGCTACTGGACGACCGAGTACAACTGGCGCAAGTGCGAGGCGAGACTGAACGCGCTGCCGCAGTTCACGACCGAGATCGACGGGGTGAACATCCACTTCATCCACGTGCGCTCCCGGCATGAGGACGCGCTGCCGCTGATCATGACGCACGGCTGGCCCGGCTCGGTCATCGAGTTCCTCGACACCGTCGGCCCGCTGACCGACCCGACCTCGCACGGTGGGACCGCCGAGGACGCATTCCACCTGGTGCTGCCGTCCTTGCCTGGCTACGGCTTCTCCGAGGAGCCGGCCGAGCTCGGCTGGGAGTCCGGCCGCACCGCCCGCGCGTGGGCGGTGCTGATGGGCCGGCTCGGCTACACCCGCTATGTCGCCCAGGGCGGCGACGTCGGTGCCCTCGTCACGGACCTGATGGGCCGCCAGGCGGTCGAGGGTTTGGTCGGCTACCACCTGAACCTGCTCACGGCGGTGCTCGCGATCGGCGATCAACTGCCCAAGGAATCCGAACAGGAACGCGCAGCGGCCGAGGCGCTCGCGACGTTCAGGCAGGACGGCTTCGGCTACTTCCTCGAGATGGCAACGCGGCCACAGACGATCGGCTACGCCCTGCTGGATTCACCCGTCGCGCTGGCGGCCTGGTTGCTCGACCACGACACGGACAGCTACTACAAGATCTCCCGCGCGTTCGTCGACGGCGAGCCCGTGGGCAGTCTCACCCGGGACACCATCATCGACAACATCACGCTGTACTGGCTGACCGGCACCGGAGTGTCGGCGGCCCGGTCGTACTGGGAGGACGCGCGAGCGCTGGCCGCAGCGCTTGCGAGCGGCCAGCCTCCTCCGGCGGTCTCGGTTCCGGTCGGGTTCACGACGTTCCCCGGCGAGATCTGGGCTTCCCCGCGGAGCTGGGTCGAGGCGGTCTACCCCAGCCTCACCTACTTCAACGAGGCCGACAGGGGCGGGCACTTCGCCGCGTGGGAGGAGCCGGAGCTCTTCTCCGCCGAGGTGCGGGCCGCATTCAGTGGCGACGCGCGGATCGTGAAGCTCTCGTAGGGTTCCGGCACGTACTGGACCCGGCGGGCTTGCTACCGGGCGACCGCCTCCGCCCTCCAGGTAGGCGTCCAGGGGGACACCGGGCCGTCGGCGAGGAGGATCGTGCCGGGCGGTCGGTCGGCGTTCGTCACATCACGCTAGCCTCATCACGAGCTCCTCGACATCGTCGCCGACCCCGCCGGACCCGGGCGGCTCCTCCTCGACGATCGTGAACCCGCACTTCTGCAAGACGCGGAGTGAGGCCACGTTGTGCTTCGCCACGTGCGCGTAGAGAGGGCGTGTCTCGACCTGACGCAGGAAGGCTGACACCGCCTTCGTGGCAACACCCTTCCCCCAATGCTCCATCCCGATCCAGTAGCCGATCTCGCGTCGCCCGTCCTGCTCCCAGCTCCCGATGTTGCCGGCCACCTCCCCCTGCAGCACGACGGCCCTGGTGATGGCGTTCTCGTCCTTCGAGATCTTCGCCCAGTGAGCCACGAACGTGTCCCAGTCCCTGGCCGGGAATGCCGCCATGGCGTTGGCGGCTGGTTGCCGCTGATACTCGAAGAGGATCGGCAGGTCTTCGGGCAGGACATCGCGAATGATGACGACCTCTTCGTCCTCCGGCATTCCTCTCACGCCTCCCCTCACAGAACGAACGAGATTGGACCGCGCGCCAGCGGGTTGCGCTGACTCGATCCGTTTGAACGCCCTCGCCAGTCCGGCGGCCCGGGATCTACAGTTGCCGCCATGCGAAGACTCATAGTCCAACAGTGGGTTACCGTCGACAACATCGCCGCGGAGGAGGACGGCGGTCTCAGCTTCGTGTCAGGGGATCCCTTTTCCGAGACCACCGACGAAGCCTTCAAGGCAAGCGTGATGGGGTTCATCGACTCGGTCGACACGATGATCCTCGGCGCGAATACCTACGCCCAGTCCAAGGACTACTGGCCGTACGCCGACGAGCAGGGCGAGTACGGCGAGAAGCTCAACAACCTCACCAAGTTCGTCGCCTCGTCGAAGCTGGATGACGCCCCCTGGGGCGACTTTCCCGCCGCGACCGTGACGCGCGACCCGGCCGCCACCATCCGGGAGCTCAAGGAGCAGAACGGCAAGGACATCTGGCTGTGGGGGAGCTTGAAACTCATGCACTCCCTGCTGGACGCCGGCGTCGTCGACGAGGTCCAGATGCGGGTCTGCCCGGCGTCACGCGGCAAGGGAACGCGCATCTTCGAGGATCGGCAAGACCTGAAGCTGGTCGAGGCCACCTCGTTCGAAAACGGCGTGGTACTTCTGCGCTACGAGATCAGGAAGTGAGCGGAAAGTCCGCACTCTCGTCATTCTTCTCCCTCGGCCGGGAACGAAGCCCATTGAACGGACCCCGACGCCTGACCGGGTTCATGAACAACCGCGCCCCCCGCCACCCCAGCCCCTCATGTGCTTGACGGGTTAGGAGATAGGGGGCGGCGAAACGGCACCCCTGCTTCGAAGCGCAATCAAGATGTCGAGGAAACGTGACCGGGGTGCTTCCCAAACCGAACCCGCCCCGCCCGGTCGGGATTCCCGAATTCACTTCCCGGGAGCTCCGACCACCACTTCAGTTCTCTCTTTCCTTCAACTGCTGAGATGAGCTCCTCGTTGGTGTTCGCGTGACCTGCCAGACCCCAGCCGCCGTCGGGTGCCTCGGTCAGAAGGACCCAGGTGCGATCTGCGAGCGACGGATCGCCGGCGGCATCGGCGACGATCTCGGTGAGCCGGCTGACGACCGCGAGCTGCTTGTCGCGATCGAGGGCGCCCGCGTTCGTGAGGACCTGGACGCGGACGTAGGTGCTTTCCCCATCGACGTTCGACAAGCTCGAAGACGGCATGTCGTGGACGAACGCCGCCGTGTTCTTGCGGAACATCGGGATGTCTGGGACTTGCTCGATCGACATGAGTTCGGTCGCGAGGGCCTCCGCCAGAGCATGAGGATCGCCGAAGGTTCCGGTCGCGGCATACACATCGATCATGGGCATGGCCTCGCTCCCTTCTATCTGTCCCCCGCGACACGCCGATACCCGCCGCTGATCCAATCGACGACGAGGCGGCCGTATTCTTCCGCGGCTTGCTCCCACGCGAAGTGACCCGCGTCGAGAGGATGTATCTCGCTGTTCGGGAGGAGGTCATCAAGGTACTGGTTGTTCGACCACGGCACGAGGTCATCATCGCGTCCGGCGAGGATCTGGGTCGGCGTGGCGATCGTCGGGAGAAGGTCGCGCAAGACCGGGTTCTGTTCCGGGTAATGCCGCACGAAGCGAGCGGACTCCGCGAAGCGCCCGAGGTCGTAGGCGCTGACATAGTCCTCGTGGACTTCGGGCTCGCTGTCGCTTGCAGCGGCAGCCTCGACGGCCTGACCGATGTTGGTCCTGGCATCCAGCCCGCGCACGACGTCCAGACTCGGCGCTTCGATGATGTCCTTGAGGGCGCCACCCGCTTCGATCGGGAAGCGGACCGCGCCGCCGCCGATCGTCAAGCTCGTCACTCGATCCGGCGTCCTCGCCGCGAGGAAGAGCGCCGCTGCCGTTCCGACGTCTGGACCGACGACATGGGGAGACCCCAGGGCCCATTCGTCGATCAGACGGGCCAGAAACGCTCCCGAAGCGTCCGGTGCGATCAGATCCGGACGGCCGTCAGATTGGCCGAATCCGGGCATGTCGATGGCGACAACCCGCCCGACTGCCGAGACGCGGCGCCAGATGCGACGGAAGGCCCAAAGGATCTCGGGCCACGGCGCCAGCAGCAGAACCGTGATGTCCGAGTCTGCCCCGTTGTCGGCGAACCTCACGCGCACCCCGTCGCAGACTCGGAAGTAGGTCGTGATCGGTGAAACCACCTCGGCGCTCATCTGATGGTCTCCTCCTTCGGTGCCCTCCATGGGCGTAGACAAGAAAGTAAAGTCGACCCTAGATTCTGTCAAGACGCGCTAGGATTTCCGCGTGCGTTCCTACGATCAGTTCTGCGCGTTGGCTCGCGCCCTCGACGTGGTCGGGGATCGGTGGACGTTGCTCATCATCCGGGAGCTGTTCGCTCGGGACAGCCGCTACTCAGACCTGCGCGACGCGCTGCCCGGCATCGCCACGAACCTGCTCGCGGAGCGGCTGCGGCAGCTCCAGGAGGCGGGCGTCATCGAGGCCTACGATGCCCCCCCGCCGGTCAGAGCCACCGTCTACCGGCTCACTCCCCGAGGACGCGAGCTCCGCCCGGCGATCCGGGCGCTGGTCACCTGGGGCGTTCCACTGCTGGCTACCGGGCAGGGCGACGATGCCTTTCGGACGCAGTGGCTCGTGATGCCCGTGCGGATCCTGTTCGACGGGGTCGACGTCGCAGACCTCGCCCCATTGACGGTGCTGGTGGAGGCCGGCAACGAACCGGCGACGATCGAGGTGAGCCGCGAGGGCCTCTGGATGGAACTCGGGGCCCCCGTATCCGAGCCCCAGGTCGAGGTCGCGGGCGAGCCAGAGAAGGTCTTCGAGTTCCTCACCGGGACGTCCGACGCCCGAACCGATGGAGTTCGCGTCCGCGGCCCGCGCGAAGCGGTACGTCGGCTGCGCACCCTCACCACGCGCTCGCCCCTGGCCGGGACGGGGTCGCTCTCGCGAGGGTCAGCTCCTCGTGTGAGCAGGGTGCCCTGAGCGAATCTTGTTCACTCTCGTCCGAAGTCGAGCGAGCCGGAGATTCCTACAGGTTCGGCGGGTCGGGACACTCCAATTCGTCCGCGGTTCGTCGCCAACCTGACTGCTCGAAGCCAAAGTCTTGGAACGATTCGGTTCAGACGGGCTTGAGCCAACAGAAGGGCTGGCCCCGGCAGGGCGGCCTCGCCTGAGGAGGGGGCGCTTCCGAATGCGCCTCCTCCGCTAGGAGCCGGGCGACGGCATGAACAGGGGCTTGTTAGCCGGCTGCGGCGGTCGCCTCGACGGCCTGCAGGATGAGCTGGGTCGCGGCCTCGGGCTGGGACACGAACGAGACGTGCGAAGCCGGCACCTCCACGATCGTCGCGTCGGCGCGCTCGGCCATGAAGCGCTGGAGCTCCGGCGGGATCGCCTTGTCCT
Organism: uncultured Actinomycetes bacterium; assembly: GCA_963731925.1. Taxonomy (GTDB): domain Bacteria; phylum Actinomycetota; class UBA4738; order UBA4738; family HRBIN12; genus DASSJM01. The sequence goes on from CAVSXK010000020.1 coordinate 97,763, forward strand.
CGGTACCGAGCAGATACCAGCACGGCAGTGTGTTCCACGCTGGCGGAGCCGACGGCGTTGCTGCGAACGCGGCGGCCGCGTATGGCCGCTGCGCCGCCGCCATCACGGCGGCCGTCTCAGGATCGACATCGGCTGCGAAGGCCTCTCGGAAGGCCTCGGGGGCGAGGTAAAGGTCGGTGCCCTCGCTGCCGTCCGGGTTGGTAAACGGGACGGGCCTGATCGAAGGCCCCACAAGGCTGCCTTCGAACTTCTCGAGGAGCAGCTGCTGGCTCTCGCCCACGTCGCACATCCAGCCGTTGAAATAGACGAGCGCCTTGACCTGATCATTGTCGATGGCGGCGGTGGAGATGACATTGCCGCCGTACGAGTGGCCGACGAGCACGATCGGACCGCTAAGAGTGCGCAGGAACTCGGCTAGATAGGCGGCGTCGCCAGCGAGATCGCGAAGCGGGTTGCCGAACCCGATGGCGGTGTGCCCGCGGCCCCGCAGGGCGCGGATCTCGGCATCGAAGCCCGTCGCGTCGGCCCAGGCACCGTGAACGAGGACGATCGTCGGAACCTCAGCAGCCATGCTCGTCACCCCCCTTTGGTTGATGGTTGCCGAAACGACTGTAGTCAGGCGTACTGGGCCGTCAACCCCCTCCTACCTGCGACGCTTCGAGAACCGCAGGTCAGAGCGCTGCCAGATCGCGCGTCCGCCTGCGGGGTCACGCTCCATCGGAGCGTCCGAGGACCGCGGTACCCTTCGACGCGTGGCGCAGGCACAGGCACGCGGCGGGCAAGCTCGTGTCCTGAACCTCGACCTCGTCGAGCGGGACCGGCTCGACGAAGCGGCCTCGTTCGTGGTGGACCTGCTCGAGCGGCCGGGCTCCGACATCCACGTGCTCGAGGGTCAGCTCGGCCTGGACGAGGCGCTGGTCGTGCCCGGGCACCCCGACGCGTTCGAGCTGTCGCCGGTCGCATCGATCGACCCGGGGATCGTCTGGGCGGTGGACGGGGGGTCGTGCACGGTGGCCGACGGGCGGTCGTTCCAGGTCGCCGCGTTCCGGGCGGCGCGGGTGCGGTTCGCCGGCGGGGAGACGGTGGCCGTCGAGCGGCCGCAGCTGGACGTTCGCGCGGTCGCCCCCGAGGAGATGGCGCGGCTCGCGCGCGTCACGCTCACCGAGCTCTGCGGCGCGGAACCGGAGCGCCTGCCCGAGCTCCCTCGTCCGGTCGACGCGCTCCGGGAGTGGGCGGAGTGGGGCGAGGTCGGACGAACGGTCCGTGACGCCGGCCCCGGCGACCTCGTGCTCGTGGACGGTTCGCTGCACGGCGGTCCGTTGGTGCCACAGACGGTCGTGCACCGGGTCCACGAGGAGGCCGTCGCCCGCGGGGTGTCGCTCGCCGGCGTGGTCAAGGCGTCGACCCTGTACTGGGGGCGGAACGCGCCGCTGGTCACCCTGTTGAAACGCCGGGGTGATCGCGAGGTGGGAGCCTCACGATGGGCGGCGAGGATCTCCACGGATCCGGTCTTCGGACGGCTGTACGTCGGCGACATCTTCGTCGCCCACCTGGCTCCCACCGCACCGCACGCGTTCCGGGTCGACGTCGCGCGCGGGCCGGCGCCGGCGGACGAGGTGCTCGGGCGGCTCGCCGCGCTGGCGGACGATCCCGCGTTCGTCGGCTACCCCTATCCGCTGGCGCGAGCGCACCAGGCGGCCCGGGTCACCGGGTACGACGTGGTCGACGTCCGGCGTTCGTTCCGCGAGGCGCTCTCGCGCCGCGGCATGGCCGAGGACGACGTCGAGCTGCTGTTCCAGGACTTCCACGAGGTGCTGAACCGATGACCTCCTACAAGGGTCGGATCTTCGGCAAGAACGTGCTCGAGTCGACCTTCCGCTCGTTCTACGGGACGGACCTGTTCCTGGGCGAGCTCCTCGCGGCCGAAGATCCCGAGCGCGGTCGCAGGTTCCTGTTCCGCGTGATCCAGGTGACGTACGGCTCGGACTCGTCGGACCCGTCGTGGTCCGAGCGCACCGCGGGCTCGTACATGTCGGGCGACGCCGCCGGCACCGAGTACACGCTGCGCGACCCCGAGCAGCGGCTGTACAAGGTCGCGACGTGCCAGCCGCTCGGGTACATCGACGCAGCGGGGGCGTTCCGCAAGCCGAAGTCGCTCCCCGCCCAGTTCGCGAGGGTGACCGCCCCGACGGCCGAGGACTTCGACTTCCTGCGCGAGCGGATGGGCGACGTCCGGGTCGGCCTGCTCCGCTCCGGGGAGGACACGATCGACCTCGAGATCGGGGTGCAGGGCGACACGCTGACGTCGCACGTCGGCGTCTTCGCGACCACCGGCATGGGCAAGTCGAACCTGATGAAGGTGCTCGCGGGACAGATCCTCGCCTCGCAGGGTCGGTACGCGTGTCTGTTGTTCGATCCGCACGGCGAGTACCTCGAGGGGGGGAGCGGCACCCGTAAGGGGCTCCGTGCCCACCCGTGGGCTGCCGATCGTCTGCGGGTGTACGCGACGCGCGCGGCCGGTGCCGGCGCGACCTCCCTCCGGCTCTCCCTCGGCGAGCTCACGCCGGGCGACCTGCAGACCGCGTACGAGTGGAGCCACGCCCAGGAGGACGCGATCTACCGGTTGATCCGGTACTTCCACGAGGAGTGGATCGTGCGGGTCGGCGAGGAACCGGACGTCGCGTCGCTCGCCGAGGACCTGGGCGTCGCCACGAGCACGATGCAGGTGATCCAGCGCCGAGCGCAACGGATCCTCGACATGCCGTGCATCTCGCGCGACCCGTCGCAGCCGTCGCTGTCCGCTCGGATCGTCGACGAGCTGATGGACGGGTTCAGCGTCCTGGTCGACACCAGCGGGCTCTCCTCGATGGAGGAGATCCTCGTCGCGTCGGTCATCACGCGCACGGTGCTCGACGCGTACGCGAACCTGTACCTGGACGACCGCGACCGATTCGCGGCGTTGCCGCCCACGCTGGTGGCGCTCGAGGAGGCCCAGCGCGTGCTGTCGCGGGTCGCCCGCTCCGACGAGAACGTCTTCCCGCGCCTTGCCCGGGAGGGCCGGAAGTTCAAGGTGGGGCTCTGCGCGGTCTCGCAGCAGCCCAAGCTGATCGACGACGAGCTCCTGTCGCAGTTCAACACGTTCTTCATCCTCGGCCTGGCCGACGAGAAGGACCGCAACATCCTTCGGGGCAGCTCCAAGCAGGACATCTCCGACCTGGGTCCCGAGATCCAGACGCTGATGCCGGGTGAGGCGATCGTGACCAGCCTCGAAGCGCCGTTCGCCCTGCCGGCGCAGATCTACCTGTACGAGGACTACCTGAAGTCGGTGACCGGGCCCTCGCCGCTGCCCCCCCGGCCCGCGGACGCGGCGAAGGGGTTCGCCGAGTAGATGGCGCGGCTCGTCGCGTTCGGCGACGCGCACCTCGGGCGTTCGCACCTGGCGCACCTGCGCGACGAGCAGGGTCGCAACGTGCGGGAGGAAGACTTCCTTCGCTCGTTCTCGTGGGCGATCGAGGAGACGATCCGCCAGGAGCCGGACGGGTTCCTCTGGCTGGGAGACATCTTCGACCACGCCCGTCCGACGTACCGAACCTTCGCCCACGTCCTCGCCGGGCTCCAGCAGCTCGCCGACGCCGGCCTGCCCGGGGTGGCGATCAGCGGCAACCACGACACGCCGCGGGTGCGAGGGACGGGATCGCCGTACGACGCGCTCGAGCGCGTGTTCCCGAGCGTCACGTTCGCGTGGCGCATGGAGGCGGCCCGAGCCGAGATCGCGGGGGTCTCGGTGCACGCCGTCCCGCAGACGCTCGCCGTCGACGACCTCCGCGAGCAGCTGAAGGTGGCGTCGGGCGCGGTGCGCGCGGACGGCGTCAACCTGTTGATCGCGCACGTTGCGCTCACCTCGTTGCCCTCGCGGGCCTATCGCGACATCAACGAGCTCGAGGTCGAGGAGTCGGCGTTCGATCGCGCGTTCGACCTCGTCGTCCTCGGCCACTACCACGCCGTGCAGAAGATCTCCAAGCGCACGTGGTACGCGGGCTCGACCGACACCTTCTCGTTCGCCGATTCGCCCGAGACGACGAAGGGTCTCGTGGTCGTCGACACGGGATCGGGAGCGCTCGAGCACGTCGAGAACCCGCACGAGCGGCCGCTCGCGACGGTCTCGGTGCAGGCGGGCGGGATGTCGGCCGGCGAGCTCGTCGACGCGGTGGAACGCTCGGCCAAGGGCACGCCCGACGGCGCCGTCGTGCGCGTGTACCTCAACCAGGTGGACCCGGCGTCGTTCCGACAGGTCGCGATGGAGCAGTTCCAGGAAGCCGTCCCCCGGGCGCTCTGGGTGCAGGTCGAGCCCGACATGGGGGCCGACGCGATGGCCGTCCAGGGTGGTCCGACGGTGGGCTCGCTCGAGCAGGAGTGGCTGGCGTACGTCGAGCTGCAGGACCTGGCCGGCCTCGAACGGGAGCGCGTCGTCTCGCTCGGAGCGCGCTTCCTCGAGGACGCCCGCGGGGACACGGCATGAGGGTGCTCGAGCTCTCGCTGCGCAACTACCGCATCTTCGAAGAGGTCGACCTCGAGCTCCCCGCGCGCGTGATCGGCATCTTCGGCGAGAACGGCGCCGGCAAGTCCTCGCTGATGGAGAGCATCGCGTTCGCCTGCTACGGCGTGGACGCGGCGCGAACGAAGAAGCACGAGATCCGCACCCACGGGATCCTCACCGACTGCCTGGTGCGCCTGGTGTTCGAGCACGCGGGTCAGCAGTACGAGGTTCGTCGGACCATCAAGGGCAAGGGCCACACCCCCGAGGCCGAGCTGTTCGGCGGCGACATGCTGCTCGCGTCGGGAACGACGGAGGTCGACGCGGAGATCCGGCGCCTGCTCCACATGGATCTGCACGTGTTCCGGGCGTCCGTCTACGCAGAGCAGAAGCAGCTCGACGCGTTCTCCGACGTCACACCCGGCAGGCGCAAGGAGATGGCGCTCCGCCTGCTGGGGATCAGGCCGGTGGAGGAGGCGCGCAACGCGTCCCGACGGGAGGCGAGAGCGACCAAGGAGAGCGCGGTTCAGCTCGCCGGGGCCGTGGCGGACCTCGCCGCGCTCGAGGCCGAGCTGAAGGACGCGAAGGAGGCCACGGCGGAGGCCAAGCATCTCGCGAAGGCGGCCGCGGCCGAGCTCAAGGGCACGATCGCCGTCGAGAAGGCCGCCACGCGTGCGTTCGCCGAGTCCGACGCCGTGCGGCAACGCATCGAGACCCTCACGGTCGAGCTACGCGCCAAGACCGAGCAGCGGGGCCACGCGTCCGAGCAGCAGGACGCGCTCGCCGAGCGCGTGCAGCGGATGACCGAGGCCCTGGCCGAGCTCCCCGCGATCGAAGAGCAGCTCGGGGAGCTCGCCGGCATCGAGGAGCGCCTGCGGCTCGGCTCCGGCCTGGCGGAGCGTTCGGCCGAGCTCGCGAAGACCCGAGCGCAGCTCGAAGCCGTGCCGGAGATCGACGAGAGGTCCGTCTTGGCGGCGCTCGAGGCGGCCGCGGCCGCGCTGGAGCGAGCCCGGGCCGCCGCGGCAGGGGCCGAGGCCGAGCGCGCCCACCGAGCGGCGCTCTTGGAGCAAGCGCTCGAGCGGTTGGACCGCGCGGCCGATGCAGACCCTTCGCAGCCGTGCCCGACCTGCGGCCGCCCGCTCGGGAACGACTTCACTTCGTACGTGAAGCACTGCAAGGCCGAGGCCGCCGACGCGAAGAAGGCCGCCGCCGCCGCCGCCGCGACGGCCAAGAGGGACCTGGCCGATCGTGTGCGCGCCGAGAAGGAACAGGCCGGTGCTGCTGACGCGGGCGAGCGAGCACGCGAGCAGGCCGCTCGGCGAACCCAGCTCGCCGAGCGGGTCGATGGCCTCACGGCCGAGATCGCGGAGCTCGCCGAGCCGTTCGACGGCGCCGTCCCCGAGCTCGACGAGCTGCGCGCGAGCGCCGAGCGGGCGCGGACGCTCGCCGCCCGGGCCACCGAGCTCGGTGCACAGCGGCAGCACCTCGACCAGGCGGAGCGCGATCTGGCCGCGGCAAGAACGCGCATCGACAAGCTGGACGCCGAGCTCGCGAGGCTGGCGGGGGAGGCCGAGGGGCTGGCCTTCGACGAAGCGCAGCACGCGCGGCTCCGCGACGAGCGAGAGGACGCGGCAGGGGCGCTGGAGGAGGCACGCTCGGCGGAGCGCGGAGCGAGCGACGCCCTGAAGGACGCCGAGAAGGCAGAGGCGGAGCTCGTCGCGGCGCTGCGGCAGGCCAAGGAGACCCAGGCCAAGGTCGACGAGCTCCGTTCGGAGGCGCGCTACGTGGAGCGGGTGGCGATGCTGCTCGAGGGGTTCCGCGATCACCTCGTCGCGCGCGTCGGCCCCGAGCTCTCGCGCGAGGCCGAGGCGCTGTTCCGCGAGCTGACGAACCACGAGTACGACGACCTCAAGGTCGACGAGGAGAAGCTCACGATCCAGATCGCCGACGGGGACTCGTACTTCGCGATCGACCGCTTCTCCGGTTCGGAGACCGACCTCGCGAACCTCGCGCTCCGCGTGGCGATCTCGACCCAGCTGTCACGGCTGTCCGGTGCCGACGTGGGGATGATGGTCCTTGACGAGGTGCTCGCGTCGTTGGACGAGGAACGCAAGGACCTGATGGTGCAGGCGCTCGGTCGTCTCTCGTCGCGGTTCCACCAGCTGTTCGTGGTCACGCACGCAGAGCAGGTCAAGGACCAGTTCCCCGCATCGATCCTCGTGCAGAAGGTCGGGCGACGACGGAGCACCGCAGTCCTGGTGTAACGGGTCAGTCTCAGCCGGGGGTGGTGGCGGTTTCGGACTCGGTGTCACCGGTCGGGCCCGAGTCCGCGGAGGCCAACGCCTCGTCGAGCTCCCTCCGGACGTTCGCGAGCTCCTGCTGGACGGAGGCGACGTCATGTGAGGCCGACCCGTCGTCCGTTCGCACCGCGTCGAGCCTGGCGGTCATGGCCGACAGCTTGGCGATCAGGTCCTCGGCCTCCGCGCCGGCGGCCTCGAGTTCAGGGCTGGCCTCCTCGTGCGACTCCGCAGCCTCGGTCCGCGCCGTCATCTCGTCGGCGCGTATCTCGGCGCTCTCCGCACGCGCCGCGAGCTCGGTGACGAGGCCTTCGGCGCGGTCCGCTCGAGCCGCGAGCTCGCTCGTCCGCGCGTCTGCTTCTTCGACCCGGCTCGACAGCTCGATCCCTCGCTCTTCCGCCTCGCGCGTTCGGGCTTCCGCCCGTTCGAGCTCCACCGCGAGCTCCTCGGCCCGAGCCTCTGCCCGTTCGACCGCGATCGCGAGCTCCTCTGCGCCGGCCTGCCGCCTGCGCGGCTCGGCCCTCGTGCTGCCCGGCGAGGTCCGAGGCCCGCGTCACCCCGCTCTCGAGCGCTTCCTTCTCCGAACGCAGCTTCGCCACGTCCGCCTCGAGCGCCTCGGCGCGGGCGTTCGCGCTCTGCAGCGAGGTTCGCACGGCCACGAGCTCGTTCAGAGCCACGGCGAACTGTTCGTCGCGATCCTTGAGATCGTTCCTCGCCGCATCGATCGCAGCTCGGACCTCCTCGAGCGCAGGGGTGAGATCGGGTGAGGACTCGAGCTCGTGGATCCGTTGGGACAGCTCCGATACCTTCGCCTCCGCGTGAGCGGCGCGCTGGGCATGCTCGTCCATCAGATTCGTGAGCGCGGTCGCCTCGGCCCACGTCGCTTCCGTCTCCTCGTGCGCCGTCGCCATGGTCCCCTGGCTCGTCTCGAGCTGGGCCCGCGTCCGCTCGTGCTCGGCGAGCGAGGCATCGAGCTCGGCGACCGCGGCGGCCAGATCCTCGCGCGCGACCTTCAGCTCGTCTCTCGTCGACTGGAGCTCCGCGTCCGATCGAGCCGCTTCGACCTCCGCTCGCGCGGTCTTCACGTCGTTTCGTGATGTCTCGAGCTCACCTCGCGTCGCCTCGAGCTCGGCCCGGGTCCAGTCCAGATCGTCGCGGGAGACCCCGAGCTGCTCTTCCAACGCTCCGACCTTCTGGGAGGCGGCGTCGAGCTCACGGCGCGCCTGCTCGAGCTCGGACGCGGTGCGTTCGAGCTGACCGGTCAGGTCCGGCCGGTCTTCGAGCTCGCGCACGTCGGCGTTCAGATCGAAGACCTTGGCTTCGGCGTGGGCGGCGCGAGCGGCCGACTCCTCGTACCTCGCCCCGAGCCCGGCCATCTCGCGACTGATGATCTCGAGGTTCGCACGGGTCGCGTCCAGCTCGCCGCGAACGCCGTCGGCGGTGACTCGGAGCGTGTCCCGCTCCGCGGCGATGGCATCGCGTTCGGCCGCCAACGCGTCCCGCTGGTTCAGGAGCGCGCTCCGCTCGGCCGCGAACATGTCGCGCTCACGTTGCGCTCTCTCGCTCTGCTCCCTGATCGACGCGAGCTCCGAACGAGCGACGGCGAGCTCGCTCTCGATCGGTCCCGCGGCTTCGTCCCGGACGTCCGCACCCGCGCGGAGCTCGGCTTCGGCGCGAGCCGCCTGCTCTTCGGCGGCTCGGATCTTCGATCCCGTTTCGCCGATCGACGCGTCCTTGGACGAGAGCGCCTCCTTGGTCTCGCGCAGTTCGCCTACGACCCGCTCGAGCTCGGCCTTGAGCTTGATCTCCTCCTCACGCGCGCGGTCGAGCGCCTTCTCCGCCTTCAACCGACTCGTTCGTTCGCGGCGTAGGTTCCCGGCTCCGAACGACACCAAGGACCGGCGCGGGTACCCGCTCGGACTCGGCAGCGCCGCCGCGGATGCGAGGAGGGCCAGCAGACCGGAGACGACCGACGGCTTCGGACGCCCGCTCGGCGGAGCGCCGGGCCTCGCGCGTGAGCTCGTCGTCGGCCTTGCCGGCCTGCTGGAACGCCAAGGCGGCCGCCCTGCGAGCACCAGTGCGAGCACCACGAACGCCAGTCTTCGCGCCCCATCGGGAACGCCCACGGTCAGAGCCTGCCTTCCCTACGTCGATCGCCGGGATCGCTCCCTGTATCGGCCGATACGGCCGGCTACGTAAGCCCCTCGCCGCACGAGTTCGCCGTGCGGCCCGCCGCGCGGGAGGCCGGGTGACCAGCGTGGCCGGGCCGGACGGCGGCGTTCAGCGTCCGGACGTGTCCGTGGGCACGACCTCGGAGGAGGTCTCCTCCCACGAAGCGCCGTTCCACCGCAGAACCGTGGTGCGGAAGGCGCTCGGGCAGCAGTGCGGGTCGTCGGGCCGGTAGACCGCTTCGCGCACCCGGAGGTCACCCCGTGAGATCGCGATCTCGGTGTCGCAGGTGTCCCGGCGGAAGATCTCGCTCGCGTCGCCCGCGGTAGTGGCGATAACCCGGTACGTCCCACACGCGCCGCTGCCGCCGACGTCCTCGAAGCTCAACAGATCGGAGGTCCGGTCGCCGGTGACGTCGCCGGCGTCCACGCGGATCCCGAACACACCCTTGCGCGGCGGATCCGTGAAGGCGTACACAGCGCGCCAGATCGGCGGGTCCGCGAACCGCTGCCACACGACGAGTCCCGTGCGGCGACCTGATGGCTCCTCGTCGAGCCACGTGAGGGCGATCTGGTCGATGGGATCCTCGGGTGTGACGAGCACCGACGCGTTCGCGGAGCTCGCACCCGGCGGCACGAGCACGCCGAAGTCGCCCGCCGCGATCAGGGCGAGGTCCGTCGGGTCGTCCACGATCGCCGGCATCCCCTCGGGGAGCCGAACGTCGGGATCCACGGCGAGACTGGGGCTCGCGCTCGGGGACGGGGTGGTCGGCGTGGAGGACGGGGTTTGCGTCGTCTCGGTCGTCGTCGTACGGGTGGTCGCGGGGGGTGAAGGGACGGGTTCCCCCGAGCCCGAACAGGCCGCACCCGCGAGGGCCAGCGACATGACGACCGGGACGAGGAAGCGCACGCGGGGCATGCTACCGGCGGATCTCGCTAGGATCCGAACGTGCAGGAGCTCGAACCCCGCCGCGTGGCCTCGAGCCAGGTGACGCTCGTGCAGCTGATGGAGATCACCGATGCCAACATCGCGGGGCTCGTCCACGGTGGTGTGGTCATGAAGCTCGTCGACACCGCGGCCGGCCTGGCCGCCTACAAGCACGCGGGCGGGATGTGCGTCACGGTCTCGATGGACGAGATGTCGTTCCTCGCGCCGGTCCACGTCGGGGACACCGTGACCGTGCACGCATCGGTGAACGACGTCGGGACCACGTCGATCGAGGTGGGCGTCCGCGTCGAATCGGAGGAGCTCGACACCGGCACGCGAACCCACACGTCGAGCGCGTACCTCGTGTTCGTGGCCCTCGACGACGAAGGCAAGCCGAGGCCCGTCCCGCCGCTGATCGCGGAGACCGAGGAGGAACAACGACGTCAGCGGGAGGCAAAGATCCGACGCGCGACACGGATCGCGCATCGCGACGCGATCGACGAGCTTCGGAGAGGCGTCTGAGAGCATGGATCAGTGAGCGACGCGTTCGCCGCCCGGGGCCGATTGGAGACCCGCGATGGTGCCGTCGAGCTCTACCGGCTCGCGGCGGTCGCGGATCTGGACCGGCTGCCCCACACCGTCAAGATCCTGCTCGAGAACCTCCTGCGCCGAGCCGGGACCCGCGACGTCTCCGCCGACGACGTTCGAGCGCTCGCGTCCTGGCCACAGGAGGCCCCGTCCGCCGACATCGCCTTCATGCCGTCACGCGTGCTGATGCAGGACTTCACGGGCGTCCCCGCCGTGGTCGACCTCGCCGCGATGCGCTCGGCGATGGCGCGCGCCGGCGGCGACCCCTCGAAGGTGGACCCGCTCGTGGACGTGGACCTCATCATCGATCACTCGGTCCAGGTGGACCTCTTCCGGTCGCCCGAGGCGTATGAGGCCAACATCGAATGGGAGTATCGCCGCAACGGCGAGCGGTACGCGTTGCTCCGATGGGCCCAGCAGGCGTTCGAGGGCGTCCGGGTGGTTCCGCCCGGCGCGGGGATCTGCCACCAGGTGAACCTCGAGCATCTGGGCAAGGTGGTCGCGCTCCAGGACGGTCTTGCCCTTCCGGACACGCTCGTGGGGACGGACTCCCACACGACGATGGTGAACGGGCTCGGCGTCCTCGGGTGGGGGGTGGGCGGGATCGAGGCGGAGGCGGCGATGCTCGGCCAGCCGATGTTCCTGCCGACGCCGCTGGTCGTGGGGGTTCGGGTCCGTGGCGCGCTCCCGCCGGGAACCACCGCGACCGACCTGGTCCTCACGCTCACGCAGATGCTCCGCGAGCACGGGGTGGTCGGCAGGTTCGTCGAGTTCTTCGGGGACGGGTGCTCGACGCTCGAGCTCGCGGATCGGGCGACGCTCTCGAACATGTGTCCCGAGTACGGTGCGACCTCTGCGTACTGGCCGGTGGACGAAGAGACCCTGCGCTACCTGGAGCTGACCGGCCGAGGCGACCGCGTGGACCTCGTCGAGCGCTACACGAACGAGCAGGGGCTGTTCCGTCGCGACGGCGACCCCGAGCCGGAGTTCACCGAGATCCTCGAGCTCGACCTCGCCGCGATCGAGCCGTCGGTCGCCGGCCCCAAGCGGCCGCAAGACCGGGTCCCGCTCTCACGCGTGTGGGGTTCGTTCGTCGAGGCGTTCCGCGACCGGCTCGAGCCCGACCCCGACGAGACCGACGTCGGCCGCCTCCTCGAGGAGGGCGGGAAAGCGGAGGTCGCGGTCGATCCCGACGAGACCGTGGAGCCGGGGACCGAGGAGCCCGTCCCGCTCAACCACGGCGTTGTCCGTCACGGATCCGTGGTGATCGCCGCGATCACGAGCTGCACGAACACGTCGAACCCCGCGGTGATGCTCGCCGCCGGCCTGCTGGCGAAGAAGGCCGTCGAGGCGGGCCTGGAGACCAAGCCGTGGGTCAAGACCTCCCTCGCCCCGGGATCGCGCGTGGTGACCGAGTACCTCGATGCCGCCGGTCTCACGCCGTACCTGGACAAGCTCGGGTTCTCGCTCGTCGGTTTCGGGTGCACGACGTGCATCGGGAACTCCGGGCCGCTGCCGGACGAGGTCGCGGACGCCGTGACGGAGAACGACCTGGCCGTGGTCGCCGTCCTGTCGGGGAACCGCAACTTCGAGGGGCGGATCCATCCGCTCGTCCGAGCGAGCTACCTGGCGTCGCCGCCGCTCGTGGTCGGCTACGCCCTCGCCGGTCACGCCGAGGTCGACCTCTCGAGCCAGCCGCTCGGCGCCACGGCGGACGGGACCGAGGTGTACCTGCGCGACCTGTGGCCGTCGTCCGACGAGGTGCAAGCGGCGATCGCGGCGTCCGTCTCGCCCGAGCAGTTCGAACGCGAATACGGCAGGATCTTCGACGGGGACGAGCGCTGGCGCGGGCTGCCCACGCCAGAGGGTCCCGTGTACGCGTGGGATCCGAGCTCGACCTACGTGCAGGAGCCACCCTTCTTCAGCGACCTCCACCCGGCGCCCTCGGAGCCGGTCGACATCGTCGGTGCGCGCTGCCTCGTCAAGGTTGGGGACTCGATCACCACCGACCACATCTCGCCGGCGGGAGCCATCAAGGTGGACTCACCGGCCGGTCGCTACCTGATCGAGCGCGGGGTCGAGCAACGGGACTTCAACTCCTACGGCGCCCGGCGCGGGAACCACGAGGTGATGATGCGGGGCACGTTCGCGAACGTCCGGCTCCGCAACGACCTCGCCCAGGATCGAGAGGGTCCGTGGACGACGCACCTGCCCGACGGCGAGGTGACGACCGTCTTCGACGCGGCGATGCGCTACCAGGAGGAGGGTGTGCCTCTGGTCGTCCTGGCCGGGAAGGAGTACGGCAGCGGCTCGTCGCGGGACTGGGCCGCGAAGGGGCCGGCGCTCCTCGGCGTTCGCGCGGTGATCGCCGAGAGCTTCGAGCGGATCCACCGCAGCAACCTCGTCGGGTTGGGGATCCTCCCGCTGCAGTTCCTGCCGGGGGAGTCGGCCTCGGGTCTCGGGGTGACGGGCCTCGAGACCTTCGACGTGCTCGGGATCTCCGACGGGATCGAGCCCGGGCAGCAGGTGCGGGTGATCGCGCGCGGGACCGCGGGTGAGGAGGTCGCGTTCGGCGCGATCCTACGGATCGACGGCACGGCCGAGGTCGAGTACTACCGTCACGGCGGCATCCTGCAGATGGTGTTGCGGGAGATGCTGGCCGGCTGAGCCCGAAGAACGACGGTTACGTCGACGTGACCGGCGCGACCCAGATCGGCGGCGTCGTCGGAGCGTCCGAGCACGACGACGGCTCAACGGTCACGGCCAGGAGCGCGTCCGTCACCGCCTCCGTGTCGGCGAACGCGAACACCGAGCCGTCCTCGCCCGGCTGCACGCAGACCGCGGCGGCGGGCGTCTCGCCTTCGATCAGCCAGAGCTCGTAGACCTCGTCGGGCGAGAGGGGGTCGAGCCCCGAGCCCTGCAGGTAGATCCCCGGCTCGCCCGGGGTGAACGCCGCGGTGATCGTTCCGGTGAGGTTCGGATCCTGCGGTTCGAAGGTCAGCACCGTCGCCTCCGAGGACACCTCGGCGCCTCCGAACACCGTCGCCCCCACGATGGCGCCACCGGCGAACAGCACCAGCGCCGCCGCCACGGCGACGAGCGGCCGCAGGCGGCTCCCGCCCTTGCGACTTGATCCTGGAGGCTCGGCGAGCGCGAGCTCGATCGTCTCGTCGGCGAAGCCCGGGCGCAGGGCGACCGGTTCGAGGGCGAAGGCCAGCCGGCCCCCGACCTCTCCGTACTCGGTCTCGAGGCGCCGGCACTCCTCGCAGTCGGGGGGGTGCGACGCCATCTCGCGCTCGAGCTCGGCCTGCTCCTGCGGATCGAGCCCGTAGATCGAACGGAACGCGATGAGCTCCTCGATCCTCTCGTGGCTGCGCATCATCGCGGCCACCCCCCGATCGAGCCCCGGAGCCGGCGCATCCCGAGCAGCGTCCGCGACTTCACGGTCCCGAGCGGCAGCCCGAGCCGGTCGGAGATCTTCGACTGCGAGAGGCCGTCGAAGTACATCAGCTCGATGACCTGGCGTTGTTCGGCGGGGAGCTCGTCGAGCGCGGCTCGAACCGCCCTGCGTTCCTCGGGCAGCCCGATCTCGTCGACGACGTCCTCGGCCGGGTCCGGCTGGACGACCGGGTCCGAGAGCCGGGACTCCTCGACGCGGCGCCGCTGCGACTCCTCGCGGCGCACGGTGTCGACGGCGCGGTGATGGACCATGCCCATCAGCCATGCACGGACGGACCCGCGCTGCGGGTCGTAGCCGCCCGGGTTCCGCCACACCGCCAAGAACGCCTCCTGCACGATCTCCTCCGCGAGGAACGGCTGCCGGACGACGCGGCGCGCGAGTGCCATGGCGCTCGGCGCGTACCGTCCGAACAGTCCTCGGAAGGCTTCGCCGTCGCCACGGCGGATCCGCTGGACGAGCTCCCGGTCTCGGGCGTCGGAGAGGTCGGCCGTCACGGAAACCTCCCGTGACGCGCGGGCATCGAGCGCCTCGAGGAGCGAAGAGGGAGCCACCGTTCCGTGCCGTTCGTTCCTCGCCGAGCATTCGCAGCGCGAGCGTGCTCGGATCGGCGAACCCCCCTCTGCCAGGCCCTTCTCATGTGCACCGTGCTCATGTTCCCTGGATGTTCGGGGTGTCCGAGATGTCGGACGGGCGCCGCATCCGGCGATCGGCCTCGGCGATCAGGCTCTCGAGCGCGATCGGATGCTCGGGGTCGTAGGACGCCGCTCCCACCGAGATCGACGGCCCGGCGTCGCGACCCGCCTTGGCGTTGTGGGCGGCCACCGCCTCCACGATCCGCTCGAGGATGATCGGCTCCGTCCCGGTGGACGCCCCCGCGAGCAGCACGCGGAACGCATCGGACCCGACACGGGCGACGACGTCGGTCACGCGCACGGCCGAGCTGATCAGCGTCGCGGCATCGGCGACCGCGGGGTCTCCGGGGGCTCCTCCGGCGCGATCCACCCGGAGGAACAGGATGATCACGGGGTCCTTGGAACGATCGGCCAGACGGAAGTGATGGTTCGCGAGCAGGTCGAATCCCCTCTCGTTCAACAATCCCGTGAGCTCGTCGAAGGCCTGATTGCGCCGCAGACCGGCCTCGACCTTCCGCAGGGTCGCGGCGTAGCGGACGGCTCGAGACATGAGATCGGCGGCGGCGTCGGGGGGCAGGACGTCGCTCGCGCCCGCGCCGAACGCGTCGCTCGGCTCGGCTTCCCCGTCGCCCACCACGATGACCGGGACCTCCGGCGCGCGCTCGCGGAGCGAGACGATCACGTCGGTGCCCGAGGCGTCGGGGAGGTTGAGGGACGCGACCACCACGTCGATCCCGCCGCCGGCCAGGTGCGCCAGCGCCCCGAGCAGGTCGTCGGCCGTCTCCACGGTGCAGCCTTCGAGCGCCCCGGGGTCGACCCCGACGGCGAGCACCGAGAGGTTCGGGTCTCGAGTGGCGTTCGTCGGCACCGGAGAAGCCTATCCCGGCGGTGTCGCCGTTCGTCGCCGCATGCGGTCGGATCCGTTCGGCGGGTCAGCCGATCGCGGCCCTGATCGAATCGAGCGACGAGGGGTTCTCCAGGCTCGACAGGTCACCCGGATCCGACCCGATGACCGTCGCGCGGATCGCCCGCCGGAGGATCTTCGCGGACCGCGTTCGGGGCAGTTCCGGGACCAAGACGACCCGCGCCGGCCTGAACGCCTTGCCGAGATGCTCGGCCACCAGGGCCGAGAGCTCCTCGGCCAGACGCCCCGAGCGGTCATCCCTGGCGACGACGAAGCACCAGATCGCCTCGCCCTTGACCTCGTCGGGGACGCCGACGACGGCCGATTCGGTCACCGCCGGGTCCATCATGAGGATGCTCTCAACCTCCGCCGGCCCGAGTCGCTTGCCCGCGACGTTCATCGTGTCGTCGCTGCGACCGTGCAGGAACCAGGAACCCTGCTCGTCGACGCTCGCCCAGTCGCCGTGGCACCAGACGCCGGGGAAACGGCGCCAGTACGCGTCCAGGTATCGCTCCGGATCGCCTCGGAGCCCGCGCGTCATGCTCGGCCACGGCCTGCGGCAGACGAGCTCGCCGACCTCCCCGGGTCCGGCCTCGGTCCCGTCGGCTCGGAACACCGCGACGTCCATCCCGAGCGCCGGGCCGCGCAGCGTGCACGGCTCGAGCGGGCTGATCGGATGGGGCGAGAGGAAGCAGGCGCCCACCTCGGTGCCTCCGGACAGGTTGATGATCGGCAGCTCGGCCTTGCCGACCTCCTCGAAGAACCACCGGTAGGGATCGGGGTTCCAGGGCTCGCCCGTCGAGGCGAGGATCCGGAGCGAGGACAGGTCGTGCGAGCGCACCGGCTCCTCGCCCGAGGGGATCAACGCGCGCACGAGGGTCGGGGAGACCCCCAGATGCGTGATCGCGTGTCGTTCGACCATCGACCAGAGCCGGTCCGGGCCGGGATGGTTCGGCGCGCCGTCGAACAGGAACACCGTCGCGCCGAGCGCCGTCGCGCCCACGATCTCCCACGGGCCCATGATCCAACCGAGGTCGGCGAACCAGAACAGCAGGTCGCCCGGCTGCACGTCGGTCTGGTACGCGACCTCCTCCGCGATCTTCACGAGGAAGCCGCCGTGCACGTGCACCGCGCCCTTGGGTCGGCCGGTCGTCCCGCTGGTGTAGGCGATGAACAGCGGATGTTCGGGATCCAGACGCGCGGTCTCGAACCGGTCCGCGTGCGCCGCGAGCAGGTCGTCCCAGTGCAGGTCGCGCTCGAGATCCCAGGGCGTGTCCCTGCGGCCGATGCGATCCACCACCACGACGTGCCGAACCGAGCGAGCGCTGGCCACCGCTTCGTCGGCGGTCTCCTTCATCGGGACGACCTTGCCGCGGCGCGGGAAGCCGTCGGCCGTGATGAGGACCTTGGCCTGAGCGTCCTCGAGGCGCTTCGCGACCGCATCGGCGCCGAACCCGGAGAACAGCGGCAGCCACACCGCGCCGAGCTTCGAACAGGCCATCACGGCCACGACGGCCTCCGGCGTGGGTGGCAGGAAGATGCCGACCGCGTCGAGCGCCGACACGCCGAGCGAGGCGAGTGCGTTCGCCAGCCGATCCGAGCGTTCGCGCAGCTCGCGGTACGAGACCCGGGTCGTCGCGCCCTCCTCGCCCTCCCAGACGATCGCGGTCGCGTCCGGGGTGCGCTCGGCCCACCGGTCGACGCAGTTGTGCGCGAGGTTGACGGTCCCGCCGCCGAACCACGTGGCCCACTCGATCCCGCGTGAGGTGTCGAGCACCCGCGAATAGGACTCGAAGAACTCGAGACCGAGGTCGCGGATCGCCGCGTCCCAGAACCACTCCACGTCCGAGGTCGAGCGCCGGATCAGCTCTTCCTCGGTGGCGATGCCGTGTGCGCGCATGAACCGCGTGACGTTCGCCCGCTCCACGACCTCGGCGGACGGTCTCCATATGATCGTCACGGCCTGCCCCGCTTCCTTCTCCAGGTGGACGGGTACGCTCTGCTCGTCGGGACCCACGCCGTTCCCGAACCAAGCCTATGGCCCAGACCCCATGAAGGACGTCACGACGCCGACCGACGACCCAGGTACGCCCGGAGACGACCGGGGCGCGTCGCGTCCGCATCCGCACGCGCGCCGAACGTTCCTCGCCGCGACGGCGACGCTGTCCGCGTTCGTCACGGTGGTCGCCGCGATCGTGATGGGCGGGTACTACTGGGCCAGCGCGAACATCCCGACGATCCCCGAGCCCCCGACTTCGGCGTCAGGTGTCACCGGACCCGTGGACATCGCCGGCCGGTGCGACGAGCGCGCGTGCAACTACCTGTTGCTCGGCAGCGACTCGCGCAAGGGGCTCACGGAGGAGGAGATCATCGCGTTCGGCGACGACGCCCACATCGGCGGCGAGAACCGCTCGGACACGATCATCCTCGTGCACACCCGCCCGGATCGCCGGGAGGTGGTGTTCGTCTCGTTCCCCCGCGACCTGTGGGTCGAGGACATCCCCGGGGTGGGTGAGGGAAGGATCAACACGGCGTTCGAGGGCGGGATCGACGGCGGTGGCGCTCAGCGCGTCGCCAGGACGGTGAAGCAGCTCTCGGGGATGCAGATCCACCACGTCCTGTACGTCAACCTCCTCGGGTTCCAGCGGGTCGTCGACGCACTCGGCGGCGTCGACATGTGCGTGCCCGTACCCGATGTTCGACGAGCTGACCCTGCTCGACATCCCCGCCGGCTGCCAGCACTTCGACGGCCGGACCGCGCTCGCCTACGTCCGGACCCGTCACCAGCCGTGCGACACGGTGCCGGATTTCGCGCGGATCAGCCGGCAGCAGCAATTCCTACGCGCGGTGATCGCGAAGGTCCTGCAGCCCGGCGAGCTGCTGCGGCTGCAGCAGCTCGTGCCCGAGCTGCTCGGCAACCTGGTGGTGGACGAGGGCATGAACCCCGCCGAGCTCGTCTACCTGGCCGGGCTGCTCCAGGGTGTCGGGACGGACAACGCGGACTTCCGAGCCCTGCCGACGGTGCCGGAGGGCATCTACGACTCGAGCGGCACCTATGTGTCGATCGTCCGGGCGGTGCAGCCGGACGCCGACGAGCTGCTGCGCAGGATCCGCGAGGGCAAGCCGCTCGGCGACCTCGGTCAGGAGCTCTCGCAGACGCCGCCGTCGCCGGCCAACATCGTGGTCTCGGTCGTCGACCGTGACGGCAGCCCGGTCGCGGCCAACGTGTTCGACATCCTGACCGAAGGCGGGTTCAACGCGTCGCCCGGCGTCATCGACCTCACGGTGGTCCGACCGCCGACGAAGGGCTCGATGATCCTGTATCGCGCGGGCGCGGAACCGATGGCCGAGGTCGTGGGAACGTACTTCGGCAACCTCGATCTCGTTCCCGCCCCACCGGGAACGCTCCCGAACGGGCAGGACGTCGCGGTCGTCGTGGGCGGGCGCTACGAGATCCCTCCGCCGAACACGAACGAACCCGTGGAGTGCCCGAGCTAGATCGAGCGAACGACTACGGACGCCGGGCCAGCGCGGCATCCAGGGCCCCGAACGCGACCTCGGGCACGTACCGTCGGCGGACGAGGTCCCGGCCGTTCCGGCTTAGCTCCCTCCACAGATCGTCGTCGCGCAGGATCCGCTGGAGTGCGGAGTGCAGCCGGCCCGGGTCGGCGGCCACGAGGAGGTGCTCGCCCGAGACGACCTCGAGTCCCGCGGCGCCGTCCGGCCCCGTCACGACGGGGAGACCGCGGGCGAGCGAGTTCAGCACCTTCACCTTCGTTCCCGAGCCGCCCACGCCGACGTCGACGAAGCATCTGGCTCGCGAGTAGAGGACCTCGTCGTCCGCGACCGGCCCCGCGAACTCGGTGCCACGGCTCTCGTAGACCCGACGGATCATCCCCTCGGAGGCGCCCGACCCGGCAACCACGAGCCGGGCGTCGGGGACGTGTTCGAGCAGTGTCCGGAAGTCGTCCCGCATGAATCGCGAGAGCCCCTCGGCGTTCGGCGGCCACGAGAGCGTCCCGAGGAACAGCAGGACGGGATCGGCCGGTGGGCTCAGCTCCGGGCGCTCGAGCAGCGCCGGATCCGCGACGTTGGGGAGCAGGGCGATCTCGGGCCCCTCCGGGGCGAGCGTGGCCAGCGCCTCCCGGTCGCGCTCGGACACCGCGAACACCACGTCGAACCGCGGCAGCAGACCGGCCTCGTACCGGCGGACGCGGCGGGCCTCGACGCGGACGAGGGAACGTCGTAGCGCGTGGGTCTCGAGCTCGGTGTGGCGGCGCCACATCACGTGCTCTGCGTTGTGCTCGTGGAGCAGCCGGAGACCCGCGAACGCATCCGGGACGTACTGGGCCATCAGCCAGCCGTCGACGAAGACCGCGTCGTAGCCCCCCGAGGCGACGAGCTCGGAAACGCGATCGGTCATCTCCGGGCTCCGGTTCCGCTCGATGCTGAGCGGAACCCGTTCCGCGTAGCTCGAGACGAGGCGGCGGACCGAACGGCGGCGTTCCAACGGCACCGTGACCACGCGCCCGGCGTCTCGTTCCCAGGGACGTTCGTCGTGATCGCGGAAGCACGCAACGTCGACGTCCTGCTTCGCCTCCAGGTACGAGAGGAGCGCGGCCGACTTGATCGTCCCGCCGCTGCGCGGCTCGTCCAGCCGGCGGGGCGTGAGGAAGAGGACCTTCACTCGTCGGTCCGATCGAACACCGCGAGGACGGGGAAGGCGACGGTCGCACGGATGATCCTGGGCAGCCGCCGCGGTTCGAGCGCCAACCGCCACAACCACTCGAGCCCGAGCGTTCGGAAGGCGCGGGGCGCGCGGCGTCTGGAGCCCGCCCACATGTCGAACGCGCCGCCCACGCCGATCATGACTCGGACCGACGGGAACGCGTCCGCATGGCGCGTGATCCATCGCTCCTGCTTCGGCGCGCCGAGTCCGACGAGCACGATCGCCGGCGCCGCCGAGCGGATCGCGTCGGTCATCTCGTCCTCCCGCTCCGCGTGTCGCGCCGAACCGTCCTCGTCCACCTCGACGCCGGCCCCGGCGACGACGACCTTCAGGCCGGGGAGCGTTCGCCACCTGGCGGCCGCGCGCTCGGCAACGTCGGGGGCGCCTCCGACGAACGCCACGGTCTCTCCTCGCTCGGCCGCGAGCCTGACGAGGAACGCCGCGATCTCGACGCCCGGCCAGCGCCGCACAGTTCGCCCGTCCCGCAGCGTCTGCACGAGCGTAACGCCCGTGCCGTCGGGGAGCGCGAGGTCGGCCGAGCGCAGCACGTCCGCGTATGCGGCGTCGCTGCGGGCCCGCAGGAGGATCTCGGGGTTCGGCGTGAAGATCCGGAACGTCCGGTCGCCGTCGAGGAACCCGGTGGTGACGGATCGGAGCTGGTCGACGGTCTCGAGCTCGTCCAGGCGAACGCCGAAGATGAGGGAGGCCACTACGGCTCCACGAGCAGGTCGGTCCGCGAGTCGCTCGGCTCACCCTCGCGGCGCAACCGAGCCAGCGGCACGGCGATCGAGGGATACGGTGCGAGTCGCGTCATGACCGAATACCGGATCCGGTCCACGGCGGGATGCTACCGCTCGGCCCGACGTCCTCGCCGCCGACCCGCCCGCGTGGGTGCGACCGCGAGCGGCGATACTGCGCCCGTGCGGATCGCGATCGACGCTCGGCCGGCCTCCGATGCCGAACCCACGGGCGTGGGTCACTACACCCGGCGGATGCTCCAGCACCTGCCGAACGCGATGCCGATGGCCGAGCTCGTCGCGTGGCATCGGCCGGGTGGCGGAGCCGGCATCCCGCGGTTCCCGAACCTGACCGAGCACGTGTCCCGGATCCCGAACGTGCTCGAGCCGGTCTGGCGCCGGCTCGAGGTCCCGAGGCTCGAACGGCAGATCGGGTTCGACGCGCTCCTCGCGACGAACTTCCTGCCGCCGCCGACGCGGAGCGAGGGCGTCGTGCTGGTCGTGCACGATCTCGCGTTCGAGGTCATGCCCGAGGCCGGGCCGGGGTTCGGCGAGCGATGGCGTCGGCGTTTCGACGGCTGGCTACGTCGATCGGCCGCGGTGATCGTGCCGTCGGCGAGCGCGAAGACCGACCTGCTCGAACGCCACCCGATCGACGAGACCCGCGTGTTCGTGATCGCGCACGGCGCCGACCGGTTCGAACGGCCGCCGCCCGACGAGATCGAGCGGGTTCGGGAGAGCTTCGGGATCGGAGGCCCGTTCGCGCTGTTCGTCGGCGGGATCGAGCCTCGCAAGAACCTCCGCGCGCTCGTCGAGGCGTTCGCGAGGATCCGGGACGCGGACCCGTGGCTCGTGATCGCCGGCGGGCGCGTGCGGTGGGCTCCGAAGGGCGTCGAGACCCTTCGGGCGCAGGTCGATGACCTCCCGGACGACGTTCGGCGTCGCGTCGTGCTCACCGGCTACGTGACCGACGAGCAGAAACGAGGTCTGTTGGCCGGCGCGACGACCCTCGCGTACCCGTCCCTGTACGAGGGGTTCGGGTTCCCGGTGCTCGAGGGGTTCGCCGCCGGTGTTCCGGTGCTGACCTCGACGGCGGCCTCACTGCCGGAGGTGGCCGGCGACGCGGCGATCTCGGTCGAGCCCGACGACCTGGGGGGGATCGAGGACGGTCTCGCCCGACTGTTCCGCGACGCCGAACTCCGCGAGCGGCTCGTCACCGCCGGACGCGCACGTCTCCCGATGTTCACCTGGGAGGGGTCGGCGGCCGCGACGGCGGAGGTGCTCCGCGGGGCAGCGGGACGGTCGGCGGGGTCTGGATAGACTCGTGGCACCCATGAGGACCCCCCTGCATCAGCGCGCGCTGCCGTGGCTCGCCACGATCGTCGGTCTCGCACTGATCGCGGTCTCGTGCAGCACCAGCGAGGCCGAGCCGAGGGCTCCGAGCTCGCCCACCCCGTCGGCGAGCCCGAGCGCGGTCACCAGCGGGAGCCCGGACGCGTTCGACGCCGACGCGCTGGAGACGACGACCCCGATCAAGCACGTCGTGTTCCTGATCAAGGAGAACCGGAGCTTCGATCACCTCTTCGGGACGTTCCCGAAGGCCGACGGTGTCACGAACGGGATGGCCTTCGGGCAACCGCGAACCCTCACCCGCGGCACCGATGGACGGGTGCCGGGCGACCTGCCCCACTGCTACTCGTGCGCGCTCGCCGCGTGGAACCAGGGCGAGATGGACGGGTTCCTGCAGGGGGAGCACGCCCCCTGGGCCTACACGCAGCTCCAGAAGGAGCAACTCCCGAACTACTGGCACTGGGCTCGTCAGAACGTCCTGTTCGACAACTTCTTCGCGAGCGCGCAGGGGCCGTCGTTCCCGAACCACCTGTACTCGATCGCCGCGACCTCGGGGGGCGCTCACGACAACCCACGCAGGACTCCGGAGCTCACGCACGGCTCCAACACGTTCGGGTGCGACGCCCCGCCGCTGCAGACCGTGGACGTGTACGACAGCGAGGGCCGCTTACGGAAGGTGCCCCCGTGCTTCGACTTCCTCACCGAGGGCGACCTGCTGAACCGCGCCGGGATCCCGTGGGCTCAGTACGCGGCGAGCGAGGAACAGAAGGGCTACATCTGGTCGGCCTATGCGGCCATCCGGCGCTACCGGATGCACGAGGAACGGTGGCAACGGCACATGTTCTCGGTCGACGACGTCGTGACCGACATCCGCGAGGGCCTGCTGCCGCCGGTCACGTGGATCACGCCCCGGTTCGAGCTGTCCGAGCACCCCGAGTACAACTTCTGCCACGGCGAGAACTGGACCACGAAGGTGATCGACGCGATCATGCGCTCGCCGATGTGGGAGTCAACTGCGATCTTCCTCACGTGGGACGACTACGGCGGCTTCTACGACCACGTGCCGCCGCCGCAGGTCGACGACTTCGGGTTCGGGATCCGCGTCCCGATGATCGTGCTCAGCCCCTACTCGAAGCAGGGGGTCGTGAGCGGCGAGCTCGGCGAGTTCTCGAGCGTGCTCCGGTTCATCGAGGACAACTGGGGCCTCACGCAGCTCACCAAGCGCGACAAGCAGGCCACGCCGATGCTCTCGGCGTTCGATTTCGAGCAGGAGCCGCGGGAGCCCGACCCGTTGCCGCTCCGCGACGACTGCATGGGCCCGATCTGGGCTCCGAACGACTAGGTAGCGTCCTCACGTCTCGGTGCGGTAGTGGAGGTGCACCACGCCGTTGCCGAAAACGTCCGCCTCGTAGCCGTCGAGCGACGTGAGGGCCGAGTAGATGAGCGTGGCCATGGCTGACCTCCTAGGCGTCTCGGAGTTCGGCGAGCCGCGCCCGCGCGCGCTGCGCCGAGACGAGGTTGCCCTTGCGCTCGTAGCGCTCGAGCGCCTGTCTCGAGCGCGGCGACCGCCTCGTCGCGCTTGCCGGCGAGCAGGAGCACCTCGGCGAGGTCGGCGTACGCGTCGCCCTGCGCGTCGAGCATGTCGGTGTCATCGCCGATCGCCACCGCCTCGCGGGCGAGCCGCTCCGCCTCGGCGTGCTCGCCACGGCGCGCGAGCACCTTCGCCCTGACCTGCCGCCAGAGCATCTGCGTATCGGCGTCGTCGCTCGCGCCGAGCTCCGCCGCGCGGCCGGCCCAGGCGTCTGCCTCCTCGAGCCGGTCGAGCGCGTAGAGCGCCTGCGCGAGGCTCCCGGCCGCGGTCGACAGGAAACTCTGTTCCCCCAGCTCCTCGTGCAGCCTGCACCCTTCCGCTCCGAACTCGGCTGCGGCGGCGGGATCGCCGGCCAAGAGCTCGACCCAGACGGACTCGAACGCGGTGATGTTCGCGAGCAGGACTCCCGCCGCCGCGCTCGGCCAGCTCCGCACGCGCTTCGGCGAGGATCGCGCGCGCCTCGTCGAAGCGACCGAGCATCGCGAGCGCCCCGGCCCGGTAGGCACGGAGGAAGTGGTCCCGCCCTGCTCGGGGCTCGTTCTCGTCGAGCCACGCGAGCAGCTCCGACACCGGGGTCGTGCCGGCGAAGCGACAGCAGGCGCGCCGCCCGAACGACCCGTGGCGGTACGTAGCCTGCCTGCCGGGCGTGGGCGAAGGCTCGCTCGAACGCCTCCAGCGCTGCGTCCATCCGCGCGCGCGTGATCTCCACCTCTCCGAGAGCGCGGCGTAGGCGATGTACAGAGCCAGGTCGTCGCCGGCGGCCTCGAACACGGGCAGCGCCTGCTCGACGAGCGCAGCCAGCTTCTCCGTCGCGCCCTCCGGCTCGAGGTACGAGCCGGAACTGCGCCCGCCTGGATCCTCCCGCAGAGCTCGCCGACACGATCGCCCGCCGCAGCGGCGCGCTCGGCGAGGGCATCCGCGCGCCGGAGCGCTTCGTCGCCCCTGCCTGTCCAGAGCAGGGCGTCGCCGAGCTCGGTTTCGAGGGCGAGGTCGAGCTCGGTCGGCGGGCACGAGCGCGGCGGCGCGCTCGAACAGGCTCACGGCGGCGCCGTAGTCCTGGCGGCGGGCCGCGCGGTAGCCGGCGGCGGTCAGGCGCCGCCGCGCCGCCGCGGCCAGCTCGTCGTCGGGCGGCAGCCCGAGCTCGGCGCGGTAGCGGCAGGCCTGCTCGAGGTGGTAGCCGAGGATCTCGTCGAGCTCGACGAGCTCGCTCCCGTGCTGCTCCAGCCAGGATGCGAAGCGCTCGTGGAGCTCGGCGCGCGTCGCTTTCGGGAGCGCCTCGTAGGCGGCGTCACGGATCAGGAGGTGGCGGAAGCGGAAGCCGTCCTCGCCTGCGAGCTGCGGCCTGTCCGGCCTGATCAGCTCCTTGCGGACGAGCGCGGCGAGGTGCGGCGTCACCTGGGTCTCGTCGGGTGCGAGCGCCTGGACGGCGCCGCGATGGAAGATCTCGCCCTCGATCGCACCCCGCTCGAGGACGCTGCGTTCGGCGGGCTCGAGCTGATCGAGGCGCGCCGCGAGCAGCGCCTGCAGCGTGGGCGGAACGACCACCTCGCCGTCCGCCTCGCCGGCCATCGCCAGCATCTCCTCGATGAAGAGCGGGTTGCCGCCCGCGGCGCGAGCGATCTTCTCGCGCAGCTCGCCGGCGATCCGCTCCGCGATGAGCTCCTCGACGTCGTCGTCGCCGAGGGCTCGAGCCGAAGCGTCACCGGCCAGGCGGGGCGGCGCTCGCTGAGCTCCGGCCGCGCCATGCAGAGCAGCAGGATCGATGCGCCCGAGGAGAGGAGCGCGACGTGCTCGATCAGGTCGAGGAACGTCTCCTCGCCCCACTGGATGTCGTCGAACACGACCACCAGCGGCCGCTCCGCCGCCGCGTGCTCCAGCGTCTTGCGGAAGGCCCAGGCGATCTCCTCGGCCGAGGTCGCCGCCTCGCTCTCGCCGAGCAGCGAGCGGATCGCCGCCGCGGCGGCCTCCTCGGGAGGCAGCACGTCGAGCTGCTTCAGCACCTCGACGACCGGCCAGTAGGTGATCCCCTCGCCGTACGGGCAGGCAGCGGCCGCGGACGACCGTCGCCTCGATCGACGCCAGAACTCCGCGGCGAGCCGCGACTTGCCGACGCCGGCATCGCCGACACCGTGACCAGCTCGCAGCGCCGCTCGGCTTCTGCACGCGCTCCCACGCCTCCCGGAGGAGCGCGAGCTCGCGCTCGCGCCCGACGAACCGCGCATCGTGCCGCCGCTCCGGCGCCTCGCGCACGCGCAGGAGCCGGTAGGCGGGAACCGGCTCGGCCTTGCCCTTCAACTCGAGCGGCTCGACCGGCTCGACCTCGGCCGCGTCGCGGACGAGCGCGAGCGTCGGCTGCCCGATCAGCACCTCGCCCGGCTGCGCCGCCTGCTCCAGCCGCGCCGCGACGTTGACCGCATCGCCGGTCGCCAGCCGCTCCTCGGTCCCCGTCACCACCTCGCCGGTCATGACGCCGATCCGTCCCTGGAGCCCGAGCTCGGGCAGCGCGTCCCGCATCTCGACCGCCGCACGCACCGCGCGCAGCGCGTCGTCCTCGTGCAGCACCGGCACGCCGAACACGGCCATCACGGCGTCGCCGATGAACTTCTCCACGCTGCCGCCGTGCCGCTCGACGATCGCCTTCATCCGCTCGAAGTAGCGCGCGAGCAGCGCTCGCAGCCGCTCGGGATCGAGCGTCTCGCCGAGCGCGGTCGAGCCGGTCAGGTCGCAGAACAGCACGGTCACCGTCTTGCGCTGCTCGCGGGAAGGAGCCGCGGCCCGCTCCGTGCCGCACTCAGGACAGAACCTGAACGGTCGTTCCGACTCGAAGCCACACGTCGAACAGGCCGGCACGCGGCAAGTCTAGGTCGTCAGCCCTTCCGAGCCTTCCAGATCTGTTCGGGTGGGTAGCGCTTCACCCACTCTGGAGGGGCGACGTCGTCGTGGACGGTCGTCGCGCCGTCGGGCACCTGGATCTCGACGAGGTCCTCGATCTCGAACCCGTTCGAGCGCAGGAGGCGGATCATCTCACCGTGGGGGAGGCGGAACTCGACGCCGTCGACCACGCCGTCCTTGTCGCGCCACTCCGTCCGGTGCATCCCGAAGAAGTCGCGGTGGAGCTGGAAGTCGGCGGGCGAGACGTCGTCCATCGGGTAGCAGAGCAGGAGCAGCGGGTGGCCGCCGAGGAAGATGAGCCGGCCATCCGGCCGGAGCAGCCGCGCCGCCTCCGGGATCCAGCGGTACGGATCGCACCAGATCGCGGCGCCATACTCGGAGAAGGCGAAGTCGAAGCTTTCGTCGCGGAACGGCGCACGCTCGGCGTCGGCGTGCACGAGCGGGAACCGCAGGTCGAACTCCTCCTGGAACACCCGCGCCGTCGCGAGCTGCCGGCTCGAGTTGTCGAGCCCGACCGGCCGAGCACCTCGCCGCGCGAGCCACGCCGACCAGTAGGCCGTCCCGCATCCGAGTTCGATCACGTCGAGCCCGTCGACGTTTGGGAGCACGCGGAGGTTGGATTCGGGCACGCTCCATGAGCCCCAGCTGATCTCGTCGGTCGACCAAGCCTTGCGTCCAGGCTCGACCCAGTTGTCCGCGTCGGCGTCCCACTGCGCGCGGTTCACGAGGACGTGGTGGTCGGTCACGGGCGAACCATACTGGTCGACAGCGCGTGAGGAAGGAGGCAGATCGTGATCGCACGCCTGTGGACCGGACGGACGAAGGCCGAGGACTACGACACGTACCTCGGGTACCTGGAGGAGAGCGGAGTTGCGGAACTCCACGCCACGCCCGGCAACAAGGGGGTCATGGTGCTCCGCCGCCTCGACGGCGACGAGGCCGAGTTCGGCGTCATGTCCTTCTGGGAGTCACTCGACGACGTGAAGGCGTTCGCCGGCGAGGACGTGGCCGCGGCCCACTACTACCCGGACGACGAACGCTTCCTGCTCGAGTTCGCCCCGAGGGTGAAGCACTTCGAAGTGGCCCGAGAGAAGTGACGCCGGTTTCGCGCCGCCGCGGGAGTGCAGGCTTCCAGGTGGCAGGCGAACGCGGCTGCCCGGAGCAAGTCATCGATGTCGTCCGGCATCGAGCGGAGTATGCCCTGATCACGGAAACGCTTCTCGAGGCGTGACGGCCCATGACGTTTCGGTGACGACCGCCGGCCTTCTGAACCCCAGTGCTACCCTCACGCCCGTGACCAGCGAGAACGACGCTCGGAGCGCGCTCGAACGTGAGATCTACTGGGCCGAGGATGCCTCGGTTCGGTCGCGGATGGACACCTCCGAGGTTCGGGACCTGCTCCACGACTTCGCGATGCTCATGCGGGCCGACGAGAAGCAAGCCGTCCCGCGCGGCGAACCCGAGCTCGGGTCGGGCTCCCGGATGCGCCGCAAGACCAAGGTCCTGCAGTTCCGGCTGCTGCGGCCGATGCGCCGCCGCAACGACCGGCTGCTTGCCGAGTTCGGGGAGCTCACCGCCGCGCTCGCCGATCGGGTGGTCGCGCTCGAGACCGAAGTGAAGGAGCTGCAGGCCAAGCTCGGGGACGCCGAGTGAGGATCGCGGTCGTCCACCCCCAGACGCCGTTCGTGCGCGGGGGGGCCGAGACGCACACCGAGTCGGTGGTTCGCGCCCTGCGGGAGGCGGGGCACGACGCCGAGGAGGTCGTGGTCGCCGGCAAGTGGTACCCGGCGACCGAGGTCGTGCACCAGATGGCCGTGTGGCGCGCGCTCGACCTGTCCGAATCCAACGGCCTGCCGATCGACATGGTCATCGCGCTCAAGTTCCCCGCATACCTCGTCCCGCACGAACGCAAGGTGGTCTGGCTGATCCATCAGCATCGGAGCGCGTACGAGCTGTGGGACCACCCGGAGTTCGCCGATCTCGGCAAGCAGATCGAGGGGCCCCAGGTGCGTGACATGGTGCAACAGAGCGACCGGATCGCGCTCGGCGAGGCCAAGCGCATCTTCACGAACTCGAAGAACGTGCAGGATCGTCTGTGGAGCTCGCTCCGGTTGTCGAGCGACGTCCTGTACCACCCGTCGCCGATCGTCGAGGCTCTCATGCCGCTCGAACCCGGACCGTACGGCGACGCCGTCGTGTTCCCGAGCCGTCTCGAAGGTCTCAAACGGCAGTCGCTCGTCGTCGAGGCGATGCGGCACGTGAAGACCGGCGTCCGTCTGGTGCTCGTCGGCAGCGGGCCCGACGAGGACGCCCTCCGAGAGCGGATCGAGAAGCACGGGCTCCAGAACAAGGTCGAGCTCGCCGGCCGGGTCTCGGACGAGCGCCTGCACGGGCTCTACCTCGAGGCGCTCGGCGTGTACTACGGGCCGTTCGACGAGGACTACGGGTACGTGACGCTCGAGGGTTTCGCGGCGCGCCGGCCGGTGGTCACGCTCACCGACGCCGGCGGGCCGCTCGAGTTCGTGAGCGACGGCGAGACCGGGCTGGTCACGCCGCCCGAACCGCAGGCGATCGCCCACGCGTTCGACCGCCTGTTCTCCAACCGCCCGCTCGCGAAGAAGATGGGGGAGGCGGGCAACGAGAAGCTCCGCGCGACGGTGCCCGGCTGGCCCGAGGTCGTCGCACGCCTGACGGAGTAGCGATGGCTCGACTGACCACCCCCGTCGTCGGTGCGATCCGCAGGATCTACCGCTGGGACCACAAGATGGATCCGCGCATCGCGTGGCTCTCGCCGATGCCGCCGGCACGCAGCGGCGTCGCCACCTACTCGCGGGCGGTGCTCGAGGGGCTCGAACGGATCGGGTACACGCCCGCGAAGCACAAGATCCAGCCGTACTGGCCGATCAAGCACAAGCACTGGGCGACCGTGCCGTGGCACACGATGGCCGTGTACCACCTCGGCAACAACCTGGAGTTCCACGGCGACATCTACGACCTCGCGATCCGAACGCCGGGGCTCCTGGTGATCCACGACCTCGCGCTCGACGACTTCGTGATGGGGATGGTGGCGACGGCGCAGCCGTTCGGGCACCAGGCGATGCGCGAAGGTCTCCTGCTCGCGCCCCGGCTCCACGGGTTCGAGGAGGCCGAACGCAACGACCCGCTCCGCGTCCCCTACGTCGCGCACGCCGCGCGGAACGCGAGGGGGATCGTCGTGCACTCGCCGTTCGCCGAACGCTACCTGCGCGCGTTCGGCTGCAAGACCCCGATCTACGTCGCGCCCCACCCCGTGGTCGAGAGCGAGCCGCACGTCCGCAAGGCGGAGGGCGCCGCTCGCGTGATCCGAGGGTCGCTCGAGTCCATGGGGATGCGGACGCTGGTCGGCGTGTACGGCGACCAGAACGCGGCCAAGCTGATCGACGTCGTCGTCGAGGCGATGGTGCACCTGCCCCAGGACGCGCACCTGGCACTCGTCGGGCGACGCATCCCCGGGTACGACGTCGAGCCGCTGGTGCGCGGGAGCGGGCTCGGCGCCCGCGTCTCGATCCACACCGACGTGTCCGACGAGGACTTCCTCGCGTGGATGTGCGCCTCGGACGTCTCGGTCGACCTCCGGTACCCGCATCGTGGAGAGGTATCCGGCTCGCTCGCCCGCTCGATGCAATGCGGTCGTCCGACGGTGGTGAGCGCGACGGGGACGTATCTCGACCTGCCCGAGGACGCCGTCGTCCGCGTGCCGGCGGGCCGGCTCGAACCCCAAGAGCTCGCCGCAACGCTCCGAGCGCTGATCGACGATCCCGAACGCCGTCGCCGGATCGGCGACGCGGCCCGAGCGCACACCTCCGACCTCGCGAGCTCGGAGGCGACGGCCCACGTCTACGCCGAGGCGATGGACGCGACGATGGGGCTCCTGTGGGACCCGGCGCGACGCGCGCTCGCCCGCTGGGGCGGGGCGCTGGTCGACCTCGGCATCACCGAGGAGGGGCTCGCGGAGGGGTACGGGATGTCTTACGCGCGGGCGCTCGTCGAGTTCGCCCCGCCGCCGCATGAGGCGCGGGAGAGCTCGTCCGATCGATGAGACGTGCTCGGAGCGGCCGGTACCCGCCGTTAGAGTGGACGCCGCCGAGAGGGAGAGAGGCCTGAGATGACGAGGAGCAGCGACTTCCAGGACCCCGAGCTCGTCAGGAAGGAGATCGCCGGGGTCAACTGGTACCACCAGATCGATCTGGGAGACGGGATCGTGACGCCGGGCGTCGACGACACGGCGAATCGGATGGCTCCGCTCGAGCTGCCGGCCGATCTCCGCGGCAAGAGCGTGCTCGACATCGGCGCGTGGGACGGGGTCTTCTCGTTCGAGGCCGAGCGGCGGGGAGCGAGCAGGGTGCTCGCGACCGACTCCTACTGCTGGAACGGCGAGGGATGGGGGACGAAGGAGGGGTTCGACACCGCGAGACGCATCCTGGGCTCCCGCGTCGAGGACTTCGAGATCGACGTCATGGACCTGTCGCCGGAGCGGGTCGGGACGTTCGACGTGGTGCTGTTCGTCGGCGTGCTCTACCACCTGCGACACCCCCTGCTCGCGCTGGAGCGGGTCGCGAGCGTGAGCGCCGACCTGCTGGTGTTCGACTCGCACACCGCGATGTCGGAGGAGCGCCGTCCCGTCATGCTCTTCTACCCCGGGACCGAGCTGAACGACGACCCGACCAACTGGTGGGGGCCGAACCCGCCCGTCGTCGAGGCGATGCTGCGTGACGTCGGGTTCCGCCAGATCGACCGAAAGCATCCGGAGCTGATCCCGCAGGGTCGGTTGATCCTGCACGCCCGCCGATAGTCCATGGCCGCGACCGGGAAGACCGTCGAGCGAACCTCGGAGTCGCCGCGCCTCCACGTGGGCGAACGGCTCCGTATCCTCGTGGCCCACCGCGAGATCCTCGCGAATCTTGTCCGCAAGGAGCTCAAGGTGAAGTACGCGGCCTCGGCGCTCGGAGCCGTGTGGTCGCTGCTGAACCCGCTCGTCTACCTCGCCGTCTTCTCGTTCGTGGCGAAGGTCCTGGGCGCGGGGATCGCGGACTACCCCGTGTACCTGCTGTCGGGACTGCTCGCCTGGAACCTGTTCTCGGCCTCGATGGGAAGCGGCGCGCGAGCGGTGCTCGACAACGCGAACCTCGTGAAGAAGATGGCGTTCGCGCGCGAGATCCTGCCGCTCTCGGCGGTCGGCGTCGCTCTGGTCGACTTCGCGTTGCAGTCGGCCGTCCTGATGCTCTACATCCTCGTCTCGGGGTACGGTCTGCACCTGCCCGAGCTCGCGCTGTGGCCGCTCTCGTTCGTGACGCTGCTGGTGCTGACGGTGGCGCTCTCGCTCTGGTTCTCGGCGCTGAACGCGCGATACCGCGACGTCGGGCACCTGCTGAACATCGCGCTCCTCGTGTGGTTCTGGGCGACCCCGATCGTCTACGCCGAGTTCCAGGTGCAGGAGCTCGCCGGGAGCGGCACCGGCACCTGGTTGGGGATCCCGCGCCTGGCCCTCTACCTGCTGAACCCGATGACCGGGGTCGTGGCGGGCTTCCACCGGGCGCTGTACGGCTTCGTGACGCCGAAGGGCGCTGAGGTTCCGGTCCTGTTCGACGAGAGCCTGGCCTGGGTCGCCGGCATCGTGACGATCACGCTCGTCGTCTCGCTCGTCGGTCTTCGACTCGCGTGGGGCTACTTCTTCTCGCGCTCGGGTGACTTCGCGGAGGAGCTGTGAGCTCGCTCGCGAACGCGCCGGCGATCGAGGTCCGCGACGTCTCGAAACGCTTCCGCATCTACCGGGAGAAGCCGACGTCGCTCAAGCAACGCCTGCTCACCTCGCGCAGCCGAGCCGAGGACTTCTGGGCGCTGCGCGACGTCGCGCTGGACGTGGGGGAGGGCTCGACGTTCGGCCTGATCGGACACAACGGCTCGGGCAAGACGACGCTGCTGAAGTGCGTGGCGGGGATCCTCCGACCGACCTCGGGGGCGATCCTCCAGCGGGGCCGCCTCGCGGCGCTGCTCGAGCTCGGCGCCGGGTTCCATCCCGAGCTCACGGGCAGAGAGAACGTCTACCTGAACGCCTCGTTCCTCGGGTTGTCGCGCAAGCAGACCGACGCCGCGTTCGACGACATCGTCGCGTTCGCGGAGCTGGAGCAGTTCATCGACACCGAGGTGAAGTTCTACTCGTCGGGCATGCTCGTCCGGCTCGGGTTCGCGGTCGCGGTGTACGTGGAGCCCGACGTGCTCCTGATCGACGAGGTGCTCGCGGTGGGCGACGAGGCCTTCCAGGCCAAGTGCCTGAACCGCGTGCGCGAGTTCCAGCGCGAGGGTCGGACGATCGTCCTCGTGACGCACGCGCTCGACACGGTGACCGAGATCTGCGACCGAGCCGCGATGTTGCATCACGGCGAGCTCCATGCGATCGGCATGCCAGCCGAAGTCGTGCGCGAGATGCGTCACGTGCTGCTCGGCATGGCCGATCCCGGGTTCGTCCCCGAGCAGGGCACACGGGAGGTCGAGATCGTCGAGGTGCAGATCGTCCGCCCGGACGGGTCGAGCCACGGGGCCATCCTGTCCGGCGATCCGCTCACGATCGTGGTCGATGTCCGCCAGAACGAGACGGTCGACGACCTCGACGTGGATTTCGCCGTGCACGAGTCCAGCAACTACCTCGTGCTCGACGCACGGACCTCCCGCGCGGGTATCGACCTCGGCCGGTTCGACAAGAAGCGCGTGCGGTTCAAGATCTCGGGGTTCCCGTACGACCCCGGCAAGTACTGGGTGACGATCGGGCTCTCGAGCCGGACGACCGGACACCTGTACCACGTGCAGACCCAGCGCTACCTGTTCGAGGTGTTCGACGCACCGAGGGCACAGGAGCGGGTCGACGTCCCCGTCGGGGTGGAGGTCGAGGACCTGTGACGGAACCCGTGGCCGACCCCGCGACGACCCAGACGAAAGGAACCCCTCCCATGCTGATCCTGCTGATCCTGTTCTCCGTGGCCCTGGCTGCGACCGCTCAGCTCGCGCTCAAGCACGGCATGAACCTGGTGAACGACGAGCTCTCGCCGGCCACCTTCTCCCTGAACGGCGCCTCGCTGCGCGTCGTCTCCCAGCAGCCCTTCGTCTGGGGCGGGCTGTTCCTGTTCGGGCTGTCGGCCCTCGTCTGGCTCGTGGTGCTGTCGAGGGCCTCCCTGTCGTTCGCCTACCCGTTCGCCGCGCTCACGTACGTGCTGATCCTGCTCTTCGACGAGTTCGTGCTGAACGACACGGTGCCGCCGCTACGATGGGCGGGCGTGGCGTTCATCGGCGCGGGGATCTTCCTCGTCTCGCAGACCCAGCACACGTGAGAGCCGTCGTCCTGGTCGGGGGTGAGGGCACGCGCCTGCGTCCGATCACCGAGACGATCCCCAAGCCACTGGTCCCGCTCGTTGATCGTCCGAGCCTGGCCCACGTCCTCGACCACCTGGAGCGTCACGGGGTGCACGAGGTGGTGCTGTCGAGCTCGTACCACGAGGAGACGTTCGGCGCGTTCATCCGGAGCCGTCACGGCGACCCGGCGATCACGTGGATCACCGAGATCGAACCGCTCGGCACCGGCGGGGCGATCGTGAACGCCCTCGAGGCGCTCGACACGGACGAGCCCTTCCTCGCGCTCAACGGCGATATCCTGACCGACCTCGACCTCACCGAGATGTTTGCGCTGCATCGTGATCGAGAGGCCGCCGCCACGATCGCCCTCACGCCGGTGGACGACGCGCGCCCCTACGGGCTGGTCCCGTTGGACGGGCAGGGGCGGGTGCTCGAGTTCCGGGAGAAGCCGGCTGAGCTGATCCCGGGCGACATCAACGCCGGCACGTACGTGTTGGACCCATCCGCCCTGCAGGGATGGACGCGCGGCGAGAACGTCTCGATCGAGCGGCAGATCTTCCCCGCGCTGATCGCGGCGGGCCGGCCGCTGTACGGGTTCCCGTCCGATGCCTACTGGATGGATCTCGGGACGCCCGAGGCCTACCTCCAGGCTCACTGGGATCTGCTCGACGGTCGGGTCGGTGGCGAGCCCGCGTACCCGTCGCCCTTCATCCAGAGCGAGGGCGTGGACGAACAGGGTGTGCTCGGCCTTCACGTGGTGGCCGGACCGGGTGTGCGCGTTGCCGCCACCGCGATGGTGGAGGACTCCGTTCTGTTCGAAGCGGCGCGCGTGGACGAGTCCGCGGTCGTCCGGCGCTCGATCCTGGGGCGGAACGCCTCCGTTCACGCCGCGGCCGAGGTCGTCGATTCGGTCCTGGGTGAGGGAGCCGCGGTAGCGGAAGGAGCGGTCGCCCACGGCCAACGCGTCCGGCCCGGAGAACGGTTCGAGGCGTAACCTTCGGAGCCGCCGGAAACGTTGTGATACGGTGCGGCCGCTCGAGCGATCGCAACGAACCCTTCGGAATCCATGCGCAGAGCCCTCATCCTGGTCTCCCTCGCCGCGCTGGCCTTCGGCGCCCTGCCGGCCAGCGCCGGACCGAACCGCGAGCCGGGCGAGCCCGCCGGGCCCGCCCAGTTCCGGATGTTCGGAGCCGGGTTCGGGCACGGCCTGGGGCTCTCGCAGTGGGGGGCGTACGGTCTCGCCAGGCAGGGGTGGGGACCCTCGAAGATCCTCAAGCACTTCTACTCGGGCACACGTGTGGACCGCGAGGGCTCGCCGCCGAAGAACCTGCGGATCGGGCTCGCGCAGGGGGAGCAGTCGATCAGGCTCGAGGCCGAGGCCGGTGCGGTCGAGATCCGCCTCGGCGACCCGACGACCGGGCCGAAGATCGCGACGATCCCTTCCGGTGAGACGTGGGCGGTTCGCGCCGCCGGAAACGAGTACCTCATCATGGACGGCACGGGTGCCACCGTGGACAGCGTAGGTGGACCGACCGACCAGATCTTCGTCGTCTACGAGTCGCTCGACTCGCGGGTTCGGATCCCGGAGGCGGCCCACGCGTACAACCGTGGGTCCATCGAGTTCGACATGTACTCGTGCGACGGCGGCGGGTGTGTGATGCGTCTCGTCCTCACGGTCGACCCGCAGCACTACCTCTACGGTCTCGGCGAGGTGCCGAGCTCGTGGCCGGTGTCGGCCCTCAAGACGCAGGCGATCGCGGCGCGCACGTACGCGTTCACGAAGGCCGCCAGCTCGCAGCACCGTGCGGTCTGCGATTGCGCGCTGTACGCCAGCTCATACGACCAGGTGTACGCGGGATGGGACAAGGAGGGCGGCGTCGACGGCGACCGGTGGGTCGCGGCGGTCAACCAGACCGACGACCAGGTCGTGCTGAACGGGGGCACGACGATCCAGGCCTTCTACATGTCGTCGTCGGGTGGATACACGGAGAACAACGAGAACGTGTGGGGAGGGACACCGATCGACTACCTGCGCGGCGTGTGCGACCCCGGCGACTACACCTCCGCGAACCCGAACGCCACCTGGATCCGAGACCTTCTCGCCGGGCGAGATCACCCAGGATCTCGGGTTGAGCATCGGCACGGTGACCGGGTTCACCAACGTCGATCGCGGCGTCTCGGGCCGGATCCTCTCGGTCACCGTCGAGGGCGCGAACGGTCAGGCCTCGATCAGCGGCGGAGCTTTGCGGTCGAAGCTCGGTCTCCCGGACGACCGGCTGTGGATCAACGTGAACCGGCACGTCACGGGAGCGATCCGGGCGAAGTACGACGGGCTCGGCTGCTCCCCGGGGCTCCCGACCTCGCGCCAGGTCGCGGTCGCGGGCGGCGACCGCCAGAAGTTCCAGGGCGGCACGATCTACCACTCGGGTACGAGCGGCGCACACTACGTGCGGGGTCCCGTGCTCGCTCGGTACTTCGACGAAGGCGGACCCGCCGGCCACCTCGGGTTCCCGACGTCCGACGTTCACAGGCTGAAGAACGGGAACCTGCGCGCGACCTTCGAGACCGGCGTCATCACCTGCGAGCCCGACGGCTCGAGC
The DNA here is from genome assembly GCA_963731925.1 of uncultured Actinomycetes bacterium. Classification (GTDB taxonomy): domain Bacteria; phylum Actinomycetota; class UBA4738; order UBA4738; family HRBIN12; genus DASSJM01. The sequence continues at coordinate 134,556 of CAVSXK010000020.1, forward strand.
TGTCAGGTCGGCTGAAGCTCGATCCAGTGTTCCCCTGCCCTAGGCGGCGTTGGCCTCCGGGGCGTTCGAGGTGCCGCGGTAGGCTTCGATGAAGGCGTTCGCCATGATGCCGGCGTCCTCCGGCGACACGTCCGCAGGGCACTCCCACAGCTTGTTCCAAGCGGTGATCGCGAACGAGGTGCCCTCCTCCAGATCCGGGTAGGGCGCGACGAGCACCTTGTCTTGGCCTTCGGCGATCTGCGCCAGTCGGGCCAAGACGTCCACGCTGAGCGCCTGGGGTCCATCCGCCCGGTAGTAGAGGATCACGTACCCGTGCTCGAGGTTGTGGACGGCGTTCTCCTCCCGGATCGGCTCGGTGTGCACCGCGGGTTCGGAGGGAAGCGGCGAGGGGTCGTGAGGCCCCGAGGTCGCCGGGTGCTCCGTGTATCCGGCGGACTCGCCCGATTCGAGGTGGATGCCTCCCGGCGCCTCGGCGGCCGGCGTCACGATGTCGCCGCATCCGGCCGCGGCGGCGACCTCGAGTGCCTGGGCCGAGACGTCGCCCGGTGACCTCACGTTGAAGAAGACCAGGTAGGCGCCGACGGAGAGCACGGTGACCACGCCGGCGATCGTCAGCGCGCGGCGGATGGCGCTCCGACGCGCGATCGCCTTCCGCGCCCGCTCGCGTTCGTGTCGGGCCATCTCCTTGCGTTCGGCGCGAGCAGAGCGCGCTCGCTCGGTTGCCGGGGGCCTCGTCGAGGTGTGCGCGGGGCGTGCCGACTCGTCGAGGGCCGTCTTGGGAGCCGCTCCCGGCGCCTCGGTGCGAGGGGCGGCCCGCTGCTGTGGGCGATTCCTCGGCCTTCGACGCTTCTTCGCCATCGGTTCCTCGGCCGTTAGATGGCCGCGCCGGCCTCGGGCGCCTCGCCCCGGTACTGCTGCTCCCCGAACGGCGGGGCCGCGTACGCCGAGGTGAACCCGAACGCCGCCGCGAGGTTGACACGCGCACACGTCTGCACCTTGTGCCAGGCGACCAGCGCCATCTGGTCTCCTCCGGGGAGCAAGCCCGCGGCCCCCTGGTCGGGGTAGTCGTACGGCGCCACGATGACCCGGCTCCCGACGTCGCCGTCTTCATAGAACGAGCGGATCCGTTCGAGCTCAGCGCCCGAGGCGAAGGGCGAGTACCAGACGACCGCCGCTCCGTGTTCGAGCGAGTGGATCACGCGGTCGATCGGAGGCGGCGTGCTGTAGACGCCGGCCCCGTACGGGATCGCGTTGTGGGGGCCGGACGCCGGCGGCACCGATGGGTACGACGACAGAGGCAACTGGGCGGCGATGTGGCTCCGGTCCTGGCTCTTCGGCTGGTACGGGCCCACGTCCTCGACCTCGCCGCACCCTGCTGCCTCCCTCCCCTGATCGGCGGTGGCGAGCAGCTCTTGGGGATCCGCGCGCGCCTCTTGCGGCCTGGTCAGCGCGTACGCGCCGACGCCCACGACCAGGGCCACGACGACGCCCATCGCGATCCGGCGGTTCCGGCGGGTCTTGGCCATCTTGCGCTGGAGCTCGACGCGCTGACGCCTGGCCTCCTCCTTGCGTTCGGCCTTGGTCAGACGCTGCTTCGATGTTGGGTCGGCCATGTCGAGATCCGCGCGTGGGCGGTCCCCAAGGATAGCGAGGAAGCCGGGTTTCGGCCGGTCTCGTTCAGGCCGAGGGATGCGGGCCGATCACTCGGTCCGCAGATGCTCGGACAGGTCGAGCGGGGGCCGCGGCGATGCGGCCCCCGTCGGCATCGGCCCCGCGGCCACGGTGCCGAGGGCGAACCAGTCCTCGGACATGCCGAGCGCCGCACGACTCTCCTCCTGACAGAACAGCGTCGAGGAGATCCAGCACGAGGCGAACCCCTGTGCCGAGAGCGCGAGGAGCAGGTTCTGGATCGCGGCGCCACCCGACAGCAGGAACATCTCCTGCTCCGCGTGAGCGCGTTCGGCGTCGGCGTACGGATGGGCGCCCTCGAACCGCACCCACGGGACGATCAGCACCGGCGCCGCGCCGAGCACCGCGTCGCTCCTCGCGATCCGGCGCTCGATCGTCGCCTCCGGCGTCCCGTCGGCGCGGAGGTCCCCGCGCCAGGCCTCGGCGATGGCGCCGAGGAGCCGCCGCTTCGCAGCCGGTGACCAGATCGCGCTGAACGACCACGGCCTCGTGTGATGCGGCGCCGGCGCCGTGCACGCGGCCCGCACGGCCTCCTCCACCGCCTCGCGCGGGACGTCTCCGGCGCCGAACGCTCGGATCGTCCGTCGCTCCGAGATCGACAGGAGCGGGGACGATCGGAACAGGTCCTCCTCCGGTGGGCGCACGAGCTCGGAGATGGGCACCGTCGCCGCGTCGAACGCCACGCCACGGACGAGCGCCGCCGGGACCCGCGAGGCCTTGCCCATCGCCAGACCGCTCGCCGCCGCCACCTCGTCGGCCAGAGCCACGACGGTCGCCTCCAGCTCGCGACCGTGGTGGTCGGCCGTCCCGCGGAGATCGACGAGCGCCGGGATCCCCGCGCAGCCGATCGAGACGTTCACGACCCCGCGGCGCCAGGCCCTGCCGAACGTGTCCGTGATCACGACCGCCACCTCGACGCCCAGCCGCTCGGTCAGCGCCTCGCGGAGACGCTCGGCCGACCCGTCCGGATCCTCCGGCAACAACGACAGGAACCCCGCCTCGACGTTCGACGCGTCGACGCCGGCGTTCGCGCAGACGAAGCCGTGGCGCGTCTCGGCGATCACCAGGTCGCCTCGACGCGCCACCACCCGCAGGGTCTCTCGCTCGACCCACGCCTCCCGACCGTCGCCCTGCGGGACGACGCGCCCCTCGGCCTTGGACACGATCTTCTGGGTGACCGCGACGACGTCGCCGTCGCGTACGCCCATCGAGCCGAGCGGGTCGGCAAGGAGCATCGCCAGATCGTCCTGCGGGCGAACCTCCGGGAGCCCCTCGAGCGGGAAGACCTCGATGCTCACGGAGGGAGATGACGCCCGATCATCCGAGCAGACCGAGCGCGACGCGAGCGAGCGCCTCCGCCTTCGCATCGTCGGTCATGATCGAGTCGGTGGCACCGACGCGGACGCCGGTCGCCTCGATCCGGGGGATCAGGGCTCGGTCCGCGTCGTCGACGACCCACGCGCCGAGCAGCCCGCGGTAGCACTCGGCGGCTCCGGCCGCGGTCACCTCGGCACCGGCCGCCGGCATCAGCCGGTCCGCCATCCCGGCGAGCGGAGCGCCCGCGACGATCCCGCTCACGCCGACGACGTCCGAACGGCGAGCGGCCACCGCCTCGCGGATGCCGGGCACCGCGAGGATCGGGCCGAGCGACGCGACCGGGTTCGAGGGACAGAGCACGATCGCGTCCGCGTTCGACAACGCCTCGAGGACGCCGGGTGCGGGCCGTGACCGTTCTGCGTTCTCGTAGCGAACCGCCTTCACCTCGTCGCGCCCGCCCCGCCGAACCCAGTACTCCTGGAAGTGCAGGTCGAGCTCGTTGCCGTCGGCGACCACCGCGATCCGCGTCGCCACGGGGTCGTCGCTCATCGGCAGGATGCGCGGTACCACGCCGAACCTCGATGCGACCGCGGCGGTCGCGCCCGTGAGCGTCTCGCCGGCCCGGAGCAGGTTCGAGCGGAACAGGTGCGTGGCCAGGTCGAGGTCCCCGAGGTTGAACCACGCCTGATCGGGGTCGAACGAACGGAGCTCCTCCGTCGCGCGGAAGGTCTCGTCCCGCCGCCCCCACCCTCGTTCGCGGTCGAAGACGTCGCCGAGCCAGTAGGTCACCGAGTCCAGGTCGGGCGAGACGTGCAGCCCGTGCATCGTGACGTCGTCGCCCGTGTTGACGATCGCGGTGACGTCCTCGGGCGCCACGACGCGCACGAGCCCGCGGAGGAACTTCCCCGCTCCGATCCCACCGGCGAGCGCCGCGACCCGCATCCACCGCAGCGTAGTACGCTCGCGAACGGATGGCCGAGGCCACGACCGCGCACGCGCTTCGGCGCGCGCTCACCCGCGCCGATGCCGGCAAGACGCTGTCGGTCGGCGAGATCGAGGCACTGCTCGCGGCGCGCGGATCGGACCTGCAACGGCTGATGTCGCTCGCGTCGCACCTGCGCGAGCTGGGGCACGGACGCTCGGTCACGTACTCACGCAAGGTCTTCATCCCGCTCACGATGCTGTGTCGCGACCACTGCCATTACTGCACGTTCGCCAAGCCACCGGCCAAGCTCGAGCGTCCGTTCCTGTCGCCCGAGGAGGTCGTGGCGATCGCCGAGGCAGGGCGGCGCCTCGGCTGCAAGGAAGCGCTGTTCACGCTGGGGGACCGGCCGGAGGAGCGGTACCCGGTCGCGCGAGCCTGGCTCCAGGAACGTGGTTACCGCTCCACGCTCGAGTACGTTCGCGCGGCCGCGATCCGCGTGATCGAGGAGACCGGGCTGCTGCCGCACCTGAACCCGGGCGTCATGTCCTACGAGGAGATGGCGCGGCTCAAGCAGGTGGCGCCGTCGATGGGGATGATGCTCGAGACCTCGTCGGACCGCCTGTCCGAACGCGGCGGGCCGCACTTCGGCTCACCGGACAAGGTTCCCGCCGTTCGACTCCGCGTGATCGAGGACGCCGGGCGCCTGTCGATCCCGTTCACCACGGGGATCCTCGTGGGGATCGGCGAGACCCTCGCCGAACGTGCGGCGTCGCTGCTCGCGATCCGCGAGCTGTATCGGCGCTACCGGCACGTGCAGGAGGTCATCGTGCAGAACTTCCGGGCCAAGCCCGGGACGGCGATGCAAGACGCCCCTGAGCCAGGGGACGAGGAGTTCCTGGCCACGGTCGCGACGACACGGCTCGTGTTCGGGCCCCGGATGCACGTCCAGGCGCCTCCGAACCTGTCCGACCCCGAGCAGCAGGGGCGCCTGCTCGACGCCGGGATCGACGACTGGGGCGGGGTGTCCCCGCTCACGCCCGATCACGTGAACCCCGAGCGTCCGTGGCCCGCGATCGACGTCCTCACCCGACGTACGGCCGAGCGGGGGCTCGAGCTCCGGGAACGGCTCACGATCTACCCCGAGTTCGCCCTCCGGCCGGACCCGTTCCTGGCCGGGAAGATGCGCGCACCGGTCGCCGCGCTGATGGGGCCGGACGGTCTCGCCCAGGAGGGGAGGGTCCCCGAGCCGGTCGGCTGGCAAGATCCCGAGGTCGCGTGGAAGCCGCGCTCGACGGAGCTCACCTTCGCGAAGGTGTCCGGCGCCGGTCTGCGTGCCGACGCCGAGGTCGTCTACGGGGAGACCGACGTCCCCGAACGGACCCGAGCGTGGATGCGGGAACCCATCTCGCCCAGCCGGATCGGATCCGAGATCCGGTCGGGGCTCGCCAAGGCGGAGGCGCATCGGCCCATCACGGACGAGGAGGCCCTCTCGCTGTTCCGCGCCGAGGGGGACGCGCTCGATGCGTTGTGCGCGGTCGCCGACGGGCTCCGCCGCGAGGCCGTCGGCGAGGACGTCACGTACGTGGTCAACCGGAACGTGAACTTCACCAACGTCTGCTACGTCGGGTGCAGGTTCTGCGCGTTCGCCCAGCGGGAGATCGACCCCGAGTCGTACACGCTCACCCTGCACGAGGTGGCCGACCGAGCCCGCGAAGCGGCCGAGTGGGGATGCACCGAGGTGTGCATGCAGGGCGGTATCCATCCGGACCTGCCGGGCTCCTTCTACTTCGACCTGTTGGACGCCGTGAAGGCCGCGGCGCCGGATATCCACATCCACGCGTTCAGCCCGATGGAGGTGCTGAACGGCTCCACGAAGCTCGGGATCTCGTTCCGCGAGTTCCTGCAGGAATGCCGTCGTCACGGCCTCGGCACGATCCCCGGCACCGCCGCCGAGATCCTCGACGACGACGTTCGGTGGGTATTGACGAAGGGCAAGCTCCCGGCCGACGTGTGGGAGGAGATCGTCCGAACCGCGCACGACCTGGGGATCCGCAGCTCGTCGACGATCATGTTCGGGCACGTGGATGCGCCTCCGCATTGGGTTTTCCACATCCGGCGGCTCGCGCGCATCCAACGCGACACGGGTGGTTTCACCGAATTCGTCCCGCTCCCGTTCGTCCACCAGAACGCGCCGATCTATCTCGCCGGGAAGGCGAGACCCGGCCCCTCGTTCGACGACAACCGGCGCATGCACGCCGTCGCGCGCGTCCTGCTCGACGGAGTTATCCACAACGTCCAGGTCTCGTGGGTGAAGATGGGCGTCCAGGCGTGTCAGACGATGCTCAACGGCGGCGCAAACGACTTCGGCGGCACATTGATGGAAGAAACGATCAGTCGCATGGCGGGCGCCGAGTGGGGGATCCGCATGGAGCCTTCGGAGATCCGCGACGCGATCACGTCGATCGGTCGAACGCCCGTCGAAAGGTCGACAACCTACGAACGCTTGCAGCGCAACGCGAACGAGCATGCCTTCGACGCCGGGAATGGCCGATCCGCGGTCGCGACGGGTGTTCGAACCACTCGAAACGACCGTTTCCGTCAAGGAGATTGACCGAAGCGGTCAATGAGCTAGACCATCGAAATAGTTCTCACAACCCCTTGCACCTGTGGCGTAGCACGTATTCGATTCTCTGGGGACGCATGTGGAGATGCTCGAGATCTCGAGTTTCCCTCTTGCCAAGAGGGGAGCAGATAGCCCAGAATCACACGCATGTGATTTCGGGGGGAGAACGGGGACCGCATGCATCACTACATCCCATGGCAGGAGCGGGCACGGTGTCGGCAACACGATCCGGAGGTGTTCTTCCCCGAGAAGGGGGGTTCATCGAGGGAGGCGAAGCGGATCTGCGCCGATTGTCCGGTTCGCATCGAGTGCCTCAACTACGCCCTTCGTCGCGATGAGCGGTACGGGGTGTGGGGAGGGATGAGCGAACGAGAACGGCGACGCCTGAAACGCATGGCGTCCTGATACCGATGGAAAGGGGGTGACCGATGTCTCCCGCGAAGAAGAGATCCACCGCGAAGCGCAAAACGGCGGCTCGCAAGCCGGCGGCCAAGAAGGCGGCGGCTCGCAAGACCACGCGTAGAAGGAAGACCGCCGCGCGCAAGCCGGCAGCGAAGAAGACGACGCGGAGGAAGACCACGCGGAGAAAGCCCGCAGCGAAGAAGACCGCTGCGAAGGAAGACGACGCGGAGGAAGACCACGCGTAGAAAGACCGCCGCGCGCAAGCCGGCGGCCAAGAAGACCACGCGCAGGAAGACCACACGCAGGAAGACCGCGGCCAAGAAGACCGCGGCCAAGAAGACTGCGAAGCGCAGGCCGGCGAAGAGGCGGACCGCGAAGAAGCGGTAGCCGTCGGATCGCCGTTCACGACCCGGAAGGGGGGCTTTGCCCCCCTTCCGAGTTTGCAGGCACGGGCGTGCTAGGCTGCGCGCCGCCTCCGGGCGCCATTCATGGCCACGACAACCGTCGATCGTTCTCCTGCCGCCGACCACGTCCGCTCCTCGAGCGTGCTCGTCGTGCTCGTCACGCGCGACGCCGTCGGGTGGCTGCGCGGATGCCTCGAGTCGCTCGCCGCCCAGACGCATCCTCGTCTCGGCGTCATCGCGGTGGACAACGGGTCGACGGACGGCACCCTGGAGATCCTCCGTCGGGCCCTCGGGGACGGCAGGGTCGTGGCCCTCGGTGAGAACCGGGGTGTCGCCGGGGCGCTCACGGCCGCGACCCAGCTCCCACCGGCGCAGTCCGCCGACTACCTGCTGCTGGTGCACGACGACGCGGCTCTCGCGCCGGACGCGGTCGAGCGCCTGCTCGAGGGGGCCGAGGGGATCAAGGGCGTCGAACGCGTGGGCATCGTCGGGCCGAAGATCGTCGACTGGGACGAGCCGAGGATCTTGCGGGAGGTCGGGCGCTCGACGGACCGGTTCGGCCATCCGTACACCCCGCTCCAGGACGGCGAGCTCGACCAGGGCCAGTACGACCGGGTCCTGGAGGTGCTGTTCGTGTCCTCCGCGGTCATGCTCGTCTCGCGAGGCGCGTGGCAACGGACGGGACCGTTCGACGAGCGCTTCGAGGGCCACCACGACGACCTCGACTTCTGCTGGCGGGCACGGCTGGCGGGGTTCCGCGTGCTGATGACCCCGCTCGCGACCGCGCGCCACCGCGACGCCACCGCTCGTGGGGAGCGGGGGCAGGAGCAACGGTCCAGGAGCACCCGGTACTACGCGGAGCGCGCCGCGCTGGCCTCGATGCTGAAGGACTACGGGGTCCTCACCCTCCTCTGGCTCCTCCCGGCGTACACGGTGCTCGGGGTGGCGCGGATCCTGTTTCTGGCGGTGTCGCGCAGGTTCGAGGACGCGTTCGACCTGCTGGCGGCCTGGGGGTGGAACATCCTCCATCTGCCCGGGACCCTGCGCCGGCGGATCCGCGCCCAGTCCGTGCGTTCGGTCGCCGATCGGAAGATCCGACCCTTCATGGCCTCCACGTTCCGCCTGCCGAGGTGGTTCGAGCGCGCCGAGGAGATCCTGGACGAGGGTCTCGAGGAGCTCGAGGACGAGGAGCTCGGGCGTCCGCTGCCCCGGCGGGCGGCCGGGGTCGCGGCCGGGCACCCGGTCCTGCTCGGGTCGATCCTCGCGATCGGTCTGGGGGCGCTGGCGGTCCGCCATCTCGTGGGGCCGGAGGTCCTGTCGGGGGGCGCGCTCGCGTCCTTCCCGGCCGATCTCGGCGACTTCTTCGAGGAACTGGGGTCCGGCGTCCGAACGACCGTCCTGGGAGGCGTCCAGCCCGGCAGCCCGGCGCTCGCCGGTCTGGGAGCCGGGTCGTGGGTCGCGTTCGGGAGCACCTCGCTCGCCCAGAAGATCCTGCTCGGCGCGATGCCCGCCCTGGCCGGGGTCGCGATGTACCGAGCGATGGCCCGGCAGACCGGTTCGCCCCCGTCGGCCGTCGTGGCCGCCGCCGTCTACGTGCTCTCGGCGATCATGCTGTGGGCCTTCTCCGAGGGGAGGCTCTCGCTCCTGATCGTGCTCGCGATCCTCCCGCTGGCCTCGGACCGGATCGACGCGGCGTTCGCTCGACGCGCCCCGGAGCGCCCGTTCCGATTCGGGGTCGGGCTCGGCGTCGCCCTGTCGATCGGCGCGGCCTTCGCGCCGGCGGTCGTCCTGCCCGTCGGAGCGTTCGCGGTCGCGAACCTCATCGCCGGCCGCCGCCGGGGTCGCGGATCGGCGCTGGTGGCGCTTGCCGTCGCCGTGGCGTACCCTCCTCGCGTTCCCGGTCGTCCTCGCTGCGGCGGGCGAGCCGGCCGACGCGCTCACCTCGTCGATCGGCACGCCGGACGTGTGGTTCCTGCTCAGGCTGGCGCCGGGGAGCGGCCCCGGGACCTGGGCCGTCGCGGCGTTCCTGCCTCTGGCGGCGATCGTCTGTTTCGCGGGAGCAGGGGACCCGCAGCGGGGGCGGGCGTGGCGAGCGCTGTTCGTCGCCGTCGCCGGAACGGTCCTCGCGTGGGCCTCGGTCGCCGGGCACCTCCCTGTCGCCCTCACCAACGCGCCCGCGTGGCTCGCGGCGGCGGCGGTCGCGGAGAGCGCGCTCGTCGCCTACGGGCTCTCGACCTTCGCAACAGGCCTGGGGCGCCAGGCGTTCGGGGCTCGCCAGCTCGGTGTTGCCGTCCTCACGATCCTCCTGTCCGTCGGCATCGCGGCGCAGGCCTTGCAGGTGACGTTCGCCGATTGGGCGATCCGCCCCCGCGGGCTCCCACCAGCGTGGCCGGTCATCGCCTCCAGCTCGGCGGGGGAGTTCCGCATCCTGTGGGTGGGCGCTCCGAACGGCGAGCGGTTCCCGGCCCCCGGCGGCGACCCGATCGGGCTGGCCGAAGCCGGTGAGGAGACCGTGCGTTTCGGCCTCACGGACCGTGACGGCGTCACAGCCCTCGACGAGGGCCGCGCGCGATCGGGGCCGGGCTACGACGAGCTGCACGGGATCCTCGAGACCCTCCTCGGTGGAGGCACCCGCCACCTGGGAGCGCTCCTCGGACCGTTCGGAGTCCGCTACCTGATCGCGCAGGAGGGCGACCTCCCCCCCGGCGTAGCGGACCGGCTGTCGGAGCAGATGGATCTCGACCGCGTGCCCGCCGGCGGGTTGACGATCTTCCGCAACGCCGCCGCGCTGCCCACCGCCTTCGTCTCCGCGAACGCGCCCGTGCCCGATCGTTCCGACACCGGGGTGATCGAAGCCTCGCCCGACGTGGTCGCTCGAGCGCTCGAGGGCGGGGGCGAGACGTTCACGGGGAGCGCCGACGCTGCCGGGCACGTCGTGGTGAGCGAGCAGTTCGACGCCGGGTGGCGGGTCGACAACGCCGGCGAGGTCCTCGCGCCGTTCGCCGGTTACGGCTGGGCGATCGCGGCGCCCGTCCAACCGGGTGAGGTCACCGTGCGGTACACGCGCCAGTGGCTCCGGACGGCCGAGCTCGCCCTGCTCGCGTTGCTGTGGGTCGTCGCGTTGTGGGTCACGCGGAAACAGGGATCCGCGTGAGGAGGCTCCAGCCCCTCGTCGCGATCCTCGTCCCGGTGCTCCTGCTCGCGGGCGCCGCGTACGCCGCGCGGGAGCTCACCCCCCGGACGTTCGATCCCGCGCCCGAGGTGCCGGCCAGCTCGGGTGCGTGGTTCTGCCCGCACGGCGGTGGGCGCGAGGGGTGGGAGGTCGAGCTGCAGGTCGCGAACCCCGGAGAGCGGACCGCGTCGATCCGGGTCCTCTCGCTCGGGCAGAACAAGCCCGGCCAACCCCAGACGTTCGAGGTGCCGCCCGGCGAGTTCGTCCGCATCCCGGTTCCCCCCCGGGGCAGGGAGCGTTCGTCGATGGTCGAGTGGTTCGGCCAGTGGGTCGCGGTGGGATGGCTGGCCCATGCGGGGGGTGGCGAGGGCGGTGTCGCCGCGGAACCTTGCGCTCCCGCTGCGGGCGGTCGTTGGTACCTCCCGGACGGGACGACCGACGTCGACGAGGACGACGACTACGTGATCGTGATGAATCCCTTCGCTCGCGAGGCCGTCTTCTCGATCTCCCTGCTCTCCGAACGAAAAGAGCCGGTGCGGCACGGATCGCTCACCGACGTGGTGCTCCGCCCCTTCCGGAGCGCGGCGTTCAACGTCAACGACGTGGTCTTGGGTGAACCCACCGTGTCGGCGCTCGTCGAGGTCTCCGTCGGGCGGGTTGCGGCCGCGACCCTCGGCGTCTCGGGTGCCGGCGGCATCAGGTCCGCACTCGGCTACCTCGGACAGCCCGCCGACACGCTGACGTTCCCGGGAGGCGACGACGCCGGCCGCACGGATCTCGTGGTGATGAGCGCTGGAACCACCGACGAGGCGCGCGTGTCCCTGGGGGGCGACATCCTCGGCGAGGGGGAGCCCCAGGCGTTCGCGGGCCTCGTGGACGCAAGCATGCCGGCGGCGTCCGCGCGGACGTTCACGGCCACCACCTCCGGCGCCACCTCCGTTCGGTGGACGGTCACGGGGGAGGACGTGGCCGCGGTCCGGCGAACGTTCGGCGTGGTCTCGGACCAGGCCTCCGTGACCGGGGCGCAGCCGGCCTCGTCGTGGATCGTGCTCCCGGCCGTCGCAGGCGAGCCCTCGAACCCGGGTCTCGTGCTCGCCAACCCGGGAACCGAACCCGCGGTCGTCAGGCTCAGCTTCCTGGCGCCCGGCCCCGCCGAACAGGTCACCGTCACGGTCCCGGCCGGGTCGACCGTCGCGGCCCCCGAGGGTTTCCTGCGCGCGGCTCCGGAGGCCGGGGTGTCGGCGACGGCCACATCGGGAACCTTCATCCCGGCGACCGCGTCGTATTCGCTCGGTCAAGAAGGGCTCGCGACCTACGCGGTCGCGCTCGGGATCCGGATCCCCGAGGGCGCCCTCGAGGGCAACCGGCTCCCCGGGTCGACCGGGTCTGGACGCTGATCGCGCGCGATAGGATGATGTGCTCTGCGGCAACCGCCGTGGACGGTCGGATACCGAACGGAGTAGGCGGGTGGCGAAGGCGAAGCACCGGCGAGGCGGGCGGTGGCTGATCGCTGCCGTGACGCTCGGTGCGCTGGCCGTTCTTTCGGCGGGCACCGCGTACGCGGCGTACCGTTACGACGCGTCCACCTCAGACCGGATCCTCGAGGGCGTGACGGTCGGCGGCGTCGACGTCGGCGGGATGAAGCGCGACGAGGCGGTTCGAACCCTCCGCGAGATCGCCGAGGAGACGCTCTACGCGGATCTCGTCGTGGAGGCCGCAGGACACTCGTGGAGCGTGACCCCGGCGTCGCTCGGCATGACCGCCAACGTCGAGGGCGCCGTGGCGAGGGCGATCGCGGTCGCGGACGAGATGTCGTTCGCCTCGCGTGTCTACCACCGCTTGCGGAACATCCCGGTGGAGGCGTCGCTCGACCTCCGCTTCCTCTCGCAACGATCGGGCGTGAAGGCGTTCGTCCAGCAGAGTTTCGACGAGGTGGCGGTGCCCGCGGCGGACGCGAGGTTCGCGCTCGTCGACGGTGAGCTCGTCACGCGCCGCTCCCACAGCGGTCAAGAGCTCGCCGTCGCGAGCGGCGACCGATCGGATCCTCGAGGCGCTGGGGCAGCGGACCGGCGAGGTCGAGGTCCCGGTTCGAACGCTGGAGCCCACGGTGACCACGGCGTCGCTGGGGCAGTCGATCGTGGTCGATCTCTCCGAGAACCACCTCTACCTCTACGACGGGCTCAAAGTGGTGAACGACTACCCGGTCGCGACGGCCGCGGCCGGCTACACCACGCCGGTCGGAACCTGGGAGGTCGTCGACAAGCGAGAGAACCCCACCTGGTACAACCCCGCTGAGGACACGTGGGGCGCCGATCTCCCGCCGGTGATCGATCCGGGTCCGGGCAACCCGCTCGGCACGCGCGCGATCTACCTGAACGCTCCGGGGATCCGCATCCACGGGACCTACAGCACGTCGTCGATCGGTACCTACGCGTCGCACGGATGCATCCGCATGTACATCGAGGACTCGGAGGAGCTCTTCGAGCTCGTGGATATGGGCGCGCGGGTCATCATCAAGTCGTAGCCGACCGATCTCCCGGTTCCTGTCACTCTTTCCTGTCGTCGAGGCCGATGGGGTCTTGCGCCCGGCGGTGGGCCGGGATACGTTGATTCGTGTACTCCGTGGAGACCAAAGGGGCGACCCGGCGGCCACCGCGGAGTACATCTCGTTCCGGCCCTGTGAGTCCTCGGGGGTTCGGACGTCTGCCTACGAGACTTCCGCCGTGGTTCTTGAAATCACATCGATGTGATCTAGCATCCATCCCGTGCGGAGATGTTCGAGGATCGGGTGTACGGTCCCGGCGTCGAGGGCGGCGCTGGTCCGATACGACGCACGGGTGATCGAGCTCGTCGAGCTCGTGCACGAGCCCGACCCCGGCCTCGTCGAGCTGTGCTCGGAGCACGCGGCCCGGCTGACGCCGCCGCTCGGATGGACGATCGCCGGTCGCCCGGCCCGGGAGTCGGTCTCGGCCTGAGCACCGGACCGTCCATCATGATCCGACCGTCATCCGGCGTCCCCCGAAGGCTGCGTCCACCCGCCTCGCGGCGGATGGGCACGGGGTCCGGAAGGACGCCCAGATCTGAGCGCTCCGTGCTATGTGCTCGCGGAGGCGATCGGGCGAGGATTCAGCCATGGATGACCGACTGGAAGGCACGTGCCCCGTCTGCCACCAAGGCGACCTGATCTCGATCTCCATGAACGTGAGCGCCAACGACCTTTCGTTCACCACCTGCCACATGTGTGAGGCGAAGTGGTGGTACCGCGACGGGGAGAGCGTGCCGCTCCGCTCGGTGATCGGCTCGGTGCTGCAGCAGAAGTCCTGACGGCAACGGGGTTCAGTACGATGCGGTGACCGTGTCGCCGCATCGAGATCTCACAGGCATCTTCAAGGCGTACGACGTCCGCGGCGTCGTTCCCGACGAGCTCGACGAGGAGATCGCGCGTTCGATCGGGTCCGCCTTCGCCGAGTGGTCCGGCGCCGATGCGGTCGCCGTCGGCAGGGACAGCCGGCTGTCGTCCCCGGCGCTCGCCGTAGCCCTGAGCGAAGGCATCGCCTCGCGCGGGACCGACGTGATCGACATCGGGCTCGCCTCGACGGACCTCCTGTACTTCGCGTCCGGCTCGCGAGATGTCGCCGGGGTGATGCTGACGGCGAGCCACAACCCTCCCGAGTACAACGGGATGAAGTTCTGTCTGCCGGGAGCTCGGCCGGTGGGGGAGGACACCGGCCTCGCGGAGATCCGGGACCTCGCCGAGCGCCACGCCGCCGGGCCGTCCGCGATCACCGGCGCCGTGAAGCAGGAGGAGCTGCTCGAGGCCTACGTCGAGCACGTGCTCTCGTTCGTCGACGTCTCGGTGATGCGACCGTTGACGGTGGTGGCGGACACCGCGAACGGGATGGGCGGGCTCGTGGTCCCGCCGGTGTTCGAACGCCTCCCGATGACCCTCGTGCACCTGTACCCCGAGCTCGACGGAACGTTCCCGAACCATCCTGCCGATCCCATCGATCCCGCGAACCGACGGGATCTCGACCGGGAGGTCCGCGAGCGGCGCGCGGACATCGGCCTCGCGTTCGACGGCGACGCCGACCGCGTGTTCCTCGTCGACGAGCGCGCCGAAGGGGTGAGCGGGTCGGAGGTCACCGCGCTGATCGCGGCGGCGATGCTCGAACGCCATCCGGGCGCGTCCGTCGTCTACAACCTGATCTGCTCGTGGACGGTGCCGGAGGTGATCCGCGAGCACGGAGGCCGGCCGATCCGAACGCGGGTGGGCCACTCCTTCATCAAACAGGTGATGGCGGAGACGGGCGCCGTCTTCGGCGGGGAGCACTCCGGCCACTACTACTTCCGGGACAACTACCGCGCCGACTCGGGGCTCATCGCGGCGGTCATCGTGCTCGAGCGACTCTCACGCGCGGCCGAGCCTCTGTCTGCGGTCATCGCTCCGTTCAAGCGGTACCACGACTCCGGCGAGATCAATACCCGCGTGGACGACCAGATCGCCAAGATCGAGGAGCTGGCATCGGTCTTCGCGGACGGACGCCAGGACCGCACCGATGGGCTGACGGTAGAGTTCGAGGACTGGTGGTTCAACGTTCGGCCCAGCAACACGGAGCCACTCCTGCGGCTGAACGTGGAGGCGAAGACCGATGAGCTCCTACGGGACGAGACCTCCCAGATCCTGGAGCTGATCCGACGCGAAGGAGGACCGACGTGACGCTCGACGCCGAGCTGCTCGAGATCTTGGTGTGCCCGAACGATCGGGGCGATCTCGACTACCAAACCGATCCCGAGGTCCTCGTCTGCAAGACGTGCGGCTACCGGTATCCGGTCCGGGACGGCATCCCTGTGATGCTGATCGACGAGGCGGAGAAGCCGCCGTCCGGGCGATCCACGCGGAAGCCCGCGGCCAAGAAGAAGGGCCGGTGACCGTTCTCGACGACCGCGCGGCGCTGCGCGCCGCCGATCCGAGCGGGATGCTCGACATCGTCACCGGGCTGGGTGCGCAATGCCACGAGGGTTACGCGCTCGGGCTGGGCGCGCGCCCGCTGCCCGAAGCCGACGGGATCACCTCGATCGCCTTCTGCGGCATGGGTGGCTCGGCGATCGCCGGGGACGTGGTCGCCGCGCTCGCGGCTCCACGTCTACGGTTCCCGATCGCGGTCGTGCGGACGCCCCGCCTCCCCGAGTTCTGCGGACCCCACACCCTGGTCGTCGCCTCGTCCTACTCGGGAGACACGCTCGAGACGCTCGGGCTGTTCGAGGAGGCGGTCGGGCGAGGCTGCCGGATGGTCGCCCTCACGGCCGGCGGCGAGCTCGGCCGGCGCGCCGAGGAGCTGGGCATCGGACGCGTGATCGTCCCCGGGGGCTACATGCCTCGCGCCGCGTTCGGGTTCCTGTCGACGAGTGCGATCGGCGCGCTCGAGGCGATGGGGATCATGCCCCCGCACGCGGACGAGGTGGACGAGGCGGTCGCGGAGATGACGGGGGTGATCGCCGAGGCGGGGCCCGACGTCCCGTCGGCGACGAACCCGGCCAAGGAGCTCGCGCTCGCGATCGGCGAGCGCGTTCCCATCGTCTGGGGCGCCGACGGCATCGGCTCGGTCGCCGCGACGCGCTGGAAGTCGCAGCTCAACGAGAACGCCAAGGTGCCCTCGTTCGCCTCGGCGTTGCCTGAGCTCGATCACAACGAGGTCGAGGGATGGTCGGCGGGCTCGGGAGCCGGCTTCGCCCTGATCGCGCTCCGGCACCCCGGGGAGGACGGCGACGTCGCCGCCCGCTTCCCGCTGTCGGAGGAGATCGTGCGCGCCTCCGGTGCGACGGTTCGCGAGGTGTCGAGCCGCGGTCGGTCCGAGTTCGCCCGGCTGCTCACCCTCGTCCAGTTCGGCGACCTCGTCTCGACCTACCTCGGCATCGCACGAGGCGTCGACCCGTCGCCGATCGAGGCGATCGCGAGCCTGAAGCGCTCCCTGGCGCAGGCATGATCGACGTGCGGAGGCTGCCGTCGCCCGGGGACGGGATCGCCGAACGGATCGCCGAGGCGGTCCGCGAGCGGACGGCGCTCGAGCCGGTCGCCGGGGTCGTCCTCGGGTCGGGGCTCTCGACCGCAGTGGACACGGTGCGGGCTGCCTCGGACGGCGAGGAGGTCGAGATCGCCTACGCGGACCTCCCCGGGTTCCCACCCCCGACGGTGGCTGGGCACGCGGGACGCCTGTGGATCGGCTCGGTGGGCGCTCGCGCGCTCGCGATCTTCCAGGGGAGGGTCCACTTCTACGAGGGACACGGGATGGCGCTGGCCTCGATCACCTCGCGCCTGTCGGCGGAGCTCGGAGCTCGCGCGATGGTGCTCACCGCGGCGACCGGCGCGCTCGATCCCGAGATCGAAGCGGGAACGCTCGTGGTGCTGCGCGACCACCTGAACCTCATGGGGGAAAACCCCTTGCACGGGTGGCGGTTCCCCGACGGGTCGCCGGCGTTCGTCGACGTGTCGCAGGTGTACGACCCCGATCTCTCGGACCTGGCCCTCGCGTCGGCGCGCGCGCGGCTCGACGGCACGGATCGGCAGGGTCGCGTCCGCGACGGCGTCTACGTCGCGCTCCCCGGGCCCTCGTACGAGACGCCTGCCGAGACACGCATGCTGCGGCAGCTCGGCGCTACGGTCGTGGGGATGTCGATGGTCCCCGAAGCGGTCGCCGCCAGGGCGCTCGGCATGAGGGTGCTTGGGCTCGCGTTCGCCACCAACGCGGCCGGCGTGGAGATCTCGCACGAAGAGGTGCTGGCCGCGTCCAACGCGGCCGCCGGGACGATCGGGCAGGTGATCGTGGAGCTCGTGAACCGTTTCTGACGTGGATCGTTCGTGAGAGGAAGGTGGGATGCATGGATTGCGACGTGAAGGACCTCGGGCTCGCGCAGCAAGGGCGCGAGCGGATGGAGTGGGCGGCGGGGGAGATGGGCGTGCTCGCCCTGATCCGGGCTCGGTTCGAGAAGGAGCGTCCGCTCGAGGGCATCCGGATCGCCGCCTGCCTGCACGTGACGACCGAGACCGCGAACCTGGTCGAGGCGCTGACGGCGGGAGGGGCGGAGGTCTCGCTCTGCGCGTCCAATCCCCTGTCGACGCAGGACGACGTCGCGGCCGCCCTGTGCGAGCAGAGCGGTGTGGACGTGTACGCGATCAAGGGCGAGGACAACGAGACGTACTACCGGCACATCGAGGCGGTGCTCGACCAGCGCCCGCAGATCACGATGGACGACGGCGCCGACCTCGTGTCGCTCCTGCACCGCCAGCGCGCGGATCAGGTCTCCGAAGTGCTCGGGGGGACCGAGGAGACGACGACCGGCGTGATCCGGCTCCGCGCGATGGCCGAGGATGGCGCTCTTCGGTATCCGATCGTGTCGGTGAACGACGCCGACACCAAGCACCTGTTCGACAACCGCTTCGGCACCGGACAGTCCACCGTGGACGCCATCATGCGCTCGACCAACCTCCTTCTGGCGGGTCGCACGTTCGTCGTGGCCGGGTACGGGATGTGCGGACGCGGTGTGGCCTCGCGCGCACGGGGTATGGGTGCCCACGTCGTCGTCACCGAGGTGGATCCGCTGCCGGCGCTCGAAGCGACGATGGAGGGGTATCGGGTCCTGCCGCTCCGCGAGGCAGCTCGGATCGGCGACGTGTTCGTGACGGTCACCGGCGACACCGGTGTGATCCGGCGAGAGCACCTCGAGGTCATGAAGGACGGCGCGGTGCTCGCGAACGCCGGCCACTTCGACGTCGAGATCGACAAGGGCGCGCTCGCCGAGCTCTCGGGTGGGCGGGTGCGCCGGATCCGCGGGTTCGTGGATGAGTACACGATGGGCGACGGGCGGCGCCTGCACCTGCTCGGAGAGGGGCGCCTCGTGAACCTGGCCGTCGCCGAAGGGCACCCGGCGGCGGTGATGGATATGTCGTTCGCGAACCAGGCGCTCGCGGTCGAGTGGATCGTCAAGGGTCGTGGCACGCTCGAGCCCGGTGTGTATCCGGTTCCACCCGACATCGATGCCGAGGTCGCGAGGCTGAAGCTCCAGGCGATGGGTGTCGAGATCGACGAGCTCACGACGGAGCAGCGCGACTACCTGAGCTCGTGGCGGCAAGGGACCTGATCCCGATGCCAGGTCGGGAGGGCTCGGGGTGAGCGACCCGATCTCGGTCCGCGCTCGGTTCGAGCGGTTCCCGGCGACCGTCAAGGGTGCCTTCATCTTCCGCGGCGAGGACGCGAACCCGCATCAGGTCGCGGTCGCGGGGGCGCGCGTCGCCGGGCTCGGCGCGGGGGGGTCGAGCCCGGTCCCGCTGTCGCCGGTGACGCTCGATGTGGTTCCGCACCGAGACGTGTTCGTGCCGTTCGAGCTCCCGCTGTCCGAGCTCGAACCGGGCTGGTACACGCTGGTGTGCGACGTGGACGTGGACGGGATCCCCGCCTCGTACGACGGAGGCCGGCGTTTCTCCGTGCCGTGGCCGCGCGCGACGGTTCGTCGCGGGCAGGTCAAGGTAGGTCGTCAGGTACGTCTCGCGGATTCGACGGTGCACGTCGAGCAGGTGGACTGCTCCGGCGACTCGATCAAGCTGCACCTGCGCGTGGAACCGGCCGGCGAGGTCACGATCAAGCTGTTCGCCGGCGGACGTCGGCTGCGGCTGCTCGAGCTCGAGCTCGACGACGAGACGGGACGCGGCAAGGCGACGGCGTACCCGCTCATGCGTACCGACGAGGCCCTGCGCGTGGAGCTGAAGGGACGCGGCAAGGGATCGGAGGCCGCGGTCGACATCGCCCTGCCGTAGGTCGCCTCGATGGCGTGTCGGCAGGGCGCGGTAGCGTCCGGGCGGTGGCGGCCTCGCTGCTCGATGCGTTGTTCCCGAAGCGGTGTGCGGGGTGCGGCTCGGGGCCGTGGCCGTTCTGCGCGAGGTGCCGTTCCGAGCTCGTCGTGCTGTCGCCGCCGTGGTGCGAGCGGTGCGGCGCGCCGGCTTCGCGGGCCAAGATCGCGTGCCGCGATTGCCCGCCCGACCCGATCGCGATCGCGCGCGCGCCGTTCGGGTTCGACGGGCCGATCCGCCGCGCGGTCCACCGGCTGAAGTTCGGCGGATGGCGCGCCGTCGCGGATGCCCTCGCGGGCGCCATGGTCGAGTCGTGGGCCGACGTGCCGTGGACGCCCAGCGCGGTCACCTGGGTCCCGCTCTCGCGCGACCGGCTCGCGGCCCGTGGGTACGACCAATCGCGAGCGCTCGCTCGAGCGGTGGCACCCATGATCGGTGCGCCAGCCCTCCCGCTCCTCCGACGTGTCGGCGACCCCGGACCTCAGGCGCGCCGTGGCGCGGCCGCGCGTCGCGAGGCGATGCGCGGGATGTTCGCGGCCGAGGAGGCGCCGGGCACGGTCGTGCTCGTCGACGACGTGCTCACCACCGGCGCGACGGGAGGGGCGTGCGCTTCGACGCTGCTGGGAGCCGGGGCCGAGACCGTTGGCCTGCTCACCGCGGCTCGAGCCGTGTCCTCGGCACGGCGGCCTCGGCCTATACTCGGCCACGGGCCCGCGTCCGGGTCTGTGGTTGCCCCGGGGAACGGATCCCCGGCAGTCGATGCCAGCCGCGGGCGAAGCGACCCACGTAAGCCGACCCTTGGTCGGTGAGCATGGCGCGGTTTAGATGTAAGTCCTGCCCCGGCAAGGGAGACCTGGCCGGGAGAGGGTGCGAAGCCGTCCGATGGGTGGCGATCACCCCCGCAGGCGGATGTGGGGCCAAAGACCAGGTCAGCCGGACGCGGGCCTCTCCGCTCGGAGCCGCGAGCGGTGCGAGGGTTCGGGAGAACGAGCCAGGAGAACGAGCCAGGAGAACGAGCCGGAGGAACGAAGATGGAATTCGTTCTCAAGGGCCGGGGGGACCGCGTAGCTCAGCGCCTCCGGCAGGTCACCGAGCACAAGCTTTCGCGCCTGGAACGCATCGAACCAAGGCTCTCGCGCTTGGAGGTCGAGGTGATCGCCGAGAAGAACCCGAGCCAGGGCGGGATCCATCGGGTCGAGGCCGTGGCGACCGCCCCCCGCAAGACGTACCGTGCTCACGCGCAGGGGAAGGACGTCGACTACGCCCTGGATCTCGTCGCCGAGCGCCTCGAGCGCCAGATCCGTGACCACCACGAACGTCGCCGCGCTCGACGGAACGCGGGTGCGGGTCGCGTAAAATCCGCCCAGACGCCCGGCGGGTCCGACGAGCGTGAAGCGAGGAGCGCGGGATGACCGACGAGGTCGAGGCCGGCTCGGAGAAGCTGCGGGTACTGGTGTGCGACGACCATGCCCTGTTCCGTCGCGGGCTCAAGATGGTGCTCGACGAGGAGCCCGATCTCGAGCTCGTCGGCGAGGCGTCGGACGGTGCCGAGGTGGTGGTCCGCGCCCAGGAGCTCATACCCGACGTGATCCTCATGGACGTCCGCATGCCCAAGAAGTCGGGCATCGAAGCGGCGCGTGAGATCAAGGATTCGCTGCCACATGTGAAGATCCTCATGCTCACGATCAGCGACGACGAAGCCGACCTGTACGAGGCGATCAAGGCGGGCGCCTCCGGCTACCTGCTGAAGGAGATCCCGATCGAGGAGGTCGCCGATGCGATCCGCTCGGTGTGGGCGGGGCAGTCGCGGATCAGCCCCTCGATGGCGAGCAAGCTCCTGACCGAGTTCGCCGCGATGACCAAGGCGTCCGAGGAGAAGCCGCAGATGGCGGCGCCCAGGCTCACCGATCGCGAGATGGAGGTGCTCCGGCTCGTCGCTCAGGGTCTCAACAACCGGGACATCGCCGGGAAGCTCTTCATCTCCGAGAACACGGTGAAGAACCACATCCGCAACATCCTGGAGAAGCTCCACCTTCACTCGCGCATGGAAGCGGTGGTCTACGCCGTGCGGGAGAAGATGATCGAGATCAACTGAGCGCCTTGCCGTCGATCCACGCCGACGAGCGCGCACGCATGGTCCGCCGCAACACGGTCCTGCTGGCGTGTGCCCAGGGGCTCGCGGGGATGACCTTCCCGGTCCTGCTGATCGTCGGGAGCGTCGCTGCCGCCGATATGACGGGACGCGACGGCTCGGTCGGCATCGTGAACGGCGTGTACTTCGTCGCGGCCGCCGGCGGCGCGGTCGCGTTCGGCCGGGCGATGGACCGTCTCGGGCGCCGGCCCGGGCTCGCCGCCGCGTACCTGCTGCTCGGAACGGCCGGCGCGCTCTGTGGGCTCGGGGTCGCCTCGGGGTCGTTCCCGACGCTCCTCGGCGGTGTGGTCTTGTTCGGGATCGCGTTCGGGGGGACCAACCTGGCTCGGGCGGCCGTCGCGGACATGCACGAGCCGGCGCGAAGGGGGCGAGCCGTCGGGATCGTCCTCGCGGTCGGGACGATCGGAGCGGTGGGGAGCCCGTTCCTGATCGCGTTCCTGCGCTCGTGGGCCGAGGACGAGGCACTCGATCCCGCCGTCCTGCCGTGGGTGATCGTGCCGGTCGCGGCGGTGGGGGCGTTGGCGTGCACCCTCTCGCTCCGGCCCGATCCGCGAGATCTCGCGGTGGCCGCCGCAAGCTCGTCTCCCGCCGGCCCCGCTCGAACGCCGTCGCAGCTCCTGGCGGTGCCGCTGCTGCGGATGGCCGTGATCGTGGCCGCCGTCGGTCAGATGGCGATGGTCGCCGTGATGGGCATGACACCCGTGGCCCTGCACCACCACGGAACCAGCCCCGCGGTGGTCTCGACGGTGATCAGCCTCCACATCGCGGGGATGTGGGCGCTGTCACCGTTCATCGGGGCCGCGCTCGACCGGTTCGGGCGGCGGCCGGGGATCGTGGCGGCGGGCGCCGTGAGCGTCGCCGGCTGCCTCCTCGCCGCGACCGACGCGGGCGCCGTGCCGATCGCCGTCGGCCTGTTCCTGATCGGGCTCGGCTGGTCGGGGAGCTTCCTGGGTGCGACCGCGGTGATCAGCGACCTCACCGAACCCAACGAGCGAGCGGCCGCCCTCGGGTTCAACGACCTCGTGGTGAGCCTCAGCTCGGCCTTCGCGGGGTTGAC
This sequence comes from uncultured Actinomycetes bacterium, assembly GCA_963731925.1. GTDB lineage: Bacteria > Actinomycetota > UBA4738 > UBA4738 > HRBIN12 > DASSJM01. Next base: position 157,139 of record CAVSXK010000020.1, read on the forward strand.
GAGCGCGTTCATCTTCGAGGGCGCGGGGTTCCGCGTCCTCGGGCTCGGCGTGGCCGTCGTGGTCCTCGCGGTGATGGTGTCCGTCCTCCGCGTGCGCCAGCCCGCGGCGCCGCTCGCCGTGCAGCGCTGAAGGTCCGTCGGGCGGAGGCTCGGTCAGGTTCGAGACCTCCGGTACCATGGAGGCTCCAACCCCATCCACACCGAGGCGAAGCATGGTCATCGAGAAGCTCGGCCAGTTGGGCGAAGGCCGGAAGAAGAAGCAGCTCGCGCAGGTCGCGGGGATCGTCAACACGTTCGAGCCCGAGGTCGACGATCTGACCGACGCCGAGCTCGCCGGCAAGAGCGCCGTGTTCCGCGAGCGGCTCGAGGCCGGCGAGACCCTCGACGACATCCTGCCCGAGGCGTTCGCGTGCGTCCGCGAGGCCGCGAGCCGCACGATCGGTCAGCGGCACTTCGACGTCCAGGTGATGGGTGCGATCGCCCTGCACCAGGGCAACATCGCCGAGATGAAGACCGGTGAGGGCAAGACCCTCACCTCCACGATGGCCGCCTACCTGAACGCGCTCGCGGACGGCGTCCACATCGTCACCGTGAACGACTACCTGGCCAAGCGCGACTCGGAGTGGATGGGACCGATCTACCGAGCGCTCGGGATCTCGGTCGGGTTGATCCAGTCCTCGATGACACCGTCCGAACGGCGGCCCGCGTACGCAGCCGACATCACCTACGGGACGAACAACGAGTTCGGGTTCGACTACCTGCGCGACAACATGGCGATGCGACCCGAGGACATGGTGCAGCGCGGTCACGCCTACGCGATCGTGGACGAGGTCGACTCGATCCTGATCGACGAGGCCCGGACCCCGCTGATCATCAGCGGGATGGTGGCCGACAGCGCCAAGTGGTACCAGACGTTCGCGCGGCTCGCGCCTCGCTTGAAGCGCGACGACGATTACGAGGTCGACGAGGCGAAGAAGACGATCGCCGTCACCGAGGCCGGCGTGGCGAAGGTGGAGGAGGCGCTCGGGCTCGACAACCTCTACGAGCACGTGCACACGCCGCTCGTGCATCACCTCCAGAACGCGCTGCGAGCCAAGGAGCACTACCACCGGGACGTCGAGTACATCGTGACGAACGGCGAGGTGAAGATCGTCGACGAGTTCACGGGTCGCGTGCTCGAGGGCCGGCGTTACTCCGAGGGCTTGCATCAGGCGATCGAGGCAAAGGAGGGCGTTCGGATCAAGGAGGAGAACCAGACCCTCGCGACGATCACGATCCAGAACTACTTCAAGATGTACGAGAAGCTCGCCGGGATGACCGGTACGGCGAAGACGCAGCTCGCCGAGTTCCAGTCGGTGTACAAGCTCGACGTCGCCGAGATCCCGACGAACCGCGAGATGATCCGTGCCGACCTCCAGGACCAGATCTACAAGACCGAGGACGCGAAGTGGAACGCGGTGGTCGACGACATCGTCGAGCGGCACGAGCAGGGTGAGCCGATCCTCGTAGGTACGGTGTCGATCGAGAAGTCGGAGAAGCTCTCGTCGCTGCTGAACCGACGCGGGGTCGAGCACCACGTCCTGAACGCCAAGAACCACGAGAAGGAAGCGATGATCGTCGCGCAGGCGGGCCGGCTCGGCGCGGTCACGGTGGCGACGAACATGGCCGGCCGAGGGGTCGACATCCTGCTGGGCGGCAACCCCGAGTACCTCGCCCGCCAGGAGATGGCGGCTCGGGAGTGGGACAACGACCGGTACCTGCTGTTCGAGATGGAGGCGGAGGAGCGCGCGGAGTACGAGGCCGAGTACGAGCCGATCTTCCGCAAGCTCAAGCAGCAGACCGACGCCGAGCACGAGGAGGTCGTGTCGGTCGGCGGGCTCTACGTCCTGGGCACCGAGCGACACGAGTCGCGAAGGATCGACAACCAGCTGCGAGGCCGATCCGGCCGGCAGGGCGATCCGGGCGCGTCGCTGTTCTACCTATCGCTCGAGGACGACCTCATGCGGATGTTCGCCTCCGACCGGATCGGCTCGATCATGGAGCGGTTGAAGTGGCCGGAGGACGAGGCGATCACCGCCAAGATGGTCACGAAGGCGGTCGAAGGCGCGCAGCGTCAGATCGAGGAGCTCAACTTCGAGCGCCGCAAGAACGTCCTGAAGTACGACGACGTGATGAACACCCAGCGCCAGGTGATCTACGAGGAGCGCGAGAAGCTGCTCTCGGGCGAGGACTTCAAGGATCAGGCGCTCCGGATGGTCGAGGAGGTCGTTCGTCGGACCGTCCAAGGACTGGCGCCGGACGAGGTCTTCAACGAGGAGTGGGACCTCGAGCTCGTCCTGACCGGCATCACCGAGGTCTTCCCGACCTCGATCTCGCGTGAGGAGCTCGACGAGATGGTCAGCTCGGCCGAGCTGGAAGAGCGAGCCGTCGAGGATGCCCTCGAGCGCTACGAGGAGAAGGAGCAAGCCCTCGGCTCGCAGACGATGCGCGAGCTCGAGCGCCTCGTCCTGCTGAACATCACCGACACCAAGTGGCGCGAGCACCTGTACGAGATGGATTACCTGCAGGAAGGCATCCACCTCCGGGCCTACGCGCAGAAGGACCCGCTCACCGAGTACCGGCGCGAGGCCTACGTGATGTTCGAGGAGCTCACCGATGCGATCCAGGACGACTTCGTCCGGTACATCTACCGCGTCCAGCTCGTCCGGCAGGACGAGCCGGGGCGGCCTCGCCCGCAGCGCGTGCAGACCTCGCACGGAGACGAAGCCGAGGCAGGCACCGGCGGTGGCTCGCAGGCCAAGAGCGGCAAGGTGCCTCGCAACGCGCCCTGTCCCTGTGGCAGCGGCAAGAAGTACAAGAAGTGCCACGGCGCCGTGGCCTGAGACTCGGGTCCCGAACGTTGACGGAGGCCGGCCCGATCGGGCCGGCCTCCGTCGCGCCTGGAGAGGGGGGTTACCTCACCGGCACTGTCCGCACACGCTCCCGTTCACGACGATCGGCTCGTTCTGCACCGTGACGGGCCCGTAGTCGGAGACGGGGCCCAGCCCGGTGCCGCCCGCGGCGGTGGAACGGCCGAGGGCGACGGCGATCGTCACGATCACGACGGCGACGAGCAGGATCCCCGTCACGGCGAGCCACGCCCTCGACAGATAGGTCCGCTCGATCGGGAGGCTCGCGCTCCTGGTGGCCATCGGATACCTCCTCCGCTCGTTCGTCGTCGTTTCGGCGAACGGTATTCCGGCGCACCCTCCGGTTCGGTGGTCTGCGACACCACACGTCTGTGACGTCCGGCACATCCACACGAGAACGCCCCGGCCCGATCGGCCGGGGCGTTCTGTGGGAGGTTCACTCAGATGCGCTGGTGGAGGCCGTACCGATCGAACATCCCGCCGGTGAGCTCGCTGGGCGTGTTGCCTGTGCTCCCGCCGCTCAGCTCGCTCGAGGGCGCGTCCGCCGCGTTCCGCGAGGCGACGATCGCCGCCTGCATGGCGGGCGTCACCCCGATGGCGATCGACGAGGATCCGGCGCTGGTCCCGGAGAGCTCGCTCGGCGTGTTGACCACCTGGCGGCCGACGAACGTCTGCGCACCTGGCCGCCCTTCGTCTCGGTCGATCGAGATGGCGGTCACCGCGATCGCCAGCATGACGAGCGACACCAGGACCGCGGCCGGCCAGATCGACCGTCCCACCGATGTCCCTTGGAGCGTTCCGACCCTCGTGCTCATGGCCCTCCTCCTTCGGCTCGCCTTCCCCGTTCGGATACACGGACCGTAGGGCAGGCAGGTTCGCTGGACGGTGCCGCCGAGCACCATGCCGAGGTGACCTCGCTCACCCACGGGTCCGCGGGCTAGGCTGCGGCGCGAGGAGGTGCCGGTGGGCGAGGAACCCCGACCGCAGGACGAGATGCGGCCGATCACGGCCCTGTTCGCCGACATCGTCGGGTCGACCGGCCTGGGCGAGCGGCTCGGGCCCGACGAGGTGAAGGCGCTCGTGGGCGAGTGCGTCACCCGGATGAGCCGCGCGGTCGAGGACTTCGGCGGCGGTGATCCAGGCGTTCATGGGCGACGGGATCTGCGCGTACTTCGGCGTGCCCGCGCTTCGTAGACGAAGCGCCGCCGGAACGTCTCGTCGGCCGAGAGCTCGGTCCGCAGGACCTTGAGGGCGACCTCGTCGCCCTCCGGTTCGCGGACGGCGCGGAAGACGACACCCATCCCGCCTTCCCCGAGCCGTTCCTCGAGGCGGTAGACACCGAGACGCGTGCCTGGTTCGAGATCCGCCACGGGCGTGAGGATAGACGGGGTACTCCGTTGCCGGCTGCGGCTACGATGGCGTGAGCATGAGCGATCACACCGAACAGCTCGAGGACCTCGGCAAGCGCATCGCCTCGGCGAAGGAGTTCCTTTGACGTCGACGAGAAGCGCTCGAAGGCGGCGGAGCTCGAACGGCAGGCCTCGGACCCCGCGCTCTGGGACGACCCCGCTCGCGGCCAGCAACTGACGACGACCCTCGCCCGGCTTCGGGCCGAGATCGAACGCTACGACGGTCTGGTCCGCCGACTCGAGGACGCGAGGACCATGGACGAGCTCCTCGCGAGCGAGGCCGACAGGGAGATGACGGCCGACCTGGCGCGCGCCGTGCGAGCGCTCGAGCGGGACGTCGAGAAGCTCGAGCTCGCGACGCTCCTCGGCCGCGAGTACGACGACCACGACGCTGTCGCCACGTTGCACGCGGGCGCCGGTGGAACCGAGTCGCAGGACTGGGCCGAGATGCTGCTACGCATGTATCTGCGGTGGGCCGAACGTGAAGGGCTCGACGTCGAGGTCGACGAGACGCTCCTCGGTGACGAGGCGGGGATCAAGAGCGCGACGTTCATCGTCCACGGTCCGTACGCCTACGGACTGCTCTCGGCCGAACGCGGTGTGCACAGGCTCGTGCGGATCTCGCCGTTCGACGCCCAGAAGCGGCGGCACACCTCGTTCGCCAACCTCGACGTGATCCCGCTGTTGGAGGAGACCGCCGACGAGGACATCGTCATCGACCCGAAGGATCTCCGGATCGACGTCTACCGCTCGACGGGTCCGGGTGGGCAGTCGGTCAACACGACCGATTCCGCGGTTCGGATCACGCACCTCCCGAGCGGGATCTCGGCGGCCTGTCAGAACGAGCGGTCCCAGCTCCAGAACCGAGCCGTCGCGATGCGGATCCTGAAGGCCCGCCTCGCCGAGCGGATGCGCGAGGAACAGCAGACGAAGCTCGAGAACCTCCGCGGCGAGCGCAAGGGGATCGACTTCGGCTCGCAGATCCGATCGTACGTCCTCGCGCCGTACCGGCTCGTCAAGGACCACCGGACGGGTGTCGAGATCGGCGACGTCGACCGGGTCCTCGACGGCGATCTTGAGGAGCTGATCGAGGCGGAGCTCCGCCGGCGGGCGGAGTCCGATACAGCGTCGTAGCCGGACTGGTTCCAACGGACTAGTTCCATCGTCCACATCCTCGCGGCGTACGCACGCAGTCACCGTTCCTTGGCTTGTCGTTCGGACACGAAGCAACGAAAATCGTTGACGATGCGTGGGGGGGCGATGCGCGGAGGGCTTGGTCGTGTCCGAGAAAACGAAGCGCGGCTTCGAGCTTTCGGTCACCGCGCTGTTCGCCCTCGCATTGGTGATGGTCGGCGCGGTTCTGATCTTCTCAGGCGGTACCGCTTCGGCCAAGCAGATCGCGACGCTCCGTCTCCTCGGCGGAGAGGTTGCGGTACAACACGGCGACGACGCGCTCGAACCCGGTGAGGAAGGCGAATCGCTCCGCGAGGGCGACATCGTTCGGACGGGTCCGGACGGGCGCGCGGCGATCGAGTACTTCGACGGGAGTCTGACGCGACTCGACTACGACGCAAAGTTCTCGCTGGTCACGCTCGAGACGCTTCGGAACCCCGCGGAGTCGAAGGTGATCCTGGGGGAACAGACCGCCGGCAACTCGTACAACCGAGTCACTGATCTCACCGACCCGGAGAGCCGTTTCGAGATCGGGACGTCGACGGCAACCGCGTCGGCTCAGGGGACGGTCTACGCGGTGATCGTGGACGAAGGCTCCACGACGATCGCGGTCGCAGAGGGGCTCGTGACCGCCAGCAGTGCCTCTGGCTCGCTGGGTGTCTCCGCGGGGAAGATGGTGGTCGTCGGCGCCGGCGGGGCCATCGGAGCGGTCCAGGACATCTCGCAGGAACTGCTCGACAGCGACTGGTTCGCCTACAACCAGTGCGAGCTCGACGGTATCCGCGAATGCATCGAGAGCGATGCGGAGGGCGAGGAGGCGGCAGGGGGGTCAACGGGTCAAGGAGACGACGGGCATGGATCGGCACCGGGCACCGGCACCGGCGACGGGGGCACCGGCGACGGAGGAGGGATGACCGGGAACGGTCCGCCGCCCCCGCCGTCATCCAACTTCGACCACATCGTCATCGCACCTTCGCAGGCGACGATCGAATCCGGCGGCTCGCAGGCGTACACCGCGGAGGCGTTCGACACGGACGGTCACTCGATGGGCAGGGTCACCGCGGACACGAACTTCTCGATCGGCCCCGATGGATCGTGCCAAGGCCACACGTGCACGGCCACGCACACGGGAGCGCACACGGTCACCGGCACCTATGCCGGAGACAGTGATGCCGCCACGCTGGTGGTCGAAGAGGAAGAGCGACCCCCACCTGCGTGTCCCCACTACGCGCTCTCGTTCCATTCACGTCCACCCGAGACCCAATGGGCCGGCCTCCAGTTCAACGTGCAGATCAAGGTCGATGTGCTCGAGGGAGGATCGAACAACGGGCCACTCACGATCGTCCTGCAGCTCCAGGGGGGGAGCTTCAGCGGCGGTGACACGTCTGCCACATGGACCGGGCAGGGAACGATGACGTTCAACCACCTGACGATCGATGAGGCGGGAACCTACGGCCTCACCGCCGTGGCGAACTGTGCCACGCAGACCGATCCCGCTTCGATCACGATCACGGACTCGTCCGGCGGCTCGGCTTCCGAGGTCGCGCCCGGTCTGCTGCTGCTGCTCCTGCATGTCGGCCGGCTCCGACGCCGGCGCTGAGGCCTCCCCGAGCTCGCAGGATCACGACGGCCAACGCGACGAGGAACCCGAGCCACACGAGGGCCGACAGCGCCACCCCCCGCCCGATCGCGGGCTCCCGGTACGTGAGCCGGACGTCGTGGCTGCCGGCCGGGATCGCGATCCCCTGCAAGAACGCATCCGCTCGAAGGACGGGCACCGCTCGGCCGTCGAGCGTCGCCGACCAACCGTCGTCCCACGCGTTCCGGACGACCAGGATCGAGGGGACCGCCGCCTCCGCCCGGATCCGGACGTCCTCGGGGGCTCACCTCCTGGTAGGTCGCGGAGCCTGCCGGGCCCGGGACGCTCTGGGTGAGTCCGGGTTCCGACGCGAGAACCGCGACCGCGGCCGGGTCGAATCCCGGCTCCAGGACGGCGTCGAGCGCCGCCCGCTCGCCGCTCACCACCGTCCACGAGGGAACCACCGATGCCCGCGGCTCGGTGCCGTCGATCTCGACGAGGCGGTACGCGCCCTCGGTCTCGAGGGTCCGACCCGACACGCCCCGGGGCAGGGGCGACGGGATCCCTTGCGGGACGATCAGGTACCTGGCGCCGAGGAGCCGGAGGTCGGTGAGCGTCGGGACCTGGATCACCGCGGCGTTGTAGAAGACCGGCAACCGGTTCGTGGCGTGCACGTAGGCCCAGTAGCCCGGCAGCTGGACGGGGGAGTAGCCGAGCGTGTCCGGCACCTCGAACAGCACCGACCGCCCGATCAGCAGCGCCGGCCAATCGGACTCCTTCCGGGTGAACAGGTAGCCCTTGTTGAAGTACGCGTCCGGGCGGATCCACGCGAGGTAGCGACCGTCCGACACTCCCGACCGCTGGAGCGCTCGGGCGATCGGTCCGGGCGAGAGGTACTCGTGCACGTCGACGTCGGGCCACCGGAGCGGCGAGGCGACCAGCGCCGCGTGGGTCCCGGTCTCGAGGCCCAGGTAGACGGTGCCGCCGTGGTACATCGACGACCAGATCGCGCCGACCAGCAGCTCGGCGCCCAGGATCGCGCAGAGCGCGACCGGGGCCCAGCGCCTGCCGCGAGCGAACGCCCACACGACGCCCACCACGGCCACCGATGCGACCGCGAAGATCGTCAGCCGTCCCGGCCGAGCGCCCATGATCAGCGGGAAGACGAGGAGCACGCCGAGCCCCGCGCCGATCCAGCGCATCGCCTCCCCGAACGAGGGCCGCCGGTCCAGGAACCACTGGATCCCTACCGCGCCGAGGGCCGGGACGATGAGGAACGCGAGGTAGCGGAGGCGGCTCGGGCTGTGAAGGTAGACGTCGCCGAACGGCAGCGAGAGCGCGAACGAACGGAACCACCCCGCGCCCACCAGTACCGTGTTCGTCAGCAGGTACGCGAGCGCCGCCACCGCGCCCAGGGCGACGACGAGGTACCGCCGCGCCGCGTCTCTGAGCGCGAACGGCACGAACAGCAGGACGGCGGCCCCCACGTACCCGCCGGGCGTCGAGGCGAGCGCGAGCGGCCACGCCCCCCAGATACCGGTCTCGGGGATCGGGATGGCCTCCTCGCCCCCGGAGACCCGCGCGACCGTGCCGCCGAACGAGCCGTACCCGTCAGCCAAGCTCGAGCGCGCGAGCACGGCGAAATGCGGGACGAGGATCGCGAGGTTCGCGAGCGGGAGGAACAGGAGGAAGGCGACCGACCACCCGACCGCGGCACCGGGCCGGAGCGTGCCCCGTCGCGCCTCGCGGATCGCGCGGGCGACCACGTACGCGACGACCAGGCCTGTGGCCATCACCAGCCCGTGCGACAGATGGGAGGTCGCGACCTGACCCCACGCGAACGCCGCGAGCGCGAGCCACCCGAGCCGCCGCCACCCGGCGCGCGCGAAGAACCTGGACGCGCCGACCAGGATCAGCGGCGTCCAGGCCAGCGTGCCGGCGAACGGCAGGCTGATCGCCAGGATCGAGGCCGAGACCGCCATCGAGAGCGAGAGCCCGCCGGCGGTGGCCGCGATCCGCCCGAGCCGCTCCTCGCGGAGGAACCAGAAGAGCCCGAGGCCGGCCAGGATCGGGTTCAGGACGATCAGCGCACGGAGCCCGCCGCCGCAGCCGAACACCCACGACGAGGCCATCATGGGCAGCGAGAGCCAGCCGCTCTGCGGGTCTGCCGCGAACCACGTCCCCGACATCTCGAAGGGGTTCCACAAGGGCACGTGACCGTCGGCGATCGCGCGCCCGAGCATGCAGGAACGAGGGAGCCAGAACGACAGGACGTCGGGGTGCTGATCCGAGAGGTTGGGCAGGAACGCGATGCCCCGCAACGCGATCAGGACCGACCCCACGATGAGCGCCGGCCCCGCGACGGCGTTCAGCAGCCGCCGGGCCGTCGACGAAGGGGAGGGCTCGCCGGCGCGCGATGGGTGGCGCTGCGCGCGCGTGGCCGTCTCCATCGCCTCAGGCTACCGAGGCCGCTTCGTTCCTGTTGACCAGGGGGTCTGTTAGACTCCGCGCCGGTTCGGCCCCCCGGATCACTCTAAGGATCCCCACCATGATCAGTCTTCAGCACGTCACGAAGGTGTACCGCAACGGCACGACGGCGCTCGAGGACGTCACCGTCGAGGTCGAGAAGGGTGAGTTCGTCTTCATCGTGGGCCAGTCCGGCTCCGGGAAGAGCACGTTCATCCGCCTCCTGCTCAAGGAGGAGGAGGCGACCAAGGGCGAGATCTACGTCGCCGGCAAGAACCTGGCCAAGCTCACCACGTGGAAGGTGCCTCACCTGCGCCGGAACATCGGGACGGTCTTCCAGGACTTCAAGCTCCTGCAGGACAAGACCGTGTTCGAGAACGTCGCGTTCGCGCTCGAGGTGATCGGAAAGCCCAAGCACGTGATCGACCAACGCGTGCCCGAGATCCTCGAGCTCGTCGGGCTCGGCGACAAGCTCAACAACTTCCCCGACGAGCTCTCCGGTGGCGAGCAGCAGCGCGTCTCGATCGCGCGCGCGTGCGTGAACCGGCCGCTCGTGCTGCTCGCCGACGAGCCGACCGGGAACCTCGACCCGTCGACGTCGGTGGAGATCATGCGCCTGCTCGACAAGGTCAACCGGATCGGGACCACGGTGTGCATGGCCACGCACGACCAGGCGATCGTGGACGCGATGCGCCGGCGCGTGATCGAGCTCGACAGGGGCAAGGTCATCCGCGACCAGGCGCGAGGGGTGTACAGCTAGTGCCGCGGTTCGAGTACCTGTTCCGCGAGACCACCTCGGGTCTGCGGCGGAACGGGCTGGTGGCGTTCGCCGCGATCTCCACCACGTTCATCGCGCTGTTCCTGTTCGGTCTCTCGTTGCTGATCTCGCGTCAGGTGAGCCTCATGATCCAGGCGACCACGGGCAACGTCGAGGTCGCCGTCTACCTCACCGACCCGGTGAACCCGGACACCGTGAGCTCGCTCTCGCAGACGCTGACCGAGCTCCCGGTCGTGGCGAACGTCGACTACGAGACGAAGCAAGAGGCGTGCGAGCGGTTCCAGGTGTTGTTCGCCGAGCAGGAAGCGCTCGTCGACAACGTCGACTGCGAAGCGCTCCCGGCCTCGCTCCGGGTCAAGATGGAGGATCCCGAACAGTACTCCCAGGTCGCGGCCGTCCTGGAGGGTCAGCCGGGGATCGATGAGATCGTGGACCAGAGCGCGTTCCTGGATCGGCTGTTCGCCGTCACGCGGGTGTTCCGCGTCGGTGTGCTGCTGGTCGCATTCGTGATGCTCGTGTCCGCGTCGATCCTGATCGCGAACACGGTGCGCATGGGTCTGTTCGCGCGGCGCAAGGAGATCGGGATCATGAAGCTCGTCGGCGCGACCAACTGGCGGATCCGCTTGCCGTTCCTGGTGGAGGGTCTGTTCGAGAGCCTGATCGGGGCGATCGCCGCGATCCTGTTCCTGTTCGCGATCAAGGTCGCGTTCATCGAGCCGCTCAACGAGTCGGTGCAGTTCATCCCGTGGATCGTGAACAAGGACCTGATCGCGATCATCCCGATCCTGCTGGTCGCGGGGGCGCTCGTCGCCCTGGTCGCCGGCCTCGTCGGGATGCGGCGCTTCCTCGACGTCTAACCTCCCCGCATGAGCCCGAAGGGCGACGCCGAGGGGCAGAAGACCGTTGTTTCCAACCGCAAGGCGCGGCACGACTACGAGATCCTCGAGCGCTACGAGACCGGGATCGTGCTCACCGGCGCCGAGGTGAAGTCGCTCCGCGGCGGCCGGGGGTCGCTCGCCGAGGCCTACGCGCGCGTCCGAGGGCACGAGATCTGGCTCGAGGGCATGCACATCCCGCCCTACGAGCAGGCGATGGACAAGACCCGGTGGGAGCCGATCCGACCCCGCAAGCTCCTGCTCCATCGCAAGGAGATCGATCGACTGATCGGCACGACGGCCGAGAAAGGGCTCGCGCTGATCCCGCTCCGCGTGTACTTCGCGCACGGGCTGGCCAAGGTCGAGCTCGGGCTGGCACGAGGCAGGCGGCAGTTCGAGAAGCGTCAGGCGATCGCCGAGCGCGAGCACAGGCGCGAGATGGACCAGGAGGCCGGCCGGCGGCGCTAGGCGGTGGAAGGCCACCCGTATACTGGCGGGACAACCACATATGGGGGTGCACTGGCTTCGACCTGGACGAAAACCGTTCAGGGGAAGCGGGCCGAGGTCCCCGGATGCCTCGTTAAAAGCCGGGACCAATACAAGCGCCGATAACGAATACGCGCTCGCTGCCTAGGTAGCTAGGTAGCCGTCCCCTCCTCGGTCGCCTGCGACGGGAGGATGGGCGTCGTGAGCAGGCTCACGGCAACGGCTCCGCCCGGGGGCCGCCGCCGGACATCGAACCCGGGCTGGCCGAGAGGTCCTCCGCCGGTGGGAGCCTCGAGGCGAGATCTTCCCACCGGCTGCGCCCGGAGAAGCCCTGAAAGGTCGCCCGGGGACGGGGGTTCGAATCCCCCCACCTCCACCAACACGAACCCGGAACCGCCTCGGTTCCGGGTTCGGGGCGTCCTGCGGCTCTTGTCTCCAGCTACACGGGTTCGTACGCTCAGCGTCATGTCCGAGCCGATCGTCTCGATCGACACGTCCGAGATCCGCCAGGGCAAGCTCGACCACCTGAAGGAGGCCATCGTCGAGCTGGTGACGTTCGTCGAGTCGAACGAGGACCGGCCGATCGTCTACGACATCTTCCTCGATCAGGAAGGAACGCTGATGACCGTCGTCCAGGTGCATCCCGACTCCGAGTCGATGGAGCATCACATGAAGGTGGCCGGTCCTGCGTTCGCCGGGTTCGCGGAGCTGGTGACGCTCTCGACGTTGGACGTCTACGGCGAGCCGAGCGAGGCGCTGTTGGAGCAGCTGCGGCGGAAGGTCCAGTTGTTGGGGCCGGCGACCGTGGTGGTCCACGATCTCCAGGCGGGGTTCGCCCGCCTCGACCCGCGCTGACATCGGATCACGATTCGATTCGAGCTGTCTCCCGAGACGCCCTGACCTTCGTCACCTTGCCGGTTCGAAGGCTCGGGTCGGCCACCACCACCACGGGGGTGGTCTTGCCGTAGAGCTCGCGCGCCACGATCGCTGCGAGCGCGAGGATGGGGTCGGCCTCGCCGAGCACGATCGCGGCCGGAGCGGTTCCGGCCCGGATCGACTCGGCGAGGACGCTCGAGGACGAGCTCGAGCCCCGACCCGAGGGCATCACGAGGATCCGTCCGGTGACGCTCGCACCGTGCTGGGGGTGGCGGACGTCGGTGATGTCCCCGGTCTCGGGATCGACGCCACCCCAGAAGGACAGCGGCTCGTCGAGCACGAGCGCACGGCCCTCGGCGGTTCCCGGGACGAGCGTGCGGCCGTCAGCCATCGGCCCAGAGGGTCTCGTCGAGCAGCACTCGTCCCGCCACCGCCGACCGGACGCACTCCTCGAGGCCGCCGATCACGACGTCTACGCCGATGTTCGTCGGCGCGTACCAGGCCCACTTCCCGGAGTCGGTCATCACCGGGCCGTCCACGTCCTCCATCACCGGCGTGATGTACGTGCACGTGTCGGTGACGATCCGAACGCCGGCGGACCCGAGTGACGCGCTCAACCCCCTGCGATCGGACTCGGCCAGCACGTCGCGGCCGACGTTCACGTAGAGCGGGACGGCCAACTCGTCCGTCCCGAGGAGCGCGGCCAGGCGTTCGAGCTCGGCGAGCGAGGCGTGGGGTGTCCCGACGCTCACCGCGCCGAGGCGTCCGTTGGCGGCGGTGACGAGCTCTCCGCGTGCCTCCCGCAGCCGTTCCGCGGAGACGACGATCTCGGGAACCGGCTCACCGGCCGTTGCTGCATCCAGCGTCGGGGCCTCCGGGGTGATGCCGATCGCGTGGAACATCGCGACCGAACCCGATGACGCCGCGGCCGCCCCGAGCGCCTTCAGCCGGTCCTCGGACGAGTCGGCGGGCAGGCCGAGGATCGCCGAGACCTCGTTCCCCGCATCCTTCCCGAGGAGATGCCCGAGCACGGGGTAGAGCGCGTCGGAGGCGAGGAGCCGTTCGGAGACGCCTTCGAGCCTGAACGCGAGCGTTGCCCGGCGCTCCTCGTCCCGGTGGAGACCGGCGAGCGGTACGCGACCCGTGAGCGCGGCGCAGACGTCGATGAAGTCGCCGTAGCGGTCCGTCCGCGCACCGAGCACCGAGTTGCAGAACACGATCGCGTTGGACTCGGCCCACGCGACGTGCTGCCCGAACGCGGGACGCTCGGGCAGCTGGTACGGCGCGCAGGTCCACGTGGGGCGGCAACCCATCGCGACGTACAGGTCCATCTGCCGCCGGGCGTTCGAGGCGGTCTCCTCGTCGCCTCGGTACCGATCGGGATGCAGCAGGTCGAGGTAGCCGACGTTCAGCGTGGTGGGGACCCTGACCCGCGCGCCGCCGGCGCCGAGGCGTTCGGCGAACTCGAGCCCGGCGAGCCCGTGGTAGAGGCATCCGTCCACGTGCGCCGAGGCCACGTCGATCAGGCGTTCGGCGCCGCTCACGCCCGCCATCTCGACGACGATGCGCATCGCGAGCGCGGCGGCCTCCCCGCGTTCGCCCTGCAGGAAGGCCCGGTCGCTCTCGGTGAGCTCGACCGGCACCGGTGGCCCTACGACGCCTTCGCGGCCCGTTCGAAGATCGGGAGCGCCCGCTCGACCATCTCGTCGTTGCCGGTGATCGAGATCCGGAAGCGTCCAGGCATCTCGACGACCGCGCCGGGGAGGACGTAGACCTTGTCGCTCGCCAGGCGCTCGACGAATGCCACATCGTCGTGGTCCGGGCTCGTCGGCAGGAGGTAGAAGGTCCCCTCGGGGCTGTGCAGGTCGTAGCCGTAGGAGCGAAGCGCCTCGACCATCCGATCGCGGCGTCGCTGCAACGCCTTGACGTCGACGCTCATCTGCTCGAGGTCCGCCATCGCCCGCTGCAGGACGTTGCTCGGCGCTGCGTGGCCGCCGTACGTGAGCTGTCCGAGCGCCAGCGCCTCGCGCATCGGTCCTCGGTCGGGCATCGTCGGCGGCAGCGCGATGTAGCCGCAGCGCTGTCCGGGCGTGAGCAGCTGCTTCGCGTAGGTGTAGACCAGGAACGAGTTCGGGTAGAACTCGGTCGGGCTCGGGAACGGACGGTCGTCGAACACGATCCGCGAGTACGCCTCGTCCGAGATCAGGTAGATCGGATCGACCGATGCGCTCCGAACCCGCCGTCAGCACGTCCGCCAGCGCCTGCAGGGTCTCGGGCGGGTAGATCTTGCCGCTCGGGTTGTTCGGCGAGTTCACGATGATCGCGGAGGTGCGCTCCGTGATCGCGGCTTCGATCGCGGAGACGTCCAGGTCCCACGTCTCGTAGTCGATCGGAACGCGCACCGGCCGGGCCTCGCCGCCGAGGATGATGGCCTCGTAGAAGAACCACGGGGGCGTGAGGAAGATCACCTCGTCGCCGGGGTCGGTCACGGTTCGGATGCACAGGTTCAGGCCCGCGAACGCCGCCGTCGGTCACCAGGATGTCGTCGGCCTCGAACGGGACGCCTCGGCGCTCGCGGAGTCCGGCCGCGGCGGCCTCCTGCGCGTACGGCTCGTTGAACTTGTAGGCGTACCAGTCCTTGTCTTGCGGGACGGTCCAGCGCTGCAGCGACTCGACATACTCGGGAAGTGCGATCTCTTGCGGGTTGCCCGCCACGAAGTCGCAGTTCTGCGGGTCGGCGGGGTCGCGTCGGGCGTAGGCGCTCTCGTAGAAGAACCGCCGGAGCTCCTCCTCGACCTCAAGGATGCGCTGCAGGCTCTGCGACAGACGGTGCGGCATCGCGATCCTCCGTGCTGGGTCGGTGGCCGGGCGCGTTCGTGCGTCGCACATTATCACCGGGCGTGTGAGCTACCAGGTGACGGCCGGTAGCCCGTCGGGATCCGCGTCCGTGTATCGCGTCGCGCCGAAGCGAGCGAGGTCCGTGTGCGCGAGCTCGGCGATGTACGAGGCGGGGAGCACGGCGGCGAACGACCGCTCGTGCAGCCGGTCACGCTGGATGGCCGCCGGGCGGATGTACGGCCCGATGTTGTCGCCGTACCGATAGTCCGCGAGGAACGCCGCCACGTCCTCGGCGGACAGGCCCGAGTCGGTGAGGGCCTTCGGATCCAGGTAGACCTCCGACGGCGCGACCATCTGGACCAGGCCGAACACGCTGGTCCCGAACTCGGCGTTCAGGTCCTCCTCCAGCTGGATCGGATCGATGCGTACGCCGCCGTTCGCGTCGATCTCGGGGCACTGTCCGTGGTCGGCCGTCACGATCAGGACGCTCCGACCGTCCCCGAACCGCTCCGTCAGCAGATCGGCGAGCGCGCCGACCTCTCGGTCGACGGCGGCCAGCACCTCGGCCTGTCGAGGGTCGTCCATGTTGTAGACGTGCCCCGCGTAGTCGGGCGCCTTGAAGTTCAGGTAGAGGAGGTCGGGTATCTCATCCTGCCCGATCGGCTCGGAGTCGAAGGTCGCCTCGATCAGCTCGCCCTGGTAGCGCACCACCGGCGGGAAGCAGCACATCGCCTTCTTGCCCTTCGGGTCGTACGGCGAGGGGGCGGGCGGATCCCAGCCCGCGCTCAGCTCGTCGAGGCGCTCGAGCCCGGGAGTGGTGTTCGGGAGCCGGTAGAGCTCGGGGTGATGGGGGCTCCAGCCGCCGCCACCGTCCTCGTCCCAGTACACGCCCACCGGGGCCTCGCCCATCGGCCGCCCGCCTCGTCCGAGCATCCCGACGTGCCACACCTGGTATCCGATCTCGCCGACCCAGGCCGCGTCCTCGGTCCACCCGGTCCACCGGTCGGCGAGGGTGGGTTCCAGCAGGAAGGAGGGGTCGACGTGGCCGGCGCGGCCCCACGCCTTCACGGGGCCTCCGTCACGCCGCACGTTGTGGCCCGTGATGCCGTGCGTCCGGGGGAACGCGCCGGTGCCGATCGTCGCGTGGGTCGACGCGGTCACCGCGGGGAACGAACCCGAGATCGCGTTGCGGTACGTGGCGCCCTCGCGCATCAAGCGTTGCAGGTTCGGCCACGCGTCGGGCCAGCGCCGAAGGACGTTCCACCCGCCACCGTCGATCACGAGCGTGACGACGAGCCTCGGCTGTACGGGCGGCGTGACCGTCGGGATCCCGGGGAGCGCCACGCCGTCGGCCGCTTCGAACTCGTCGAACCCCATGAGTCGCGCCGTGGTCGGGGCGAGGTCCGCGAGCGTGACACGCTCCGTGTGGTCCTGCGGCTCGATCCGGCCCGGGGACCACACGACGATCGGCACGCGCTCGCCGTACATCCACGTGACCGCGTGGCTCGAGCGGGGATCGTTCGACTCGAGCGAGAGCGACTCCTGCGGGTAGTTCGAGCTCGAGTAGGGCGTGACGAGCAGCTGCAGGTCGCCGAGACGTTCGGCGTTGTACGAGCGGGTCACCAACTCGAGGTACTCGGAGCCCAGGTCGGAGGCCATCGCCTCCAACGCGGGGCGGGGGTCGGGCCGCGTGAGGCGCCGGACGACGGCTCCGGCGGCGGTACCTGCCGCGACGGCGGCCAGGCCGAGCCCGCCCATCAGCCCGAGGAAGCGGCGGCGGCCCGGGTCCTCGGGGACGTTCGCGCGGATCGCGAACAGCGCGGTCCCGACGACCAGGAGCCCCGCGACCCCGCCCGCGATCAGGCTTCCGGTCGCGACGAGCACGAAGGCGACCGCGCCGCCCAGGAGCGCGAGCAGCACGAGCACACCTCGGGAACGCATGGGTGGACGAATCATCCCAGACCGTTCGACCCCGTACGGGATGGGGTTCTCTACGAGCGCTTGCGTTCGAGGTCCAGGAACGGCAGCCGGACGACGGTCGCCGCAACCTTGCCGCGCTCGCCCTCGACGCTCCACTCCACCGAGACGCGCGTACCGGGCTCGGCCAGGCCGGGCGGCAGCGAGCCGAAGGCCACCATCTTCTTGATCGTCGGTCCCCACGTGATGCTCGTGGCACGTCCGACCTGCTGCCCGTCCTTGTAGACCGGGACCGGATCGCGGTGCACGAGCGCGGAGACCAGCGGCGGGAGGTCGTGCCGGGTGAACATCGCCTCGATCCCCGTCCAGTCGAGATCGAGCCCCACCAACCGCCGCCCCGGCCCGCCTCGGCCGCGTTCGAGCTCGAGCGCGCGTTTGCCGACGAAGGCAGGTTTCGCCAGGTCGACGAACGCGCCGAGCCCGATCTCGAACGGCGAGTATTGCTGCTCCGGGCTGATCGCGTGACGCGCGCTCGTGTACTCCGCCTCGATCAGGATCAGGCCGGCCTCGACCCGAGCGACGTCGAGCGCCCGGATGCCCGCGGGCCGGATCCCGTGCGGCTCGCCCGCTTCCCACAGCGCGTCCCAGACCTCCGTCGCCGACCCCGAGGCGACCCAGATCTCGTAGCCGAGGTCGCCCGTGTAACCGGTTCGCGAGACGTGGACGTCCACGCCCCCGATCTCGGATCGGCGCTGGCCGAAGTACCGGAGATCGGCCCAGTCCCGACGGGTGGCCCCTTCCAGGACGTCGCGCGAGCGCGGCCCCTGCAGCGCGACCGCCGCCACCTGGTCTGAGACGTCGTCGATCCGGACGTCGAGCCCGGCGGCGTTCATCGAGAGCCATCGGGAGGAGGGGTCGGCCGCGGTCCAGAAGAACTCCTGGTCTCCCCGCCGGGCGACGGTCCCGTCGTCGACCACCTTGCCCTCCTCGTTGCACCAGGGGGTGTAGATCACGCGGTCGACGGCGAGCTTCGAGACGTCGCGCGTGACGACGCGGTCGACCAGATGCGGCGCGTCGGGCCCGGTGACCTCGTACTTGTAGAGCGGGGTGACGTCGATCAGCGCGGCCTGCTCGCGGATCGCGTTGTACTCGATGTCGTGGGAGTCGGCGTAGACCGCGGCGGCGAAGTAGCCCGACCACTCACCCCAGGCCATGGTCGAGTTCAGCGCGGATGTGCGCGGGTGGAACGCCGTTCCGACGCTCACGCTGAGCCTCCTGGGGGATCGCGAACGCTCCGTAGCGTAACGGCGTCGCCGGCGCGGGGGGTGACCTGCAGTCAAGGGCCTGTTGGTCCGGTCTCGACCGCGCACCTACGATGGCGCCGTGGCGAACCGGTACGACGCGGTGATCATCGGGGGAGGGCACAACGGCCTGACGGCGGCCGCCTACCTCGCGCGGGCCGGCCGCCGGGTCCTCGTGCTCGAGCGCCGCCACGTGCTCGGCGGCGCGGCCGTCACCGAGGAGGTCTTCCCCGGGTTCCGTTTCAGCGAGTTCTCCTACGTCGTCTCGCTGCTCCGGCCCGAGATCATCCGGGAGCTGGAGCTCCCCAAGCACGGCCTGGAGATCCTGCCGCTCGACGGCACGATCACCCCTCTGGACGAGGACTCCCTGTGGCGCGTGAACGACCACGGCAAGACGATCAGAGAGCTCCGCCGCTGGTCCAAGAGCGACGCCGAGGCGTACGAGGAGTACGGCCTGCTGATGGCGGACATGGCTCGGTTCATCAAGCCGATCCTGTCGGTGGTGCCACCGGATCCGGGAGCGTTCAACCCGTTCGACTGGATGCCGGTCGTCGGCCTCGCCAAGACCTTCCGCGACCTCCCCGAGCGACTGCAGTCGACGTTCGTCCAGCTGATGACGATGAGCGCCACCGAGTTCCTGCAGCAGTGGTTCGAGACCGATCCACTGATCGCGACGATGTCGGCGTCGGGGATCATCGGCACGTTCCAGGGCGTCCGCTCTCCCGGCACCGCCTACGTCCTGCTCCACCACTACATGGGTGAGATCGACGGCGCGTTCCGCGCGTGGGGGATCCCGCGAGGGGGCACCGGCGGGATCTCGAACGCGATCGCATCCGCGGCTCGCGGGCTCGGCGTCGAGATCCGAACGGAGGCCCCGGTCGCGCGGATCGACGTTCGGAACGGTCGGGCGACCGGCGTGACCTTGGAGTCGGGCGAGGAGATCGCGGCCGGGACGGTCCTGTCGAGCGTGGACTCGCACGTGACGTTCCTCGGGCTCGTCGAGCCCTCGCACCTGGAGCCGTCGTTCCTCGAGGAGGTGAGGCGGTACAAGTTCCGGGGTTCGAGCGGCAAGGTGAACCTCGCTCTCGACGCGTTGCCCGAGCTCGCGTGCCGGCCGGGCAAGGGGGAGTGGCTCCGAGGCGCGATCAGCTTCTCGCCCAGCGTGGACTACATGGAGCACGCGTACGACGATGCCAAGTACGGACGGTTCTCGCGCCGCCCCTACATCGATTGCATCATCCCGACGCTCGTGGACCCCTCGATGGCCCCGCCGGGCAAGCACGTGATGTCGTGCTTCGTCCAATACGCGCCGTACCACCTCTCGGACGGGCGGACCTGGGACGATGCGGAGCGCGACGCGTTCGGCGAGACGGTGATCTCGACGCTCGAGGAGCGCTTCCCCAACATCCGGAAGCTGATCTTGCACCAGCAGGTGATCACGCCGCTCGACATCGAGCGGATCACCGGCCTCACCGAGGGCAACATCTTCCAGGGCGAGCTCTCGCTCGAGCAGCTCTTCTTCAATCGGCCCGTGCCCGGCTGGGCGCGCTACCGAACGCCGATCAAAGACCTCTGGATGTGCGGCTCCGCCACCCATCCCGGCGGCGGGATCATGGGCGCCCCCGGACGGATCGCCGCGCTCGAGCTGCTGGGCGCTCGCTCGGGGAAGGGCAGGGTCGCGTGACGGCGCGCTACGACGCCGTGATCGTCGGAGCGGGCCACAACGGCCTCGTGACGGCGGCGTACCTGGCGAAGGCCGGCCGCAAGGTGCTCGTCCTCGAGGGGCGCGACCGGGCGGGCGGGGTCCTGGACACGCTCGAGATCGCGCCGGGTTTCCGAGCCCCCGGGATCGTGCACACCGTCGGCCGCCTGCGAAGGTCCGTGGTCCACGATCTCGGACTGGTGCAGCAGGGCCTCGTGACGGTCGAGCCCGAGGTGCGGGTGTTCGCGCCTCAGCCCGACGGCCCGCCGCTGACGCTCTGGTCGGACGCCGCCCGGACGGCATCCGAGCTCCGCGATCGTTCGGTAGCGGACGCTGCGGCGTACCCGACCTTCGACGCGAAGGTCCGCTCGCTCGCCTCGTTCCTCTCCTACCTGCACGCGATCACCCCGCCCGACGTGAAGGAGCCCTCGCTCGCCGATGCCCTGAACGGCGTGAAGCTCGGGAACGCGTTCCGGCGTCTGGGCCGCAAGCCCGGCCGGGAGGCCACGCGGGCCCTCCCGATGGCGATCGCGGACTTCGTCGCGGAGGCGTTCGAGAGCGACGCGCTCCGGGGCGCGATCGCCTCCCGGGCTGTGCAATACACGGCGATGGGGCCCTGGTCGGCCGGCACGGCGGCGGTGCTGCTCGCCGATTCCGCCGGGAACGACGGAGGCGCGCCCGGGCAGTCCACGATCGCGCGCGGGGGCCCCGGGGCGCTGGCCGAGGCGCTCGCGAGCGCCGCCCGGGGGTTCGGCGCCGAGATCCGAACGGCGTCCGAGGTCGTGCAGGTCACGATCGAGCGGCACCGCGCGACCGGCGTGGCACTCGCCGACGGCTCCGAGATCTCGGCTCGCGCGGTGGTGACCGCGATGGACCCCAAACGGACGCTCACGACCCTGGTCGACCCGGTCGAGATCGGACCGCATCTCCGATGGCGCGCGACGAACATCCGCACCCCCGGCTCGGTGTCGAAGGTCAACCTCGCGCTCTCGGGCCTGCCCGCGTTCGACGGGGCCGAGCCCGAGCGGCTCGCCGGCCGGATCGTGATCGCGCCCTCGATCGACCACCTCGAGCAGGCGTTCGACGCCTCCAAGTACGGCCGGGTGAGCGAGGAGCCCTATCTCGAGGCGACGATCCCCACGATCTCGGATCCCACGCTCGGTCCGAACGGCAATCACGTGATGAGCGTGGTCGCGCAGTGGACGCCGTACGCGTTGCGCGACGCGGAGTGGTCGGCCGAACGGGACCGGCTCGGCGACCTCGTCGTCAAGACGATGGAGCGGTACGCGCCCGGCCTCTCGGACCTCGTCACGGCCCGGCAGGTGATCACGCCCGTCGATCTCGAGATCGAGTACGGCCTGTCCGGCGGCCACGTCTACCACGCCGAACCCGGGCTCGATCAGTTCTTCGTCTGGCGACCGCTGCTCGGCCACGCCCGCTACCGGCTCGGGCTCCCGGGGCTGTACCTGTGCGGTTCCGGGGCACATCCGGGTGGCGGCGTCACCGGCGCCCCCGGCGCGAACGCGGCCCGCGAGATCCTCGGTGACCTGAAGAAGCGAGCCCCGAGGACCTAACGCGCTCCTACCTCAACCCACCGGTCAGCGCGGTTCCTCGCCCACCGCTCGTTCGAGACGATCGAGGAACTGGCCTTGAGCCGCCTTGATCATCACGCGTGCCTCCCGTAGGTCGAACCAAGCGATGCGGTCGATCTCCGGGAAATCCTGCACGCGTCCCGACCGGGGCGGCCACTCCATCTCGAAGGTGTTGCTCACGGCGGTCTCGGGGTCGAGGTCCCCCTCAACGGCCCAGGCCAGCACGAGCTTGCCGGACTTCTGGCGGATGTCGCCGAGCTCGATGAGCGGACCGTCCGGCGGCTGATGACCGGTCTCCTCGGCGAACTCGC
This sequence comes from uncultured Actinomycetes bacterium, assembly GCA_963731925.1. Classification (GTDB taxonomy): domain Bacteria; phylum Actinomycetota; class UBA4738; order UBA4738; family HRBIN12; genus DASSJM01. Next base: position 179,351 of record CAVSXK010000020.1, read on the forward strand.
GCCGAGCGACCGCGACCAGGTCCTCGCCCGCCTCGACCTCGCCCTTGAGCACGGTCCAGTGATCCGCATCCTTTCCTCTGAAGTACGGACCCCCCGGGTGGCCGAGCAGCACCTCCAGGCGATCCCTCCGCCGACGCCACAAGAGGAGGCCGACGCTGATGCGGCCCGACTTGTCGACTTTCGGCTTCCGAGCGGGTGCCATCCTCGGGATGATGGCACGTGCGTGGAGATCGGCCCGGGGTCGCACGATCGGGGTTCCCAGCATCCCCTACGTCAGGCGTCCCGGAACCGATACTCCATGGATTCGCAGACCCGCCGATAGCCGATCGCCGCGTAGATGCTGTTGGAGGTTGAGTTGGACAGATCGGTGAAGAGGAAGCAGGAGCGGTGTCCCCGCTCGAGAAGCCAGCGGCTCTGTTCGGCGACCAAGCTCGTCGCGTAACCCCGCCTACGATGTGGCGGCGGAGTGTAGACGGGTCCGATGCGGATGCCGGTCGGCGTCGGACCGCTGTAACCCGAGAGCGACACGGGCCTGCCCTCGTCCTCCCAGAGCCAGAAGCCGGCGCCTTCGGATGAGAAGCGCGTGTCGAGGGTGTGACCGAGGCGCGCGACGTCGTGATCGGGCTGTGGGAGCGCCTCGTACGAGAACGCCGTGAGCCAAGCGATGAGGAGCTCTCGATCCTCGGGCGTGGCGGCTCGGGCCGTGCCCGAGACTCTCGGAACCTCTCGAACCGCCGTCAGCTCGTACACGCCTTGGGCGAGCGCGATCTCGGATTCTCGCCGGGCCGCAGTCGAGAGGATGGACGCGGCCGTCTCGATGTGCGGAAGGTTCCCAACGACGCCGGGAAGTGCCGCGTCGTCCTCGATGATCGCTTCGAGCAGCGCATCCAGCGCCGGTCTCGAAGACGGGTCCGCGAGGACGAGGTTGTAAGGCTCGGTTCGAAGGGCTGCAGCGACGGGCGCCCCTTGATGGACGACGACCCAGAACCGAACGAGGTCGTACGCGTCCGGGTGCTCCGACAAGGTTCCTGCGATCCCGAGCGGAAGCTGGTTGCGGGCCTCGTCGCGCTCGAGCAGCGGACCGGCAAGGCGCAGGAACGACGGAGCGTCGTCCGGGCGCAGGACCTCCATCGCCCGATGCTAGCGGGCGGTCACTCCGCCCACAGACCGGCGAGGAGCGCGTCGACGTCGCTCGCGGTCCCGCTCGGCGTCGGCGCTCCCGGCCGCTCGCCGCCCTCGGCCTCCGCGTAGGTCGTCTCGAGGCGGAACCGGGTCCGGACCTCCTCGGGGAGGAACCGCGTGAGCTGGGCGTACCAGTGCCGGTCCTCGTACCCACGGTTCGACCGGTGGTAGCGGAGCGGGAAGCAGACGTGGAGCTCGTCCCGCGCGCGGGTCAGAGCGACGTAGAGGAGCCGGCGCTCCTCCTCGAGTTGTTCGGGGTCTCCGGTCGCCATGTCCGAGGGGATCATGCCGTCGGCCGCGTGGATCACGTGGACGACGTCCCACTCGCCACCCTTGGCGGAATGGATCGTCGACAGGACCACGTAGTCCTCGTCCAGGTGCGGTGGTCCAGCCAGATCCGAGGTCGAGACGGGTGGGTCCAGCGTGAGGTCGGTGACGAACCGCGCCCGGGTCTCGAACCCGGTCGCCAGCTGCTCGAGCTGCTCGAGATCGCGCAGCCGGGGCTCGGGTTGGTCGTAGCGCCGGCGGAGCAGCGGCTCGAGGAACCGCCGTACCCGCTCGACCTGAGCGGCCGGCGGGGCGCCCTCGACCGCGAGATCGCGGAAGGCCGTCCGGAGGTGATCGAGCTCCGACCTCGCGGGGGCCGGTACGGCGATCGCCTGCTCGAGGAACCGCGTCATCGGGTCCCCGGGAGCCGACACGCCGATCGCGGCCATCACCCGACGGGCCCCGGCCGGACCGACGTGGTCCAGGAGCTGGAGCACGCGGAACCACGACACCTCGTCGCGCGGGTTGTCCGCGATCCGGAGCACGGCGAGCGCGTCCTTCACGTGCGCCGACTCGAGGAACTTCAACCCGCCGTACTTCACGAACGGGATGTTGCGCCGCGTGAGCTCGACCTCGAGCAGGTCGCTGTGGTGACCGGCGCGGAAGAGCACCGCCTGCTCGCGAAGGTGCGTGCCCCGCTCGCGATGGTCGAGGATCGACCGGCACACGGCATCGGCCTGATCGCGTTCGTCGATACAGGTGAGCAGGGAGGGGAGCGGCCCACCCACCCGTTCGGTCCACAGCGTCTTCTCGTGGCGCTGCGGGCTGAGCGCGATCACCGCGTTCGTCGCCTCGAGGATCGGACGCGTCGATCGGTAGTTGCGCTCGAGCTTCACCACGGTGGTTCGTGGGAACCGCGACGGGAACTCGAGGATGTTGGCGACGGTCGCGCTCCGGAAGGCGTAGATCGCCTGGGCGTCGTCACCGACCACCATCAGCCCGTCGCCGTTCGGGCGGAGCGACGCGAGGATGTCGGCCTGGAGCGGGTTCGTGTCCTGGTACTCGTCGACCAGGATGTGGTCGAACAGTGCTGAGATCGCCTGCCCCGCGGCCGGGTGACGGCAGAGCGCGTCCCAGAACAGGAGCAGGTCGTCGTAGTCGAGCGCCTGCTGGGCCCGCTTGCGCTCGGTGTAGCGCTCGAAGATCGCGCGGATCGCCTCGACCTCCTCCGCGCACCACGGGTACTCGGCCTCGAGCACCTCGGTGAGCTTGGTCCGCGCGTTCACCGTGCGCGAGTAGACGTCGGCGAGCGTCTCCTTGCGCGGGAACCGACGCTCGCCCTGACCGAGCTCGAGCTCGCCGCGGATCAGGTCCATGAGATCGGCCGTGTCGGTCCGATCCAGCACCGTGAAGCCGGGGGACAAGCCGAGTGCCCCGCCGTGCAGCCGTAACAAGCGGTTCGCCGTCGCGTGGAACGTCCCGCCCCAGACGCGGCCGAGCGCGCGGTCGCCCGTCAGGTGCTCGGCGCGCGACAGCATCTCGCGAGCCGCGCGGCGGGTGAACGTGAGCAGCAGGATCCGCTCGGGCGGGATGCCGCGATCGACGAGGTTCGCCACCCGGCAGGCGAGCGTCCACGTCTTGCCCGAACCCGCTCCCGCGACCACGAGCAGCGGGCCGCCCCGGTGCTCGACGGCGGCTCGCTGCTCGGGGTTGAGGTGCTCCTCGGGGTCGAACATGCGTTCGAGCAGGATAGGGGTGTGGACGGACGCGGGCAAGGACCCCTGGGCCAAGGACCCTGGAGACGGTCTCGTGCTGGCTCGGGTAGCGGGTCGCTGATCCGGACGTTGCCGGTACCATCCCGGTATGTGTCGAAGCATCAAACGTCTGCGTGAAGGTGACGTCCCCGCCACCGAGACCGAGATCCGCGAGGCGGCCCTGCAGTTCGTCCGCAAGGTGAGCGGGTACCGGGCGCCCTCCAAGCGAAACGAGGAGGCGTTCAACGGCGCCGTGGACGAGGTCGCCGAGGCCTCCCGGCGCCTGCTCGAAGCCGTCACGCATCCGGCCTAGCTCGAACCGCGCCCGCGCTCGCGTTCCGTAGCATGGGCGCGATGCCGTATCCCCTCGAACCCGGTCCCGAGCAGATGCGAGCGATGGGCGAGGCCGCGCTCGGATACCTGGTCGAGTTCGTCCAGTCCCAGGACGAGGCGGCGGCGATGGACGTCGAGGGCGCGATCGAGGCCGCTCGCGGGGTTCGCGGAGCGCCGCCGGACGGTCCCGGGAGCTTCGACCAGCTGATGGACACCGTGGACCTGATCGCGGCCAACTCCTACAACACCACCGGACCGGGCTTCCTCCCGTTCATCCCGGGAGGCGGGCTGTACGCCTCGGCGCTCGGCGACTTCCTCGCGACCGGGATCAACCGGTTCGTGAACATGTGGGGGCAGGCGCCGGTCGGGGCGCAGATCGAGAACAACGTCGTGCGCTGGCTCTGCGACCTGTTCGGGTACGGCGACGAGGCCCGAGGCATCCTCACCTCCGGCGGCTCGATGGCGAACCTGTCGGCGCTGGTCGCGGCGCGCAAGGCCAAGCTCCCCGAGGACTTCCTCTCCGGAACCCTCTACGTCTCCGAACAGGTCCACGCCTCGAACGCGAAGGCGGCATCGATCGCCGGGTTCCCGAGCGCCAACGTCCGTTCGGTCCCGTGCACACCCGAGCTCCGGATGGACCTGGACGCGCTGCGCGAGATGCTCGCGGCCGATCGCGCCGCCGGCTGGACTCCGTTCTTCGTGATCGCGTCGGCCGGGACGACCAACACGGGTGCGATCGACCCGATCGCGGCGATCGCCGACGTCGCGGCCGAGGAGGACCTGTGGCTCCACGTCGACGCGGCGTACGGCGGCTTCTTCCAGCTCACCGCACGCGGGCGTGCCGCGTTCGACGGGATCGAGCGGGCGGACTCGATCACGCTCGACCCGCACAAGGGGATGTTCCTGCCGTACGGGACGGGCTCGCTCGTCGTGCGCGACGGCGCGCGCCTGCGCGAGGCGCACTTCGTGGGGGCCGCGTACCTGCAGGACTTCCCTCCCGAAGACGAGCTGCCGAACTTCACCGAGTACTCGCCGGAGCTCTCGCGCGACTTCCGTGGGCTGCGGGTGTGGTTCCCGCTGGTGCTCCACGGCGTGGAAGCCTTCCGTGAAGCGCTGGACGAGAAGCTCGACCTCGCTCGGTTCCTGTACGAGGAGCTCTCGACCATCCCCGAGCTCGAGCTGCCCTGGGAACCCGAGCTCACCGTGGTGCCGTTCCGGCTGCGAGACGGGTCGGACGCGGCCGACCGCCAGCTCCTGGACCTGATCAACGCCTCCAAGCGGGTCGTGCTGTCGAGCACGGTCGTGCAGGACCGGTTCACGATCCGGGCGTGCATCCTGTCGCATCGGACCCATCGGGACCGCGTCGAGGAGTGCGCGCAGATCGTCCGCCGCGCGGTGGCGGACGTGGCCGGGCGTTGAACCCCGTCGAGCTTCTCGCGCTCGAGGGCTGATCGTGCCCGAGCTCCCGGAGGTGCAGGCGCTCGCCGAGCGGCTCACGGACGCGGTCGGCGGCTCGGACTTCGGGGCAGCCGACGTGCTGCAGTTCTCCTCGCTCAAGACGGTGACGCCTCGTGCATCCGAGCTCGTCGGCCGAACGCTCGAACGTGTCGGCCGCCGCGGGAAGTACCTCGTCTTCGAGCTCGGCGGGCCCCGGATCCTGGTGCACCTGTCACAGTCGGGGCGGATCGACGTGGAGGACCCTGCGAAGTCGACGAAGCCGCGCGGCGCCGTGGTCCGGTTCCGGTTCGACGACCATCCGTCCCTGCTCGTGAAGGAGTTCGGACGCGAGCGCAAGGCCGGATGGTGGGTGCTGGCCGAAGGCGACGAAGGTCCGCTCGCCAAGCTCGGGCCCGAACCCGATTCGGCCGAGTTCGAGCGGTTCGTGCTCGAGGGAGACGACGGGCGTCGCGTGCACACGATCCTTCGCGACCAGCGGACGGTCGCCGGGATCGGCCGGGGGTACTCGGACGACATCCTGCACCGGGCGAAGCTGTCTCCGTACGAGTCGCTCCGCTCGCTCGAACGGGACAAGCGAGCCGCGTTGCTCGAGGCCGTGGGCGGCGTGCTGAGCGAGGCGCTGGAGGCGGAGCGGCGACGCTCGGGCGGTCTGCCGACGAAGATCGGGGACCACTTCACGGTGCACGGCCGGTACGGCCAGCCCTGTCCCGTCTGCGGGGACGACCTGCGTCGGGTCTCCTACGAGTCCCACGAGGTGACCTACTGCCCCACCTGTCAGACCGGCGGCAAGGTCCTCGCAGACCGGCGCCTATCTCGGCTCATCAGGTAACGGGGTTTCGTCTAATGGGTTAGAGCTAGCAACCCATTTAGTGCTTGCTTGCGAGTAATGGGTATCACACACTCACACCATGAGCGATGGGGCGTTAGGTCTCGCGAACCTGTCGTTGGACTCAGGGGGCGACCTTCGGGCGTGGCTCGAGGAGGAGGGCGTCCTTGGGCCCGAGGAGAGCGCCGAGGTCTCGCTGCGATTGCCGGAATTCCTGTCTCTGCGAGCCTCGGTTCGCGAGCTCTTCGATGCGTCGATCGGCGGCGGTCCCTTCCCCGCCGCCGCCCTCGAGCGCCTCAACGACGTGAGCGCGCGGGTCCCCAGGGTCCTGAGGTTCGACTCGAGCGGACCGTCCGAGACCCCGCTCGTGGCGAGCGCGACGCCCGCCACCCTCGCCCGCATCGCCTGGTCGGCGATCGAGCTTCTCGGCGCATCGGAACGTTCGCGTCTGCGACGGTGCGGGGCGTGCGGGCGTTACTTCGTCTCGACGCGCTCGGACCGCCGGTGGTGTTCGGACGCTTGTGGCAACCGCACGCGGGTGGCCAGGCACCACGCCCGCCGCCGGGCGCGCGCGTAACCTTCCCGCCGTGATCACCTGTCCGGCGTGCGGTGAGCAGGTTCCCGAACGTGGCGTCCCCGCTCCGTGATCGCGATCCTCGGCGGGCTGGTCGCGGCCGCGATGTGGGCGGCGTCGGCGCTGTGCATCAGCCGGTCGACGCGGATGATCCCTCCCGTCGCGGTGCTCGGATGGGTGCTCCTGATCGGCTCGGTGATCTCGGCGCCGTTCGCGCTCGCGCAGGGCGTGCCCGCCGAACTCGGGAGGGAGCAGGTGGTGCTGCTCGTCGTCACGGCGATCGGCAACACGACCGGGTTGCTCCTCGTGTACAGCTCGCTGCGCTTCGGCAAGGTGGGCGTGGTCGCGCCGATCACGTCGGCGCAGGGAGCGGCGGCGGCCGTCATCGCGGTGGCGGCCGGCGAGCAGATCGCGACCGGCGCCGGCATCGCGCTCGCGGCGATCGTGGTGGGGGTCGTCCTTTCGAGCATGTCCCGGAGCGAACGAGGCAGGTTCCGATCGGCGAGAGGGTCTCGCGATCGGACTAGCGATCGGCGCGGCCCTGTTCTTCGGTCTGGGGCTGTTCGCGATGGGCCGGCTGTCCGAGGACATCCCGATCGCGTGGATCATCTTCCCGTCCAGGACGATCGCCGTCCTCTTCGTCACGATCCCGCTCGCGGTGACCGGGCGTCTGCGGATGACGCGCGAAGCGGCGCCGCTGGTCGTCGCCTCGGGGCTGCTCGAGGTGGCCGGCCTGGTCGCGTTCACGATCGGCGCGCGAGACGGGATCGCGGTCGCCGCGGTCCTGGGGTCGCAGTTCGCGGCCATCGCGACCGTTGCGGCGTTCTTCTTGTTCCGAGAGCGCCTCGCCCGCGTCCAGATCGTCGGCGTCGCGGTGATCGCGGTGGGTGTCGCGGTCCTGACCGCGCTGCAGGCGTGAGGGTCCCGGTCGCGCTAGGTGCTAGCCTCGCCGCCGTGCCGGACCCCTTCGCCGACCACCCCGAACCCGAGCTCGTCGACGTCCGCGACGAGGCCGTGTCACGTCCCGCGCTCGAACGGTTCGGAAGAGCTCTCTGGGACGAGGCGCTCCGATACCTGTACGAGGACGCGATGCAGCGGCCGCTCCGGTCCTTGCCGTACCCCGAGATGCGCCGAACGTTCTTCGGGCCGTCCGGCGAGCCATCGCCCGCTCCGGAGAAGGCCGCGAACGCCGCGGACGTGCTCGGGGAGTTCCGCGAGCGCGTCGCACCCTACGTCTTCAACACGCAGCACCCGGGGTCGTACAGCTACTTCACGCCCCCGCCGCTCGCGATGTCGATCGCGGGCGAGCTCCTCGCGCAGTGGGTGAACCAGGGCGTCGACGTCTGGGTCGCGGGACCCGTCGGCGCGCTCGTCGAGGAGGAGGTCACGGCGTGGCTGCGCGCGCTGATCGGGTTCGGCGAGGGCTCGTGGGCCGTGCTCACCTCGGGCGGCGTGATGGCGAACATCATGGCGCTCACCGCCGCGCGAGACATCCACCTCGCGCGGCTGCTCGGCCTCGACGAGCCGCCCCGCGCGGGTGCACTCGAAGGCACGCGCGTCTACGCCAGCGACCAGGCGCACTTCTCGATCGCTCGCGCGATCGACGTCCTCGGGTTCCCGCCCGAGACGTTGCGCATCGTGCCCTCGGACGAACGGTTCCGCCTGCACGCGTCGCCGGTCGCCGACGCAGTGGCCGAGGATCGCGCCGCCGGGCTCGTGCCGTTCGCGATCGCCGCCGTCGCCGGCTCGACGAACACCGGCAGCGTCGACCTGACCGGCGAGCTCGCCGACCTCGCCGAACGCGAACGGCTGTGGCTGCACGTGGACGCCGCGTACGGCGGTGGGGCGGCGTTCTCCGAGAGCATCGCGCCACGCGTCCCCGACCTCGAACGGGCCGACAGCGTCACGATCGACCCGCACAAGTGGTTCTTCCAGCCCTACGACATCGGCGCCCTCGTCGTGAAGCACCGCGAGGTCCTGCGGCAGACGTTCCACCGTACCCCCGAGTACTACCGTCACCCGAGTCCCGAGGACGCGCCGCTCAACTGGTTCGAATACTCGATCGAGGGCACCCGACGGTTCCGTGCGCTGAAGCTGTGGCTGTCGTGGAAGCACCTCGGCACCTCGGGGTTCGCGCGCCTGATCGAGCACAACGTCCACCTGGCCGCCCACCTCGCCGCTCGGTGCCGCGAGGCGCCCGACTTCGAGGTCGTTCCCGACGAGCCCGAGCTCTCGGTGGTGTGTTTCCGACACCTGGCGGGCGATCTCGAGGGCGCCGAGCTCGATGCGTACCAGGACCGACTGCAGCTCGCGCTCGAAGCGAGCGGCGAGGCGTGGGTCTCGACGACGAAGATCCGAGGCGCCACCTACCTTCGGGCCGGGATCGTGAACTACCTGTCGACCGAGGACGATGTCGACCGGATGCTGGAGGCCCTTCGCCGTCTCTCCGCCGAAGCGGCCGGCAACTCCCGAACGTAGACTCCGGCGGATGTCGAGGGGGAAGAAGTGGCTCTGGCGGCTGTTCCTGCTGGGATTCGTCGCCCTGGTGACGATGGGACTGTGGCTGCCCCCGATCATCACCCACGCCGTCGAGAAGGACTACCACTTCTCCGAGGTCGAGATCGACGCGACCGTGCTCCCGAACGGCGACATGGTCCTCGAGGAGACGAGGACGTTCGACTTCCAGAACGGACCGTTCACCTACGCGTACTTCAACGTCGACGACCCGCTCGACCACGTTCGGGACTTCTCGATCGCCGAGAAGCTCGACGACGGCTCCGAGGTCGCCGTGACGCCCGACTACGCGTCGCATTCGATCGTGACCGAGGGCTTCCAGGCGCAGTGGAGCTATCAGGCCGAGGACGAGACGCGCACCTGGGTGTTCCGGTACCGCGTCGCGTGCGCGGTCGACGTCTACACCGACACCGCGCACCTGTACTGGCAGTTCATCGGTTCCGGGTGGGACGTGCCCACGGAGCATGCGCTGATCACCGTCCACCTCCCCGATGCACCGTCGATGGGTCTGTTCTCACCGAGACAGGAGTGCAACCCAGACGATCGCCTCGCGGGATCGCTCGAGAGTCTCGCGCTCGAACGTGGCGACGTCAGGGCTTTCGGACACGGCCCACTGAACGGCGAGGTCACGTTCGTCGACCCGCAGACGATCCGGTACGACGTGAGCGACGTCCCTGCACGGTCGTACGTGGAAGGCTCGATCCTGTTCCCACCGGAGTTCGTCCCGGCGGCACTCGAAACGAACCAGCCTGGGCTCGAACGGATCCTCGACCAGGAGCGTGTGTGGGCCGATGAGGCGAATGCACTGCGCGAGCGCCACGAGACCGAACGCAGCTGGGTGCTCTATCTGCTGATCGGGGTTCCGGTCGCGCTCGCGCTCCTCGTCTTGCTCGCGCGCTACCGCGACCGCGTTCCGGACGTACCGAAGGTCCTCGAGCAGCCGCCGGAGGACGACCCCGTGCAGGGCTCTCTGCTCTGGTCGGCGTGGCAGGGCCATCTCTCGCCGCAGAACGCGTATCGGGCGCAGGTCCTCAAGCTCGCGAGCCTCGGCGCGATCGAGATGAAGGCCGACGGCCGCGTCACGGACCCGAAGGACCTGACGCTGGTCCGCAAGGTGGACGCGATGGATCTGCAGACGGAGGTCGACCAGGACTTCATGTGGTTGCTGTTCGGTCGCGGCGACGACATGGTCGACGAGATCTCGGTGAAGCACCCGAAGCCGCGCAGGGCCGACGCGTCCGGGACCTACTCGGCGTGGTGGTCGGGCGTGAAGTCGAAGTCGAGCGGCATCACCCGCCGCATCCAGAAGGGCGACGCGCGGCTCGAGTCGACCCTGGCAGCCATCATCGCGATCGGCGCGGCCGGCTACGGCATCTGGACCGCGGTGTGGGGTCTCGGCGGCGCGATCGGGTGGTGGCTCGTCCCGGTCTCGGCGCTCTCGCTGATCGTGGCCCTCATCAGGATCCACGCGAGGCTCGGGATCGAGGATCGGAGGCGCGTCAAGCGCCTGGAGGCGTTCCGCACCTACCTGAAGGACTTCTCCGACCTGCCCAACGCGCCCGCGCTCGCCGTGATCATCTGGGAGCACTACCTCGAGTGGGCTGTGGCGCTCGACGTCGCCGACGAGGTCGAGAAGCAGGTGCGCGCGCTCGTCCCGGTCGAGAGCTTGCGGTCGCCGATCCGCGGTGCCCCGACCGGTCTGGCCGGGGTCACCGCGTGGCACCACTTCCAGGCGGCGGCACCCACGATCGTCGTCGCCTCGATCGCGAGCGCGAGCAGCGGGTCCTCGAGCGGCGGGTTCGGCTCGTCCAGCTCGTTCAGCGGCTTCTCCGGTGGTGGCTTCTCCGGCGGCGGTGGCGGGGGCGGCGGGGGGACAGGCGGGGGCGCGGGGTGACAGGCATGGCGCAAACGGCTGGTGGGTAAGCTCAAGGTCGTGCAGGAGACCACGCACGTCCTCGCCGACCGGTACGAGCTCGGGCCGGTGATCGGCGAAGGTGGGATGGCCCGCGTCTACCGTGGGGTCGACCGACAGCTCCGCCGTCCCGTGGCCGTCAAGGTGCTGGCTGCCCCGTTCGACCGCGACCGCTCCTTCGTCGAGCGGTTCCGGCGAGAGGCCCGCGCGGCGGCCGGGCTCAGCCACCCGAACATCGTCGCCGTCTTCGACAGCGGGTCGGACGACGGCACCCACTTCATCGTGACCGAGCTCGTCGAGGGCGAGACGCTCGCCGATCGACTCCGACGCGACGGTCCGATGCCGCCGGAGGAGACGGTCGCCGTGGCCGTCGACATCGCCCGTGCCCTCGCCGCTGCTCACGACCGCCGCCTGATCCACCGCGACATCAAGCCGGGGAACGTGATGCTGCTCCCGGACGGCCGGGTGAAGGTCGTGGACTTCGGGATCGCGCGAGCGGCGGGTTCGGACACGCTCACCGGGACCGGCGTCGTGCTCGGGAGCACGGCGTACCTCTCGCCCGAACAGGCGGGTGGTCAACCGGTCGACGAGCGCGCCGACCTGTACGCGCTCGGGTGCGTGCTGTACGAGATGCTCACCGGCCACGTCCCGTTCCGAGCCGACACGCCGATCGCGACGATGTACCGCCACGTGAACGAGGACGCGCCGCTCCCTCCACGATCGTGCCGGTCCAGGCCGAGCTCGAGGCGATCGTGATGCGGTGCCTCGAGAAGGACCCGAAGCGTCGGTTCGCGTCGGCCGCGGAGCTCGAGGCCGCCCTGCTCGCCGTTCCGCTCGCGCGGTCGGGCGACACCACGCAGCTCGAGACCGTCGGTGCAGGCGCGGCTGAGACGCAACCGGTTGCGGTGGTCGATGCGGATGGTGCGCCGATGGAGCCCGTCGCGGCCGTGAGCGGAGGTGGCGCCCCGACGCAGCCGGCTCGGACCGCGCCGTCGCACGCTCGCCGGAACCGTGCGGGCCGCCGGCCGTGGTTGATCGCCGCGTTGGTGGTCGGGCTGCTCCTCGCCCTGAGCGGCGTGCTGATCGCGGCCACGAACGATCCCTGGCGTCCGAAGGCCGCCGCGCGCGCGGCCGCGCAGGACGCCACCGAGAACGTGCTCCCACCCGATACGCCGGTGACGGTCGAGAACGCGTGGTCGGGCCTGATCGCGGCGATCGCGTCCGCACAGGCGACCGAGGACCTCTCCGATCACGCCGCCGATGAGCTCGCCAAGCGCGCCGACGAACTGCTCGACGCGTACCGCGAGGGCGACCCCGAGAAGCTCGGAGAGGCGCTCACGCACCTCGACGAGGAGCTCGCCAAGGCCGTCGAGGACGAGGAGATCTCACCGACGGCCGCCGACTCGATCGAGTCCGCGATCCTCGATCTGGGCACTGCGCTCGAGAGCGAGGGCGCGCTCGAGGTCGTCCCCACCGAGGCGGCGACCGGGCGCACGGGCGAGACCGGCGAGGACCACGGGAACGAGGACAAGGGGGGGTCACCGCCGCACGGCGAAGCCAACGGCCACGACGAGGACTAGGGCTCGTCCTCGTATCTACCTCGACCGCATGATGATGGGCACGGCGACGATCCTCGAGGACGCCCGAAGCGGCTACGCTCTCCCGCCGTGAGCACGGCCCGAGACCCCCACGACCCGACCGACGAACGGCTGCTCGACGTTCGGACGCCCGTGCAGCTCGCGTTCGCTCCTGACCAGTCGAAGGTCGCGTTCGCGCTTCACGCGACCGTGGCGGATGTCGGGTCGCACCCACCGAGCGATCTCTACCTCGTCGACCTCGCTTCCGATTCGCCCGTCCAGATCACGAGCGGCGCATGGAGCGACGGGAGTCCGACGTGGTCGCCGGACGGCTCGCGTCTCGCGATCGTGTCCGACCGGATCACCCCCGGCCATCAGCTCCCGTACACGATGGCCCTCGGCGCGGAGCCGGTGCTCGCGGCGAACCTGCATGGCTCGACCGAGGCGGTCTCGTGGTCGAGCACCGGCGATCGCCTGTTGGTGCTCGCGGCCGACCCCGGTTGCTACGGCCTCGATTGGAGCGCTCGCGCGGTGCGGGGCGCAGATCCCAGTCCCGATCCCTCCGTGATCCGGCCCGGCGAGGCGTCCCGACGCTTGTTCGAGATCGACCTCGGGTCCGGCGACGTCGCGGAGGTCGGGCCGCCCGGCATGAGCGTGTGGGAGTTCGACGGGGACCCCGACGACGTCGTGGTCGCGCTCGTGTCGGAGGATCCGAGCACGGCGGGGTGGTACCGCTCGGTCGTCGGCCGGCTCGACCTCGCCGAACGCACCGCGGAGACCCTCTACCGGCCCATCTGGTCGCTCGAGGGGCTCGCGCTTTCGCCGGACGGACGGCGCGCGGCCGTGGTCGAGGGCTACTCGAGCGACCCGGGGCTGCTGAGCGGCAGCGTGATGATCGTCGACCTGGCCGACGGGACGACGACCGACCCCTGGCCGGGCCTGCAGACCGTCGGCTCCGTCGAGTGGATCGACGACGAGTCCCTTTGGTACGCGCGCTGCGACGGGACCGGAACGGCGTGTGGCCGGATCACGCTCGACGGTGACGTCGATGAGCGGTGGCGCGGCGACGCGTTCATCGGCGACGAGGTGACCAAGCCGAAGTGCTCGATCGCCGACGGTGGCTCCTCCGTGTGGACCACGCACCAGGCGCACGGCCAACCACCCGAGCTCGCGCGGTTCGATCACGACAAGGGGGAGTGGATCCGGTTCACCTCGTTCAACGACGCCGTCGTCGCCGACACCGTGTTCCCCGACGTTCGCACGATCCGGTGGAGCGCGCCCGACGGGCTGGAGATCGAGGGCCTACTGATGACGCCGAACGGCGCCGAGGGCCCGCTGCCGCTGCTGACGCTCGTGCACGGCGGGCCGACCTGGAACTGGGGTGCGTTCTTCTCGGACTCGGAGCCGAACGCCGTCCTGCTGGCGAGCGCCGGCTACGCGTGCCTGCTGCCGAACCCGCGGGGGAGCATCGGCCGGGGACACGCGTTCGCGCAGGCGGTGATCGGCGACTCGGGCGGGATGGACTTCCAGGACGTGATGTCCGGCGTCGACGCGTGCATCGCGCTCGGCGTCGCCGATCCCGAACGCCTCGGCATCTCGGGCTTGTCCTACGGCGGCTACCTGGCGGGATGGGCGGTCACACAGACCGATCGGTTCGGCGCCGCGGTTGCGATGTCGGTGGTCTCGAACTACGTCTCCTTCCATCTGACGTCGGAGGTCTGGATGTACGACGAGATGATCCTGGAGGGCGACTGGCACGACCCGACGAGCCAGTACGTCGAGCGCTCGCCGGTCACCCACGCCCACCGGTGCCGAACGCCGACCCTCGTGCTCCAGGGCGCGGAGGATCGATGCACGCCGGTCGGGCAGGGGTACGAGCTCGCCAACGCGATCGCCGCCTAGCGGCACCGAGGTCGAGCTCGTCGTCTACCCGCGCGAGGGCCACGTCCCGATGGAGCGGGCGCACGCCCTCGACGCGATCCGGCGGACGCAGGCCTGGTTCGACCGGCACCTGCGCTCGGTCGACTGACGCGTCCGAGCCTCACCCGCGCTCGAGCAGCGAGCGGGTCCTCGCCGCCGAGACGAGGTCGCCCTTCTCCTCGAACATCTCGAGCGCGCGCTCGCGGGCGGCGCGCGCCTCCTCGTCTCGGCCCAGGAGTTCCATCACCTCGGCGCGATCGAGCTGGACGGTCCCGCGGTCGAACAGGAAGTCGGTTCGCTCGACGATGGCTACGGCCTCATCGATCAGCTCCTGAGCCGCGGTCGCGTCGCCCTCCTTCGCCCGGATCCGCGCGAGCACGCCCAGGCCCAGCGCGCGTTCGATGGAGTTGGCGCTCGATGCGGCGATCTCGGCGACCTCGGAGGCCTCCGTGTACTTGCCGAGTGCGAACCTTGCTTGCGCGAGGAACGCGCACATGTAGGGCCATCGATCGCCCCGTTCGCTCAGCTTCGCGTGGGCCTCCTCGGCGACGTCGGCCGCGGCCTGGACGTCGCCGGCGAGCATCTCGACGTCGAACCGCACCTCGGCCGAGCGCCAGTAGGCCATCAGCTGCCCGGTGTCGAGCAGGAACCCGCGGTAGCGATCCACCGCCTCACCGGCCGCGTCGAACGCGCCGACCCGAGCTCTCAGGTGTGCGAGGGCATGACTCATGTACGCCTCCGCCCCTCGGTTGTCCGGGAACTCGCGCAGGATCGCCTCCGCCCGCGCGATCCCGTCGGGGACGGGGATCGGACCGCGGACGATCGCCGCCGTGACGCTGTGGAACGCCTCCGCGGTCTCGAACGAAGCGCGGGCGCGCCCCGCGTGATCGAAGGCATGCTCCAGCGCATCGAGCTGCTTGCCCGCCTGCCCGAGGTCCCACTCGAGCGACGCGATCACCTGCCACGCGCGGGCCAGGCCGCGCTCGTTCCCGGACGCCTCGAAGACCCGGATGGCGTCTTCGGCATCGGACCTCGCTAAGTGGAACGGTCGCTCCAGCTCGCTCAGCAGCCACCAGTGGGAAAGCGTGGCGTAGGCGATGAGCTCGGCGTCGCCGAGGTCCTCCGCCAGGGTGCGGAACTCCGACGTGAGAACGGTCGCCTCTTCGGTGAGCCCGCCCTCCCAGAGCGCGAACGAGAGGTCCGGAAGGAGCGCGAGTCGAGCAGGATCGGACGGGTCGAGCAGTGCCTCGGCGCGCCCCAGCAGGTTGGCGACCGCGGGCATGTCGTGGCGGGCGAGCGCGCGGGAACCCGCCGCGGCGAGCCGGTCCGAGGCCCGACGAGCGAGCCTTCGCGCCTGGTCGTCGAGCGGACCGAGCTCCTGTCGGTACCGGAACGCCTGCTCGAGGTGGTAGCCGACGATCTCGTCCTGCTCCTCGGCGCGATCGCCGCCGACGCGCCCGATCCACGCGGCGAACGCCTCGTGCAGCTCGGCGCGGCGCTCCTTGGGGATCGCCTGGTACGCGGCATCGCGGATCAGGATGTGGCGGAAGCGGAACGCCTCCTCTCCGGGGACCATCGAGCGACCCGTCCGGACGAGCTCCTTGCGGATCAGCGAACGGATCAGGCCGGATGCGTCGTCGCGGAGGTACCGCGGGGAGCAGGTCGCGAACGGCGCCGGCGTAGAACTCCTTGCCGATCACGGCGGCACACTCGATCGCGCGGCGCTCGTCGTCGGTCAGGCGTTCGAGACGAGCGGCGAGCAGCGCCGCCACCGAGGGCGGAACCGCGACCGAGCCGAGATCGCTCGCAGGGAGCCAGGCCCCGTCCTCCCGGACCAGCATCCCGTCGTCGATCAGCATCGAGAGCATCTGCTCGACGAAGAGCGGGTTGCCGCCGGCCGCCTCGGTCAATCGGTCCGACGTCTCGGCCGGCAGACCCGCGCCGCCGAGCAGGTTCGCGATCAGCTCCGCCGACGCCTTCGGGTCGAGGGGTTGGAGCAGCAGCGTCGTGGCGTTCATCTTGCCGCCGCCCCAGTCCGTGCGCGCGTCGAGGAACTCCGGCCGAGCGGTGCACACGAGCATGATCGGGGCGTCGCGCGACCAGTCGACGATGTGATCCACGACGTCGAGGAACGCCGGTTCGGCCCAGTGGATGTCCTCCCAGATCGCGACCAGTGGCCGTTCGGCGGCGAGGATCTCGAGGAACCGCCGGATCGCCCACGGCGCTTCCTCGGCGCCCCCGACGCCCTCGCCGATGCCCAGGATCTCGCCGAGGCGATGGGCGATCGCTGCGGCATGCTCGTCACCGGCGACCACGCGATCCAATCGGGCGGCGACTTCCTCGGGGGCGTCGAACACCTGCACGCCGAGTGCCGCACGGATCGCCTCGGCCACCGGCCAGTACGTGATCCCCTCGCCGTACGGGAGGCATCGGCCGGTCATGATCCTCGCGCTCTCGCCCGCCGTGGAGAGGAACTCCTCGACCAGGCGCGACTTGCCCTCGCCCGCAGCGCCGAGCACGGTGAACAGGAGACAGCTCCGATCCTCCGCGGCGCGGGCGAACGCGCGCGTGAGGTCATCGAGCTCGCGCTCCCGGCCGACCATCCTGGAAAGGAGGGCGCGCCGGGGCTGTCCGACCCCCGAGACGACCTCGAGCAGCCGGAAGGCGGACACGGGCTCGGCCTTGCCCTTGAGCGTGAGCCGCTCGACCGGTTCCGCGACGACCGCGTCGCGCACCAGGCGATGGGTCTCGTCGCCGATCAGGATCTGATCCGGCTCGGCCGCGGCCTCCAGGCGGGCGGCCGTGTTCACCGCGTCGCCGGTGATGCGGCCGAAGTCCGAGGACTCGGCGCCGACGAGCACCTCGCCGGTGTTCACGCCGATCCGGCAGGCGAGGCGGACGGCGTGGTCGCGTTCGAGCTCGTGGTTGAGGTCCTCGAGTGCGGCGCGCATGTCGACGGCGGCGCGGACCGCGCGGAGCGCGTCGTCCTCGTGGAGCTGCGGGATGCCGAACACGGCCATCACGGCGTCCCCGATGAACTTCTCGACCGAGCCCCCGTGGCGTTCGAGCGCCGCGCGCATCGCATCGAAGAAGCGAGCCATCACCTTGCGCATCGACTCGGGGTCGAGCTGCTCGCCGAGCTCGGTCGAGCCGGTCACGTCGCAGAACACGATCGTGACGATCTTGCGGACCTCGGCCGGTGCCTCGGCAGCGCCCAGGCGCTCGCCGCAGACCGAGCAGAAGTTCGCCCCCTCGGCGTTCTCCGAGCCGCAGTTCGGACAGGCCGCCACGGCGGGAGTCTAGGCCGTGCTCACGAACCTGGATCGATCGGCAGGCCGTGAACGAAGGGGGCGCCCCGAAGGGCGCCCCCCTTACGTACCGCTAGATCCCGGGGATGCGAATCAGCAGCAGCTGCCCGCCTTCGCGCTTGTAGGTGAAGTCGGGATTCACTGTCTCGGCGTCGATGAAGGTGTCCTCGCCCGGCGCGCGGTCCACCCACAGCGTGTGGGCCTGGACGTCGATCAGGAACGCGCCCTCGCCGAACGCCGCCGAGGCGTCGACGATGCCGCTCGTCTCCCACGCCCCCCAGTTCCCGTTGGGACGCCCGTCGACGTCGGTCCCGGCGACGCCGTCGGCCGACTGGTCGACCTTCGCTACGACCTCGGGCGATCCGGAGAACGGCACGTACCACAGACGCGCCGTCGTCGCGTTCGGGAGTCCTTGATCGGCGAGGATGAACTGCTGGCTGCTGCCCGGGTCTTCCGTCAGGAGCAGCCCGGTCTCCGTCGTCTCGATGTTGTCGGGCTGGTGGACCTCATTCAGGGTCTTGACGGGCTGGTCGTCGCCCTCGACGAACACGCTCAGCGAGTCGACGTTCCTCGGGTTGTCCGGGTCCAGCTCCATCCTCCAGACCCGTCCGTTCGTTGAGCGTCCCGCCTGCGGGTCACCCGCCGTTCCGCGGCCCGAATCGACGACGTAGACAACGTTCTGCATGCCCGGCCGCTTGTCGTACGCGAGGTCCTCGACGCGGACGAACTGGAACACGTTGTTGAGCTGGCTCCAGTACTCAAGCACCCACTGGGGACCGTCGATGCCGATCTGTGGCGTCGTCGCGGTAGCCACGGAGCGCAGGTCCCGCTGCCAGCTGCCGTCCGTTGGGGGGAGCGGGTAGCCGACGTCGGCGGCCTTGATCTCGGTGCCATCCTTGTTGAGCCCGGTTGCGATGTTCTTGGGCACCTTGATGAAGCGTCCGGAGACCTCCGCCGTCGACCCTGGGGTGAAGTCGTAGTAGTCACTGACGTTCGGATCGTCCGACACGAACGCAAAGAGGTTGCCCTTGTCGGCGAGCAGGTTGTTCGTGTTCCCCGCCATGTAGGAGAACAGCTGAGATTGCGCCGGCCTCGACCCCGCCGGCAAGGGGCCGCCGGCCGGGATCGTCAATGAGCCGCTCGTGAACGTGTCGTCGCCGGACAGCACCACCAGCTTGTCGAATCCGGGGATCGGCACGGCATTCTCATGGTTGTGCCTGCCCATCCCGTAGATCAGGTGGAGCTCTCCCGACTCCACGTCGAGCGCGACCACGAGGCCGTTCTCCTCCTCGGCCGGGTCCCCGATCGGAGGCGGCCACGAGTCCTCTTGCCGGAAGACGTAGTCGGGCGACTCCTCGTTGGTGAACAGGATGTCGCGGTCGAACCCCTCGGCCGCCGTCGCGAGGTAGTTGGAGCAGAACCGTTGGAAGCCCTCGCTGCTCGGGATGACGAACGAACCGTCCAGCACGCTGCCGTCCGGGTCGAGGGTCAGCAGACTCACTTGCGCGTTGTCGAAGTCGCTCTCGCCGTTGGCCTCCGTCGGCGCTGCCGTGTTGAACGGGAACGGCACCTTGCTGGTCTCGTGGTTCACGAAGAGCTCGATCTGACCTCCGGTCCCGACGCGCACCGAGATGCCATCCGGGATGGCCTCGAACCGGTAGCCGTTCGGGAGCTCGTCGCCGACGGTGAGGATCGGGGCGATCTCGACGCCCTCCATGACGTCATCGAGCATCGGGTCCTGCTCGGTCGTGAAGCCGTTCGGGTCGACTGCCAGTGCGCTCGTGGCCGAGACGATCAACGCCACCGCAAGCGTCATGCTGGAAAGGATCCTGCGTCTGCGCATGCTTCCTCCTTCGCGATCGAGGCCTGCGACCAGTCCTATCAGGTCCCGTTTGCACCGGGCAACCCGCATGCGGCGCAACTGCGCGGATGGTCCGCACTTGGCCCTTCGTCGCCTGCGTCCGAGAGGGCGTGGGTCACTCCGCGGACGATCTCGGACCAGCTCGGGTCGCTATGGTGAGGCATGCGCACGAACCTGACCCTCGAGGACCTTCGGCGGGTTCCTCGACCTGCCGCTGGTCGCGGTGCTCGCGACCCTGCGCCGAGACGGTTCGGTCCTGCTCTCGCCGGTCTGGCACGAGTGGCGGGACGGTGGGTTCAACCTGTGGCTCCCGATGGAGGACGTCAAGACCCGTCACCTGCGACGCGATCCGAGGGCCAGCCTCGTCGTGGCGGAGTCCGAGACCCCGCTCCGGGGCGTGGAGCTTCGCACCGAGGCGAGGCTCGTCGACCGAGACGTCCGCGCCACCGCCGTCCGTATCGCTACGCGCTTCATCGGCGAGGCGAAGGGCACCGACTACGTGGGGTCCGCCGAGAAGGACGTGATCGCCCGCCTCGAACCCGGCCACCTGCGGGTCTGGGACTTCGCCGACGAGTACGACTGACCTTCACGTACGGCCGGCATGTCGATCGCTCCACGGCTCGGGCGTAGATGGAGGGAAGGAAGGAAGCGCGTCCTGGGTTGCGAAGAGAAGGGAGGCCCCGAGACCGCGATGGACAGCCCGGTGCGATGAGTTCGCGGTCCTTCCGGGGTCGTAGCTGGTGTGAGCGAGGGAGGAGGCCATCGTGAGTCCATCGAGCATCTCGATCTCCAAGCTGCGAGCGGATGTCGACGGGCGGGTGATCGCACCCGAGGACGCCGAGTACGACCAGGCCCGAGCGTTGTTCTACGGGGGGATGGACCGCCATCCCGGCCGCCATCGTCCGGGTCAAGGACGACATGGACGTCGTTCGCGTCGTCGCGCTGGCGCGCGAGAGCGGGCTCGAGCTCGCCGTTCGGAGCGGCGGCCACAGCATCCCCGGCCACAGCGTCTCCGAGGGCGGGATCGTGATCGACCTCGCCGACATGCGGGCACTCGAGATCGATGTCGAAGCACGAACGGCATGGGCCCAGACCGGGCTGACCGCCCTCGGGTTCACGACCGCCGCTGCGGAACACGGCCTCGGGGTCGGGTTCGGCGACACGGGCTCGGTCGGGATCGGCGGGATCACGCTCGGAGGCGGCGTGGGCTACCTCGTCCGAAAGTACGGCCTGACGATCGACGACCTGCTGGCCGCCGACATCGTGACCGCGGACGGCGAGATCCGCCGCGTCGACGCCGAGCACGAGCCGGACCTGTTCTGGGCGATCCGCGGCGGGGGAGGGAACTTCGGCGTCGCGACGCGGTTCAGGTTCCGCCTGCACGAGATCGACACCGTGGTCGGCGGCATGCTGCTCCTGCCCGCCAACGTCGACACGATCGCCGGCTTCATGGCCGAGGCCGAGGCCGCGCCCGAGGAGCTCTCGTCGATCGCCAACGTGATGCAGGCGCCGCCGATGCCGTTCGTCCCCGAAGAGGCCCACGGCAAGCTGGTCATCATGGCGCTCATGACGTACGCCGGAGACCCGGAGGCCGGCCAGGGCGCCCTCGCGCCGTTCCGAGCCCTCGCGGAGCCGGTCGCAGACCTGCTCCGGCCGATGCCGTACCCGGAGGTCTACCCGCCCGAGGACGAGGAGTACCACCCCGTTGCGACGGCGCGGACGATGTTCGTCGACACGATCGGCCGTGCCGAGGCGGAGACGATCCTCGAACACCTCGGGACCTCGACCGCGATGATGGGCGTGGCGCAGCTCCGGACGCTGGGCGGGGCGATGGCCCGCGTGCCGGCGGACGCGACCGCGTTCGCGCACCGGCAGAGCAAGATCATGGTGAACGTCGCCGCCCTCTACGAGCGTCCGGACGAGATCGCCGTGCACGGTCCCTGGGTCGAGGCGTTCGCGGCCGCGCTCCACCAGGGCGACGACGGTGCGTACGTCAACTTCCTCGGCGACGAGGGCGAGGCCAGGATCCGCGCCGCATACCCGGGCTCGACGTGGGACCGGCTCAGGCAGATCAAGGCCCGATACGATCCGACCAACCTGTTCCGGCTCAACCAGAACATCCCGCCCGCGGCGGAGGGATCCTCCTGAACACGGTGACGTCGAAGGACGGGACCACGATCGCGTTCGATCGCTCGGGCGATGGACCACCGGTCGTGCTGGTGGGCGGCGCGCTCAGCACGCGAGGGGCGGCCGAGCCACTGGCGGCGCTCCTCGCGCCGAGCTTCACCGCCTACGCGTACGACCGCCGGGGCCGGGGCGACAGCGGCGACACGCCGCCGTACGAGGTCGAGCGCGAGGTGGAGGACATCCAGGCGCTGGTCCAGGAGGCGGGCGGAAGCGCCTTCGCCTTCGGTCACTCCTCCGGCGGCGTCCTCGCGCTCGAGACGGCGGCGCACACCCTGGGCATCACGAAGCTCGCGCTGTACGAGCCGCCGTTCATCGTCGACGACTCGCGTCCGCCGGTGCCCGACGACTACGTGGAGCATCTCGCCGAGCTGGCATCGACGGATCGCCGGAGCGACGCCGTCGAGTACTTCATGGTTACGGGCGTCGGCGTGCCGCGCGAGGCCGTCGCACCGATGAAGGAGTTGCCCTTCTGGCCGGCGTTGGAAGGCGGTCGCGCACACGCTGTCGTACGACGGGCAGATCATGGGCGACAACCTATCCGGCAAGCCCCTGCAGGCGGATCGCTGGGCGTCGGTCACGATCCCCACGTTGGTGATCGATGGAGGCGCGAGCCCGCCATGGCTGGGGAATGCGGCGCAGGGGCTCGTCGACGTCCTGCCCGACGCGCGGCGACGGACGATCGAGGGGCAGACCCACGACGTCGACCCGGCGCTGCTCGCCCCGGTCCTGGAGGAGTTCTTCGCCGGCTGAACGGACCTCGAGGAGGCACAGGTGAACGATCTCGCAGCCGTCGCAAGAGGGATCATCGACGGCAACCGCTACATGGTGCTCGGGACCTCCGACGCGGACGGACGGCCGTGGGTCTCGCCCGTGTACTACGCGCCGTCGGGGTACACGGAGCTCTACTGGGTCTCGTCGCCGGAAGCGAACCACTCGCGCAACCTCGCCGGCCGTCCCGAGCTGAGCATCGTTGTCTTCGATTCTCGAGTCGCCATCGGCGAGGGTCAGGGCGTCTACATGTCGGCCTTCGCGCAGGAGCTGACGGGCGCCGACCTCGAGCGCGGCATCGAGATCTTCTCCCGCGTGTCGGAGTCGCACGGCGCGAAGCCATGGACGCTCGACGACGTTCGGCCTCCCAGGCCGCTTCGCCTCTATCGCGCACGCGTGTCCGAGCATTGGGTCCTGGACCCGGAGCGCCGTCCCGACCAACGGACGCCGGTGCAACCTTGAGAACAGCGCCGCTACGTTGAGGACATGACCGGGCGGATCACGGCAAGGCAGTTCCACGAGGCCGCCGGCGTCGGGGACTGGCGTGTGCTCGGCGAAGGCGCGTGCGCGTACTTCCGCACCGGGTCGTTCGAGGCCGGCGCCCGGCTCGTGCAAGCGATCGCCGAGTTGGGCGGCCTCGACGACCACCCTCCCGATGTCGACTTACGGCACGAGGGCGTGACCGTGCGGCTGATCACGATCGCGGACGGCTACTACGGGCTGAGCGAGCGCGACGTCGAGCTGGCCCGGCGGATCTCGGCGGTGGCGCGCGAGCTCGGCACCCCTCCCGACCCGTCGGCGGTGCAGAGCCTCGAGATCGCGATCGACGCGCTCGTTCGTCCCGAGGTGATGCCGTTCTGGCGCGCCGTGCTCGGCTACCGGGACCGCGGCGACGGCGACGACAACCTCATCGACCCGCGCGGCCGCGGGCCGTTGTTCTGGTTCCAGCAGATGGACGCGCCGCGCCCGCAACGTAACCGCATCCACATCGACGTCTGGGTGCCGCATGACCAGGCCGAGGAGCGGGTCGCCGCCGCGATCGCGGCGGGCGGCGTGCTGGTGACCGACGAGTACGCGCCGTCGTGGTGGACCCTGGCCGACGCGGAGGGCAACGAGGCCGACGTGTGTACGTGGCGAAGCACGGGCTGAGGGATCTCTGAGACGGATCGACGCAGCTACGATGCCCGGATGGCCCGAACGCCCGAGCAGCTGTGGGGTCCGATCGCGAAGGCGCAGCTCGCAACGCGCGGGATCACCGCCGGCACGGGCTTCGGGAAGACCGAGGGGCTGAGGATCTCCGGCAAGATCTTCGCGATGCTCGTTGGAGACGAGCTCGTCGTGAAGCTCCCGAAGGAACGGGTTGACGAGCTCGTCGACGCCGGCGTCGCGAAACGGTTCGACGCGGGGAAGGGCCGCCCGATGAAGGAGTGGGCATCGATCGCTCCGAGCGCTTCCCGGCGTTGGAGGGGTCTGGTCGACGAGGCAAGAGTCTTCGTCGGCGGTCGTTGATGTCGGAGAGATCGGCGTGGAGCTCGGTCACGCCTCCGCGGCCGACCATGCGATCATGACTTCCCCGACAGGGTCTGCTCGATCTCGTCGAGGTGCTCGAGCCGGTGATCCGCGCGGTCGGGGTTGACGAGCAGCCCCAACGCCTCGTTCCTCGCGAGGAGCTCGTCCGAGAGCCGGGCGACCCTCTCATCGGCCGCCTCCGCAGCCTCGATCGTGACCCGCGCGGCGACCCGAGGCTCGAGCGCCGAGATGAGCGGCTTGGCGGCGTCGTTGATCCAGTCCACCGCGTCGTCGTAGTAGGTGGGGACGGGCCCGGACCCATCGGGCCCCCAGGCGTCGACGCACGCGACCACGCGGAGGTCCCAGAAGGCCGCGTGCGCGAGGACGCTCGCGACCGTCCAGCCGTCCTCCATCGGGTGCGCGAGATCGGCGTCGGACGCCTTCTCCACGAACCCCTTGAGACGGTCGAGCGCCGCTCGGTTCGCATCGACGTACGATCGATCCACCGCCACGGGGTCTCCTTCCGCTTCGGGTGCCTTGCCACCCTAGTCGAACAGACCGGCGATGCCCTGGCCGCCGTCGATCAGCCACTGCACCGGGGCGCGCTCGACGACCTGGCGGAGGACGACCGCGACGAACCCGTTCAGCGAACCCCGTTGTTCGGCGTCGTCGATCGACTCGAGGAGGCCGGCGCGAACGGCCAGCTCGATCGTCTCGTCGTCCCAGGGGAGCGGTTCCACACCGGAGCTCGGCGCGAGGGAGAGCACGAGCTCCTCGCGCGTCGTGCCGAGCTCACACGCGGCGCCGTCGAGGCCGTCGAGCACGATGCGCTGCAGGGTCGCGTCGAGCCCTTCTCCGGGGAACGAGGGTCGTGGCTCGCACGGGTCGCGGACGGCGAGCGCGCCGGCGTTCGCGGCGCCGTTCGCGAGCTCGAGCGCGATGAGCCCCGCGGCTCCGACGAACAGCGCGACGAGTGCGGCGAACGCGATCCGAGGGTTCATGCGATCAACCGCTTCCGGAACGCGAGCACCGGGACGAGCGCGAGCGCCGCCAGCAGCGCGCAGAACAGGAACGAGGGGCGGAAGCTCCGGGTGACGGCCTGCTCGATCGCCTCGAGCAGATCATCCTGGACGGCCTGCACCGCTTCGTCCGTCCCCGCGCCGGCTTCCTCGAACGACGCCGAGAAGTCCGGGATGTCGCCCCTCGGGGCGCGGTCGAGCTCGTCGCGGATGTCGAGCGCGAGCGGGATCTTCGTCGTCGCCGGGATCTGGCCGTCGATGATGACCGCGGTCGCGTTCAGCTTCGCGACGTCGGCGGCGGCCACCAGGTCCCCCGCAAGCAACGGTGCCCCGACGGCGAGCGCGACGACGAGCCCGACGTGCCGCACGCCGACCGTGAGCGTGGCCTTGCGGCCGATCCCGCCCTCGCCGCCGAGCACCGCGTGCGTGAGACCGGGGACCGACAGGCCGAGCCCGAACCCGCAGAGCGCGAACGCGGAGAGCGTGTACGCGAGGGCGCTCGACGGCAGCAGCGCGAGCCCGACCAGGCCCGCCGCGAGCAAGAGCGCTCCCGAGGCGACCGCGACCACGACCGGGAGCTGCGCCGCGAGCGGCCGGGCGAGCAGCGTCGTCGCGGGGATCACGCTCACGATCGCGGCTCCCTGGATCGGCGTGGAACCGAACACGTCGATCACGAGCAGGACGCCGAGGAACAGCGCTCCGACGAGCGCGCCGGACAGCAGGGCGAGCGCGAGGTTCCCCGGCATCGTGCGCCACAGCCGCGGTCTCCAGCCCTCTTCGAGGATCGCCGAGACGTGCGAGCCGGCCGTCGCGAGCAGCGCGGCGCCGGCGACCGGCGCCTGGAAGACGAAGATCGCGCGCCAGTCGAACACCTGCGTGAGCACCCCGCCGAGCGCAGGCCCGACGGCGGCTCCGAACGTCCCCGCCACCGTCCAGATGCCGACGCCGCGAGCCGTGGAACCCGTGAGCGCCCCCAGCACCGGGAGCGATCCCGCGAGCAGGAGCGCGCCACCGAGACCCTGGACGGACCGCGCGGCGATGAGGAACGCGATCGAGTCCGACAAGGCGCAGGCGATCGACGCCGCGAGGAAGACGATGGTGCCGGCCGCGAGCAGCAGGTTGGCGCGGATCCGGTGCGCGACCAGGACCAGCGCGAGGGCGCAGACCGCCAGCACCAGGTTGTAGGACGTGATCACCCACGCGACGCCCTCGATCGTGGTGTCGAAGGTCGCGTACAGCTCGGGCAGCGCGAGGACGACGATCGAGGAGTCGGCGAACGCGACCGCGACGGCCACCGCGACCGCCCCGACGAGCAGCGAGCGGCGGCTCACGGCCACGCGATCACGGCCGCAACGATCACGGCCGGGTGGTCACGGTCAGCTCGTCGCCGCCGGCGATCGACACGCGTTCGGAACCGAGGGTCTCGCCGTCGAGGGTCGCGCCGGGTGCCGACGGCGTGATGCGGATCGCGATGAGGCCGCTCGCGACCTGGACGTGGATCAGACCGGGTTCCGGGTAGGTCTCGGGCCGCAGTCCGCCGTAGTAGTAGGCGAGGATGTCCGACGCGGACAGACCCCGCCGCGCCTTGCCGTAGGCGCCCCACTGCACCATGCCGGCGCCGTGGCCCCATCCGCGCCCGACGGCGACCGCGGCGTCGCCTCCGGACGTGAGCGTCATCCACCGCGACGGGAGCGTGACCGGCAGCGGCGAGGGCGGGTACCGGCTCGGCCGCAGGCACGGGCCCCACACGTTGACCGCGTCCCGGAACGTGCTGAGATCCATCGAGCGCGACGCGCCGTCCCCCTCGACCCGAACCGTCGACCCGTCCAGACCGACGCCCGAGATCGCGCGGCGGCCTCCCGGCCACTCGCCCGCCTCGTGCAGGAACGTCGCGAGATCGTCGAAGGGCAGCCGAACGCGCCACCGCGACACGGGCGAGGCGCCGTCGTCGCGCTCGACGACCGGGCGCAGGTAGGGGAGCGGAGCGCTCCCGAAGACCTCCTCGTTGCCGTACGTCTGGCCGTTCGAGGTGGAGAAGTAGACGGTGTCGGCCGGCCTGCCGTCGTGCAGGAGCACCTCCCCGGTGGTCCGCCGGACGGCGGCGTACCAGCGCCGGACGTCCGGCTCGAACGGGACCGGGATGCCTCGGTAGACCTGACAGGACGTCGTGGCGCAGATCGGCGTCTTCAGCGTCTCGCCCTGCTCGCCGTCCCAACCCGTCGTCGCGAGCGCGTAGCTGCGCGCGGCGACCGCCTGCGCCTCGAGCGCCGATCGCGGCCACGACGGCGGGACCTCGGCGATGCCCTTCAGGTAGTCCTCGAACGGGAGGGTGACCGTCAGAGCGAGCGTCCCGTCGTCCGCGCGCTTCACCGAGAGCGCGCCGGGGTAGCGAGCCGCGAGCCGCGGCTGCTCGTACCGAACGCATCGTGACGCGACGCGCGGGTACCTGCCGCGGACGAGGAGCGAGCCCCCGTCGGGAGCGCGGACGAGGGCCGAGGTGACCGTCTCGGGAACCGGCGAGGCGGACGCGGTGGTCGTCGGCGGACCCTGGGTCGGCGTGGGTGAGGACGGTTCGTCCGGCGTCTCGGGAGCCGAGGTGCACGCCGCGCTCGCGAGCAGCACCCCGACCACACCCGAGCGGAACCACGTACGCGCGAGGGCTGGCGCCGCCACGCGGGCACGCTAGCAGGTCGGTTCCCGGAGCCTCGGATGTGGGCAACGATCGCAGCCTCGGAGCGCGACGCCCCGGGCGGGGGCGTCTGATCGATAGGCCTGGGAGCACAGAGGGTTCGGCCTCGCCGCCAGGACCCTCGCCTCCGCCGCTTGCCGATCCGGGCGTGCCTGGCGATGATCGAGGCATGAGAGAGCCCCGCCCGTGAGCGTCACCGAGGTGCCCGAACTCCGGATCGAGCTGGCGCCGGCGGCCGCGGCGATCGAGCGGGCGGGCCGCCGGGTCGCCGAGCTGTTCACGCACGCGGAGGAACCCGACCGGGGTGTGCGCGGCCTCGAGTGGACCCTGGGCGACCTCGCCGCCCACCTTGCCGCTCGGACGCAGCTGTTCGCCGCGTACCTCGCCGGGACGACGACGCCCGAGGGCGAGATCGCGGGCATCGCCGAGGAGAACCGGCGCCACATCCGCGAGCGCCGCGATCGCCCGTTCGCCGACCTGACGGAGGAGATGCGCTCGAACGTCTCGACCTTCGTCGCAAGCACTCGGGGCAAGCTCGGGACCGACCCGTTCCCGTGGTACTCGGAGCTCACGCTCGACGTCGCCACGGCATCCGGGCTCCTGCTCGGCGAGCTGCTCGTCCACGGGCTCGACGCGGCCCGGACGCTCGGTCGCCCCTGGCCGATCGCGGCCAACGATGCACGGACCATCATCCGAGCGGCGGCGGCGCTCGCGCCGTGGTACGTGGACACCGAGGCGACCCGCGGTGTCCGGTCGACCTATCGCGTGTCGGTCCGCGGTGGACCGGTGTTCCGCGTTCGGATCGACGACGGCACCGCGTCGGTCGAACCCGCGGACGGCGACGCCGACTGCACGATCCGAGCCGACCCCGCGGCGCTGCTCCTCGTGTCGTACGGGCGGATCACGGTGTGGCGAGCGGTCGCGACGGGGAAGGTCGTTGCGACGGGCCGCCGCCCGTGGCGGGCCTTGCGGTTCGAGCGGTCGTTCCTCCCCCCGTGAGCCGCCCCGATGACCGGCTCCCGGTGGGCCGACGCGGACGACCCGTCTAGACTCCACGGGTGGACGAGCGCAGGATCGTCGTGACGAAGGACGGGCCCTACCGTGTCGAGGGCGGGGTCCCGCTCCTGCGGACGGCGATCGTCCAGACCGAGCGCGGTGAGCCGGTCGCCTGGGACGAGGGGCCGACGTTCGAGACGCCGGGCGAGGTCTACGAGCTCTGCCGTTGCGGCAACTCGTCGAGCAAGCCGTTCTGCGACTCGACGAGTTGCCGCGATGAGCGGACCCCGTTCGATGGCACCGAGACCGCCGACCGGGGACCGATCGCCAACCGACGGGAGGCCTGGGAGGGCGAGGAGGGGCACGTCTTGTACGACGACCTGTCGCTCTGCACGCACGCCGGGTTCTGCCGGAACGTGCAGACCGGCGTCTGGGAGATGGTCGAGGAGGCGGACGACCCCGACGTGCGGGCCGAGTTCACCGCGATGACGACCCGGTGCCCGTCGGGCCGGCTGGCGTACGCGGTCCTGCCCGATCCCGAGCCGGTGGAGCCGTCGTTCGAGCCCTCGGTCGGCGTCGAGCCCAACGCGTCCTACTGGATCCGCGGTGGGATCCCCGTCGTCTCCGAGGACGAGACGCCGTACGAGGTGCGCAACCGCCAGACCCTGTGCCGGTGCGGGCAGTCGCGCAACAAACCGTTCTGCGACGGGTCGCACAAGGCGTACGGCTTCGACGACCCCGCGGTCCCGGACTGACCGCCCCCGAACGTCGTCCGATCATCCGCTTCCGTGAACGAGTGGCTCCCAACGCCGTCCGTCGCCGTCCGAGGTGATCGTGCCGAACGGCTCGGCGAAGTGCGCCGGTGCGACGATGCGGCCCTCGCGTTCGATCCGTTCGAGCCACGCTTCACGTGTCGCGTCCGCCAGCTCGGGATCCATGTCGGTCGCGCTCGCCAGGCCCGGCTGCAGGAGCTGGGCCGGATGGTTCACGAGGTCGCCGGAGATCAGGGCCCGCTCGCCGCTCGAGTCGATCGAGAGCACCTGGTGCCCCGGCGTGTGGCCGGGGGCGTGCTCGAGCCGCAGCTCGTCGGTCACGGTGAACGCGCTCTCCGAGAGCTCGACCACACCCGCGCGTTCGAGCGGCGCGAGGACGGCGGCGAAGATCTCCCGGTCCTCCTCGTCGGTGGCGTTCGCCATCAGCTCCCAGTCGGCCCGGTGGACGACGTAGCGGGCGCTCGGGAACGCCGGCGTCGTCGGGTCGGCCACGTTCCCCCCGATGTGGTCGTCGTGGACGTGGGTGATCAGCACGAGCTCGACCTCGTCGGGGTCGATCCCGGCCCCGGCGAGCTCCGAGGAGAGGCGGCCGGCGGTTCCGCTCCACGCGAACGCCGGAGCGGACTCGGGACCGAGCCCCGTGTCCACCAGGAAGGTCCGGCCGTTCGAACGCACGACGGAGGGATGGACGTGGAAGCGCCAGCGTCCGTCGGGAGCGAAGACCTCCGGATGACGCTCACGCGCCTCGCGCCAGATCGTCTCGTCCGCACCGGGGTAGGAGCCCGAGCCCGGACTGCTCGACGACACGACGGCGTCGCAGAGGGCGATGACCTCGACACCACCGACCCGGACCCGGCCGTGAGGCACTACGGGGTGGGTTCCTCGACGGCGGAGGCATCGATCACGGGTTCGACGTCGGGGTCGAGCCCGGCCGCCCGCCGTGCCCGCCGAGCTCGCAGGAGGTCGTAGCAGCTCTCGAGCTCCCCCTCGATCTCCTTGAGCCGGGCTCGCTCCTTCGTGGAGGCCTCGCCGCGGGACTCCTTGTCGAACAGCGCATGCTCCTCGTGCGCCAGCTGTTCGATCTGCTCGATGAGCTCCTTGTCCTCGTCCACGCTCGAAGTCTAGGAGACCTCGAGCGCAGAGGCGTCACCCACCCGGGCGGCCGCGGTGACCTCGCGTGCGTGGGCGCGGCCCGGGATGAACCGGTTGGCCACCACCGCCGCGATCAGGAGCACCAGGCCGGCCACCAGCAGGGACAGCCGGAACCCGTTCATCCACGACTCGCGGAACGCCGCCACCACCGCTCCGCGCTGGTCGACCGGGAGCCCGGCGAGCTGGGACGGGTCCAGCGTGCCGTGCCCGGCCGTGGTTTCGATCGACGCCTGCGTGGCCGGGGCGAGCCCGAGCGGCGCCAAGGCGGGGGCGAGCACCGTGTTCAGCCGCGTCGTCAGGATGGTTCCGAGCAGGGCGATCCCGAAGACGCCACCGACCTCGCGGGCCGAGTTCGTCGTCGCCGAGCCGAGGCCGGCACGTTCGGGCCCGACGGCGTTCATGACGGCCGCCGTCATCGGAGCCATGGTCGCGCCGATCCCGATACCCATGATCGCGAAGACGGGTGCCATCAGCAGGTAGGGCGTCTCGATCGAGATGCGCGACAGGAGCAGCAGGCCCGTGCCGGCAAGTAGCAGACCGAACGTCATGGGGATCCTCGAGCCGTGCTTGGAGGCGTAGCGCCCGGCGTTGGGCGCGGTCACGATGATCAACACCGTCATCGGGAGGAACCGGACGCCGGCCTGGAACGCGCTGTACCCGCGGATCAGCTGCATGTACAGGGACATGAAGAAGAACGTGGCGAACATCCCGAACGAGACGCTGAACGCCACCGTGGCGCCCGCGGAGAACGCGGGGATGCGGAAGAACCGGAGCGGGAGCATCGCCTTGGGGCTCCGACGCTCGAAGAGCAGGAACGAGACCGTGAGGACGGCCGATGCGACCAGCATGCCGACGATCAGCGGGTCGCTCCAGCCCAGCTCGTTGGCCTCGATCAGCGCGTAGGTGGCGCTGAACAGGGCCCCCGACCCCAGCAGCAGGCCGGGGATGTCGAGCTCGCGCGTGACCTCCGAGACGGACTCGCGGACGGTGCGCGATGCCGTGACGACGGCCACGATCCCGATCGGCACGTTGAGGAAGAAGACCGACTGCCACCCCAGGCGCTCGACCATGAGGCCGCCGACCGTCGGTCCGAGCGCGAGCGCGACGCCCGACATCCCCGCCCACAGGCCGATCGCCTTGGCGCGCTCGTGGGGAGGGAAGGTGACGGTGATGATCGACAGGGTCCCCGGCATGAGCAGCGCCGCACCGACGCCCTGGAACGCTCGCGCGGCGATCAGCTGTGTGGTGCTCTGCGAGAGACCGCACAGCGCAGAGGCGAGCGTGAAGACCACGAGGCCGGTGAGGAAGACCTTCTTGCGGCCGTAGCGGTCGCCCGCGATCCCGCCGGTGAGCAGGAGCGACGCGAAGACGAGCACGTAGCCGTCCACGATCCACTGCAGCTCGCTGACCCCGGCGCCCAGCTCGCGGCTGATCGTCGGCAGGGCGACGTTGACGACGGTGTTGTCGAGCATCGCCATCGCCGAGCGCGAAGCACATCGTGAACAGGACGATGACCTTCTCGCGCGCGTTCTCGCCTTCGAAACCGAACAAGCGCGACTCCCAACCCGAACAGACGTTCCGGCCACTGTACCGGCCTCAGGCGACAACCGAGCCCGGTGGCGAGATGTTCCCACGCTGACGCTAGGCGGCGGAGGCGGCGTCGTATCGGGAAGGGCGAGGGCGGGCTACGTACGGCGGTAGGCGCGGATGCCCATCGCGTAGAAGAAGGCCAGCAAGCCCGCCATCCATGCGGCCGACTGCCAGAGCAGGGTCCACAACGACGGGACGTCCGAGAACAGCGGGCTGGTGCTCTCGGTGATGAGGTCGCCGAGCGTGAGCACCCGGACCAGGTTCACCCAGATCGTCACCGGATTGTTCTGCGCGATCGGTTGCAGCCATGAGGGGAACGTCTCGGGCGGGACGAAGGCGGAGCTCACGAAGACGAACGGGAACACGATCGTGAACAGCGCCGCCTGGACCGCCTCGATCGTCTTCAGCGTCAGCCCGGCGAAGGCGGACACCCAGGTGAACACGTACCCGACACCGACGACCACGCCGAACGCGAGCAACGCCTCCCACACGCTCGTGTGGATCCGATAACCGACCAGGTACGCGACGACCAGCATCAGCACCGTCTGGAGACCCACCGAGACGGTGTCGGCGGCGGTGCGACCGGCCAGGACCGCCGAGCGAGCCATCGGCAGCGACCGGAACCGATCGATGATGCCCTTCTGAAGGTCGTCGGCGAGTCCGACGCCCGTCTGCGTCGCGGCGAAGATCCCCGTCTGCACGAAGATCCCCGCCATCAGGAAGTCGACGTACGAAATGCTGGGCGGGAGGAAGAGCTCGAACGCGCCCCCGAACACGAAGACGAACAGCAGCACGAACATCACCGGCTGGATCGTCGAGAACACCAGCAGGTCCGGCTTACGCACATACGTGATGAGGTTCCGCCGGGTGATGACCCACCAGTCCGAGACCGTGTTCGCGAGGCGGCCGGGCGTGCGGAGCGTCTCGGTGATCGCGCTCATACCTTCTCTCGCTTCCGATCGCGGCGCTTGGACCTGCCGCCGTCTTCGGACGGCTGCTCCACGTCCGCCTCCTCGGCCGCGTGCCCGGTGAGGGCCAGGAAGACGTCGTCGAGCGTGGGTCGACGCAGGCCCACGTCGGCGAGCTGGATCCCGTGGTCGTCGAGCCTTCGGACGGCCTCGGTCAGGATCGCCGTCCCGTCGGTGCCGACCGGCACGTTGATCTCGCCGGTGTTGTTGTCCACGTTGCCGCCGCCGGGTCCGAGCCCCAGCACGGCGCCCGCTGCGTCCGGCGCGCGGCTGCGATCGGCCACGCGCAGGGCCAGCACCTCGCCGCCGACGCGGGCCTTCAGCTGGTCCGAGGTACCCTCGGCGATCACCCGGCCGCCGTCGATCACGGCGATCGAGTCCGCCAGGCGGTCGGCCTCATCCAGGTACTGCGTCGTGAGCAGCAGGGTGGTTCCCTCGGTCACCAGGTCGCGGATGACGTCCCACATCTCCAGTCGGCCGCGAGGGTCCAGGCCCGTCGTCGGCTCGTCCAGGAACAGGACCTGCGGGCGCCCGACGAGACTGGCACCCAGGTCCAGTCGCCGGCGCATGCCGCCGGAGTACGTCTTGGCCACGCGGTGGGCGGCGTCCGACAGCTCGAAGCGCTCGAGGATCTCCTGGCCGCGTCGCTTCGCCTCTGCCGCCGGCACGTGGTACAGACGCCCCACCATCTCGAGGTTCTCCAGACCGGTGAGGTTCTCGTCCACCGCGGCGTTCTGCCCGGCGAGGCCGATCACGTGCCGGAGCTCCTCCGCCTGGCTTGACCACGTCGTAGCCGGCGACGGTCGCGCGGCCCGCATCGGGACTGCAGGAGCGTGGTCAGGATCCGGACGGCGGTCGTCTTCCCCGCGCCGTTGGGTCCGAGGAGCCCGAGGACCGTGGCGGGGGGGACGCCGAGGTCGATGCCCGCGAGCGCCTCCACCTTGCCGTACGGCTTGGCAAGCCCCTCGACGACGATCGCGGGCATCGCTCATGGAACCGGCCATCCTACAGAGCCGTCAACCGCCGCGGAGCGTTGCGGCGATGCGCTTCTGACCGCTCTCGAGGTCGCGGAGCGCGGGCCGATCCAGGCGCAGGCTCCCGTACCGGACGTCCTCGTACGCGCGCGTCAGCAGCTCGAACTCGGCGGCGCAGCCCGGGAACGGCCTCGGCCACCACCGGCGCGAACTCGGTCGGCGTCTGCCACGGCTCGCGGATGATCCCGAGCTCTCGGAGCGCCAGCAGCGTCTCGGCGTACCAGCGCCGAACGGCGTCCGCGGGCAGCTCGCGTCGGAACAGCGACCGTGCCGGGACCGCCTCGACGACCGGGATCGGCGACTCGGTCTGCGTGCCGAGGGCGTGCGGCTCGGGTTCGGCGCCTACGGGTGGACGGAAATGCCGGATCGCGCGGACGACCGCGTACGCGATGGCCGCGAACACGAGGAACCCGAGGATCCGCTGCCAGATCGACGGCTCGCCCGCGCCCTGCTGCTCGAAAGCTCGGCGCGCGGAACCTTCACGAAGGCTCTCGAGGAACTCCCGGACGCGTTCGGGATCGATGCCGAGCCGGTCGACCAGCCAGAAGATCGGCCGCGCCGCTTGGGAGAGCACCCAGGCGAAGAACGTGGCGACGGCGTTGGCCGCGGGGGTCAACCACATCCCGATCCGGTCGAAGACGCCGCCCTCGATGCTCAACACGACCGCCGCGGCCATCGCGGCCACGAGCGCACCGGTGGCGAGGAGGGCCCGGCGGATCCACGCGGCTCGAACCCGCTCGTCCAGCTCGCCGGCGCCGCCCGAGGTCCACACGGTGCTCGCCCTGCTCGCGAGCGCCGCCACGAAGAACACCGGGACGAACAGCAGGAGCGGCGCTCGCCACTCCCTCGTCGCGCCGGCCGCGATCAACACCTCGAGGCCGAGCGCCAATGCGAACCACCCGACCTCCGCGTGGATCGGGGCGCGCCAGTCCCGCAGTCCGAGCGTGACGAGCCGGAACGAGACGAGGAGAGCCACGACGATCGCGAACACGGTCCGGTTGAGGTCGCCGTGTCCGAGCCAGATCCCGGCCAGCACGGCGAGCACGGCGGCGACGATCGCGACGTTCGGCGATGCTCGGAACCGGCAGGCCAGCAGCACGCCCCCCACGTAGACCGCCACGAACGGCACGGCGAGCGCCATCACGCCGACCTCCAGCCCGCGCGTCTCGGTCAGGACCAGCCACACGGGCAGGGCGAGGACGCCGGCCTCGGCGAGCGCGGCGAGCCCGCATGCGCGCAGCTCCCGAGGCTCGGGGCGCAGGACCTCGCCGGACGCCATCATGCGGACGCGCCCGAGCCGATCACGACGCCGCCTCCCGGAAGGCCTCCAGCGGCGAGAGGTGGATCACGTCACACCCCCGTCGTCGGAGCACCTCCATCTCGTGCGACAGCGCCGCGCCCGGGCGCGGCGAGACCACGATCACGGTGGTCCGCCGGACCAGGCGCCGTCCGACCTCCCTGAGCACGGGGCCGAGGTCGCTCGTGGGTTGGTTCGGCATCCGGGCGAGCGCGGCGAACAGCACGGCCTCGTTGCCGGCCGAGTCCGAGGAGCGCACGCGCAGCGGGCCGCGCCCGCGGCGTAGATGCGTGTTCGCGACCAGCCCCGTCCGCCATCCCGCGTGGATGGCCTGGCGCGCGAGGTACGACGCCCAGCCGATCGACTCCTCCGCGGTGTCGGGGTCGACCGCGTGCCAGAACGGTTCGCCGTTCGCGATGTCGAGGGCGAACAGGACCTCGGCCGAGCGCGTCGGCTCGTAGCGCTTCGTCTGGAGTTTGCCCGTGTGGGCCGACAGCCGCCAGTGGACGTGGTGCATGGGGTCGCCGGGCTCGTAGTCGCGAACGCCCGCGAAGTGTTCGCGATCCTCGAACAGCCGCACCGACGGCGCGGGGGAGCCGAACGGCAGGCGCCGCGCGATGTGCAGCGGGATCCCCACGCGCGGCTCGGGCATCACGAGGAGGGGTCGATCCGTCTCGGCCTCGAGCTTGATCGGGGCGAGGTCGAACGGATCCGAGACCACGACATCGACGCCCTCGAGCCAGTACTCGCCGCGGGTGGTGACGACCACGGGCAGGCGGAGCTCGACCTCGCTGCGCCCGGCGATCGACAGCCGGCGGCGGTGGCCACGGAGCGCTGTCGGGTTCGGCGCCGCCTCGGGGAGCAGGCTGAACGGGAAGCGGACCAGCAGTCGGACGATGGGGAGCGGCGTCCGCTTGTCGTTCGTGATCCGAACGCGGAGCGTGACGTCCTCGCCCACGAACGCCCTCGCCGGCTCGAACGCGACCTCGACGCTGACGCCCTTCAGGGCCGAGCGCGCCCACAGCGTCGACGCGATCGAGAGGGTGGCGATCGCGGACGCCCACAGCAGGACGACGACCTGTCCCCAGGCGATCGCGAAGACCCCGACGATGCAGGCGATGTAGAGGGCGATCTGCCGTCGTTCCGGCGTGTCCGTGGCGAGCCCCCAGGAATCGAGCTAGGTGTCGAGCTCGGTCGGCACGGGGACCGAGCGCAGGACCTCGCGCAGGATCTCGTCGGCGTCGCGGTCGCGGATCCTGGCGTCGGTGGTCGGGACGAGCCGGTGTCCGAAGACGGGTTCGGCGAGCGCCTTCACGTCGTCGGGCAGGACGTAGTCGCGGCCGTCGAGCATCGCGAACGCTCGGGCCGCGTCGCCCATCTGCTCGACCGCGCGAGGACTGGCGCCCACCGAGAGCTCGGGATGGTCGCGGGTGGCCCGGGCGAGCGAGACGACGTAGGAGCGGACCGGGTGCTCGAGCCCGATCGACGCGATCGCATCGCGGAGCTCCCGGAGCGGTGGCAGGTCGCCGAGCGGCTCCTCCGGCAACGTGCGATCCGCCGGTTGCGTCTGCAGGATGCGCAGCTCCTCGCGCTCGTCGGGGTAGCCGAGCTTCACGCGGAGGAGGAAGCGGTCCAGCTGGGCCTCGGGGAGCGGGAACGTACCCTCGAGCTCGATCGGGTTCTGCGTCGCGAGGAC
This sequence comes from uncultured Actinomycetes bacterium, assembly GCA_963731925.1. Taxonomy (GTDB): domain Bacteria; phylum Actinomycetota; class UBA4738; order UBA4738; family HRBIN12; genus DASSJM01. The sequence goes on from CAVSXK010000020.1 coordinate 216,515, forward strand.
GAAGAACGGATCGGGGAGCGGATGGGTCTCGCCGTCGACCGTCACCTGTCGCTCCTGCATCGCCTCCAGCAGTGCCGCCTGCGTCTTCGGCGTCGCCCGGTTGATCTCGTCGGCGAGGAGCACCTGCGTGAAGAGCGGGCCGGGTCGGAACTGGAAGTCGTTGGTCTTCAGGTTCAGCACCGACGTGCCGGTGATGTCGCTCGGCATCAGGTCGGGGGTGAACTGGACCCGCTGGAACCGGAGCCCGAGCAGGGTGGAGAGCATCCGGACGAGCGTGGTCTTTCCGACACCGGGCACGTCGTCGATCAGCACATGGTTGCCGGTGAGGATCCCGACCATCACCAGCCGGAGCGGCTCACGTACGCCGAACAGCCGTTCGTCGACGCGGTCCGCGACCTGCTTGAAGAGCGCGCGCGCCCCCTCGGCCTCGGCCATCGGGGCAAGGATAGGCCCCGGCGGGACGCCCTGGGTTGCGGTTTCTTGCCCAGGGCTTCGCGAACCCGTCTCGCCGTGCGTCGCAGCACGTATCGCAAGACGATGGGGGGAGGGGGACCACGCGTGATCCTGCTCGCGTTCGCGGGCGCCCTCGTCCTCCTTTCGAGCTGCTCGAGTGACGACGGGGGCGGCGACGCGACGAGCTCGACGGCCGAACCCACGAGCTCTACCGTCCCCGCCGGCCCGCAACCGGCCGAGATCGAGGCGACGGTCGAGGTCGGCTCCGACCCCATCGGCATCGCCGCCGGCGACGGGTCGCTCTGGGTGGTCAACGCCGAGACGGACGCTGCACGCGGTTCGGTCTCGCGTATCGACCCCACCAGCGGCGACGTCCTCGCGACGGTCCGCGTCGGCGCGATCCCCCTCGAGGTGGCGGTGGGCGAGGGCGGCGTCTGGGTCTCGAACGCCGACGACGACACGGTGTCACGGATCGATCCGTCGACCGACGAGGTCGTAACCGACATCGACGTGTGCGCCGCGCCGGAGGGGCTCGCCGTCGCCGACGGATCGGTCTGGGTGGTGTGCGAGGACGACGCGGTCGTGGCGAGTATCGACCCGACGACGAACGAGATGGTCACCGAGATCGACGTTGGCCTGCAGCCACGGTTCGCGACGTTCGCGTTCGAGGACGTCTGGGTCTCGAGCTACTTCGACGGGACGATCACGCGGATCGACCCGGACACGGAAAAGGTCGTCGCGGAGATCACCACGGAGCAGGGCCCGCAGATCATGGCCGAGGCCGGGGGTCTCCTCTGGGTCTCGACGACGGATGTCGACGCCGTGCAGGCGATCGACCCGCAGACCAACGAGATCGTCGCAACGGTGGACACGCCGGTCGCGCCCGACGGGCTCGCGTTCGACGGCAGCATCCTGTGGGTGGCGACGGAGATCGGTCCCGAGCTCGTGGGCATCGACGTCGCGACCCAACAGGTCGTGGCGGAGTCGATCGTCGCCGACCACGGGTTGATCAACGCGAACCAGGTGATGGCGTTCGAGGACGGCTCGCTCTGGCTGCCGATCCTCGACGACGGCGTGGTCCTGCGAGTGACGCCGCCCGCCTGAGGAACCTAGGCGGCACGTGAACCGTCCCAGGACCATGACGCGATCCCGGGTGCTCGCACCGGCGGCTACGTCCATCTTGCTGCTCGTGCTCGGTGCCTGCGGCGATCGGCCGGCTGATCCTGCAGGTCCCGGCACCGGAGCCGGCCCCGGACGCTACGAGGCCGACGGTACCGTCCTCGAGAGTCCCGAACACGGCCCCGAGCTGTGTCTGGGCGGCATCGCGGATTCGTACCCGCCTCAGTGCAGCGGACTGCCGATTGCCGACTGGGACTGGACCGAGGTCGAGGGCGAGGAGTCGGCGTCGGGAACGACCTGGGGCACGTTCCACGTCGTGGGGACCTACGACGGGGCTGCGTTCACGGTCCTCAAGGTGGGCGCATACGAACAACCGTCGACCGATCGCGTCGACTTCACGGCTCCATGCCCCGAGCCCGCAGGAGGCTGGGTCGCGGTGGATCTCGCGCGCGCGACGGACGCCGACCTCCGGGCCGTGATGCACGCGGCAGAGGGTGAGCCGGACTCCGCCGGCTTCTGGATCGACTACGTGAGCGAGCCTTCGGAGAACACCACCGACGGCGAGATCATCGCGGTCGCCGCCTTCACCGGCGATCTCGAGCGGCACGAGGTGGACCTCCGCGAGCTGTGGGGTGGGCCGCTCTGCGTCACGCAGCACGAACGGACGCAGACCGAACTCCACCGGATCCAGACGGAGCTGAGTGGCGACGTCGGCGAAGACCTGGGACTGCAGACCACCTGGTCCTCGGGGAGCGTGGTCGACAACCGCGTCGAGGTCGGCGTCGTGGTGGCCGGCGAGGAAATCGTCGCGGCGGTCGAGGACCGCTACGGTGCCGGCGCGGTCCTCCTGATCCCCGCGCTCGAGCCGGTGCCGGTCGGCTGACGTCAGGGCAGCGCGCCGAGCGCGACCCCACAGCGGGTGCAGTACGCGATCTTCACGGAGAAGGGTTCGCCCTCGGCCGTCGTCTCCAGCATCCTCACCGCGAGCGTCTCGTCGAGAGCGCCGAAGCAGTTCGGACACGTGGGCGCGTCGTCGCCCAGAGGTTCCGAGGTCGATGTAACACCCTCGGTGAAGACGCCCACTGCCTCGCCCACCGCAGTCGCGGTCTCGGCCGTGTGCTCGGACAGGAGCTGGACCACCGTCTGGCGGACCCGGTTGAGATCGGCGCCGAGCTTCTGCAGGACCTGGGCCGCGACGCCCTCGCCCTCGCGGATCAGCCCGAGCAGGATGTGCTCGGTCCCGATGTAGTTGTGACCGAGCTGCAGCGCTTCGCGCAGCGAGAGCTCGAGGACCTTCTTCGCTCGGGGGGTGAACGGGATGTGGCCGCGGGGGACCTCCGATCCCTGGCCGACGATCTCCCCGACATCGCGCCGAACAGCCTCGAGCGAGACGCCGAGGCGTCGTCAGTGCCTTGGCCGCCACCCCCTCGTCCTCGCGCAACAGACCCAGCAGGATGTGCTCGGTCCCGATGTAGTTGTGGTTGAGCATCCTCGCCTCTTCCTGGGCGAAGACGACGGTTCGCCGGGCTCGGTCGGTGAAGCGCTCGAACACCTCGAGCCCAGGATAGGCCCACCAGCCCCGCCGGCAGGCTTCGGCGCCTGTAATCACGCTTACACCTGGGGAATAGCGTGCCTGAGCAGGGCGTTGACGCAGCAGAGACGAACGAAGGAGACGAACCCGACATGGCTCAGCTCGACACCCAGATCCTGCCGCTCCTGCCCCTGACCTCGGGCGTTGTGCTGCCCGGGATGGTCGTGACCCTCACGATCGAGTCCGATGAGGCCCGGCGGGCGATAGCCGCCTCCGAGTCCTCGAACGGCGAGCTGCTGCTCGTGCCGAGGATCGGCAACCGATACGCGAAGATCGGCACCGTTGCGAAGGTCGAGGACGTGGGCCGCCTCCCCAGCGGTCTCGAGGCCCTGGTGATCCGGGGGATGGTCCGCGCCGTCGTCGGCACGGGCGTGGCCGGCACCGGCGAGACCACGTGGGTGCAGATCGAGCCCCGGCCGGATCCCGAGGTCGCGTCCGAGCGCGCCCGTGAGCTCGCCCACCAGTACAAGGCGACGCTCGAGACGATCGTCGAGGCCCGCGGCGTGCCCGAGGTGGCGGAGTTCCTCCGAGGCATCTCGGACATCGGGCAGATCGCCGACACGGCCGGGTACTCGCCCGACCTGTCGATCGAGCAGAAGGTCGAGGTCCTCGAGACGCTCGACGTCGAGCAGCGCCTGGAGAAGGTCCTGGACTGGGCCAAGGAGGTCCTCGCCGAGCTCGAGCTGAAGGACAAGATCCGCAGCGACGTCCGCGAGGGGATGGAGAAGAACCAGCGCGAGTACATCCTGCGTCAGCAGATGGACGCGATCCGCAAGGAGCTCGGCGACGAGTCGGGCGAGGGCATCGTCGAGGAGTACCGGAAGAAGATCGCCGACGCGAACATGCCCGAGGGCGCCCGCGCCGAGGCCGAGCGCGAGCTCGGTCGCCTCGAGGCGATGCCCGAGCAGTCGCCCGAGTACGGCTGGATCCGCACGTACCTCGACTGGATGACCGAGATCCCTTGGGACGTCCGGACCGAGGACAACCTCGAGATCGATTCGGCCCGCGCGATCCTCGACGAGGACCACACGGGTCTGTCGGACGTGAAGGATCGGATCGTCGAGTACCTCGCGGTCCGCAAGCTTCGGCAGGAGCGCGGGCTCGGCCCGTCGTCGGGCCGCGGCTCGGGCGCGATCCTCACGCTCGTCGGCCCTCCCGGCGTCGGCAAGACGTCGCTGGGCGAGTCCGTCGCGCGAGCGCTCGGTCGCAAGTTCGTCCGCATCTCGCTCGGCGGGATCCACGACGAAGCGGAGATCCGCGGCCACCGCCGCACCTACGTCGGCGCGCTGCCGGGTCGCATCGTTCGAGCGCTGAAGGAGGCCGGCACCAAGAACCCGGTCATGATGCTCGACGAGGTGGACAAGGTCGGCGCCGACTGGCGCGGCGACCCCTCCAGCGCGCTGCTCGAGGTGCTCGACCCCGCGCAGAACCACACGTTCCGCGACCACTACCTCGAGGTCGACCTCGACCTGTCCGAGGTGCTGTTCATCTCGACCGCGAACGTGTCCGAGACGATCCCGGGCCCGCTGCTCGACCGGATGGAGGTCATCCGGCTCGACGGCTACACCGAGGACGAGAAGGTCGTGATCGCACGCGACCACCTGCTCGCGCGGCAGGAGGAGCGCAACGGCCTGCGTTCGGACGAGGTCGAGCTCACCGACGACGCGCTGCGGCAGGTCGTCGTGGACTACACGCGCGAGGCCGGCGTCCGCAACCTCGAGCGCGAGCTCGGCAAGGTCCTGCGGAAGGTGGCCACCAGGCTCGCGAGCGGCGATGCGCAGGCCCCGGTCCACGTCGACGTCGACGACATCCGCGACTACCTCGGCCGCCCGAGGTTCTTCTTCGAGGCCGCCGACCGGACCAGCGTGCCGGGCGTCGCGACCGGGCTCGCGGTGACCGGGACCGGCGGGGACGTCCTGTTCATCGAGGCAACGCGGCTCGAAGGCGACGCCAAGGACCCGCTGATGCTCACGGGACAGCTCGGCGACGTGATGAAGGAGTCGGCACAGATCGCGCTCTCGTACGTGCGCTCGCACGCCCGAGACCTCGGCATCGACCCGTCCGACCTCGGTGGCAGGTTCCACGTTCACGTGCCGGCCGGTGCCGTGCCCAAGGACGGGCCGAGCGCAGGCGTGACGATGGTCACGGCGATCGCGTCGCTGCTCTCGGACACGCCGGTGAAGAGCACCATCGGCATGACCGGCGAGGTGACGCTCCAGGGCCGGGTGCTCCCGATCGGCGGCGTGAAGCAGAAGGTGCTCGCGGCGCACCGGGCCGGCCTGAAGGAGGTCATCCTGCCCAAGCGCAACGAGGGCGACCTCGACGACGTTCCGGAGCAGGTTCGCGAGGAGATCGCGTTCCACCCGGTCGAGACGGTCGACGAGGTGCTGGCGATCGCGCTCGAGCGCGAGGATGCGGAGGCCGTGACGGCGGCCTAGGCTGTCGTCGGTCGAGGAACGGTCCTTCGCGGTCCCGCTACTATCCGCGCGATGGCGGTCGCCGAGCGCACGATGCGGTTCGCTGAGGGGAGCCCGTTCCCCCCGATCGCGGAGTACGCGTTCCTGTCGGACCGGCAGGTCCAGGCGCTGGTGGCCCCGAGCGGCAGCGTCGAGTGGCTCTGCCTGCCCCGGCCCGACGGCCCGTCGGTCTTCGCGGCCATGCTCGACCGTTCGGCGGGCCATTTCCGTGTCGGCCCGGCCGACGTCACCGTCCCGGCGGGGCGGCGGTACGTGCCGGGGACGCTCGTCCTGGAGACGACGTGGCAGACGCGGACGGGGTGGCTCGTGATCCGCGACGCGCTGCTCGTGGGGCCGTGGTACGACGACTCGCAGCGGGCGGTCGAGTACCAACGGCCGCCGGGCGACCACGAGGCCGAGCACATCCTGCTCCGCACGATCCGCTGCGTGAACGGTCACGTCGACCTGCTGATGGACTGCGAGCCCTCGCCCGATTACGCGCGCGCCGAGGTCGCGTGGGAGTACGAGAGCGAGGGATACAGCCACGCGCTCACGCGGATCGCCCCCGGAGATCTGCCGCTGCGACTGACGAGCGACCTCCGGATGGGGTTCGAAGGCCGACGCGCGCACGCGACCACGACGATGCAGGACGGGGACGAGCGCTTCGTCGCGCTCTCGTGGTCCGACCACGAGCCACCGCCCAACTACCAGGACGCCGCCGACCGGATGTGGCGGACGCAGGAGTACTGGCGTGGGTGGCTGAACCAGGGTGAGTTCCCCGACCACCCCTGGCGCATCCACCTGCAGCGGAGCGCGCTCACGCTGAAGGGCCTCACGTACGCGCCGACCGGCGCGCTGATGGCCGCGGGGACGACCTCGCTCCCCGAGACGCCGGGTGGCGAGCGCAACTGGGACTACCGGTACTCGTGGATCCGAGACTCGACGTTCGCGCTGTGGGGCCTCTACACGCTGGGGTTCGACTCGGAGGCCGACGGCTTCTTCGAGTTCGTGGCCGACCGGGTCGAGGACGGCAGTGACCTGCAGGTGATGTACGGGCTCGGCGGCGAGCGCGACCTGACCGAGACGATCTTGCCGCACCTGTCCGGCTACGAGGACGCGCAGCCGGTGCGGATCGGCAACGGCGCGTTCGACCAGGACCAGCACGACGTGTGGGGGGCGTTGCTCGACTCGATCTACCTGAACGCCAAGTCGAGAGACCGGATCACCGAGCGCGTCTGGCCGATCGCCGTCGCGCAGGTCGAGAAGGCGATCGAGCACTGGCGCGATCCGGATCGAGGCATCTGGGAGGTTCGCGGGGAGCCGAAGCACTTCACGTCGTCGAAGATGTTCTGCTGGGTGGCGCTCGACCGCGGCGCGCGCCTGGCGCGTCGCCGGGGCGAGGAGGCGCTCGAACAGAAGTGGCGCGCCGTCGCCGACGAGATCCATGCGGACATCTTGGCCAACGGCGTCGACGAGCGCGGCGTGTTCACGCAGTACTACGGGACGACGGCGCTCGACGGCTCGCTCTTGCTGATGCCGCTCCTGCGGTTCCTGCCGAAAGACGACGATCGGATCCGCGCCACGGTCCTCGCGATCGCCGACGAGCTCACGTTGGACGGCCTCGTGCTGCGCTACCGCGTCGAGCAGACCGACGACGGTCTGTCGGGCGAGGAGGGGACGTCCACGATCTGCTCGTTCTGGCTGGTCTCTGCGCTGGTCGAGATCGGCGAGCTGCGTCGCGCCCGCGAGCTCTGCGAGAAGCTCCTGTCGTTCGCGAGCCCGCTCCAGCTGTACGCGGAGGAGATCGACGCGATCACCGGACGCCATCTCGGGAACTTCCCGCAGGCGTTCACGCACCTCGCTCAGATCAACGCGGTCGTGCACCTGATCCAGGCCGAGCTCCGCGAGAAACGAGGCTTCTCGATGGCGCACCAGATCGTCACCTGATGCTCGCGCTGGCAGCCGCGCCCGGGGCGCCCGGCGGCATCGAGCTGCGCGAGGTCGACGAGCCAAGGCTCGGCCCCGGCGTCGCCGTGGTCGAGGTTCGTGCGTCCTCGCTCAACCGCGGCGAGTGCTCCGCCCTGCGGACGGCGGAGGACGGATGGCGACCCGGCTGGGACGTCTCAGGCGTGATCGCAGGTGCCGCGCCCGACGGCTCGAGCCCGCCGAACGGAACACGCGTCGTCGGCTGGGCGAACGGCGGAGGTTGGGCCGAGCGCGTCGCCGTTCGGAGCGACCACCTCGCGCCGATCCCGAAGGAGATGGGTTTCGAGGTCGCGGCCACCCTCCCGGTCGCCGGTCTCACGGCTGTCGGCACGCTCGAACTCGGCGGCCCCCTCGCCGGGAAGCGCGTCGCGATCACGGGCGCGGCAGGCGGCGTCGGACGGTTCGCGGTGCAGCTCGCGCACGCGGCCGGGGCCCACGTGACGGCCGTCGTCGGGAGCCCGGAGCGGGGGCTCGGGCTTCCCGAGTTGGGTACCGACGAGGTCGTGATCGGCCTCGACCCCGAGGGGGCCGCGTTCGACCTGCTCCTCGAGTCGGTGGGCGGCGCGAGCCTCGCGGCCGCGCTCACTCGCGTGTCCGACCGCGGGATCGTCGTGTCGTTCGGGAACTCGTCGAACGAGCCGACGACGTTCGACGCGCGCTCGTTCTACCGCCGCGGCGGGCCGTCGCTCCGGGGGTTCTTCGTGACGCACGAGCTGCTCGAGGGCCAGATCGGCACCGCCGAGCTCGCGCGGCTGGTCGCGCTGGTCTCGAGCGGGCGACTGCGGACCGAGATCGACCTGCAGGTGCCGTGGACCGAGGCGGCGTCGGCGGTCGCCGCGCTCCTCGAACGGCGGGTGCGAGGCAAGGCGGTGCTGACCATCGGTTCGCGGTGACGTCGATGCCAGGACCCCCCGCGGCGCTCGAGCTCATCGGTCTCACGCGACGGTTCGGCGACGTCGTGGCCCTCGACGACGTGTCGTTCCGGGTCGAGGCCGGCGAGATGGTCGGGTTCGTCGGCCCGAACGGTGCCGGCAAGACGACGGCGATGCGGATCGCCCTCGGCGTGCTGCAGGCGGATGCCGGCGAGGTGCGGTGGCTCGGCCGGCCGCGTCGACGCCGAGACCCGGCGCCGGTTCGGCTACATGCCCGAGGAGCGCGGTCTGTATCCGAAGATGCGCGTCCTCGATCAGCTCGTGTACCTCGCGCGTCTCCACGGGCTCGAACCCGACGACGCGCGCTCGCAGGCCGCTCGGATGGTCGAGCGGCTCGGCGTCGCCGAACGCGCCAAGGACCGGGCCGAGACGCTCTCGCTCGGCAACCAGCAACGCGTCCAGCTCGCGGCGGCGCTCGTCCACCGCCCGGAGGTGCTCGTGCTGGACGAGCCCTTCTCGGGTCTGGATCCCGTCGGCGTCGACGTCCTCTCGGAGATCCTGCGCGGACAGGCCGACGCCGGCGCGCCCGTCGTGTTCTCGAGCCACCAGCTCGAGCTGGTCGAACGTCTCTGCGAGTCCGTCGTGATGATCGATCGCGGACGGGTGGTGGCCTCGGGACGGATCTCGGATCTCCGAGCCCGGGACACGAGGCGGCTGGTCCGCGTGGAGGTGACGGGCGCCGCGGACGGATGGCTCGACGGCGTCCCGGGTGTCCGCGTCCTCGAACGGCTGACCGAGGGCGCCATCGTCGAGCTCGCCGAGGGTGTGAGTTCATCGGACGTTCTGGATGCCGCGCGGGCCGCCGGGTCGGTCCGGCACTTCAGCATCGTCCAACCGAGCCTGTCCGAGATCTTCCGCCGCGAGGTCGCGCGATGAGCGCTCGCCGGCGCATGTGGCCGATCGTCGCGAGACGGGAGTTCGTCGAGCGAGCGCGCGACCGCGGGTTCCAGGTGTCGACCGCGATCACGCTGCTGCTGCTGGTCGGCGTGATCGTGGTCTCGGCGGCGTTCAACCGGCCCACGAGCTTCGACCTGGTGGTCGTGGGCGCGGGGTCGGAGGTGCTCGGAGGGGAGGTTCGCGTGGCCGCCGACGCCCTCGGCTTCGAGGTGAAGGTGCTCGCCCTCCCGGATCGGGCCGAGGCCGAGCGCGCCGTCGATGCCGGCGACGCCGACGCGGCGCTCGTGAACGGTGATGCGATCGTGGTGCGCGACGAGCCCCCGGAGCAGCTCGTCGGGCTGATCCAGGCGGTCTCGCTCCGTGAGCGCTCGAGGCAGGCCCTCGTGGCGGCCGGGCTCTCCGACGACCAGGTCGATGCGGCGCTGCTCCAACGACCGCTCCCGGTCGAAGCGCTCGAGCCCGTGGACGCGCGACGCAGCGAATCGGCGACCGTGGCCTTCGTCGGCGTCCTGCTGCTGTACGGGCAGCTGTTCGCGTACGGCTACTGGGTCGCCGCCGGGGTGGTCGAGGAGAAGTCCTCGCGCGTCGTCGAGGTCCTCCTCGCGACCCTCCGACCCTCGCATCTGCTGCGAGGCAAGATCCTCGGTATCGGGTTGCTCGGGCTCCTGCAGCTCCTGCTGATCGGGCTCGTGGCCCTCTTCGCGTCGAACGCCGTCGGCTCGCTGGAGTTCCCGTCCGGCGCGATCGCGACGATCGGGGTCGTGCTCGTCTGGTTCGTCCTCGGGTTCTTCTTCTACGCGGGGCTGTTCGCGGTGGCGGGCTCGATCGTCACGCGGCAGGAGGATCTCCAGACCACGATGACGCCGCTCACGATCTTGATCATCGCCTCGTTCATCATCGGGCTCAGCGCGACGGGCGATCCGGACTCGACGCTGGCCGTGGTCGCGTCGCTCCTCCCGTTCTCGTCGCCGCTCGTCATGCCGACGAGGATCGTCCTCGGCGACGCGGCCCCATGGGAGGTCGTGGCCTCGCTGGCGATCTCGGTGGTGTCGACGGCGGCGCTGATCCCGATCGCGACGAAGATCTACTCGCGGGCGCTGCTCCGTCCGGGCCGCGTTCGGATCCGTCAGGTGCTCCGCGCCGGCGGCGACTGAGGCCCGACTCAATCCTCGTCGCGCGGCACGATGCAGAACTCGTTGCCTTCGGGGTCGGCCATCACGCGCCAGCGATAGCCGCCGGGCAGCTCCCGGACGTCCGACGCCGCCGACCCACCGAGCGCCACGATCCGCTCATAGGCCTCGTCGAGATCGTCGACCTGCAGATCGACGTGGAGCCGATTCTTGACCGCCTTGGCTTCCGGCACGCGCTGGAACGCGACGGGCGGCGTGTGGTCGTCGGCCGTGAGCATGAGGTAGTCGTCGGCGAACCACCCGCGCTGCTCGACACCCAGGAGCTCGCACCAGAACGGCGCGATCCGGTCCGGGTCGACCGTATCGATCACCAGCCAGTGGAACCTTCCGACGGCGTCGGCCATGAGGCCCGAAGCCTACGACGAGGCGCAGACGCGCGGCTTGCGGTTCCCTGCCGTCAGCCGACGAGCTCGGCGGCCATCTCGTCGAACACGACCGAGTGCGCGTCCACGTCGGCCTCGGTGGTGGCGGGCGACATCAGGGCCATGTTGTGGAACGGCGTGAGCAGGATCCCGCGGTTCAGGGCGTACAGGTGCGTGAACCGGGCGAGCTCGTGATCGTCGACCGCCGCCGCCCGTCCGCCGTTGCGGGGAGGCGTCGGCGTGAACCAGTATTCGGCCCGGCACCCGATCCTCTGTACCTCCCAAGGCAAAGCGTGCCGTTCGATCGAGGTCTTCACGCCGTCGGCCCAGCGCTCGCCGAGCGCGATCATCCGCTCGAAGGCCTCCTCGGTCAGGACGTGCTCGAGCGTGGCCCGCATCGCGGCCAGCGAGAGCGCGTTGCCCGAGAGCGTCCCGCCGATCCCGCCGACGTCGGTCGTCGGGAGCGAGCGCATGAACGTCTCGGTGCGCTCGGCGACCTCGGCGCTCATCCCGTAGCACGCGGCCGGGACGCCGCTCGCGAGCGGCTTGCCGATCGTGACGAAGTCCGGGTCGAGCCCCCATGCCCTGGTCGCCCCGCCCGGTCCGGCGCAGATCGTGTGCGTCTCGTCGATCACCAGGTACGTGCCGTGATCGCGCGTGAGCCGTCGGAGCGCGTCGTGGTACCCGGGTTCGGGCAGGACGATCCCGATGTTCGTGAGGGCCGGTTCGGCAAGGACGCACGCGACGTCCTCGTGCGCGAGCGCCTCCTCGAGTGCCTCGACGTCGTTGAACTCGACGACGCGCGTGGTCTGCGTGGGATCGACGGGCGCGCCGACGTTCCCGGGGCGCGGTCCGGGCACGCCGTCCTCGATCGTGAGGATCGTCTCGTCGACCGAGCCGTGGTAGCAGTAGTTGAACACCAGGATCTTGGGGCGCGCCGTGATCGCCCGGGCCAGCCGGATCGTGAAGCGGTTGGCGTCGGTTGCCGTCAGGCAGAACTGCCAGAACGGCAGGCCGAACCGCCGCTGCATCTCGGCGCCGACCCACGCCGCGTCCTCGGTCGGGAGCATGTGCGTGATCCCCTTGGCCGCCTGCTCGGCGATCGCCTCGACCGCCTCCTTCGGCGCGTGACCGGTCATCGCACCGGTGTCGCCGAGGCACAGATCGACGTACTCGCGGCCGTCGACGTCGGTGAAGCGAGCCCCGTGTGCCTCGGCCACGAAGACGGGGTATGAGCCCGCCCACTCGCTCATCCACGGCATCGGGACGCCGGCCAGCAGGTTGGCCTTGGCGCGCTCGGAGAGCTCGCGCGAACGCGGATGGTCCTGCTCGAAGCGCGCGAGCTCGCGCGCCGTGAGGTCGCGCAGGCGCGTCCGGTCGACGGCGTTCGGCATGTGTTCGGGGTCCTCGTGTCGGGGACGAGCAGCGTGTCCCATCGGGGCGGCGGACGTCAAACGAGCGCCCGCTGGTGACCTAGCGAGCGAGCTCACGGCGGAGCGCCGTCAGCGGAAGCGAGCCGAGCGCGAGCAGCCGGTCGTGGAAGGCGCGGAGTGAGAACTCGGCGCCCTCGCGTTCGGCCGCCGCGGCGCGCTGTCGCTCGATCTCGAACTGCCCGATCTTGTACGAGAGCGCCTGGCCGGGCATCGTGATGTACCGGTCGGTCTCGATCGTGGCCTCCACGGTCGGCAGACCCGCATCCTCGAGCGTCGCGATCGCGCGCTCCCGGGTCCACCCGAGCGCGTGGATGCCGGTGTCGACGACCAGGCGTGCCGCCCGCATACCCTGGAGGTCGAGCATCCCCAGGCGCTCGGACTCGTCCTCGTACAGCCCCATCTCGTCGGCGAGGCGCTCGCTGTACAGCCCCCACCCCTCGGTGAACGCGCTCCCGGCGAGGAAGCCGCCGAACCGGCGGATGGCCGGCCTGCCGTCCATCTCCTGTTCGAGCGCGACCTGGAAGTGGTGCCCGGGGTTGGCCTCGTGGTACGTGGTCGAGGCGAGTTGGTGCTTCGGCTTGCGATCGAGGTCGAAGCCGTTCACGTAGTAGACGCCCGGCCGGGACCCGTCCTCGGTGGGCTGGTTGTAGAAGGCGAAGGGCATGTCGGCCTCGCGGAACGCCTCGACGAGCCGCACCTCGCAGTTCGCGCTCGGGACCCGGCCGAACCAGGCCGGCGCCACGTCCCAGCTCCTTCGAACCTGCGCCTCGGCCACCGCCTTGAGCTCGTCCGGCGACGCGAAGCGGAACGCGGCATGCTGCGCGATGCCCGCCTCCGCGGTGGCCGCGTCCGGGTACCCGAGGATCGCGGCCGAACGGCCGCGCTCCTCCTGGATCCTCTCGAGATCCTGGGTGCCGAGCTCGTGGACCTCGCGCGCGTCGAGCTCGAGGGTCGTCCACGACAGGATCTGGGCTGCGTACATGGCGTCGCCGCCCGGGAGCGCCGACAGGCCGATCGTCTCGGTGGCGTTCGGGAGGTAGTCGCGGACCCCCGCGCGGTAGCGCTCGAGTGCCGGGAGGAGGTGATCGGCGATCGCCCGCGTCAGGAGCTCGCGCCCGGCATCGTCGTCCGCCGGGACCGGTGCGAGCGCGGGCGAGTCGTCGGCGCCCGCGGCGAGGAGTCGCTCGGTCTGCGCCAAGGCCCGCTCGGCGACGATCCTGGGTGCCGTGACCCCGTCGGCGATCCCTTCGCGCATGATCTCCAGCTCCGCGTCGTAGAACGCGGGCGTGGCCGCGATCCGAGCTCGGTACCGATCGAGGCGTTCGGGGGTGTCGGCGCGCTGGAGCGAGGCCAGCTCGCCCACCAGCCCCGCCGGGCCCCACAGGTGACTGACCGCGGACAGCCGGTCCGTCCGGTGCTCGAGCGCGGCCAGGTCCCGGCGTGCGATCGCCTCGAGGATGTCGAGGCTTACGCGCCGGTCCTCGTCGAGCGCGCCGATCTCGAACGACCCGAGCTCCTCGAGTGCCCCTCGGTGCAGGCGCTCGCGCTGCGCGCGACCCGCCGGGCCGGGATCGGGCAGCCGGTCGTCGAAACGCTCGTCGCCGATCGCCGTCCCGAGCATCGGCTCGGCCTCGAGCAGGTCCTCCCAGTACCGCTCGATCAGCTTGCCGGCTGAGCTGCCATCCTCGTTCATGAACTGGACCTCACCCTCTCCGAGGGCGCCATCCTAGCGGGACGCCGTCTCGGTCCGGAACGCCGGATCGAAGCGGGTCTTGTCGCAGACCGAACCCTTGGACGTATCCGAGCGTTCTCTATCTACCTGAGCTCGGATCGGTGCAGGTTCGTGCCAGAGTTCGTGAAGGTTCGTGCAGGGGGGAAGGGTCGATGCGGTCGATATCTGTGCGCGCGCTCGCGCTGCTCTGCCTCGTCGGTCTCGCGGCGTGCGTGGGCTCGCCCGAGGTCGTCGGTTCGGCGCGACCCGCCCGTGGCTCCTCCACGGAGGGTGTGACGCCCGGCCCGGGTGCGCCGAGATCGACGGCGCCGTACGAAGGCTTCGGGACGTGGATCGACATCTACGACACCGCGGTCTGGGAGCACCCCGTGCACGCGGTGGACTCCATGGCCGCCCACGGCGTCCGAACGATCTACCTGCAGACCTCCAACTTCAACCGGAACGGTCCGTTCGTGCACCCCGAGGGCGTGGAGTCGATCCTGGACGCGGCCCACCGGCGGGGACTCGAGGTGGTCGCCTGGTACCTGCCCGGGTTCCGCGACGCCCCGACCGATCTGCGCCGGGCGATACGATCGATCCGGTTCCGGACCGATCGCGGCAACCGGTTCGATTCGTTCGCCCTCGACATCGAGTCGTCGGAGGTGCGCCGCCCCGGCCTTCGGACGACACGGCTCCTGCGGATGTCGGCGGTGATCCGGCGGACGGCGGGCGCGGACTACCCGCTCGGCGCGATCGTGGCTTCACCGCATCGGATGGTTCGGACGGATCCACGGTTCTGGCCGGGTTTCCCCTGGCGGCGCCTCGCCGAGACCTACGACGTGTTCCTGCCGATGACGTACTACACGTACCGGGTGAAGGGACCGCGCGCCGCCGCCCGGTACACGGCGCAGAACGTGCAGATCCTCAGGCAGGAGACCCTCGGCCTGAACGTGCCGATCCACGTCGTCGGCGGGATCTCGTTCGACGCGACCGGGCCCGAGACGCAGGGTTTCGTCCACACCGTGCTGGAGCGAGACGTGATCGGGGCGAGCTACTACACCTTCTCCGGCATCACCCTGGACCAGTGGAAGGCGCTCAGCGCTCTCCTCTGAAGCCTAGGGCTCCACCCATCCGAAGTGACGTCGCCGGACGTCGGCCTTGGTCGCGTCGTCCACGAAGCTCGCGTCGATCGCGTTCGAGGTCACGCGGCGCAGGTCGTCGTCGGAGAACCCGAGACGCTCGACGCACACCTCGAGCTCACCGGTGAGGTCGATCGCGAACAGGCCGGGGTTGTCGGTGTTGATCGTGACCGAGACGTCCTGGTCGAGGAGCCGGCGAGCCGGGTGCTCGGCGATGTGGGCGACGGCGTTCGTCCGGCGGTTGGACGTCGGACACATCTCGAGCGTCACGTGCCGCTCGCGGACCAGGGCCGTCACCTCGGGATCGGCCGCCACGCTCACCCCGTGGCCCAGGCGCATCGAGCCGAGGACCTCGACCGCCTCGCGAGGGAACGCGGGGCCACCCGACTCGCCGTAGTGGGTCGTGAGCTTCAGCCCCGAACCGGCGAGTGCGCCGACGACGTCGACGTACAGCGACGGGGGATAGGCCTGCTCGTCCCCCGCCAGGTCGAACGCGACCAGCTCGTCACGGTGGCGGAGCGCGAACTCGGCCGTCCGTTCGGCCGAGCCGATGCCGTAGTTGCGGCTCGCGATCGCGATGAGCCCGACCGCCACGTCGTGCTCCCGGGAGCCCCGTTCGACGCCACGGGCGATCGCCGTCATCGCGGCGTCCCAGTCCAGACCGTGCGGCTCGCACAGGAACCCGGGCGAGAACCGGAGCTCGGCCAGGCGGACGTTGTCCGCGGCCAGGTCCTCGACGGCCTCGAACGCGATGCGCTCGGCCGCCGCCTCGTCGAAGAACGCCGCTTGCGCGAGGCTGAACCGGGAGAGGACGGCCTCGAGGGACGACATGGGTTCCAGGACCTGCGCCTGCGCCGAGAGCTCGGCCGGGGTGGACGACGACAGGGGGTGGCCGGCGTCGCGGTAGAGGTCGATCAGGGTCTGGAGACGGATCGCACCTTCGAGGTGGCGGTGCAGGTCGACCTTGGCCGCGGCTTTGAGATCCACCGGCCTAGCAATAGCATGCGGGGCGACCGAGGGGGTTCGGATGCTGCTCGAGGGCAAGAAGCTGCTCGTCACGGGCGTGCTGACGCGCGAGTCGATCGCGTACGCGGCGGCGCAGGCCCTCCAGGAGCACGGCGCCGAGATCGTCCTGACGTCGTTCGGGCGCGCGATGGGGCTCACGGAGAAGTCCGCGCGGCGGCTCCCCGAACCCGTCGACGTCCTCGAGATGGACGCGAACGACCCGTCGCAGATCGAAGCGGTCTCGGCCGAGATCGGCTCGCGGTGGGGGCGGCTGGACGGGTTCCTGCACGCGATCGCGTTCGCTCCGCAGGACGCGCTCGGCGGCAACTTCCTGCACACGCCGTGGGAGAGCGTCGGGACGGCGATCCAGACCAGCGCCTTCTCGCTGAAGGCGATCGCGACCGGGATGCTGCCCCACATGCGGGAGCACGGAGGCGCGATCGTCTCGCTCGATTTCGACGCGCGCGTCGCGTGGCCGATCTACGACTGGATGGGTGTGGCGAAGGCCTCGCTCGAGTCGATCACGCGGTACCTGGCGCGGGACCTCGGCCCCCACGCGATCCGCGTCAACACCCTGTCCGCGGGTCCGCTGCGGACGATCGCCGGCAAGGGCATCCCGGGGTTCCAGGCGCTCGCCGACGGGTGGGGCGCGCGAGCCCCGCTCGGCTGGAACCCGACCGACGCGAGCCCGGTCGCCGACACGATCGTCTTCCTCCTGTCGGACCTGTCGCGGGGGATCACCGGCGAGATGGTCCACGTGGACGGCGGCTACCACGCCATGGGCTCGGCACCCGCCGTCGGGAGTGGCCCCGCCGAGCATGCCTCGGGCTAGCGCGGCTTGATCCCGGCCGCGAGGGCCAGCTCCTTCTGCGCCCGCGCGATGATCCGGAACGCCTCCTTCAGACCCTGGCGGGCGACCCCGCCGAGGGCCTTGGGATCGACGAAATCGTCCGGCTTCTCACCGGCCCGCATCTGCTCGACGTGGTGTCGCAGCCGAACCTCCCACAGGAACCGGAAGGCCTCTTCGAGCCCCTCGCGGGTCTCCGCATCGATCGCCCCTGCACCTTCGGCCGCCCGCAGCCGGTGGAGCGTTCGTTTCGCCGTGACTCCGGTTCGGGTCGCCCAGGCCCTGGCGATGTTCCCCACGATCAGGATGCCGCCGTGCTTCAGGTCGACGGTGCCCGGGTGCTCGCCACGGTGGTCGACGATCAGGCCTCGCACGAAGCCGATCGGCGGCCGCAGATCGAGAGCCCGGCGCGCGAGGTGGGCCAGGAAGATCGGGCGGTTCACGGCCGTCGCCATGATGTCGTCCAGCGCCCCCTCGGCCTCGAGCTTCCCGGCGACCCTGCGGAAGTCGAAGATGATCGAGAGCTGCTCGCTCGCCTTGGGGCTCTGCTCGCTCATCCAGAAATCGAAGCGCCGAACCCAGTCCTGCAGCGGGAGGCGCAGGGCGGCGTTCGTCGCCATCACGTCGCCGTTACACCGGGCGATCCCGGCGGCCTCCAGACCTGCGGTCACGAACTCGGCCAGGGGCGCCAGCGACGCGTTGGCCGCATCAGGGTCGCCCTCGAACGCCAAGGCATGGTCCTGGTCGGTTCGGATGGCCTGCTCCTGTCGGGCGGCGCTGCCGAGCGCCAGCCAGGCCCATGGGGACGGTGGCTCTCCGTGTTCGGCCATCCCGAGCTCGAGCAGTCGGCGCGTGGCCGCGTCGATCGAGAACGCGATGATGTGACCCACGTCGACCGGATCCGCGCTCGAGTCCACCAGGGCGGTGATCACGTCGGGGAGCTCGCCGATCGCGCCCGCGACCGCCTCGCTGTCTCGGGCGCGCTCGATCGCGCTCTTCAGCGCGAACGGCGTGTTGCGGCCGATCCCCATCAGGTCGGTGTCCGTCACGACGCCGGTCACCCGTCCGCCCGCATCGGCGATCGGGAAGTGGTGGAAGCCTCCCTCCAGCATCCGGAGCAGGACCTCGCCGACCATCGTGTCGGCGGGCACGGTCTCAGCCCGCGGCGTCATCACGTCGGCGGACCGGCGTGTCGCCGCTCCGGCGTTCGGCGACGACCCGCGTTCGGAGGTCCCGATCGGTCAGGATGCCGACGTCGCCGTCGGCCGAGGGGATCAGCAGGCTCGAGACGCGTTCGCGCGCCATGAGCTCTGCGGCGTCGGCGACAGCCGTGTTCGGGTCACAGGTGACCGGCGGCCGACGAACGAGCGCACCGACCTCTCGGTACCGCACGAGGTCGACCTCGGCCTTCAGCGTCTCGTCGACGGCCGCGATCCGTCTTCTGACGCTGGCGGTGACGAACGCGATGCCGGCACGTGACCGCAGGACCTCGTCGGCGACATCGGCGTCGATCAGGTAGCAAAGCGTGTCCTCGGACGCCCGCACGGTGGCGGTCGGCGCGACCTGGTCCAGCAGCGACCACATGCCGAACACGTCACCCTCGCCGACCTCGTCGATCACGCGGCCGTCGTCCACGATCTCGGCCTCGCCCCGGCGGATCACGAACAGGTGGGTCGCGGGGGCGCCGGCCTGCTGCAGGATCACCGTGCCGGGGGCGAAATGCTCGATCTGGACGCTCGCGACGACGCGGTCCAGCTCGGCTTCCGAAAGCGCGTCGAACGGCGGATGATCGGCCAGGAAGGCGCGGACGTCCACGGCGCGAGCCTACGCCGAGCCGAGCATCGCGCGGAACCGGCCGGCCCCGGAGGAGGTCTGCCACGCGACGTGAGCGACCACGAGCTGCCCATCCCGCTCGGCCCGTGCTCGAACGGCGAGTACGACCCCCTCCCGCCCTCGCCGGTCGCGCGCGAGGCCGGTCGCCGGGCCCTGGATACGTGCGCGGACAACGCGTCCCGCCTGCGGATCCCGCGCCGAACGTTCCTGCGCTCGCTGTGCGCGGCCTCGACCGTCCTGCTCGCGCTCGACGCGTGCACGCGCGAGGAGCACCGTGCTTCGCCCGAGGTTCCGACCTCCGAGCCTGGCGGCGGGTTCGAGGTCCCGCCCGAAGCCACGACCGAGCCCGAGGCGGCCGAGGAGGCGGTGGCGGGCGAGGAGTTCATCATGGACGTGCAGGGACACCTGCTCGAGTACGACCTCAACCCGGTCTTCCACGGCGAGGGCTTCTACGCCTCCTTCCCGCAGCAGCACTGCGGGGAGGATGACCCACGCGTCTGCTACTCGATCGAGCACTTCCTCGAGGCGTTCTTCATCCGCAGCGACACGAACGTCGTGGTGCTCTCGGCGCTCCCGATCTACCCGGAGGGTTCGCCGCTGTCGCCCCAGATCATGGCCGAGACGCGGCGCATCGTGGAGGGTCTCTGCCGCGACGAACGCATCCTGCTCCACGGCCAGGTCCTGCCGAACATCGGCTCGCTCGGTTCGGTGCTCCGAGCGATGGAGGACACCGTGAGCCACCACCGGATCCGCGCGTGGAAGACCTTCACGCACTTCCCCGACTTCTTCGACCCGGGCGGCGGCGCGTGGTGGCTCGACGACCACGAGCGCGGGCTGCCCGCGGTCGGCGAACCGTTCATCCGCAAGAGCCTCGAGCTCGGCATCCCGACGATCTGCGTGCACAAGGGGCTCTCGGGCGGGAGCCGGTACTCCTCGCCGATGGACGTCGGTCCGGCAGCGCGTACGCACCGCGACGCGAACTTCGTCGTGTACCACTCGGGCTACGAGTCGGGCACGTTCGAGGGCCCGTACACGGCGGCGACGGCGGAGGTCGGCGTCAACCGGCTGATCGCCTCGCTCGAACGCGCGGGGATCGGACCGAACGAGAACGTCTACGCCGAGCTCGGCACGACCTGGTGGAACGTGATGCGGACGCCGACGCAGGCCGCCCACGTCCTCGGCAAGCTGCTGAAGCACGTGGGCGAGGACAACGTCGTGTGGGGCACGGACTGTCTGTTCTACGGATCGCCGCAGCCGCAGATCCAGGCGTTCCGAGCCTTCCACATCTCGGACGAGTTCCAGGAGCGGTACGGCTACCCGAAGCTCACGAAGGAGCTCAGGGCGAAGGTGCTCGGGCGGAACGCCGCGCGCCTGTACGGGATCGAGCCGGTGCCGCCGCGCTGCGACTTCACGCGTTCGCAGCTCGCGAAGATCCGCCAAGAACTGCGAGACGGAGACCGGGTGCTCGGCCCGGCGACGTTCGCCGCCTCGGCCGACGTTCGCGAACACCACCGTATGGAGGTGTCGACGGTCGCCTAGAGGTCGGTCGCCGTGAGCTGGTTCCCGTACGGCCCTCTTCCGGCAGCGCACCAGGCTCCGCACCGCGCTGCGATCGCCAATGCCTCCTCGATCTCCATGCCGGCACCGAGCGCGAACGTGAGTCCTGCCGCGAACGAGTCCCCGGCGCCGTAGGTGTCGATGACGGGCCCCGGAGTGGTGACGGCCTCGTACGTGCCGGCGCGACCGTCGCTCGTCTCGTAACGGCCGCCTTGGACGCTCCTGGTTCGAACGACCAGGTGGGGGGGTACCGCGAAGGCATCTGGGTCGAAGGCCTCCGCAGGATCGACGGCGCTTCCGACCACGGCGTCGAGATACAGGTCGACGTTGGCGAGCAGGTCCGCGATCCGACTCGTTGCGACGAGCACCCGAGCGCTCCGCGCTTCACGGAGCGCTCCCGGATCTCCGGCCGTGACGTAGACGGCGTCGACGCCCTCGAGCTCGTTCCATGGGAGGCGGTCGGCGGCGGTGGGTTCGAGGCGCCGGCCGAGCGTCGTGATCGTCCGTTCGCCGTTCGCGTCCACGAACACGACGGCCCGGCGGGTGGGCTCGTCCCGGATCGCTGCCTCGACCCGCACGCCGAGACCCTCCAGACGACGCCGCGACCACTCGCCGTGCTCGTCGCCCCCGAAGGCCGTGTAGAAGGTGCACGACCCCGCCAGCCGCGCCAGCTGCACGGCCGCGACCGCGCCGCCGCCTCCGGGTTCCTCCCACGCGTCCGTCGCGTGGACGATGTCGCCGGCGGCCGGCACCGCCTCGACGTTGCCGAACTCGATCCATTCGGTGTGCCCGACGACCGCGGTTCGCATCCGCGGCAGTGTGGCATCCTCGAACCCATGGAGCAGCGACGGCTCACGAGCTTCAGCCACGGGGCGGGGTGCGGGTGCAAGCTCGGGCCGACGGATCTCGAGACGGTCCTGGGGACCCTCTCGCTCCCCGAGCTGAAGTCCGACGTGCTCGTGGCCGCCGACACGGGCGACGACGCCGCGGTCGTCCGGCTGTCGGACGGGCAGGCGCTCGTCGCGACGCTCGACTTCTTCACGCCGATCGTGGACGACCCGTACGACTGGGGACGGATCGCCGCGACCAACGCGCTCTCCGATGTGTACGCGATGGGCGCGCGGCCGTTCCTGGCCCTGAACATCGCCGCCTGGCCGGTCGACGACCTGCCGCTCGAGATGCTCGGCCAGGTGCTCCAGGGTGGCATCGACGTCGCGAGCAAGGCCGGCACCGCGGTCCTCGGCGGCCACACGATCACCGATCCCGAACCGAAGTACGGGATGGTGGCGCTCGGGCTGGCCGACCCCGAGCGCATCGTGCGCAACTCGACGGCGCCGCCCGATGCGCACCTGTTCCTCACCAAGCCGCTCGGGATCGGCATCGCGACGACCGCGCACAAGCGCGGGATCGCCGAGCCGGAGCTCCTGCGGTCGGCCGTCGAGCTGATGACGACGCCGAACGACGCCGCCGCCGAGGCGATGGTCGAGGTCGGCGCCGAGGCCGCGACCGACGTGACGGGATTCGGACTGCTCGGGCACCTCCAGCGGATGCTCGCCGCCTCGGGGGTGGGGGCGAGGATCGACGCCTCGGCGGTGCCGGTGCTCCCCGGCATCCTCGACCTCGCCATGCAGGACGTCGTCCCGGGTGGAACCCAGCGCAACCACGCGTACCTGCGTTCGACGGTGCAGTGGGGGAGGCTGTCGTTGCCGGAGCAGCTCGTGCTCGCGGACGCGCAGACGTCGGGTGGGCTGTTGATCGCCGCGCTCGATCACGAATGGATGGCCGGAGAGCTGACGGGACGCGGGATCGCCTGGGCGGACATCGGCGTGACGGCCGCGGGGCGGCCGGGGACGATCGCCGTCACGGGCCGGCTCGCGCACGCCGCGTCGGCACCCTGAACCGCGGTTCGGGGAATCTCAACCGCGCTGATAGGGTTCTAGCACCTGCGATGATCGAACTCGAACGCGCCTTCTTCGACGAGATGGTGGAGCACGGTCTCGCCGCCTTCCCGAACGAAGCGTGCGGACTGCTCGCGGGCAAGGAGGGGCGGCCGGTCAAGTTCTTCGCGATGGCGAACGCCGACGCGAGCCCCGTCAGCTACCGGCTCGACCCCAAGGAGCAGTTGGAGGCCGAGAAGGAGATGGAAGATGAGGAGTGGCAGACCCTCGCGATCTTCCACACGCACACCCACTCGGAGGCGTACCCATCGCCGACCGATCAGGATCGGGCCTTCTGGCCTCCCATCGGGTCCGAGCCGCGGATGGCGCTGTTCCCGGATGCGTACTACCTGATCATGTCGCTGTCCGACCGCTCGAACCCGGACCTGCGGGCCTTCCGGATCAGGGAGATCGATGAGGTCCACGAGGAGGAGGTCGCGATCGGATGAGCGAGCCGACCTTCACGGAAGAGCAGGTCCGGCGCTACGCGCGTCACATCATCCTGCCGGGCATCGGCGGCGACGGACAGCGGAAGCTGCTCGACGCCAAGGTGCTCTGCATCGGGGCCGGCGGCCTGGGTTCGCCGGTCGCGATGTACCTGGCGGCGGCCGGCGTCGGGACGCTCGGGATCTTGGACTTCGACCGGGTGGACGAGTCCAACCTGCAGCGCCAGATCATCCACTCGACCGCCGACGTGGGGCGCCCGAAGGTCGAGAGCGCGGCCGACCGCCTGCGCGCGATCAACCCCACGATCGAGATCGTGCCGTACGACACGATCCTGTCGTCGCAGAACGCGTTCGAGATCCTCGAGCCCTGGGACGTGGTCGTGGACGGGACCGACAACTTCCCCGTCCGGTACCTCGTGAACGACGCGACCCAGTTCCTCGGCAAGCCGCTCGTGTACGGCTCGATCTACCAGTGGGACGGCCAGGCAACGGTGTTCATGCCCGGGCAGGAGGCGCCGTGCTACCGGTGCCTGTTCCCTCAGCCGCCGCCTCCCGGCACGGTCCCGAGCTGCGCGGAGGGCGGCGTGTTCGGCGTGCTGCCCGGGATCGTCGGTTCGATCCAGGCGACCGAGGCGGTCAAGCTCATCACGGGCAAGGGCGATCCGCTGGTCGGGCGGCTGTTGATCTTCGACGCACTGGAGATGGACTTCCAGACCGTCAAGGTGCGGTGGGACGCCGATTGCCCGGTGTGCGGAAAGGAGCCATCGATCACCGAGCTGATCGACTACGAGGCGTTCTGCGGGCTGACGCCCGGCCAGGCGCCGCCCGAGGCCGAGCACGGGGTCTCCACGACATGAGAGATACCGAGTCATGGCCCGCGTGAAGCTCCCCACGATCCTGCGCACGCATGCGGGCGGTGTACGGGACGTCGACGCCAAGGGAACGACGCTCCGCGAGCTGCTCGACGACCTCGAGGCCCGGTACCCGGGGATCACGGCGATGGTCCTGACCGACGACGGCGCGCTGCATCGGTTCGTGAACGTCTACGTGAACGACGAGGACGTCCGCTACCTCGGCTCGCTCGAGACCGAGGTCCGGCCCGGCGACACGGTGTCGATCCTGCCGGCGGTCGCCGGGGGCCGCTGACCCGGCGAGGGGGAAGCCCTCGGGCGGCGCGGGGAAGCCGGACGCGCGGAGAACCGGCCTCTCACACGGTGCGCTGAGATAATCCGCATCGATGCCCCTCCCGCAACCGCGCTGCCGTCGCACCCGGTGGACGACGCCCGGCCCGAGGCGACCGCGGTGAGGTTCGACGACGTCCTCGAGGCGATCGGCGAGACGCCGCTCGTGGGGCTCCCGAGCTTGAGCCCGAAACCCGGCGTGCGTCTGTGGGCCAAGCTCGAAGGGCAGAACCCGACCGGCTCGCTCAAGGACCGGATCGCGAAGGCGATGATCGAAGCGGCCGAGGCCTCGGGCGAGCTGACGCCCGAGCGCACGATCCTGGAGCCGACGTCGGGCAACACGGGCATCGCGCTCGCGATGATCGCGCGGCGCAAGGGCTACCGGCTCACGGTCGTGATCCCGGAGAACGCGAGCGAGGAGCGGATCCGACTGCTCGAGCTGTTCGGCGCCGAGATCGTGCTCTCGCCCGGCGACAAGGGCACGAACGGCTCGATCGAGATCGCACGCCGGCTCGCGCAGGACGAGCGCTACTTCATGCCGTTCCAGTACGGGAACCCGGCGAACCCCCGCGCTCACGAGGAGGGGACGGGTGAGGAGATCGTGCGGGACCTGCCCGAGATCACCCACTTCGTCGCCGGGCTCGGGACCGGCGGAACGCTCACCGGCGTCGGCCATCGGCTGAAGCGTCACGATCCAAACGTCAAGATCGTCGCGGCCGAGCCGGAGCTCGGGGACCTCGTGTACGGACTGCGTTCGCTCGAGGACGGGTTCGTCCCCCCGATCTTCGACGAGACCGTGCTCGATCGGAAGTTCCTGGTGAACGCCGCGGATTCGCTGCGCGCGACGCGCGAGCTCACCGAACGCGAGGGCGTCTTCGCCGGGATCTCGTCGGGGGCGGTGCTCCACGTCGGCCGCCGAGTCGCGTCCGAGCTCGACCGGGGCGACGTCGTCTGCCTGCTCGCCGACGGCGGGTGGAAGTACCTGTCGACCCAGGCCTGGGCGCCCGAGCTGGAGCTCGCCGAGAAGAACGTCTCGGAGACCCTGTGGTGGTAGCGTCCGCCAACCGATGGTGAGCGAGTGAGCGACGCGCGGGCGATCGGCATCTTCGACTCCGGTGTGGGCGGTCTCACCGTGGCTCGCGCCGTCTTCGACCTGCTGCCGAACGAGCCGATCCTGTACGTGGGGGACAACGGTCGGTTCCCGTACGGTCCTCGTCGGCTGGAGGAGATCCGCACGTTCGCGCTCGAGATCGCCGAGTACCTGGCCGAGCGCGGCGTCAAGATGCTGGTCGTCGCCTGCAACTCGATCGAGGTGGCCGCGATCGCCGACGTCGCCGGCGCACACGGCGTCCCGGTGGTCGGTGTGATCGACCCCGGCGTTCGCGCCGCCGTGCACGCGACGCGCAACCGTCGGATCGGCCTGATCGGCACCGAGGCCACCGTGGCGAGCGGCGCCTACGAGCGCGCCATCGCGCAGACGGGCGCCGACGTCGAGCTCGTCTCGGCCGCCTGCCCGGTTTTCGTCGAACACGTCGAGGCGGGTGACACCTCGAGCGACGGGTTGCTCGAGGCCGCGCGGAGGTATCTTGTGCCGCTGGTAGGGGAAGGGATCGACACCCTGATCCTCGGGTGCACGCACTACCCGATGCTCTCCGGGCTGATCCAGATGGTGATGGGGGAGGACGTCGTGCTCGTGTCATCCGCGGAGGAGACGGCCAAGGACGTCTATTCGACGCTCCGGGTGTCCTCGCTGCTCCGCGACGGTCGGGACGAGCCGCGGCACGAGTTCCTCACGACCGGCGACCCCACGCAGTTCCGGCGTGTGGCCCACCTCTTCCTGGGACCCGAGCTCGCCGGCGTGACCCCGGTCGACGTTCGGGTCGTCGAGGGGGTCTCGTGGAGCTGACCGTCCTCGGCTCCAGCGGTACCTGGCCGAACGCCGACACGGCCACCTCGGGCTACCTCGTCCAGCACGACGGGTTCAACCTGTGGATGGATGCGGGCACCGGGACCTTGGCGAACCTGCAGCAGTACATCGACATCCCCGACCTGCACGCGATCGTGATCTCGCACGAGCACCCCGATCACTTCGTCGACCTGTATCCCGCGTTCTACGCGTGGCACTACGGCGAGCTCGGCGAACCGGGTCTCCCGGTGTTCGTGCCCACCGACTTCTCGCAACGCCTGGCCGACCTCGTGTCGATCGATTCTCAGGTGGCGATGCGCTCGGCGTTCGCCTTCACGGAGGTGGCTCCGGGCGAGGCCTTCGAGGTCGGCCCGTTCCGGATCAAGACCGAGCCGATGGCGCACCTCGGCCTTCCCGCGCTCGGCTTCCGCGTCGCCGCCGACGGTCAGGTCCTCGCGTACACGGGGGACACGGGGCCGACGCACCATGTCGAGGAGCTCGCGCGTAACGCGGACCTGCTGCTCGCCGAGGCGACGTGGCAGGACCGCGACGACCTCCTGCCGTTCCACCTGTCGTCGCGGCAGGCCGCGGACCATGCGCGCGAGGCGGGCGTCGGCAAGCTCGTCCTCACGCACATCTGGCCGTCGCTCGACCACGAGATCTCGAAGGACCAAGCCGCCGAGGAGTACGCGGGCCCGATCGAGAGCGCCGTCGAAGGCATGCGCTTCGAGGTCGGTTCGTGAAGGCTCGGCTCGACGGCCGCGCCACGGACGAGCTGCGCCCGGTCGGCGTCGAGCTCGGGTTCCAGGAGTGGGCCGAGGGCTCGGTCCTGTTCTCGATGGGCCGGACGAAGGTCCTCGTCGCGGCGACCGTCCAGGACGAGGCGCCCCGGTGGCTCCGCGGCAGCGGGACCGGCTGGGTCACCGGCGAGTACGCGATGCTCCCGCGCGCCACGACCGAACGGACCTTCCGCGAGGTGAACAAGGGCCGCCCGAGCGGACGGACGCAGGAGATCCAGCGGTTGATCGGGCGCTCGCTCCGGGCGGTGACGGACCTCAAGCGCCTTGGTGAGCGGACGATCACGATCGACTGCGACGTGCTGGTCGCCGACGCCGGGACCAGATGCGCCTCGATCACGGGGGGATACGTCGCGCTTGCGCTGGCCCTCCGTGGTCTGGCGGAGCGCACGTCGATCGAAGGCGACCTGCTGACCGACACGGTCGCAGCGGTGAGCGTCGGGCTCGTTGCCGGCCACACGCTGCTCGACCTGTCGTACGAGGAGGATGCCGGCGCGGAGGTCGACTGCAACGTCGTGATGACGGGTTCGGGGCGGCTGGTCGAGATCCAGGGGACCGCCGAGGGTGAGCCGTTCGCTCGCGGCGACCTCGACGCGCTCCTGGACCTCGCGGAGGCGGGGATCAAGCAGCTGACCCAGATCCAGCGCGACGTGCTCGTGTAACCCGTGCCCTTCCCGGAACGCCTCGCGATCGCCTCGAAGAACCCGCACAAGCTCCGAGAGCTCGGACGCATCTGCCGCGATTGGCCCGTCGAGTGGCTCACGGTGCAGAACCATCCGGGACCGTGGCCCGACGTCGACGAACCCCACGACACGTACCTCGACAACGCGCTCGAGAAGGCCCGCGCGGTGGCCCAGGTGCTGGGGGTGCCCGCGATCGCGGACGACTCCGGCATCGAGGTCGACGCGCTGGACGGCGGACCGGGTCCGCGTTCGGCGCGGTTCGCGGGGGAGGGGGCGAGCGACGCGGACAACCTGGCGAAGCTCATCGGGCTGGTGGCCGACGTGGAACCCGACGCGCGGACGGCTCGATACCGCTGCGTGGCCGCGATCGCGTGGCCCGACGGCCGCACGATGCACGCGGAGGGGACCTGCGAAGGGACCTTGATCGGGCAGCCCCGCGGGGATCGAGGGTTCGGGTACGACCCCGTCTTCGTCCCGCAGGGCGAGCGCCGCACGATGGCCGAGCTCGGGGACGAAGAGAAGGACCGGATCAGCCACCGCGGCCGGGCGTTCCGAGCGCTGGCCGAGCTCCTTGCTGCCTAGAGCAGCGCCGAACCCCCCGCCCGGCGACCACGCCGGTTCGAGTCAGCCGAGATATCCCTCCACCTGCCCGGCGTCACGGACGCTCGCGTCGTCGGGATCCATCCCCGCGGCGCGCCGAGCTCGGCGCTGGTGGAGGAGGTCCCAGCACTGGTCGAGGGTGACCTGGAGCTCCTGCAACCGCTCGCGCTCGCCGTCGCTCGCCTCGCCCTTGGACTCCGCCTCCCACAGGGCGTGCTCCTGGTGGGCGAGCTCGTTGATGCGTTCGACGATCTGCTGGTCGTCCATGGTCTCCTCCCGCTCGAAGGCCTCTCGACCACGATACGTCGGCCCGCCGGTAGGCGACCGTTCGGTTCCTCGGCGATGATGGAGGCATGTCGAACCTCAGGGATCTCTTGCCGACCACGGCGGAGCGGGTCATCCGCTACCGGGAGGCCTTGGCCGAACACCGCGTCCAACCCGAGGCGGACGTCGAGCGGTTCCGCGAGACGTTCGGCGGTGCGCTCCCGGCGGCGGGTGTCGCCCCGGAGACCGTGCTCGACGAGCTGGTGAGCGCCGTCGAGCCCGCACTGGTAGCGTCCGCCGGACCCCGGTACTTCGGCTTCGTCGTCGGTGGGTCGCTCGACGCCGCGACCTGCGCCGACCTCCTTACGACCGGCTGGGACCAGACCGCGTTCAACGGCGTGACGTCGCCGGCGGCCGCGCTGGTCGAGGAGGTCGTGGGCGCCTGGCTCAAGGAGGTGCTCGGGCTCCCGCCGCAGGCGTCCTTCGGCATCACGACCGGCGCCCAGGGCGGGAACACCGTCGGGCTCGCGGCCGCGCGTCATCGGGTGCTCGAGCGGGCGGGGTGGGACGTCGAGCGGGACGGCCTGCACGGCGCGCCGAGGATCCGCGTCGTGGCGGGCGAGGAGCGCCACGCGACGATCGACCGCGCGCTCCGGCTGCTCGGGGTCGGCGCGGGCGCGGTCGAGCCCGTTGCCGCGGGCCCCAACGGAGCGATCGACCCGGACGCCTTGGTCAGGGCCCTCGGCGCCGGGTCCGGGCGAGCCGACGATCGTGTGCGTGCAGGCCGGGAACGTGAACACCGGCGATTTCGACGACCTCTCGATCGCCTGCGACGCCGCCCATCGTCACGGCGCGTGGGTGCACGTCGACGGTGCGTTCGGCCTCTGGGCGGCGGCGAGCCCGTCGCTCGCACATCGGGTGGCCGGGCTCGACGCCGCCGACTCGTGGGTGGTGGACGGTCACAAGTGGCTGAACCTCCCGTACGACACCGGGTTCGCGTTCTGCGCCGACCCGCAGGCGCACGCCGCGTCGATGTCGTACACGGCGGCCTATCTCGTCGGGCAGGGCGAGGGGCTGGTCCGGGCGCCGTCGGACTTCGTCCCCGAATCCTCGCGCAGGGCCCGCGGGTTCGTGACGTGGGCGGCACTGCGCGAGCTCGGCCGCGATGGGCTGGCCGACCTCATCGATCGCTGCTGCGCGCTCGCACGGCGCTTCGCGGAGCAGCTCGAGACGATCGACGGCGTCTCGATCGCGAACGACGTCGTGCTGAACCAGGTGCTCGTCGGCTTCGGGGGTGACGAACGCACCGATCGCGTGATCGAGGGTGTCCAGCGCGACGGCACCTGCTGGATGGGCGGCACCACGTGGCGCGGCGCCCGCCTGATGCGCATCTCGGTCTCCAACTGGACGACGACGGAGGCCGACGTCGACCGTTCGGTCGAGGCGATCCGCCGCGTGCTCGCCTCGGTGCGGTAGCCGCGCCGCGCCTCACGGATCCTTGTGCCCGATGATGGCGTGGAGCCCCCTGGAGAGCTCGACGCCACCACCGAACGAGTCGCCGATCGTCGCTCGAACGCCGTGATCGGCGAGGAACGGCCGAACGCGTGCCGTGTCGATCAGCACGTTCACGTGGCGCTCGTCGTCGCGGCGCCACGAGCCGTCCTCGTTGCGGGTGAAGACGGCCATCTGACGGACGAACCGGTCGGGCGACGGCGTGGAGCGCTCGGTGATGATGGCCCACTCGTCGGCCACCCGCGCATTGATCGGGAAGCCCGGCATCGCCTCGGCGTACGTGAGATCACACAGGTCGATCGCGAGTAGGCCACCCGGCCGCAACGCCTCCGCGATCGCGACCAGCGCGCGGTCGATCGCCTCCGGGTCGGGGAGGTAGCTCAGCACGTGCCCGATCGAGACGATCGCGTCCGCCTGCGGGATCGAGTCGTCCGGCAGCACGAGCTCGCGGATCTCCTGCGCCCCGGTGGCGTACGCGCGGGCCAGGTCGAGCATCGCGGGTGACGCGTCCGTCGCGACGACCCGATGGCCCGCGTCCACCAGAAAACGGGTCAGCAGCCCGCTCCCGCAGCCGAGCTCGACGACAAGCCCGTCGCGCTCCCGGACCGGCGCCAGCAGCTCGAGGATTCCGGGGGCGCAGTCGTCGGCATGGAACCCGAACCCGAGGTGGTGGACGAGCGCGAGGTCCGCCCGGTAATAGGGCTCGCCGGCCTTCGCCATGGCGACATCCTCGCGTCGGACGGAGCGCCTGTCGAACCTGCCACGATGTCCCGATGCGGAGAGGGACGGCCGCGATCGGTAGCGCGGTCTTCTTCGCCGCCGCGCCCGGGGTGGTGGTCGGGCTCGTCCCGTGGTGGCTCACGGGATGGGACCTCCGGTTCGACTGGCCGCTCGCCCTTCGGGTCGCCGGGCTGGTGCTGCTCGTGCTCGGCGTCGCGGGCCTGGTGCAGGCGTTCGTCCGCTTCGTCGTGGAAGGCCTCGGGACGCCGTCGCCGGTCGCGCCGACCGAGCGTCTGGTCGTCGGCGGATGGTACCGCTACGTGCGCAATCCGATGTACGTCGCGGTGGTGACGGCGATCGTGGGACAGGCGCTCTGGTTCGGCCAGCCGGTGCTGCTCGGCTACGCGGCGCTCGTGTGGGCCGTGGTCGCGGCGTTCGTCCGCTGGTACGAGGAGCCGAACCTCACACGTCGGTTCGGTGACGACTACCGCGCGTACCGCGCGGCGGTCCCCGGGTGGATCCCTCGCCTGCGTCCGTGGGATCCGAGATCGCGGTGACTACGTATCTCCTTGGGGTGGGGATCGGCGCCCGGCTGATCTCGATCTCGCGAGGAACACGTCCCATCGGTGACGCAGGTCACCGGCCTCGCTCGCTGCGATGTGCGAGAACGTCACCAACCGGATCACGGAGGCGGATCATGCAGCAGGTCAAGATCGAGCGGAAGACCCCGATCCGTGAGCATCGCGATCGCTACGCCGTTCTGCCGCTCGATCCGCGCGACCCGGACATCGCTCGGGCGAAGCTGCTTCAGCGCCGCGGGACCGTTCGAACCGTCCCGACGGGGTCGGGTGCTTCGCGCCCTTCGTAAGCCTGGCGGCCGGCGCCTGAACCACTCCACTGCTGCACCTGTACAGACCGATGGTGCAACGGCGCGGCCATTCATCCTCCGCCCCACTGCGCTTGGCGCCGCCGGTGTTCGCTATCGTGAGCCATGACCACGGGGCGGCTCGAAGCGTTCACCGACGCCGTGATCGCCATCGTGATCACGATCTTGGTTCTCGAACTGAGGGCGCCCCACGAGCCGGATCTCGAAGCGCTCCGTGGAGTCGTCCCGGTCTTCCTGACCTACGTCCTCAGCTTCGTGTATCTCGGCATCTACTGGAACAACCACCATCACATGATGGTCTTGACCGAGCGGGTGAACGGCAAGATCCTCTGGGCCAACCTGCACCTGCTCTTCTGGCTCTCGCTCGTGCCCTTCACGACCGCCTGGATGGGCGAGAACGACTTCGCCGAGGTGCCGACGGCCTTCTACGGCGCGGATCTGCTCCTCGCCGCGATCGCCTATTTCATCCTCCAGACGGCGATCATCGCGGAGGAAGGTCCCGACTCGAGGCTCCGAGCTGCCATAGGCCGCGACCTCAAGGGCAAGGTGTCGCCGCTCCTCTACCTGGCGGCGATCCCGCTCGCATTCGTCAGTCCCTGGATCGCGTTGGCTCTCTACGTGTTCGTCGCGTTGATCTGGCTCGTGCCCGACCGCCGCATCGAATCCGCCGTGAGCGAGTAACAGCCCGGGCGGGGACGCCGCGGTCTTCCCCGAACGGGTCGGCCATATGATGCCGCACGTGTCTGAGGTGAACCCGAGCTCGATCCTGATGCCGGACCGCCCACTGAGCTCGGTGAGCGAGTACATGGACCGCGGCGGCGGGCGTGCCCTCCCGCTCGCGCGTGAGCGCGGTCCGGACTGGGTCGCCGAGGAGGTCCGCGTGTCGGGGCTTCGGGGCCGAGGCGGAGCCGGATTCCCGACCGGGCTCAAGTGGCGGACCGTGCGCGAGGATCCTTGCCCCACGAAGTACGTGGTCTGCAACGCGGCCGAGGGCGAGCCGGGCGCTTTCAAAGACCGGTGGCTCCTGAGGCACGACCCCTACTCGGTCCTCGAGGGGCTCGCCATCGCGGCTTTCGCCGTGGGGGCGGAGGGCGCCTGGATCTGCATCAAGGCCGGGGCTGCCCGGGAGGTCGAGCGCGTCCGGCAGGCGATGCAGGAGATGGCCGCCGCCGACGTGATCGGTGACGTACCCGTCGAGCTCGTGACCGGCCCCGACGAGTATCTCTTCGGCGAAGAGAAGGCGCTCCTCGAGGTGATCGAGGGCAACCCGCCGCTCCCCCGGACCGTCCCGCCCTGGATGGAGGGGCTCTTCCGGCGCCCCGACAGCCCCAACCCGACCGTCGTGAACAACGCGGAGACCCTCGCGAACGTCCCGCACATCCTGCGGGAAGGCGCGGAGTGGTTCCGATCGATCGGAACCGAGGACTCGCCGGGCACGATGTTGCTCACGCTCTGCGGCGACGTCCGGTATCCGGGCGTGTATGAGCTCCCGATGGGGTTCTCGCTGCGCGAGTTGATCCACGGCATCGGTGGCGGGGCACCGGAGGGCCGCACCGTCAAGGCCGTGTTCCCGGGGGCTTCGAGCACGATCGTATCTCCGGAGCAGTTCGACACCCCGATGTCCTTCGACGCGATGAAGGCGGTGGGAAGCGCCCTGGGGTCCGGCGCGTTCGTCGTGTACGACGACTCCGCGTGCATCGTTCGGGCGACGCTGGCGTTCTCTCGGTTCCTGTACGTCGAGTCCTGCGCGCAGTGCCCCGCATGCAAGCACGGGACCGGGCAGATCACCGAGCTCCTGGAGCGGATCGACCGAGGGGAGGGCTCGGAGGTGGACGTGGATACGATCCTCGCCCGATCGCTCACCGTCACCGATGCGCAGCGGTGCGCGCTGCCGACGGGCGAGACGCTCATCGCGCAGAGCGCGATCCAGGTCTTCGGGGCGGAGTTCGTCGAGCACTACGGCCGACCGTGTCCCCGGCCCCGGGAGATCCCCGTGCCGAAGATCGTCGACGTGGACGAGCACGGCGCGTTCGTCTACGACGATCTCTACCGTCTGAAGCAGCCGGACTGGACCTATGCAGACGAGGAAGACCGAACGACCTGAGGGCCGGTCATCACGTCACAAGGGGTACGCCGCAGACGAGCAGCAGGAACTCGTAGGGGTCGACCGCATCTCCGTTCTCCGGGTGCCACTCGAAGTGGTCGTGCGGGCCGGACGAGCGGCCGGTCGACCCGACATATCCAATGATGTCGCCCGCCTCGACCGGGCCGAGCGTGCCGAGCAGGGAGAGATGCGCGTTGTACACGTAGCCATATTCGCCGTGGACGTAGACCCCGAGCCCGCCCAGGAAGCTGTGGGAGACGGACGCCACGCCGTCGAACGGCGCGACGATCGGCGTCCCTTTTGCGGCCATGATGTCGTCGCCTTGGTGCCAGTGGAACCCGCCACCGGGCTCGGGACGCGGGGCGCCGAAGTTGTCGGAGATCGCGTGCGGGCCATCGACGGGGCACACGGCGAGCGGCCGGAGGAGCGAGATCTCGGTCTGGATCTGCTCGATCCGCCCGCGTAGCCGGGCGCTGAGGCGTCGGAACTGCGCCATCTTGCGTTGGAGTTCCTTGCGGTCCATCTCAAGGCTTCGCTTCCTGAGCTCGACGATCTGGCGGCCCCGCACGACCTCGCTCTCGATCCGCGCGACGCGATCGGTCGTCTCCTGGATCTTGCCGGCGAGCACGGCGTCGCGCCGGTTCAGCTCGGTGAGGAACGACATCCGTGCGGCGGCATCCGCCGCGGACGTCGCCGTCAGCACGTAGAGGATCGGTGCGCCGCTGGACATGTAGGCCTCGCGACTGCGCTCGTCGAGCTTGGCCTGCAGCAGCGCAGCGCGGATCTGAAGCTTCATCATCTGCCGCTGGAGCTTGTCGAGGCGGCTCTCGAGCTGCAAGATCTCTCCCTCGGCTCGCGAGATGCGCGTGGCCAAACGGTTCATCACCCTCTGGAGAGCGCGGATCTTCCGCGTCTGTGCGCGGTACTTGTCCTTGGCCTTGCGCAGATCGTGCTTGCTCTGCTGCAGCTCGTGCTTGGTCTCCTTGAACAGGTCCTCGTCGGCCGAGGCGAACCTGGAGAGACCGACCGCAGGCACGGATGCAAACACGAGAAGCGCGACCGATCCGGCCACGATCCGGCGCACGCGCGATGCACGTGCCTCGATGGCGTCCGGGATCGACACCTCGGCAGGCTCATCGCTGCCGCTGATCCGGGGACGTTCCTCGTGCTCGGTCATGTCACCGGACCATCGGCAGACCGAGACGTTGCTTGAGGAACCACCATGAAACAGTGTCTGGGCCCTCGGCGCGTCGCAGAGCGACGGTTCTGCGTCTGGGTAACCCAGGCACACGCACGCGACTTTGTCGCTCCAAGCGGGGTCCACGTGACGATCGCCGGTAGAGCGACGAAGAGAGAGGATCCTCAGGTCAGAGGTAGTGCGAGAGGGGAGAGTCGAACTCCCACGCCCTTTCGGGCACCGGATCCTAAGGATGGTGCCGCCAGGCACGGATCCTGGCTCTACGTGTCGTCCTGTGTCATCTGGTGTCGTGCTGTGTCGTCCGATGACATTCCGTCGTGAGCAGAGACGTGAGCAGAGAACGGCGCCGTCGCCTGCACCCCTGTGTACGTGGAACATTGTCCACGGATCGAGAGGGTGGTGGGCCGTCTGTTTGAGGGGGAGGAGGCGGTCCTCCACGTGATCGAGCGCATCGTGGCACCGCTGGGTCTTCGGGTCGACGCAACGTCACCTTGGGTGGACGCGCGACTTCTGGACGGCTCTCGGGTGCAGACCCGATTTCTTGGAACCCTTTTCGGCCCTAGGGCCTCGTACTTGCCGCCGAGCTCTGCCGCCAGGTGCAGATCGGATTTTCCCTGCGCCGGATTTCGAGGACTCCGGGCCAATCTCGTCCTTGATGCGGCTGCTCCCCTGGAACGACTTCCGGAAGCCATTCCCGAACGTCCCCAGGTCGCCAACCCACGGTCGATTTGACCGTGGTGCGGATCTGAGTTACCAAATAGAGCAACCCGTTGGCCTCTTGGAGAGGAGCGCCAGATGGATCCTCAGAATCCGCGAGCGATCACACGAGTCTTCGACTGGCCATTCAAGGGCATGCGGTGGTGGTTCCGTAGATCGGTCGGTCTTGCAGCCATCCTCGGCCTCAGCTTGGTGATCCTCGCGCCCGGGGCGGTGGCTCAGGATCAGGACGGCGCGGACAGCGACGACCACGTGATTCTGACAGGAGGTCTCGTGGTGCCCTCGGGCGAGACGGCCAAGACCGCCGTCGTCTTCAACGGGGACGTGCTGATCGACGGCACGGTCAGCGAAACACTCGTCGTATTCAACGGCCGGACCGAGATCACCGGGACGGTCGGTGAGGACGTCGTCGTGTTCAACGGCAGCGTGGTGCTGCGCTCGGGCGCGCGGGTGGAGGGAGACGTCGTCAGCCGGCAGTCTCCGCAGATCGAGGAGGGGGCCACCGTCGGAGGAAGCGTCGATAACCTTCCGACGCGGTGGGACTACTGGGACATCACGTTCGTCGGTCGCTTGGGCTGG
The DNA here is from genome assembly GCA_963731925.1 of uncultured Actinomycetes bacterium. Classification (GTDB taxonomy): domain Bacteria; phylum Actinomycetota; class UBA4738; order UBA4738; family HRBIN12; genus DASSJM01. The sequence goes on from CAVSXK010000020.1 coordinate 252,556, forward strand.
TGGCTCGCGTACACCGTGTCGACGCTCGTGCTCGGTCTGGTTCTGCTCATGCTGGCTCGGGGACTCGATCCCGCGAGCATCCGGGCTCTCCGAGACCGCTTGGGGGCGACGATCGGGTTCGGGCTCTTGTGGTTCGTCCTGCTGCCGATCGTTGCCGTCCTGCTATTCGTCACGATCGTCGGGATCCCCTTGGGGTTGTTCCTGCTCTTCGCGCTCGGGCTCGTGTACTCGATCGGCTACGTGGTCGGCGGTCTCGCCCTCGGCCGGCTCGTCGTCAAGGAGCCGACTTCTCGGTACCTCGCGTTCCTCGCCGGATGGGGGGCATTGCGGGTGATCGCCCTCGTCCCGTTCCTCGGCGGGATCGCCTGGCTCGTGGGGACGGTGCTCGGGCTTGGGACGCTTTGGGTCGCCGCTCGGGCGCCGAGCGGGGATCGGACCGTCAGGGTCCCCGAGTCGCCGAGCGCCGAGCGCGAAGCGGTCTAGGCTCGCTGCGCCGCTGCAAGTCGAGCGAGGTGGGCGCTCAGTACAGACCCGTCTTTTTTGCGCCCCTTTGTCAAGCTCATCGCCTAGGGTATGGAACGGGCGTCGAGCACGACGACCGACCGTTTCGACCAAGCTCGACCAGACAGAAAGGAACACCAGCCACGTCACTCGCCCGCGTCCAGTTCTTCTCCGTCTCGCTCGACGGGTTCGGCACCGGCGAAGGCCTGAGCCACGACGCCCCGTTCGGCCATGCCGGCGAACGGCTGCACGAGTGGATGTTCGTGACCCGGTGGTGGCACGAGATGGTCGGCGAGCCGGGCGGCGGCGGCGGCATCGACGACGCGGTCCTGCGGCTGCACGATCCGGGGATCGGCGCCGAGATCATGGGCGCCGGGAAGTTCGGCTACCCCGGGTGGCACGAGGATCCGGCGTGGAAGGGCTGGTGGGGTGACGAGCCGCCGTTCCACACGCCGGTATTCGTCCTCACCCACCACCCACGCCCGTCGATCGAGATGAAGGGCGGCACGACCTTCCACTTCCTCGACGCGGCGCCGGCAGAGGCGCTCGAGACGGCCCGCGACGCGGCGAGCGGCCAGGACGTACGCATCGGTGGAGGTCCTACCATGGTCCGCGACTTCCTTGCCGCCGGGCTCGTCGACCACGCGCACATCGTGGTGGTCCCGATCCTGCTCGGCCGAGGAGTGCGCCTCTGGGACGGACTGGAGGGCCTCGAGAAGGACTACCAGGTCGAGGCCACCTCCTCACCCAGCGGAGTCACGCACGTGACGTTCACCCGTACCGCTCTCTGAACCGCCTCGGTCGACAAAACCCGAGGGGCGCATGCGGGGCCAACGGCACCGCCGCCCAGACCTATTTTCTTCACGCCCTCTTCTGCTCACCCAGGTGCGCGGCCGCTCGCGCCTAACTCGGGCCTAAGGGGCAGGGGCGCGGGCCGAGGCGGCTGCATCTACGCTCTGGTCTCGCGGCGCCACGACGCGGCGCAGAACTGGGGAGGAAAGCATGAAAGCGATTGTCCAGGATCGGTACGGCTCAGCTGACGTCCTGAAGCTCGAGGAGATCGAGAAGCCGGCCCTCGGGAAGGGACAGGTCATCCTCCGCGTCGGCGCGGCGAGCGTGTTCATCGGCGATTGGCACATGATGACCGGCACTCCTTACGCGATCCGCCTGGTATCGGGGCTGCGCGCGCCCAAGCAGCACGTCCTAGGTCAGGACCTCGCCGGGACCGTTGAGGCGGTCGGCGACGCCGTCACGGGGTTCCGGGCGGGCGACGAGGTGTTCGGCGCGGGCGTTGGGGCGTTCGCGGAGTACGCGACCGCGCGGCCGGACAAGCTCGCGCCAAAGCCGACGAACTTGAGCTTCGAAGAGGCGGCGACGGTGCCGACCACCGGTTGTACCGCGCTTCAGGGCCTCCGCAGCGTGGGCAAGGTCCAGGCGGGGCAGCGCGTGTTGGTGATCGGGGCGGCCGGTGGCGTGGGATCGTTTGCCGTGCAGATCGCCAAGGCGTTCGGCGCCCACGTCACGGGCGTATGCAGCACGTCCAAGGTCGACCTCGTCCGCTCGATCGGCGCGGAGGAGGTCATCGACTACACCCAGGAGGACATCGCCGACGGGACGCGTCGCTACGACCTCATCTTCGACACGGCAGGCAACCGCGATGTGTCGGACCTCCGACGGATCCTCACACCCAAAGGGACCCTCGTCCTCGCCGGCGGCGAAGGGGGCGGCCGGTGGCTCGGGATGGGTCGCGTGGTGAAGGCGAAGGCAATGTCCCCATTCGTCGGACAGAGGATGACGAACTTCCTCGGGCGAACCAAGACCGAGTACCTCCTCGTGCTCAAGGACCTGATTGAGGCTGGCAAGGTCAAGCCGGTGATCGGCGCGAGGTTTCCGCTGAGCGACGTACCGGAGGCAATCGACGAGTTGGGGACTGGGCACGGGCGGGGCAAGGTAGTCATCACCTTGTGAGGGTGCCAACCATCAATGGAGGGGCGAACCTGACGCCCGTAGAACCAAGGATCGTTGGCTTATTCATGGCGATGTCGTTTCGTGACGAAAGCGACACCTCACGCCGGACTGGTGCGTCGAATAGGATGACGACGGCGTGAAGGAAACCTTCGCCGGACGGCGGTGACGTTCCAGCGGCCCGACCGTAAGGCGAATGGCAAAACTCGGATTCTCAGGACAGTGGTCGAGAGCAGCAACCCTGCCTCGAACCCCGCAGCACCCCTACCAGCACCGCTCGGAGCGTTCGGTCCTCCTCGCAGTCGATCAGTAGCTCGGCGAAGGCGCGCGTCGCCGGGTTCCCCCAGCAGCCGCCGATCCGGTCGACCCGGTCGAAGTCGGGAAGCATGAGGACGTGGAGAAGCTCGGCGCGGGGAGCGGGGCCGAGAGTGTCCAGCCGCTCCCGAAGCCGCCCCTCAAGCTCGTCGGGTCACATGCTCGGAGGCTACGTGTGCCATTCGGCCTAGACGCCCAGGCCGTCACTACCTCCGCCGAAGTGCGCGATGAGTGCCAGGAGCCCCAACACAAGCGCGATGGCAAGAAGCAGAGCCCCAAGCCAACCGAAGAACCCGAGCCAGGTGACCGCCAGCACGCATGCCATCGTGGCACAAGCGGAGGCTGTGCGCGAAGCACCGAGGCCTGGAGACCCATGTACGTTCGCAAGCGTGACCGGTCTCACGGGCCGGGCTCGCCTCCAAACGCATCCTGAGCGGTACGCCTATGGGCATGAGCGAGTGGAGTCGGATCGGTGGAGGGTGGCTTCCGCACGACGAGGCGCCCCGCTGGACCAAGGGAACATTCCCGAACGAGGGTCGCTCGTTGAGGTCAACGTGCCGAGCCCGTCTACGGGGGCGGCGGAGGCGCGGGAAGCGTGCCCTGTGGCGGGGGCGGCACCGCTTGGACACCGGGAGGTGGTCCGTACCGATTCCAGCCTCGATCGCCCTCGCTTGCTAAGAACACCAGCAGGACGATCCAGCCGAACGGAAGGAGCCCGATGAGCCACCACCACCCGGACTTCCCCGTGTCATGCAGGCGACGGACGCCGGCTGCCAAGTACGGAATCAGCATCGCAAGGACGGCCACAGACAGCATGAGTCCGACCACAAGCCCAGTCCCGTTCGTACCCGGATCGTCGAACGTCGCTTGATTGAAGGAGTCGGAGTCCTGAGATATGAACAGGAACGCCACGACCGGTGCGAGGATCACGATGTAGTACAGGAGAACGAACCACCAGAATTCCGGCCGTGTGGCGCGGCCCCGAAAGTCGGCGAACTTCCTGAAACAGGTTGAAACCGCCTCCGCGAATGACAACCCGTCACCCCCCGAAAGAGGATGCTAGTACGCCGAGGCATCGCAGGACGACGTTGCGGGGCTCCTGGCTCCTAGGGTGACGTCTCTCAGCATCCCAACCAAGACGGCCGGAGCGACTGGTCGTCCTCGCAGTCGATCAGAAGCTCGGCGAAGAGCGCGTCTTGGGGTTCCCCCATTAGGAGCCGATCGCATCGGCCTAGTAGCGCCCGTTCCCTGCCGCCTTCCGGATGGGCTCACCTCCTGCGTCCATCACCCA
>CAVSXK010000021.1:0-117723 GCA_963731925.1 uncultured Actinomycetes bacterium
GGAAGGGACTCCAAGAAGATGGGGTCGCGCGACCCACCATGGTAGGCACGCAGGCCGGGGGCGTCAACCGAACAGTTGCCCCGACCCAGCGCTTCTGCGGTTCGCGCCAAGGATACCAGCTGCGCGGAGCGCTCGAACGGTCGTTCGGGCCGACGACGGCAAGATCCCTGTCTGGCGGGAGCGTGCGTGGGCGTTATAGGTTCGAATACGCATGGAGATCGCCGCCTTTCCCGCGCTACCCCGAGCTCCTCTGCCCGGATCTCGGTCCCCCCCGCTCTGACATCGCTCAGATCCGGCTCAGGGGTTCGGCCGACGTTGCAGAGGGAGGTTCCCTTGTCACCAGCATCCAGGAAGCGCTCGAAGACCTTCGCATGGGTCACGGCGATCCTGGCGATGGCAGCGGCGATCGCCGTGTCCTCGCCCGCCGGCGCGCAGCTCGCGCCCCCGTGGGACGGCAACCCGATCTCGGCGGGCCTCGGCCCGACCTACGGCGAGGCGTGGTGTGCGAACGCGGCACCCGGCTCGAGCATCGCGAACCAGCAGAAGCAACCGCTCGCACTGATCCCGTACGAGGCGATCGGGTGCACCCTCCAGCAGTTCCTCGACGAGGCCGTAGCGGCCGACATCCCCGAACGGATGTCCTTTCAAGTGATCGGCCAGTCCTCCGGCGGGCGCGATCTGTACGGCGTCGTCGTCAACGCGCTGGAGACGGACGAGCAGGAGCGCGACTACGAACGCTGGACGCAGCTCCGCTCGATCATGCTGACCGATCCCGCACAGGGACAAGCGTTGCTCGATCAGTGGGGTGACGGGGTCAAGATCCCGATCTTCATCGAGGCGAACATCCACGGCAACGAGGAAGAGGGCACCGACGCGATGATGCAGGTGGTCCGCGACCTCGTCACGACGCCCTACGGCGCCAATCCGGTCGTGGACGATCTCCTCGACCACGCGATCCTGATCCTGATCCCGAGCCAGAACCCCGATGGTCGCTTCCGAGGGACCCGCGCCAACACCAACGGCTTCGACATGAATCGGGATCTGCTCGTGCAGTCGCAGCCCGAGATCAAGCTCAACGTCGCGTTCCAGCAGGAATGGCTCGCACCCGTCGGACTGGCGATGCATGGTTACGTGGATCCCACACTGATCGACGGCTTGACCAAGCCGCATAACCCCGGAGTCGAATACGACCTGTTCCTGGAATGGAACCAGCCTCGCCTGGATGTGAACGAGAACGCTCTCGCCGACGTCGGCATGAACATCACCAGGCCGGTCAACCAATGGAACGCCGATGCGAAGGACTCGCCGCCACCGGTCGGTCCCGCCTACGCCGAGGGATGGGACGACTGGGGCCCCTTCTACACCCAGACCTATATGGAGTTCTTCGGCGTCGACAGCTCGACGTTGGAGATGTGCAACTCGGGTCCAGGCTGCAAGGGCCGGTTCGGATCCAAGCGGGCCCAGTACGTAGGGTTCTACTCGTCGGCGGAGTTCTGGATCGATCACCGTAGCGAGATCCTGGACGACCAGGTCGAGATCTTTCGCCGAGGCGTGGCGGGCGCACCGCGCGGGAACTGTTGCGACAATCCGTTCATCCGAGGTCTCGGGTTCACCGAGGACCAGCACAACTGGATGGTCCCCTACCCGGAGGCGTTCGTGATCCCGTTCGACGGTGGTGGGCAGCGGAGCGACGCCGAGGCCAACCGGATGGTGCAGTGGTTGCTCGACAACGGCATCCAGGTGGAGACGGCGACTCGAAGCGTTCATCGGGAACGGGCAGACGTTCCCGGCGGGCTCGTACGTCGTGTGGATGGATCAGGCACTCCGGGGTTTGGCGTACACGACGCTCAGCGCCGGACAGGACGTCTCGGACCGGATCACCCAGCTGTACGCGCCGCCCGGGGCGTGGAGCCACGGTCTGCTATGGGGAGCCGACGTGCTGGAGATCCCCGACGATCCCGGGTTCGCTCCGAGCACGACACCGATCTCCGCCCCGAACGGCACTCGCGGGCGGCGTGGTGGCCGGCGCGGCCGACTGGTACGCGATCACGCTGCGAGGCGTCGAGCGAGGTGCGTGCGATCCTCGACCTGCTCCGCTGCCGGCGTAGACGGCGAGGTGGCCGAGGAGCCCTTCGCCAGCGACTCCGCCGGGCCGATGCCGGCCGGCTCGATCCTGTTCAGCGCCGCCGATGCGGACATCGCTCGCGGCCGCCGGCCTCGCTTCCGGCGTGTTCTTCGAGACGCGTCCTCGATGCGGACAAGCCGGCCGAGACGACACAACTGGACGAGGCGCCCAGGGTGGCGATGCTCGCCGGAGGGAGCGGCCGCAACGACACGCTGTGGTCGCTGGAGCAGATCTTCGGCGCTGACGTCCAGATCGTCACGATGAGCTCGCTCCTGAACGCCGCGACGGATCCGCTGCTCGGCTTCGACGTCATCTACAACGCGGGACAGGCATATCCGTCCGAGCCGCAGAGCGATGTCGCACGTGCTCGACTGAGCGACTTCTTCGCCGGAGGAGGGGGTTACATCGGAACCAGCCAATCGGCCAACAACTTCTCGTTCCTGAGCGGCGCGGGGCTCGTGACGTCGCCGCTCAGCCAGGGATCGGATTCGGCGGACGGTGGCATCGCCGTTTGGACCAACGAGGGTATCCAGGGCCCGCTCACCGGTGGGTTCGCGGCAGAGGACTTCCTCTACCTGCCGGCGAACGTCACCTACTTCTCCTCGGTGCCTGGGGATGCCGCGATCGACGGCCAGTACTTGAGCAGCACGGACGACCTGTTCCTCGCCGGCTTGTGGAGGGATCGCAATGCCGCGGTCGGAGGCGCCCCGATCATCGTCCACGGAACCACGACGGCGAACAGCCGCTACCTGGGGCTCGCCACCAACCCCTTCTCCCGCGGCGACGCCGAACGGGAATGGGCGCTCATCGGCCAGGCCGCGCTCTGGTCGAACCTGACGGACGAGGCGTAGGAGGGCGCACCGAGAGCAAAGGGGGGGCGGGCCTCGTGCCCGCCCCCTGCTCTCTCCTTCACCCCAAACGCGCGAACCCGCGGCGACCGACCTGGAGGACGCGGCCTCGCAACTGCGCGAGCGGGAGCTCCTTCTCGACGTCGGTGACCGTCTCACCGTCGAGCTTGACCCCTCCCTGCTCGATCAGCCTGCGCGCCTTCGAGTTCGAATCCGCGAGGCCGAGCGCGAACAGGAGCTTCGGTAGGTAAACGGCGCCGTCGCGAACGATGTCCTCCGGGATCTCATGTTCGGGAACGTCGTCGGGCAGCTCATGGTCTCGGTGGACCTGATCGAACCGGGCCTCCGCCGCTTCACCGACACCGTCGCCGTGGTACAGGTCCACGACCTCGCGCGCGAGCCGGCGCTTCTCCTGCCAAGGGTCGAGCGAGCCCTCCGCGAGACCCTTCTCCACCCTGTCCGCCTCGGCAGGATCGCGGAAGAAGTCGAGCGCGAGGAGCCGGTACGTCGCGATCAGCTCGTCGGGTACCCGAACGAGCTTGCCGAACATCTCGTCCGGTGGATCCGTGATCCCGATGTAGTTGCCGACCGACTGGCTCATCTTCTGTACGCCGTCGGTTCCGACGAGCAGCGGCGTCGTCAACGCCACCTGGGGCTCCTGTCCGTATTCGCGCTGCAGATCTCGCCCGACGAGGAGGTTGAACGTCTGGTCCCTTCCTCCGAGCTCGACGTCCGCCTCCACCGCGACCGAGTCCATCCCCTGGAGCAACGGGTAGAGGAACTCCATGATCGAGATCGGCTTGCCCTGCGCGTAGCGCTTTGCGAAGTCGTCGCGTTCGAGCATCCGGGCGACCGTGGTCGAGGCCGTGAGCCGGAGGATCGCCTCCGTGTCCATCGGCTCGAGCCACTCGGCGTTGTACCTGACCTCCGTGCGCTCGGGGTCGAGCACCTTCCAGAACTGATCCAGCAGCCGGTCGGCGTGCCCCTGAACCTCGTCCTTCGAGAGGCGCGGACGGGTCTCGGCCCTGCCCGAGGGATCGCCGACCCTCGCCGTGAAATCGCCGACGATCAGCACGGCCACGTGACCCGCCTCCTGGAACTGCCGGAGCTTGCGGAGCACGACGGCCCAGCCGAGCGTCACGACGGGGGCGGTCGGATCCAGCCCGAGCTTGACGCGCAGCGGCCTCCCGAGCCGGAGCTTGCGATCGAGCTCCTCCGCCGGCACGACCTCGGTGGAACCGGCGAGCAGGCTCGGCAGGTCTTCCGGTCCCATGGCGCGCAGGCTAGCAGTGGGACGGTTCGACCCGTGGCAGGTGGGACGGTTCGACCCGTGGCAAGATGGTCGAACCATGGCCGCTTGCTCGCGGACCCTCGTGGTCGGCCTGTTCGTGCTCGCCCTCGCGGTTTCGGCCTGCGATCTCCCCTCCCTGCGGGAGGCACGTGAGAACGCGGACGCGCTGCCGGAGACGTCGTTCATCTACTCGGCCGACGGTGCGCTGATCACCTCCCTGCACGCCGGGGAGAACCGGGTGCTCGTCCGTTCCGCGAAGATCCCCGAGGTGGTCCGCGACGCGGTGATCGCGATCGAGGACCAGCGCTTCTACGATCACACCGGCCTCGACCTGCGCGCGCTGCTGCGAGCCGCGTACGTCGACGCCACGACCGGCGAGGTGGTCGAGGGCGGCTCGACGATCACGCAGCAGCTCGTCAAGAAGCTCTACGTCGGGGACGAGCAGACGATCGGGCGCAAGATCCGCGAGGCGTATCTCGCGTGGAAGCTCGAGCAGCGTCTGAGTAAGGACCGGATCCTCACCAGGTACCTGAACACGGTGTACTTCGGCAACGGCGCGTACGGGATCAAGGCCGCGTCCGAGGCGTACTTCGGCAAGCAGCCGCTCGAGGTCACCCTGCCCGAGGCCGCCCTGCTCGCCGGACTCATCGCGGCGCCGGTCGACTACGATCCGGTCAGGCATCCGGGAAGATCGGAGCGGCGCCGGAACCACGTCCTCAGCCTGATGCTCGGTCTCGGGATGATCGACCAGGCCGAGTTCGAGGAGGCGAGCGCGTTGCCGATCGTCCGCCGCCTCGCGCCCGACGACGAGATGCACTACCCCGCTCCGTACTTCGTCGACTACGTCAAGGAATGGTTCCTGTCGAACCCGCGCTTCGGCGAGACCCCCCAGGACCGCTACGACCTGCTGTTCGAGGGGGGCCTGCGGATCGTGACGACGATCGACCTGGGGATGCAGCGAGCCGCCGAACGAGCCGTCGCCTCCGTGCTCACCGAACCCGGCGACCCGTACGGGGCGATGACCGCGATCGACCCGAGGACCGGCTACGTGCGGGCGATGGTGGGCGGCCGCGACTACTGGAACGACGACGACAGCTTCGCACGGATCAACCTGGCGACGGGCGGGGTCACCGGACGGCAGGCCGGATCCGCGTTCAAGCCGTTCGCGCTCGTCGCGGCGCTCGAGCACGGGATCACCCGGTCGCAGCCCCTGAACGGTTCCTCGGCGCACATCCTGCTCCAGGAGGGGACCTACTGGGATCCGCACAACGCCGAGGGCAGCGGGTACGGCACGATCTCGCTCGAGAGCGCCACCGTGAACTCGGTCAACATCGCGTACGCCAACCTGCTCTCGGTGATCGGATCCGGCGACCCCTACGCGGGCGCGGCCGCGACGGTCGAGGCGGCCGTCCGGATGGGGATCCGGTGCTGCCCGCGCACGACCGAGCCGAACGGGCCGCTCGCGGCGGTGCCCTCGGCCGTCCTTGGCGTCAACGAGGTGAGCACCCTGGAGATGGCGTCGGCGTTCGGCACGCTCGCGAACCTCGGACGCCACGTGCAGCCCAGCCCGGTGATCTCGGTTACCGCATCCGACGGAGAGGTGATCTACCAGGCGCCCCCGCGCGCGGACCAGGTGGTCGAGCCCGCCATCGCCGCCGAGGCGGTGGACATCCTGAAAGGTGTCGTGCAGTCGGGCACCGGCGTCGGCGCGAACATCGGACGGCCACAGTTCGGCAAGACGGGGACGGCGCAGAACGCGAGCGACGCGTGGTTCGTCGGCGCCGTCCCGCAGATGGCGACCGCCGTGTGGGTCGGGTTCCCGCAGGGGCAGGTCCCGATGTGCTGCGGCAACGTTCGGATCTCCACCGTGTACGGGGGGACGTGGCCGGCGTCCATCTGGAGGGCCTTCATGCTCGCGGCGACCGAGGCGATGCCCGCGAAGGAGTTCGGCGTGGCGCCGAACGTCGACTCCGTGACCCTCCGCGTCGACGTCACCCGAGGATGCCTCGCGAACCCGTACACGCCGCCCCAGGACATCGACGTGCTCCAGTACCCCGCGGGCTCCGAACCCACGTACGAGGTGTGCACCGAGCCGTCCTCGTACCAGCTGCTCGTGGTGCCATCGATCATCGGGCTGGGGCGACAGGCGGCGATCTCGGCGCTGCACTCGGCGGGCTTCATGATCGCGACGGTCCTCGCGCCCTCCAACCAGCCTTCGGGCACCGTGATCGCGCAGGATCCGGGGGGCGGCTCGCGTCTGATCCAGACCGGGACCGTGACGATCACCGTCGCCAAGGGCGATCCTCCACCCGAGCTCGCCACGGTTCCGAACGTGGTCGGCATGCAGCGGGGCGCCGCCGAGGAAGCGCTCGCCCAGGCCGGGTTCGATGCCTTCGTGTCGTTCGCCGAGGAGTGCGTCCCGGACGATCAAGCGTGCGACGACCGGCCGGGTGTGGTCTGGTCCCAGTCGCCGGTTCCAGGGGCGGAGAGGGATCGGGGCTCGACGGTCACGATCCTCGTGAACCCGTAGCCTCGGTACCGGCCTCGGCTCCCGTCGCGACCGGCACCGACGGCCGCCCCGGCGACACGAAGGCGCTCCGCCGCTCGAAGTAGCGCCAGCGGCGCTCGATGCCGACGCTCACCCCCACGCGCGTGCTCCGCGCGATCGCGTGGCCGAGAAGCGGCTCTCCCGAGAGCAGGAACAGCGAGTCGTTCCGCACGAGGTCGGTGCCGTTGTCGGCTCGTGCGATCGCGAACGCCTGCGTCAGCCGCGCGGGACCCGAGCAGAGGAGCCGTGGACGGTCCGTCCCTCGGTGGGATGCCATGACCTCGAGCCCCTCGAGCGGCTCGGCCGCGCGGAGCAGGACCGCGCTCCCGTGACCGTCTGGTCCCGTCACCACGTTCGAACAGAAATGCCGGCCGTAGGTGAAGTAGACGTACAGCCGGCCCGGCGGGCCGAACATCACCTCGGTCCTCGGCGTCGGACGCCCCCGGTACGAGTGGCTCGCGGGGTCTCCCTGCTCGTAGGCCTCGACCTCGACGAGCCTGGCGGCGAGCCGCGTCCCGTTCGGCAGGATCCGCACCAGGACCCGACCGAGCAGTTCGGGGGCGACGACGGTGGCCGGCCTGGCGAAGAAGGACCTCGGCAGCCGGCGTCCGAGTCCCGCTCCCGACCTCAACCCCCCTTCCGCAGGAACGTCCGGAGCTTGGACAGCGGCCACGCGTTGATCACGTCGTCCTGGGTGAGCCAGCCTCGCTGCGCGTTCCCGACGCCGTACCGCATGTGCTCGAGATGCGTGGTCGCGTGGGAGTCGGTGTCGACCGCGAACCTCACGCCGTGGCGGCGCGCCCACAGGATGTGCTCGTCCCGCAGGTCGAGCCGGTCCGGGTACCCGTTCACCTCGAGCGCGGTTCCCGTCCTCGCCGCCGCCTTGAACACCTCCTCGAGATCGACGTCTACCGGCTGGCGCTTGTTGATGATCCGCCCGGTCGGGTGACCGATCACGTGGACGTGCGGGTTCTCCATCGCTCGGACGATCCGGCGCGTCATCTCGTCCTTCGACTGGTTGAAGAGCGAGTGCACGGACGCGACGCACACGTCGAAGCCCTCGAGGAACCCGGCGTCCCAGTCCACGTTGCCCTCGGCGTCGATGTTGAGCTCGGTGCCGTGCAGCAGCGTCATCTTGGGGTAGGAGGACTGCAGCTTCCGGAGCTGCTCGCGTTGCGCGAGCATCTTCTCGTCGGTCATCCGCTGCATGAACAGGTTCGGCGCGTGGTCGGTGACCGCGTAGTACGCGTACCCGAGCTCGGAGGCCGTCGCGAGCATCTGTTCGAGCGAGGCCAGCCCGTCCGTGAGATCGGTGTGTGTGTGCAGGTCGCCGCGGAGCTGCTTGCGCGTGAGCACGTCGGGCAGGGTGCCCTCGAGCGCCGCCTCGACCTCGCCGCGGTCCTCGCGGAGCGTGGGCGGGATCCACGGGAGCGAGAGCTTCTCGTAGACCTCCTCCTCGGTCTCCGCCACGATGAGCTTGCCCGACTTGGCGCGGTACAACCCGTACTCGTTGAGCTTGAGCCCCTTGCGCACGGCCATCTCGCGGATCCGGATGTTGTGGGGCTTGGAACCCGTGAAGTAGATCATCGCCGCGCCCCAGGCCTCGAGCGGTACCACGCGAAGGTCGACCTGGAGCCCCTTGCGCGTGAGGATCGAGGACTTCGTGTCGCCCTTCGCGAGCACGCGGTCCGTCATCCCGACCGACGTGAACGCGTCGATCACGCCGATCGGGTCGTCGCTCGCGACCAGGAGGTCGAGATCGCCGATCGTCTCGGCCATCCGCCGCAGTGACCCCGCGTACTCCATCCTGCGCACGTCCTTGCGACCGCCGAGCCGCTCGAGGAAGTAGTCGGCCAGATCCATGGCCACGGACACGAGCACGCGCCCGGTCGACTGGTTCATGCGCTCGATCCCGCGCCGGATGTTCTCCTCGGTCTTGGCCCCGAACCCCTTCAGCTCGGCGAGCCTGCCCTGCTCCACGGCCTGACCGAGCTGCTCGACGTCGGCGATCCCGAGCTCCCGGTACAGGACGATCGCCTTCTTCGGCCCGAGGCCGGGGATCGCGATCATCTCGCGCACGCCGGGCGGGATCTGGGCACGGAGCTCCTCGAGCGCCTCGAACGACCCCGTCCGCACGAACTCGTCGATCTTCTCGCCGATCGACTTGCCCACGCTCGGGATCTTCAGGACCTCCTTCAGGTCCATCGTGCCGAGATCGCCCGCGTACCCTCCCACCGCGCGGGCGGCCTTCTCGTACGAGCGCGGCTTGTACGGGTCGTCGGTCAGGATCGACAGCAGGTCGGCGTATTCGATCAGCGCCGCCTCGACGGTGTCGTTCAGACGTGCCACGGATCCCTCCGGATCGGCCTCAGACGAGACCGAGGAGCCAGAGCATGAGCGCCTTCTGCGTGTGCATCCGGTTCTCGGCCTGGTCCCACACGACCGAGTGCGGCCCGTCGATGACCTCGTCGGCGATCTCCTGCCCGCGGTGCGCGGGCAGGCAGTGCATCACGGTGACGTCCGGCTTCGCCACGGCCACCTTCTCCGCATCGAGCGCGTACGCGGGGAAGACGAGGGCGCGCTCGTCGGCCTCGGCCTCCTGGCCCATGCTCGCCCACACGTCCGTGTACAGGACGTCCGCGTCGCGCGAGGCTTCGATCGGATCGTGCGTGATCGTGACGCTGCCGCCGGTCTCGAGAGCGATGTCCGACGCCCGCTGCACCACCTGCGGGATCGGCTCGAACCCGGGGGGCGTCCCGGCGCGGACGTGCATCCCGGACTTGGCGCCGCCGAGCAGCAACGAATGGGTCACGTTGTTGCCGTCGCCGAGGTACGTGATCGTCCTGCCGGCGAGCTCGCCCTTCACCTCCCGAACGGTGAGTAGGTCCGCGAGGCACTGGCACGGGTGCTCGAAGTCGGACAGGGCGTTCACCACCGGGACCGAGGCCGCCGACGCGAGGACCTCGAGACGCTCCTGCTCGAACGTCCGGAGCACGATCGCCTGGACGTACCTCGACAAGACGCGGCCCGTGTCCTCGATGGTCTCTCCGCGCCCCAGCTGCAACTCCGCCGAGGACAGCGCCACGGGATGGCCACCCGCGGACGCGACCGCGATCTCGAACGAGACCCGCGTCCGCGTCGAGGGCTTCTCGAAGATCAGGGCGACCGAACGTCCCAGGAGGCGATCCGCGTAGTCCCCCGGCTGGGCCTTGACCTTGGCCGACAGCTCGAGCAGGTATCCGAGCTCCCTCGGCGTGAGATCGTCGATCGACAGGAGGTCCCGATCCATCGTCCGAGTCTAGCCCGGGCGTCCGACCCGCCGCTCGCGAGGTTCGTGCGCCGCGGAACGGGCCTGGGTCAACCTGAGCGGAGCTGGGCGCCGAAGTCGCGTGACAGCCGCTCGACGATGGCGGCCACTGCCCCGTCGGCCTCCTCGTCGGTGAGGGTACGGTCCCCGGCGCGGAAATCGATCGAGAAGGCGAGGCTGCGCGTGCCCTCCGGGAGCGGAGGTCCTTCGAAGACGTCGAACAGGAGCACCGAGCTGACGAGATCCCCGGCCGCCTCGGCGAGCGCGGATCGGACCCGTTCTGCTGGCGTCGAGGCCTCCACCGTGAACGCGAGGTCGCGCCGGACCGGTGGGAACCTTGGCACGTCCTCGACCCGCACGAAGGGCCTCGCCAGGCGCATGAGGACCTCGACCTCCAGCTCCGCCACGCCCACACGCCCCGGGATATCGAACCGTTCGGCGACCGCCGGGTGGATCTCGCCGAGCACACCGACTCGCTCGCCGTTCGCTTCCACGACGGCCGACCGGCCGGGATGGAAGGGCCGGCCGGCCGGAGCGCCGAGCGACCATCCGATGCCGAGCTCGGCCATCAGCGCTTCGACGACCCCCTTCGCGTCGAACACGTCGAACGGCCGGTCGCCGCTCGCCCATCCTGGGTCGGCGTTCCCCGTCATCGCGAACGCAGCCTTCGGACGCTCGACGGGCTGCCCGTCCACCATCCGGAACACGGTGTCCACCTCGAAGACGGCGACCGATCGGACGTGCCGACGGACGTTGCGTCTCGCGGTCGCCAACAGGCCCGGGAGCAGTCGCGTTCGGAGCCAACCCTCGTCCGCCTGAAGGGGGTTCGTGACTCGCACCGCGTCGTCGTCCCGAACCATCTCGAGGTCCTCATCGGAGACGAACGGGATCAGGCGAACCTCGCGCAACCCGGCGCGTCGAAGCGCTTCGCGAACGCGCTGGCGGAAGGCGTACGGGGCGGGCAGGCCTCCGGGCTGCTTGATGGCCGGGAGGGACGATCCCACGTGCTCGTACCCCTGGATCCGAACGACCTCCTCGATCAGGTCCACCTCGCGCTCGAGGTCCACCCGGTAGCCGGGCACCTCCACCAGGATGGTGTCGTCGTCGACGGTCTCGCTCACGATCCCGAGTCGATCGAACACGTCGACCGCGTCTCGGGTAGACACGGGGTAACCGATCAGTGCCGACGCGCGCGTCGCCCGCAGTTGGATGCGACGCCGTGGCGGCGGGCCTCCGACCTGGATGATGCCCCGGAGCGTGCGCGCCCCGCACCACTCGACCATCAACCGGCTCGCCCGGTCCGCGCCGATCGGCGCCGCTTCGGGATCGACGCCTCGCTCGAAGCGCATCGAGGCCTCGGTGGACAGGCCGATCCGCCGCCGGGTCCGTTGGACGCCTCCGCGTTCGAACGACGCGCTCTCCAGTAGGACGTCGTTCGTCTGCTCGGATACCTCGGCGAGCTCACCGCCCATCACGCCCGCGACGGCGACCGGCCGCTCCGCGTCGCAGATCAGGAGGTCGTCGTCGGTGAACGTCCGCTCCACGCCGTCGAGGGTCACCAGCTGCTCCCCCGGCTCGGCGCGGCGGACGACGATGCCGGGTCCTTTCAGCAACGCGAGGTCGAACGGATGCAGCGGTTGCCCGATCTCGAGCATCGCGTAGTTCGTCGCGTCAACGACGGCCGAGATCGGTCGCATGCCCGCGGCGAACAGACGCGCCTGGATGGCGATCGGGGACGGGGCATGCTCAACGTCGCGGATGATCCGCGCGAGGTACCGCGGGCAGCGCTCGAGGTCCAGGACCTCGAGCGTGGCGACGCTCCGAGCCTCCTCCGCGTCCTCGTCGACGCTGGAGACGGGGAGGACGAGCGGCGTCCCCGTCGCGGCCGCCACCTCGCGCGCGATCCCGAGCACCGAGAGGAAGTCTGGGCGGTTCGGCGTCACCTCCACGTCGAGGACGGCGTCCTTGAGATCGAACGCTTCGGCCACGTCCATCCCAGGCTCCAGGCTCCCGGGCAGCACGAGGATGCCGTCGTGCGAGGGAGAGATGCCGAGCTCGTCGGGGGCGCACAGCATCCCGTGGGAGACGACACCGCGGATCTCCCGAGCCGCGAGAGGTTCGGGGAGCGTGAGCACGGTCGCTCCCGGCGGAGCGAGCGGGACGAGGTCTCCTGGCACCATGTTCCGAACCCCGACGACCACCTCGAGCTCACCGGAGCCGGTCTGGACGCGCGCGATACAGAGCTTGTCGCTGTTCGGATGGTCCCGCACCTCGATCACCCGAGCGACGACGACACCCGAGACGCGCTCCCACGGATACTCGATCGACTCGACCTCCGCCCCCCTGCTACCGAGGAGCTCCGCGAGCTCCGCCGCCGGAAGCTCCGTCGGGCACAGCTCCCGGAGCCAGGACACCACGACCTTCACGCGACCCCCTCGAACTGCTCCAGGAACCGCACGTCGCCCTCGACGAGCAGCCGCATGTCGTTCACGCCGTAGCGCACCATCGCGACGCGCTCGATGCCGAGTCCGAACGCGAACCCCGTGTATCGCTCGGCGTCGTAGCCACAGTTCTCCAGCACGGTCGGGTGCACCATGCCGGCGCCGCCCTGCTCGAGCCAGCCGTTCCCGCAAACGCGGCATCCCACGCCGTTGCAGACGAAACACGACACCGCCATCTGCGCGCCGGGCTCGACGAACGGGAAGTAGTCGGGCGTGATCCGGGCCTGGATCTGCGGGCCGAACATCTCGTGGGCGAAGGCCTCGAGGGTCCCCTTCAGGTCCGCCAGGGAAAGACCTTCGTCCACGGCCAGACATTCGAGCTGGTGGAACACGGACAGGTGAGTGGCATCGACGGCCTCGCGCCGGTAGACGCGCCCGGGGACGACCACGTAGACCGGAGGATCCTGCGACTCCATCGTCCTGATCTGTACGGCGCTGGTCTCGGTTCGAAGCAGGAGGCCGGGCACGTCCACGTACAGCGAATCCTTCATCGTTCGCGCGGGGTGATCGGGCGGGATGTTGAGCGCCTCGAAGTTGTGCCACTCGTCCTCGATCTCGGGCCCTTCGGCCACGCGGTAACCCATCCGCGTGAAGATCTCGACCATCCGCTCCTGGACGAGGGTGAGAGGGTGCAGGGACCCCGGCCGAGGGCGTCGCCCCGGCAACGTGACATCGACGGCGTCCGCACGGAGCAGCTCGTCCTCCGCGCCCTCCTCGAGCTCGGCCCTGCGCGCCTCGAGCGCCGACCGGAGCTCGGCGAACGCCTCGTTCGTCCGCCGGCCGAGCTCGCGCCGGGCGTCGCCCGGCAGCGACCCGATCGAGCTCTGTACGGCCGAGATCGGGGCCTTGCGACCCAGGAGCGCGATCTTCGCCTCGTCGAGCGCCTCGAGCGACCCGGCCGCCGCGATCAGCTCGCGACCGCGCTCGAGCTCCTGCTCGAGTGTGCGCGCGGCCTCGTTCGGGTCCATGGTGCGGCGAGTCTAGCAAGCGCCTTTTTCGAGCCGGCGTCGTCAGGCGTTCGGGTCGGCGGGGACCGGGAGGTCGAGCTCGAAGCCGAGTGCACCGTCGGTGACGCGGGCCGAGACGCTCCCGCCCTGCGCCTCGGCTACGCCCTGCGCCACGAACAGTCCGATCTTGCCCCCCGAGCCCGTCCCCGGCGCCGGTGGGCGGAACAGACGCTCGGCGTCTTCCTGCGAGAGGTCGGTGTCGGCGCGGTGCGCCACGACGTGGAGACGACCATCCAGCAGCCGCGCGTCGACGCGGACCGGTCCGTCTCCCGCCCACCACACGAGGGACTCGACGAAGGCCTCGAGCACCAGGCGGAGCCGTTCGGGGTCGACGAAGGCCACGAGCTCGTCGCTCGTCCATTCGACACGGACATGGTCGGGATCGCGGGCGAGGGACGTCGCGATCTCGTCCACGACGTGCCCGATGGAGGTCCGCTGGGGGAACAGATCGAGCGCGCCCGCCGCGACCCGAGCCGCGTCCACCAGCTGTCGCAGGATCGCGTTCAGGCGATCGGTGTCGAACTGGATCCCCCGCAACATCATGTCGCGGTCCTGCGGCGTCATCTGCTCCCACCGCGTCGCCAACGCGTGGCCGATCCCCTTCATCGCGGTCAGCGGCGAGCGGAAGTCGTGGGCCGCCGCCGCGATGATCGTCTCGAGCACCGCGCGCCGGCCCTCGCGACGCTGGCGCTCCCACTCGAACAGGCACACCGTTGCCGCGGCGGCGAGATTCAGCGATTCGGCGCGGCCGCGGATCGGGACGCGCACGGTGGCGTCGGCGAGCGACGCGACCTCCTTCGGGAGTCCCCATGCTTCGTTGCCGAACACGAACGTGACGGGGTCGGACAGATCCTGTTCGTACAGATCCGCGTCGCCGTCGGCATCCATGGCGAGGATGCGCATCCCGCGGGACCGGAGGACCTCGATCGCCTCCTCCGTCCGGCGGCCACGCACGACCGGCAGATGGAACAACGAGCCGGCCGACGCCCGGACGGTCTTGGCGTTGTACACGTCCACCGAAGACGGCGAGAACACGACCGCGTTCGCCCCGACGGCGTCCGCCGACCGGAGCACCGTCCCCGCGTTCCCCGGATCGCGAACCTCGTGCAGGAGCGCCACGCAGGCCGGGCTCTGCGGAACGACCTCGAGCGAGACGTCGACGAACGAGGCGACCCCCACGAACCCCTGCGGTGTCACGGTGCCGGTGAGACGGGCCATCACCTCGTCGCTCACGTGGACCATCGCGATCCCCGCCTCGCGCGCGCGCTCGACCAGGTCGTGCGATGGGACCGTGTGGAACAACGTCGAAAGGCTGCCTCGGGACATCGAGAGGGCCTCGTCCAAGGCCTGGACGCCCTCGACCAGGAACGCACGCTCACGCTCTCGGAAGGCTCGTTTGTGGAGCCTGAGCGCCGCCGCGACCTTCGGGTTCCGGATGGAGGTGATCACGCGCCCTCCCCCAACCGCCGAGCCTACGGCGCGAGCGCGTCCTTGGCGGCCTCGACGAGCTGACCGAACGCGGCAGGGTCGTGCACGGCCATGTCGGCCAGGATCTTGCGGTCCACCTCGATCCCGGCCTTGCCCAACCCGTGGACGAACCTCGAGTACGACAGGCCGTGCTGTCGCGCGCCCGCGCCGATCCGCGCGATCCACAGACGGCGGAACTGTGCCTTGCGGTCACGCCGGTCGCGGTACGCGTACTGGCCCGAATGGAGCAGCTGCTCCTTGGCCACGCGGTACCGCTTCGAGCGCGACCCGAAGTACCCCTTCGCCTTTCGGAGGACCTCGCGGCGCTTCTTCTTCGCGTGGACCGATCGCTTGACCCGTGCCATGGTTCCCTACTTCCCGAGGAGTCGGCGGATGTTGGTGCGCTCGGCCGTGACCTCGGCCATGCCCTCCACGCGCCGGCGGCGGCTCCCACTCTTCTTCCTCAGGAAGTGGTTGCCCGTAGCCTTGCGATGGAGGACCTTGCCGGTGCGCGTGATGCGGAACCGCTTGGCCGTCGCTCGGTGCGTCTTCTGTTTCGGCATCGCTCTTCTCGACTTCCTTCGCTCACGTTTCCTGTGGCTGCTCGGCCGGGGCGGCGGCCACCTCGCTCGACGCCTGTCGCTCGGGCTCGGGTGTTGGTTCGGCCGCGGCCCGCGGAGCGGCCGGCCGTTCTTCCTGCTTGGGCTCTGCGCCCTTCGGCTCGGGGTGCTTCTTCGTCGGCGCGAGGACCATCACCATGTTGCGCCCGTCCTGCTTGGGCAGCGATTCGACGACCGCCGAATCCGCGAGGTCGGCCACCAGCCGGTCCAAGATCTTGCGACCGAGCTCGGTCCGGGCCATCTCGCGCCCGCGGAACATGATGGTCACCTTGACCCGCGCGCCGGTCCGAAGGAACCGCTCGACGTGCCCCTTCTTGGTGGCGTAGTCGTGCGGGTCGATCTTCGGGCGGAACTTGATCTCCTTGACCTCGATCCTCGCCTGCTTCTTGCGGGCTTCCTTCTGGCGGATGTCGCGCTCGTACTTGAACTTCCCGTAGTCCATGATCCTGGCCACGGGGGGGTTCGCCTGCGGCGCCACCTCCACGAGATCGAGATCCAGATCCTGAGCCTGACGGAGCGCGTCCTGGGTCGAGACGATCCCGATCTGCGACCCGTCGGCACCCACCAGGCGCACTTGCGCCGAACGGATGCGGTCGTTTATGCGCGGATCAGCCGAGACCCCGCATCACCTCCTACCGAGACAAAGGCACCGGCCGTCCGCCGGTGCCGCCCGAACACGGTGAACAGAACCCGCAGAGTATAGGTGCCGTTCGGGGAGGCTGTCGATGACCGGAGCCACGCGCCCGCGAGATCGGTCAGACGGCCCGCACGTTGGCCGCCTGCTTGCCCTTCGGGCCGTCGACGACGTCGAACTCCACCGCCTGGCCCTCCGTGAGGGACTTGTATCCGTCGCCCTCGATCGCCGAGAAGTGGACGAACACGTCGTCTTCCCCCTCGCGCGAGATGAACCCGAAACCCTTCTCGTTGCTGAACCACTTCACATTGCCCTGCTCTGCCAACGTGCCCTCCTGTGCCTGGAGCGCGCGGAGCGTAGCACGGTGCGCGACGAGCGCTCAACGGGGGTGGCGGGTGGGTACAACGGCGTTCGGAGGAGCTCACCAGTCGGGTTCGAGCGGCCTGCCGTAGTCGTCCTGCAGCCGCAGCGTGTCGTCCTCGGTCGTGTAGCCGTACGCGATCTCGAGGACCCGGCCGCGGGTGGTTCCGGGGTTCGCGATCCGGTGCGTGGTCTCGGCGCTCACCATGAACTCCTCGCCCGACGACGCCTCCACCTGACGGTTGCCGATCTGCACGCTCAACCCCGGGTCCAGCACGACCCACATCTCGTCACGCATCTGGTGGTAGTGGACGCTCGTCTCCTGACCGGGTTCGACGGTGATCACGCGGACCGAGCTCGGCTGGTTCAGCGCGTAGGTCACGACCTTGCCCCAGGGCTTGTCGACGATCACGGTTCCGCCTCCTTGGGGAGCTGTTCGAGCAGGGACGACATCTCGATCGCCGCCGTCGCCGCGTCCCATCCCTTGTTGCCGTGCTTGCCGCCGGCCCGGTCCAACGCTTGCTCGAGCGTCTCGGTCGTGAGGACGCCGAACGTCACCGGGACGCCGGTGGTCTGGCCCGCCTCACGGATCCCTGCGGCCGCCTGGCCGGCGACGTGCTCGAAGTGCACGGTCTCACCGCGGATCACGCACCCGAGGCAGATCACGGCGTCGTAGGTCCTCGACCCCGCGAGCCGCCGAGCCACGAGCGGCAGCTCGAACGCCCCCGGCACCCACACCACGTCGACGTCCTCGACCGCCACCCCGTGCGTGGCCAGCGCGGACAAGGCCCCCTCGAGCAGCTTCCTCGTCACGAGCTCGTTGAACCTCGCGGCCGCGATCGCGAGGCGGCGGCCGCGCGCGTGGAGGTCGCCCCGGATCTCGCTCACGGTGCATCCTCGGGTTCGAGCTCACTCGATGGAGCGGCCTCCGGTTCGAGGTTCTCGAGCAGGTGTCCGAGCTTCTCCCGTTTGGTGCGCAGGTAGCCGATGTTCTCCTCCGTCGGTCGCGTCTCGAGCGGCACGCGCTCGATGATGGACAGCCCATACCCTTCGAGACCGGCTCGTTTCGCGGGATTGTTGGTGAGCAGCCGCATCGAACGCACGCCGAGGTCGACGAGGATCTGCGCCCCGATCCCGTACTCGCGCGGGTCCGCCGCGAACCCGAGCTCGACGTTCGCCTCGACCGTATCCCGGCCCTGCTCCTGCAGACGGTAGGCCCGCAGCTTGTGCGTGAGGCCGATCGCCCGCCCTTCGTGACCACGGATGTACAAGATCACGCCGCGCCCCTCCTTGCCGACCTGCGCGAGCGCCCCGTGCAACTGATCGCCGCAGTCGCACCGCATCGAGCCGAAGACATCGCCGGTCAGGCATTCGGAGTGCACCCTGACCAGGATCTGCTCGCCGTCGCCCACCTCGCCCAGCACGAGGGCGACGTGCACCATCCCGTCGACGGAGCTCTCGTAGGTGTGCGCGGTGAACTCGCCGTGCTCGGTGGGGATCTGGGCTCCGGCCGTCCGCCGCACCAGATGCTCGAGGTGCCGGCGGTGCTCGATCAGGTCGGCGATCAAGATCACCTTGAGCTCGTGCTCCTCGGCCACGCGCATGAGCTCCGGCAGGCGAGCCATCGAGCCGTCCGGGTGGAGCACCTCGCAGAGCACACCGGCCGGGTACAGGCCGGCGAGCCGTGCGAGATCCACGGTGGCCTCGGTGTGCCCGGCGCGTTTGAGGACCCCGCCCTGCTGCGCCATCAACGGGAAGACGTGGCCCGGCATCCGGATGTCCTCGGGGCGCAGATCCGGATCGGCCACCGCCCGAACCGTCGCGGCGCGGTCGAACGCGCTCGTCCCGGTCGTCGTCCGGCCCTGCACATCGATCGAGACCGCGAACGCCGTGCCGTGGCTCTCGTTGTTCTTCGAGACCATGAGCGGGATCCGCAGCTCGTCGAGCCGCTGCTGCGTCATCGGCATGCAGACGATCCCACGACCGTGCGTGACCATGAAGTTCAGGGTCTCGGGCGTGGCCTTCTCCGCGGCCATGATGAAGTCGCCCTCGTTCTCACGGTCGGCGTCGTCCACGACGATCACGATCTTCCCCGCTCGGATGTCGGCGACCGCCTCGTCGATCGTCGCGAACACCGGTTCCCTGCCTTCCTTCATGACCGTCCCTCCAGGAGCGCTTCCACGTACTTCGCGATCACATCGACCTCCAGGTTCACGGGATCACCCACCCCGGCCGATCCGAGCGTCGTCACCTCGAGCGTGTGCGGGATCAACGCCACACCGAAGGTCTCCTCGCCCCGGGCGGCGATCGTGAGGCTCACGCCGTCCACGCAGATCGAGCCCTTGTCCACCAGGTACCGGCCGATCGACCCGGGCGCTCGAAGGGTGATCCACGCGCCGCCGTCCTCCGAGCGTTCGATCGACTCCACCTCGCCGACACCGTCGACGTGGCCCTGCACGAGGTGGCCTCCGAGCCTGCTCGAAAGCGTCAGCGGTCGTTCGAGATTCACCGGATCGCCCTCGCGCAGCCGGGAGAAGCTGGTGCGGCGACGCGTCTCCTCGGACACATCGAACGCCAGATGTCGGTCGGAGCACTCGACGACCGTGAGACACGCCCCGTTCACCGAGATGGACGCTCCCTCGGCCGCGTCGGACGTCACCGTTCGGCACTCGATGGACATCCGCGCGGGCGCGATGTCGCGCACGGAGCCCCGTTCCTCAACGATCCCGGTGAACATCCGCCTCCACCCTCAGGTCGTCGCCGATGCGCTCGACGGAGCGGATGCGCATCGGCAGCGCCTGCCGGATCGGCGCGAACCCGCGTCCTTCCAGCACGGTCGCGGCGGTTTCGCCCCCGATCAGCTTCGGCGCCAGGTACAGGACGATCGTGTCGACGAGCCGATCCTCGACGGCCGACCACGCGAGCGTGGGACCGCCCTCCAGGAGCACACCCTGCACGTCGCGTTTGCCGAGGTCGGCGAACAACGGCCCGAGCGCCACCCCCTCGCCGTCGGTCTCGAGCACGAGGACCTCAGCGCCGGCCGCACGCCACCCCTCCCGGACCTCGAGGGGCGCGAGCTCGGTCGTCGCGACGAGCGTGGGGGCCTGGCGGTCGAACAGGTCCCCCGACGACCCGACCCGGCCGCGTGCGTCAACCAGGACGCGGATCGGCGGCCTCCCGCGGTACCCGGGAGCCCGAACGGTGAGCTCCGGATCGTCTGCGAGCGCGGTTCCGGCGCCGACCACGATCGCGTCCGACCACGCGCGGAGCCGGTGAACGTCGGCGCGGGCGGCCTCACCCGTGATCCAGCGGGACGAGCCGTCGCGAGCCGCGACCTTGCCGTCGAGCGAGGACGCCGCCTTCCAGACGACGAACGGCATCCCCGTTCGCACGTGTTTGGCGAAGGCCTCGTTCAGCCGTTGGGCGACCTCGGCCAGGACCCCGTTGCGCACCTCGACCCCGCGGTCGCGGAGCATCCGGAGACCCCGGCCGTCGACCACGGGGTTCGGGTCCGTGGTAGCCGACACGACCCGTGCGACCCCGGCCCGGACGATCGCCTCCGTGCACGGCGGCGTGCGGCCGTAGTGGTTGCAGGGCTCGAGCGACGTGTACAGGGTCGCGTCGCGCGCGAGGTCCCCGGCCTGGTTGAGCGCCACGACCTCGGCATGCGGCAGGCCGGGGCCCTCGTGGAACCCCTCGCCGACGATGCTCCCCTCGGCGACGACGACGGCGCCAACCATCGGGTTCGGGGACACCAGGCCCCTGCCCCGTTCCGCGAGCTCGATCGCCCGCTCGATATACGCCTCGTCGGACACGTCGCTCCGATCTCGAGGCGGTGACGACGGGGAAAGGGCAGGACCGGCAGCCGAACGCTGCCGCACCGCCCGTCCTCTCCCATCCCGACTTTCACGGTCGGTCCCGGAATCTCACCGGGTCCACCCCCGAGTGGCTCTCGGAGGGTCGCGGACTCTCACCGCCGGTGGGGATTTGCACCCCGCCCCGAAGACAGGCTCTACTCGGCCCCAGTATAGATCGACGGGCGCGTGCGGTCACCGGCCGCGACGTCCGGGGCCGCAGCCCCAGCGGCGTCAGTCGATCTTGCGGCGGTCGATCGCGTAGGAGGAGTTCGCCTCGCGCTTGGCGTACTGCTTCATCTCGGTCGCCACGGAGACCGCCTCGCCGTAGTGAGCGAACGAGCGGACCCTCGTGGTGGCGATGCCGATCGAGATGCCCGCGAGCGGCAGCCGTTGCATCACACCCTTGCGATCCTCGACCTCGACGTACCCGCGTTCCACGTCCTCGCGAGCGTAGAACCCCTGGATCTGCCCGTCGAAGCTTGCGACGACCTGCTTGGCGACGTCCTCCGCCACATCCGGGGGCACGACGGCCACGAAGTCGTCGCCGCCCACATGGCCGACGAACCCATCCGCCCCCGCGAACTCCATCACAGCGTCCTGGAGGATCCGCGCGGTCGCTTGGATCAGCCGGTCGCCCTGGACGAATCCCTCCTGATCGTTGTACGCCTTGAAGTTGTCCAGGTCCGCGTACAGGACGGCGAACGAGAGCTCCTCGCGCACCATCCGCTCGATCTCCTCCTGGATCCGGATGTTGCCCGGGAGACCCGTCAGTGGCGACAGGTTCCGCATCTCCTTGGCTCGTCGGAGCGTCCCCTTGACCCGCGCGAGGAGCTCGATCGGGTCGAACGGCTTGATGATGTAGTCGTCCGCTCCCGCGGTGAGGCCCAGCACCTTGTCGGTCGCCAGCGCCTTCGCGGTGAGCATGATGATCGACGTGTTCGACGTCTGGGAGTTCCGGCGAAGCCGGTGCGCCACCTCGAAACCATCGATCCTCGGCATCATCACGTCGAGCAGGACCAGGTCCGGCCGGAGGCTCCCGGCCTTCTCGATGGCCTCCTCACCGTCCGAGGCGACGGACACGTCGTAGCCGGCGCTCCGCAGGTTGACCTCGACGAATCGCGCGATGTCGGGATCGTCGTCGACGACCAGGATGGACTCGGGCATCAGGTCGCCTCCCCCACCAAGGCCCTGAGTTCGCACGCGGCACGGCGCGGGTCGTCCGATCCGAAGATCCCCGTCGCTGCCACCAGCACGTCCGCGCCGGCTCGCAGGCACCGGGCGGCCGTCTCGTGGTTCACGCCGCCGTCGACGTGCAGCTCGACGTCCAGCTCTCGCCGATCGATCTCGGACCTGAGCGCCTCGATCTTGGGAAGGGTCTCGAGTTGGAACGGCTGGCCGGCCCACCCGGGTTCGACCGCGAGCACCACGACGTCGTCGACGTCCTCGAGGTACGCGAGGATCGCCTCCACGGGCGTCGCGGGGGCGAGCGAGATCCCGACGCGCATCCCGGTCCCGCGAGCCTTCCGCAGGACGGGGACGGGATCGGGCACCGCCTCCACGTGGAACGCGACCGCGTCGGCGCCCGCCTGCCCCAGCTCGTCGAGCAGGGCCTCGGGCGCCTCCACCTGCAGGTGCGCGTGGAGGGGGCTGTCCGTATGGGGGCGGAGCGCGGCGATCACTATCGGTCCGATCGTGAGTGGCGGGACGAAATGACCATCCATGACGTCGATATGGATGAAGTCGGCATGGTCGCCCACGAGCTTTACCTCGTCGGCCAGACGTGCGAGATCCGCGCTCAGGATCGAGGCACCGAGCTTGGCCACGGCCGCGATTCTAGCCGGGGGCCGTTTCACGCCTGCGGAAGGCGGCGACGAACATGGCGTCGCACCCATGCCGGTGGGGCCACAGGCGCACGCGGTCGGCCGGCCCGTCCGGGCCGGCGATCTCGACGGGCTCGAGCTCGGGTACGCGCCGCAGGATCGCATCGCACGCGGCGTCGGTCTCGGCGCGCGGGAACGTGCAGACGCTGTAGACGAGACGGCCGCCCGCGCGGAGCAGGCCTGCAGCGGCCGTGGCGACCCCGACCTGGAGTCGCGCGAGGCTCGAGAGCTCGTCCTTGCGCGCCCGCCACAACAGCTCGGGACGTCGGCGAGCGGACCCGATCCCCGAACAGGGCGCGTCCACGAGCACGCGATCGAACCCTCCGCGGATCGCCGGGCGGCGGCCGTCCTGGACGACCAGGGCCGTCTGCAGGCCGAGCCGCGCGATGTTGCCTCGGACGAGTTCGAGCCTCGACGGCGAGACGTCCGCGGCGACCGAGCGGCCGGCGTCGCCGATCAGGCAGGCTAGGTGGCCGGTCTTCCCGCCCGGGCCGGCACACACGTCGAGGACGCGGTCGCCCGGCTGCGGATCCAGCGCTCGCACGACGAACGACGAGGCCTGATCTTGCACCGCGAACCAGCCCTCCTCGAACCCCGGAAGGGCCGTCGCCGCCCCCGACTCGACCACGAGCGAGTCCGGATGCACGCGTCCGCGTTCGCTCCGAACGCCGGCGGCGGCGAAGGCGCGCTCGAGCTCGTCGACGGTGGACCGGCAGGTGTTCGCGCGGATCGTGAGGGGTGCCCGTTCGGCGAGGGCGGCCGCCGCCTCCTCGGTCTCCTCGTCCGACGAAAGGACCCGCCGGAGCTCGCGAACCGCCCATTCCGCGAGCCCGGTCCGGATCGACACTTCGAGATCACCCGGACCCTCGGGAACGCTCGGCGCGACGGTCGCGAGACGCCGGAGCACCGCGTTCACGAACCCTCGATGCCGCTGGTCGACCAGGGCCACGGTCTCCGAGACGGCGGCGTGCGCCGGAACACGGAGGTAACGGAGCTGGTACGCCCCCAAGCGGAGGGCGGCTCGAGCGCCTTTGGGCGCCGTGTCGAGCGGTCGTTCGAGCAGCGGCGCGAGCTCGTGATCGATCGTGACGAGTCGTCGCAACGTCCCGTAGACGAGCTCGGTCGCGAACGACGCGTCCCGTTGAGAGAGAAGGGCCCGCTCGAGGGTCCGCGCGAGGGTCAGGTTCGAGTAGGCGCCTTCGTCGGTGACCCGGCGGATCACGTCGAGCGCGATCGAACGAGCGGTCGGTCGCGTCGCCGGTCGCGCGGCCGGTCGCGCCGTCGCTCGCCCCGTCGGTCGCGCGGCAGGTCGCCTCGAACGCGCGTCGCGTCGCGTCATGTCGCGCCCGCCCTCGTCCACGACCGGCTCACCCGAGCCGCTCGCCGAGCACCGGGTGGAAGCCGTTCACGAAATCGGACGACGTCATGCGCTTGCGTCCGGCGGGCGCGAGCTCGAGCGGCCGGAAACCGCCCTCCCCCGTGCCCACGGCGAACCCCTCCTTGGTCGCCTCGACGACCGTGCCGGCCTCGCCCGATGCGTGGACCGCCTCGGCGCGGAGGACCTTGAGGTCCTGGCCCCTGAACGTGGTCGAGGCACCGGGCTCGGGCGCCATCGCTCTCGTGAGGTTCACGAGATCGCGAGCGCGGCTCGTCCATCGCAGGAGCCGATCGTCGGGACCGATGCGCATGGTGAACGTCGCGAGCGTCGTCATCCTGCGGCCGTGGCTGGGCGGTTCCGCTCGCCAGCCGTTCGGCGGACTCCACGAGCACCTCCGCTCCGATCGTCGCGAGCCTGGACCCGAGCGACCCGCTGTCGTCTTTCGGCTCGATCCGCTCGGCTCGCTGGAGGATCACCGGTCCGGTGTCCATGCCGGCATCCATCACGATCGTCGTGACACCCGTCTCCTCCAGGCCGAGGAGCAACGCCGTCTGCACCGGGCTCGCGCCACGCAGCGCCGGGAGCATCGAGAAGTGGAGGTTGACCGGCGCGACCCGGGGCAGGTCGAGCACGGCCTGCGGCAGGATCTCCCCGTAGGCCACGACCACCAGGAGGTCGGGGCGGCTCGCCGCGAGCGCGTCCCGACCGGGTCCCTCCTTCACGGTCTCGGCCTCGACGAGCGGCAGCCTCGTCGCGCGCGCGGCCTTCGCGACCGGCGTCGGCCGGAGCTCGTTGCCGCGCCCGGCGGGACGGGGAACGGCCGTCACCACGGCGACGAGCTCGTGGTCCGAATCGGACAGCGCGAGCAGCGACGGCACCGACCAGCGGTCGTTGCCGAGGAACGCGATGCGGAGCGAACGGGTCACACGTCGGAGGATACGCTGGGCCCCGATCGGCCTCGGCGCCGCGTTACGGTTCGGAGCGTTGCACCTCGAACTCGCGGAGCTGGCGCATCACGTCCCGTCGGCCCTCGTCGTCCAGACGGTCGATGTAGAGCATCCCTCGCAGGTGGTCGGTCTCGTGCTGGAAGATCCGCGCCAGGAGCCCCTCCGCCCGGAGGTCGAGCGGTCGGCCGTCGAGGTCGGAGCCTCGGAGCCGGACCCGCAGGGCGCGGACGGTCGGGTGATACGGACCGGGGATCGACAGGCACCCCTCCTCGAACGTGTCCTCCTCCTCGAGATCGGACAGCTCGGGGTTCGCGACGAAGCCCGCGTGACCCTCGCGATCGTCGTAGACGAAGCACGACATCCGCAGACCCACCTGGTTGGCAGCGAGACCCACGCCCGGAGCCGCGAGCATCGTCTCGACCATGTCGTCCGCGAGGCGGCGGAGCGTCTCGTCGAACGCCACGACCGGCGTCGCCGTCTCACGCAGGACCGGGTCGCCGAGCGTTCGGATCTGCATCACGGTCACGATCGATCCGCTCCCCCCTCCACGTGGTCCCGCTACAGATGCGGCTCGGCCTCGACCCGGGTGACCACTCCGGCGGCGGCGAGCCGCCGCATGGCGCGCCCGAACACCGGCACCTGTTCCGGGTCGAGCACGACCAAGCATATCGTCGCCCCCCCGACGACCGAAGAGAGCAGCGTTCGGTGGACGAGCGCCTCGATCTCGCGCTCGAGGCTCGGGCCGCCCGCCACGCGGAAGACCGGCGCTCCCACGGGGAAGCCGGCCTCGGCCCGGCGAGGAGCCTCGAAGCGATGGAAGCGTTCGGGTCGCCCGGACACCAGCGCCTGCACGGCGGGGTCGTTGGCGGCGTTGGTCTGCACGATGACGCGGCCGTCCTGGCGGGCCCATGCGGCCGCCTCGAACCAGGTCACCAGCGCGCGTTCGCGAGCGTTCACCCCCGGGCGGCGGAGCGAGGTGTCGGCGTTCAAGATGCCCACCAGGTCGAGCCCGAGAGCCCCGAGGTCCTTCAGGGCGTCGACGCCGCCCACCAGCACCTCGCGTTCGTGCGGCGGGCGCGCAGGGTCGTCACGACCCACCAGCGACACGGGCACGGTGGCCACGCCGCGAGCCCACTCCTCGACGCGCTCGGCTCCCCGGCGGACGACGCCGAAGTCGGTCCGCCCGCACGAGGCGCACCGTCCCGGCGCCTCGCACACCACGCATCGGATGCTCCCTCGTTCCAAACGGAGCAGGCCGAAGCACGACGCGCAGGCGGCCGGCTCTCCGCAGGAGCGACAGACCCTCGCCACCCCGTAGCCGCGAACGGGTTCGAACAGGAACGCGCGCGAGGCGGAACGCAGCGCTCGGATCAGCCGCGGCGAGCGCCCTTCTGGTCCGGGCTTGATCACCTCGACGGGCGCCCAGGGCCGGCCGACCGGTTCGACCGCGACGTGGTCGAGCACCGTGGCTTCGAGCGACGGGCAGAACGCGCTCAGGACGCTCACGGCGCCTTCGAGGTCCGCCCGCATCCGAGCGACGTCGCGGACGTGGTACGAGGGTGACCGTTCGTCCCGATGGTGCGCGTGCCCCTCGCGATGCACGTAGATCAGCCCGAGCTGCGCGAGCGGGGCGAACACCGCCGGACGCGTGCCGACCACGACCCGGAAACGTCCGGCCGCGATGTCGAGCCACGTGCGGTACCTGGCGCGCTTGTCTCCCCCGAGGAACAGGACGGCGTCGTCGCCGAACGCGTCGGCGATCGCGGCGGCCGTCGCGGGGATCGGGTCGGCGTCCGGGACGATCGCCACCGCCGTTCGCCCTCCCGCGATCGCCGCGCCCACGCACGCGACGGCGACCGCCGCCTCGTCAGCCGGTCCGGGGCGGACCACGAAGGCTCCGCTCCCCGCGCGGAGCGAGTCGAGCAGCCGCTGGCCATTTCGGTAGTCGCCCACGACCGTTGAACCGAGAGGTGTCCCGAGCCCCTCCGGGACGCCCTGACGCGGGTGCGCGGGCCGACGCTCGAGCTCCTCGGACGCGACACGCGGAGGGACCGCCCGTCCGATCACCGTGGCGAGCGGAGCCACGTAGCGCTCGCTCAACCGCCGGTACAGCGCGAGCGAGCGATCGTCGAACGAACGGATCGGCGAGACGAGCTTGCGGACGCCGAGCATCCGCTCGGGCACGTCCTCGGTCGGTCCCAGCACCCAGGCTCGGATCTGCCGACCGTGGAACGGGACCTGGACCAGCGACCCGACGCCGGCACCGAGCTCTTCGGGGAGCTCGTAGGTGAAGGGACGATCGAGCGCGAGCAGCGGCCGGTCGATGCAGACCGAGACGGGTCCCGACAGGTGTTCCTGCTCCGAGACCGCCGTGGAGCCCGGGACCGCGGCCGTCGCGTTACGCGAACGCGCGGCGGAGCTCATCCGCGCGGTCGGTCGCCTCCCAGGGGAACTCCTTGCGGCCGAAATGGCCGTAGGCGGCCGTGTCCTCGTAGATCGGACGGCGCAGATCCATGTCGCGGATGATCGCGGCCGGCCTGAAGTCGAACGCGTCCCACACGACGTCCACGAGGCGTCCCGGGTCCACCTTCTCGGTCCCGAACGTGTCGACCGCGAGCGAGACCGGGTGCGCGGTGCCGATCGCGTACGCCACTTGGATCTGGAGCCGGTCGGCGGCGCCGGCGGCCACGAGGTTCTTCGCGACGTACCGCGCCATGTACGCCGCCGAGCGGTCGACCTTCGTCGGGTCCTTGCCCGAGAAGCATCCCCCGCCGTGCGGCGCCATCCCTCCGTAGCTGTCGACGATGATCTTCCGGCCGGTCAGACCCGTGTCGGCCTTCGGCCCCCCGATCTCGAACCGGCCCGTCGGGTTGACCAGGATCCGGACCTCCTCCGCGTCGAGGTCGAACTCCCGCAGCACCGGGTCGATCACCTCGGTCCGGACGTCGGGCGCGAGCAGCGTCTCGACGTCGACCTCCTCGCGGTGCTGCGCGCTGATCAGGACGGTGTCGACGCGTTTGGCAGATGTTCCTTCGTAGGCCACCGTGACTTGACTCTTGCCGTCCGGTCGCAGGTACGGGACCACCCCGGCTTTGCGGACGTCCGCGAGACGTTTGGCGAGGCGATGTGCCATCGCGATCGGGAGCGGCATCAGCTCGTCGGTCTCGCGGCAGGCGTAGCCGAACATCATCCCCTGGTCCCCGGCGCCCAACGCGTCGAGCGCGTCCGTCGAGTGCCCTTCGCGATGCTCCAGGGCGTCGTCGACGCCCCGGGCGATGTCCGCCGACTGTTCCTGGATCGAGGTGACCACGCCGCAGGTGTCTCCATCGATGCCGAAGTTCGCGTCGGTGTACCCGATCTCGGTGATCGTCCTGCGGACCACGGCCGGGATGTCGATGTACTCCGACGTGCTGATCTCGCCGGCGACCATGACGAGACCGGTGGTGACGAGCGTCTCGCAGGCGACGCGGCCGTTCGGGTCGACCGCCAGGATGGCG
The DNA here is from genome assembly GCA_963731925.1 of uncultured Actinomycetes bacterium. Lineage (GTDB taxonomy): Bacteria > Actinomycetota > UBA4738 > UBA4738 > HRBIN12 > DASSJM01. Next base: position 28,268 of record CAVSXK010000021.1, read on the forward strand.
TCGAGGACCGCGTCGGAGATCCGGTCCGCGAGCTTGTCCGGATGACCCTCGGTGACGGACTCCGAGGAGAACAGGTACGCGTGGCTCATCGCCGGCGAGCATAGCAGCGGCCTCGGACGGTCTCCCGCGACGCGAGCGCGGCCACCGAGCCGCCGCGGGGTGACGCTACGCCGTCAGCAGCTTGGCGAGGCGATCGCAGATGGCCGAGGCGAGATCGCGCTTGGTCCACTCGCGCATCGGCGCGTCCTCCCCGTCGGCGGCGATGATGGCGGCGCGGTTCGTGTCCGAGCCGAACCCCGTTCCCTCGCGCCCGACCTCGTTGGCCACCAAGAGCTGCAGTCCCTTGCGCCGCAACTTCTCGCGGCCCGATGCCTCGACGTCCTGCGTCTCGGCCGCGAAGCCGACCAGGACCGTCCCCGGCACCGACCCGAGCTCGGCCAGGATGTCGGGTGTCGGGACCAGACGCACCTGCGGAGGGCCCAGCTCCTTCTTGATCTTCGCATCGGCCGTCGTCTCGGGCCGGAAGTCGGCGACGGCCGCGGCCATCACGACCGCGTCCGCGTCCGGGGCGGCCGCCAGCACGGCTCGCCGCATCTCGTCCGCGGTCGTCACGCGCGTCACGGCGGGTCCGATGGGCGGCTCGAGGGTCCCGGGGCCGACCACGAGCGTCACGGCGGCACCTCTCGCGAACGCCTCGGCCGCGACTGCGAAACCCATCTTGCCGGTCGAACGGTTCCCGACGAACCGAACCGGGTCGATCGGCTCCCAGGTGGGCCCCGCGGTCACGACGATCCGCTTGCCCGACAGGTCACCGGCGGCGGCGAGCGTGTCCTCGATCGCCCGGAGGATCTCGTCGGGCTCGGTCATGCGCCCCATCCCCTCGTCCCCGGCCGCCAGAGCGCCGCGAGCCGGGCCGACGATCCTCGCCCCGCGTGCCGCGAGGGTGTTCGCGTTGGCCTGGGTCGCCGGGTGCTCCCACATGCCGGTGTGCATCGCGGGGGCGAGGACGAGCGGACAGGAGGCCTCGAGCAGCGTCGAGGTGAGCAGGTCGTCGGCGATGCCCTGCGTGAGCTTGGCGAGCATGTTCGCCGTCGCCGGTGCGACCACCGCCACGTCGGCCTCGTGGGCGAGCCGAACGTGCAGGACGACCCCGGGCTCCTCCCACAGGTCGGTATACACGCGGTGGTCCGAGAGCGCCGCGAACGTCGCCGGACCGATGAACCGTTCGGCCGATCGGGTCATCACGACCCGGACGGACGCGCCGTGCAGGCGTAGGAGCCGGACGAGGATGCAGGCCTTGTACGCGGCGATGCCACCCGTGACGCCGAGGAGCACACGTCGACCCTGCAGGACCGGACGCTCGGTGGTCACGTTGCCGCCTCCTTCGACCTCCGACCGGTTCGGGAGCGCCGCTTGGGGCTACTTGATGCCGACGCCCTCCGGGCGCTCGGCGTTGATCTTGCCCTCGGCGATCTCCTCGAGCGCGATCGACAGCGGCTTGTTGCGCAGCCCCGTCTCGACCAGTGGCGGCACGAACTCCCCGCGCCCTTCGCCCAGCTGGTTGTAGTAGGAGTTGATCTCGCGAGCGCGCTTGGCCGCGAGCGTCACGAGCGTGTACTTCGAGTCCACCTGGGCGAGCAGGTCGTCGATCTTCGGTTCGATCATGGGTTCGTGGGTCCTTCCGTTTCCTTGGCCGTTTCCTTGGCCGTGTCCTTGGCCGGCTTGTCGGCCGCGTCCGTGTCCTCGGACGAGCCGCCTACCTGCGGAGATGCATCGATGATAGCAGCGACCTGGTCCGCGGCACGCTCGGCCTCGTCGTTCACGATCACCTCGTCGAACGCGTCCCGCTGGCCGAGCTCCCAGTCGGCCTTGGACAGGCGTGCAGCGAGCCGCTCCTCGGTCTCGGTGCCTCTGGACCGCAGGCGCCGCTCGAGCTCTTCCAGGGTCGGAGGCTCGAGGAGGATCAGGACCGCCTGGGGCATGACCTCCCGGACGTGCCGGGCGCCGGTCACGTCGAGCTCGAGGAGCACGTCGACGCCGGCCTCGAGCGCCTCGCGAACGGGTTCGGCCGGCGTACCCGAGCGGTGGCCGAAGATCTCCTCCCACTCGAGCAGCTCGCCCGAGGCGATCATCCGCTCGAAGTCCTCGTCGGACACGAACCGATAGTCGACGCCGTCCCGCTCGCCGGGTCGCGGTGCGCGCGTGGTGACCGAGATCGAGAGGTGGGTCGCGGGGATGCGTTCGCGGACGAGGCGGACGACCGTCCCCTTCCCGACCCCGGACGGTCCGGCGACGACGAACAGCCTGCCGGCCAGCGGTGGCTACTTCTTCGCGAACTCGCCGAGGAGCGACTCGCGCTGCTTCGCGCCGAGACCCCGGACCCGTCGGCTGGCGGAGATGTCCAGTCGCTCCATGATCTTGCGCGCCCGAACCTTCCCCACACCCGGGAGCGACTCGAGGACCGTGGAGACCTTCATCTTGCCTACGGTGTCATCGTCCTGTCGGGACAGCACGTCCTTCAGCATGAGCTTGCCGGACTTCAGCTGACCCTTGAGCTCCGCGCGCTTCTTCCGCGCGACGGCGGCTTTCTCCAGGGCCTGCTTGCGCTGTTCATCCGTCAAGACGGGTAGGGGCATGAGAGCACTCCTTCACTCGGGGGCCGGGAGCGCGAGTATAGTCACGGCCCCGCGAGGGCATCAACGCGACTTCGTGCGCTCTACCTGCGGGTTTCCGACGGCACGGTGGGTCAGCGAACCGTCGCGACGATCGCGCGCGCGACACCTGCCGGGTCCGGTGACTCGGTGATCGGACGGCCGACGACGAGGTAATCGGCGCCGCGTTCGACCGCCTCCTCGGGTGTGAGGATGCGGACCTGGTCGTGACCGTTCGAGCCCGCGGGTCGGATACCCGGAACGACCAGACACGCGTCCGGTCCCAACACCTCGTGGACCTGTGCGACGTCTTCGCCCGACACCACGACACCGCTCGCACCCGCCGCCACCGCTTCGAACGCGAGCGACGACGGCGAGGCGAGGCCTTCGCCCGCGAGGCTCGAGAGCACGGTCACGGCGAGGACCATTGGGGCCGCGTGCCCGGCGTCGTCGGCGCCACGGGTCGCGCCTCGAACCGCCGCCCTCACCATCGCTTCGCCACCGAGCGCATGCACGGTCATCATCGCGATCCCCAGGCGGGCGCAGTTGCGGGCGGCTCCCTCGACCGTGTTCGGGATGTCGTGCAGCTTGACGTCGAGGAAGATCGGTCCGAACGCGCGCAGTCGCGTCACCGCTTCCGGCCCGCGCGCCGCGAAGAGCTCGAGACCGACCTTGAGGACGCCGGCCTCGCCGTGCAGGCGCTCCGCCAGCGCCCCGGCCGCGTCGAGATCGGAGACGTCGAGCGCCACGATCAAGGGATTGTCCGGACGAGGGATCACGCGGAACCGATCTTCGCGTCGCGGACGCGCACCCGGCCGCGCAGCTCGTCGGGCGACGCGAACCCCTTCTCCTTCAGGTACCGCATGATCCCCTCCGCGATCTCGACGTGGACGGAAGGGTCGACCAGCAGCGCGGTGCCCACCTGGACCGCCCACGCGCCGGCGAGCAGGAACTCGATCGCGTCCTCACCGGACGCGATGCCCCCGACGCCCATCACGGGCACGTCCGGGAGCGCACGCGACACCTGGTAGACCGCGGCGAGGGCCACGGGCTTGATCGCGGGGCCCGAGAGGCCGCCCACCGGCGTCGCCGTCCGGGTACGCAGCCGCTGTGGGTCGACGGCCAGCGCCGGGACCGCGTCGATCAGCGTGAGACCGAACGCGCCCGCCCGCACGCATGCCTGGGCGGTCTCGACGAGACCGGGGAGCAGGGGTGGGAGCTTCGCGAACACCGGCACCCGCGAGAGGCGGGCGACCGCCCCGACGATCTCGGTGAGTCGCTCCGGACGGGCGTAGAAGGGCTCGCCGCCGCGCTCGTCGTCCGGGCACGAGACGCAGACCTCGAGGGCGACCACGCCCGGCTTGAGATGCACGGTGCTCGCCACGTTGACGTACTCGCCCAGGCTGGCCCCGGCGACGGAGGCGATCACGGGGACCCCCGCCTTGACGAGCCTCGGCAGGTCCTCGTCGACGAAGGCGAGCGCGCCCGGGTTCTGCAGCCCGACGGCCGTCAGCAGGCCGGATGGGGTCTCGGCCGAGCGCGGGGTCGCCCATCCCTTCGATGGTCCGAACGTCAGGCTCCGCGTCACGACGCCGCCGAGCTTGCGCAGGTCGACGAGCGCCGGCACGTCGTGGCCGGTTGCGAGGCAGCCCGACGCCGAGAGCACGGGCTGGGGGAAGCGGAGTCCGTGGAGGTCGACGGCGAGGTTCGATCTCATGCTGCTCGGGAGGAGGTCCTTGTCGGGCTCATCCCGGCCATGTCTTGACCACCGGGAAGCCCTCGGGCGGCGTCGCGACCATGTGCGGCTCCTCCCCCATCCAACGGTCCCACAGGATGCGCGCGGGGTTGAACACGGGCCCGTCGATGCAGGCCCGCAGGTTGTCGTAGCCCGAGCCGTCCTTGCGGATCACCGGCACGGTGCACGTGAAGCAGAGGCCGATCCCGCACGCCATCTCTTCCTCAACCGCGACCTGCGCGGGGATCCGGCGTTCCGCGCAGAACTCGGAGATGCGCCGGAGCGTCTGCCGGCCGGTCGCGGCATAGATGACCTGCGCGCCCGTGGACTCGACCACCTGAGGGAGAACGTCGATGACGCCGCCGCTCTCACCGAGGCTCCCGTCCTCGGTCGTGATCACGATCGTCTGCGCCAGGCGTTTGCCTTCGATGGGTTTGAACACCAGCTCCTGCGTCTCCGCACCCACCAGCATGTCGACCCGCTTGCCGCGCGCCAGGAGCTCCTGGCCGAGGAAGTACATCGGGGCCGAACCGTGTCCCTCGGCGACGAGGAGGCACGTCGTCAGCTTGGCCGGGTAGGCGAACGACTTGCCGAGCGGCCCGATCACGTCGAGGAACTGGTGCGCCTTGACCTCGGCGAGCCAGCTCGAGCCCGGTCCCCTCGGGTCGAACACGAACTCGAGCGTCCCGGCCCACCCTCCGCGACGCGATGCCTGGTGGATCGAGAAGTGACGCCGCAGCAGGAACGTGCGGCCCTCGGGCATCGCGACCGAGACGAACTGGCCGGGGCGGACCCGCTCGGCCACCTCGGGCGCGACGATCGTGATCGAGTGGTAGGCGCCGACACGTTTGGCGTTCAGGACCTCGGCGCGGACGCGTCTCACGAGGCCACCTCGGCGTGGTCGTCACCGAACGCCAACCTGGCCTGCACCGCGACCGCCGCTCTTCCCGCCTCGTGGAACTCCTGGAGGGATCGGGGCCCGCCGGCCTCACCGCGGACCGCCTCGATGCCGCGGAGCGCCGCGAGCACGGCGGCCAGGGTCGTGATGCACGGGATGCCGGCCTGCGCGGCGGCGGCGCGGATCAGCGAGCCGTCGGTCCGCGGACCACGCCCGAACGGCGTGTTCACGACGAGGTCCACCTCCGCGTCACGGATCAGGTCGACCACCGAACGGCCTCCCTCGGACACCTTCGACACCCTGGAGACCTCGATCCCGGCGCGCTCCAGGACCGCGGCGGTCCCCCGGGTCGCGAGCAGCCGGAACCCGAGGTCGGCGAGGCGTTTGGCCGGATACAGGATCGACCGTTTGTCCCGATTCGCGACGGAAACGAAGATCGTCCCCTCCCGCGGGAGCGAGGCTCCGCTCGCGACCAGGGCCTTGGCGAGGGCTCGACCGGGGTCGGTATCGATGCCCATCACCTCACCCGTCGAACGCATCTCGGGACCGAGCAGGGTGTCCACGCCCGGGAACCGCCCGAACGGGAGCACGGCCGCCTTCACCGCCGAGTAGGGCAGGTGCAGGTAATGACGATGCTCGGCCGGCACGGACCCCTCCTCGCGCATCTCGGCGAGCGTCCTGCCGAGCAGGACCGACGTCGCGACCTTCGCGAGCGGGACCCCCGTGACCTTGGACACGAACGGGACGGTACGCGACGCGCGCGGGTTCGCCTCCAGCACCCAGATCCGCTCGTCCTTGCTCGCGAGCTGCAGGTTGATGAGCCCACGCACGTTCAACCGGAGGGCCAGGCTCCGCGTGATGCGCTCGACCTCGTCCAGCTCCTCGTCCGACAACGTCGCCGGCGGGATCTGGCAGGAGGAGTCGCCCGAGTGGATCCCCGCCTCCTCGATGTGCTCCATCACCGCACCGACGAACACGTCGGTGCCGTCGCACACGGCGTCGACGTCGATCTCGACGGCGCCCTCGAGGAAGCGGTCGATCAGCACCGGGTGATCGGGCCCCGCAGCGGCGGCGCTCGCGACGAACCGCTCGAGCTCGTCCTCCCCGTACACGATCTCCATCGCTCGTCCGCCGAGCACGTACGAGGGCCGCACCACGACCGGATAGCCGATGCGTGCGGCGATCACGCGCGCCTCGTCGAGGTCGTGGGCCTCGCCGTGCTCGGGCGCGGGGATGCCGGCCTCGTGGAGCAGCTCGGCGAACTTGCCACGATCCTCGGCGAGGTCGATCGAGACCGTGGGCGTCCCCAGGACCGGGAAGCCCGCCGCTTCGATGTCGCGCGCCATCCGGAGCGGCGTCTGGCCGCCGAACTGGCAGATCACGCCGACGGGCCGCTCCGTCTCGCACACCGCCAACACGTCCTCCGTCGACACCGGTTCGAAGTACAGGCGGGCGCTCGTGTCGTAGTCCGTCGACACGGTCTCCGGGTTGGAGTTGATCATCACGGGCTCGTACCCCGCGTCCCGCAGCGCGAACGCCGCATGGACGCAGGCGTAGTCGAACTCGATCCCCTGCCCGATCCGGTTGGGACCGGCTCCGAGGATCACCACGCGCGGCCGCTCGGCCGGGCGCACCTCGTCCTGCTCCTCGTACGTGGAGTAGTGATACGGGGTGCGGGCGGGGAACTCGCCGGCGCAGGTGTCGACCGTCTTGAAGACCGGGCGGACGCCGAGCGCCGTCCGGCGCGCGCGAACCGCACCTTCGTCGGACGAGGCCAGGACCGCGAGACGGCGGTCGGACAGGCCGAGCCGCTTGGCGCGCTCCAGGTCCGCGCGACCCACGGCCTCGAGCTCGCGGCCGTCCAGCGCATCGACCTCCTCGGCCACCTGCGCGATCTGATCGATGAACCACGGATCGATCGCGCTCGCCGCCGCGACCTCGTCCACCGACCACCCCGCGCGCAGCGCCGACTCGACCAGGTGCAGCCGGTGCTCGCTCGGCACGACGAGCCCCTCGAGGGAGCCGGCGCCCGCCACACCCCCGAGGTCGGCGTCGGGGCGTTCGAGCGAACGCCAGGCCTTGCCGAGCGCCTCCTTGAAGGTGCGGCCGATCGCCATGACCTCGCCGACGGACTTCATCGTCGAGGACAGGACCGGGTCGGCCTCGGGGAACTTCTCGAACGCGAACCGGGGCACCTTGACGACGACGTAGTCGAGCGTCGGCTCGAACGCGGCCAGCGTGACGCCCGTGATGTCGTTCGGGACCTCGTCGAGCGTGTAGCCGACAGCGAGGAGCGCGGCGACCTTGGCGATCGGGAAACCGGTCGCCTTCGACGCCAGGGCCGACGAACGTGAGACGCGCGGGTTCATCTCGATCAAGACCTGGCGGCCGGTGCGAGGCTCGACCGCGAACTGGACGTTCGACCCGCCGGTCTCCACGCCGATCGCCCGGATGCAGGCGAGCGCCCCGTCGCGCATCCGTTGGTACTCCCGGTCGGAGAGCGTCATCGCGGGCGCGACCGTGATCGAATCGCCCGTGTGCACGCCCATCGGATCGACGTTCTCGATCGAGCAGATCACCACGGCGTTGTCCGCGCCGTCGCGCATGACCTCGAGCTCGAACTCTTTCCACCCGGCGACCGACTCCTCCACGAGGATCTCGGTGACCGGGCTCATCGCGAGGCTGCGGGCGGCGACGAGCTCGAGCTCGGCCCGATCGCGAGCGAAACCGCTCCCCCCGCCGCCGAGCGTGAACGAGGGCCGGACGATCAGCGGGTACCCGATCTCGTCGCCGAGCGCCAGAGCGCGGTCGAGCGAGCGAGCGGTCCCGGCGCGAGGTGTGTCGAGCCCGGCCCGACCCATCGTCTCCTTGAAGCCGCTCCGGTCCTCGGCGCGATGGATGGCATCGAGGCCCGCGCCGATCAAACCGACGCCCAGGCGTTCGAGGTCGCCGGTCTCGGCGATCGCCACCGCGACGTTCAGCGCCGTCTGGCCGCCGAGCGTCGGCAGGACCACGTCGGGCCGCTCCCGCTCGATCACCTGCACGACGGACTCGGGGGTGAGCGGCTCGACGTAGGTTCGGTCCGCGAACTCGGGATCGGTCATGATCGTCGCGGGGTTCGAGTTCACCAGCGACACGTGGAACCCCTCCCGGCGGAGCACCTTGCACGCCTGGGTCCCCGAGTAGTCGAACTCGCACGCCTGCCCGATCACGATCGGACCCGAGCCGATCACCAGGATGCGCTCGATGTCGGTTCGCCGCGGCATCAGGCCGCCGCCATCAGGGCTCGGAACTCGTCGAACAGGTAGCGCGCGTCGTGCGGGCCGGGCGCCGCCTCCGGGTGGTACTGCACGGAGATCGCCTGCACGTCGAGGCACCGGAGCCCCTCGAGGGTCCCGTCGTTCAGGTTCCAGTGGCTGAGCTCGGCTCGCCCGAAGGCGGTCTCGGCGACGTTCGCGACGCTCGGCCAGCCACTCGGATCGACCGCGAACCCGTGGTTGTGGCTCGTGACCTCGACCCGCCCGGTCCGCAGGTCCTTCACGGGTTGGTTCGCGCCCCGATGGCCGAACGGAAGCTTGTACGTCCGCCCTCCGAGCGCGAGCCCGAGGAGCTGGTGCCCCAGGCAGATGCCGAACACGGGCAGCGTGCCGATGAGGTCGCGGCACGCGGCGATCCCGTACGTCGTGGCGGCCGGATCGCCGGGACCGTTCGACAGGAAGACGCCGTCGAAGCCGCCCGAACGCACCTCGGCGGCTGGAGTGGTCGCCGGGACGACGGTCGCTTCGATCCCGGCGGCCGCGAGCCGGCGCAGGATGTTCCGCTTCAGCCCGAAGTCGTAGGCGGCGACCCGGTAGACGGTCCCGAGCTCGGGAGTCGCCGGTCCGGTGAGGTCGCTCGCCGGATACGGCGCTTGGGTGCTCACGTCCTTCGCGAGGTCGGCGCCCTCCATCGCGGGATGCGATCGGACACGTTCGAGGAGGGAACCCGCGTCCAGGTCGACGGTCGACAGGCCGCACCGCATCGCGCCTCGATCGCGCAGGCGCAGGGTCAACCGGCGCGTGTCGACGCCCTCGAGGCCGACGACGCGGGCGCGCGCCAGCTCGTCGGCGAGCGAGCCCGTGGCTCGCCAGCTCGAGGCGCGCCGGGCTACCTCGCGGACCACGAACCCGGACACGTGGACGCGGCCCGACTCGGCGTCCTGCGCGTTCGTGCCGTAGTTGCCCTGCTCCGGAGCGGTCATCGCCACCACCTGCCCGGCGTACGAGGGATCCGTGAGCACCTCCTGGTACCCGGACATCCCCGTGTTGAAGACCGCCTCGCCGAAGCCCTCCCCCGTCGCGCCGAACGCCGTGCCGCGGAAGACGCTGCCGTCCTCCAGCACCAGGAGCGCGGCCGGGCCTCCCCTCACCGCTGCGCCTTCCCGTCGGCCACGACGAGCTCGCCTCGGAGCATCGTGTGCACGACCTTGCCGCGCAGCTCACGGCCGAGGAAGGCCGAGTTCCGGCTCTTCGAGGCGAACGGTGGCTCGACGGTCCACCCGGCGGCCGGGTCGAACGCGACCAGGTTGGCCGGCCGGCCCGGCGCGATCGGCCCGCCGTGGTCGTGGGCTCCGAGGATCCTTGCGGGCGTCGTCGACATCGCCTCGATCGCGCGCGACAAAGAGAGCTCGCCCGGTTCCACCAGGTGCGTGAGCAACGCCGCGAGCGCGGTCTCGAGCCCGATCGTTCCGAAGGGAGCCTGGTCGAACTCGGCCTCCTTCTCCTCGACGGCGTGGGGCGCGTGGTCGGTCGCGACGACGTCGATCGTCCCGTCCGCGAGCGCGGCACGGAGCGCGCTCCGATCTCCGTCCGAGCGCAGCGGCGGGTTCATCTTCATGTTGGTGTCGTAGGTGACGAGGTCCTCCTCGCCGAACACGAGGTGGTGCGGTGTCACCTCCGCGGTGACCCGCAGCCCCTCGGCCTTGGCCCGACGCACCATCTCGACCGAGCCCGCCGAGGACAGGTGGCACAGGTGCAGTCGGCCGGCCGTCAGCTTGGCGACGGCGAGATCCCGGGCGACCACCACCTCCTCGGCTTCTCGCGGTTGCCCCGCGAGCCCGAGCGAAGAGGAGACGGACCCCTCGTGCATCTGTCCCCCCTCGGCGAGCGAGGCGTCCTCGCAGTGCTCCGCGATCACCGCGGCTTCGAACGCGCTCACGTACGTGAGCGCGTTCCGGAGCACGCGCGCGTTCGGCACGCAGCGCCCGTCGTCACTGAAGACGCGAACGCCCGCGTCGAACATCTCGCCGAGCTCGGCCATCGCCTCACCCTCGAGCCCTCGCGTGATCGCTCCCACCGGGAAGACGTCGCAGGCGCCGGCCGCGCGAGCCAGGTCGAGGACCTCGTGGATCACGGCGGCGTTGTCGGCCACCGGATCGGTGTTCGCCATCGGGGTGACCGCCGTGAAGCCTCCGAGCGCCGCCGCACGGCACCCCGTCTCGACCGTCTCCTTGTCCTCACGCCCCGGCTGGCGCAGATGCGTGTGGAGGTCGACGAGGCCCGGGGCGAGGACCAGTCCCTCGCAGTCGAGTACGGTCGCGCTCGAGGCCCGCGGCGACGCGATGACGCCCCCGTCGACCAGCACGTCACCGATCTCGTCCCGCCCCGAGGCGGGATCGACCACCCGAGCGCCCTTGAACAGGACGGGTTCAGGCACTCGAGGCCACCTCCTCGGGCAGCCCGACCGTGACGGGCTCGGGACCCGAACCCCCCAGCAGCAGGTACAGGAGCGACATACGGATCGCGATGCCATTGGTGACCTGCTCCTCGATCACCGCTCGGGGCAGGTCGGCGACGTCCGAGTCGATCTCGATCCCTCGGTTCATCGGGCCCGGGTGCATCACGAGCGCGCCGTCGGGCAGCAACCCGGCTCGCGCGCGCGAGAGACCGAACAGGCGCGCGTACTCGCGGACGCTCGGGAAGAACTGCTGGCGCTGGCGCTCCTTCTGGACCCGGAGCATGTAGCAGACGTCGAGCTTGGGGAGCACCGCGTCGATGTCGTGGCTCACGTGCACGCCCCACGCCGGCGCGTCCGGAGGGATCAGGGTCGGCGGGCCGACGAGCGTGGCCTCCGCACCCATCTTGACGAGCGCGAACGAGAGCGAACGCGCCACCCGCGAATGCATCACGTCGCCGACGATGCCCACGCGGAGCCCCTCGACGCGACCCAGCCGGTCGCGCATCGTGTACAGGTCGAGCAGCGCCTGCGTGGGGTGCTCGTGGGTGCCGTCCCCGGCATTCAGCACGCTTCCCCTCACCCACCGGGTGAGCGTGAGCGGTGCGCCGCTCGACGAGTGGCGGATCACGATCGCGTCGGCGCCCATCGCCTGAAGCGTCAGGGCCGTGTCCTTCAGGCTCTCGCCCTTCGAGACGCTCGTCCCGCTCGTCGTGAAGTTGATCACGTCGGCCGACAGCCTCTTCGCGGCGAGCTCGAAGCTGATCCGCGTCCGTGTCGAGTTCTCGTAGAACAGGTTCACGACGGTTCGGCCCCGGAGCGCCGGCACCTTCTTGATGACCCTCGTGCCCACCTCACGGAAGGACTCCGCCGTGTCCATGATCCGAACGACGTCGTCGGCGCTCACGTCGTGGATCGACAGCAGGTGTCCGTTCATGCGCTCTCCATCCGTCTCGTCATGGCCGTCTCGTCATGGCCGTCTCGTCATCGGCCGTCTCGTCATGCCGTTTCGTCAACGGCCCCTCATCAAGGGGCCACTCGCCACCGGATCCTCCACGAGCACGGCGTCCTCGCCGTCCACCTCTCGAAGCGTCACGCGGACGTCTTCGTCCTTGCGCGTCGGAACGTTCTTGCCCACGAAGTCCGCTCGGATCGGCAGCTCGCGGTGGCCGCGATCCACGAGCACCGCGAGCTGGATCGCGGTCGGTCGGCCGAAGTCGACGAGGGCGTCGAGCGCCGAACGGATCGTCCGACCCGTGAACAGCACGTCGTCGACGAGCACGACCGTCTTGCCGTTGACGTCGAAGTCGATGCGGGTCTCGTGGACCTCGGGAGCCTCGCCCCGGATCCCGATGTCGTCCCGGTAGAACGTGATGTCGAGGGCGCCGACGGGGACGGTGCGGCCCTCGATCCGGCCGATCTCGGCCGACAGCCGCTTGGCCAGGTCGTCGCCCCGGGCGGCGATCCCCACCAAGACCACGGCCTCGGCGCCCTTGTTGCGCTCGATGATCTCGTGCGCGATCCGGGTGACCGCTCGGCGGACCTCGGCCTCGTCCATCAGCCGCGATGCCGTCATCACGCAGGGCCCATCAAGAAGGAACGCCCGGCCGCTCGTGCGGCAGGGCGTCGTGTTCGCGCAGCACCGTCTTCGGCTCCCTTCCCGGCCTCTCGGGACCGGACTTAAAGGGGGGAAGTTCGGACGGAGGATAGCACGGCCTCTCGGCAGGCCTCGCAGGGGGTCCCTCCGGCGTACACTGTGGGTCGACCTCCAAGAGCGGGAGTCCTGATGAACGAGTGGGTGATCGTCGGCATCGTGGCCTTGATCGTCTTCCTCTTCGGAGCGAGGAAGCTTCCCGATCTCGCCCGTTCGCTCGGTAAGTCCTCGAGCGAGTTCAAGAAGGGGATGTCCGAGGGCGCGTCTGACTCCGAACCAGCCGGCACCTCGGACGAGACCGAGCAGCGCTCGGAGGGCAAGGCGCCGACGTCCGACTAACGGTCTGCCTCTGGTACGCCGGACTCAGGCCTCCTCCGGAACGACGCCCCTCCCGTCCGGGGGAAGTCCTTCGGCGATCTTGCCGAGGACGCCGTTCACGAACCGACCCGAGTCGTCCGTCGAGAGGTCCTTCGCCGCCCGGACCGCCTCGTCGATCGCCACGCCGACCGGCACCGCGCGGTCGAATGCCAACTCGTAGGCGGCCGCGCGCAGGACCGTTCGGTCGACCGACGCCATCCGCTCGACCGTCCACCCCTCCGAGTGAGCCCCGATCGTCGCGTCGAGCTCCGTCAGGTGATCGGTCACGCCCTCGACGAGCTCGCGGGCGAACGCCGGGACCTGACGACCGGACTCGATCCAGCCGGCGAGCACCGAACGGCCGTCGGTGCCGGTCACGTCGGCCTGGAACAGGATCTCGATCGCGAGGCGCCGCTCCTGCCTGCGCGAGCTCAAGCAGTCACTTGACCCGTTCCATGTAGGAGCCCGACCGCGTGTCCACCTTCACGCGCTCGCCCTCCTCGACGAACATCGGCACCTGGATCTCGGCGCCGGTCTCGAGGACGGCGGGCTTCATCGCGTTGGTCTTGGTGTCGCCCTTGACGGCGGGCTGGGTCTTCGTGATCGCGAGCGTGACGGACGGAGGGAGCTCGACCGCGATCGGGGTCCCCTGGTGCATCGCGACCTGCGCGGTCGCACCCTCCGAGAGCCAGCTCGCGCCTTCCCCGACGAGCTCGGCGGGCACCGGGATCTGCTCGTAGGACGACATGTCCATGAACGTGAGGGACTCGCCGTCTCGATACAGGAACTGCATGTCCTTGCGCTCGACGATCGCGAGGCCGACCTTCACGCCGGCGTTGAACGTGCGCTCGACCACCGAACCCGTCTTGACGTTGCGGAGCTTCGTCCTGACGAACGCTCCACCCTTGCCCGGTTTCACGTGCTGGAACTCGACCACGTGGAACAGCGTGCCGTCGAGCTCGAGCGTCATCCCGTTCTTCAGGTCGTTGGTGGAGACGCTCACAGCACCATCAGCTCCTTGGTGGAACGCGGGATCTCGCGGCGTCCGTCGGCGGTCACCTCGACCATGTCCTCGATCCGGACGCCTCCGAGCCCGGGAATGTACACGCCGGGCTCGATCGTGACGACCATCCCCTCGACCAGGTCCTCGCCCCCGTCCCACCGCAGGAAGGGCGCCTCGTGGATCTCGAGACCGACGCCGTGACCGAGGCCGTGTGGGAACGCGTCGCCGTGCCCCGCCTCGGCGATCACCGACCGCGCCGCAGCATCGACTTCGACCGTCGACACACCCGGACGGACCGCGTCGATACCGGCTCGCTGCGCGGCCGCGACCAGATCGCGGATCTCGCGCATCCGCGGGTCGGGCTCGCCGAACGCGACGGTGCGCGTGATGTCGGAGTGATACCCGTCCGAGCGCGCGCCGAAGTCCAGCTTGACCATGTCGCCGCGGGCCAGCTCCCGGTCGGTCAGGTGGTGGTGCGGTTCGGCGGCGTGGTCGGCGAACGCGACGATCGAGTCGAACGCTCGGTCCTCGGCGCCGGCCTCGACCATCGCGTTCTCGAGCTCGAGGGCGAGGTGGCGCTCGGTCACGCCTTCACGGAGACCGCCGTTCAGGACGACCGTCTCGAACGCGAGGTCGGCGAACCCTTGCGCACGCTCGATCAGCGCGATCTCCTCGGGGTCCTTCGTCCGGCGGAGGCGCTCGACCTCCGGTCCGATCGGCACGAGCTCGAGGTCGGCGGCGAGCTCCGTCAGCTGTTCCCAGCCCTCGTAGGTGAGCGCCCGGCGCTCGAACCCCGCTCGTGCGACCCCCAGCGTCCGGCACGCCTCCACGAGCGGACGCGGATACCCCTCGCGAACCACGGTCCGCGGCAGATCGGGCACCTCGTGAGCGGACTGCGCGCCGTAGCGGCCGTCGGTCAGGAAGACGGCCGATCCGTCTCCCGCGATCACGACCTGCGCGTTCGACCCGGTGAAGCCGGTCAGGTAGCGGACGTTCGGCAGCCGGGTGACGATCAACGCCTCGAGCTCGAGCTCGACGAGGCGTTCGGCCAGGCGACCGCGCCTCAGCCCGTGATCCACGGGAGCGCCTCCAGCGCGACGTGGTAGCCGCCCGCGCCGGCTCCGGCGATCGTCGCCCGACACGCCGCCGAGATCACCGAGTGCCGCCGGAACTCCTCGCGCGCGTAGATGTTCGTCATGTGGACCTCGACGACGGGCACGCCGCACCCCTCGACGGCGTCGCGAAGCGCGTACGAGGTGTGCGAGAGGGCGCCGGGGTTGATGACGACGGCCTCGAACCCCTCCGCCGAAGCGCCGTTCAGCCACCCGATCAACTCCCCCTCGTGGTCGGACTGACGCCAGGCGAGCTCGTGCCCGAGCCGGCCGCCGCGTTCGTCGACCTCGCCCATGATCTCCTCGAGCGTCTGCGTGCCGTAGCGTTCGGGTTCTCGGCGTCCGAGCGCCCCCAGGTTCGGGCCGAACACGAACAGCACCCGCATCCTCAACCCCCCATCGCTTGGGCGCTCGAACCCGCCTGCTCGAGCGCCGCTCGCACCAGGTCCTGCGGGACCGCGTCCTCGACGAACGGTCGCCCGACGTCTTCGAGCAGCACGAAGCGGACACCGTTCCGATACTTCTTGTCGAGTCGGAACGCACCCACGATCTCCTCGGCCGGCGGGAGCGGCCCGCTCGTGTCGAGTCCGAGCGAGGCGAGCAGACGAACGTGTCGTGCTGCCAGACCCGACGGCGCTCGGCCCAGCGCTTCGGAGAGCCGGGCCGCGAACACCATCCCCGTCGCGATCGCCTCGCCGTGGGTCCTGCCGGCGAACGCGTCCAAACGCTCCAGCGCGTGGCCGAGCGTGTGCCCGTAGTTCAAGATCAGCCGGCGTCCCGTGTCGCGTTCGTCGAACGCGACCACGCCGGCCTTCGCGCGCACGCACCTCGCGACCACGGTTTCGAGGGCGGAGGGGTCGCGTTCGAGCAACGGCGAGGGGTCGGCCTCGAGCATCTGCAGCAGCTCGTCGTCGAGCGTCAACGCGTACTTCGCGACCTCGGCGAGCCCGCTCCTGAACGCCCGGTCGGGCAGCGTCGCGATCGTGCGGACGTCGGCGAGGACCGCGACGGGCTGGTAGAAGGCGCCGACGAGGTTCTTGCCCTCGGGCAGGTTCACCCCGGTCTTGCCACCGATCGCGGCGTCCACCTGCGCCGTGAGCGTCGTGGGAACCTGGACGAACGGCACACCCCGCATGTAGGTGGCGGCGACGAACCCGGCGAGATCGCCGACCGCGCCTCCACCGAGCGCGACGATCGGATCGTCCCGGTGCGCCTCCTGCGTGGCGAGCTGACGCTCGAGCGCGTGCATGACCTGCAACGACTTGGCCTCCTCCCCCTCGGGAACACCCAGGTGCACCACGCCCAGCCCGCGAGCCGTGATGCCTTCGGAGAGCGGCGCGAGGTAGCGCTCGGCGACCGAGGCATCGGCGACGACGAACGCCCGCTCGGCACCCGGCAACTCCGGGACGAGCTCGCCCGCCCGGACCAGGAGATCGGACCCGACCCACGCCTCGTACGTCCGTCCGGGAACCGCCACGCTCACGCGCTCCATCGCAGGAGCTCCTTCTCGATCGCCGCGGCGACGTCTTCGGCGGAACCGCTCGCGTCGACCACGTGGGCGGCGAACTCGCGGTAGAGCGGCTCGCGGTCCACGAAGAGCTTCTCGAGATCGCCCTCGGTACGGATCAGCGGGCGTTCGGCGCCGGGCCGGACACGAGCCAGGAGCACCTCGAGCGGCACCGACAGGAACACGACCTCGCCGGTCGCTCGCAGCGTCACACGGTTGGCCGGCTCGAGCACCACGCCGCCGCCGCACGAGATGACCGAGGGATCGTTCGAGCCCACGTCCACGAGCGCCGCGGCCTCGAGCTCGCGGAACCGAGCCTCGCCGTCCCGCTCGAAGATCTCGCGCACCGACACGCCCTCGGCCCGCTCGATCCGTTCGTCCAGCTCCACGAACGGAACGCCCAGCCGGCGCGCGAGCTCGGGGCCGACCGTCGACTTGCCCGAGCCGGGCATCCCGACGAGGTAGACGATCACGGCAACCCGGCCACGAAGCCGTCGAGGTTGCGGCGCGTCTCCGGGAGCGAGTCACCGCCGAACTTCTCCAATGCGGCCTGCGCGAGGACGAACGCGACGGCCGCTTCCCCGACCACGGCTCCCGCCGGCACCGCGCAGACATCCGTCCGCTGCGTGATGGCGACCTCCGGTCGCCCCGTCGACAGATCGACGGTCGCCAGCGGCTTGGGCACCGTCGAGAACGGCTTCATCGCGGCCCGGACGCGCACCGGCTGTCCGGTGCTCATGCCTCCCTCGATGCCGCCCGAACGCGCGCTCTTGCGCCGCAGCCCGCCACGTCCCGTCACGATCTCGTCGTGGGCGCGAGACCCTGGCTTGGTGGCGGAGGAGAAGCCCTCACCCACCTCAACGCCTTTCACCGACTGGATGCTCATCAGCGACAGGGCGAGCCGAGCGTCGAGCTTTCGGTCGAACTGGACGTGGGAGCCGAGCCCCGGAGGGCAACCGTACGCGATCACCTCGAACACCCCGCCGACCGTGTCCCGGTCCTTCCTGATGCGATCGATCTCGGCCACCATCCGGTCCGACACGACCTCGTCGAAGCAGCGGACCGGCGAGGCGTCCACCACCTCGAGGTCCTCCGGCCGCGGCAGGCGCGTCGAACGCACGGCGACCTTGCCGACCCGAACGACGTGGGAGACGACCGCGATCCCGAGCTCGGCGAGCAGCGCCTTGCAGAACACGCCGAGCGCGACGCGCATCGCGGTCTCGCGCGCGCTCGCGCGTTCGAGCACGTTGCGAACGTCGTCGAACCCGTACTTCAGCGCTCCGGCCAGGTCCGCGTGGCCGGGTCGCGGCCGCGTGAGGCGTTCGGCGGGGTCGGGCTCTCCCTCGACGGCCATCAGGTCCCGGTACTTCTCGTCCCACTCCGCGTTCTCGATCGTCACGGCGATCGGGCTGCCGAGCGTTCGCCCGTGACGCACGCCCGACACGATCTCGAACCGGTCGCCCTCGAGCTTCTGCCTCCCGCTCCGGCCGTGTCCGTGCCGTCGTCTCGCGAGCTCGCCGGCGATCTCCTTCGGCGAGACCGGAACGCCGGACGGCAGACCCTCCAACACGCCGACGAGGGCCATGCCGTGCGATTCACCGGCCGTGAGCAGGCGCAACATGGACCTCATCATAGGAGACCGTCCCCTTCGCACCGCTCCGCCGCAGCGGCGAGAAGCCGAAGTGGGCGGAGGGCGGCCCCGTTTCCGAGGCCGCCCTCTCCGACCGGCGGCCGCTTCCCCCGTGCGCGGCGCCGGTGCTCTGGCTGCTCTCCCCTATCTGCCTCGGAGGCCTAACGCTCGCCTCCGGGCTCGCTCCGTTGAGACCCCGAACCCCCTACTTCTCGCAGAGCTCGAAGCTCTGATCGCCGAACAGGAACTTGGCACACTCCCCGTCGATCTTCACGAGCTCGAAGTTGTCGTCGAACGTCGCACCGGGTTCGACCGTGTAGACCTTGCCGTCGACCTGCACGTCGAGCTTCTTCCCGTTGCCCGCGACGGAGACCAGCTTCACGTTGTGGCCACCGATCAGGATCTTGTTCCCCGGCCGATCTCCGTCTCCACCATCCGGGGGCGGCGGCGCGGTCGTCGCCGTCGTGGTGGGGACGGTCGGGATCGTGGTCGGAACGGTGGTCGTGATCGTCGTGGGGATCGTCGTTGCGGCCGTGGTCGTCCCCCCGGAGGACGCCGTCGTCGTGGGGCTGACGCTGCCGCCCGTGGACAGTTCGAGGCCGGCAGGGATCGAGAACGGATCCCTGGACCCGGCCAACGACACGGGCGGCAGCGTCTCGCGGGGCGTCGGGGACGGCGAAAGGATCGGTGGTGCCGTGGCCACTCCGGTGGTCCCGGTGGCGCCGGTGGGGCCGGTCGGAAACGAGGGGAAGCAGGTTGACCAGGCTCACGCCTGCCTCCGGGTCGGGATCGCGAGCCCGACGGCGACCGACAGCACGGCCTCGGCCTCGGTCGATGCCTCCGCAGACAGCTCGATCTCGGACTTCACGCGTTCGAACAGACGGCCACGATCCACCGGGACCGGCAGCCGCTCCTGCAACAGCTCGAGCAGCCCGTCGAGCCGGGAACCTCCTCCGACGACGAGCACGCCTCTGATCTGCGCGTTCGGCATCAGCGCCGTGTAGAACTCGAGGGACGAGCGGACCTCGTCCACGAAGCTTTCCGCACGCGTGAGCGCGAGCCCCCGGATCTCGGCCGCCTCCGGGAGAGGGGTGGCGCCCTCTCCGTCCACCTGGACCCGGTCGCCGCGCTTGAGGCGCTCGGCCACGTCGTCGTCCACGCCGAGTCCCGACGCCAGCGCGAGGGTGATGTCGCGGCCCCCCGAGGGCAGCATGCGGACGAACCTGGTCACGCCGCGATCGTGCACGCAGATCGACGTGACCTGCGCGCCGATGTCGATGATGGCCTCCTCACCGCTCGAGTCCAGATCCAGCCCCTCGTCGCCGGTCCCGACGGCCCTGATGACCGCGAACGGCGTCAGATCGATGTCCTGGGGATCGAGCTCGGCCGCGAGGGCGGCCTCGACCAGGGCGTTGACCATCCCCTTGTGCGCCGCGACCAGAAGGATCCGCACCATCCGCCGCCCGCCCTGGTCAAGCTCGCCGAGCGGATCGAAGTCGAGCACGACCTCGTCCGACGCCATCGGGATGAACTCCTGGACCTGGAACGCCAGGGTGTCCCTGAGCTCCTTCTCGGGGAGCCAGGGCAGGGCGATCTCGCGAACGACGACGCGCTCGTTCCCGACGCCGAGATGCACCCGCTTGGACTTCACGCCGGACTTGGCCCAGACCTTGCGGAGCGCCTCGGCTACGGCCTCGGGCTGGCGAACCTCGCCGGACTCGACGACGCCGGGGGCCAGAGGCACCTGGGCGGCCCGAACGACCACCGGGATATCCCCCACGGCCACCTCGGCGACGCGGACAGCGCTCGAGCCCACGTCCACCCCGATCCTGGTCCTGGCCATCTACGCGCCCTCCACCTGGACGGACCGATCCGAGAGGTACACCTCCACATCCGACTCCCGGATCCGGTAGTTCTTCCCGACCCGCAACGCCGGCAGGTCGCCGTTCTTGATCAGCCGGTAGACGGTCATGTTCGACACGCGCATGGTCGCCGCCACCTCGGCAACGGTCAGCAGGCGATCCCCCGCCTGACGACCCACCCACCCGCTGTGCGAACGCTTCGGCATCTCGCCTCGCCTAGACCGATCGCTCCGACAAGTACCGATCGACGTCCGATTCCCGGATCCTGTAGTTCTTCCCCACGCGGATGGCCGCGAGCTGGCCGCTCTTGATCAACCGGTAGATGGTCATGTTCGAGACGCGCATGGTCGCGGCAACCTCGCTCACCGTGAGGAGGCGGTCGCCCACGAACGGCCTCCGCTTGCTCATCTACCCATCTCCCTCATCTGGCCCATATGCCTCATGTTCAACAACTTGCACATCCGCCTCATCCATCTCATCCGGTCCATGGGGCTGCGCACCGTAACAAGTGCCACATCTATCGTCAATCACCTCATGTGCCCACATTCGGCACGACAGGCCAAATTACACTGATGTAATTGGCTCTATTTCTCAAAAGTCACATCAGCAACAGGGGCCGTGGCCGTCCGGGCACGACCGGCCTCAGGGATCGTCCGAAGGGGCGGGGCTCAGCCGCTGGGTGAGGCTCGGGCTCAGTTGAGGAGGCTCAGGTAGGCGTCGGCGATCGAAGAGCCGACGAACACGGCCAGCAGCGCCCCCGCCGCCATGAACGGGCCGTAGGGAACCCTGGACTTCCGATTCGCCCCCAGGAGGAGCGCGACGATCGCCCCCACTCCCCCGAAGAGGATCCCCGCTCCCGCCGCCACGCCGACCAGCCCCAGACCGATCGACCCCAGGACGAGTCCGATCAGGCCGGCGAGCTTCACGTCGCCCATCCCCATCCCCTTCGGAGCGATCAGCGCGACGATCAGCAGCCCCACCCCGTAGGCCAGGAACCCGAGCAGCCCGCGGAGGGCGTCGAGGTGACCTCCGGCCAGGTCGGCCACGACGATGAAACCCGCCGAGACCAGGACCGCCGGGCCGACCAGGACGTTCGGGATCCGGTGGTGCCGGATGTCGATCACCGACAGCGCCACCAGCAGGCCCGAGAAGGGGGCGAGCAGGACCGCCTGCCACGGGTCCTCGTACACGAGGGCGACGGCGACGAACAAGGCCCCGCAGGCGAGCTCGGTAAGAGGGTAGACCGCCGAGATCCGGGCGCGACACGCGTGGCAACGTCCCCGGAGCGCCACCCACGAGACGACCGGGATGGTGTACGCGTTCCGGAGCGGCGTCCCGCAGCTGGGGCACCTGGATGGCGACTTGACGAGGGACTCCCCCGCGGGGACCCGGTGGATCGCGACCGTCAGGAAGCCGCCGAACACCAGGCCGAGCGGCAGAGCGATCGCCAGGCGTACGAGCGCCTCCGAGGTCGTCATCGTGGGCGGGCGAACGCTATCGCAACGTCCGGGTCGGTACGAGATGACATCCCGGATGGAACCAACGGTCTGGTTTCCGTCGGATGCGACCCGAGGATCAACCCGTCGATGGACGGGATCTGACAGCCACGAACGTCATCCACGCCGAACGCGAGCGACGACGCGAGGGCATCGAAGTCTTCCAAGTGCAGGTGACCTCCTTCGGAACCATCGGGAGGCACGTCGGGACGCTTGAGCGTGGGCCACCCGGGGGCAGGCCGAATGCCCTTCGTGCCGAGGGGGCTAGTCCGAAGCTCCTGCCTCCGCGAGCTCGCCGACGGCGGCCGCGGACATCACGGAGAGCGGTGGGGTCTGCCCGGTCCACAGCTCGAACGAGATCGCGGCCTGGTGGAGCAGCAGGCCCAACCCCCCGAACACGGAGCCGCCTCCCTCCCTGATCTCCGCTTGGAACGGCGTCGCGCTCGGCCGGTAGAGCAGGTCGACACCGACGACCCCGGGAACCAGCGAAGGAAGCGGCAGGCGTTCGCCGTGGACCCCGAGCGGTGTGGCGTTCACGATGAGATCCGCGTGGACCTCGGAGACGTCGTCGATGCTCACGACCCGCAGGGCCGTGCCGGAGCCCTCCAACGTCGCGCGTAGATCCTCGCCCCGCGATGGCTCCCGAACGGCCACCGAGAGCTTGGCGAGACCGCCACGCGAGAGCGCGAGCGCGCACGCGCGAGCCCCGCCACCCGCACCGAAGAGCAACGCCGCCCGTCCGGAGGGATCGAACCCCGTGTCCTCGTGAAGGAATCGCTCGAAACCGAGCGCGTCGGTGTTGTGACCCGCCAGGCCATCGGTCCCCACGACGATCGTGTTGACCGCTCGGAGCAGGCGTGCGTCGTGGGACAGGTCGGGGACCAGCTCCGCCGATCGGGTCTTGTGCGGCATCGTCACGTTCGCGCCGGCGAACCCGAGCGCGCCCAGCCCGTCGAGCGCGGCGGGGAGCCGCGCCGTCGCGACGGGAAGCGGCACGTAGACCCAGTCCATCCCGAGGGCGACGAACGCCGCGTTGTGGATCACCGGCGAGAGGGTGTGCTCGATGGGCCAGCCGATCACCCCGACCTTCCGGGTCGACCCGCGGACCCGGCCGGGGCGGTCGGGCAGGTCACTCATCGCACGTGACGCGATTGGCCTCGTGCTCCTGCGCGGTCTCGCCGAACGCGTGGTGGCCGTCGGCGCCGCACAACACATAGAAGAGGAATGGCGTGTCGGCGGGGTTGAGCGCCGCCTCCAGCGACGCCCGACCCGGGCTGGCGATCGGCGTCGGCGGCAGACCGGCGTTGATGCGGGTGTTGTACGGGCTGTCGAACTCGAGGTCGGAGAAGCTCAGCTGTCCGTCCGGGGTCGGATCGTCGTACAGCAGGGTCGCGTCGATCCCGAGGGTCATCCCGATCTTCAGGCGGTTGTAGATCACCCCTGCGATGATCGGTCGTTCACGATCCAGCGCCGCCTCCCGCTCGATCATCGAGGCGATGATCACCACCTCGTACGGCTCGACCCCGAGCGCGTCCGCGTTGTCCCAGGGGAGCGACGCGGCCTCGGTCCCGAACTGGTCGAGAAGCCGGCGGATGATCCCGTCGGCGTCCGTGTCCTCCCGGACGAAGTAGGTCTCGGGGAACAGGAACCCCTCGATGCTGTCGGCCTCCTCGGGCAGGTACGGCGACAGCGACCACGAGCCCGACCCGGCCGCCCTCATGAAGCTCTTGGCCGGGATCCCGATCTCCTCCTCCACGCGTTCGGCGATCTGGGTAAGGCGATACCCCTCGGGGATCGTGAGCCGGAGGGTGGGGACCGGCTCGGGCGGTGTCGTGAGGACCTCGAACGCCTGGTCGGGGGTCATGTTCGTCGTGAGCTCGAACGTCCCCGAGCGGAACCGATCCTCGAGCCCGCTGCGCCGGAGACGCCACCTCGAGACCAGCCCGCACCGGACCACCCCCTGCTCGTGGAGACCATCCACGATCTCGGAGCCGCTCGCGCCCTTGCGTACCACGAACGCCACCGGGTCCTTCGGGCCGGATGCCTCGGAGCACCAGTCGTAGTAGCGAGTGCCGGCGAAGGCCAGCCCGGCGAGGATGAGGAAGACCACGAGGAAGATACGGAACCCCCAGTTGGCCCGACGCTTCGCGCGATGGCGAGGGCCGGCGACATCGTCCTTCGGGGGGGCGTCCTGCATCCGGCCAGGCAGCATAGCGGGCCGCCGCCGATAGCCGGTTGGGCCCGAAGGCGACCGATCCGAACGATCAGCCGGCGCCCGCCGCGTCGAGCCATGCCTGCAGGATCACCGTGGCGGCCGAGCGATCGACCGTCCGACGACGCTCGCGGCCGCTCGCGCCGGCCTCTCGGAGTGCGCGGTCGGCCTCGATCGAGGACAGTCGTTCGTCCTGCAGGAGCACCGGAACGTCGAGGAATGCGTCCAAGGCCTCGGCGAAGCGCTCGGCGTGATGGGCCCGCTCCCCGGCCTCCCCCGACAGGTGGAGCGGGTGGCCGATCACTACGAGCGTCACGTCGTGTCCGTGCACGAGGTCTGCGATCGCCTTCACGTCGCCCGGCGCGCCCGTGCGCAGGGTGCCGAGCGGCACCGCGATCCGTCGCCGGTCATCCGAGATCGCGACGCCGATCCGCGCGTCTCCCAGGTCGAGCCCGAGGACCCGGCCCGGCTCCCCAACCGGTTCGTCCACCGCCTAGCCCCCGGCCTGCAGGAGCTCCTTCAAGCGAGGCTCGATCGCGTCGAGGGCCTCCTGGAACGCCTCGCCCTTCGGGCCGCCGGAGAAGGCGAGGTTCGGCTTGCCACCCGCGCCGCCACCGACGATCGTCGCCGCGGGTTCGAGCAGCCCCTGCGCCGTCACGCCCCGAGCGATCAGGTTCCTCGTGCTCGCGGCCACCAGGAGCGCCTTGCCGCCCTGCCCGGTTCCGAGCACGGCGGCGGCGCCCTCCGGGTTCTCCAGCCGGTTGGCGACAGCCTGGGCGAGGGCGCGCAGCTCGTCGGCGTCCGCATCGACCTGCGCGGTGACGAGCTTGGCCCCATCCACGACCCGCGCGGCGACCGCGAGCTGCTCCTCCCGCTGTTTCTGCTCCTGCTTGGCCAGCGAGCCGAGCTCGCTCTCGAGCTGCTTCACCCGTTCGGCGTTGTGGCGGACCCGCTCGAGGGCTCCTTTCGGATCGGTACCGAGCTCGTGGGCGATCGCGAGCAGAAGGTCACGCTCCATGTTGATCTCGCGGAGAGCATCCGGTCCGACAAGCGCCTCCACGCGACGCATGCCGGCGCCGATCGAAGCCTCGTGCAGGATCCGCACGAGCGCGATCTCGCCGGTGTGGTGCACGTGGGTGCCGCCGCAGAGCTCGATCGAGTAGTCACCTACCTCGACGACGCGGACGAAGTCTCCGTACTTCTCGCCGAACAACGCGATCGCGCCCTGATTCTTGGCCTCCTCCATCGTCGTCTCGTAGATGGTGACCTGGCCGTCCTCGGCCAGCCGGCGGTTCGCGAGCTCCTCCGCCTGCTCGAGGACGTCACGGGGGACGGCCGAGTGGTGCGGGAAGTCGAACCGCAGGCGCCCGGGCGCGACGAGCGACCCCGCCTGCCGCGCGTGGTCGCCGAGCACGTGGCGGAGCGTCCAGTGCACGATGTGCGTCGCGGTGTGGGCGCGGGCGGTCGCGTCTCGGCGATGGGCGTCCACTTCACCGTGGACCTCCTCGCCCTCGCGGATCTCGCCGGACCCCACGACGCCGGTGTGCACGATCAGGCCTCCCGGCCCGAACTGCGCGTCCAGCACGTCGATCGCTCCACCGGGAGCGCGGAGGATCCCCCGATCTCCGACCTGCCCGCCGGACTCGGCGTAGAACGGCGTCCGGTCCAGAACGAACCGGACCTCCTCACCCTCGCTCGCGACCGGTGTTCGTCCGTCCGGCCCGAGGAGCGCGAGCAGCCGGCCATCGGACGCGAGGGTCTCGTAGCCGACGAACTCGGTCCTGCCCGCTTCGCCCGCGACGGTCGCGAGCTCCTCCTCCGCGGGCACCTTCTTCGCCGAGCGCTTGGCGCGCTCGCGCTGTTCGGCCATCAGGGCATCGAACCGCTCGTCGTCGATCTCGACGCCGGCCTCGGCGGCGAGCTCGCGCGTGAGCTCCTTCGGGAAGCCGAACGTGTCGTGGAGCTTGAACACGACGTCGCCCGGGAGCCGCCTGGACTCCGAGGCACTACTCGATCTCTGTCTCGAACAGGGTCATCCCCTGACGCAAGGTGCCGGCGAACCGCGCCTCCTCCGACGCCACGACCTGCTCGACGTACGCGCGGTTCTCGACGAGCTCAGGATGGGCTTGGCCGAACAGCTCGACCGTTCGGCCGACCAGCGGGGGCATCACGTCCTTCTCGATCCTCAGGCGCCGGGCGTGCGAGACGACGCGGCGAAGCATCCGCCGCAGGACGTAGCCGCGACCCTCGTTCGACGGCTGGACCCCGTCGGCGATCAGGAAGGTCGTCGCGCGCCCGTGCTCGGCGATCACCTTCAGTGAGACGTCGTCGCGCTCGTCCCGGCCGTGGGTCCGTCCGGACAACGACTCGGCGACTTCGAGCAGCGGACGGAGCAGGTCGGTCTCGAACACGCTATCGACGTCCTGCAGCACGGTGGCTACGCGCTCCAGGCCCGAACCCGTATCGATATTCTTCGCCGGGAGCTCACCCACGACGTTGACACCGTCGTCGGTCTCGTCCTGGATGAACACGAGGTTCCAGATCTCCATGAATCGCTCTTCGTCGACGTCGGGACCGCCGTCGGGACCGAACCGAGGACCTCGATCCACGAAGATCTCCGAACACGGACCGCATGGCCCCGGCGCATGGGTCGACCAGAAATTTGCGAACTCGCCGTGCTCGTCGAACTTGCCGCGCTTGACGACGCGTGAGGCGGGGAGTCCGACCGCATCCCACGCTGCCTCGGCCTCGATGTCCTCCTCGAGGACGGTCACCCATAGCCGGTCGGTGTCGATCCCGTATCGCTCGGTCACAAGCTCGTACGCCCACGCCACGGCCTCGGCCTTGAAGTAGTCGCCGAAGGAGAAGTTGCCAAGCATCTCGAAGAACGTCAGATGGCGCGCGGTGTGTCCAACGTTGTCGATGTCCAGTGCCCGGAAGCATCTCTGGTCAGTCGTGGCTCGGGGGAACGGAGACGGCGCGTGGCCGAGGAAGTACGGGATGAACTGGTTCATGCCGGCGTTCGTGAGGAGCAGGCCGGACTCGGGTGGGGGGATCAAGGAGGAGGACGGAACGCGCTTGTGCCCTCGCTCCTCGAAGAAGCGCAGGAATCCCTCGCGGATCCGGTCGCCGTCCATGGCGGCACAGTCTAGCCGCGTGCCTGGGTTGGACCTCAGGAAGGCAGGCGGAACGTGTGGCGCATCCCTTCGGCACGCAGCTCTGAGAGCGTGACCGGCGGAAGGCGCCCGTCGTTGATCACGACGACGTATCGTTCGGCGACGGGCAGGTCGATCTCGAACGGCGCCACCTGTCGGCACTGACCGAGTGGCGCTCTCGGCGGATCGGCAGGCAGCCCGGTCCAGTCGGCACTGTGGGTGACGATCGTCGTTTCGCTCCCGTCGCTCCCCAGGAAGATCACCGTCTCGCCTCCGACGAAGTAGTCGCTCCGGTGACACGGCAGGTTCGTGAGCTTAACGAACGTTCCACGGAGAGCCACCAGGTCGGCGGACGGGGTCGGGCCGGCCGTCGGTCGCATCATCGACTCCATCCCGACCAGCGAGGAGCGAGACGCACAACCGGCTAGCACGAGGAGGACGGCGAAGACCGCCGAACGCGGATGACGCCTCATCTCGCATGTTGGTACGCATCGGCGGGCCGAACGGCTTGGCTACGGACCGGCTACCCAGGCCCCGAGCGGAGCTCGTCCTCCTTCTGGTGCATCGCTTCGCGGCCCTCGGCCATCGACTCGGAGACGAGCTTCGCCAGGTCCAGCACGCTCCCCCGCGCCTCGCGCGCGAGGGTCGCCGGCGCGACCTTCGCGGTCTGCCTGCGGACGAAGCGCGTGGCCATGATGGCGCTCGCGGCCCCGGCTCCGAGCCCGAGCGCGAGCCAGAACAGCCGTCTCACGAGCGGTCCTTCTTGCCTCCGAACCGGCTCGCGGCCTTGCGAACACCCACACCGATCGAGATGAGCTTGACCAGCGGACCGGAGACCGCCTCCTCCACCAGGCCCGAGATCCGCCCGACCCGCCCCACGATCTCACCGGTCGCCTCGAGCATGACGTCCACGCGGTCGAGCTCGCGGTTGGTCCGCTCGACCGAACCCTTCACCTCGCGCAGCAGCGGGATCGTCTCCTCCCGCATCGAGTCGATCAGGATCTTGGTGCTCTCGAGCACGCGGAACGTGTTGATGAGCACGATGCAGAGGAACAACACGAGCAGACCCCAGAACGACGAGAGCACGATCAGGGCGACGTCTCCTCCGTCGAGCGCTGCGATCAGGCCCATAGCGACGGCCTCCTTGTGCCTCGTCCGGGACCCTTCGCGCTCGGCGGTGGGTCCACTCGATGTCGGGTTCCGGGTCCGCGCATCATACCGGTGGTGCCTCCCCGGACGTGTCGTCGACGCGAGGCTCCTCGGCCTCCTCACCCTGCCCCGACGGCTCGTAGTAGCGATTGCCCGAGAAGCGCGCCGGCAGGTACTCCTGCTCGACCCGATGCCCGGGGTAGTCGTGCGGGTACTTGTACCCCTTGCCGAACCCGAGCTTCCTCAGCCCGGGGTGCCCCGGCTCCTTCAGGTGGAGCGGGACGGGATCGGCCGAGGCGGCGTCCTTCTGCGCACGCCCGAGCGCCGCGACCACGCTGTTGGACTTCGGGGCACGCGCGAGGTAGATCGCGGCCTCCGCGAGGTTGAGCTGAGCTTCGGGGAGCCCGACGTACTCGACGGCCTGCGCGGCGGCCACCGCGATCATCAGCGCCCGTGGGTCGGCGAGCCCGATGTCCTCGCTCGCGTGCACGACCATCCGCCGAGCGACATAGCGAGCGTCCTCGCCCGCCTCGAGCATCCGAGCCAGCCAGAAGAGCGCCGCATCCGGGTCCGAGCCCCGGATGCTCTTGATGAACGCGGAGATCACGTCGTAGTGGGCGTCGCCCTGACGGTCGTACACGATCGCCTTCTTCTGGACCGCGTCGGCGGCCCGTTCGAGCGTGACCGTCCCCTCGCCCGCCGAGCGCGCCGCCAGGACCGCCGCCTCCAGTCCCGTGAGCGCGACACGAGCGTCGCCGCCGGCGATGTCGACGAGGTGGTCGAACGCCTCGTCCGAGACCTCGACGCCCTGCTTGGCCAGACCTCGATCCTCGTCGGCCAGGGCGTGCTCGAGGAGCGTCCGTATCTCGTCGGGTGAGAGCGGCTCGAGCTGGAGGAGGATGCACCGCGACAGCAGCGGGGTGACGAGCGAGAAGTACGGGTTCTCGGTGGTCGCCCCGATCAGGGTCACGGTCCCCTCCTCGACGGCGGGGAGCAGGACGTCCTGTTGCGCCTTCGACCATCGGTGGACCTCGTCGACGAACAGCACCGTCCGGAAGAGCCCGCCCCTGGCTTGGTCGATCACCTTCCGGGCGTCGGCGACGCCCGAGGAGACCGCCGAGAGCTGCACGAGCTGGGCTCCGACCGCGTCGGCGAGCAGGTAGGCGAGCGTCGTCTTGCCCGTTCCCGCAGGGCCCCAAAGGACGATCGAGGGGAGGTGGCCTCCTTCGAGGAGACGGCTGAGGGCCTTCCCCGGGCCGATGAGGTGCGACTGGCCGACGAACTCCTCGAACGTCGTCGGCCGCATCCGAGCAGCGAGGGGGACGTCGGCCACGGTCGCTCAATCCTTGTAGCGGATGACGCGCCTGGGTCGGATCTTCAGGATCTCGCGCACCTGGCCCGGCGTGTACGAGTACCCGTGGCCGTCGTACCGGTGCGAGAGCTCGTCGATGTGCCGCTCGGCGTGGTCGCCGGTCTCGAACGCCACGACCGTCCCCGTGATCGAGATCCAGTCGTAAGCGTCACCGTCCTTCATGACCGTGATCGCCACGTTCGGGTTGGCCACGCAATTCCTGTGTTTGATGCGCCCCTCCGCCGTGTTCACGAGGACCTGCCCGTCGGCGGCGTCGACCCACGTGATCGTGGCGTGCGGCGAGCCGTCGGGATTCATGGTGACGAACGTCGCGTAGTTCGGACCCGTCAGCAGCGCGAGGTCGGATGCCGTCAGCTCAACCATCGGCCTCTCCCTCCTCCTGCGCCTCTGGAGCCTGCGCATCCGGGGCGATCACGGCGATCCCGAGCTCGCGCAGCTGCCCGTCGGACGCGGGCGCCGGCGCGCCGGTGAGCGGGTCCGCTCCGGATTGCGCCTTGGGGAACGCCGTAACGTCCCGGATCGTGTCCTTCCCCGCCATCAGCATCACCAACCGGTCGATCCCCATCGCGATCCCGCCGTGCGGCGGCACCCCGTAGCGGAAAGCCCGCAGGAGGTGGCCGAACTGCTCCTCGGTCTGCTCGGGCGTCAGCCCGAGGACCTCGAAGACGCGTCGCTGGACGTCCGGGCGGTGGATCCGGATGCTCCCTCCCCCGAGCTCGAACCCGTTCAGCGTGAGGTCGTAGGCGCGCGCCTTGGCCGTCTCGGGGGTCAGGTCGTCGGTCAGCGGCGACGTGAACGGATGGTGATTCGACACCCACTTGCCCTCCTCGTCCGACCAGTCGAACAGCGGAGGCTCGGAGTACCAACAGAACCGCCACGCATCCGCCGGGATCAGCCCGAGCCGATCGGCGAGATGGCGGCGGAGCCCGTCGAGCGCGACGTTCGTCCGGTCGGGCTTGTCCGCTACGATCAGGATGAGGTCGCCGGGACCGGCTCCGGTCGCCCGTCGCACGAGATCGATCTCGTCGGGCGACAGGTGCTTCTCGACCGGCGAGCGGATCCCGTCGCTCTCCACGACGATCCAGACCAGGCCGGCGGCGCCCCTCGACTTCGCGACCTGGACCAGGCCGTCGAGCTCCTTTCGGGAGAGCTCCGCTCCACCGGGAGCCGAGAGGGCCTTGATGAGGCCACCGGCCTCCAACACCGACCCGAACGCCCGGAACCCGGTCCCCACGAACACGTCCCCGACGTCCGTGAGCTCCATCCCGTACCGAAGGTCGGGCTTGTCCGAGCCGTACCGGTCCATCATCTCGTCGAAGGTCATCCGGGGGAACGGCGTGGCCACCTCGACGCCCTGGATCTCGCGCACGATGCGCGCATACAGGGGTTCGATCACCGCGAGCACGTCCTCCTCGTCGACGAAGGACATCTCGACGTCGAGCTGCGTGAACTCGAAGCTGCGGTCGGCCCGAGTCTGCTCGTCGCGCAGGCACCGGACGATCTGGTAGTAGCGATCCTGGCCGGCGACCATGAGCAGCTGCTTCAGCTGCTGTGGCGATTGCGGCAGCGCGTAGAACGTGCCCGGCCACAGGCGCGAGGGAACAAGGAAGTCACGGGCGCCCTCGGGCGTGCTCCGGCCGAGCAGCGGCGTCTCGACCTCGAGGAAACCGCGCGCCTCCATCTCGTCTCGGATGATGCGGTTGATCGCGTGTCGCAGCGCGAGCACCTTCGTCATCTCCGGGCGACGCAGGTCGAGGTAGCGGTAGCGGAGCCGGAGCTCCTCCGAGGCCTCGATCCGGTCCTCGATCACGAACGGCGGCGTCTCGGCCTCGGCCAGCACCTCGATCGCCGAGACGACCACCTCGACCTCACCCGTCGGCAGCTCGGGGTTCACGGTTCCCTGGGGGCGCGCCCTGACCTCGCCTTCGACGCGGACGACCGACTCCGAGCCCAGGTGCTGGGCGGCCGCGTGGGCGTCCGGCGAATCCTCGGGGTGGAACACGAGCTGGACGAGCCCCTCCCGGTCGCGCAGGTCGACGAACGTCACGCCGCCGTGATCACGTCTGCGCCACACCCACCCGCACAGCGCGACCGGCTCGCCGGCGTGCTCGGCTCGGAGCTCGCCGCACGCGTGCGTCCGCATCGCCGTCTTGAGGTCGCTCGTCACGTCGTCCGTCCACTCATCGCTCTGCAGCCCAGTCCGTTCGGGAGAGCCAGTTCACCACATCGCCGATCGGGATCTGCTCCTGCTCCCCGTCCGAGAGGCGTTTCATGATCGCGGTCCCAGGCCGCGACCTCCTTCTCGCCGACGATCACGGCATACGCGGCGCCGGAGCGGTCGGCCATCTTGAGCTGCGCCTTTAAGGGCCGGTCCTCGAAGGCGGTCGACGGCGGGGATGCCCGCGTCGCGGAGATCGTCGACGAGCCGTGCCCCCACATGCGATGCCTCCGGGCCGATCGAGACGACGAAGCACGCCAGCTCCGAGACTCACCGGGGAGCGTCGCGCCCTCCTCGCGCAGGGCGAGGAGCAGCCGGTCCAGACCCAGCGCGAAGCCGACGCCCGGCGTGGGGGGTCCACCGAGCACCTCGGCGAGCCCGTCGTACCGTCCACCACCGCACACGCGTCGCCTGCGCCGGTGAGAGCGACGCCGACACGAACTCGAGCACCGTTCGTGTGTAGTAGTCCAGCCCGCGGACGAGCCGTGGATCGTGCACGAACGCGATCCCCGCGGCGTCCAGGCCGTTGCGGACCGCCGCGAAGTGCTCGGCGCACGCCTGGCACAGGTTGTCGGAGATCACCGGCGCTCCGAGCACGAGCGGCGTCTGCCCGTCGACCTTGCAGTCGAAGACGCGGAGCGGGTTGGTCCGCAGCCGCGTCCGGCAGTCCTCGTCGAGCTCATTCTCGTGTGGTTCGAGGTAGGCGATCAGCTTCTCGCGATAGGCCGGCCGGCACTCGGGGTCGCCGATCGAGTTCAGGCGGAGCTCGACCTTGCCGAGACCGCGTCCACGGAGGTACCGATCGGCCAGCGCGATCACCTCCACGTCGGCGGCGGGAGCGGCAGCCCCGATCGTCTCGACCCCGAACTGACGGAACTCGCGCAGCCGACCCGCCTGTGGCCGGCCGTATCGGAACTGCGGCGACACGTGGTACGCCTTGAACGGCGTCGGGAGGTCGTGGGCGTTCGCCAGGTACGCGCGGACGATGCTCGCCGTCTGTTCGGGACGCAGGGTGAGCGATCTCCCGCCCTTGTCCTCGAACGTGTACATCTCCTTGGTCACGACGTCGGAGGTCTCTCCGGACGTTCGGGCGAACAGCTCCGTGTGCTCGAACGTCGGGGTCTCGACGTAGCGGAACCCGTACAGACGCGCGGTCCGGTGGGCGGCCTCGTACAGCCCCAGCATCGCGTCGGAGACCGGCGGCAGGAGGTCGTCGGTCCCACGCGGTGGCTTGAGCTCCACTCAGCGTCCCTGCAGGAATGGGTTGTGCTCGCGCTCGCGCCCGACGGTGGTCCTCGGACCGTGGCCCGGAAGCACGTCGGTCCGATCCGGGAGTTGGAGGAACCGGTCCAACGAGCGCTCCATGTCGGCCGGCGACGAGTTGGGGAAGTCGCTCCGGCCGATCGCGCCGGCGAACACGAGGTCACCCGAGAGCAGGGTCGCGTCCGTCCGGAAGCACACGCTGCCGGGTGTGTGACCCGGCGTGTGGACGACCTCGATCTCGAACCCGGCGAAGGTGAGCACGTCCCCGTCGGTAAGGATTCGAACGTCCTTGACGGGGACCGGAGGCTGCCCCCTCACCGATCCACCCCACGCTTGGGCGTCGGTAAGCGCCAACACGTCGGCCCCGTGGATGAACAGGGGCAGGTCGTCCCCACAGAACTCGGCGGCGGCGCCGATGTGGTCGTAGTGGCCGTGGGTGGCCAGCGCGGCAACCGGGCGCTTGCCCTCGGTTTCGAGCATCGCGTGGACGCGTTGGGGCGAGAAGCCCGGATCGACGACCACGGCCTCGTCGGTTCCCTCGGTCCCCAGCATCCAGCAATTGGTCTCGAACGAGTTGTCGGAGAAGACGTCCAGGAACATGGGAAGCAGAGTCTAGCGACCGGCGCGGGCTGGGCTGATCCCGCGGGGTCGCCATGTCTGGATCGAGAGCCGGGTCCGGATCTGCGCTGGATCCTCGGATCGGCGGCAAACCCCTAGACTTCTCGATCTTGGACTGGCGTTGGTTCATCGCCGGCGCGGTGGCGATCGGACTCGGTCTGCTCGTGTGGTGGACCGCCTTCGTCTTGGTTCCGGTTGGGGTCCTGTTGATCTCGCTCGGCGTGCTCCGAGCGATCCGAGGCTACGCGCGCTCCGACTGAGGCGCTCGCCCGAGCAAGGCCGCGGTTGCCCGGACCGGAGGGATCAGAGCTGGGTCTGCCCCCTCAGCACTCGTCGGCCACGGGTGGGAGGGGGCGCCGGGTGTTCCACGAGCGCGACGACCCGGTCAGCCATGAAGCGCCCGCTCCGAACCGGTTCGCCGTTCCGAGTGACCTCGGTGACCTCGATCACGCCCCGGGAGGTCGCCACCTCGACGCGCCGGCCGGCCTTGGTCGCCTCGATCTCGTACGTGAGGACGCCGGCACCCGAGTCGACGACGATCTCCACCCGGTCGCCTCTCATGCGACCGAGCCTACTCCTCGGGCCGGACACCGATCCCGGGTCTTGGCCGTCCTGCCGGTCATCGGTCTCACTGGACGACCGTGTCGATCCACAGGGTCACCGGGCCGTCGTTCACGAGCTCCACCTGCATGTGCTCACGGAAGGCCCCGCGTAGGACGGTCGCGCCTCGCGCCTCGAGCGCCTTCGCGAAGGCCTCGACCCGATCCTCGGCGATCTCGGGCGGCGCCGCCCCGTCCCACGACGGCCGTCGTCCTTTCCGGACGTCCCCGTAAAGCGTGAACTGAGGCACGACGAGGACCTCCCCTCCGATCTCGGACAGCGATCGGTTCATCTTGCCCTGCTCGTCCTCGAACACCCGGAGGTGGAACACCTTCTCGGCCAGCCGGTCGTACTCGCCGAACCCGTCGTCCTTGCCGACGCCCACGAACAGGAGGAGTCCCGGCCCGATCCGGGAGACGAGCTCACCTCGGACCGCGACCGAGGCTCGGGAGACGCGCTGGAGCAGGATCCTCAACGGGGCACGACGCGGAAGGCTTCGTAGACGTTCTCGACCTTCTTCACCGCACCGAGGATCTCGGCCAGGTGCGTGATGTCGCCGAGCTCGAACGTGAACCGGAGCATCGTGGTCCTGTCGCGCCCGACCGCGGAGGTGGCCGAGAGGATGTTCACGTGATGGTCGGAGAGCACCGTCGCGACGTCGGAGAGCAGGCGCGTGCGATCGAGCGCCTCCACCTGGACCGCCACGACGAACGAGGTCGGCTTGCCTGCCCGCCAGGTGACGTCGATCAGCCGTTCGGGCTGGCCCACGAGCGACTTCGCGTTCGGGCAGTCGGTCCGGTGGACCGAGACGCCCTGCCCGCGGGTGACGAAGCCGAGGATGTCGTCCCCCGGTACCGGCGTGCAGCAGCGCGCCAACCGAACCCACACGTCCTCCGAGCCCGGCACCACGACCCCGGACGTGACGTCGGTCGAGCTCGGCTGCCCGAGGTGCACCGGCCGGGCGAGCGGGACCTCGGTGACGTCCTCCTCGGTGGAACCCTGCACGCTGCGCGCGAGACGCGCGACGATCGACTGCGGCGAGACCTGGCCCTCGCCGACCGCGACGAACAGCGACTCGAGGCTCGGGAACTTCATCTCGTCGGCCAGCTGCGCCAGCGCGTCCTCCGTCGCGAGCCGCTTCAACGGGACGTTCTGCTTGCGCATCAGTCGTTGGAGCTGCTCCCGCCCGTCCTCAAGGGCATCCTCGCGGCGTTCGCGGCTGAACCATTGGCGGATCTTGTTGCGGGCACGAGGTGTCTTCACCCATCGAAGCCAGTCCTGCGAAGGTCCCTCCCCCTGGGCCTTCGAGGTCAAGATGTCGACCGTGTCGCCGGTCCGGAGCTCGTAGTCCAGCGGGACGAGCTTCCCGTTCACCTTCGCGCCGATCGTGCGGTGCCCGACCTCGGTGTGGATCGCGTACGCGAAGTCGACGGGAGTCGCGCCGGCCGGCAGGTTCATCACGTCGCCCTTGGGGGTGAAGCAGAAGACCTGCCCGCCGTAC
Organism: uncultured Actinomycetes bacterium; assembly: GCA_963731925.1. Taxonomy (GTDB): domain Bacteria; phylum Actinomycetota; class UBA4738; order UBA4738; family HRBIN12; genus DASSJM01. The sequence goes on from CAVSXK010000021.1 coordinate 63,973, forward strand.
AGGTCGATCTTCAGTCCCTCCATGAACTCGCGGGGGTCGGCCATGTCCTTCAGCCACTCGAGCATCTGGCCGAGCCAGGCGAGGTCGGCGGCCTCCTTGGCCTTCTTGCCGTCCCGGCCTTCCTTGTAGCGCCAGTGGGCGGCGATCCCGAACTCGGCCGTTCGGTGCATCTCCCTGGTCCTGATCTGGACCTCGATCGGCCGGCCCTGTGGCCCGACGACCGTCGTGTGCAGCGATTGGTACATGTTCGACTTGGGCATCGCGATGTAGTCCTTGAAGCGCCCGGGTACGGGCTTCCACAGCGAGTGGATGGCGCCGAGGGCGGCGTACACGTCCCGCACCGAGTCGACGAGGACCCGGATGCCGGCGAGGTCGTAGATCTCGTTGAACTCCTTGCCGGCGACCACCATCTTCTCGTAGATCGAGTAGAGGTGCTTCGGCCGGCCGTCCACGTCGGCTTTCAGCCCCGCCTCGCGGATGCGCGTGGTCGCCGCCTCGAGCACGCCTTCGACGTACTGCTGGCGCTCGCCTCGGCGCTTGTCGACCAGGCTCGCGATCTCGTGGTACGGCCCGGGGTGCAGCGTCTTGAAGGAGAGGTCCTCGAGCTCCCACTTCACCTGTTGCACGCCGAGCCGGTGAGCGAGCGGCGCGTAGATCTCGAGCGTCGCGGTCGCGATCCGTCGCTGCTTGTCCTTCGGCAGCGCGGAGAGCGTGCGCATGTTGTGGAGCCGGTCGGCGAGCTTGATCAACAGGACCCGGATGTCGCCGGCCATCGCCACGATCATCTTGCGGACGTTCTCGGCCTGTTCCTGCTCCCGGCTGTGGAACGAGATCGCGTCGAGCTTGGTGAGGCCGTCCACGATGCGTGAGACCTCGGGCCCGAACCCAGCCTCCAGCTCGGCCACGCTGACGTCCGTGTCCTCGACGGTGTCGTGCAGGAGCGCGGCCTGCAGCGTGGTCGTATCGAGCCCCAGGTCGGCGAGGATCTGGGCGACCGCCACCGGGTGCTCGATGAAGTCCTCGCCCGAGAGCCGCTTCTGGCCCTCGTGGTGCTCGGCGGCGAACCGGTAGGCCCGCTCGATCTCCTTCAGGTCGGCCTTGGCGTTGTAGCCCTTGACCGTCCGGACCAGTCCCTCGATGCCGTCGAGCGCCTCGGGCTCGCCCGAACGCAGGCGGGACAGGATGCCGCCTCGCCGTTCGGTCCTGACCTCTTCGCCCGTATCCACGCTCGCCGCCCTCTCGCCCCGAGCATCAAGTCTACGCCGCGCCTGCACGCGGATCGCGCCTGCGCCTGCTCACCACAGGCGGCGGGATGACGGTGTGTGCGAGAGAACCTAATACCGGAGCAGGGTGTACAGGTCGTAGCCGTCGAGCTTGTCGCGACCGTGCAGGAACTCGAGCTCGATCAGGCAGGCGATGCCCACGACCTTGCCGCCGATCCGCTCGACGAGCTCGGCCGTCGCCCTGGAGGTCCCGCCCGTGGCGAGGACGTCGTCGACGACCAGCACCCGCTCGCCCGGGGCGACGGCGTCGCGATGGATCTCGAGGGTGGCGGTCCCGTACTCGAGCTCGTACTCGGCCGCCTCGGTCTCCCAGGGGAGCTTGTCCGCCTTGCGGACGGGGACGAACCCCGCGCCGAAGTGGTACGCGACCGGCGACGCGAGGATGAACCCCCGCGCCTCGATCCCGACCACCTTGTCGATGTTGCCGCGTCCGAAGTGCACGACGATGAGGTCGATCACCGTCGAGAAGGCGAGCTCGTCGGCCAGGAGCGGCGTGATGTCCTTGAACAGGACGCCCTCCTGCGGGAAGTCGGGCACGTCCCGGACGAGCGCCTTCAGCTGATCGAGATCCATGGGTTCACCTCCGCCGTCGTTTGGCGGGCGGGCGCCGCTTGCTCTTGGGGCGCGGGCGCGACGAGGTCTGCCCGGTCCGCTGCGAGCCTCCCGCCGCGGCGACGACGGCCGGAGCCGCCTCCGGCTCCTCCTCCGCGGTCTCCCGCACCGGTGTCGGGACGGCGCGCAGACGGCGGTCGCCCTGCCGGCTCTCCAGGCGCGCTCGCAGTTGCTGGTACTTGGGCTCGCGCTCCTTCAGCACCACGAGGATCGGCGTGGCCACGAAGATCGACGAGTACGCACCCGTCACCACACCGACCAGCATCGCGAACGCGAAGTCCTTCAACGTGTCGCCGCCGAACAACAGGAGCGACAGGATCGGCAGGACGACCACGAGCGATGTGTTCACCGAGCGCATGAGGACCTGGTTCATCGAGTAGTTGGCGACGCCTTCGTACGTGTCCTTGCCGAGCAGCGCCGTCGACTCGGTGTTCTCCTTGACCTTGTCGAAGATGACGACCGTGTCGTAGAGAGAGAACCCGAGGATCGTGAGGATCGCGATGACCGTCGGGGGCGACACCTCGCGTCCGGTAAGCGCGTAGACACCGGCCGTGATCAGGACGTCGTGCACCATGGCGACCATCGCGCCGACGGCCATCTTCCATTCGAACCGGAGCGTGATGTAGAGCGTGATCGCGAGCAGGACGACGACCAGCCCGATCACCGCCTGCCGGGAGATCTGCTCCCCCCACGTGGGCCCAACCACCTGCACGCTGATGTCGTCGGGGCTGATGCCGGCCTGCTCCGCGAGTGCCTCGAACAGCTGGGTGCGTTCGCCGGCGGTGAGATCGGTGAGGGCCGACGTCCGGATGGACACCTGATCGCCGCCCACGATCTGGACCTCGGCGCCCTCGCGTGCGTACGGGTCCTGCCCGAGGAGGTCGCGCACCTGCTCGACGGTCACGTCGTTCGAGAGGCGGTACTCGATCAGCGTTCCGCCGGTGAAGTCGATCGAGTAGTTCAGCCCCAGGAACACCAGCGCGATGATCGACACGAGGATCGCCGAGCCCGACAGGACGAACCACCTTCGGCGCCGCTGGATGATGTTGAACTCGGGGTGGCGGTACCCGCGGAACGTATCGAAGGCACGCCGCACGCTCATCGCGAACCTCCCGCGATCGCCGGGGTCGGTTCGGGGACGGCGACCTCACGGTCGGCGGCGAGCCCGGCCTTCACGCCCATGACCCGCCAGTTGACGATGCGGTCGTTGCGCGTGAGCAGCGACACGGCCGGTCGCTTGAAGTAGTAGACGACGAACAGGTCCAGCAGCGTGGCGACGCCCAGCGTCAGCGCGAACCCTCGGACCGAGGAGATCGCCGTGACGTACAGGACCGCGGCAGCGATCGCGGTCACCAGGTCGGCCGCCACGATGGTCCGGAAGGATCGTTGGAACGCGGGAGCCACCGCGGCCCGCGGCGACCGGCCCGCGTGGACCTCGTCCTTGAGGCGTTCGAAGAACACGATGTACGAGTCGGCGGTGACACCGAGAGAGATGACGAGACCGGCCACGCCGGCCAGCGTCAGGTTGTACCCGATCGTCCGACCGGCGAGCGCGATCAACCCGAGCGCGAGGAGGGCCCAGACCATCATGCCGACCCACGCCACGACGGCGAGCACCCGGTAGTAGAAGAGGAGGTACCCCGCGAGCAGCACGAGCCCGGCGATCCCCGCGATCAGACCCTGTTCCAGGGACTCGTCGCCCAGGGTCGGGCTCACGGTGAGGACCTGCTGGGTCGTGAGCTCGACGGGCAGGGCTCCGGCGTTCAGCTGGGTGGCGAGATCTTTCGCTTGGCGCTCGGTGAAGTTGCCGGTGATCACGCCGGTACCGTTGGTGATCGCGCTCTGCACCGTCGGCGCGGAGATGACCTCGTCGTCCACGATGATCGCAAGCTGTCGGCCCTGGAGGCGCGTCGTCACTTCCGAGAAGATCCCCGAGCCCTCGCCGGTCAGGTCGAAGTTGATCTCCCACCCCTGCCCGACGGTCGTCGACGACCCGGCGTTGTAGACGGCCGATGCACGGTCGATCGCCTCGCCGGTGATCTCGACGGGCCCGAGCTGATACTTCGTCTCGTCGTCCCGATCCTTGAAGACGACGTTCTGATCCTTCAGCACCTCGAACGAGCACTCCTCCGTGGCCTGCTCCGCGACGGTGCCACACGTCAACGGGATCGAGGCGTAGCTCGGATCCGAGGGCGGCAGGACCCCGAGTACCTCTCGCTGCTCCAGGCGCGCCGTCTCCCCGATCACCTGAAGCAGTCGCTCCTGCCCGGTCTCCTGGAGCCTGGCTTCCGCGGATTCGCGATCGAGGAAGCACCCGAGCCCCTCCCCCGCCGAGCTCACGACGCAGAACTCCGTGTCCGAGCCCCGGATCGTCATGCCGTCGAACAGGGTCGTCGCCTCGTCCTCCGTCGGGGTGCACGCCGCCCCGAGGTCGCTCGCCAACGCCTGGTCCCCCGTGCCCGTGACGCAGAAGGACTGCGTCACGTCGGTTCCGATGGTCTCGAGTGCTGCTTCGGCGTCGGCGCGGGTGGCGAAGTCGCACGGATCGTCGGCCAGTCCCGTACCGGTCAGGCAGAACTGCTGCTGCTGCTTGCTCACGGTGATCGCCTCGATCGCGGCGTCGGCTTCCTTCTGCGAGCCGTAGCACGGAGCGGAGTCGCCCCAGAGGTCGCCCGTCAGGCACACGGACGAGACCACGGGTTGCACGCTCGCGGCTTCCAGCTCGGCTTCTGCGGCGTCCCGCTCGTCGAAGCACGTGTAGGTGTTGCCCTCGTCGTCGGCGATGCAGAACTGCACCTTCGGTCGTTCGTCGACCGTGCCGCGCGCGAGCCCGGGGATCTGGACCTCGATCGTGTTGCCGGTCACGAACAGCAGCGGCTCGGCCGTCCCGAACGCGTCGATGCGGTTCCGGATGTTCTCCAGCGCCTGGTTCATGACGGTTTCGGGGGTCCCGTCCGGCGCCGACAGGATGACCGAGACGCCGCCCTCGAGGTCGAGCCCGAGGACCGGACGCGTGCCGGTGGCGAACAGCGCCACCGAGCCCAGGGCGAGCGCTCCCACGAGCGCCAGCGACACCCAGAGCGTCCGTTGCTTCTTCCTCATCGGGATCCTTCCGCGTCGCTCATGCGAGCTCGGCGCCGTTGATCAGGAGTTTGAACCTGCAGTCCAGCACCTCGGCCGCGAGGCGGCACAGCTGCATGCGCCCGAGGAAGATCTCGAAGTACTCCATGACCTGGCTGATCTGCGTGTCGATCGTCAGCTCGAGGCTCACGGTCTTCGCAGCGGAGTCTACCCGCAGGAACGACTGCTCGGCGGCGAAGTTCACGCGGTCGTGGATGTCGAATTCGATCTGCCCGGACTTGCGGACCCTGCTGCGATGCACGTCGGATTTGTCGGCCAGGATGACCGCCGCCGACACGGGAGACACGGCGTAGCCGTTGTCCTCCTCGTGGTTGGCGATCGCCGCGACGATCTGCGCGAGGTCGGTCGCCGGCACGCGGTCGTGCAGGGCCTGGTAGACGAGGACCCCACCCGTCTGCCCGTGCGCGTAGCGGCTGATCATGTTCCCGACGTCGTGCAGGTAGCCGGCGACGCACGCGAGGTTCGCCGTGTGCGTTTCGAACCCGACCCTGCTGAGGACGTTGAAGGCGATCCGGGCCGTGAGGTTCGCGTGGCGGAACCCGTGCTCGGTGTAGCCGAGCCCCTCCATCACCCGGTCGGCCGCCGAGATGAACGAGGAGAGCTCCTCGTCCTGCTGGACGAACTCGAGGGTGATGTCTTCGGTCCGGCTGGCCGGTTCGGCCGGCCCCGCCGAACCCTCGGCCGGTGCCGGTTCGACGCTCACGGCTCTCGGTCGGTCCCCTCGTCGGCCTTCTCGTCCCCATCGTCGCCCTCGTACTCGTCCTCGACGAACCGCTGGGAGATGCCTTGACGGAGCATCCGGATCCGTGTGCCGGGTGCGATCTCGACGGTGACGGTGCCCTCGTCGTCGTCGATATCGACGATCGTGCCGAAGATGCCGCCGCTGGTCATCACGTCGTCGCCGACCTCGAGCGATGCGACGAGCGCCTGCTGGGCCCGCTGCCGGTTGCGCTGTGGGCGGATCAGCAGGAAATAGAAGCCCACGATCAGGAGCACCGGCAGCGCGAGACCGACGAGCGAGCTTCCCTGTCCGCCTTCTTGAGCGAGGATCCCGAGCACCATGGGTCGAACAGCCTCCTAGGGGGTGACCAGGCAGCATACAGGCTACGGCTCGGTTCGCCGCTGGGAGGAACGGGGTTCAGGTGCCGGCGGACTCAGGCGAGCGGGAGGACCCCGTCCGGCGAGACGCCGAGGTGGCGGTAGGCACGCTCGGTGGCCACACGGCCCCTCGGCGTGCGCTGGAGCAGACCGAGCTGGAGCAGGTAGGGCTCGACCACGTCCTCGATCGTGTCGGTCTCCTCGCCCACCGCCGCCGACAGGGTGGACAACCCGACCGGTCCCCCTCCGAACTTCTCCACCACCGTCGACAGGATCGACAGGTCGAGCTTGTCCAGGCCCTGCTCGTCGACCTCGAACAGCTCGAGTCCGGCCCTCGCGACGTCCGAGGTGACGTTCCCGTCGTGGCGGACCTCGGCGAAGTCGCGCACCCGGCGCAAGAGCCGGTTCGCCACCCGCGGCGTGCCTCGGGACCGTCGGGCGATCTCGTGGGTGCCGTCCTCCTCGATCGTCACGCCGAGGATCCCGGCCGAACGGTGGACGATCGCCCGCAGATCCTCCACCGAGTAGTAATCCAGCCGCGGGGAGAACCCGAACCGCTCTCGGAGCGGCAGCGTGATCCGCCCCGGACGCGTGGTCGCGCCGACCAGGGTGAACCTCGGGAGGTCGAGCCGGATGCTCCGGGCGCTCGGGCCCTTCCCGAGCACCACGTCGAGCTTGAAGTCCTCGAGCGCGGGATACAGCACCTCTTCGACCGCGCGCGGCATGCGGTGGATCTCGTCCACGAACAGGACGTCGCCCTCCTCGAGGTTGGTCAGGATCGCCGCGAGGTCGCCCGGGCGGTCCAGCGCGGGTCCGGACGTCGGCTGGAAGCCCACGCCGAGCTCGTTGGACACGATGCCGGCGAGCGTGGTCTTACCGAGCCCCGGCGGCCCGGAGAACAGCAGGTGATCGACGGTCTCCCCGCGAGCACGAGCACCGTCGACCAAGAGCGCGAGCTGCTCCTTGATCCGGTCCTGCCCGACGAACTCGTCGATCCGGCGTGGGCGCAGCGCGGCGTCGAACTCGCGCTCTTCCTCCGGAACCTCCGGGTCGACGATCCGTTCGTCCTGAGTCACGTCGGGCATCACCCTACCCCCGGCCCAGGTGCTGGAGCGCCTCGCGGAGCAGGTCCTCGACGGGCGCGTCGCGGTTCGGAGCGAGGCCGTTCATCGCGTCGCTCGCCTCCTGTTGGGAGAGCCCGAGCCCCAGCAGCGCTTCGCGAACGTCGGCCAGTGGACCGTCGATGATCACCAGGTCCTCGGCGCCGAGCTTGTCCTTCAGGTCGAGGACGACGCGCTGCGCGACCTTCTTCCCGACGCCCGGGACGACGGTGAGCGCGCCGATGTCGCCGGACGAGACGGCCCGGCGGAACGCGTCCGGCGAGAGCACCGAGAGGAAGCTGAGCGCGACCTTCGGGCCGATGCCGCTCACGGTGACGAGCAGGTCGAACAGCTCGCGCTCGTCCGCGTTCGCGAACCCGAACAGCGTCATCGCGTCGTCGCGAACGACGAGGCGGGTGTAGATGCGGGTCGGTCTCCCGACGGGCGGAAGTTTCGCGAGCGTCGACGCCGGTACCTGGACGTCGTAGCCCACCCCACCGACCGAGATCACCACACGACCCCCCGAGCGTTCGGCGACGTCACCTTCGAGGAACGAGATCACCGCGCGGCGACCTTCCGCAGACGCGCCTGCGTGAGATGACACAGCGCGATCGCGGCCGCGTCGACCGCGTCCGGTTGATCGGGCAAACCCTTCAGGCCGTGGAAGCGTTCGAGCGCCATGCGAACCTGGGCCTTGTCCGCGTTCCCCTGCCCGGTGACCGCCATCTTGACCTCGAGCGAGCCGTACTCCTCCACCTCGAGACCCGCCTCGGCGGCCGCGAGCAGGATCACGCCGGTCGCCCTCGCGACGATCATCGCGCTCACCTGGTTCTTGTTCCATGCGATCCGTTCGATCGCGACCGACCCGGGACGGTGGGTCGAGATCGCCTCGGCGACCGCGTCGTGGAGGAGCCGCAGCCGCTCGGCGTCGGGCAGGTCGGAGGCGGTCCGCACCGTGTCGGCGAACAGCGAGCACCGGCTTCCGCTCGTGCCTGGCGACCGCGGCCAGGCCCGAGCGCCGACACGCCCGGGTCCACCCCGAGCACGCACGAATCGAACACCTGTTCAGTCTGTTGCGATGCCCGCCTCTCGGTCAAACACCTGAGGGGTTAGGAGATAGGAGCGGCGAAACGCCGCCCCTCTCGGATCAGATCGAACCCTTCAGGCGGAGCGGTGACGTAGAGCCTCGATCGGCGGTAACCGAAGGTTCCCAGCGACCGCGCTCCGTCGTCGTGCGCGCCCAGTCTCGGTTGCGTTCCCAGCCGATCGCTGCACGACGACCGCGGCTCGCGCCACGCGGAGCCGTCACTCGTGACGCCGTTCGGCTGGCCAGGGCGACGCAGCGACACCGGGGCCAGCCGACGTCGTCTGGTGGTCGCGGTCCGCATGGTGCCGCCCGAGGGCGACGTGTTCGTCGGGGATGCCTCCGGAGCTGGCGATCCCGCCGCTCGGGCCCACGTCTTGGGCTCTTCCGAGCCGACGATGGCGGTTCGATCCTCGATCAAGCGAGACATCGCACTGGCTTTCCTCGGGAAGGGGCGGCAAGAACTGATGTACGCGACGGTCTCTCACGTCGAGCGCACGCTCGCGAGCCCTGCCGTGTTGCCTCGTGAGGGCCGCCCGGCGCCCCGGCCTCGGAGTCGGGCGCCGGTCACCAGCACGAACGCTCGCTCGGCCTACGGGAAGGATCGGCTAGGCGGAGCCCGCAACGGCCCCGTCGATCCGCGCCAGCAGGGCGGCGTGATCGCGCGTGCTCGCTCGGAAGGCCCGTTCCTCGTCAGGCCGACCCGGTCATGAGGCCACCGCGTTGTAGCGTCGAGCCCGGCACCTCGTCAGCCTCGTTCGCTCGCGTGGGATCCGGCGATCCGCGGAGCTAACCGAGCTCGGCCATCACCGATTCGGGGATGTCGAAGTTCGCGTAGACGTTCTGAACGTCGTCGAGCTCCTCGAGCGCCTCGAGCAGGGCGAGCACCTGTTTGGCCTGACCGCCCTCCACCGGCACCGTGCTCTGGGGCAGCATCGTGAGCTCGGCCGAGAGCATCGGGATCCCGGCGGCCTCGATCGCGTCGCGGACGGCGGCGAACGATGCCGGGTCGCTCGTGATCTCCCAGGTGCTCTCGGAGTCGTTCAGGTCCTCGGCGCCGGCCTCGAGGGCGATCTCGAGAAGCTTCTCCTCGTCCGGCGCCGCGTCCTTCTCTACTTGGATCGATCCCTTCCGCGAGAACATCCAGGCGGTGCTGCCGTTCTCGCCGAGGTTCCCGCCGCTGTGCGTGAACGCGTGCCGGACGTCTTGGGTGGTTCGGTTCCGGTTGTCGGTCAGCGTCTCGACGAACATCGCCACGCCGCCCGGCCCGTAGCCCTCGTACGTGACCTCCTCGTACCGAGCGCCGCCCTCGAGGTCGCCGCTCCCCCGCTTGATCGCCCGCTCGATGTTGTCGACCGGCACCGAAGAGCTCCGGGCCTTGTCGACCGCCGACGCGAGCGTCATGTTCGCCTTGACGTCCCCGCTCCCGCCTTCGCGAGCGGCCACCTCGACGGCCCGGAGCAGCTTCGCGAACTGGTTGCTGCGCTTGGCGTCGGCCGCGCCCTTCTTGCGTTTGATCGTCGCCCACTTCGAATGGCCCGACACGTCACACCTTCCCCAGCACGTACCCGTGGAGACCGGTCTCGCCCACGAGCTCGGGGTGGAAGGAAGCCACGACGAGGTTCCCCTGCTCCAGGACGACCGGGCGATCCTCGTGCTCCGCGAGCACCCGAACACCCTCGCCGATCTCCTCGACGATCGGGGCGCGGATGAAGACCCCTCGAACGGGATGCTCCACGCCCTCGACGTCGAGGTCGGCTTCGAACGAGTCGACCTGGCGCCCGTAGGCGTTCCTGCGGACGGTGATGTCGACGAGCGAGAGCAGCGGCTCGAGCCCGTCGACCCGCTCGGCCATCACGATCATGCCGGCGCAGGTCCCGAGGATCGGCATGCCGGCGTTCGCGCGCTCGACGATCGGCTCGACGAGGCCGGCGCTCCTCGCGAGCTTGGAGATCGTCGTGGACTCGCCACCGGGGATGGCCAGCACGTCGACGCGGGCGAGATCGTCGGGGGTTCGGACCTCGACGGGCGAGGCACCGAGATCGCCGAACACGCGGGCGTGTTCGCGGAAGTCTCCCTGCAGCGCGAGGACCCCGGCCTTCACCGGAAGGTCACCACCCGCGGGTCTGGAGCAGACCCTCCTCGCCGAGCTCCTTGATGTCGAGCCCGGGCATCGGCTCGCCGAGGCCTCTCGAAACCTTCGCGAGCGCGTCGGGATCCTGGAAGTGCGTGGTGGCCTCGACGATCGCACGCGCCCTCGGCGCCGGGTCCTCGGACTTGAAGATGCCCGAGCCGACGAACACGCCGTCGACGCCGAGCTGCATCATGAGCGCCGCGTCCGCCGGCGTGGCCAGCCCACCGGCGGCGAAGTTCACGAGCGGCATCTTGCCCGTCTCGGAGACCATGCGGACGAGGTCCACCGGCGCGCCGAGGTCCTTGGCGGCCGCCACGAGCTGTTCGGGACGCAGGCTCTGGAGCCACCCGATCTCTCGGAGCATCGTCCGCTGGTGGCGGACGGCCTCGACCACGTTGCCCGTCCCGGCCTCGCCCTTGGTGCGGATCATCGCGGCGCCCTCGGCGACCCGTCGCAGCGCCTCGCCGAGGTTCCGAGCGCCGCACACGAACGGGACGGTGAAGGCCCACTTGTCGATGTGGTGCTCCTCGTCGGCCGGCGTGAGGACCTCCGACTCGTCGACGTAGTCGACCCCGAGCGCCTGGAGGATCTGCGCCTCGACGAAGTGCCCGATGCGAGCCTTCGCCATCACCGGGACCGAGACCGCGTTCATGATCTCCTCGACCTTGGTGGCGTCGGCCATGCGCGCGACCCCACCCTCGGCGCGGATGTCGGCGGGGACGCGCTCGAGCGCCATCACGGCGCACGCGCCGGCGTCCTCGGCGATCTTGGCCTGGTCGGCGTTGGTGACGTCCATGATGACGCCGCCCTTGAGCATCTCGGCCAGGCCGGACTTCACTCGGAAGGTGCCGGTCTCGCGGTCCACCCGGGAGTCCCTCCTTCGCGCGGGGTGTGGTGGGTTCCGACGCCCCGAGTGTACCGCCGGACCTGTCCCGTTCGATCGGGTCGGCCCCGTGAAGGGACCCCGATCAGCGCCGGGTGAGCTCGACCGCGACCCAGCTCGGGAGCAGCTCGACCCACGTTCTGCCGGGCGCGAGCTCGATCTCGGTCCCGTCCTTGGAGACGAACGTCGTCACGTCCTTGAGCGACTCTCGCTCCCATCGGCCCCGGATCACGGTCCCGTCGCGGAGCACGTACGCCTTGCCCGAGCCGGTGAGCTCGACCTCCGGCGAGGGGTTGCCGGCGGAGTCGAGGAAGTCGCTGTCGGTCACCGTCACGACCTGGATCACGACGTTGGCGGCCGAGACCCGCTCGTTGCCCTCGAGCACGTGCGGGACGTCACCGTGGGAGCGCAGCCATGCGCCCTTGCCGCCGTTCCACTGCCAGTACACGTCGGAGACGCCGGAGAACGGCAGGTGGGCGGACCTGATCCGTTTCGCTGCGCCCTCCCATTCGGCCGCGTAGGCGAAGAGCGGGTCGGGGGCCCCGTCCTTCGACCGCGCCGCCCGCCAGAGCGCGTCGGTCGTCGTGTAGAGGTCGTGCGGCGCCGCGCGAGCCTCGTCCCGCTCGTACGCGTCCGCGGCGATGATGTAGTTCACGTCGACGAGCCCGACCGCCGGGACTTCTTGCGTCACGACCTTGCGGCCGCCGGCGTACCCGAACACCGCCGGCCCGAGCTGACGGAGGTAGTCCGGGTCGGTCGTGCGACCGCTCCGGACGGGGCCGACGCGGCTCGAGTCGGCGCACTGGAAGACCGCGATGAACCGCGTGTACCCGCCCTCGACGGGCTCTTCCACGACGACGTCGGCCTCGTTCAGGGCGGCCTGAGGTCGCGCCTCCGGCGCGTTCTCGATCTTGATCGCGAGCGCCGGGCGATCGGGGACGTCGCTCCCGGCGACGGGCTCTCCGGTCAGCGGACAGGTGGCCTCGGGTGCTCCGGCCTCCGGACCCGCGAGACCGACGCTCTGCAGCGTGTCGCGGACGAAAGCGGGCGCCGTCTGCGGGAACAGGGCGAAGTAGCCGAGGGTGACGCCCGCGACGACGGCAACGGTCGCGCCGGCGGCGATGAGCTTGCCGCGGCGCGTGAGGGACCGACGCGTTCCGGGCGAGCGGTTGCGATGGGTTCCGGACATCGAGGACTCCCGTGAGGGTTGCGGGTATGGGGGATGTCGACCGGCTCCGTATCGACCTGGGCCGGTTCTCCAGACAGCGGGGGCAGATGCTACCGGCCGATCGGGGGCGTCTCAACGACCCGGACCGATCTGGTCCGGATCGTCACATCTCCTCGAGCCGCCGGATCCGCTCCTCGATCGGCGGATGCGTGTTGAACAGCTTCTCGAGCGGGCCCATGCCCTCGCCCTGGATCCGCGACGGCTGGTTCAGCCACAGGTGCGCCGTCGCGTTGTTCGCCGAACGCATCGGGATCCCCGACGCGGCCCCGATCTTGCGGAGCGCGCTCGCGAGCCCCGGGCGGGTACCGCGTCAGCAACGCCCCCTGCGCGTCGGCGAGGAACTCGCGCTGCCGGGAGACGGCCAGCCGAACGATCTGCCCGATGATCGGCGCGAGCACCAGCAGCGCGAGCCCGACGGCGAAGATGATCGCCTCGATGCCGCCGCCGCTCCGATCGCCGCCGCGGCGGCCCCGAACGCCGCCCCACCACCACGACCGCATGAAGAACTCGCTGATCAGCACCACCGCGCCGACGAGTGTTGCGACGATGGTCCCCACGAGGATGTCGCGGTCGACGACGTGCGAGAGCTCGTGGCCGATCACGCCCTCGAGCTCGACGCGGTTCATCGTCGACAGCAGGCCCTCGGTGACGGCGACCGAGGAGTGCTCGGGGTTGCGGCCGGTCGCGAACGCGTTCGGCGCCTGCTCGGGGATCACGTAGACCTTCGGCTTGGGGATGCCGGCCGCGATCGCCAGCCCCTCGACGATGTTGTGCAGGCGCGGTTGCTCCTGCGGTGTTACCTCGCGCGCGCGCGTCGAGGCGAGCACGAGACGGTCGCCGCCGAAGAACGAGCCGAGCGACAGGACGACTGCGAGCGCCACGGCCCCGACCAGCCCGAAGACGCCACTCCCGGAGCCCCCATACCAGAGCCCGAGGACGTACCCGACCGCGCCGAGCAGCACGATCGCGCCGAAGATGAGCAGGACGGTCTTCCGCTTGTTCGCCGCGATCTGCTCGTACACGGACTACCTGGGGAACTCGACCTGGGACGGCGCGCGGACCGGATCCTCGATGTCGAAGAACTCCCGAGGCTCGAACCGGAACGTCTTGGCGACGACGTTGGAGGGGAAGGAGCCGATGAGCGTGTTCAAGAGCATGACCTGGTCGTTGTAGAACTGCCGCGCGAACGCGATCTTCGACTCGGTCCCCGTGAGCTCCTCCTGGAGCGCCAGGAAGTTCTCGTTGGCCTTGAGGTCGGGGTAGTTCTCCGCCACCGCGAACAGCTGCCGGATCCCGCGCGTGATCTGGTTCTCGGCCTGCGCCTGGTCCGGCATCGCGTTCGCGTCGATCGCCCGTGACCTCGCCTCGGTGACGTTCTCGAACAGCTCCCGCTCGTGCGTGGCATACCCCTGGACGGTCTTGACGAGGTTCGGGATCAGGTCGTAGCGGCGCCGGAGCTGGACGTCGATCTGGGACCAGCCGTTGTTCACGCGTGCCCGGAGCTTGACCAGACGGTTGTAGATCAGGATGCCCGAGACCACCAGCAGGGCGACCAGGACGACGACGATCCACAACCAGAGCGGCACGGTCGGAATCCTAGCGCGTACCGGCGAGCACCCGGTCGTAGACGGCCTCGAGTCGGGGCACGACCGCATCCCACGAGTAGGTCTCCGCTCGCGCGCGGCCGGCCGAGGCGAGGGCCGACGCCAGGGCGGGTTCGGACAGGACCCGGCGGATCGCGCTCGCGAGCGCGGTCGCGTCGTTCGGCGGGACCAGCAGCCCGTCCACCCCGTCCCGAACCACCTCCCGGTAGCCGGGGATGTCCGTCGCGACCACCGGCACCCCGGCGGCCATCGCTTCGACGAGCACGATCCCGAAGCTCTCCTGCCCGACCGCGGGCGACGCGAACACGTCGGCGGCCGCGTGGTACCGGGGAAGCTCCGCGTGGGGCACGGACCCCAGGCGCAGGATCCGGCTGCGAACGCTCGGCGGGAGCGAGCGCACCACGACGCGGTCGCGCCCGTCCCCCGCCACGAGCAACCGGACGTCCTCGAGCTCGGAAGCGAGCATCTCGAACGCCCGCACCATGATCTCGAAACCCTTCTGCGGATCGAGGCGGTTCACCCACAGGATCTTCCGGCCGACGGGAAGCCCCTCGATCGGCGGGCCCGGCCGCGCGAACGCGCGGACGTCGACGCCGTTCGGAACGATCTCGAGCGGCACGCGCGCCACGCGCCGAACGAAGGAGGCCGCCGCGTCGGAGACGGCGATCGCCGCGTCGATCCGACGACTCACCTGGCGCAGCACCGGACCCGCGAGCTCCATCAGTCGGGAGCGCTCGAGGTACGCGTGGAACGTGGCGACGACGGGAGCGCTCGCTGCTAGGACCGCGAGCATCGAGGTGCTCGGCGTGAGCGGCTCGTGCACGTGGATCACGTCGGCGTCGAACGCACGCATCGCGGAGCGGATCCGCTTCCATGACCCGGGCGAGAACGAGATCGGCGCGACGGTCCCGCCGTAGGGAACGCGCACCGGTCGCCCGACGATCCGCACCCCATCGTCCGAGGACGTCCGCGAGCCGGGGGCGAGCACGATCGCGCGATGGCCGCGCTCGCGGAGCTCGGCGGCCAGCTGTCGAACGTGGACCTGCACGCCACCCGGCGCCTCCCAGTCGTACGGGCAGACGAGGAGGATCTTCACCGGGGGTCGACCGACGCCGCCGGCACGGCGTCCGTCGAGCCGACCTCGTCCCATGCGGGTTGGAACATGTGCCAGTCGGTGGGCTTGGCGGCGATCGCGCGTTCGAAGCGCTCCGCCATGAGCCGTGAGAGCGCGGCGACGTCCTCTCGCATCACGCCGCTGCGCTGGATCTCGAGCGGTTCGCCGATCCGAACCTCCCACCCGTCGTCGCGCGTGTACACGGGGCAGACGACGAGCGGCGCACCCGAGCTGAGCGACAGGAGCGCCGGGCCGGCAGGCACCCGGCGGGTGGCGCCGAACATCTCGACCTCGATCCCTCGACCGGAGAGGTCCCGATCGGCGACCAGCGCGACCAACCAGTTCTCGGACAGGAGCTGCTTGAGCTGCTGGCCGACGTGCCCGTCCTTGGTGAGCCCGACGATGCGCATCCCGAGCTCCTCGCGGTGGCGCAGGAACAGGTCGTAGAGGCGGGGCGGCTTGAGCTCTTCGGCGACGGCGGCGATCCGATAGCCGTTGACCCCGAACCAGTGGCCGGCCGCATCCCAGTTGCCCATGTGCGGGAGGGCGCAGATGACTCCCTTGCCGGCCTCGAGGGCGCGGTCGATGTTCTCGGCGCCGATCATCACCGTGCGTTCGTTGAACTCCTGCACGGGCATCGCCCGGATCCGGAACGCGTCGAACCAGAACCGCGCGTAGAGCTCGAACGCCTCCCGCGTCGCCCGCGAGACGCGCTCGTCGGTGGGGTCGGCTCCGAGGACGCGCGCCTGGTTGGCGGCGACGGTTGTGCGCACGCCGGCGAGCCGGTCGTACGCGGCTCGCCCGAGGGTCTCGAAGACCCGCCGCCCCGTGCGTTCCGGGAGCGACATCGCGAGCCACTCGGCACTGCGGTACCCCCAGTACCCGAGGGTCTCCTTCGGCGTCTCCCGTGGGCTCATGCGAGGTCGGGCCCCGAGGTCACAGGCGCTCCTCCTTCACGACCTGGCTCGCGCGGACCGCCGAGGCGAGCAGCATCAGGACCGCCACGGCCCACGGCGTCCACCGCCACCCCGCGATCAACCCGGCCGAGACCAGGCCGTAACGGATCGCCGGCGTGATGACCCCCTCCTCGATCCCGTAGCCCAGGGACCCGCCCCGCG
The DNA here is from genome assembly GCA_963731925.1 of uncultured Actinomycetes bacterium. GTDB lineage: Bacteria > Actinomycetota > UBA4738 > UBA4738 > HRBIN12 > DASSJM01. The sequence goes on from CAVSXK010000021.1 coordinate 80,372, forward strand.
CGCGGATGTAGGAGGCGAGGAACCCGGAGGCGAGGGCGAGCAACGCCCCCGCCGAGAGCCAGGGATCGTCCGTCCGAGCGATCCAGGCGAGCGCTCCCAGCACGCACCCGTCGAACAACCGGTCGCCGAACGACAGGACCACCCGGCCGAAACGATCGTGTGGACGAAGGAGGACCCCGCCGGCGACGAGCGCGACCCCCGCGGCAAGCGCCGCCCAGCCCGCGGGTTCGGGATCGCGGACCAGCAGGAGCCAGGTCGCGACGGCGATCGCCACCCCGGCGGCGACGCACAGGAGCGGCACCACCGCGCGCTCGCTCAACTGCGCTCGAACGCTCACGTCCACCACCCGCGCGAGGGTATCACCGGTGGTCGGGGCGCCCGAAGCCAGGGCGACGACCGCGCTAGAATCCCGGTCCCGTTTCCGTCCGTCGATCGGGGGCCATTTGAAACCGTACGAAGCGAACGACATCCGCAACGTCCTGTTGGTGGGGCACGGCGGCTCGGGGAAGACCACGCTGCTCGAGGCGATGCTCTTCACCTCCGGCGCCACCACGAGGATGGGGACCGTCGAAGACGGCAACACGGTGAGCGACTTCGAGCCGGAGGAGATCAAGAAGGGCATCAGCGTCTCGCTCGGGATGGCACCGGTCGAATGGAACGGCGTGAAGATCAACGTCCTCGACGCGCCCGGCTACGCCGACTTCATCGGCGACGTTCGCACAGCGATCCGAGCCGTCGACGCGGTCGTGCTCGTCGTCTCGGCCGTCGACGGCGTCGAGGTCCAGACGGAGGTCGCCTGGGAGCTTGCCGTGGAGGCCGGGCTGCCGCGCGCGATCATGATCAACAAGCTCGACCGCGAGCGCGCGTCCTTCGAACGCACCCTGGAGCAGCTCGTGCAGTCGTTCGGGACGCAGGTGGCGCCGCTCGAGCTCCCGCTCGGCGAGGAGCACGACTTCGAGGGCGTCGCGGACCTGTTGGGTCGCAAGGCGTACCGGTACGGCACCGGCCCCAACGCCGAGGAGGGCGAGTGGCCCGACGACATCTCGGGCAAGGCGGATCCGTTCCGCGAGAAGCTGATGGAGGCCGTCGCGGAGTCCGACGACGCCCTGATCGAGAAGTACCTCGAGGAGGGTGAGCTCTCCGAGGACGAGGTCGTCCGCGGCGTGAAGCGGGGGTTCGCCGAGGCGCGGATCGCACCGGTGCTCTGCGCCGCGGCCGCTCGACCGCTCGGCGTCGACCGGGTCCTGCAGTTCATCGCGGACGAGTTCCCCTCGCCGATCGACCGCGGTCCGGTCACGGTCATCGCCAAGGACGGCGAGGAGAAGCAGCGCGCCTGCGACCCCGACCAGCCGCTCACCGCCTACGTGTTCAAGACGGTGTCCGATCCCTTCGTGGGGCACATCACGATGTTCCGCGTGTTCTCGGGCAGGATGCGCCCCGACGCGTCCGTCTCCAACGCGACGAAGGGCACCGATGAGCGGATCGGCCAGCTCTTCACGCTGCGGGGCAAGGAGCACGACACGCTCTCGGAGGTGCCGGCCGGCGACATCGCCGCCGTCGCCAAGCTGGCGCACACCACCACCGGCGACACCTTCTCCACGAAGGACGATCCGGTGACGCTCCCGGCCGTCGAGATGCCGGAGCCGCTGCTCGCGTTCGCGATCACCCCGAAGACCAAGGGGGATGAGGACAAGCTGTCCATCGCTCTGTCACGGCTGAAGGAGGAGGACCCGACGCTCCGGGTGGACCGCTCGGACGAGACCCACGAGACCGTGATGTACGGGATGGGCGAGGCGCACCTCGACGTCCAGATCGAGCGGATGAAGCGGAAGTTCGGCGTCGAGGTGACGACGGCGCCCGCCAAGATCGCGTACCGCGAGACGATCCGCGGCCCGGGCAAGGGCGTCGGCCGGCACGTGAAGCAGACCGGCGGTCACGGCCAGTACGCGGTCTGCACCATCGAGGTCGAACCACTCCCCAGGGGGGAGGGGTTCGAGTACGTCGACAAGATCTTCGGCGGCGCGATCCCGCACCAGTTCATCGGCTCGGTCGAGAAGGGGATCGTCAAGACGATGCAGCAGGGCGTGATCAGCGGGAACCCGATGGTCGACATCCGGTGCACGCTCGTCGACGGCAAGTTCCACAGCGTGGACTCCTCCGACATGGCGTTCCAACTCGCCGGTTCGCTCGCGCTGAAGGAGGCGGCCACGGCGGCGGGCGTCGTCCTGCTCGAACCCATCGTCGAGGTCGACGTGGTCGTCCCCGAGTCCCACACCGGCGACATCATGGGTGACCTCAACGCCAAGCGAGCCAAGATCCAGGGTGTGGAGTCGGCGGGCGCCGGCAAGCAGCGGGTGAAGGCGCTCGTGCCGCAGGCCGAGGTCGCGCGCTACTCGATCGACCTGCGCTCGATGACGGGTGGGCGGGCGGCCTTCACGATGCACTTCTCGCACTACGAGGAGGTTCCGTCGCACCTCGCGGACAAGATCATCGCCGCCACCCAGCAGGCGAAGGAAGAGGCGCGGAAGTAGCGCGGCTCATTTCACGAGGGTCGCGAACAGCAGCATCGCCCAACCCAGCAGCAGGCAGGTTCCCCCGAACGGGGTGACCGCCCCCCACGCTCGGTTGTGTGTCACCGCGAGCGCGTACAGACTGCCCGAGAACAGGACGATCCCGGCCGCGAACAACCACCCCGCCGCGAACAGGAACGGTGCTCCGCCCCGGTCGCCCACGAGGGTGAACGACGACGGACCGGACCCGGCAGTCGGTGTCCACGCCTCGACGACCACCACGACGAACAGCGCGAGCGCGTGCCACATCTGATACCGAACACCGGTCTCGAACGTCGCCACGCGCTCGCTCGTCAGCTTCGACCGGAGCGCGTGCGAACCGAAGGCGCCGAGCGCGACACCGATGAAGCCGAAGATGGCGCCGAGAACAAGGAACGTCTGCATGGGGTTCAGAGCACCTCGCCGAGGAACCCCAGGACGACGCGGTTGAACTCGTCCGACTTGCGGATGGGGATGACGTGGTCGGTGTCGGGGATCCGGATCAGGCGAGCGCCGCGAACGGTCTCGACGATCACGACGCACATCCGCTCGTGCCAGGGTGGATCGTGCTCGGCCGAGAGCACGAGTGTCGGCGCTTCGATTTCGCCGAGCCGGCCGGCGGCTGGCGGATCGAGTTCTCGCTCACCGCTCTCGTCCATCGTGAGCTCGTGGATGTTGTCGAACGCGATCTGCCGGATCCGAGCTCCCGCGGGATCGTCCGTCCCCAGCGGCGCCCACAGCCACCGCAGCTGAAGCTCCTCGGCACGCTCGTAGTCTCCGGCGTGGACCGCCTCCTCGATCTCGCGCTCGACGTCGGCGAACGCCGCCTCCCACTCCGACTCCTCCTCTGGTGTCCCCTCGAACCCGGAGAGCCCCGGGGCTGCCAGTACGAGCGCCGAGACTCGCGAGGGATGCTCGAGCGCGAAATCGATCGCCACCCGACCGCCCATCGAGTTCCCGATGAGCGCAGCCCGATCGACACCTGCTGCGTTCATCACCCCCTCGAGGTCGTCGACGTGCGAGTAGGGCTTCCCCGGCTCGGGTCGGCTCGATCGTCCGTACCCGCGGAGGTCGTACCTCACGACGTGGTAGGTCTTCGAGAACACGCCGAACTGCTGGTCCCAGACGCGCGAGTCCCACAGCCCGGGATGGAGGAAGACCACGTCGGGGCCCTCCCCCGCCGACTCCCACGCGAGCTTCCCGCCGTCGACCTCCGCGAGGCCGCTCTCTCTGCCTGTCATAGCTTCGTTCACCCTACGAACGCGAGGGATCGAGGGCCAGCGGGTTGAAGCGTTCGACCTGATGACGTTCGCGGCGTCCCTCCGCGAGATCCGCGAACCCTTCGCTCATGCGCCCTCGAAGCGCGGCCGGAGCCGCGCGTACGTTTCCTCGAGCAGCTCCGGCAGCACGCGGGTCTGCCCGACGACCGGCATGAAGTTCGTGTCGCCGTTCCAGCGAGGGACGAGGTGCCAGTGCACGTGATCGGGGATGCCGGCGCCGGCGACGCGGCCGAGGTTCATCCCGAGGTTGTACCCGTGCGGCTCCATCTCCTGCTCGAGCGCACGGATCGAACGTGCCACGAGCGCGTCGACATCCGCGAGCTCGGCGGCCTCGAGCGAGGTGAACGCACCGACGTGCCGGAAGGGCGCGACCATCAGGTGCCCGGGGTTGTACGGGAACGAGTTCACGATCACGAACGCGAGCTCGCCGCGGGCGAGGATCATCGTTCGCACGTCGTCACCCTCGGCCGGTAGGTCGCAGAAGATGCAACCCCCGTCCTCGCCCTGCTCCTTGGCGGCTTGGATGTACGCCATCCGCCACGGCGACCAGATCCGCTCCACGCGGTCCCCCGGCGTCCTCGCGTCAGCCGCCGAACCGCGACTGGGTCAGGCGCTTCGAGGCGGCCTCGTCGACCAGCGCCGCGGCGAAGTCGTCGAACGGCACGCCCTTGGTCTCGACGCCTTCGCGATCTCGGACCGTGAGCTCGCCGGACTCGATCTCCTTGTCACCGATCACCAGGACGTACGGCGCCTTCGCGAGCTGCGCGGCCCGGACCTTCTTGCCCACCGTCTCGCCGCTCCGGTCCACCTCGGGCCGCAGACCAAGGGCTCGGAGCAGCGACGCGAGCTCGCGCGCGTGCTCGACGTGACGGTCGGCCACCGGGACCAGGCGCACCTGCTCGGGCGAGAGCCACAGCGGGAACGCGCCGCCGTAGTGCTCGATCAGCACGGCGCTGAAGCGCTCGATCGATCCGAGGATGGCACGGTGGATCATCACCGGACGATGCCGCTGATTGTCCTCGCCGACGTATTCCATCTCGAAGCGCTCGGGCAGGCCGAAGTCACACTGCACGGTCGTGAGCTGCCACAGCCGGCCGATCGCGTCGCGGAAGTGGAAGTCCACCTTCGGCCCGTAGAACGAACCCTCACCCTCGGCGACCTCGAAGGCGAGGCCGCTCCGTTCGAGGGCAGCCCGAAGGGCACCCGTCGCCCGCTCCGCCATCTCCGGCGTCACGATCGTCTCCCCCGGCAGCGTCGAGAGCGTCACCACGGGATCGGTGAACCCGAACGTCCGATGGATCTCGAGCGTGAGGTCGAACACGCCGAGGATCTCGTCGACGAGCTGGTCCTCCCGGCAGACGATGTGCGAGTCGTCCTGCGTGAACCCGCGCGTCCGCAGCAGACCGTGCACCACGCCGAGACGCTCGTACCGGTACACGCCGCCGAGCTCGGACAGCCGCATCGGCAGATCGCGGTACGAACGGATCTGCGACTTGTACACCAGGACGTGGAACGGGCAGTTCATCGGTTTCACGAAGTACCCGGGGTCGCCCTCGCGCCGCATCTCGGGGTACATCAGTTCCGCGTACTTGGCCGTGTGGCCCGAGGTGTCCCACAGCTCACGCCGGGCGAGGTTCGGCGTGGCGACGAGGTCGTAGCCCCTCTCGAGGTGCAGGTCCCTGACGTAGTCCTCGAGCTGCTTTCGGAACAGACCACCGCGTGCGTGCCAGACGGCGAGACCGGGTCCGAGCTCCTCGGGGAAGGAGAACAGGTCGAGCTCGCGGCCCAGACGACGGTGGTCTCGCTTCTCGGCCTCCTCCAGTCGATGCAGGTAATCGTCGAGCTCGTCCTGCGTCGCCCACGCCGTACCGTAGATCCGGGTGAGCATCGGGCGAGCCTCGTCACCCCGCCAATAGGCGCCGGCGAGTTTCATCAGCTTGAACGCGCCGCCCAGGCGCCCGGTCGACGGCACGTGCGGGCCCAGACACAGGTCGGCCCACCCGTCGTTGCGGTACACGGTCACGGTCTCGCCGGCGGGGACCTCGCCCTCCTCGAGCGACTCGATGATCTCGCGCTTGTACGGCTGGTCCGCGAACCGTTCGAGCGCCTCTGCGCGCGGGAGCTCCTCGCGGACGAACGGCTGGTCGGCGGCGACGATCTCGCGCATCCGGTCCTCGATCTTCGGCAGGTCGGTCTCGGAGATCTGACCCGGCAGCTCGAGGTCGTAGTAGAAGCCGTCGTCGATCGGCGGGCCGATCGCGTACCGGGTGCCGGGCCACAGGTCGCAGACCGCCTGCGCCATCACGTGCGCCGCCGAGTGCCGCAGGACGTGGAGACCGTCTGGGTCGCCCGGCAGGACCGGTTCGGCCTTGCCGTCGGTCGTCGGCACGAAGGAGAGGTCGACCAGCTCGCCGTCCACACGAGCCGCGATCGCCTCCGGGGGCAGCACCGAACCGATCGGTTCCCCTTCGGGGAGCTCGGTGGCGCGGCCGTCGGCGACCTCGATCTTCGGCATGGGACGGTCATGATATCCGCCGTCCCGAGGCGGCCTCGGTTACTCGTACGAGATGGCTTCGAGCACGTTCAGCCTGGCCGCGCGGCGGGCCGGGAAGATCGCGAACACCACGCCCAGGACGGCGGCGAACACCACGTAGATCACGAGCTGGCCGCCGGGGATGCCGAGCTCGCTGAAGCCCTCGGGTTCGAGCGCCTGCTGCAACGCCCAGCCGAACGCGATCCCGATCACCACGCCGAACAGCGCCCCCATCACGGAGATGATCACGGCCTCCCACCGGACCATCGAGCGGGTCTGCGTGCGCGTCAGCCCCACCGCCCGCAGCAGACCGAGCTCGCGCGTCCGCTCGTAGATCGACAGGTACAGGGTGTTCATCACGCCGAACAGCGCGATGATCACGGCGAACAGGAGCAGCGCGGATATCAGGTTCAGCACCTGGCTGATCAGCGTCGCGTACTCGGTCACGGAATCCGGCCTGGTCGTCCACCTCGATGTTCGGATACGGCGCGAGAGCCTCCTCGAGGTCCGCCTGCACGGCGGCGACGTCGGCTCCCTCGTCGGCCTTGATCAGGACGAACAGGTCGAGCACGTTGGCGACGTTCGACGTCGAACGTGTCGAGCGAGATCGCGTAGTCGCCGATCAGCCCGTTCTCCGAGTAGATCGCGACCACCCGCAGGCTCGTCGAGCCGGTGGCCGGGAACTCGACGGGGATCGTGTCCCCGACGGTCCAGTCGTTCTCCCGAGCCGTGTCGTCGAAGACGGCGATCGAGTTCGGGTTCGCCAGGTCCTCGAGCCCGCCCTGGACGGCGTCGACCTCCGAGACGACCGGGAACGTCCCCGGGTCCAGCCCGGTGACGAAGGCGGTTCCGCCCTCGATCTTCGCCTCGGCCTGGCGGACCTGCGAGACCGTGTCGACGCCGGGCACCGCGCGCGCGTCCTCGGCGGCGGAGGTGCTGAAGCCGGTGAGCGTGGGCGAGATCAAGATGAAGTCGGCCTTGAGGGTGCGCTCCAGGACGGCGGTGGTGGACGCCTTGGCGGAGGCGCCGAACACGGCGACGAACACGACCAGCCCGAGGCCGATCATGAGCGCCGAGGCCGTCGCCGCCGTTCGGCGCGGGTTCCGCATCGAGTTCTCGCGACCGAGCTTGCCCGGCACCCCCGTGAGGCGGATCGGGGAGCCCGATGCGCGGCCGCGACCGGCCGTGCGATCAGCGGCGTGAGCATCGCGACCCCGACGAACGTGAGCGCGACACCGAGTCCCGACGAGTTGCAGCCCGTTCGAGGGGGTGCCGAACAGTCCGTACAGGAGCGGCGCGACGCCGAGCGCCAGCACGACGACGCCCGGCCACGATCCGGAACCGGAGCGAGCGCCCCGGCCGATCCTGTGCCTCACGGAGGGCCTCGATCGGCGCAACGCGGGCCGCTCGACGGGCCGGGACGAACGCGGCGATCATCGTGACGAGCGTCCCCACGATGAGCGAGACGACGATCGTCCTGGCGAGGATGACCGTTCCCGACGCCGGGATCTCGAACCCGGTCGCGTTCAGCGCCCCCTTCAGCAGGATCGCGATCCCGATGCCGACGAGCACGCCGATGGCGGAGGAGACCACACCGATCACGAAGGCCTCCACGAGGACGGACGTCATCACCTGCCGGCCGCTGGCGCCGAGCGCTCGGAACAGCGCCAACTCGCGCGTCCGCTGCGCCAGGATGATGGCGAACGTGTTGAAGATGATGAACGCGCCGACGAACAGCGAGACGAACGCGAAGACCAGGAACGCCGTTCGCAGGAAGCCGAGCCCGGTGCTGATCTGGTCCTGTGCCTCGGACACCACGGTCGCCTGCGTCACGGCCTCCACACCGTTGGGCAGCACCTCGGAGATCGATCGTTGGAGCGCGACCGCCGACTCGCCGGGCTCGGCGACCACCGAGATCGAGTCGAGCTTCCCCTGCTTGCCGAGCACGTCCTGGGCCGTCGCCAGGTCGAACATCGCCCACGTCGCGCCGAACAGGCTGTCGGACTCGCCGAATCCCGCGAGGCCCACGACCTCGAACTCGCCCGGCGGGCCCTCGAACAGGATCTCGACGCGGTCGCCCACGGCGATGTCGTGCGTCTCGGCCGAGGCCGCGTCGATGACCGTCTGGTCGGGACCCTGTGGCGGCGAGCCCCCCGGCTTCAGCGTGAAGCCGTTCCGCTCGTACCAGGCCGAGGCGGCGGTCGGCGGCCCGAAGGTGCCGATCGCCTTGCCGGTGGTCGGATCGACGATCTGCGCGTAGCCGATGACGTCCCCGTTGGCCTCCGCGACGCCGGGGACGGCTTCGACGTCCTGGAGCACCGACTCGGGCATCGGGTCGCGTTCCTCCAGGCTGCTGGTCTGCGCGGTGAAGGCGTTCGAGCTGCGGACCAGCACGTCGATCGGCGCGTACCCGGTGTCGACCAGGTCGTTGAACGCGCGGGTCATCGTGTCCGTCAGGACGAAGGTGCCTGCCATGAAGCCAACGCCCAGGACGACCGCGAGACCCGTGAGGATCAGCCGGACCTTGCGCGCGAGCAGGCTGCGGATCGCCGCGCGGAACACGCTCAGCCCTCCAGCGACTTCAGCCGGTCGAGCATCCGCTCGGTGGTCGGCTCGAGCATCTCGTCGACGACCCTGCCGTCGCCCAGGAACACGATCCGGTCGGCGAAGCTGGCCGCCGAGGCGTCGTGCGTCACCATCACGATCGTCTGCCCGTGGTCCTTCACGGCGCTGCGCAGGAACGTCAGGATCTCCTGGCTCGCTTTCGAGTCCAGGTTGCCCGTCGGCTCGTCGGCGAACACGATCTCCGGCCGGCTGACGAGGGCCCGCGCGCTCGGCGACCCGCTGCTGCTGGCCTCCCGAGAGCTCGGCCGGCCGGTGGCTGAGGCGGTCGCGGATCCCGACGGTGTCGACCACCTCGTCGAACCAGGCCTTGTCCGGCTCCTCGCCCGCGATGTCGAGCGGGAGCGTGATGTTCTCGGACGGCCGTGAGCGTGGGCACGAGGTTGTACGCCTGGAACACGAAGCCGACGCTCCTGCGGCGCCGGAGCAGCGTCAGAGCCTTCTCGGACAGCATCGTGAGGTCGACGTCTCCGATGAAGACCTGGCCGGAGGTGGGCGTGTCGAGGCCGGCCATGCAGTGCAGCAACGTCGACTTGCCCGACCCCGACGGGCCCATGATCGCCGTGTACCGGGCGCGTTCGAACTCGACCGACACGTCGTCGAGCGCCCGAACGGTGGCGTCGCCTTCGCCGTAGATCTTGCTGAGCCCGACCGCGCGAGCCGCGACCCCGTGCGGGCGTCGGGTGGCGCGATCTCGTTGGTAGCGGACATCGATCTCCCCCCGAGACGGTCGCTTTCACGTTACCGAATCGATGAGAGGAGTGGATCCTCGACGTGGGCGCGGCAGGTATTGAACCTGCGACCTCTCGCGTGTGAGGCGAGCGCTCTCCCGCTGAGCTACGCGCCCGGGCCAGGAAGCGTAGCACCCGCGCTGGGGCCCTCCGGGCTCGACCTCGGGCCGGGAAAAGGAGACGGCGGCGCGTGCCCGCGTCGCGCCGCCGTCCATCGGCCGAGCCCGTAGCTCGGACGTCCGGTGGGCACTATGCACCGCGCTGTCGTTCCGGCGCAAGACCCAATATGGAGCAACCTCCGTAGGCCGCCCGGCCGTCTCCGAGAGGCCCCGTCGGGCGTGGCGGAGGGCTGGGTCGGCGCATCCGCGGGATGGATCGCGCCCCGCCGCCGGGCGGGGTTCGGGGTGCCATGATGCGCTGGTGGAACCGGGCACCCACGACGCCTCGAGGCGGACCTATCTCGCCGAGGAACGGACGCTGCTGGCGTGGTGGCGTTCGGGGCTGGCGGTGTTCGCCGTCTCCGTCGGCGTCGGCCGCCTCCTGCCGGCCGAGGTGGTACCTATAGAGGACCCGAGGACCGATCTGGCCGGTGAGGGATGACGCCCGTTCGCGAGATCATGAGTACCGAGCTCGCAACCGTGGACCCCTCGACGCAGCTCATGGAGGCGGCCCGCGCGATGTCCGCCGCCCGAGCGGGATCCGTGTTGGTGATCGACGGCGACACGCTCGTCGGCATCTTCACCGAGCGGGACATCCTCCGAGCCCTGGCCGACTCCTCCACCGCCGATCGGGCCAGGGTCTCATCCGTCTCACAGTGGATGGCTCGAGATCCCGTGACCGTGGCACCCGAGACGACGGTCGCCGAGGCGCTCAACCAGATGCTCTTCGGCGGGTTCCGCCACCTGCCGGTGATGGAGGGCCACTCCGTCGTGGGGGTGGTGTCCATGCGTGATCTCGCAAGGAACATCGCCGGCGGCACGGGGAACCACGACTAGGCAGCTCCAAGCCAGCCGAAACGAGCGGACGGGTCGAGGAGATGTCGGCTTGACATGTGACTATTTGGTCACCTATTCTGAGCACCATGACCGACGACGACCGGGTGTTCAAGGCGCTGGCCGACCCGACGCGGCGTCACCTGTTGGACCGGCTCTTCGAGCGCGACGGCCGCACGCTCTCCGAGCTGGAGTCCGAGCTGGAGATGACCCGTTTCGGCGTCATGAAGCATCTGCGCGTCCTCGAAGACGCGGGTCTCGTGGTCACCCGCCGGTCGGGCCGGGAGAAGCTGCATTTCCTGAACCCGGTGCCGATCCGGCTGATCCACGACCGGTGGATCGACAAGTACCGGGAGCGCCAGGTGTCGGCGCTCGCGGAGCTCAAGACCGAGCTGGAGGAGGAGCTGGCATGACGACCGATACGCACACGGCGGTGACGACGCAGGTCTACCGCGTCTACATCAAGGCGACGCCCCAGGCGATCTGGGACGCGATCACGAAGCCCGAGTGGAACGAGCGCTACGGGTATCCCGGACGGAGCGAGTTCGACCTGCGGCCCGGCGGCACCTTCCGCGCGATCGCCGGCCCGCAAGCGCAGGCGATGGGCATGCCCGAGTTGCTGGTGGAGGGCGAGGTCGTCGAGGCCGATCCGCCCCGGCGGCTCGTTCAGACCTGGCACCCGCTCTGGGACGAGGAGATCGCGGCCGAGAGCCCGACCCGCGTCACGTGGGACATCGAGGAGGACGACGGCGGCGTCACGCGGCTGACGGTCACCCACGAGCTCGAGAACGCGCCGGTGACCGCGGCCCAGGTCACGAGCACCGCGCGTCTCCACGAGGGCGGGGGCGGCTGGGTGATGATCCTCAGCGACCTCAAGACGCTGCTCGAGACCGGCTCGTCGTTCGACTCGTAGAGACGAACCAACGCTCGTCGCATCGGCGGAGGCCCCGCGCGCGGGGCCTCCGCCGATCGCTTCGGGCCTGAGGTCCCCCTGACTCCCTCGCGCTAGATCGTCACGCTGCCGTCGGCGTTCAGGGTCCACCCCGGATTGTGCGCGACCTCCCAGGGATGGCCGTCGGGATCGACGAACACGCCCGAGTAGCCGCCCCAGAACGTCTCGGCGGGTTCGCGCCCGATCCGAGCTCCCGCCCGGCGCGCCTCGTCGATCGCCGCGTCGACCTCCTCGAGCGACCGAACGTTGTACGCGAGCGTGACGCCGCCCCACCCCCCACCGTCGGTCACGGCGCTGTCCTCGGCGAGCTTGGCTCGGTCCCACAGCGCCAGCACCATCCCGCCGGCCTGGAAGAACACGACGTCATCGGCCACATCGCCGGACGAGGACCATCCGAGACCCTCGTAGAAGCTGCGTGCACGTCCGAGATCGGCGACGCCGAGCGTCACCAGGCTGACCCGCTGTTCCACATCGTCCTCCTCGCGTCATGTCCCCTCCAGCGAACCACGATCCCACCCGTCGCCGGCCAACGGAAGTCGGTTCGACCTCATTAGACTCGGCGGATGCCCGATCCCCCCGAACGCGTGTGGTGGCGCCATCTGGCGGGTGTGGTCGTCCTCGCCCTCTTCGTGACGCCGATCCTGTTCATGCTCACCGGATCGCTTCGGGAGGCGGGGCTCCCGCCCCCACGGGGGCTCGAGTTCCTCCCCACGCCATTGGCGTTCGACAACTATGCGCGCGCGTTCGATCTGGTCGCGATCCCCCGCCAGATCCTGAACTCGGCCATCGTGGTGACGATCGCGGTTCCGCTCACGGTCCTGTTCGCGTCGTGGGCCGGCTTCGCGATGGCCCGCCTCCCCCGCCGGACGGGGGGCGTCCTCGTCGGGGTCTCGCTCGTCGTGCTGATGGTGCCGATCACCGCGCTGCTCGTGAGCCGGTTCGCGATGTTCCGTTCGGTCGGGCTCACCGACACGTACGTGCCCCTGATCGCTCCGTCCCTGATGGGAACGTCTCCCTTCTACGTCCTGCTGTTCTACTGGAGCTTCCGACGGCTGCCGCAGGAGCTGTTCGAAGCCTCGAGGCTCGAGGGGCTGGGCCCGTTCGCGACGTGGGGACGGGTGGCGATGCCGCTGGTTCGTCCGGCGACGGTGGCGGTCGGTGTGCTCGCGTTCGTCTTCACGTGGAGCAACTTCCTGGATCCCCTCATCTACCTGTACGACCCGAGCACGTACACGGTCCCTCTCGGTCTGCGTTCGCTCTCGACGCTCGGCGCGCAGGACTTCCCGCTCATGCTGGCGGGGGCGGTCACCGCCACCGTGCCCGTCATCCTCGTGTTCGTCTTCGCGCAGCGCTTCTTCCTGCGCGAGTTCCGAGGGGTTGGTTGGCTGGGGAGATAGCGACCCGGCCGCCGGATCGCGTCGCACACAGCGGTGTTCCCGATCGCGACGGGAGGAGGAGGAAGCATGGTTCGGATCCGAGCGATATCGATCGTGGTGCTCGTCGTCCTCGCCGCCGCGTGCACGGGGACCGGGGACGACGAGGGTGATGCGCCCTCGACGAGGAGCGTGGCTCCCGGGGAGTTCGGCGGCACCCTCAGCTTCATGGCGTTCGGCGACCCCGAGGAGCTGGTGGCGTACCGCGAGCTCATCGATGCCTTCCAGGTAGCCGAACCGGGCGTGACCGTCGAGTTCATCGAAACCAGCGATCGCGACGACCTGATCGCTCGGTTGTCGACCGCGTTCGCGGGGGGCGCTCCACCGGACCTGTTCCTGATGAACTACCGCTTCTACGGGCAGTTCGCCGTCAAGGGTGTCCTCGAGTCCCTGCAGCCGTACCTCGATTCGTCGGACGTGTTCCGCGCCGACGAGTTCTATGCCCAGGCGATGGAAGCGTTCCAGGTGGACGGCGAGCAGATCTGCATGCCCCAGAACATCTCGAGCCTCGTCGTCTACTACAACAAGGACCTCTTCGACGAGGCGGGGCTGTCCTACCCGGAGGAAGGCTGGACATGGGCGGACTTCCTGCGCATGGCGAAGGCCCTCACCGTGGATGTGGACGGCGACGGCGTCACCGACCGGTACGGGGTCGGCATGGATCCCGAGGTCATCCGTCTTGCCCCGTTCATCTGGTCCAGCGGCGCCGAGCTCGTCGACGACGAGACCGACCCGACGCGGTTCGCGGTGGACACGCCGACGGCCATCCAGGCGATGCAGGACTTCTTCGACCTGCACTCCGTCCACGGAGTGGCTCCCGGCGACGAGCAGCTCGAGTCCGAAGACACGGAGACACGTTTCCTCAACGGGACGCTCGGCATGGTGTTCTCCTCACGCCGGGACACGCCGTCGTTCCGCACGATCACCGATTTCGGATGGGACGTCGCCGCGCTGCCTCGACGCGGGCAGCCGGCCGGCATCCTGCACTCGGACGCGTACTGCCTCACCACCGCGTCGGAGAACAAGGACACCGCATGGCGGTTCGTCGAGTTCGCCCTCGGACCGGAGGGTGCGCCGATCGTTGCGGCCTCGGGCAGGACCGTCCCGTCGTTGATCGAGGTGGCCAACTCGGACGCGTTCCTCGACCCGACCCAGGACCCGGCGAACTCCAGGGTGTTCCTCGATACGATCCCGGTGATCCGCAGGGTCCCGAACATCTCCACGTGGCCCGAGATCGAGGACGCCGCGAACGCCATCTTGGAGATGGGCTTCTTCGAGGGGGCGCCGGCGGAGGAGATCGCTCAGCAGCTGATCGACGCCACCACACCCATCTTCGCTCGCGCCGAGTAGTGGCAGGCCTGTCCTTCGACGACATCCACAAGGACTACGGCCACGTGCTCGCTCTGCGAGGCCTCGACCTCGAGGTGGAGGACGGCGAGCTGATGGTCCTCGCCGGTCCGTCCGGTTGCGGGAAGACGACGGCACTCCGGATCGCCGCCGGCCTGGAGCGCCCGACCAGGGGCTCCATCAGCATCCGGGACCGGGATGTGACGCAGCTCCCACCGGTCGAGCGGAACGTCTCGATGGTGTTCCAGAGCTACGCCTTGTTCCCGCACCTGAACGTCGGGGACAACATCGGCTTCGGGCTCGTGGCGAGGAAGGTGCAGAGAGGCGAGATCGGCGCCCGGGTGCGGGAGGCAGCCGAGCTGGTCGGGTGCGGCGACCTGCTCACGCGTCGTCCCTCGGAACTGTCCGGCGGCGAACGGCAGCGGGTCGCGCTGGCCCGCGCGCTGGTCCGACATCCGGACGCGTTCCTACTCGACGAGCCACTCTCGAACCTCGACGCGCAGCTGCGCGTGCGCATGCGGGCGGAGCTGAAGCTGCTCCACCAGCGCGTCGGAGCCACGATGCTCTACGTCACGCACGATCAGGTGGAGGCCCTCACGCTCGGCGACCGGCTCGCCGTCCTGCGAGACGGAGCCCTCCAGCAGGTCGGAACGCCCGACGAGGTCTACCGGCGACCGGCCAACCGCTTCGTGGCGACGTTCATCGGGAGCCCGCCGATGAACATCCTGCCGGCGACGATCGACGGTGCGGGGTTCCGGGCGGGTCCGTTCACCACGTCGGTGTCTCGCGTCCGTGAGATCTCGCGGAAGCGACGGCTCGAGCTCGGGATCCGCCCCGAACACGTTCGGGTGATGACGCACGGCGACGGCGCGTCCCTGATGGTCGAGATCGTGGAGCCGGCCGGCAACCGGACGTACCTGTACCTGTCGGCCGGGAACGACACGGTGGTGGCCGAGGTGGATGCCGATCTCCGGCCGCCCGTGGGTTCGACGGTTCGGGTCGTGCTCGACGAGCGATGGGCGTACGTGTTCGATGCCGACAGCGGGAAGACGCTGGTGTGTCCCTCGTGAGCCCGGACCGGGAGCGGCGCGGGATCCTCCTCATGCTGCTCCCCTATCTCACGGGGGTCGGCCTGCTGGTCGTGATCCCGGCGATCTTCACCTTCGTCCTCGCGTTCTACGAGTACGACCTGATCCGCCCGGCCGAGTTCCGGGCCCTCGGCAACTTCCGCGAGCTCCTCGCCGACGACGTCTTCAAGTTCTCCCTTCGCAACTCGCTCGTGTTCGTGCTGGCGGCGGTTCCCTTGCGGCTGCTGGGCGCGTTCGGCCTCGCGCTGCTGTTCCACACGCGGTTCCGAGGGGTGGGCATGTACCGGACCGGCGCCTACCTGCCCACCGTGGTTCCGGACGTCGCGTTCGCGCTCCTGTGGCTCTGGATCCTCAACCCCCTCTACGGGCCGCTGAACGCGTTCCTCGGACTGTTCGGGGACTTCACGCCGGCATGGCTCACGAACCCCGACGCCGCGCAAGCCGCCGTGGTGATCATGAGCCTGTTCCAGATCGGGGAGGGCTTCATCGTCGCCCTCGCGACGCGTCAGGAGATCCCCGACGAGCTGTACGAGCTCGCGGCGATCGAGGGCAGCAGGCCGTTCAACGTGTTCCGGCGGATCACGCTGCCGGTGATGGCCCCGACGCTGCTCCTGCTGCTGTTCCGGGACACGATCTTCAGCTTCCAGGCGAGCTTCGTCCCCGCGTTGATCGTGACGGACGGCGGTCCGCCCCCGTACGCGACGACGTACCTGCCGCTGTTCATCTACCGGAACGCGTTCGAGTACCTCCGGTACGGCTACGCCGCGGCGGCGACCCTGGTGATGTTCGTCGTGACCGCCGTCATCGTGGTCGTCCAGTACCGGATCGTGAGGCGGTGGCGGAAGGCGTTCATCGTGTGAGCTCTCACGCGGTCGCGGTCGCGCTACTCGAGCTCTGCGGTGACGCGCCCGCGAGGCGGTGGCCCGTGGGCAGGTGGCGAGACCGCGACCTTCGCGGGCGCTCCGAAGCGCAGGATCCGACCTCCGAACGCGACCGCGCACAGGCCGAACCATGACCAGCCGATCGCGAGCCCGGCCACCGCGTCCGAGAACCAATGCACACCGAGGAAGACACGGGTGCAGGCGACGGCGACGCCGATCGCGACGGCGACGCCCACGAGCGCTGCGCGCGCCCTCGGGGAGCTGCCGATCGCCAACACCAGCGCTACGGCGAGGTACGTGGCGGCCGCGGCGGTCGTATGCCCGCTCGGGAACGACGTCCCGGTGAAGTCCGCACGTGGGCGGAGCTCAGGCCGTGCGCGGTCGATGATGACCTTGATCGTGTTCGAGATCAGCATCTGACCGAGGACGACCGCCAGGACGAAGAGCGGGATCGTGGGTTTGCGCCACCGCCAGACCCCGTACGCGGAGATCGCGACGCCGACCGCGATGATCGTGGTGGTGTCGCCGAGGTGCGTGACGGTCTCGAGCACGTCATCGGAGAACGCGGTCGAATGCTCGAGGGCCCACCGCTCCACCCCCAGGTCGACGTTCACGAGCCCGGCGTCGCGCCGGATCATCCAGACGAGCACACCGACGACGGCCCCCGTGACGACGAGACCGGCCAGTGCGGCCGTGAGCGCCAGACCCGTGGCCGTCCCGGGTGTCATGCGCGAGCGGAGGAACCGACGCGCGCCGCGACGGTTCCTCAACCCCTGCCCGATCGTCTGGGTCGCGCTCAGCGCGGGATCGGCCTGCGGCCAATGACGTACCGCGAGGAAAGCCCCGACCCCGGCGCAGGCACACGCGACGAGTGCGACGAGCACGACCACGACGACGAACCTCCTTCCGATGATCCTCGTCGCAGGTTTCCCCGGTCGCGTTCGGTGGGAAACACTCTGTGATGGAAGGGACGACGCTCTTCGACAGCCGACCCGACAGCCTGCCGGCGCATCTGGCCGGCCGGTCGCGATCGCAACGCCCGCTGGTCTCGGGTGCGGCGGTTGGGATCGCCGGCTATGTCTTCATGACGGCCCTGCTGGTGGGGCTCGGTCTCCTGCTGACCAAGATGCTCCTCGACGGCGCGGTCGGCAGCTGGGATCGCGGGCTCGATCGCTGGTTCTTCGACCATCGAACGCCGACGTTCGATGAGCTGACCGTTTGGGGGTCCAGGCTCGGCGACACCCTCACGGTGGTCGGCATCGCGGCCGTGGCCGTCCTGATCCTGTCGATCGGCCGCCACTGGGCCCAGATCGCGTTCCTGGTCGGAGCGCTCGTGATCGAGGTGACGACGTTCGTCACGACCACGTTCATCGTCGACCGCGAGCGCCCCGCCGTGCCCCACCTCGACGCCGGTCCGCCTACCTCGAGCTTCCCGTCCGGACACGCGGCGGCCGCGATCGTCCTGTACGTGGGCCTGGCCCTCATCACGATGTCGCTGGTTCGGAACACCGTCGTCCGCTCGCTCGCGTGGATCCTCGCCGTCGGCCTGCCGATCGCGGTCGCGCTCTCGCGCTTGTACCGCGGGATGCACCACCCCACCGACGTGATCGCCAGCATGATCGGCGCCGCCGGATGCCTGGCGTTCGCGCTCCTCGCCACCCGCACCGGCGTCGCGGTGGCCGAGTCGAACCACCAGGCCGAAGAGGCCGACGCAGCCACCGACCGGCCCGGGTCCCCCGTCGCGGTCCCCGCCGATGCGGTGGACGTCCGGAGCACCCGATGACCTCCGTCGGGGTCGTCGCGCACGCCGAGAAGGAGCTCGGAGGAGGCCTTCCCGAGCTTCGCACCACGTTGGCCGGGTACGGCATCAACGACCCGCCGTGGCACGAGGTGCGGAAGAGCAAGCACGTGCCCGAACACGCCCAGGAGCTCGTCGATCAAGGCGTCGACCTCCTGTTCGTCTGGGGCGGCGACGGGACCGTGCAGCGCGCGATCGACGCGCTCGCCGGTCGTCCCGTCACCATCGCGATCGTTCCCGCTGGCACGGCCAACCTGTTGGCCACCAACCTCGGCCTTCCGCAGGACCTCGATGCGTGCGTGCGGATCGGTCTGCACGGCGCCCGGCGAAGCCTCGACGTCGGCAAGGTGAACGGCGAGCACTTCGCCGTGATGGCCGGGGCGGGGCTGGACGCGATGATGATCAGGAGCGCCGACGCCGGTCTCAAGGACAAGGTAGGTCGGATCGCGTACGTCTGGACCGGCGTGAAGAACGTGCAACTCGAACCCGTGAGGATGTCGATCGAGGTCGACGGACGATCCTGGTTCGAGGACGACGCGAGCTGCGTCCTGGTGGGGAACGTACGGGACGTCCTCGGTGGTCTGACCGTGTTCCCCGAGGCGGCGTTCGACGACGGCCGGCTCGATGTCGGTGTGGTCACCGCTGATGGGTGGTGGGAGTGGGCCCGCACGCTGGGTCGGTCGGTCCTCGGGAACGTCGGCGCTTCCCCGTTCGTGCAGATGACCACCGGCCGAACCATCGAGGTGCGCCTGGACGAGGCCATGCCCTATCAACTCGACGGTGGCGATCGGAAGAAGACCAAGAAGCTCAAGATCAAGGTCAAGCCGGGTGCGATCTCGGTCGCCGTGCCGGAGAGGGGAAGCCGATGAGCTCCGCGAACGCCGTACCCGAGACCCGCGACCTGACCGGGTCCGATGTGAAAGAGACCCTCAGGCACACGGGGTCCATGCGTCTGCTGCGGGACGCGTTCGAGCGACTGCGCGCGTCGGACGGATTCAGCCATGCTCGTTCGATGGCCTTCGCGACGTCGCTGATCCTGGTGCAGGCAGTGATCGCGCTCCTCGGACTGGCGAGCGTGCTCGGCGCCGGGCGGGTCAGCGACGCGATCGTCGGGATGCTTCAGGATGTGTTTCCCGGACCCGCCGGTGCCGTGTTGACGGACGCCGTCAAACAAGCCCACGAGGCCGGAGCCCAGAACCGTTCCCTGGCCCTGACGCTCGGACTGGCCGGTGCGATCTTCACCGGGACCATCCTGCTCGGACAGATCGAGCGCGCGATGAACCGGCTCTACGGGATCGAGCGCGACCGGCCCACCCTGAAGAAATACGGACGTGCCTTCGTGCTGACGATCAGCGCCGGTCTCCTCGCGGTCGGGGCCTTCGTGATCATGTTGCTCGGGCAAGGGGTGGGGTCTTCCTTGGACTCGCCTGTCGCGAAGGACGTCTGGAACGTCGTCCGCTGGCCGCTCGCGTTCGTCCTCCTGACCGGGGCGACCGCGTGCATCTTCCGCTGGAGCCCACGTCGCCACCAGCCCGAGTGGTCGTGGCTCGCGATCGGCGCCCTGCTGTCCGTCGCGCTGGTCGTCGTCGTGACGATCGTGCTCAACGGGATCTTCCAACTCAGCTCGACCTTCGGTCAGACGTACGGGCCGCTGGCCGGATTCGTCGCGTTGCTGCTCTGGACGTTGCTGGCGTCCATCGCACTCCTGTACGGCGTCGCGATCGCCGCCCAGCTCGAGGCCGTTCGCGCGGGCGTCCCCGCGCCACGGCAGGCGACCGCAGCCGACGGAACCTCCGATCGGCCACTGGCCGAAGGTGTGAGCCAGCCGGCCGCGGTCCACACCGCATCGTGAGCGTGGCCGTCGACGGGCGTCGGCCCGATCGGTCGTCCGAGGAGCGCATCGACGAGATCCGTCGGAAGCTCGAAGGCGTCCTCGGTGTCCCGGCGACCGAGGGGAACCAGGTCGACGTGCTCCGGAACGGGGACGAGATCTTCCCCGCGATGCTCGAGGCCATCTCGGGAGCGAGGCACGCGATCGACTTCCTGACGTTCGTGTACTGGCGCGCCGAGATCGGAACGAGCTTCGCGGAGACGCTGTCCGAGCGAGCGCGGTCGGGCGTCCGAGTTCGCGTCCTGTTGGACGCGTGGGGGGCCCGCCCGATCGACCACGGCCTCATCGACATGATGCAGGACGCGGGCGTGCGGGTCCGTTGGTTCCGGCCGCTCCACCGGCTGCAGCCGACGAAGTTGAACCATCGGACCCACCGCAAGGTCATGATCGTGGATGAGGAGATCGGGTTCACCGGCGGGGTCGGCATCGCCGACGAGTGGCGCGGCGACGCCCGCAACGAGGACGAATGGCGCGACACGCATTTCCGCGTGCGGGGGCCGGCGGTGGACGGGCTGCGTGCGGCGTTCCTCGACAACTGGCTCGAGACCGAGACCGAGCTGTACGACCCGGCGATCGACCGGTTCCCCCAGCAGCCCCAGCCCGGCGAGGCGGTGATCCAGTGCGTCCGGGGCGCATCGGAGGCGGGTTGGAGCGACATGTCGACCCTGCTCCTGGCGCTGCTGCAGCTCGCCGAGGAGCGCGTCCGCATCACGACGGCGTACTTCGTTCCGGGCGAGGAGCTCATCGAGCGCCTCTGCGTGGCCGGCGACCGGGGCGTGAAGGTCGAGATCTTGCTCCCCGGACCTCACGCCGACAAGCGGTTCGTGCAACAAGCGGGTCAGTCCGTCTTCGAACGGCTGCTTCGGCACGGCGTCCGGATCTGGCGATTCCGCCCGTCCATGCTGCACGCCAAGATCATGACCGTCGACGGACTCGTGGCGAACGTGGGTTCCGCGAACTTCAACGCGCGCTCGACCGAGCTCGACGAGGAGATCAACCTGGTGGCGCTCGATCCCGCACTGGTGCGGCTCCTCGACGAACAGTTCGACGATGACCTCGACCGGAGCGAGGAGGTCGATGCGGATCGGTGGAGGGATCGCTCGCTCCGCAGGCGAGTGCTCGAGGGTCTCACCAAACCCCTGCGGCACAAGATCTGAGCCAGTCGTACGCGTATCTCTGGCCCGTCCGGTCGCCTGCTGAGGCTCGGGTAGCTTGGGACCGGATGCGAGCGATCGGACTCCTCGGCGTGCCGACGAACTCGTCGGGAAAGATCGACGGCGTCGCGCGTGGCCCGAGGGTGTTACGGGAGCACGACCTCGTCGACGCCATCCGGGGTCATGCGGACGTGCACGACTACGGGGACGTCGCGCTGCCCCGCGCGTCGTCGGAACGCGACGCCGAAACCCACATCATCGATCCGCAGGGACTCGGCGAGATGGTGGCCCGCGTCCGGGACACGGTCGCGCTGATCCTCGACGACGGGAACCTCCCGCTGGTCATCGGCGGGGATTGTCCCCTCCTGCTGGGGTGCCTCGCGGCCGCCGACCGAGGCGATCGGCTCGGTCTCCTGTTCGTCGACGGTCACGAGGACGCCTACCTTCCGGAGCAGTCGTCCACCGGCGAGGCCGCGGACATGGAGCTCGCCTTCGCGCTCGGCATCGCCGACGCGTCGTGGTCCTCCGAGCTCACCCACCTGCTTCCCCTCGTCGAACCGGCGGACGTCCGGATCCTCGGGGCACGCGACGCGGACATCCTGCGGGCCGAAGGGGTCCCGTCACTCGGCGACAGCATCGAGCTCGCGGACGGGATCCGTCTCGCCGCCGATCCCGAGGGCATCGTGGAGTCGGCATGCGCCTCGCTCCCGGATCCGTGGTGGTTCCATCTCGACCTGGACGTCCTCTCGACCGATGCGCTCCCCGCCGTCGACTACCCCCAGCGCGGCGGCCTCGGTTGGGAGGAGCTCGCGACCGTCGCCACGACGGCGCTGATGGCTCACCCACGTGGGTGGGACGTCACGATCTACAACCCGGACCTCGATCCCGAGCGGATCCATGCGCGGCGGATCGTCGCCTTCATCGCGTCCGTCGTCGAACGCGCCGTCGAACCCGTCTAACGTCGCGCCTCGATCGCGCGGTCGCGCCCGTCGCCGTCTTGATGCACACGGATCTCCGAGAGGCCTAGGTCCGCCAGCTTCGCCCCCACCTCCCCCGCCTGGTCGCCGCCGAGCTCCAAGAGCACGGTGCCGCCGGGGCGGAGCCAGCGCGCGGCCGCCTCGGCGGCCCGCACGAGCATCGTCGTCCCGCGGTGCCCGCCGTCGAGCGCGAGACGGGGCTCGTTGGCGAGCACGTCGCTCGGCAGGAGGTGGAGCTCCTCGGTCGGCACGTACGGGACGACGGCCGTCAGGACGTCGACGCGCTCGCGCAACGAGGGGGGCAGCGGCCCGTCGAGATCGCCGACGAGCGCGTGGACCCCGTTCCGCTGCGCACATGCAACGGCCACCGGGTCAAGGTCGGTGGCCACCACCGAGGCCCTCGGACGCGCCGAGCCCAGGACCGCCCCCACGGCACCGCTGCCGGTGCACAGGTCGACGCCGATCCCGGCCGCCGGCAGCAGGTCGACCGCCCGCCGTGCCAGCGCCTCGGTGTGCGGGCGCGGCACGAACACCCCGCGGTCGACCCGAACACGGAGGCCGCAGAAGCGGACCCAGCCGGTGATCCAGGCGAGTGGCTCCCCGCGCAGGCGGCGTGCGACCAGGTCCTCGATGGGCCCGACGCCCTCGCTGGATGCCTCGAGCAGCGCGTCGGCCTCCGCACCGGGGGCGACGAAGCCACCCCTCTCCAAGGTGCGGAGGACGCGCTCGCGTTCCTCGGTGGTCCGCTCGCCCACGTCCCTAGATCTCCTGTCGAGGTCAGCTCGGTATGGTCGCCCCGGAACTGACCGAGTCCAATCGGAAGGAGTCCTCCATGGAACTCGTTGCCTCATACCCGGTCGTCGTGACCGACAAGCTGATCGAGTGCCGCGACTTCTACACCCGCTGGTTCGGATTCCGGGTCGTCTTCGAGGCCACGTGGTTCGTCTATCTGACCTCCTCGGAGGAGGGCCAACACGGGATCGCCTTCATGACCCCGGATCATCCGTCGCGGCCACCGGGTCCCGAAGCCTTCGACAGCGAAGGCATCCTCCTCACCCTTCAGGTTCCCGACGCGGCGTCCGAGTTCGAGCGCGTCCAGACGTCCGGACTCCTCGTCGACCACCCGCTACGAGACGAACCGTGGGGTCAGAGGCGATTCGGACTCAGGGACCCGGCCGGCGTCTGGGTGGACGTCGTCGAGCAGATCGATCCCGATCCGGGCTATTGGGATCCGTACACCTGACCGAACAACTCGAGGCGGACACCTGCCGTCAGCGAAGATCGCGGAAGAACTTCCTGATATCGCCGACGAGCAGCTCGGGTTCCTCCATGGCGGGGAAATGGCCGCCGCTCTCGAACTCCGACCAGTGCTCGACGTGCCCGTCGCCGTTCAGGACGTATCGGAGGAGGTTGTCGGCGGCGAACACGGCCATCCCGGTCGGCGCCGGAGACATCGCTCCCCAATCGCGATCGGCGTGGGCAGCCTCGTAGATGAAGCGTGCGGCCGACGCTCCCGTGCCCGTGAACCAGTAGATGCTGACGTCGGTGAGCAGCTGGTCCCGATCGACGGCGTCCTCGGGGAGCTCGGCGGCCGGGTTCGTCCACTCCTTGAACTTCTCCACGATCCACGCGAGCTGCGCCGCGGGCGAGTCGTTGAGTCCGTACGCCAGCGTCTGCGGCCGGGTGGACTGGATCTGGAGGTAGCCCCGGCCGTCGGCCTCCCAGCCTCGCAGCTCCTCGAGCCGGCCCTTCTGGGCTTCGGTCATGTCCTCGGTCTCGTCGGGCAGCATCCCGCCGATCAAGGCCAGGGCGGTCGGATCGGTGCTGACGTGTGCGCCGACGACGCGATCGGGGTCGTGGATCCCGAGGTCGCCAGAGATGCCCGCTCCGATATCGCCGCCGTGGGCGCCGTAGCGCTCGTAGCCCAAGCGGTGCATCAGCTCCACCCAGGCCTTGGCCGTGCGGGTGGACTCCCATCCGCTGTCCTCGAGAGGGCTGGAGAACCCGAACCCGGGCAGCGACGGAGCCACCACGTGGAACGCATCGGTCGGGTCGCCGCCGTGCGCTCGAGGATCGGTCAGCGGGCCGATCACACGCACGAACTCGGCGATCGAGCTCGGATACCCGTGGGTGATCACGAGGGGCAGGGCGCTCGGCTCGGGCGACCGCACGTGAAGGAAGTGGATCTTCTGCCCGTCGATCACGGTGGTGAACTGGGGGAACCCGTTGAGCTCGGCCTCGTGCGCTCGCCAGTCGTAGTCGGTGCGCCAGTACCGGGCAAGTTCTTTCAGGTAGCCGAGCGGAACGCCCGTGCTCCAACCCGCATCGGGGAAGTCATGAGGCCAGCGAGTGCGAGCAAGCCGGTCCCTCAGGTCGTCGACATCGGGCTGGGGAATCTCTATCCGGAAGGGCTGGATCTCGGCGTCGGAGCGGTCGGGACCGGTCATCGAGCTCTCTCCCCTCTCCTCGGCACGCTTTCGCGTCATGACGCCCGGGTGGCTTTCGAGGTTCCAGATGGCGCCACGTGTTTGCAAACGGCAACGACTGGGCACGCGAGGCTACCTCCAGCGGGAACGCTTGTCCTGCTCTCGGGTCCGTACGGTTCAGAGCTGGTGGCGAGCTCGGTCCGAGAGCGGTGATGGCGGACGCCACCGATCCGTGTCAGGTCGCGCCGAGTCTTGTATGCCCACAGAGGAGCATCGAGCCTGTCGAAGATCCCGCGAGAGTCCTGCGAAGTGTTCGTCGATTCCTACGGGAAGGTTGCTGACACGTCCGATCGGTGAACGGACAGCGAGAGGGAGCCCTCCTCTCCGGTTCGGAACTCCCAGTTCCGAACTTCGAGGAGGGCTCTCCTCGGTCTCGCTTCCGGCTAGCTCGCGATGAGGAAACCGTTCATGAGCGACGGGTGCACGTCGCACTGGAAGTAATACCGACCCGGATTCGACGGCACCGTGAACGACACGTGCTGTACGTCGTTCGGGCCTGCCTCGATCTTGGTGCTGACGATCGAAGGCGCCGACGCGTTCGGGCCATCGAAGAGGTGCCAGTCATGCGGGATGGCGGATTCGTTGGTGTAGGTCAGGCTGACGCGCGCCCCGGCCGCTGCCGTCAGCTGCTTCGTGTCGAACAGGATCCCGTCACCCTGGTTGGGAGTGCTGATCTGCAGCTCGGTGTTCCCGGAGGGACTGGGCGACGCTGAGGTCGTGGGGGCGGCGCTCGGAGTCGCGGTGGGAATCGTTCCGGTCGCCCCGAGCACGAGTGCCAGGACCATCGGCTGAGGGCCGAGTCCGACCGGGACGAGCAGTGTGTCGCCCGCGGCGGACATCGGGCTGTTGATGCCGCCCGGTGCCTGCATCGACCACACCTGCTTGCCGGATGCTCGGTCGAACGCCAATACCTCTCCGGTGAACGTCGACGTGAACACGAGGTCGCCCGCCACGAGCGCGCCACCGAAGTCCGGGGCGTCGAGCTTGGCGGTCCACAGGATCCTGCCCGTGCTGACGTCGATCGCGTTCAGCTCCCCGGTTCCGCCGGAGACGTCCGGCTGGGTCGAGCTGCTGGCCGTGTAGTCGGTCGGGACGTTCACCACGGGGACGAAGACGACTCCGTCCGCGAGCGCCATCGGCGTCTCCACGCCTCCGTAGACGCCCGGGGCCACGGTCACGGTCTTCCCCGCGGGTATCGTCGTGAGATCGTCGTTGCGGTGCAGACCCACCGGCGTATCCCAAAGCTCCTCACCTGTCTGCCTGTCGAAGGCAACCACATGTCCGAGTTTGCCGGAGCCGATGACGATGTCCCGCGACGAGCCCCCGATCGTCGCCGTGGCGAGGATGGGTGATATCTGGAAGTCGCCGTCGAACAGGTCGTGGGGCTTGACTTGCTGGAACCATTGCAGCTCCCCAGAGCTGTTCAGTGCGAGCTCGGAGTCGGTGTAGAGGTTGGGGCCCGGGCGGCTAGAAGCGCTGGGGAAGGCCTTCGTGCCCGGGTACGGCGCGGGGTTCCCGATGCCCCAATAGGACGTGCCGTTGGACGTGTCCACCGCCGGCGGGTACCACGCCCCGCCGCCGCTGTTCACCTTCGGGTTCCCCCACAGCCGCCCGTTCTTGACGGTGTTGAACGACCACAGCTCATTGCCGGTCCGTTCGTCGAGGGCGTGGATGATCCCCATCCCCCCGCCTTCGTAGAAGGTACTGGCGCTGCTTCCGGGGATGGTGCTCACGTAGAGGATGCCGTCGTGGGCCGTGAGCTGTTGCGTGATCCCCTGGGTGGCCGAGAGGATCCGCTTGGACCAGATCTCGTCGCCGCTCGTCGCATCGAGGGCCACGATCGTCTGCATCCCGTTCGTGACGAACAGCTTGCCGTCGTCGAAACCCGCACCGTTGGGGCCCACATTGTCTGCGTTGTATCGCTTCTGCCACTCGAGCTCCCCGGAGCGAAAATCGATGGCGTAGACGTTGCTCTTGAGGTCCTGCAGGTACACGGTCCCGTTGACGACGAGCGGGCTGGTAGCGAGCGATCCGAACGCGGAGGCGCCTTCGACCCCGTACGTCCAGCCGACGCCCAGCTGATTGACGTTCCCGGATGAGATCGTGCTGCTCGAGGCGTCCCGGGTGTTCGCGAGGTCGTGATTCGCTTGCTGCCATTCGACGGCCGCCGCGGCTTGGGGGGGCGAAGAGGAAGTGGTGCTCGAGCTGCATGCCGAGGCGATCAACGCCACGACGGGTAGGACTGCCACCACCAACGGGCGGCGGAACAGCGTGGACCTGAGCCGATCGCTACGTGTGTGCGTTCTCACGGAGGCCTCCTTCGTGATCGACGGATCGCGGATCTCCATCCGTGGAGCATCCCCCCGCGGTTCGTTGGTGTCGTCGGGGTCAGCGGCCAAATCGGATGTGGGACCGCCGGAAGCTTCGGCCCCCCGCTGGCTGCAACGCCCGGTGAAGCGAGGCTGAGGCCGCCGTCATCGTCGGCGGTTCCCGGAGACGACGTGCGGGACGTGTTCCGGTTAGCAGGAACCCCGAGATTGCCGCTGGCCTGGGCCGATCACGGTGGCTGGCGATGAAGACGGCGGCCCGCCCGAGCTCGAACATGAACGCAAGCAGAACTCCAGCCGCGAGGGACCTGGAGATCGGATAGGTCCCTCCCAACGAAAGGGGCGAGCATGACTCGCAGCAGACGCATCACCTTCGTCGCCGGCGCTGGCCGCGGTGGCGCTCTTCGCGCTTGGCGCTCGCCGGTTGCAGCAGCGACAACCAGGCGAACGGGTCGGCGCCGCAGTCCAACGGCGCAGGGCAGGGAACGGTCGACGTGGCGACGAGCGGTCTCGGTCAGATCCTCGTCGACTCGCAGGGCCGCACCCTGTACCTGTTCGCGAAGGACACGGGGACCCAGAGCGAGTGCACCGGCGCGTGCGCCAGCGCCTGGCCTCCGCTCCAGGGGACCGGCACGCCAACGGTCGGTAGCGGGGCAGACGCCTCGCTCGTGGGAACCACCATGCGCTCGGACGGTAGCCCACAGGTCACCTACGCCGGCCACCCGCTCTACCTGTTCTCGGGTGACCAGAATCCCGGCGACACGAACGGCGAGGGGCTCGTGGCGTACGGAGCCAGCTGGTACGTGGTCTCGCCCGCGGGCGACCAGATCACGGGACAGGGATCGAGCTCGGGACAGGGATCGAGCTCGGGCATCGGGTACTAAGACGGTCACGCGATCTCGCGGAGCACGGCCGGCAGCGAGTCGGCCGTGCTCCGCCACATGTGCATTCGGTGCGCAGTCGCTCGGCGGTCCGACCTCCGCGCTTTCCTGTTAGCCGCGATGCGCTGCGGTGCAGAACTTTGTGATGCTTGCAACGGGCATCGTGACCAGCGAGTTTCTTGGTGGGCGCTAGAGGATTTGAACCTCTGGCCTCTTCCGCGTCAAGGATGCTAGAGGTGCTGGTAGGGCGCGTTACTCATTCCGTTACTCTACTTATCGTCGTACCTACCGCCCTGCGGAGCGACTTCGGCCGACTGCTGTCCTCGCG
The DNA here is from genome assembly GCA_963731925.1 of uncultured Actinomycetes bacterium. Classification (GTDB taxonomy): domain Bacteria; phylum Actinomycetota; class UBA4738; order UBA4738; family HRBIN12; genus DASSJM01. The sequence continues at coordinate 108,622 of CAVSXK010000021.1, forward strand.
ACTGCGCAGTCTCGGTGCCATGCGTCCCGACGAGCTCGAGCGCCAGCTCCGTCAACGCCTGGACGCCTCGGGCCGGCTCCCGCGCCGAGCTGCTCCACGTCCTCATGCTGCCCGACTTCGAGAGAGCGGACCGAATCGGAGAGTTCTGGGCAACCCGGAGAGTCGCGCCTTCGCCGAGCTCCTGATCGAGTGCGAGGAGGACCGGACGCTGAGGGCGGTGCTCGTGGGGATGTTGCGGGAGGCCGACCGCTCGGGTCCGTCTTAGGGACTCCGGAGCTCCTGGTCCCGCCAGTCGGTTCAGGCGCCGACCGCTTCGGAGAGCAGGTACTCGGTCGCGGTGAGCTCGAAGATCCTACGGATGGCCGCCGGCACGTGCACCAGCCGGAACTTCATGCCCCAGTCGTGGACACGATGTTCGTATGCCATGATCGCGAGCCACGCCGCGCCGTCCATGAACGTGACCGCCTCGAGGTCCAAGATGACGTCACGCCGGCGGATCACCGCGATCGCGTCATCCAGCACCTGGGTCGCCGCGACGTCGAATCTGCCGGCGAGACGGAGATGGGTGGCGCCGTTCGACCGCTCGAGCTCGACTGAGAAGGTGTCCGAGAGTGTCCGCATACCCGGCTCCCTTCTGGAGGTGCATCACCTCCGACTGGGAGCGAGTGCTGGGCTCCGACGGTGCGCCCGATGGATGGCGCGACGAGCCGGGTCGTGGGGCTCGGCCAGGCAGGCTATGCCTCACCCCCTGAGCGGTCAATCGGTCGAGGAGGCTACTGCAGTTGGGGGAATGGCCAGCCGCCGAACCGTTCCCGGCGGAGATCCTCGCCGTGCTCTTGCTGCTCGTCTCCGTGATCATCATCTCTGCGTTCGCGACTGACTGACCTAATGTGCCCAACACGTGGGCTGTCGATCGGTCGCTCGACTGCACTGGGCCTCTGACCTGCGGTTTCTCGGTGGGCGCTAGAGGATTTGAACCTCTGGCCTCTTCCGCGTCAAGGAAGCGCTCTACCCCTGAGCTAAGCGCCCGAAGTTCGGCATGGTACCGCCGAGCCGAGGCGGGGACCGGAATTGAACCGGTGTAGAGGGTTTTGCAGACCCTTGCCTAACCACTCGGCCACCCCGCCGGATCACCCGAGTTGCAGATGCGAACGCCAAGTGTACCCGGGCACAAGGCGGGCCCTTCGGCCTCTCGGACGTGCGGACGAGCCGCGGCCCGATCAGCGCGAGGGGTCTCGGTTGTACACCCACGCCGAGCGCGACAGACCCGATGAGCGCAGGGTGATGAGGGCAAGCACCCGAACGCGACGATCCGTTCGCAGGAACGGCATCCGGCCGGAAACCGATCGCCACGGCGACGCCGAAGACCACCGCCAAGCCGAGCATCGTCTGGATCGTGCTGCCGAGGAGGTCTCCGGTCAGCATCGACGCGCGAGAGATGCCCATCGTGCGGAAGCGGGCGATGATGCCTTCGGACATGTCCATCGCGACCGAGATCGCCGTCCCCTGCGCTGCTCCGGCAACGGCAAGGAGCATGATCCCTGGAGCCACGTAGTCGACGTACGCGCCGCGCCCATCCGACCCGACGCCGGGTATGCGGAGGCCGGTTGCCTTCAGTGCCGGCCGAACCATCGTGGTGGTCATGCCTCCCCCTTTGTGGCGGCGTTCGCGAAAGAACGGCGGACGATGATGTCGCCCCAGGAGGTGCGGGCGCGTACGTCGACCGGGTCCTCGCCCGGTTCGGGAGGTCCGGAAGCCTCCAGATCGTTCTGCACGTTGCCGAACCGCGTGTTGAGGTCCAGCCAGGCCGCGACGCCGTCGCGGACACCGACCTCGACCGTGCCGGCTGCGGTCTCGGCGACGACGGCACCACGCGCGACCTCGCCGAGGCGGACGTCGCCGTTCGCGGTCTTCGCGGTCACCGCCGCGTCCGCCTGGTCGACGGAGATCCTGCCGTTGGCCGCCTTCACCCGCAGGTCGCCCGTGACCTCGCCGATCCGCGTGTCGCCGTTGGAGTTCTTGACCACCGCCGCGCCGTCGATGCTGCCGATCACCAAGGCGCCGGAACCCGTGGTGATCTGGCTATCGCCGGCGGCCCGATTCACGCTGATATCACCCGCGCCGCTCTTGAGTTGCACCGGGCCCGCTTGGTCGAGCTGGATGTCGCCGAGGCCAACCCTGTAGCGGCATTCGCCGATCCGACCTTTACAGCTCAACGCCGCCACCCCTGCCTGGCCTCCCACGTGCGATCCCGCCGGCAGCCCGATCTCCACGTCGATCGACTCTCCGCCCCCGCGGAAGGACCACTGCCGCCAGCCCTTCGGCGCCTCGACGAGCAACCTGCCGTCCGCGTACTCCACGCGGGTCAGCTCGGCGGCGGTCACGTCGGGTTTCTTGGCTGGATCGCTCGGGCGCACATCGACGACGGTGTCGGTGCGGTCACTTGCGACGATCCGGATGTCACCGACGCCGACCTCCAAGGTGACGGAGATCGGTTCGGGGGTATCGAAGGTTGGCATCCAAGTTCCTCCTGTGGGTCGTGGGGCGCTCCCGCCGCCATGAGTCCTCGTGCGATCCATCCCCGGCTACCTCGACTAGCGCCCCCAGCCCGTATAGCGCTGGGGGCCTTGCGGGGCGCGTCGTTCGCGTCGACGGGCTGCGTCGGTTCGGTCGAGTGCGGCGGCGGCTGCCCGGACGAGCCAGGCATTGACCGACAGCCCTTCGAAGCCGGCTACCTGCTCGATCCGGGCCTTCAGGTGATCGGGCAGTCGAAGGTTGATCCGCGACATCGTGGCCTCGTCACCCTCGGTGGAGTGCGGTGCGATGCCGGTGGCCGGCCTCCCGGTCGCCGTGTCCTCGCCCTCGGCGAGGTCCGAGACGGACGGATCGGCCGGCGGGGGCGTCACCACGAACTCGGGGTCTCGTCCCCGCAGTCGCAGCTCGACCGAGCCCGGCGCGAGCTCGGTGGTGATCTCCTCCGCTGCAACGGCCAGCGCATCCTGCAACGCGAGACGGATCGCGGCGTCCAGGGGTGCGACGAGGCGCTCGGCCAGCTCACGAGCGTCATCACCGCCGGCCTCGGCGGCAACTTCGAGCTGGCTGCGGATAGTTTCGACGTACGTTCCGAGGTTCATGGCACAAGGATGGCATCACAATGATGCCATGTCAACCCTTTCTCGCGCCATGATGGCTCCGCAGCTCCCCTGACGCGGTATGGGACGGGATCCGTGTTCGAGACGCGTGCTGGACGGACCCGAGTGGCTCGCCGGACGGCTATATGCGGGGTCGCCGAATGTCACTCTCCGTCGGAAGTGACACGGACACGCCGTTCTCCCGCCCAATACCTTCAGCCCGCCGAACAAGGCGCCGATGCTCTGGGCATGGAGAGCTGGGACGAGTGGGAGACGGAGATTCAGGAGCGCCTCGCTGAACTGAACAATGAGCATTCATCGCCGGAGCCCGAGCGAGAGCGCAGGTGGGAGAGCATTGGTTCGGCCGGGGTTCTGACTACCGAGGGCGTGGCCCGCTTCCGGGCATTCCTGAGCCGCGTGAAGCGCGAATGGATCCTCCACGGGCCCCGGGTCTAGACATCTCGAATCTCCGCGAGCAGCCAGAGAACCCCTCTGACCTGGAGCGGACGACGGGATTCGAACCCGCGACCCCCACCTCGGCAAGGTAGCAGTGCCGGGTCTTCTGACTTGCGGTGTTGCCCCGACCTCGTCGACCTTGTATCGCTGCTGATCCTCGCCGGCGTGCCTGAGCGCCCAGGCGTTCTTGCCGTCCGGATGGGGCTCGTGCCCGGGGCATCCATCACGCCGTCGAGCGTCACGGACTCGGGCGCGATCAGCCTTCGCACCGCTGTCGGGTCAGTCGGTCGCCGGGCGATAGCGCAGCCACAGGACGCACGACCGGAGATCGCCGACGAGCATGGACCGACTGCCCCAGGCCGGGGGCCACAACTTGGTTGCCAGACTGCTCCTTTCGGCCCAAGGAGCTCGGACGGCGTGGATCCAACGGAAGTCCAGCGAACTTGCCAGCGAACTTGCTCGTTGGGGGAGATACCTGTGTCGGCGGGAGGGAATAGAAAGGAAGGATGCGGAGGAACGATCTCACGCTCGTGGGAGGCGCTCGCACCCGCGGAAGGGCAGATCTTCGGCGATGGAGTCCCGTGAGGGCCGAGCCTTCGAGGTGCCTGAGGGGATGATGCATCGGTCCCTCAGGGGCACCCTGGCCGGCTTCGTTGTCCTCGGTGGCCTCTTCCTCGGGCCACCTCCGAACCTGACCGGGTATCCGAACTCCATGGCCTCGCTCGGCGATTCGATCACCCGGGCGTTCAACACGGGCGGGGTGCCGCTCACCGACGCACCTGGGAACTCCTGGTCGACGGGCACGCGGACCTTTGTGCAAAGCCACTACGTGCGCATCCTGGCCGCCGATCCGGCGATCCTCGAGAGGAATTTCAACGACGCAAAGAGCGGCGCGAAGATGGTCGATCTGGATGCTCAGGTGAGCACCGCCACCGAGCAGAACGTCGCCTACATCACGATCCTGATCGGGGCCAACGACCTCTGCACCCGGACGGTCGCAGGGATGACCTCGATCGATGACTTCCGCTCCCGGTTCGAACAGGCGATGAGCACCCTCTCAGCCGGCTCTCCTCGAGCGCGCATCTACGTCGTGAGCATCCCCAACGCATACCGGCTGTGGGCCATCCTTAAGGACGATCTCCTCGCCCGCCTAGCATGGCGAACGCTCGATGTCTGCCAGTCTCTCCTCGAGGATCCGCGATCCACCGACCCGGCAGACGTCGCGCGCCGTAGGAGCGTGAGGCAGCGCAACATCGCCTTCAACACCGAGCTTGCCGAGGTCTGCGCGATGTATATCCACTGCCGCTTTGACGAAGGAGCGGTGTTCGAGGACCCGTTCAGCCCGGAGGACGTCTCGAGGCGCGACTACTTTCATCCCTCGCTGGAGGGACAGCGGGGTCTCGCCCAGGTGACCTGGGCCGCGACGTTTGACTTCACGGACCAGATCCCCCCGACCTCCACGGCCACGACGGCCCCAGTTGAGGGCGGCACGTGGGTGATCCTGGCCGCAGCCGACGACGTCGCCGTCGCCGGCATCGAATACCGGCTCGATCTGGGGTCGTGGCAGCGGTACGCGGACCCGTTTGTCCTCGCCGCCGGAAGCAACATCCGGTTCCGGGCTGTCGACGTAAACGGGAACATCGAGGCGACGCACGAGTTGACGGCCTGAGGAGCGAGCGAACCGCCGCTACCAGCGCCCTTTTCCCAGCGCGGGTCGTGGCGAGACCGTTCGGTTCCCAACGGTACGGCACCCGGGGGCAGCGCGCACTACGTTTGATCCGGTTGCCCGCAAGGTGCTGCTAATGCGCGGAAGCAACAGTCTCAATGAGACGGATCCGAGTGTGCATTCACGGAGCGCACCTGACATCTCGAGGATGGAACCGGTCGGCCTGGTTGTCCGATCCTCAGCCTCTGGCCTCAGGCTCTGCGGGACTCAGCACGTCACATGGAGGACTGCGTTGGTGCTCATCGTGCTGTGGTTCAGGGTCTCGATCGCATCAGCCGTGGGCGCAATCAGAAGGTCGATATTCCGTCGGCGAGCCTCTTCCTCCACCTCCCGCATAACTGGCAGAGAGCCGTTAGCCCCGGTGCCTATCACCAACCGGCGACACCGCCAAGGAATCTCTTCCACGACCGAGAGCGGGGTATGTCCATACGCGTCGCGGAACCTCTTGGACGCAGCCTTCTTGCGTTTGCGAATCTTCCCCCGGTCGACGATGAGGTCGTGATCGTACGAGACGCCGTCGATCTGTATGGAACCGAACGAGTATTGCTCGAAGCGCATCTCGGTTCCGCTCCTCCTCGTACCGACCCGAAGATACCTTAGGTCTAGAACTTCCTCCGGAGGCGCTTCGGCTGGGGAGCTTAGCCGCGCTCCGCGGCCGCCTCGCCGTAGTGTTCTCGGCGCAGGCATCTCGGCCGGTGCTGCTCGAACGCGAGGGGCTGGCAGCGGCTGCGTGCCGAGGTAGCGAGCGATACGCCTTCAAACGAACCGGAGATCTTCACGGCAACGAGACCCTGCTCCGGCTAGAGATCTCCTAGCAGACACGCCGAGCGACGGTTCGACCGCGTAGCCTCCGGCAATGAGACCCGACGAACTCGAGCGCCGACTACGGGCGAGCCTGGACGCCCTCGGGCTGGCGCCCGGCATCTTCGCCTCCGTCAGGCGCCGAGGGGTGGATACTCCTCGAAGCTCGCCACATGCCAGGACCGGGATGCATCGCGCACGAGCGTGGCCTCACCGACCCACTCACTGAACGGATGGCCCACGCGATACACGACCCGGCCGTCCTCGCCAGAGAACCTCGCGGCGCACACACCCCAATCGATGTCGCCGTCCGCCGGGAACTGCCGGGGGCACCTCCCCACGTACCCGACCCCGAAGCGGTCGGCAACGAAGCGCGTCAGGGCCTGCTCGATCGTGTTCTGCGGCTGAGGAGGGGTTCCACCCCCGGGACCGAGCAGCAGGAAGCCTACGACCGCCCCCGTGAGGGCAGCCGCGATCGCCAGCGCGAGCAGAGCTCGCGTCTTCATGCCGGCAAAGACGCACGATTGCTCCCCAGGGTTCCATTGATAGCCGAGCTCGAAGCAGCGCGGGTGGCGTAGCCTGCGGTCATGAGGCCGGACGAGCTAGAGCGCCGACTCCTGGAGCGTTTGGACGCGCCCGAGCCGGCTCCACGTGCCGAGCCGCTCCACGTCCTGATGCTCCCCGACTTCGACCGGGCCGACCGGATCGGCGCGTTCTGGGGCTCCTGGAGAGTCGGGCCTTCGCGGAGTTGCTGATCGGCGTGAGCGATCGTCGGAACGATCCTCGTGGCTGCTCGACGGAGGGGGGCGCACGAACGAGACACGGCGAGAGGCCGACCGCTCGGGTCCAGGCCGACGATGACGTCGTCTAGATTCATGTGGCTCGCGGTGGCGGGCAGAGGTCACTCCAGCGAGCAGCGCGGCTTCACCGAGGACCTGGACGACGCGAAGGCGAACGTGAACGAGCACGCCGAGCGGCTTCGTCGCGAGGGCCGGACCGACTGGTTCGGCTTCGTCTTGGACCTGGATCGGCCGACCGTCATCTCGCCGCCCGGCAGCACCCAACCGATGCTCGGCTGGGAGCGCGTGTACTTCGTCGACGGGCGCGACTGAGCGCGACCTTCGCCGAGCTCCTAAGCGATTGCGGGGAGGACCGGACGCTCCGGGCCGTGCTGGTCGGCATGCTGCGGGATGGCGACCGAGGTCGTTAGGCCCCCAAACGTACGTAATCCTGAAGCCAGCAACCGGGCACGAGCGCAGCGCGGAGCGCCATGAAATCCAGGTATCAGTCATTCGACCGACAGCACCGGCGGTATGTAAACGAGCCGTGGCCACGAGTCATAGTCGATTCGTCGAGCTGGAGAGGATCATGACGATCCTACTCACACAGGATGAACAACTAGTTCTGCGGCATCTCATCTCGGGCGAGAGCTCTGAGGAGATCGCCGCCACTCTCGACTGGCCGCTCCAGGCGGTGCGGGACTGCACGCACACGCTCATCACATGGGTGCTCGACGAACTTGATGCAGGTGGACGAACTCCAAGCAAGTATCTCCCGGCCCCTCCCCCTTTCGCACAGAGAGGCTCGAGTATTCCCCGTTGAGCCGTCGATCAGCGGGTTCGGTGTTGCTGCAAAACGATCTGCTAACGAGAACGGATGAGATGCTGAAGGCCACCGTCCGCATCACCGAGATCGCCGAGCTAGCTCGTTATCCACGCGAAGATGCTCCGGCTCGCTTCCGACGCCGGCAAGGTGCGACGGTCAGGTCTCGACGCGCACGACCGCGTAATCGGCCGTCTCTGGGCTAGGGATCCCGAACCGGGAGTTCACCGCGTACAGGGCGGATCCGAACCAAGCGACCGTGGTCGGAACATCAAGGTCGGCGTCGGTGAGCTGGGCGACCACGGTTCCCGCGCCACCGTCGGACGTCAGCTCGATGACCTCGATCCGGTTTAGCTGGTTCTGGACCACGTACAGCGTCGTGCCTCGGCGCAGCAGGCCGTCGCCGAAGGACGCGTCGCCGCCCGTGAGCTCGATCTCGTCGGTCACGCCGGTCTCCGGATCGACGGTGAATAGCATGCCGGTGATGGACTGAACGATCACGAGCCGACTCCGATCCGGCGTGGTCTCAATTCCGTTCGTATTGAACTCGCCTGGTACCAGCTCGAAGTCGCCGGTGAGGGGAAGCGTCTCAACGCTCGAGGGATCCCCGAGGCTCGTCGCCCCGACCGGCACGCGGTAGAGCACAGCCCGGAACGAGTCAGTGAACCACGCAGCATCCCCCGTCACGACCACGTCGTTCACGAACGTCGGATCGCCGCCGGTCGCGAGCTGATATGCCGCGAGCTCCTCCCCTGTCTGGCCGTCATAGACCCATGCACCTCCGGTCGGTCCACCGGCGACGAACACGCGTCCTTGCTCGTCGACCTCGAGCCCGATCGCCGAGCGACCGGCTTGGCCCGGGACCAACACCTCGCCCTCTCCGGTTCGTAGGTCTCCGCGAAAGACGGCGCCGGTCGGTATGGAGCCCACGAAGAAGGTGGGGCCGTGCCCTCGCGCGATCCCCTCCGGCTGGAAGCCGGTCGGCAAGGGGATGAGGTCGGGGAACGGCTGGGCGAGGGCCGGCGCGGCAAGCACGAAGGCGCCGAGCACCAAACCGAGCAGCTTGCGGGTCGCGAGCATGACGGCCTCCTATCGGCGGGTCTTGGCCCTTGCCCGATCCGCGCGGGAATCAAACGGGCGATCGCGGGCGGGATCAGTCAGGCCAACACGTGCTCCCATCGTCCTTCTCGATCCGGTCCCGTTGGCCGCATCGCTCCGATGGCGTGTCGACGATGAGTCGGAGCCTGTATCGGTACAGCTCGCCTAGGCTCGCCGGCACGATCTCGTCTGGACTCAGCAGCGTGCGTCGCTCCCTGCAGCTCGACGGTGACCAAAAGTGTGACCCGCCGGCGAACCGACGGGCCACCAAACCGCCTGTGACCTGGA
>CAVSXK010000022.1:0-30803 GCA_963731925.1 uncultured Actinomycetes bacterium
TGCCGGGCCCATACCACGAGTACAGCAGGCAGCAGACTGCCGAGCGGGTCAGCAAGGCCTACCGAGAGGGGCTGGCCAAGCAGACTCGCCATGCCCGGATCGGCGCGACGCGCCGGGCGCTCGCGACCACGGGAGCCATGATGGCCTGGATGATCCGACTCTTTGGAGGAGGCGGTGGGGTCTAAGCCCTGCACCGTCCCTCGACCATCACACGACAGTGTTCCCCGGCGCGAGGCGCCCCGCGCCCGTTCGGAGTCGTGATAGAACCAACACGATGGCGGAGAGGCTGTCGCCCGAGGACTCCCGCATCCTCGCGCTCGAGTCCAGTTCGATCGTCGGGCACACGTGCAAGGTCGTGATCGCCGAGCGGACCGGCGACGGCGTCACGTACCTCCGCGACCGGATCGCCCGTCGCATCGCGCTCGCGCCGAGCTGTCGGCGGCGGATCGTGATGACTCCCCACAGTCTCGACGCGCCGGTGTGGGCAGACGACCCGAACTTCGACGTTCGCCGGCACGTCCGTAAGGTGCCCGTCGCCGGCCCCGTCGGAGATGCGGAGCTGCGCGAGATCGTCGCCGGGCTGATGGCGGAACGGCTGCCCCGCGATCGGCCGCTGTGGGCGATCGACGTCGTCGAGCCCCTCGAGGACGGCACGAGGGCCGTCATCTGGCGCATCCACCACGCGATGGCCGACGGGCAGGCGGCGATGGCGATCGGCTCGGCCCTGCTCTGGAGCGAATCGACCGACCCCGAGCCCGACCCTCCACAGCTTCCCCGCGCCAAGCCGCTGCCGAGCTCGAACAGGCTGATCGCGGCCGCTCTGTCGGACCGGGCCCGCGCGGTCGGTCACACCGCCCATGGGATCGGGCGCCGGGTCGCGTCGCGGCGCCGTTTGCGGGAGAGCCTCGAGGAGCTCCGCGGCGCCCCGAGCGCGATCCGGCGCGAGCTGGTACCCGAACGCGGGACCTCGCCGCTGAACGCGCCGGTTGGGCGGAGGCGTCAGGTCGCGTTCGTCAACCATCCGCTCGACGCCGTTCATCGCGCATCGCACGCTCTGGGCGAAGGGGTGACGATCAACGATCTCCTCCTCGGTGTGATCGCCGGCGGGCTGCGCCACTGGCTCGAGGCACGGCACGGCTCGATCGGGCGGCTGCGTGTCCAGGTGCCGGTGAGCATGCATCGAGAGGGTGAGGCGCCCGGCGCGGTCCCGAACCGGGACTCCTTCGTCAACATCGACCTTCCCGTTCAGGAAGCCGACGCCGCTCGGCGCGTGCTGGCCGTCAACGAGCAGATGCGGGCCCGGAAGCAGGATCACGACGCCGAACAGCTGTACACGGTCTTCGCGGACGTCGGGCACGTGTCGAAGCACATGTTCGACCTGGCGCACCGCATCGCGTCGAACCCGCACATCTTCGCCCTCTCCGTCTCGAACGTGCGTGGTCCCGCGGGCACGCAGTACCTCGCGGGAGGGCAGATCCGAGAGGTCTACTCGCTCGCGGAGATCGCCCCGCACCACGCACTCCGGGTCAGCGCGATCTCGTTCGCCGGACGGATCGCGATCGGCCTGTGCGCGGACGGCGACGCGATCCCGGAACTCCCCGAGCTCGCCAAGAGCGTCGAGAGGTCGCTGGTCGAGCTGACCGAGGGCACGCCGACCCGATAACCACGCCCGATCGGCTCTTCCTGTTTGCCGCTTCAGAGCGAAAGGCTTGCCCACTGCTACTGGCACCTTAAAGCCAAGGCACTGAACTGCAAGGGATGCGTCCAGGCCGAACGAATATCCAAGGCGGCCTCCATGGCGGTGCTCGGACGCTCCAGGTTGACCGCGTCCGAGCCTGGGGGCAGACTCAGGCGGCAACGCAATCGTCCAAGACAGAACCGAAGGGAGCGATCGTGTTTAGCGAACGGACCATCAGGCTCTATGAGGAGCACATGCCCGCAGCTCCTGAGGGAAGTTCAGCGCCGACGCTCTCTGAGTTGCTGCACGAGGTCGAAGTGGCCGCCCAGGTCGGAGTTCCCCGCGACGAGCTGGCCCGTCAGCTAGGGCTGCACTCGGAGCTGTTCGACGCGTTGGTCGGCGATGCCGGCGTGAGCTTGGGATGACCCTCTTGCCGGCAAGGGAACGGAGTCGTTGCGCCAAGCGCTTCCGCGACGTCGGTTCCGGAATCTGAACCGGCTACGACAACGCTTGGATGCGCTACGCCAGCCCGTCGCGCTGAGGAGCCCTCCGCGATCCAGCACGCGCGCCCCGAGGGGCCCAACCCTTTGGCTCCGAAGGAGCGAGCCGCAAGGGAGGGCCCCTTAGGCGTTACCCGCACGTCTGATCACGTCACTCGAAGCAGAGTTCGCGCAGATCGTTCACGTTGTCCTGCGTGACCTCGGTCGGCGGCACGACGACCAGCGAGGGAACCTCCGGCTCGACGAGATCGCTGAATCCCTGTCCAAGCGCGATCAAGCGGGCCATGTTGACCGCGGAGCCGGCCATCGTCGGGCTGTAGAGGTACGTCGCGGCGTAGAGGCCACCGCTCTCGATCTGGTCGAACGCGGAGCAGGAGCCGCCCGCGCCGGTGAGGATCATCTCGTCCTCGCGTCCCGCGTTCTCGATCGCTGCCACGACGCCCTCGGCCATGTCGTCGTCGTGCGTGTACACCGCGTCGATATCTGGGTTGGCTTGCAGGATCGCTTCCATCACCTCGAGTCCGAGGTCCGGCGTGAAGTCGGCCGGCTGCTGGGCCACGATCTCGATGCCGTCCCCGCAGAGCGCTTCCAGGGTGTCGGCGAAGCCCTGGGTTCGGTCGGTCGTCACCGAGATCCCTGCGATGCCCTGGATCTCCACCACGTTGCCCTGGCAGTCGAGCTGTCCGGAGATGAACTCTGCGGCCTTGGACCCGATCGCGTAGTTGTCGCCGAGGATCGTGGCGCGAGCCGCCTCCGGCGTGGCGAAGAGCCGGTCGACGTTGACGACCGGGATGCCGGCCTCCATCGCCTGTTCGGCGACGGGCGTGAGCTGCTCACCGTCGTACGGAAGCACGACGAGCACGTCTGGCTGCTCGTTGATGACGGTCTGGATCTGCGAGGCCTGGCTATCGGCGTCGGCCGCCTCGAGCAGGCGGAAATCGACGTCGTCCCACTGCGCCGCCGCCTCCTCCGCCTTGGCAGCGATCTGCCCGAGCCAACCGTGGTCGGTCGGCGGCACGCTGGCCACGATGGACACGGTCTCGCCCGACCCGGCACCCGTCTCCGAGCCGGCGCCGGTGTCCTGTGCGGTGGTTCCGGTCGCGTCGGCTTCCCCGGAGTCGTCACCTGTGCAGGCGGCGGTTACTACGACGAGTGTGGCGACGATGGCGAGGACTCGTCCGGTTCGCAACATCGCATCTCCTTTCGATCGGGGATCCGTTATCCCACCGGCGGCGGAAAAGGATCGATGGGGGTGTCGGGCTAGATCCGCTCTGGCCGCTGGATGAGGACGGCAGCCAAGATGATCACCCCCTTCACGATCTGCTGCCATTCGGTGGCCAGGTTCAGCTGGGTGAGCAGGTTGAAGATCACGGCGAAGACGACGACACCCATGAACGTGCCGACGATCGTGGCTCGGCCGCCCGCGAGACTCGTGCCGCCGATGACGGTTGCGCCGATCGCGTCGAGTTCGAGCAGAGCGCCTGAAACCGGCGACGCGCTGGCGAGCCGCCCGCACAGCAGCACCGCCGCCAACCCGGCCATCAGCCCCGAAAGGCAGTAGACACTGAAGACGGTCCTGCGAACGGGCACGCCGGCTATGCGCGCGGCCTCGCGGTTCCCGCCGACCGCCACCACGTGCCGTCCATAGCGCGTCCGGTTCAGCAGGATCCAGCCGCCGATCGTCACGCCCAGGAAGATCACGACCGAGGAGGGAACACCCAGGATCTCCCCGGTGCCGAACCAACGGACCCCGTCGAGGTCCAGCAGGCTGATCGGGCGCTTACCGCTCATCTGCAGGGCCAGTCCGCGGGCGATCGCGAGCATCGCGAGCGTGGCGATGAAGGGCACGACCTTCCCGTACGCGATGGCCGTGCCGTTCGCTGTGCCGAGGAGCAGCCCGAACGCCAGCGCTCCGAGGACGAACGCCAAAGAGCTGTCGCTGATGAGCAGCGCGCCGGCAACTCCGGCGGCCGCGACGATGGAGCCGACTGACAGATCGATCCCGGCCGTCGCGATCACGAAGGTCATCCCGATCGCGAGGACGCCGACCACCGAGGCCTGGGTGAGGATGGCCCGCAGGTTGTCGGTGGTCGGGAAGGTCGCGGGCTTGAGGATGGCGCCGATGACCACCAGCAGGACGATGACCCCAGCCAACGCGAACTCCTGGAGCCTTGCTCCGACCAGCGACGGCGCGATCCGCTGCCCTTCTCCCGACGTTCCGCCCGGCGGACGTGTCTGTGTCGTCGTCATGAACGGTCTCCTGGGTCGACGTCCGATCGCGGCGAGGGATCGGTCCCCGTCTCCGCGACGATCTCCTGGGTTCCCGGCATCGCGTGGCGCAGCACCTCAAGCTCGGTCGCGGTGCCGCCGTCCATCTCGGCCACGATCTCGCCCTCGCGCATGATCAGCAGGCGGGTGCACAGGCCGGTGAGCTCCTCGATCTCAGACGACACGACGATCACGCCGAGCCCCTGCTCGGCGAGGCCGGCGATGATGCGGAAAAGTTCTGACTTCGTCTCGACGTCGACGCCACGCGTGGGCTCGTCCAAGAGGAGGACGCGGCAGCGTCGGAGCAACCAGCGCGCCAGGACCACCTTCTGCTGGTTCCCGCCCGACAGTGCGCGCACCATCCGATCTCCGTCGGACGGCGTGGTTCGCAGGAGCCGGAGCTGCTCTTCGGCCGCGGCCCGTTCAGCTCGCACCCGAAGAAGGATCCGCTGGAAGCGTGCCAGGTCGGCGATGCTGACGTTCTTGGTGAGATTCCACTCGAGGAGCAAGGCCTGGGACTTGCGGTCCTCGGGCGCGAAGCCGAGGCCCGAGGCGATCGCGAGATCCGGCCGGTTGGGCGGCAAGATCCGGCCATCGACCACGACCTCCCCGTCATCCCGTCGGTCGACGCCGTGGATCGCTCGCAGAAGCTCGCTGCGACCGGCTCCGACGAGCCCGGCGATGCCCAGCACCTCGCCCGCGCGAAGCTCGAAGGTGGCGTCCTTCAGGTCGGGCAGACGACGCACGCCCCGAACCTCCAGGACGACCTCGTCACGGCCGGCCGGACGCTCGGGGAACAGCTGTTCGAGCTCGTGGCCGACCATGAGCCTGATCAGATGATCCGCCGAGGTGCTCGCGGGCAGGCCGGACGCGACCGTCGAACCCTCGCTCAGCACGGTCACCCGGTCGCCGATGCGAGCGATCTCGTCGATTCGATGAGAGATGTAGATCACGCCGACGCCTTCATCGGTGAGGCGGCGGACGACGTCGAAGAGGGTCTCGATCTCGTGGTCGTCGAGGATCGCCGAGGGCTCGTCCATGATGAGGAGGCGGACGCGGTGCGACAGGGCCCGAGCGATCGAGACGATCTGCTGTCCCGCCGCCCGCAGTGAGCGAGCGGGCGTGTTCGTGGGGATCGTCCCGTGGTTCACCCGCTCGAGGAGCGCCGACGTCTCGCGGCGCATCCGAGCCCGGTCGAGGAATCCCCGGCGCCGCGGCTCGTGACCCAGGAAGATGTTCTGGGCCACGCTCAGGTCGCCCACCAGGTCCAGCTCCTGGTAGATCGTCGCGACCCCCCGCCCGAGAGCGGCCGACGGGCTTCCGGTCGCAACCGGTTCGCCGTCCATGCGGATCTCGCCCGCCGTCGGCTCGACCGCGCCGGCGATGCACTTGATCAGCGTGGATTTCCCCGCTCCATTGGGCCCGATGAGGCAGTGAACCTCACCGGACAGGACATCCAGGTCGACGCCACGAAGGGCGACCACGCCCGGGTACTCCTTCACCAGACCGGCGACCTCGAGGACGGGTGAGGCGTTCATCAGACGACGATGAGCGGCCGCAGCGTGCGGTGCGCGATCTTCAGGCCGATCTCGACCTTGTCCACGGTGCCTCCCCATTGCGGGTCCTCGTGCTCGACCGAGAGGACGCCGTCGAACCCACCCTCGTAGAGCACGTCGACGAGTCGGTTCCAATCGACCTCGCCTCGACCCGGCACTCGATAGCGCCACCAGCCCACGTCCCAGGGGTTGTCCCGCCGAACCGCGCGGCCGGGCCAGCCATAGTGGTTGCGAGCCGCAGGGTCGAGCTCGATGTCCTTCGCCTGTGCGTGCGGGATGCGGTGGACGTAGGGCTTCACCGCTTCGACCGGGTCGATGCCCATCCAGAGCAGGTGGGACGGGTCGTAGTTCAGGTACAGGCCGAGCGAGAACATCCACTCCCACAGCTCCGGGGAGTACGCGAGGTTCCCCGGGTACCCATCCGGGTGCCAACCCTCCATCACGCAGTTCTCGATGATGAGCTTGACCCCGGCCTCGCCCGCGTGGTCGACGAGCGGCCGGAAGATTGCCTCGGCGTTCCGGAGGTTGTCGGCCACCGATCGGGTGGGGTCTCGCCCGACGAACGTGCCGACCGTCGGGCAACCGAGAAGGGACGCCGCGTCGATGCACTTGCGCACATGGTCGTTCACCGCTGCGCGCGTGTCGGGGTCGGGATGGAGGTTGTTGTCGTAGTAGGCCAGGGAGGAACAGATGAGGTCGTGATCGGCGAACAGCTGCCGGATCGACTCGGCGTCGCCCGCGCCGAATCCGTCGGCGACCAGATGCGTGGCCGTGAACGGTCGATCGCCCAGATCCGGCCAGGCCGCCACCTCGAGGGCCTCGAAGTCGTTGGACCGCGCCCATGCGCAGACCTCGGCCAGAGAACGTCGAGGCATACAGGCGGTCAGGAATCCGAGCTTCACATCGCACCTCCTTCGGCGAGTTGCATCGCGGCGATCTCCTCCCACCGGTGGGACTCGGCCGACCGAAGAACCGCTTCCGTGATCTGGACCGCCCGCGCACCGTCGGTGAAGGTGGGAAGACCGT
This sequence comes from uncultured Actinomycetes bacterium, assembly GCA_963731925.1. Lineage (GTDB taxonomy): Bacteria > Actinomycetota > UBA4738 > UBA4738 > HRBIN12 > DASSJM01. The sequence continues at coordinate 7,029 of CAVSXK010000022.1, forward strand.
CGATGCTGGCCGCTGAACCTTCACGGATCGCCCGGTAGGTGTCGCCCACGAACGCGGCGAAGCAGTCCGCGTAGCCCTGAGGATGACCGGGCGGGAGGGTGACGTAGGCCGCAGCCGACGGGTCGAGCTGCGAGACGTCACGTGTCACGATCTCGCTCGTGTTCCGCTTCCCCAACCAGAGCGAATCGGGCTGCTCCTGATCGAAGACCAGCGTCGTGTCGGCGGTGGTCATCTCGAAGCGGAGTTGGTTCTTGTGGCCGGACGAGATCTGACTCACGACGACCGAGCCGCTGACGCCGGCGACGGTGCGGAAGAGCACCAATGCCACGTCCTCGGTCGTGACGACACGGCTCGCCCGATCACCTCCCTGGCTTGACTCGAACGCGCGCATCCGTGACTGTTGCGCGAGCCTCGCGGGGAAGGCGGTCACGAGCTCGGCCTGCACCGCTGCGATCCGATCGCCGGTAACGAATTCCACCAGATCGCACCAGTGCGACCCGATGTCGGCGAACGCGCGAGAGGGGCCGGACCATTTGGCCTCCACCCGCCAGTTGTAGTCCTCCTCGGTTGACAGCCAGTCCTGGAGATAGCTGCCGTGAACGAGGCGGACAGCTCCCGGTTGTCGAGCGATCCGCGCCCGAGCCTCGCGCACCATCGGGTAGAAGCGATACACGAACGGGACGGTAGCAACCGCGTTCGCGGCCTCTGCGTGCTTGCACAGCGTGAGTGCGTCGGCATGAGCCACCGCCAGGGGCTTCTCGCAGATCACGTGCTTGCCGGCTGCGAGCGCCGCTTCCGCCAGAGCGAAGTGCAGGTGGTTGGGAGTGCAGATGTGCACGACGTCGATGTCCGGCGAGTTCACCAGCGCGTCGGCCTCTGTGTACCCACGCTCCGCGGCGAGGCGGTCCACGGCTTCGCTGGTGCTGACCTCGGTCGATGCCGAGACACCTGCGATCCGCGCGCCGGCGCGCCTCGCAGCGGTCGCATGAACGGCACCAACGAAGCCGGCTCCGACGATGCCCGCCCTCAGCAGGCCGCCACCGTTCGGGCGGCCGGATGGCGTCCCCATGCGAGAATCCTCACGCCGACTTCCGCCGGTTGTCAAACGGAAGTTGGGGCGCTCGCCGTCGAGATCGCGGCGCTTTTGACTTTGACAAGGCCGACTTCCGCTGTTTCACTGACGGCCGTGAGCGCGGACTCCGGCGCGGCCCTTCCGGCGAACGGGGTTCCCGGCGGCGCCGGCGCCATCCTGGAGCTGGTACGAACCGGGCGAGCCACGACGCGAGGGGACCTCGTCAGCGTGACCGGTCTCGCTCGCTCGACCGTCGCGCAGCGGATCGACGCGCTCCTGGCCAACAAGCTGCTCGTTTCCGGAGGTGACAGCGCGTCGACGGGTGGTCGCCCACCGGGCACGTTGGCGTTCAACAGCAACGCCGGGGTGGTCCTCGCGGGAGACATCGGCGCAATGCATTCCCGCGTGGCCGTCACCGATCTGGCAGGGCGGGTCCTCTCCCAGCGGACGGAGGAGATCCCGGTCGCGGAGGGTCCCGAACGGGTCCTTTCGTGGTTGGAGGGCGCGTTCGACTCCCTCCTCGCGGAATCCGGGGAGCATGCGGACCGGCTGCGCGGCGTCGGCGTCGGTCTGCCGGGTCCTGTGGAGTTCGCCACCGGCCGGCCGGTAACGCCTCCCATCATGCCCGGCTGGCACCTCTATCCCGTCGGGCAGCGACTGGCCGAACGGTTCGGGGTGCTTGCCCTCGTCGACAACGACGTGAACATCATGGCTGTCGGGGAGCACTGGTCGCGGTGGCGCGACGAGGCGTTCTTGATGTTCGTCAAGGTCGGCACGGGGATCGGCTGCGGGCTCGTGGCCGGAGGTCACGTCCACCGGGGGGCCGATGGGGCGGCCGGGGACATCGGCCACATCCATGTCCCCGATCAAGACGACGTCGTATGCCGTTGCGGCAACCTCGGCTGTCTGGAAGCCGTCGCCGGCGGCAGCGCGCTCGCCGCGAGGCTCGCCGAGCTCGGGCTGCCGACCCGGACCAGCAGGGACGTGGTGGCGCAAGTGCTCGCTAGCCAACCGGACGCGGTACGCCTCGTGCGCGAGGCCGGGCACGCCATCGGCGGCGTGCTAGCGGCGTGCGTGAACATGCTCAACCCGGCCGTCATCGTCATCGGTGGAGACGTCGCCGGTGCAGGCGAGCAGCTCCTGGCCGGAATCCGAGAGGTGGTCTACCGCCGGTCGTTGCCTCTGGCCACCGGCCGCCTGCGGATCGTCCCGAGCGAGCTCGGCGACGAGGCGGGCATCACCGGGGCCGCGGTGATGGTACTGGAGACGATCCTCTCTCCTGCTGCGGTCGACGCAGGACTCGTCGGCGCTGGGCGCTAGCACTCAGCCGTCGGGGTAGGACCGTCGAGTCGGGGCTGAGAGGACGAGCACGGATTCGGTGATGAGAGATGCACCGAAGCGTTCTGGGTGAGCTTTAACCTACTAGTAGGGTCGTCGCACCTATCAGTGGGCCCTGCGACGGTCGCCGTGCCTGCGCTAGCAGAAGTGGACGGCCATGTCATGATCGCAAGCCGTGGCACCGCCGCCCCGTCGCGGATTCGCTGCCGCCTATGCCGGGTACCGAAGAACGGTGGTATGTGGGGATCTCACGATCCCATCCACGAGGCTTGGCGGACTCGCTCGTCCGATCGACCCCGCCGGGAGGTGAGGTGACATGCCAGAAGGCACCGTCAACGTCCGGTACATGGTGCATGACGTCGATGCGGCCGTGGAGTTCTACACGAAACATTTCGGCTTCGCGGTCGGAACGCACGCTCCACCGGCGTTCGCCGACGTGTTCCGTGGCAACCTGCGCCTGCTGCTCAGCGGACCGTCCAGCTCCGCGGGGCGGCCGATGCCGGACGGGGCCAAGCCCGGCCCTGGTGGTTGGAACCGGGTCGAATTCGTTGTGAACGACATCGAGGCCGAGGTCGAGCGTCTTCGCGCCGAAGGCGTGTCCTTCCGGAACGACATCGTCACCGGGCCGGGAGGCAAGCAGATCCTCCTCGAGGATCCTTCCGGGAACCCGGTCGAGCTGTTCCACCCCGCCGGCGAATGACTCCTGCCGACGAGAACCACCACGACCGTTCGCGATGACGTAGCGAAGGGTCAGAGTGGCTCTCGGTCATCGAGTTCTCGCCCGAGGGCGATCGGATCCTGTTCTTGCGGACGGAGGATGGGGGCCGCCGCGTGAGCTCGCTCTGGAGCGTCAACGCCGACGGCTCCGACCTCCGTCGTCTCGTTGCTGGGACCGCCTGGGGCGATTGGCTATCGCCAAGTCAGACACGCTGAGACGGTCGGTCGATAGCTCCCGCGTGACGTAGATCAGGCTGTGGCCGCGAGCCCGACCAGTCATCACGCCGTCGCGTCCAGCGACGGTTTCCGTGCCTGCACTACCCAGCTCCTCTTGATCCGCCCACAAGGCTCCTACTGCCTACACCGGTCCCGGCAGGTGACTCCGGGACGTGCGCCCCGACGAGCTCGATGACGGGGAACGGTCGCCGAACTTCGAAACATGGGACCGGATCTACGGACGCGACTAGTTGGGCGGCGGCCGGCTGGTCCAAAGTCCTAGTGAGATCCCCGTGGGATCTCGCACGTTCGCGAACCAGAAGTCGTCGGTTCCGAGATAGGTCCGGCCGCGTTCGCTGGTCGCGCCGAGCTCGATGGCTCGTGACAGTGTCGCTTCGAGGTCGTCCACCTCTACGTACAAGCGCACCCCGGCGTGCGCCGCGGATGCGGTTGGCATGGACTCCTGCAGCCCTCCGATCCCGGCGCCGGCGCGCTCGACGATCCAGTATCGGCGTCCTAACGCCGAGTTGGGCTCGTCGAACGCCCGACGAAACCCCCAGCCGAACAGGGCCCTGTAGAAGCCTTGCGTGCGGTCCGGGTCCGGCGACTCGATCTCCCACCAGACCACTTCGTGTTCCGCCACTCGGTTCCCTTTAGTTCGAACGCGCCGGCCAGCGGGAGGGTAGCGGACGGGAACGCGATTCGCGCAGTTCTGTGCTTCGCCGACGGTGGCGATGCTTCCGACGATGCTCACCGGCGATCGGCGCCGCGCCGGCTGCTCAATCCAACATCCGAGTTCACGCCCCTGCTATCGCCGCCCTGCTACACGGCCCTTTCGACCAACTCCTCGCATCCGACTAATCAGGGGCGCTTGGCGCGTACACGCTCGCCGGGGAACGCCTGCGCCCGCCTAGTCCGGTCTAGAGACCGCCCTCAACGCTCCTAGTGCGTAGACCGAGGGCGCTCAAGTCGTGAGCGGTTGTTGGTGATGAAGTGAATCTGCGATGCGACCCAGAGGATTCCGGCGCGTGCTAGCGTCAGCGCGTCGTCGCCCGGGAGGGTTGCCATGGACCCGTGGCGGAAGGAGGAGCGTGATGGGGAAGGTGTCGAAGGATTCGACAGCCGAGCCGATCGAGGGGCCGGGCTTCGAGGGTCGCTACGGAGAGACCGAGGGGTACACGATCGGGTTCGAGCGGTACACGGAACACGCCGACATGACCCCGTTGTTCGTGGGTCTGCCGGACGACAAGTGCCAGTCCCCGCACTGGGGTTACGTGTTCAAGGGGAAGCTCGTGTACCACACGGCCGAGGGCGACATCGAGATCACCGACGGCGAGGCCTACTACGTCGGTCCCGGCCACACGCCCGAAATCTTCCCCGGCACCGAGATCGTGGAGTTCAGCCCGACCGCCGAGCTGAACGAGACGATGGAGGTCGTCACGAAGAACATGGAGGGAGCGGGTTCCTAGCTGCTGCCCGCCCCGGGACGGCCCGCTGGGATGGGCGAGTTTGACCGTGCAGCTGACGCGACGCTTTGCCCGGCGGGTCGTGTATGCCTCTGTACTGCACCCACTAGGGACACTCGCCGTGCCTGCGCTTCCCACCTTCCCGAGCGGCCGATTGTGCTCCACGTAGACGACACACGATCCACGCGGTCGAGGCTCCCCGTGCCCGAATAGCGCTAATCGGGACGCGGCCACCCCCTCAGTCGCCCCGCTCCTGGAGCGCTTCGCGGAGCTCGGGCAGCAGGATCGGCAGCGCCCTGATCCGGCCGGGGCGACCGATCGCGTCGTCCACGGCCGCGGCGATCGCGGCGCCGCACCCCGTCGCGCCGCCCTCGCCGGCGCCGCGGACCCCGAGGGCGTTGCTCTCCGCCGGCCAGTCCTCCGAGATCAGCACCCCGATGGGTGGGACCTCGCCGGCGGTCGGCACCAGGTAGTCGGCCAACGTGGTCGCGAGGGGCTGGCCGTCGTCGGTGTACCGGAACTCCTCCATCAGGGCGCCGGCGATGCCCTGGGCCGCCCCGCCCACCAGCTGGCCCTCCACCAGGGCCGGGATCACCGCCCGCCCGACCTCGTAGCCGATGAAGTACCCGAGGATCCGGACGCCGCCCGAGTCGGGATCGACCTCGACGTGGGCGAGATGGACCCCGTACGGGTACGTCATTCGGTCGATCTCGAAGGTCTCCATGGCCGAGAAGCCGCCGGAGCGACTCGCGAGCTCGCCGAGGGACACGGCTCGTTCCGGCGACCCCGCGGCCTCGAACCGACCATCCGACATCCGGAGATCGGCGGGGTCCACCTCGAGGGCCCCGGCCGCCGCCTCCCGGGCGAGCTCGGCGACACGATCGGCGGCGAGGGCGACCGCGTTCCCGGCCAGGACGGTCGATCGGCTCGCCCACGATCCGACGCCCTCGGGGACCAGGTCCGTATCGCCGAGGACGACCGTGATGTCATCGACGTCAAGGCCGAGCCGTTCGGCGGCGAGGGTGGCCAGGACGGTCTCGACGCCCTGGCCGAGCGAAGTGGCCCCCGCCGTGACCCGGACCTCGCCCGACGGCACCAGTTCCACCCCGGCGTGCTCGAGGGGCCCGAGCCCGCTCTTCTCCATGAAGACGGCCGCGCCGGTTCCCACCATCCGCCCCCGTGCCCGCAGCCGGGCCGACTCGTCGCGCCAGGCCTCGAATCCGGCCTCGGCGATCGTTCGCTCGAGGAGGGCGCCGACGTCGCCCGCATCGATCGTCATCGTGGTGCCGATCGCCGAGAGATCTCGATCCAGCGGGAGCTCGTCGGACGACAGCAGATTCCGCCGCCGAAGGTCGAGCGGATCGAGCCCGAGCTCGTCGGCGGCCAGATCGAGGAGCCGTTCGCGGGCGAAGGTCCCCTCGTAGCGACCCGGGCCACGGTAGGTCCCGCACGGGGTTCGGGCGGTGAGCACCACGTGCGCGGCGCCTCGGTACGCGGGCACGCGGTACGGACCGGGCAGCATGCCGAGCGTGAGGTCGGCGACCAACACACCATGGGTTCGGATGTACGCGCCGGTGTCGTGCCACACCTCGTCGGCGATCGCGAGCAACCGATGCTGGTCGTCGAACGCCGCCTCGATCGCGTGGATCTGGTGCCGCGAGTGGTTCGTCGCGACCAGGTGCTCCGAACGGTCCTCGATCCACTTCACCGGTCGATCCGTCCGCTGGGCGAGCCACGGCACCAGGTAGTCCTCCGGATAGAACTCGCCGCGGACGCCGAACCCTCCGCCCGCGTCCGCCGTGTGCAGGTGGATCTCCTCCACGGGGAGCCCGAGCATCGAGGCCAGCAACCGGCGGTTGAAATGTGGGACCTTCGTCGTCCCCCAGATCTCGAGCCGACCATCCCGCGGAGCGGCGAGGAGCCCCCGCGTCTCCAGCGGCACCGCGGAGTGGCGACCGATCGTGAACTCGGCGCGGGTGACGTGGGCCGCGATCGCGAACGCGGCCTCGACGTCCCCGTAGCCCATCTCGAGCTCGGCCGCGCGCTCGGCCGCCCGCAGATCGAGCACCGCCGGGAGCTCCTCGTACGCGATCGCGACGAGCTCCGCCGCGTCCTCGGCCGCGTACGGATCCTCGGCGAGCACGACGGCGACGGGCTCGCCGACGTAGCGCACCCGCTCCCGCGCCAGGACCGGTTGCAGATACGCGTCGAGCGGCTGGTCGGCGACCGCGACCCTGACCGGGATCCGATCGATCTCGGGGAGGTCCGCCGCCGTGACGACCGCGTGGACGCGTTCGGACGCGCGCGCGGCGCCCGTGTCCACCTCGCGCAGGTTCGCGTGCGCGACCTGCGAACGGATCACGCGGAGCCACAGCTGACCGGGGAGGTCGACGTCGTCGACGAAGCGGCCGCGGCCGGCCAGCAGGCGCCCGTCCTCGACCCGGAGCAGCGGACGGGCGCGCGTCACGGCTCGGCTGCCGGATCTGCGACCGCGTCGGCGGCCCGGCGGACGGCGCGCAGGATGTTCTGGTAGCCGGTGCACCGACACAGGTTCGACGCCATCGCCTCGCGGATCTCCTCGTCCGAGGGCGAGGGGTGATCGCGCAGGAACGCGGTCGCGAGCATGAGGAACCCCGGCGTGCAGAACCCGCACTGGAGCGCGTGGCTCGATGAGAAGATCTCCTGCAACGGCGACAGGTGCTCCTGGTCGCCCAGGCCCTCCACCGTCCGGACGTCGGCGCCATCGGCCTGGACGCCGAACAGCAGACACGAGCGGACGGGTTCCCCGTCGAGCAGCACCGTGCACGAACCGCACACGCCCTGCTCGCACCCGACGTGCGTCCCCGTGTAGCCGAGGTCGTGGCGGAGCACGTCCACGAGCGTTCGGCGGGGCTCGACCTCCAGCACGTGCTTCCTGCCGTTGACGGTGAGCGTGACCCGATGCCGCTCGGTCACGGGGCGTCCCCCACCCTGGCGATCGCGCGGTGCTCGCGGATCGCGCCGAGCAGTCGCTCCGGCGTGATCGGGATCTCGTCGATCTCGACACCGAGATGCGCGAGCGCGTCGGACACGGCGTTCGCGATCGCCGCCGGGGCGCCGACGGCGCCTCCCTCGCCCATCCCCTTGGCGCCGGTCGCCGAATAGCGCCGACGGTGTCTCCAGGTGGTGGATCTCGATGCGCGGGATCTCGGCGGCGGTCGGGACGAGGAAGTCGGCGAACGTCCCCGAGAGCGGCTGGGCGTCGTCGTCGTACGCGAGCCGTTCGTACAACGCCGCCGCGATCCCCTGCGCGACGCCGCCGTGCACCTGCCCCTCCACGATCATCGGGTTGATCACGGACCCACAGTCCTCGACGACGACGTACCGGCGGATCTCGACCGCGCCGGTCGCGGGATCGACCTCCACCTCGACCCCGTGGGTCGCGTTCGAGAACGTGCCGGGCGGGTCGAACGTCGAGCGGACCTCGAGGCCGGGTTCGGCCCCGGCCGGGAGCCGGTGCGCCGCGTGGTGCGCGACGCGGGCGACCTCGGCGATCGCGACCGAGCGGCCGGGCGCCCCACGCACCGAGATCGACCCGTCAGCGAGATCGACGTCGTCGGGGGCGACCTCGAGCAGATGGGCGCCGATCCGCGCGAGCCGTTCGGCCAGCATCTCGCCGGCCCGTTTGACGGCCCCGCCGCCGATCGCGATCGAACGGCTCGCGAAGGTCCCCCACCCGTACGGCGTCGAATCGGTGTCGCCCTGCACGACCCGGACGTCGTCGGGCCGCAGGCCGAGCTCGTCGGCCGCGATCTGCGCGAACGTGGTCTCGTGCCCCTGGCCGTGGGAGAGCGTGCCGACGGCCACCGTCACGCCCCCGGAGGCGTCCATGCGCAGGTGCGCGCTCTCGAACCCCGGCGTGACCGCCATCTTCCGCGACGCGAACGCCGGCGTCCCGTACGCGGTCCGTTCCGAGAAGCAGGAGAACCCCTGGCCGATCATTCGCCCCTCGACCCGGGCGTCGGCCTGCCGTTCGCGCCACGTGTCGTGCTCGAGCGCGGCCGCGCACCTCTCGAGCGACGCTCGGTAGCTGCCCTCGTCGATCAGCAGCCCGGAGGCGCTCCGATACGGGAAGTCGCCCGGCCCGATCAGGTTGCGCATCCGGACCTCGACGGGATCAAGGTCGAGCCGCCGGGCGGCCATGTCCATCACGCGTTCCATCACGAACGTGATCTGCGGGCGAGAGACACCCCGATACGGCGCGATCGGCGGCTTGTCGGTCGCGACGGCCCTGGCGCGGGCTCGGTACCGGGTCAGCCGGTAGGGCCCGGGGAGCTCGGTCGCGGCCATCAGCGGCTCGACCCCGCAGGTGAACGGGTAACAGGAGTACGCTCCCACGTCGCAGGCGATGTCGGCATCGAGGCCGAGCAACGTCCCGTCGGCGTCGAACCCCACCCGGACCGTATGGCGCTGCTCGTGACCGTGGAAGCTCGCGGTCAGGTTCTCGAGCCGGTCCTCGATCCACTTCACCGGCCGCCGCAGCCTCGCCGCGGCGGCCGAGACCAGGATCTCCTCGCGCCCGACGACGCACTTGAGGCCGAAACCTCCGCCGACGTCGGGCGTGATCACGCGGACCCGGCGTTCGGGCAAGCCCAGCAGGTCGGCGATCGTCGTGCGCACGAGGTGCGGGATCTGGTGCGAGATGTGCACGATCAGCCGTCGTTCGCGCGCGTCCCACTCCGCGACGCACGCGCGCGTCTCGATCGGCGCGGCGGTCAGCCTGCCGCTCGAGAACGTGGCGTCGACCACGACGGCGGCCGCGTCCAGCGCCGCATCCAGCTCCGCGTCGTCGACCATCGCGGCATCGAGGAGCAGGTTCCCCCTCGCCGAGGCGTGCACGAGCGGCGCGCCCTCCGCGGTCGCCTCGTCGATCGACGACACGCCGTTGTCGGGGACGTAGTCGACCTCGACGGCCTCGGCGCCGTCCTCCGCCGCGTAGCGCGATCCGGCGAGCACCATCGCCACGGGTTCGCCCGCGAACCGCACGACGTCGCGGGCGAGCAGCGGCATCTCCGTGACCACGAAGTCCTCGCGCTCGAGGATCGGGCGCAGGCCCGGCAGCTCGAGATCCGCGGCGTCCCACACCTCGACGACGCCGGGGACCCTCCGAGCGGCGCCGGCGTCGACCGACCCGATCCGTGCCGCCGCGAACGGCGAGCGGGCGAAGGCCGCGTGAAGTAGTCCGGCCGGGGCCACGTCGTCGACGAACCGTGACGCTCCGGTGAGCAGGCGAGGGTCTTCCACGCGGCGGACCGGCGTCCCCGACCATCGCGCGCCGTTCCGACCCGACGCCCGCGCCGCCTCGTCAGACATCCGCACGCACCGCGTCGCCGAGCGCCCGCCGGACCAGCGCCGCTGCGAGCTCCTTGCGGTAGTCCGAGCTGCCGTGGATGTCGGACGGCGGTCGCAGGTCGGCGGCCGCGGCCCTCCCCGCCTCCTCGAACACCGCCTCGTCGGGCGCCGCGCCGGCGAGCATCGCCTCCGCCTCGGTCGCCCGGACCGGAGCGTCGCTCACCCCCGCGAGCGCGATCCGCGCCGACCGCACGCGCCCGTCCTCCAGCTCGAGGGCGGTCGCGACGGCGACGATCGCGAAGTCCCCCTGCCGCCGCGCGAACTCGCGGATCGAGGACCGCGGTGCGGGTGCGGGGAACCTGACCTCGGTCACCACCTCGTCGACGCCGAGCGCGGTCGTGAACACGCCGCGGAAGAAGTCCGAGGAGGCAACGGTCCGCGAGCCCTGCGCGCCGGTGACGACGATATCGGCATCGAGCAACCGCGCGAGCATGCACCATTCGGATGTCGGATCCGCGTGCGCGATGCTGCCGCCGAACGTGCCCCGCGTTCGGATCGGGTAGTGGCCGATGAACCGGGCGGCGCGCGGCAGGATCGAGTAGCCCTCGAGGACGCCGGGCTCCGCGTTGGTCTCGATGTCGCGGTGCGTCGCGAGGGCTCCGATCCGGAGCGCGTCGCCGTCGCGCCGCACGTAGCGCAGCTCCGCGATGCGGTTGATGTCGATCAACGCCGACGGTCTCGCCAGGCGGAACGCCATCAGCGGCACCAGGCTCTGCCCGCCGGCGATCACCTTGGCGTCCTCGCCCTCGCGCGCGAGGAGCTCGAGCGCTTCGCCCACCGAAGCGGCGCGGTGATACGCGAAGCTCGCCGGTTTCAACCTGTCTCCTCGAGCCGGACCGCGGGGAGGGGCCATAGTACAGTCGCCTCTCGCCCGGGAGAGGACCGCCGATGCTCGTGGATCTGTCGATGCCGTTGTCCCCCAAGACCGTTCCGGTCCCCGGGCACCCCGAGCCGACGTTCGCGCCGCTGCACCTGCTCGAACGCGACGGGCTCCGCAACACCGTGATGTCGCTGAGCCTGCACACGGCCACGCATATCGACGCGCCGTCCCACTTCGTCGCCGACGGCGCGGCGATCGACGAGATCGCGATCGACCGGTTCCACCGCCCGGGCGTGCGCCTCGACCTCACCGGCTCCCAACCCGGTGCGGAGATCGGTCTGCAGGAGCTCGTCGCCGCGGGGTTCGAGCCGGCCGGCTGTCGCGGGGCGATCCTCATGCTCGCGACGGGATGGACCGACCGCGCGTTCGAGACGCCGCAGCTGTACGGCGGGAACCCCTACCTCGCGCTCGACGCGGCCGAGGCGATCGCCGCGGCCGCGCCCTCGGCGATCGGGCTCGACTTCGCCGTCGACCGCGGCAAGCCCTTCCCGAACCATGTCGTGCTCCTCGGCGCCGACGTCCTGCTGATCGAGAACCTGATGCGCCTGCCCGAACTTCCGGCTGACGGGTTCACGGTCATCGCCTTCCCGATCCGGATCGCGGGGGAGAACGGCGCCCCCGCGCGTGTGGTCGCGGAGCTCGCCGGATGAACATCGGCCGGGTCCACCACATGGGGATGATCGTCCCCAACCTCGACCGGGCGATCGGCGGCTTCCGCGACGTGCTCGGGCTCGAGCTCGATCACATCGAGCCCTACGGCGACGAGCTCGTGATCGCGTTCCTCCCGTGCGGCGAGACCCTCGTGGAGCTGATCCGGCCGCTCACCGAGGAGGGCTTCAGCGCCGACTGGCTCGCGAGCGCCGGGCCGGGCATCCAGCACGTGGCGTTCGAGGTCGACGATCTCGAGGCTTCGTTGCGGGAGCTCGCCGCCAAGGGCGTGCGCCCGACCGGTACCGCGCCCCGTGCCGGCGCCGGGAACACGATCATCGCCTTCCTCGACCCCGAGCCGTTCGGCGGGATCATCGTCGAGCTCGTCCAGCCACGGTGAGCGTCCTCCGGACCGACGAGCCCTCCGAGGGCGTGCTCCGTCTCCGTATGGATCGGCCCGCCAAACGCAACGCCGTGGACCGCGAGCTCGCCGAGGCGCTGGTCGAGGCGTTCGGGTCACCCGATGCCGCGGTCGTGATCCTCGGGAGCAGCGGGCCCGAGGCGTTCTGCGCCGGGCTCGACCTCGCGCTCGAGGCGCCGGACCGTGTCGCCGTGAGCGACCTGCTCTACGAGACGTACGAACGCATGCTCATGTCGCCCGCGCCGGTGGTGGCCGCGATCGCCGGCCCGGCGATCGGCGGCGGCGCGCAGCTCGCGATCGCGTCCGACCTCCGGGTCGCCGGCCCGAACGCCCGGATCCGGTTCGCCGGGGCGGGGCACGGGCTCGCCGTCGGCGCGTGGGGGCTCGGCTCGCTCGTGGGCCGGGGACGCGCGATGGATCTCTGCCTGTCGATGCGTGAGGTTTCGGCCGACGAGGCCGCGGCGATCGGTCTGGTCGACCGCGTCGCCGACGACCCCGACGCGGCCGCCCTCCGGCTCGCGACGCAGGTCACCCGCCTCGACCGTGCCGCCGTCGCGAGGGTCAAGCGGCTCGTCGCCTCGGACGGCCTGCTCGAGTCCCTCCGTCGCGAGCGGCGGGAGAACGTGGCGGCGTGGTCGGGGGAGATCCCGGAGGGCTCGCTCGCCGTTCCCGCGCGCGACGATGCCTGACCCGCTCGCCGACGGGGCGATCGCACGCGCGGCGCGCGCGGCGTGGCGCGCCCACCTCGGGGGCGATGCGGACGACGAGCTCCTGCGAGAGCTGGGCTCCGGATCGCTGGCGGCGGCCTTCCACGCGACGGCCGGGGCTCGCGGTGATGCGCCCGCCTTGGCGATCGACGGCGCGGAGGCCACTCACGGCGAGCTCGACGACCGCGCGGCTCGGGTCGCCGGCTGGCTGCGGACCCGCGGGGTCGAACCCGGCGACCGCGTGCTCCTGTGCGGCCCCAACTCGCTCGCCCTCGTCGTCGCGTACCTCGCCACGCTACGGGTGGGCGCGACGGCGCTGCCCGTCGGCGCGACGCTCACCGGGTCCGAGCTCGCCGGGATCGTCGCCGGGCCGGACCGGTCGCCGCGTTCGCCGGCGGGGCCGCGCTCCCGGCGCTCCGAACGCTCGCCGCCGACGCGACGCCGGTGGTGGCGTTGGACGACGACTCGGGTCCGAGCCTCGCCGAGGCCGAGGCGACGGGCGAGTCGATCGAACCCGCCGACGTCCACGGATCGGCGACGGCGCTGCTGGCGTTCACCTCGGGGACCACGGGTCGGCCCAAGGGCGTGCCGCTTTCGCACGCGAACCTGCTGTCGTCGATCCGGTCGGCGATGCTCGCCTGGCGCTGGACCGCCGACGACGTGCTCGTCCACGCCCTCCCGCTCTCGCACCAGCACGGGCTCGGCGGCGTGCACGCGACCCTGCTCGCCGGCTCGAGCGCGGCGATCCACGCCGGCTTCGATGCGGCCCGGCTCGCGAGGGCGGTCGCGGCCGAACGCGCGACGGTGTTGTTCGCCGTCCCCGCGATCTACCAGCGCCTCGTCGGAACCGACGGCATCGGGGGCTCGGCGTTCGCCTCGCTCCGCCTGGCGATCTCGGGGTCCGCACCGCTCTCCCCCGCGCTGTTCGAACGGGCGGGCGAGCTGCTCGGTCGGGAACCGCTCGAGCGCTACGGCACCACCGAGAGCGGCCTCGACACGTCCAACCCGTACGAGGGCGACCGCCGCCCCGGGAGCGTGGGCCTGCCGCTGCCCGGGGTCTCGATGGCGATCGCGAACCCGGATGGGATGCCGCTCGAGCCGGGGTCGGACGGCGAGATCGTGTTCCGCGGTCCGCAGGTGTTCGCCGGCTACACCGACGACGCCGAGACCGCCGCCGCGTTCCACCCGGGCGGCTGGTTCCGGACGGGTGACATCGGTCGCGTCCATCCCGGCGACGGGACCCTCGCGATCACCGGCCGGTCCAAGGAGGTCATCATCACCGGTGGCCTCAACGTCAACCCGCGCGAGGTCGAGCTCGCGCTCGAGACCTACGCCGGGGTGAGCGCGGCCGCGGTGGTCGGGGTGGCCTCGGAGCGCTGGGGCGAGGAGGTCGTCGCGTTCGTCGTCGCCGAGTCTGGCCGCGCGCCGAACGGCGTCGAGCTGATCGCGCACGCGCGAACGCAGCTCGCCGCGTACAAGTGCCCCAAGCGCGTCATCCTCATCGGCGAACTCCCGATGAACGCGATCGGCAAGCTCGACCGTGAGCGGCTCCGCGAGCTCGCGCTCGGCGGTGGGTAGGTGAGGGCCACGCGACCCGTCGATGCCGCGCTCGATCGCATCGACGCGTGGCAGGGGCCGACGAACGCGTTCTCGCAGGTGTTCGCCGACGAGGCTCGAGCCGACGCCGAGCTCGACCGGGAGGGCCCGCTCGCCGGGGTCCCGATCGCGGTGAAGGACCTGTTCGACGTTCGGGGGCACCCGACCACGGGATGCTGCGCCGCGATCCCACCCATGCCCGCGGGCCGCGACGCGACGCTCGTCACCCGCCTGCGCGACGAGGGTGCGATCGTGATCGGGAAGACCAACCAGCACGAGCTCGCCGCCGGCGTGACGAACCTCGAGTCGTCGTGCGGACCGACCCGGAACCCGTGGGATCTGCAGCGCATCACCGGGGGCTCGAGCGGCGGCTCGGCCGTCGCCGTCGCGACCGGCATCGTCCCGATCAGCCTGGTCTCCGACACCGGTGGTTCGGCCAGGATCCCCGCCGCCTACTGTGGGACCTGGGGCCTGAAGCCGACCCAGGGGCGGTTGTCGCCCGAGGGGATGATGTCCCTCGCTCCGGAGATGGACTGCCCGGGCCTGCTGGCGGGTTCCTTCGATGATCTCCGTCTCGGATGGGAGGTGCTCGCCGGCCGTCCGAACGACCGAACCGCGCCGACCGTCGTCGGTCTGCTCCGCGGCGGACGCTGGGAGCGATGCGCGCTCGAGATCAAGGCCGCCGTCGGGCAGGCGGCCGAACTCTTCCGGGACACCGGGGTCGAGGTGCAGGACGTCGACGGTTCGGCGCTCGACGACGTCCATCGCGTCTGGAACCGGCTCGCGTGGCCGCCGTTCGCGGAACGCTACAAGGGGCTGACCGGCAACCCGTCGCTCGGCGCCGGCGCCGCGTCGCTGCTCGGGTGGGGTTCGGCGCATCGGGACGAGCTGCCGGACGCCCGTGCCCAGGCCGAGCTGATCCGGGGCTGGTTCGCCGGCGCTTTCAACAAGGTTGATCTGTTCCTCGCCGCGACGACGCCCTACGTCGCGCCACGGATCGACGCCGGTGATGTCGACCTCGGCGACGGCTCCACTATGGACGTCCACCGCGGAGGGCCCTCGTGGCTGACCACGGCCGCGAGCGTCGCGGGGCTCCCGGCACTCAACGTCCCGTTCTCGGTGTCGGGCGCGGGCCTCCCGATCGGCGTCCAATTGATCGCCCCGCCGGACGGCGAGGGCGGTCTCCTGGCGGCGGCCGAGATCCTGGGCCCTTCGGGCGACGAGCCCCGGCGGCCGGCGGTCCCGCGACGCTGATGCCCTATCATCCGGCGCGGCCGGCGTTCAGCCGGCGAGGGGAGGCGTGATGGATCTCGGGCTCGAGGGCGCGGTCGCGTTCGTGACCGGGGCGAGCAAGGGCATCGGCAAGGCCACCGCACGTCTGCTCGCGCAGGAGGGATGCAGCGTCGCGATCACCGCCCGAGGCGATGAGCTCCTGCAACGGACGGCCGACGAGCTCTCGGCGGAGACCGGCAACGACGTGCGACCGCTCCAGGGCGACATGAGCGTAGTCGAGGACGTGGAGCGGACGGTCTCGGGGGCGATCGAGCGCTTCGGGCGCATCGACATCCTCGTGACGTGCGCCGGAAGCTCGCCGGGTGGCCTGCTCGAGAACCTGACGGAGGACGACTGGTTCAGCAGCCTGAACCTGAAGTTCATGGGGTACGTCCGTACCTGCCGGGCCGTCGTGCCCCACATGCGCGAGGCGGGCAGCGGCAGCATCGTCTTGGTCGTCGGCAACGACGGCCTCAAGCCCAGCTACTGGGAGATGACCGCCGGCGTCGCGAACGCGGCCGACATCAACTTCGCCTCGTCACTCGCGGAGCAATACGGCCCGCTCGGGATCCGCGTGAACACCGTGAACCCGGGGCCGGTCAACACGGAACGGTGGGACGGGCTCGAGAAGGCGTTCGCGCGCGACAAGGGCATCCACCAGGACGCCGCGCACGAGCTCGCGGTCGGCAGCCTTCCGCTCGGACGGATCTGCGAACCCGAGGAGGTCGCCAACCTCGTCGCGTTCCTCGCGTCCCCACGCGCGAGCTACCTGAACGGCGCGCACATCCCGATGGACGGCGGGCAACGCAAGGCCCTGATGGACCTCTAGGTCACCGGACGATCTCGCCGCCCGCGCGCTCGACCTCCGCGATCGCTCGTTCGCCGTCCCCTTGCTCGAGATCCACCGCTCGGATCGCGTCGAAGAGCACCCGGACCCGGAAGCCCTCCTTGATTCCGTCGAGCGCCGTCGAGTTCACGCAGTAATCGGTCGCGAGCCCGCAGACGACCAGGCGGGTGACGCCTCGGTCGCGGAGGAGCTCGGCGAGCTCTGTCGGCTCCGTCTCCCCCGTCGTCGGATCCCGCATCATGAAACCCGAGTACCCGTCCTCGCCGTTCGATCCCTTCCGGACGACCGGACCGTCGACGTCGAGGTCGGCGTGGAACTCCGCGCCCCACGTGTCCATGACGCAATGGTCCGGCCAGATCCCGCCGTCCTTGGCGAAGTGCGGGGTCGATGTGGGATGCCAGTCGGCCGTGTACACGACGACGGCGCCGGCCTCGCGCACCTTCGCGATCTGGGCGTTGATGGTTGGGACGAGGTTCTCGCCATCCCGCACGTACAACCCGCCATCGGGATGCGCGAAGTCGTTCTGGACATCGACCACCACGAGCGCGGTCTGTACGTCGTACGACGGATCGCCCATCGGTCTGGAGATGGTAATCCACCGCCATGGCGACCGTGTCGCCCATTGTGCTCCACGTAAACGACACACGATCCACCCAGTCGAAGGTCCTGTTACAACACGGAGTCCAAGCAGTCGAAGGTCCTGGCAGGATCGCGAGCCAGTGCTTGAGCTTCGGCTCCGGCGACCGTCGTTGTTCGGTGCGTCCCATTTTGTCGAGGGGACATCACGTCGCGAAGAACCGTCCGGCTGGTGTCAGGCTTGAGGAATCCTCAACCCCCGACGCTTCGACGTTGCGACCGGTTGGACGTAGAGTCCGCCGAATGGGAGGGGACGAACCGCTCGACGTCGAGGAACTCGTTCGGGAGAACCGGAGCCTGCGTGAGCAACGGCAGGCGGTGGATGAGGTTCTTCGCGCGGTCGCGCGTTCGGAGGGGCTCCAGCCCGTGCTCGATGCAATCATCGAGGCGGCGACCCGCTTGTGTCACGGGAAGCACGGCCAGCTCTACCTGGCGGAGGGTGACGTCCTCCTGATCGTCTCGCAGGTGGCTGCCCTCGCCGAGAGTTACGACTACGCCGCGGAACATCCGCATCTACGCGACCGGACCACCGTCGTCGGACGGACGGCGCTGGCCGGAGAGGCGGTGCAGATCCCCGACGTCCTGGCCGACCCCGAGTACTCGTTCGGCGGGCAGGCGATCGTGGGGTATCGCGCAGTGCTCGGCGTTCCGGTCATCCTGGACGACAGGCTGATCGGCGTCGTGACCGTCGGCCGCGACGTTCCGGGGCTCTTCGCCGACCGAGAGGTCGAGCTGGTCAAGACGTTCGCCGACCAGGCGGCGATTGCGATCGCCAACGCGCGACTGCTCGACACGGTGGAGCGTCAGCGGACGGAGCTGTCCCGCTTCCTTTCGCCGCAGGTCGCCGCGCTCATCTCCTCGGAGCAGGGCGAGCAGCTGCTCGCCGGTCACCGCGCCTACATCAGCTGCCTGTTCTCCGACCTGCGGGGGTTCACGTCGTTCGCCGAGACGGCTGCGCCCGAGGAGCTCTTCGAGGTGCTCCGCCCCTACCACGAGATGATCGGAGAGCTCATCCCTTCCTACGGGGGGACGCTGGAGCACTTCGCGGGCGACGGGATCTTGGTCTTCTTCAACGACCCGGTCGCGGTTGACGAGCACGAGCTCGCGGCGATCCGGCTCGCGCTCGCCGCCCAGGAGCGGTTCGAGGAACTCGCGCGCGTCTGGCGCAAGCGTGGTACGGAGCTGGGACTCGGGATCGGGATCGAGGCGGGGTACGCGACGGTGGGTCGCATCGGCTTCGAGGGCCGCTACGACTACGCGGCGCTCGGATCGGTGACCAATCTCGCATCCCGTCTCAGCACCCACGCGTCGGCGGGCCAGATTCTGGTCGGCCCGAGGGTCTTCGCAGCCGTCGAGGAGACGGTCAATACGGAGGCGGTCGGGAGCCTCGACCTGAAGGGGTTCGGCAGGCCAATCCCCGCGTACGAAGTTCAAGGGCTCTTACCCAGCTAACTTCACGGCGGTCCGCCGGGCAGAGCGTCGTCACGACTGGTGCGCAAGCGCGGCCTTCATCGCTAGTGATGAACGAGAGGCGGCGGATACACGTCATCAACGAGGCTTCGGCTCTGGCTCTTCCTCGTCGGCCTCCGCAGCCTTCACAGCATCCGCCGCGGCGTCCGCAGCCTTGAGTGCCGCAACGGCTAACAACCTCGTCATCCCGGCTGCCATCTGCACCATCCCACCGACGATGCGCAGAGCCCCGCGCATAGTGTCGAGGACGGCATCCCCGAGTTGAGATCCCCGAGGCTCTGGCTCTCGTTCCGCCACGGTCCCGCTCATGGGGTGATCTTGACACGATCCGGGCGACGCGTCAGAGCTCCACGTAGCGGATGGGTGGCCCTATGCCTTCACTGATCGAGTACAGCGCCCTGCCATCGAGGGTCTGCGCGATGGCCTCGCTCGACCCGAGCGACACGGGGCACGACTTCCCTTCCAGCGTGGAAACGACGGTCCGGTCGTCCGACCAGGGGAACACCAGCGTGGCCAGGTAGTTGCGGACCACGATCCCGGCGGGTCCGAGGTCGGCCGCGGTGACGATCGAGAGCGGGACGCGAGCGACCAAGCGAAGCACGCCGACCTCGCCCGGACGCACCTCGCGGACCGGGACGGCGTACACCGCGCTCTCGGGCTGCGTGAGCTGTTTCTCGATGACGTACAAGTACTCGTCGCGGGGATCGACGAACATCGCCTCGGCATCGTGCGGCCCGTCCTCGTACCGCAGCCGCACGATCGTCGCGTGGACGCTCGTCACGCTGCGATCGCTTGGTTCGGGGAACGAATACACCTGGATCACCGAACGATCCCGTTCGTTGTCGCCGATGTCGCCGATCCAGAGGCGCCCATTCGCCCATGCGAGGTCCTCCCAGTCCTCGTTCGTCGCGCCATCCACCATGACCTCCGCCACGACCTCGCCGCTCGGCTCGAGCGCGTACGCCGAGGCATCGTTGCCCGAGTCCTCCACGACCCACAGGAAGCCGTCCATCCGGTGCCCCACGACCACGCCTGAGATCTCGTCGAGCGCGGGGTCCGCGATCGTCCCCGTCACGGTGCTCTCGGCGACGCGCGGACAGGACCGCTCAGCCGGCGGCGCAGATACTTGCGACCCCGGAGACGGCGCGAGAGGATCCTTCGTGCACGCGACGAGCGAGCTTACCGAGAAGACGAGCAGCATCGCGACGATCGACGGTCTACTCGCGGAACGGATAGTCATGCTTCACCTCGGCGACATGCAATCCTCATGCTCATGGATCGGCTCGCCCGTCAAACACCCATCGACCCACGAACTCGAGCGCTTGTGCTAGGAAGAGGGGTGGCCGATCGCTAGGGGGACGCATGGGTGAAGGCGTCAGCGCCGGACGACCCTCCGGTGCGTTGCGGAAGATCCTGGTTCCGCTCGCGCTTGCGCAGTTCATCTGCAGCTTCGCCGGCTCGAACATGAACGTCATGATCACCGACATCAGCACGGACCTCGATACGACCGTCCAGGGCGTCCAGATCGCGATCACCTTGTTCTTGTTGGTGATGGCCGCCCTCATGATCCCCGGCGGAAAGCTCACCGATCGATGGGGCCGCAAGCGCTGCTTCACCATCGGCCTCTCCCTCTATGGGATCGGCGCGCTGATGAGCGCAGCCTCTCCTGGTCTCGGCATCCTCATCCTCGGCAACTCGATCTTCGAAGGTGTCGGGACCGCTTTGCTGATCCCACCCGTGTACATCCTCACTACGCTTCTCTTCAGCAACATCACGTCGCGAGCCCGGGCCTTCGGGGTCATCACCGGGATGGGTGGCGTCGGAGCCGCGGCCGGACCGCTGATCGGCGGGCTCATCACCACCGCCATCAGCTGGCGGGCCGCATTCGTCTTCCAAGCGATCGTCGTCGCCGTGATCCTGTGGCTGAGCCACCGCGACATCGTCGATCCCGTCGCGCCCGACCCGACCCGCCCCTTCGACACACTCGGCGCGGTCCTGTCAGCTGTCGGCCTCATCCTGGTGGTGATGGGGGTCCTCGCCGCCGACAACGACCTCGCACTCACGGCGGTGCTGCTGGCGGTCGGCGCCATCCTCCTGGCCGTGTTCTTTCTCCACATCCGCGCCCGCGAACGCCGACACGAAGAGCCCTTGCTGTCGACCGGACTGTTCCGCAACCGCACGTCGAACCTCGGGCTGGTCACCCAGAACGTGCAATGGCTCATTCTCATCGGCACGTCGTTCGTCGTCTCCGCGTATCTGCAGGTCGTCCGCGGCTACAACGCTGTTCAGACCGGCGTGATCTTCACCGCCGCCACCGGAGGCATCTTGCTGTCGTCGCTCGCAGCCGAACGGCTCGCCAAGAAGTACGCGCAGCGGACGCTCATCATGGCCGGCTTCGTCACCACGATCGCCGGGGTCGCCGTGCTGCTCGCCCTCGTGAATGGCTCCCCGAGCGCCTGGGCGTTCGCGCCTGGACTCTTGCTCATCGGCCTGGGCGTCGGCGTGATGCTGACCCCTTCCGTCAACGTCGTGCAGTCGGCATTCCCCGAAGAGCAACAAGGCGAGATCTCCGGCTTGTCGCGCTGCATCTCCAACCTGGGCTCCTCGCTCGGCACTGCGGTCGCCGGCACCATCCTCGTCTCCGGCCTCACGAACCGGTCCTACGGCGCCTCGATGATCGTTCTCGCGATCATCGGGATCATCGGGCTCGGAGCTGCCCTCTTCCTGCCCACCCAACGGGCTCAGCACACGCTCGATGTCTGACCGCATCAACCTCGCGTCCGATGCACCCACGAACGGGCGAACTCCAGCGGCCGGTAGTTGAGGATGCGCTCCCGCGGATCCCGGCGCGCGGCGATCGCAATCCCGAACGGGAGCAACTCGCGCTCCGGCGCCGCGTGGGCGTCGCTCCCCATCGTGAACCACTCGACGCCCTCCTCGCGCGCGACGGTGGCGAACTCGACGTTCAGATCCTGCCGCGGCACCGTCCCGTCAAGTTCCAGGGCAGGCCTTACCTACGAGCTCTCTCCCCGAGATCGCCGTTCGTCAGCGAGATGGCCGATGCGTGCCGCGTCGGTCGACCGCCCGCTCCTTCACCCGACGGGCTCGCTGGGGTCCCGCCGGATGAGCGGTCGTTCGTTCGATTGCCGGTCCCTACCCCGCCGGAGGCGCCCCGGGCGGCAGCGGCGTGGCGGCCGGGACGGTCGACGCGGCCGGAGCCGCGGTCGGGATCCTCACGCCACCCGAGCTCGCCGCGGGTGTGGCGGCCGGTTGGAACATCGACTCGTAGCGTGCAGCTGCGATCTTCCGGTCGATCCACGCGATCAGGCCATTCGCGCCAAGCGCGAGGAGCCCATACATGAACATGGCGAACAGCATGGACACGTCGAAGACCGAGCCCTGTTCGCCCTCGACGGACGGGAAGATCCCGCGGAACGGCTGCATGATCCTCTTGGCCGCGCGGTAGGTCCAATCGACGAACGGCGCCGTCTGGTTCGCGTTGAAGAGCTGGAGGAAGAACGCGATCGCGAGGATGACGATGCACACGATCGCGAAGCCGTAGACGAACAGGATGAGCGCGCGGCTGATCCTGTACGCCGGACCCACCGGACGGGCGGCTTGATGGGACATGCGGGCCTCCTTCGTGGCGACGTGCTCAGGCGTCCTTGGCGGCCTCGTTGGCCTTCGCGGCTGCGTCCTTGGCAGCGTCGGTGGCCTTCACGGCGGTGTCCTTCGCAGCCCTCGTTGCTGTCGTGGCGGCGTCCTTCACAGCCCTGGTTGCTGTCGTGGCGGCGTCCTTCGTGGCGTCGGTGGCTTTCGTGGCGGCCCTGGACGCCTGCGCGTACACGTCATCGGCGGCGAACGAATCCCATCCGTCGTCGCCCGAGCCCGAGCGCCTCCTGATAACGGCGATGGCGGCGATCACGCCACCGACGATCAGCAGTCCGATCAAGAGTTTCCTCATCGTCACCTCCTGGCCTGCGGCCCTCTAGCCTAACGTCATCGGAAGTCCGACAGCCACTTGGCCCCGGTGCCGTCGCCAAAGTCTCTCGATCGACAAGGCTCCATATCTGTACATCGACCAGGGCCTTGACATCCCATAGGGCGTGGTGGCGATGGGCACGCCCTGCCAGGTCGTTCGGAACCTCTGAGCTGACTCGGCCATGTCATCCTCGGCCCCGCGCCGACTAGAGTCCGAAGCATCTAGCGAGATCGGAGGGGCCATTGGCTCAGCAGATGATCAACGAGCAGACGTTCTCACCCGACTCCATCGCGCGGTTGAAGACCGGCGCCGGATCGACGCGTGGCATGACCGTGGCCGGCACGGTGCTCAAGTCGCTCGTGCTGTTCGTCCTCACCTGCGCATCCGCGGTCGTCGGATGGAGCTACGCCGATCGCGTCATCGAGGCCACCTCCGGACCGTCATGGCTCCTCGGCTACTTTCTGTTGATCGCCCTGTCGTTCCTTGCCGTGGCCAATCCGCGGCTCGCGCCTCTCGGCGGGCTCGTCTACGCGGTCTTGATGGGATTGTGGGTCGGAGGGATATCGCAGGTCTACGAGGTCGCCTACGACGGCATCGTCGCGCAGGCGCTGATGGCGACCATGGCGATCGTGCTCGTGTGCCTCGTCCTCTACGCGTTCGGACTCGTGAAGGTCTCTCGACGATTCGTGCTCGTCGTGGTGGCGGCGACGCTCGGGATCGGACTGCTCTACCTGAGTGCCTGGATCCTCAGCATCTTCGGCGTCGATCTTCGGTTCTGGACCGATCCCTCCCCGGCCGGGATCGCGATCAGCGTCGTGATCTGCATCGTTGCGGCGCTCAACCTGTTCATCGACTTCGCCGTTGTCGATCACGGCGTCAGCGGCGGCGCCCCCAAGTTCATGGAGTGGTATTCGGCCTGGGGCCTGCTCGCCACGGTCGTCTGGCTGTACCTCGAGGTGCTCTACCTCCTGGCAAGGCTCCGGCGCGGCTGAAAGGAGTGGAGAGCCTTTCCGACCGGGCTGCCGCGCTCCGTTCGGGCCGTAGACCTTCGACAGCGACCGATCGGCCAGGCGAAGGGCAACTCGCTGCTGCGTGCAGGTCGCCCGGATCAGGAGG
>CAVSXK010000023.1:0-5699 GCA_963731925.1 uncultured Actinomycetes bacterium
GGCATCCTCGGAGCGCCATCGAACCTTCGGTCCGGCCGGTCCCGGCGAAAGGCGGGCTGGCCCGGGCTCCCACCCCCACGACACGTTCACCTACCGCGTGAACTCGTACTCGAGCTCGTCACGGATCGGCACGCCTGCCTCGCCGACGTCGGGGATCTGGGGCTTGAGCCGGCGGGATCGTTCGATCTCGCCCTCGCGGACCGCGACCAGCCGGAAGCCCGATCGCTCGTAGAACCGCTGCGCGCGGATGTTGTCGTTCGTCGTGACCAGCCAGAGACGGCGATGGCCGAGGGCCTTGACCGAGTCGAGCAGGGCCGTGCCGATCCCTCGGCCCGGCTCGAACGCGTCGATCGTGACGATCTCGCACGCGTCGTCCCGCGCGAGGTAGGTGAGCAGGCCGACACGCCGTCCGCCGTCCTCGCCCACGAAGCCCTCCAACGATTCGGGTTCGTGAACGACGCCGTGCGCGACGACGATCCGTGCACCCCAGAGGGCTTCCGCCTCGCGACGCACCCACCCGCGTTCGTCGTCACGGAGCGGACGGACCCGCACGACGGCCGAGGACGCCGGCGGGATGGGAGTGCCACCGTCGGCCACCGACCACCTATCCGGCGGTCGTGGATCGTCGCCCGAGCACCTTTCGCGCCATCGCGACGAGCGCGGCCCGTTCGTCCGGCGGAAGACCGACGGCGAACAGCACGACCACGTACACGAGGCTCCCGACGGCGAACGACGCGACCAGGTCCATGAACCACTTCTCGGCCGGCAGGATCGCGTGCGCGAGCGCCATCGCGATGCCTCCCGCGACCGTCGCCGGGAGCAGTCGCACGAAGCCACCGTCGAACGGCCAGATGTCGAGGAACCTCCGAACCAGGAGCAGACGAACCACCGCACTGAACGTGAGCGTGCAGGCCTGCGCGATCGCGGCGCCCTCGATCCCGAGGGCGTTCGGGCCGGCGAGCAGGAGCGCGATCCCCACGTCGAGCGCGAACGCGCTCATGTACACGAGCAGGTCCCAGCCGGTACGCCCGGCCATGATCAGGATGAACCCGACGGTCCCCACCATGACCGGCACGATCATCCCCACGATCAGGATGCGGAGGGCGTCCTCGCCCTGGACGAAGTCCGCGCCGAAGATCCGGAGCACGGGTCCCGGCAGGATCGCGAGCACGAGCAGGACCGGGATCGTCGCCGCCAGGGTCCACCGCGTGACCTGCTTGTACAGGGCGTCCAGGCGATCGCGTTCGCCTCGATGGTGGAGGTCGGCGACGAACGGGCTGAACGTCAGCGAGACGCTGGTGAGGAACAGGAACAGCGACTGCCCCGCCCGCAGCACGGCCCCGTAGACGCCGGTGACGGCCGCCCCTTCGGCGCCCTGGCCGCTCCACAGGACCGAGAGCACGAAGAAGTCGGTCCAGAAGATCAGCTGGCTGAACAGGGTCGCCGGTGCCCGGAGCGCGCCGAACCGAACGAGCGCGCCCGTGCGCTCCTCCGCGATCCCTTCGCCCGGCGCGGATTCGGGTAGCCGTCCCTGCTCCTTCTCCCACCCGAACCAGGCGATCCCCAGCGCGAGCGCCCACGAGACGCCGAACGCGGCCGAGGCGACCCAGGCCGTGGACGAGAACGCCGCCCACATCGCCAGCGTGAACACGATCCAGCCGATCGGTTGCGCGATCCACTGCGAGTAGAGCGTGAACCGCATGATCTTCAACCCGCGGGTCGCCCCCATGAACGTGAACGCGAGCGCGCAGACCGGCACCGTGACCGCGGCCGCTCGGAACGCGGGTTCGGCCGCGCCGGGCTGGGCGCTGAACGTCGAGGCGAGCCACGGCGATAGGGCCAACGCCGCGATCGCGAACGGGATCGACACCACCGTCGCGATCGCGACCGCGCGTCGGACGAGCCCACGCGAACGGGCCGCCTGTCCCCGGCCGACGAGGATCGCGACCAGACGCACGTTGGCAACGTCCATCCCGAAGCGCGTGGCGGCGGCGGCGATGAACGCGAACTGCGTGGTCAGGGTGACGATGCCGAACCCCTGGTCGCCCAGGCGGTTCGTCATGATGACCTGGGCCGCGAACGTGGCCGACGCTCCGATCGCGAGGCCGAGGACGTTCTGGCCGGTGTTGCCCAAGATCACGCGTTGGTCGCGGGCGCGATCACCGCTCGGTGGCGACGCCGTCAGCGCCTCGGTCTCCTCGCTGAGGGTGGGCTCGTCCACGGCGCCCCAGTATCGCAGCAGGCATCATCCGGACCGGGTACCGTCGCCGGTCGTCACACGAACGCAACCGCACACACGAAGGAGGAGCCATGGTGGACGAGCGAGCCCACGAGCGAGGCCGAGACAAGCTCCGAGAGGTCCATGGCGAGCGCGCACTCGCGACGGTCGAGTCGCTGGGCGACCTCGGCCGGCTGATCGTCGACGTCGCCTACGGCGAGGTCTACTCGCGGCCCGGGCTCACGCTCCGCGAACGCCAGATCGCCTCGGTGGCCGCGCTGGTCGCCACGGGCCGTTCGTCGCAGCTGCCGGTGCACCTGCGCTCGTCCCTCAAGGCGGGGCTGACTCCCGAGGAGCTGCAGGAAGTGATCATCCAGACCGCGACGATCGCCGGGTTCCCGCCCGCGATGAACGCGTGGTCGACGCTGAAGACGATCGTGGCCGAGCCCGAAGGCTGATGGACGCTCTCGAGGCGGCTCGGGCCCGGGCCGAGGGGCGCGTCGACCCCTACGATGGGTGGGGACCTCCCCGGTCCTGACGACGCCGCGGAACGAGGCCAAGGACGGAGCACCGGATGGATCACGCCATCGAGGCCGAAGGCCTCGTCAAGACCTACCCGGGCGACGTCCGCGCGCTGGACGGGGTCGGGTTCCGGGTCGAGGCCGGAACGATCTTCGGGATGCTCGGTCCGAACGGCGCGGGCAAGTCGACGACCGTCAAGATCCTGACCACCCTCTCGCGCCCCGACGAGGGACGGGCGATCGTCGCGGGCTTCGACGTCCTCGATCGGCCGAGCGACGTCCGGCGGGCCATCGGCGTCGTGTCGCAGCGCTCGGGGGTGGACCGGGAGGCGACCGGCCGCGAGAACCTGCGCCTGCAGGGGCAGCTCTTCGACATGGGAGGCCGCGCGCTCGAGGGGCGCGTCTCCGAGCTCCTCGAGCGGCTCGGCTTGGCGGAGGCAGCGGACCGGATCGTGAAGACCTTTTCCGGCGGGATGCAGCGCAGGCTCGACATCGCGCTCGGCCTCGTCCACCAGCCGAAGGTGCTGTTCCTCGACGAGCCCACGACCGGTCTCGACCTGGAGGTCCGCGCGGACATGTGGGACGAGATCACACGCCTCGCGTCCGAGGAAGGACTGACGATCTTGCTCACGACCCACTACCTCGAGGAGGCCGACCGCCTGGCGAAGCAACTGGTGATCGTGGACCGCGGCAGGGTCGTCGCCGAGGGCACCCCCGATGAGCTGAAGGGGGTCCTGAAGGGGGACGCGATCACGGTCGAGCTCGAGGAGCCGGACCTCGACGGACGTGTCGAGCGGGCGCTCGAGCCGATGTTCGACGTCCGCGAGATCCAGCTCGACGGCAAGACCCTGCGGGCGCGTTCGGACGACGGGGCGCGAGCGGTTCCCGCCGTCCTGCAGGCGCTCGAAGCCGGCGGCGCTCCGGTGGCGAGCGTGACGGTGTCGCGCCCGTCGTTGGACGACGTCTACCTTCGACTCACCGGCCGCAGCTTCGCGGAGGCCGACACCGAGGCCGAGAGCGGGCGCGGTGACCGGGAGGGGGTCCGACGATGAGGAGGGCCCTTCGACACACGTGGTACATGACGAGGCGTCACCTGATGGGGCTGTTCCGCCAGCCGGTCTGGATCGCCATCACGCTGGTGCAGCCGATCATCTGGATCCTGCTGTACGGAGCGCTGTTCAAGAGGATCGTCGACATCCCCGGGTTCGGCTCGGACAACTACATCGACTTCCTCACCCCGGGCATCGTCTTGATGACGGCGTTGTTCTCCGGAGGCTGGACCGGCATGGGGTTGATCGAGGACATGAAGGCCGGTGTGACCGACCGGTTCCTCGTCACGCCGGTGAGCCGAGGGGCGCTGATCGCCGGCCGGCTCCTCATGCTCGGGATCATCGCCGTCATCCAGTCCGCGATCTTGCTCTCGATCGGGATGCTGCTGGGAGCGAGCTACCGAGAGAAC
The DNA here is from genome assembly GCA_963731925.1 of uncultured Actinomycetes bacterium. Lineage (GTDB taxonomy): Bacteria > Actinomycetota > UBA4738 > UBA4738 > HRBIN12 > DASSJM01. Next base: position 4,199 of record CAVSXK010000023.1, read on the forward strand.
CCCGCCGGCCTGCTGTTGCTGGTCGTGTGCTCGGTGCTGCTCGGTGCGTCGTTCGGGGCGCTGTCCACCGCCATGGCGGTCGTCGTCCGCAAGGAAGAGACGGTGATCGCCGCCGTGAACTTCATCATCCTGCCGCTGACCTTCCTGTCGGGGGTGTTCATCACCCTCAGTCTGGCGCCGGGGTGGATCCGGACGGCCGCCCGCTTCAACCCGGTGAACTGGGCCGTCGAGGCCGGTCGCGGGGCGCTCTCATCGAGCCCCGATTGGGGGGTGGTCCTCGCCCGCCTCGGCCTGCTGGCCGCCTTCGCGTTGGTGTGCGGGTGGCTCGCCACGCGGGCGTTCCGCGCCTACCAGCGATCCGCCTGAGCGTCGCGACGGGCGGAGAGCCTCACCGGCCAGAGCCCGGCGCGCCGGCGAACCCGTATGTTCCAGCGGTGCGTCGACCGGTCCCCGTGGTGCTCGCGTTGTCGGCCGCGATCGTGCTCGCGGGCTGCGGGTACGAGCCCGAGATCGAACGGCCGGGCGCGGCCTCGGGCGACTCGGCCCCACCCGCGCCGGCCGCGAGCACCGGTCCCGTCTCGAGCACGCCGACCTTCACACCGGACGGTTGCCCGGTGGACGATCCCGCGATGTGCGAACAGGCGGCGTTCCTCGCCAACGCCCTGGTGCTCTCGGATGGCGACGCGGTCTTCGACCTGAGCCGGCGTGTCTCGTTGATGTGCGCCGAGCTCGAACGCGAGCTGTTCCCCCAGTGCGAGGATCGGGACCGGCTGGCGGGCTACGTGATCGCGAACCATCGAGGTGAGTTCTTCGTCGACACGCCCGCCGACTATCGGGACGCGCTCGGGTTCTTCGTGGAGGCGGTCGACGAGGAGTACTCGGACGAGCTCGGGGGTCCGCAGCTGCAGATCCTCGGCGTCTCGTCGTGCGGCGAGGGGCCCGATGCCTCCTACCACGTCGTGTACCTCGTGGGTCTCGGGGACCCCGAGAGCACGCTGCCCGCGGACCGCTTCCTCGGAACCTACGAGCTGACGATGGAGAAGGGCGAGTGGGCGGTCGGGGCCGTGTACATCGGTCTGCTCACCGACTGGGAGCTCGTCCTTGACGACCCGCTGAGCCAGATCGCGTGCGGCGACATCCAGCCGTGGGCCGGTGCGACCGCGAACCTCAACCCTCCGCAGTCCGAGAGCCAGCCGACGCCGATCCCCGCCACCGGGTCCTCGTAGCCCGCCTTCACGCCGGAACCGACAGCGTGCGATGCTGCGCGAAGCGTCCACACCGGACGCCCACACGAGAGGGGGATCGCGATGTCCGACTATCTGCTCCTGTTCGGAGGCGGCAAGATGCCGGAGACCAAGGAAGAGCAAGACGCCGTGATGGCGGCGTGGAACGCGTGGTTCCAAGAGATGGGTTCGTCCATCAAGGACCAGGGCAACCCGTTCACGCCTGCGGTCAAGAGCGTCGGCCCCGATGGCTCGGTGACCCCGGGACCCGGCAAGGG
>CAVSXK010000024.1:0-322074 GCA_963731925.1 uncultured Actinomycetes bacterium
GGACCCGGCTCGCCCCTGCCCGCTAGTCTGATCCTCGCGCCGTCGGCGACGCCGGCGGGAACCTTCACCTGGAAGCTCCGCGTCCTGCGGCGGCTCCCGGTTCCGCCGCACGTCGGACACGGCGTCTCGACGACACGCCCCGACCCGTGACAGACCGGGCAGGTCTGGCTCATCTGGAACAAGCCCTGGTTGACGGCGACCGCGCCCGAGCCGCCGCATCGCGAACAGGTCGACGGGCTCGTGCCGGGAGCGGCACCGCTCCCGTGGCAGGTCTCGCACGGCGCCGGGCCCTGGATCCGAACCGGCACCGTCGTCCCGCTCATCGCGTCGTCGAACGCGACCGTCACGGTGGTCTCGAGATCGGCGCCACGGGCGGATCGATTCGCGGAGCCGCGCCCCGCGCCGCCGAACAGCCCGCCGAACAGGTCGCCGAGGTCGCCCAGATCCTCGAAACGGACACCCCCGGGGAAGCCGCCTGCGCCCCCCGGGAATCCGCCGCCTCCTCCGGGACCTCCTACTCCGGAACCGGCTGCGGCCATGTCGCGGACCTGGTCGTACTGCTTGCGCTTGTCCTCGTCCCCGATGACGTCGTGGGCGGCCGAGATCTCCTTGAAGCGCTCCTCGGCCTCCGCGTTCCCGGGGTTTGCGTCCGGATGGTGCTGCTGGGCGAGCTTGCGGTAGGCCTTCTTGATCTCGGCCGCGGTCGCGTTCTTCGCGACGCCGAGGACCTGGTAGTAGTCCTTCTCGAACCACTCGCGGCGGACGTCGCCGTTCACGGTCGCTCCCCTTCCCTCAAGCGCGTTCGACGCGAACGCTCGCGGGGCGGATCACGGAGCCGCGCAGCTTGTAGCCCTGCCGGAAGATCTCCGCGACGTGCGGGTCGCCCTCGCCCTCGCCGGTCTGCATCATGGCCTCGTGCTCGTTGGGGTCGAAGGTCTTGCCCTCGGCCTCGATCCGCTCCAGGCCCTCGGCTCGAAGGGTTTCGGCCAGCTTCGCGTACACGAGCTCGACGCCCTTGCGGAACGCGTCGAAGTCCGGACGACGCTCGGCCGCGATCAACGCCAGGTCGAACTCGTCCAGGACCTCGAGTAGTCCCTGGACGAACCGCTGGAGCTCCGCCTCGACCAGGCGCTCCTGCGACCTCGTCATCCGCTTGCGGTAGTTCTCGAACTCCGCCTGGAGCCGCTGCAGGTGGTCTCGGTACTCGGCCGCCTGCGCCTGAGCCCGCTCGAGCTCGCCCGACTCGTCCGTCACGGCGGCGCCGCCCTTGGACCGCGGGGGACGGGAGGCGCCCCCCGCGGTCTCGGCGGGGCGGGCCGGCGGAGCCTGCTCAGCCGGCTCGCCCTCGCGGTACCGACGCTTGTCGACGACGTGGACCTTCGGTCGCCGTTCGTCGAGCTCGTCGTCGTGTTCGGTCACCTGTCCGCCTTCGTCCGGGCGACCTTGACCTGGATCGTCGTCGGCTCGGTCATCGCGAACCCCCTTCGTCCACGATCTCGCCTTCGACGACGTCGTTCTCACCCTCGGGCTCGGTGGCGGCGGAAGCACCTCCACCGGCGGCGGCGGCCGTCTGCTGCCCCTCGGGCGTCTGCTGGTACATCGCCTGCCCGATCCGCTGGAACGTCTGCATCACGGCGTCCGTCCCGGCCTTGATCTTCTCGACGTCCTCGCTCTTCAGGACCTCCTTGAGCTCGTCGTTCAGCTTCTTAAGCTCCTCCCGATCGGCCTCTTGGACCTTGTCGCCCCATTCCTCGAGCGACCGGTCGACCTGGTAGGCGAGCTGGTCGCCCTGGTTCCGCGCCTCGGCGGCCTCGCGCCGGCTGTGGTCCTCGGCGGCGAACTTCTCCGCGTCGTGCACCATCCGATCGATGTCCTCCTTGGACAGCGCCGTCCCGCCGGTGATCGTCATCGCCTGCTCCTTGCCGGTGGCCGTGTCCTTGGCCGACACGTTGACGATGCCGTTCGCGTCGATGTCGAAGGCGACCTCGATCTGAGGCATCCCACGCGGGGCGGGTGGCAGACCCGTCAGCATGAACTTGCCCAACGACCGCACGCCCGGCGAATAGACCGTCTCGGCCTCGCCCTGCAGGACGTGGATCTCGACGTTGGTCTGATTGTCGTCGGCGGTCGTGAAGGTCTCCGACTTGCGCGTCGGGATGGTCGTGTTGCGTTCGATCAGCCTGGTGAAGATGCCGCCCTTGGTCTCGACGCCGAGCGTGAGCGGCGTGACATCCAGCAGCAGGATGTCCTTCACGTCGCCCTTGAGGACGCCGGCCTGGATCGCGGCTCCGACGGCGACGACCTCGTCCGGGTTCACGCCCTTGTGGGGCTCCTTGCCACCCGTGAGCTCCTTGACGAGCTCCTGGATCATCGGCATCCGCGTCGAGCCGCCGACCAGGATGATGTGGTCGATCGCGTCGACGCTCTTGCCCCAGTCCTTCACCGCGAGCTCGAACGGCTCCCGCGTGCGCTGGACCAGATCCTCGGTCAGGCGCTCGAACTCGCTGCGCGAGAGCTTCATCTCCAGATGCAGAGGGCCTTCGGCGCCGGCCGACACGAACGGCAGGTTGATCGTCGCCTCGCTCACCTGCGAGAGCTCGATCTTCGCCTTCTCGGCGGCCTCCTTCAGGCGCTGCAACGCCATCCGGTCGGCTCCCAGATCGATGCCGTAGTTGTTCTTGAACTCCTTGACCATCCAATCGATCACGCGCTGGTCCCAGTCGTCGCCGCCCAGCTGCGTGTCGCCGTGCGTGGCCTTGACCTCGAAGACGCCCTCGCCGATCTCGAGCAACGAGACGTCGAACGTGCCACCACCGAGGTCGAACACGAGGATCGTCTGGTCATGCTGCTTGTCGAGGCCGTACGCGAGCGCCGCCGCCGTCGGCTCGTTGATGATCCGGAGTACCTCGAGCCCCGCGATCTGTCCGGCCTCCTTGGTGGCCGTGCGCTGGGAGTCATCGAAGTACGCCGGGACCGTGACCACCGCTTGGTTCACGCTGTCGCCGAGATAGGCCTCGGCGTCGCGCTTCAGCTTCCCGAGGATCTGCGCGGAGATCTCCTGCGGCGTCCACTTCTTGCCGTCGACGTCCGGACCCCAGTCCTTCGCGCCCATATGCCGCTTCACGGACCGGACCGTTCGGTCCGGGTTCGTGATCGCCTGGCGCTTGGCGACCTCGCCGACCAAGATCTCGCCGTTCTTCGCGAACCCCACCACCGAGGGGGTCGTCCGCGAGCCCTCGGCGTTCGGGATCACGACCGGCTCCCCAGCCTCGAGCACCGAAACCACCGAGTTCGTCGTCCCCAGGTCGATCCCTACCGCACGTGCCATCAGGCATGCCTCCTTCGCTTGACGATCTTCAGTCACCCTGAATATAGAACCTTGAGCGTGTCGGTATCAACTTCGCGCCCACCACGGCTATTCCATCCGGGCCGGATCCGGCGCAGACGACTAGGACGGCGGCGGTTGCGGCAGGGAGGGCGCGGGCGGGGGTGACTCCGGTTCGATCGGGGACGGGAAGGCACGGATCGCCAGCACCGCACCGCCGAGCAGTCCGATCCCGATCACCACCGCGGCGATCGCAGGTCCCTGTGAGCTGCCGAGGAGGTCCCCGGTCAAGGCCGCGACCGCGACGAGCACGCCGACGATGGCCAGGCCTTGAACGGCGCGCTCCTCGAGCCACGCCCCGACGACCAGGCAGGCCACGCTTCCGGCGAGGACCCACACCTCGACGACGGTGAGGGTGGACTCGGAGGCTTGGCCCCCGACCGTGAGGAAGACCGGAGAGAACAGCACCGCGATCGTCCCAAGCACGAGCGACGTCCGTGCGGGCTGAGCGACGCCCCGAGCCCCCAGTGCCATCCAGGCCGCCCCGAACAACCACGACACCAGGGACAGGAGCACGAAGTCCGACTCTCCGAAGGGGCCGGGCTCCCCCACCGGAACCACCGCCGCCGAGAGCACCGCGAAGAGCGACACGAACATGCCGAGCAGCTGCAGGCTACGGCGAAGGCCGATCCACAGCCCCACGGCGCCGGCCGCGATCAGGACCGTGGAGAGCAACTGGCGCGAACGCCCGTCGAGATCGACCTCGGCGACGACCAGGATCCCTTCCACGACGGCGGCCCATCCGAACAGGGCCGCGAACCACAGCACGCTCCGAAGCCGCTGGTTCGTCGATGCGGCGTCCTTGCTGATCGCGATTCCCGCCGCGAACAGGACGGCGGTCACGGCGATCGTGACCAGCAGGAGCGTCGCGTCAGTAGGTTCCGCGGTCGTCGCGACGAGTACGAAGGTGCCGACCAGCCCCATCGCCGCACCGGCGTAGGCGGCCACCTCGACGACGATGCTTCGCACCGAAGCCGGTCTCTCGGTGGATCCAGGGATCCCCTGCGATCGGGACGCGATCGGTTCCACGGGCCACTCCTCCCGGATCGGTCCCGCACATGATGACCCCACGCGCTCCGCGGTCAAGCGTCGATGTTCCGCGTATATGCTCGCGCTCAATGATCGCTCGAGCCGCGGTCCTCGCAGTCATGATCGGTGTCGCCGGCGGGCTCGCGGCTCGAAGGGCACGGCTGCTCACACGGCTCGTCCGCCTCGGCAGGCCGGTCGAGCGCGGGGGCGACGTTCCCCGCCGGGTGGCCCGCGAGGGCATCGAGGTCCTGGGGCAGCGCAAGCTCTTCCAGCGGGCGCTGCCGGGGCTGATGCACGCGCTGATCTTCTGGGGCTTCCTGGTCCTGCTGACGACGATCGTGGAGGTCGCGGGCGAGCTGATCGATCCGAGCTTCGAGCTCCCGCTGATCGGCGGGTCGCGGTGGCTGGGGCTCGTCCAGGACGTGTTCGCGGCCGGGGTGCTGGTCGGGATCGGGGTCGCGATCGGCATCCGGGTCGCCCAGCGTCCCGAGCGCTTCGTCGGGAGCCACCGCAGGGAGGCCTATCGGATCCTCGGCCTCATCTTCTGGATCATCGTGACGCTGTTCCTCGCCCGCGGCGCCCGGATCGCCGTGGGGAACGCCCCGGATTGGTGGTGGACGCCGGTGTCGACGGCGACCTCGTCCCTGTTCGGGTGGATGTCGCAGGGGTGGCAGCGGGCGTCGATGTGGACCTTCCAGTGGATCCACATGGCCATCATCCTCGGCTTCCTGGTCTACCTCGGGTACTCCAAGCACCTGCACATCGCGACGAGCGCGATCAACGTCTACTTCGCGAGCACCCGACCGAGGGGCACCCTCACCCCGCTCCGGATCGATCTCGAGAACGCGGAGGCCGAGGACGTCCACCTGGGCGCGACGACCGTCACGGATCTCACCTGGAAGCAAACGCTGGATCTGTACGCGTGCACGGAGTGCGGCCGGTGTCAGAGCGCGTGCCCCGCGTGGAACACCGGCAAACCCCTCTCGCCCAAGCTCCTGGTCATGAACCTGCGAGACCACCTGTTCGAGCAAGGGCCCCAGATCTTGGAGGGCAGGGCGGCCGGTGCGGAACCCGAACCCGTGCCCCTCGTGCCCGACGTGATCGACGAGGAGGTCCTGTGGGCCTGCACGACGTGCGGGGCGTGCATGCAGGAGTGCCCGGTCGACATCGAACACGTGGACACGATCGTCGACATGCGCCGCAACCTCGTGATGGGGGAGTCGCGGTTCCCGGCCGAGGCAGGGGCGATGCTCCGCAACCTCGAGACGGCCGGCAATCCCTGGGGGATGCCGCAAGCGCAGCGGGGCGACTGGACGCAGGGACTGGACGTCGAGGTGATCGGAGAAGGCGAGCGAGCGCCCGAGTACCTGTACTGGGTCGGGTGCGCGGGCGCGTTCGACGACCGCGCGAAGGCGATCTCGAAAGCGGTCGTCCAACTGCTCCGGCGTGCCGGTGTGTCCTTCGCGATCTTGGGGCCCAGAGAGCTCTGCACCGGCGACCCGGCTCGCCGGATCGGCAACGAGTACCTGTTCCAGACGCTCGCCGAGCAGAACGTGCAGGTGCTCTCCGATGCGGGCGTGACCAAGGTGATCGCGAACTGCCCGCACTGCTTCAACACCCTTCGGAACGAGTATCCGGACTACGGCGGGACGTACGAGGTGATCCACCACTCACAGTTGCTCGCTCGGCTCGTCGCCGAGGGCCGGCTGCAGCCCACCGGCAACGTCTCGGCCACGCTCACGTACCACGACCCGTGCTACCTGGGGCGCCACAACGGCGTGTATCGCGACCCGCGGCGTGCCCTGGATGCCGTCCCGGGCCTGCGGACCGTCGAGATGCCTCGTCACGGCGAGCGCGCCCTGTGCTGCGGAGCGGGCGGCGCGCGGATGTGGATGGAGGAGCGTATCGGCAAGCGGATCAACCAGGAGCGGGCCGACGAGGCCGCGTCGACGGGCGCCAACACCGTCGGCGTCGCGTGCCCGTACTGCCTGATCATGCTCGACGACGGTGAACGGGCCCGGGGCGGCGGGACGGAGGTCCTCGACCTCGCCCAGGTGCTGGCCCGCTCGGTCGTCGGGACCACGACCTGACGGACCGCTCGTACGGCAACGCCCCCGCCCACCCGCTCGAACGCCGTTGGGTCTGTTTCGGGATCGCCGAGCCGAGGCTCGTGATCGGCCCGGATGCCACGGAACGCTCGCGCTCGGGCGACCTCCCTTCCGCCGAGCCCGGTTCAAGCCAGCGCCCGGAACGACCGAAATGAGAACTAGACCGAACGGACCGGCATCCTCCCGGTGGGGATGCCGACGGGAGGTCGCGTGCCCATGCACGCACGAGAGGCCGGCGTCGAGCGCACGCGAGACGCAGAGAAGGCGCTGGGGAAGACCGAAGACCAGAGCAAGGATGGAGGACGGTGCAAGCGATGACGCTTCGGAGCGAGGCGACGTCCGCCGAGAGCTTCGAACGACACGATGAGGTGCTCGAGGACGACCCGGCCGAAGGGGACCGGGCGCGTCTGGCGTATGCGATCCACGACGGCCTGACGCAGGTGGTCACCGCGTCGGTGCTCGAGCTGGAGGCGCTCGCCCATCGCGTCGAGATCCAATCGGTCGAAGCGTCCGAGGCGCTCCGCCAAGCGGTGCGCGAGCTGCGAAGAGCGCTCGAGGAGATCCGAGGGGTGCTCGCGCACCTCACGCCCACCGACCCCGGGAAGGTGCAACCGATCGAGGACCTCCTGAAGAGCGTGCTCGAGCGGTGGCAGCTGCCCGCCACGTGGTCGGTCGAGGGTGACCTCGCCGAGGTCCCCGCGTCGGTGTTGGAGGCGGCGTCCTCCGTGATCCGCGAAGGCATCGCCAACGCGGCCAAGCACGCGGATGCGGGCGAGGTAGCGGTCCGGGTCCTCGCGTCCGATCGCTCGGTCGATGTCAGCGTCGAGGACCACGGACGCGGCTTCGAGAGCTCGAAGAACGAGCCCGTCGCCGGGCACCTGGGGTTGGACATGTTGCGTCGGCGGGTCGCCGACGTCCACGGAACGCTCGACGTCCAGTCGGCGCCGGGCAAGGGAACGCGGGTCGTCGCGAGGCTCCCCGTCGCTGAGAAGGAGTGAGCCGGTGAGGGTGCTCGTCGTCGACGACCACGCGCTGGTGCGCCGCGGGATGGGGCACGTGATCCGCGAGTGTTTCCCCGACGCAGAGGTGCTTGAAGCAGGGAGCGCGACCGACGCGCTCGAGAAGCTGTCCACGGGATCCATCGACATCGCGCTCGTCGATGTTCGGATGCCCGACGCCGACGGGCTCGAGCTCTTGCACGACCTGAAGAGCCGGTGGCCGGAGCTGCCCGTGATCATGCTGACGTCGTTCGATCACGCGCACTACGTTCGTCGCGCACTCGCCGAAGGTGCGGCCGGGTACATGCTGAAGGACGCCACGCCCGAGGACCTCGAGCAGGCGATCAACGTCGCTCTTTCCGGTGGGGGCAACGTCCTGTCCCCGAAGGTGATCCAGAACCTGTTCGAGTCCATCGAGGGCGGGCCGGCCGCCGACGGATCTCCGTCCGTGCGCACCGCGGGATCGCTCACGCAGCGCGAGACCGAGATCTTGGCCCTGCTCGCCGAGGGCAGGAGCAACCGCGACATCTCGCGCGCCCTGTTCCTGTCGGAGAAGACGGTGAAGGCGCACCTGGCTGCCATCTTCCGCAAGCTGAGCGTCACGAACCGCACGCAGGCCGCGATGGCCGCGGTGTCGATGGGCATCGGGCCCGGCCTGCAACCGGTGGAATCGGGAGGCCGAACCATGGGGTCCGGCCACTAGGACGACCCTGTGAGGACGCGGAGAAGCGCAGCTAGCCGCGCTCGCCGTCCTCGAACTCCTCGAAGAACCGACTGGCGGTCGGTCCTCGCTGGCCCTGGTACTTGCTCCGGGTCCCTTTCGAGCCGTACGGAACCTCGGCTGGCGTACTGAGCCGGAAGAACGAGATCTGTCCGATCTTCATGTGCGGGTAGATCGTGATCGGAAGGTTCGCGACGTTCGAGAGCTCCAGCGTCAGGAACCCATCCCAGCCGGGATCGACGTAGCCGGCGGTCGAATGGATCAGCAGCCCGAGTCGACCCAGGCTCGACTTCCCCTCGAGGCGAGCGACCAGGTCGTCGGGCAGACGTACGCGCTCGATCGTCGAGCCGAGGACGAACTCCCCCGGATGCAGGATGAAGGCCTCGTCCTCGGCCACCTCGACCACCTCGGTCAGGTCGGGCATCTCGCGGCGCACGTCGATGTACGGGTACCTCGAGTTCGCGAACACACGGAACCGGCTGTCGACGTGCAGGTCGACCGAGGAGGGCTGGACGCACGCGTCGTCGAACGGGTCGATCTCGATTCGGCCCGCCGCGAGCTCCTTGCGGATGTCGACGTCCGACAGGATCATCGGGGCCGGATGCTACCCGTTCCCCGAAGCCGTCACCCAACGCGAGAGCGCGTCGGTGGCGGCTCCCGAATCGATCGACGCGGCAGCCATCGAAAGCCCCTCGGCGAGCGAGCTCGCGTTCCCGGAGACCTCGAGCGCGGCCGCCGCGTTGAGCAGCACGACGTCGCGACGCGGACCGGGCTCGCCGCGCAGGACGGCCGTCGCGATCGCCGCCGAGGTCTTGGGGTCGCCGCCTCGTAGCTGCATCACGTCCGACCGCGGGAGTCCGACGTCCGCGGGATCCAGCACGGACTCGCGCAGCCCGCCGTCCTCCACGTCGTACACGAGAGACGGGCCGGTGGTCGTGAGCTCGTCGAGGCCGTCCAGCGCCCGGAAGAGCCTGGCGCGCGTCCCGCGACGCGCGAGCACCTCCGCCAGCAGCGGGAGCATCCGCTCATCGGACACGCCGACGACCTGCGCGAACGGTCGCGCCGGGTTCGTGAGGGGGCCCAGGAAGTTGAACACGGTCGGCACGCGGAGCTCGCGGCGTACCGGGGCGGCGTGACCCATGGCCGGGTGGAACACGGGAGCGAAGATGAAGGCGATGCCGGCCTCGCCCAGGCAGCGCTCGACCCCCTCGCGGTCGAGGTCGATCCGCACGTCCAGCGCCTCCAGCAGGTCTGCCGAACCGCAGATCGACGAGGCCGCGCGGTTGCCGTGCTTGGCGACGGGGACGCCGGCGCCCGCGACCACGATCGCGGCGACCGTCGAGATGTTGAACGTTCCGCTCCGGTCGCCCCCGGTGCCGCACGTGTCCACGACCGGCATCGGAGCGTCGATCGGGTTCGCGAACTCGAGCATCGTCGCCGCGAGCCCCTCGATCTCCTCGACGGTCTCGCCCTTGGTCCGCAAGCCCATCAGGAGGCCGCCGACCTGTCCGGGCGTCGCCTCCCCCGCCATCACGAGCCGCATCGCCGTCGCGGCTTCGTCACGCGTGAGCGAGGTCCCGGCCGAGATCTTGGAGAGCGCGTGCGGCCAGAAATCCGGACCCGGCTGCGTCATGGGGCTTCGGAGGCTAGCAGGTGGTTCGAACGTGGCCCCCGAGCGGTCGCTAGACTAGGCGCCGTCCGCTCGCGGCGGACGGCACGTGCGGGCGTGGTTCAATGGTAGAACGCAAGCTTCCCAAGCTTGAAACGGGGGTTCGATTCCCCTCGCCCGCTCCGATCGGCTAGCTCCTCCGACCGACGCCCAGGACGACAGGCCCCGTCGGGCACAGCTCGAACAGCGGGCAGTCCTCGCATCGAGGCCGGCCCGCCTTGCAGATCTCCCGGCCGAGCCTGATCATCCCGACGTGCATCGGGGTCTTGAGCTCCTCGGGCACCAACTCCTCGAGCAATCGTTGCGCCCGCTCGGCCGAGGTCTTCGGGACCAGGCCGAGACGCGTCGCCACGCGGTGCACGTGGGTGTCCACCGGGATCGTCTCGCGCCCGAACGCGAACGCCATCACGACCGCGACGGTCTTCGGTCCTACGCCCGGGAGCGACGAGAGGTACTCGGCGATCTCCGCATCCGAACGCGCACGAAGGCTCGATAGGTCGTAGCGGCCTTCGCGCACGTGGATCTCGCGCAGGATCGCCTGGATCCGGGCGGCCTTGGTGTTGGCGAGCCCACCCGACCGGATCGTGTCCGCGAGCTCGCCGGTCGGCGCGCGCACCACCTCGTCCCAGGTCGGGTATCGGCCTCGGAGGAGCCCGAAGGCGCGCTCGGCGTTCAGGTCGCTCGTGTGCTGGGACTGGACCGTCAGGATCAGCTCGTCCAGCGGATCCGAGGCTCGGGGTGGACGCAGCTCCCCGAAGTGCCGCTCGAGCCGCCGAGCGAGCGCCCGGACACGGCGGCGGTCGACGCTCACGACACGGCGATGGCGTGGTTGCGGAACTGGGTCAGGTGCGGCAGGAACGTGAGGGGCACGGTGTCGGTCGGACCGTTTCGGTGCTTGGAGACGATCAGGTCGGCGAGACCTTTCTTGGCCGGATCGGAGTCGTCGCGGTGGATGAACATCACGACGTCCGCGTCCTGTTCGATCGCGCCGGACTCGCGCAGGTCCGACAGCTGGGGTCGCTTGTCCTGACGGCGTTCGGGGTCGCGGTTGAGTTGGGAGACGGCGATGACGGGGATCTCCAGCTCCTTGGCGAGCATCTTCAGGCCGCGGCTGATCTCGGCGATCTCCTGCTGGCGGTTGTCGACCCGCCGCGTGTGGGACATCAGCTGGAGGTAGTCGACGATGATCATCCCGAGCCCCGCTCGCCGAGCGGACAGCCTTCGCGCCTTGGCACGGATGTCCACGAGCGTGACGTTGCCCGAGTCGACGATGAACAGGGGGGCCTCGTGCAGGCTGTCGGCGGCCTGGGCGATCCGCGACCAGTCCTCGGCCCCGACCCGCTTGTTGCGGATGCTGTCCCAGGGGACCCGCGCCTCACCGCACAGCAAGCGCATGCCGATCTCCCAGCGCGACATCTCGAGGGAGAACATCGCCACCGGCAATCCGGCGTCGACGGCGACGTTGCGCGCGACGTTGGTGACGAACGAGGACTTGCCGACGCCGGGTCGAGCCGCGATCACGATCAGGTTCCCCGACTGCATGCCCGAGAGCAGCGAGTCGACGTCGCGGAACCCCGTCGGCACTCCGGCGAACGCGGATTCTCGGTTCTGGATCCGCTCGAGGTCGGTCATCGCCTCGTCCACGAGCTGGTGCAGCGAGGCGACCTGTTCCTTCTCGCCGTGACGCGCGACCTCGTAGATGCGCTGCTCGGCCGCGTCGGCGACCTGCTCGGGCTCCTCCTGCGGGGAGTAGGCCATGTCCATGATGTCGGCGGCCGCGCCGATCAGGCGGCGCAGCAGCGAGGTCTCGGCGACGATCCGCGCGTACGAGGCGGCGGACGACGGCGTGGGCACCCGGTCGACGAGGTCCGAGATCGCGAGGTGACCGCCCACCTCGTCGAGCGTCCCCCTCCGCTTCAGCTCCTCGACCGCGGTGATCGCGTCGACGGGGTCGCCCCGACCGTAGACCTCGCGGAGGGTGTCGAAGATCTTCGCGTTGGCGGTCCGGTAGAAGTCGTTCGGGCGGACGATCTCGATGACGTCGGCGATCGCGTCGGCCGACAGCATCATCGAGCCGAGGACGGACTCCTCGGCCTCGAGGTTGTGCGGGGGCACCCGCTCCGGCCTGATCCGCCGGACGTCGTCCGCTGCCCTCACCAACCCCGCTCCCCCCTCGATCGCCGATGGAACCGGCGGGCAACGCTAGACCGGTGGAGCCTCCGCTCCCAGCGGAAAACCCCGTGGGAAACCCGATCCGCTGGTCGTGCCTGAAGATTCCTTGTCACTGTCCCTCCCACCTGGGCTTCCACAGGGGGAAAACCCTGTGGACAGGTGTGTACCGCTCGTCACCGACATCCGAATGACACACATGTGATTCTCCTCCGCCGGTTGCCATGCGGTCCAGAGGCGTGCGTCACCCGCCTCGAGCCATCGCCAACTCCACAAGGGTTCTTGTAGAGTGCAAGAAGATGACGGAGGCCCCGACCGGCCACGACGCACCACCAGTCCGGATCGGAGGCCTGGCGGCGATGCGGGCGCTCGCGCATCCCACACGCGTCCGGATGCTGCATCTGCTCAGAACGGAGACGCTTTCGGCCTCCGAGCTCGGTCGACGGCTCCGGATCAGGTTCGGGTCCGCCCAGTACCACCTGCGCGCCCTCGAGCGCGCGGGGATCGCACGCCGCGTGGGAGAGCGGCACAAGCGCGGCGGCGTCGAGGTGCTGTTCGAAGTTCCGCATTCCCTCTGGGTGGACCACGACGCGGAAGCTCCCCTCGGCATGAGGCAGGCCGTGCACCACGCCTACCTGGCGGAGCTGCAACGGCGCCTGGACGCGGCGGCCGCGGAGCCGGACCCGCTGGACACCGAGCGGGACGCCTTCAGCATCCGGGAGCTCGAGCTCCGTCCGGAGGACCTCCCGGCCGCCATCGAGGCGCTCCACGTGTTCTTGCACCGTCTCGACGAACTTGCGCTCGGGCGTCCGAACGAGGACTCGTTGCCGTTCACGGCGGCGGTGCAGCTGTTCAGGATCCCGCGCTCGGCCTCGCAGCACCCGGACGCGCCGGGGAGGGACGGCCTTTGAGCGAACGCGGGCGCCCCAACCCGCTCAGGACCTCACGATCGTTCCGCCGGCTGTGGCTCGCGCGGACGATCTCGCACGTCGGCGACGGCATCGCGCTGGTCGCGCTGGTGCTCCTGGTTCAGGAGAGCGAAGGCACCGGTACCGCGGTCGGGGTGCTCTTGCTCGCGAGCTCCCTCCCCCGCTTCCTGGGGCCGCTCGCCGGAGTCGTGGCCGATCGCGTCGAACAGCGGACGCTCATGGTCCTGTGCGACGTGGGGAACGCCGCGATCTTCGCCACCATCTCGTGGTCCCGGCCATCGTTCGGCGTGCTGCTCGCGCTGGTCGCGGCCTCCGCGGTCCTCGACACGCTCTTCGCCCCCGCCGGCAGGAGCGCGGTTCCGGCGCTGGTGGAGGGCGACGACCTCCTCCGGGCCAACGCCTGGATGGGCACCTCGCTGAACCTGCAGGTCGCCCTCGGGACGCTCCTCGGTGGAACCCTCGTCGCGGCGATCGGCGTGCGCGGCGCCCTGGCGTTCGACGCGGTGTCGTTCGCCGTATCGGCACTCCTGCTCGTCGGCCTCCCGCCCCTGCGTTCCACGTCGACCGGAACCCCAGCAGGCTTCCTCGCCGTCGGGAGGGAAGGTCTGTCCTTCGCGTGGCGGACACGCGTCGTCCGCAGATTCCTGATCGTCCTGTTCCTCGGCGTCGCGTTCGCCGCCGTGGACAACGTGGCGCTTGTGTTCCTCGTGCGCGAGACCCTCGGCGGCGGACCCGTCGCCTTCGGACTGGTGTCGGCCGCCTTCGGCGTCGGCATGATCTCCGCGTCGCTCGGCCTCTCGATCCGCAGGACCTCGGTGGCGGTGACCACGCTGCTCATCGTCGCGTGGCTCGCGAGCGGGTTCGGCACGGTCGCCACCGGCCTTGCCCCGCTGATCGTGGTCGCTGCCCTCGCACAGGCGGTGGGTGGTTTCGGCAACGGCCTCGAGAACATCGCCGCCGACACGCTGATCCAGCAGGCCGTCCCGCGCGAGATGCTCGGGCGGGTCTTCGGCCTCGTCACCACCGCGGCGTTCGGCGGGAGCACCCTCGCCTACGCCGCCGGCGGTCCCCTCCTCGACCTCAGTTCGCCCCGCGCCGTCTTCCTCATCGCCGGCGCCGGCATCCTCGCCGTCACCGCCTACCTCTGGTTCGCCCTCCGCGACGCAGCATCACCGGACCACCCGACCCGACCCGGGTAGCCCGACCACAGGTTCCAAACGGTGGATCTCACGGCCGGATGGCAGACGCGGGGAGGGTTCGGCTAGGGCGTCGTCGAGCGAAGCCGAAGCCCCGCGAACGTCCGCGAGCACGGACCAAATGCGTAGGCGAAGACGAGCAGCCCGGACCGAACCCCGACCTCAGCGCAATCCGCCGAGGTCGGGTGTACGGACCCCTACTCCTCCGAAGCCGTCACCAAGACCGAGATCACCGGATCGACCTCGGCGAACAGGTGCACGCGAACCTCGTGCGCGCCCACCGAGCGGATCGGCTCGTCCATGTGGACGTCGTGCCGGTCGACGCGAACGCCGGTCTGCGCCTCGAGGGCCTCGGCGACATCGCTCGGCGTGACGCTGCCGAACAGCCGGCCTTCCTCGCCGGCGTGCGCGGCAACGGTGATCGGCGATGCGGTGAGACGCTGAGCCACCTGCTCGGCCTCGGCCTTCTCGGCGTTCACGCGCGTCGAGTGAGCGCGCTTCAGGCTCTCGACGTGCTTGACGCCGCCCTTGGTCGCCTGCACGGCGAGGCCACGAGGCATCAGGTAGTTGCGCGCATAGCCGTCGGCGACGTCCACGACGTCCCCAGGGACGCCGAGCTTGTCGACGGGCTTCTGCAGGATGATCTTCATCGTGTCGAGTACGGCAGCAGGGCCATCTCGCGAGCGTTCTTGACCGCGGTCGCGACGTCGCGCTGGTGCTGCGAGCAGTTGCCCGTGACCCGGCGCGCACGGATCTTGCCGCGCTCGGACACGAAACGCCGCAGCGTGGCGGTGTCCTTGTAGTCGACGTACTCGATCCGGTCCTTGCAGAAGATGCAGATCTTTCGCTTCTGCTTCTTCTGCCAGCCCTTGTCGTCCTTTTCCCGCTTCGCGGGTCGCTTCTTAGTTTTGGGGGGCATCCAGTGGTGTCTCCTCGTCTGCCGCGGGAGCGCCGACCGTGGCGGGCGTCCAGTCGCTCGAACCGCCCGAACGACCCTGGCGCTCGACCTTCGCGGTCGCCCAACGCAGGCTCGGACCGACCTCGTCGGCCTCGATCTCGACCACCGTGCGCTTGTCGCCCTCCTGGGTCTCCCAGGAGCGCATCTGCAGCCGGCCCGACAGCACCACGCGTGTGCCCCGCGTGAGGGTCTCGGCGCAGTTCTCGGCCAGGCTCCGCCAGGCATTGACCGAGAAGTACGACGTCTCGCCGTCCTTCCAGTTGCCCGACTCGTCCTTGTAGCGGCGGTTGACCGCCACGCGGAACTTCACGACCGCAGCCCCGTTGGGCGTGTAGCGCAGCTCGGGGTCGTCCGTGAGGTTGCCCACGATGGTGACCTGGTTCTCGCTCGCCATCTCCATCACCTTCCGTTCCGTGACCGCTCCCCGTCGGATGGCGTACCGGGGAGGGGGAAGTCGCTTCTCGTTACGCGGCCTCGCCGCGCACGACGATCTTGAACCGCAGGACCTCGTCCGCCAGCCGCAGCGAACGCTCGAGCTCGGTCAGGACCTCGGGATCGGCCGTGAAGTCCACCACGACGTAGTAGCCCTCGGCCTGCCGCTCGATCTCGAACGCGAGACGCCGGCGGCCCCAGCGATCGACGTTGCCGACCTGGCCACCCGCCTCGCCGATGACGCGGGTGATGCGGTCCAGTGCCCCGGACACGACCGACTCGTCGGCCTCCGCGGGCAGGATGAGCATGCCTTCGTACTGCCTCAGTTCTCCACCTCCTCTGGTCTGGACGGCCCCCACGAGAGGGAGCAGGATGTGTGGCCCCCAGAGTCTACCGGCTCACTCGGTCGGCCGACCCTAGCACCCGCCGATGACACCCACGCAGGTCATGGGCTGTCGCCGGGTACACTCCGGAGACTGCTGCCGTGCACTCACGAAGGAGGCGCGAGCGATGACGGTCACCATCCGCGACCTGCAAGCGTGGAAGGCCGAGGGCACACGGTTCGCGATGCTCACGGCCTACGACTTCCCCACCGCGAAGATCTTCGACGAGGCCGGGATCCCCGTCCTGCTCGTCGGAGACTCGGTCGGCAACAACGTCCTCGGCTACGAGAACACCCTGCCCGTCACGATGGAGGAGATGCTCCACCACACGCGCGCGGTCGCGCGCGGGGTGACGAACGCCCTCGTCGTCGGCGACATGCCGTTCCTCTCCTACCAGGTGAGCGTCGAAGAGGGTGTCCGCAACGCCGGCCGATTCCTGAAGGAGGGAGGCGCGCGCGCCGTCAAGATCGAAGGGGCGCAGATCGAGCTCGTGCACAAGCTCGTCGAGCTCGGGATCCCCGTCATGGCGCACGTCGGCCTCACCCCCCAGTCGGTGCACGCGATGGGCGGCTACAGGGTCCAGGGCCGCGGCGAGGAGGCGGCTCGGGTCACGGACCAGGCGCTCGCGCTCGAGAAGGCGGGTGCGTTCGCCATCGTCCTCGAGGCCATGCCGTCCGAGCTCGGCACCGAGCTCACGAAGAACCTGCACATCCCCACGATCGGGATCGGTGCGGGCCCGGGGACGGACGCCCAGGTGCTCGTCTCCCCCGACCTTCTCGGCTTGTCCGAGCGCGTCCCGAAGTTCGCGCGCGCCTACGTGAACCTCCGTGGCGAGATCGCGAAGGCGGCCACCGCGTTCGCCGCCGACGTCGCCGCCGGGACGTTCCCGGACGAGGATCACTCCTACACGTAGAGCGCGCACGGCAAACGATGAAGCAGGCCTCACGCGCTCCGGCGCGTGGACTTTTCGTAGAGCAGCGCTCAGTCCATGTCCGGCCAGGAAGCGACGTCCACCTCGTTGCCCTCGGGATCGGCGAGGGTCCACCACAACGGCGCGCGGTCCTCGTAGACGATGCGGCCACCCGCGGCGATCGCCGCGTCGACGCGGGCCCTCGCCTGATCCTCGGGGACGTAGAGGTCGATGTGGATCCGGTTGCGCTGCGGGCGCGGCGCGTCCATCTGCTGGAACCAGAACGTCGGCCCCTCGGAGTGCGGGTCGATCAGCGCGTCGCCGAAGCGCTCGTACCCGAGGACGGCCTCCCAGAAGGGCAGCACGTCGGGGATGACGAGCGCGTCGATCGCGACCTGGTAGCTCTGCAAGCCGGTGAAGTCGACGGTTGCGCCGAGTTCGCTCGCCTTGCTCGAGATCGCACCTGCGAGCGCGAGGTCGGCCTCGGTCAGCTCTCCGCTCTCATCGCGCTGGAGTCGGACCGTCACGCCCTTCGACCGCAGATCGATGTCCGGCTGCCGGCTCGCGGTGCGTGCGACCTCGCAGATCGCCTCCGCCAGCGCCGCCCCCTCCGCGAGCGATCCGGTCCGGAAGTGCGTGGCTTCGGTGTACGCCAGGACCCGCCATCCCACCTCGTGGAAGCGGGACGATTCGATCGTTTCGCTCATGTCGCCCCCTCGATCGGTGTCTCCGGGATCATGCCGCGATCCGCGGCGGCGCGTCAGCCTCCCGGCCCACCAGGACATCGACGTCCTGGTGGGTTCTGACCGAGGTTCCGTGGAGCAATGCGTCCTCAGCGAACCCTCCGAACACGTGCACGGGTGGCTCGAACGTCATCAGGGTCTCGAGCAGGGGAAGGTACTCATCCAGCGGAGCGCATCTTCCGTATCTCTAGGCCGCCCCACAAGTTGGGCGGGGCCTCCTGAGGAGGTGCTTAGAGTCCACGAGCCCCGGCGTAGGCGGCCTGCGTCCAACCCGATCTACGTGGAGCGTTGTCCGCGGCTCGAACGCTTTGGGCGGGGTCTGTTTGAGGGGGAGGAGGCCGTGTTGCACGTGATGGGGCTCCCTCGCTGGGCCTGGGCGTCCGCGCGCACTCCTTACGCCTCGCGGCTCCCCCCGCTGGTGGCCGGGTGGGCAGCCGGTCGTCGCTAGTTCAGGGGATCCCGCGAGCCGCGATGAGTCCTGCGGCGTCCGGCGGTCGTAGTGTCGAACCCGTTACCGAGGAGGACTTCTGATGCGCAGCGTGACCTATTCGATGAACGTCTCACTTGACGGCTACATCGTCGGGCCGGACGGCGGCTTCGACTGGTCGGCGCCTCGACGAGGAGGTCTTTCGCTTCTGGATCGACGAGATCCGAGAGGTCGGCGTCCATCTGTTGGGACGACGGCTGTACGAGACGATGCTGTACTGGGAGACCGCAGACCAGGATCGATCGCTCGACGTCTCGGAGCTCGAGTGGGCCGCGCTTTGGAAGCCGCTGCCCAAGGTGGTGTTCTCCACCACGCTGTCGGCGGTGCAGGGCAATGCCCGGCTGGCCTCCGGCGGCCTGGCGGAGGAGATCGAGCGGTTGCGGGCCGAGCCGGGGGAGGGCGACATCGCGATCGGCGGCGCGACGCTCGCCGCCGAGGCGGCCGCGCTGGGTCTGATCGACGAGTACCGGGCCATGGTCTACCCGGTGCTGGTCGGCGGTGGCAGTCCGTTCTTTCCCCAGCACGAGCGCCGGGTGGATCTCGAACTCGTCGAGACCCGCACCTTCAGCTCGAAAGTCGTCTACCTTCGCTACCGCGTGGCGCGCTAGCCGGCTCGTCCGCCGACCCCTCACGGATAGGGCGATAGTCGACGATCGGTAGAGTCGGTGGATCGCTTCGAGCTAGGAGTCTTGTCGGAGGAGACGGGAATGATGGGCGCGGAACCCGGGAAGCCCAGAGAGCGCCAGCGTGATGCCCTAGGCGGTGCGGGGTCGCCACGGCTCGTGCTCGTGCGCGAGCCAGACCAGCTCGGGGTCGAGCGCGCGCACCCGCAGCTGGCCTTCGGTGTGCGGCTCGTCGAGCTCGCCGAACCAAACCGCCACGTCGCCGCCGACGACGACCGGACGCCCGCCAGTCTCGATGACGACCACCTGCGTGCCGCGTGTGTGGCCCGGCGCCGGGACGAGCCGGAGCCCGGGAAGCAGCTCGAGCTCGCCGTCGACCGGCACGTACCGCACGCCGGGCGCCTCGACCCACTCGCGAATGGTGTAGTCGTCCTCGCTGCGCGCGTCGTCGAGCTCCCGACGCTGGACGTAGATCGGCCTGCCGGCGAAGAGGTGGTTGCCGCCGCAGTGGTCGAAGTGCAGGTGTGTGTTGACGACGATGTCGATGCCGGCGAGGTCGAAGTCCTGCTTGCTCAGTGGACGGAGGCGGGGATCGAGGTCGGCCACCGCCGGGTGCAGCTCCGTCATGCCGGTGTCGACCAGCACGCGCGCATCGGGATGGTCGATGACGTGCACGTAGACCGGCATCCGCTCGCCCTCGGCGAGCAGGTCGGCAACGCGGACTGGCGTGATGGTGATCGAGGCGGGGGCGTTCATCGTGTACCGACCGCCGCGGTGGTGGTTGATATGTGAGTCATGATGACCTCCTTTACCGGCTCCTGCTGCGCGCGGCGGCCGCATGCCTCGCGCCTGGTCGACAGTCTTTGCACGCCCACACCTCCGATTGGTCTCGATGCCACTAGTTGACTGATCAAGCCGCCGAAACTCATCGCTGCGACGTGCAGGAGACCCTTGAACCGTTGTTTTCCGGGCTTCTAAGCGTCTACGGACAAGACACACAATCGGCGGATCGAGAGGGTGGATAGGCCGTAGTTGGCAAATTGCGCACGCGCCCAACCTGACGAGATCGAAGCGGGGATCGCCGGCGCACGCGCCCTCCCAGTCGATGATCCCGGTGAGGGTGCCGTCGTCGCCGGCGAGGATGTTGTCGGTGTGCAGGTCCAGGTGCACGAGCCCGTCGGTCGGGAACCACGCCGGGTCGGCGTCGGCGCCGACGGCCTCCACGCGGTCGAGCACCGCCGCGCTGCGACGACCCCCGGTGCGCAGCGGCTCGTGCATCGCCCACCCGTCCACGCCGACGGTGAGCGTGTGCACGACGGACGCACCCCAGGGGCGCAGGTCCGGGGCCGGCAGCGGACAGGCGACACCGGCCATGGCGGCGACGCACTCGACCACCTGCTCGACCATCGCCGGAGACGGGTTGCGTACCGACGTACCCGGCAGGACCTGCTGCGCCGACAGCGTCCAGCCGTCGACGGCGATGACGTGCGGGTACTCCGGTACCGGGACGCCGCGTGATCGGAGCTCGTCGAGGCCGGGGAGCAGGACCGCATAGCGCTCGGCGACGGTCTCCCGGCGCGTGAGGCCTTCGCTCCGGTGTACGGATAGATTAGGGAACGATGTCCGCGGATCGAGAAGGTGAACGACCCGCTCTTCGGGGGAGGAACCGATCGTTCCACTGATGGGGAAGGAAGAGGCAGGGGGCCGAAAGTGGTACAGGCGGGGAGATGATGTCGTTGCCGAGGATTTCTCGATTGAGAGCTTCCACCGTGGGTAGGACGCAGTGGTGACGGACGATCGCCCGTACATCCAGGTCAACGACCGCGAGCGCGAGCGCCTCCGGGAGTTCATCAACAGGGTGGACGACGATGCCCTCGCAGCGCCGGCCAACGAGTACTGGACGGTCGCGGGCGTGCTGGGTCACATGGCGTACTGGGACAACCGGGTGCTCGTCTTCGCCGACAAGATCGATCGTGGGGAGCCGTGGGTCCCGTCGGACGCCGAGCCGGAGGGTGACTGGCTCACCGATTCGACCCGCCCGATCATCCATGCCATCGCACCGAGGGCGGCAGCCGAACTCGCCCTGCGGATCGCGGAGGAGACAGACGCACGCGTAGCCGAGCTGCCCCTGGACCGGATGGCTCCGCTCGACCCGGATAGTCCCATCTCCCCAGCCCGCGGCGAGCACCGAGGTGAGCACCTCGACGAGTTGGAGCGAGCTCTCCGCGACCGCGCCTGAACGACGCTCGCTGCGGATCGCCACCTAGACCCAGGTCTACGCAATACGGACTGTTGTCCGCGGATCGAGATGGTGACGGCGGCCTCACACGCGCCCAGCGGTCTTGGGTGCCTATCGGTGTCCAAGGGACGCGACCCGACGGTCTTACTTACGACCCTTGAACCAGATGGCTTGGTTCTCGGTGTGCACGCGCCCGTCGGCGCCCTGGAATCGACCGTAGGCGTCAGTGACTTTCTTCCAGACACGCTCCTGCACGGCGGTCGGCTGATCGCCTAGGAGGGTGGTCAACTGGGGGGCGACGTCACGGATGAACTCGGTGTACTGCTCGGGCGACTCGGTCTCGAAGATGACCGACACCGTGCCGGTCTCAACATCTCGGAACCCGGCCTGGGCCGCGAGTTCGGCAAGCCGATCGGGATCGCTGAGCGCGAACGCACCCGGGCGCCCCGGCGGCGGAGGCGGCAGGGCGAGTTCCTGGGCGATGACGGGGAAGGCGGCCGAGAACTGCACGACCGGTTGCGGCCCCCACACGGTTGCCGCAAGCCGACCTCCGAACCTGAGGAATCCGTGGAGGCGCTTCAACGTACCCGCGACGTCCGGCAGGAACATGAGGGTAGCGCGGCTGAGCACCGCGTCGAAGCTCTCATCGTCGAACTCGAGCTCTTCGGCGTCGCGGGCAACGAACTCGACGTTGATGAGGTCAGCGTCGGCCGCGCGCTCCCGGGCCAAGGCAAGCATCTCCGGTGAGATGTCGGTGCAGACCACCCGCCCCTCGGGTCCGATCGTTCGCGCGGCGGTGAGGCTCGGTTCTCCGTACCCGCCGCCTACGTCGAGCACGGATGCGCCCGGCTGCAGCTCTGCCAACTCGACCAGCTTGGCGCTGTGCCGCTGCCCGCCCTCCTCGGCCTCGACCACGTGGAGCCACTTGCGCCAGCCCGCAGCGGCGGATCGCCACTCCGCCCTGATGTTCTGTTTGAACTCGGCTGGATCGAACGCTTTGGACGGTGGGATGACCGCCTCCTCGGCAAGAAGGTGCAGTGGCGATGCTAGTCACGACCAGACCTCGAGCGCCATGGTGTTGGCGTTCCCCTGAAACGGGCGCGATGGTAGCGTCGTCGCGCTTCTCCACCCGATCGGAGGTACTCGATGACTCGGTTCGTCGTCGATGCTGGCGCCGTCCTCTACCTGGCGAGCGAGGGGATCGAAGTCTCGAGCGATCACGAGCTCCTCGCACCCACCCTCTTGCGATCCCAGACGCTGTCAGTCCTGCACGAGGCCGTCCACCGCGGCGAGCTCGCCGCGGACGTCGCCCGCGACCGCCTCGAGCACGTCTGGCGGATGCCGATCCGGCTCCTCGGCGATGCCGTACTCCGGCGTCGGGCGTGGGAGGCAGCGGAGCGCATGGGATGGGCCGAGACCTACACCGCCGAGTATCGTTGCGCTCACTCAGCTGCAGGCGGACGCGTTCGTGACCCTGGACGCGGAACTGGCGCGCAACGTCGAAGGGGTCGTCGCGACAGCGTCGATCGACGCGCTGCGCTAGCGACGTCGCGCCCGGCCATCCGCCTACGCCGGCAAGTTGGGTGTCGCCCTCGGCTCGGGTCACATCCAACGGGTCATCCCGGATCTGGATCTGGCGGCTAGCCGACCCGATCGAGGAAGGCGAGCGTGCGCTCCTTGAGCAGACCGGCAGCCTTCTCGTCGTAATCGTCCACGCTCGGGTCGGCGAACAGGTGGCCCGAACCCGGGTACAGGAACAGCTCCGCGTCCTCGACCTCCTGGACCAACGCCTCGGCGGCGGGCAGGTCCTCCTCGGCCCACGGGTCGGCATCCATCATGTGGATCTGGAGCGGCACGCCCTCGGGCCACGGGCTGTCGAACTCGGAGGGCGGCAGGGCGGAGTGGAAGAACAGCGCCCCTCGCGCACCCGGCCGCGTCTGGGCCAGGGACTGCGCGGGCATGCCCCCGAGGGAGAAGCCCGCATAGACGATGTCGGCCGGCAGCTCCTCCGCGGCCGCCGAACCGCGGCGGATGATCTCGCCGAAGCCGACCTGCTTGGCGTTGGCGACACCCTCGTCGATATCCCCGAACGTCTTGCCGTCGAAGAGATCGGGCGCGTGCACCGTGTGGCCGGCCTCCCGCAGCTCCTCGGCGAAGGCGAGGAACCCGGTCGTCTGCCCGAGCGCGTGATGGAACAGGAGCAGCGTCGTCATCGCAGCAGTCTAGCGAAGGTCTCCCATGGACCGGGCGGGAACGCGAATCCCTGGTTCGGCGATCACGTGGCGGGGCGACGCGCGGCGGAGGTTACGCTGGCTAGCGTGACCGATCAGACCGACGCGTTCGACCGGCCCGTCGCGCGTATCGAGCCGTGGGGCACGGAGGACCTTCCGCTCCTCATGAAGCTCAACGACCCGCAGATGACGGAGCACGTCGGGGGTCCCGAGACCCCGGAGAAGGTCGTCGAACGGCAATCGCGGTACGAGGAGGAAGACTCCCGGCAGTACAAGATCGTCGTCGAGGTCGGCGGCGAGGGTATCGGGTGGGTCGGGTATTGGGAGCGGACCTGGCACGACCAGCCGGTCTTGGAGATCGGGTGGGCCGTGCTTCCGAGCTTCCAGGGACGCGGCATCGCGGGCTCCGCGACCGCCCAGCTCCTCGACAAGGCGCGCGAGGACCAGCAGCTCCGGTTCGTGCACGCCTTCCCGAAGATCGACAACGGACCGTCGAACGCGATCTGCCGCAAGCTCGGCTTCACGTTGGTCGAGGAGATCGACTTCCCGGCCCGCCAGGGGGGCTTCGTGCGGTGCAACGACTGGCGCTTCGATCTCTGAGCAGTCGGAACGAGCACAGCGCGCGACGGGCGTTTTGTTACCGTGCCCGCATGAGCAGGACCTTGCTGGAGGACGCGTTCGAGCACCACGTGTGGGCGACGCTGCGGCTGATCGACACGTGCCTCACGCTCAGCCCGAGCGAGCTGGAGAGAGCCGTCCCCGGGACCTACGGCACGATCCTCGACACACAGCGCCACGTCGTCGGGTCGGACTCCTGGTACCTGTTCGACATCACCGGTGACCGCGCGCGCCGCATCGAGGAGGACCTGATGGATCTCCCGGAGCTCAGGACCGCGATGGAGCGCGACGGCGAGGCCTGGTCCGCGCTCCTGGCGCAGGACCCCGATCCGGACGCGGTCCTGAAGGACGTCGACGAGGACGACGGGTACGAGCGGGACGCCCCGATCGGCATCCGGTTGGCGCAGGCGCTCCATCACGGGACCGACCATCGCAGCCAGATCTGCACCACCCTCACCTCGCTCGGGGTCGAGCCGCCGGGCATCGACGTCTGGAACTTCGGCGTCGAGGTCGGTCGCGTCGTCGACGTCCCGCCACCCACGTCCTGACGAACCCCGGACGCGACCGTCCGAAGTTCCTCCCGTAGGACGCTCAGGCCCGCCCCCCGTCGTGCCGAAACCTACGGGGACACGGCACGAACGGGCGGACGCCCACGAGGCGTCCCCCACCGGCGAAGCCGCACCCCGGATCCGCCGGACGTGATGGCGGGGCCGCCACCCCCTCGGCGGCCCCGCCACCTTTTCCGGGCCCGCCATCCATGAACGCGAGGCGCCGGTCGCCCGGAGATAATCAGCCGGATGCCGAACGCCTCTCGACGGATCGCGCTCGGGACCGTGTTCATCCTGCTCGCGGGCACCCTGGTGCTCGGACATGCCGTCAAGGCCCCGTGCGCCTCCGGCGAATGGGGGGACAACCGGCAATACGCGCGCCTGTGCTACTCGGACCTCGTCCATCAGCTCGGCACCGAGCAGCTGCGCGGCGGCCGCCTCCCCTTCCTCGACCCGTGCGAGGGATCCTCGGGCCAGTGCGACGAGTACCCGGTGCTCACGATGTGGACGATGCGGGTGTCGGCGTGGATCTCGGGGCCGAACATCGCCGATTACTTCTACTCGAGCTCGGTGATGATGTGGATCGCCGCGTTCGTCGTCGCGCTCTGCCTGTACCTGATCGCCGGCAACCGCGTCCTGTATTTCGTGCTCGCGCCGACGCTCGCGCTGTACGCGACGATGAACTGGGACCTGCTCGCGATCGCGTTCGCGACGGGGGGCACGCTCGCGTACCTGCGTCGCAGGGACGCGTGGTCGGGCGTGCTCCTCGGGCTCGGGGCGGCCGCCAAGGTGTTCCCGATGCTGCTCGTTGTCGCGTTCGTGGCGGGTCGCTTCCGCGGGAAGGAGCCCGATCGAGGGATCAGGCTCGCGTGGGCCGCGGCGGGAACGTGGATCGCGGTGAACCTCCCCTTCGCCCTCGCGGCGCCGGGGGGGTGGTGGGAGTTCTTCCGGTACAACGCCGCACGGGTCGCGGACTGGGACAGCCTCTGGTACATCGCGTGCGAACGCGACGACCGGACAGACGTGCACGAACACGCAACTGATCAACCTGGCGTCGCTCGTGATGTTCGTCGCGTGGGTGGCGTTCGTATGGGTGATCAAGTCGAGGCGGGACCCCGGCTTCCCGAGGTGGACCCTCGGCTTCCCGATCCTCGTGCTGTTCCTGCTCACGAACAAGGTGTACTCGCCGCAGTTCAGCCTGTGGCTGCTCCCGTGGTTCGCGCTCGCGTTCCCGCAGCTCGGGTGGTTCGTCGCGTTCGAGATCGCGGACGTCGCGGTGTTCGTCACGCGCTTCTCCTGGTTCGGCACGTACGTCGGCATCGACGACGGGTTCGCGGGTCTACCACTCGGGGTGTTCCAGATCGCGGTGGGGATCCGGGCGGCGATCCTGGTCCTGTGTGTGATCGGATGGATCCGGGCTCAAAGGGAAGCCCCGTCGCAGGCGACGCCGATCGAGGCCGAGCCGGTCGCGGCGAAGGTCCCTGCCTGACCCCTCCCGAAGGGTCATGCGCCCTTCGCGATCTCACCGACTGCCTCCGACGGAACCGAGCGGAGGCCAGGATAATCACGCGGTGCCTGCCTCCAAGCGCGCCATCGGGATCGGCGTGGTGTTCCTCTGCGTCGCCGGAACCCTCGCGATCGGTCACGCGATCAAGGCGCCGTGTGCGCACGGCGATTGGAGCGACGGCCGGCCGTACACCTGGCTGTGCCACACGGACATCATCCCGCTCTTCGGGAACGAGCAGCTCTACGGCGATCGCCTGCCGTACCTCGACCCATGCGCAGAGACGGATGGCACGTGCGACGAGTACCCGGTCCTGACGATCTGGATGATGCGCTTCACCGCTTCGGTGGCCGGGCCCTGAGAACACTCGGTTCTTCTACGCGAACGCGATCCTGTTGTGGCTCGCCGCGCTGTGGACCGCCTACGGCCTGTACACCGTGGTCGGTGGACGCCGGGCCCTGTACTTCGCGCTGGCGCCGACGCTCGCGATCTACGCAACGCTGAACTTCGATCTCCTCGCGGTCGCGCTCGCCACGGGCGGGACCGTTGCGTACATCCGCCGACGAGACGTCACGTCGGGGATCCTGTTGGGACTCGGCGCGGCGGCGAAGCTGTACCCGGCGCTGTTGATCATCCCGTTCGTCGTGGGTCGCTTCCGCGGCCGCGAACCGGACCGCGGGATCCACCTGATCTGGGCCGCCGCCGGGACCTGGATCGCTCTCAACCTCCCGTTCGCGCTGGCCGGAACGACCGGGTGGTTGGAGTTCTTCAGCTACAACTCCTCGAGGCCGGCCGACTGGGACAGCCTGTGGTTCCTCGTGTGCGAGCAGGCGACCGGCTTGGGGTGCACGAACACGCGACTGGTCAACATCGGTTCCCTCGTGCTGTTCCTCGGGTGGGTGGCGATCGTGTGGGCCATCAAGGGCAGACGCCAACCCGGCTTCCCACGCTGGACGCTCGGGTTCCCGATCCTCGTCCTCTTCCTCCTGACCAACAAGGTGTACTCGCCCCAGTACAGCGTCTGGCTCCTGCCGTGGTTCGCCCTCGCGCTGCCCAACCTTCGGCTCTTCATCGCGTTCGAGGCGGCGGATATCGCCGTCTTCGTGACGCGTTTCTCGTGGTTCGGCCTTCTCGACGAGCGGCACAACGGCTTCGCCGGCAGCCCGCTCGGCGCCTTCGAGGCGGCGATCTTCGTCCGAGCGTTGGTGCTCGTCGTCTGCGTGGTCGCGTGGATCCGCCGGCGCGAACCACCGCCCGAACTCGAACCGACGGCGCCGATCGAGGACGAGGCCCGGGCGCCCGTCCCCGCGTGAGGACATGAGGACGGCAGCCCGAGCCGGCCGGCGCACTCGCCGCCGACCCGGCCGAGGCTCGCGAACGCATCCTGCGAGCGATCCGGTTCTGTCTCCTCGCGTTCGTCGGGCTCCGCGTCGCGATGTTCGTGATCGGGGTGGTGGGCGTCACGCTGTTCCCTCCCCTCGGCGCCGTCGGCGTGCCGGGCTGGCCCGCCCAACCCGTCGATCTCGGATGGCAGAACGCGTTCACGGCCTGGGAGCGGTTCGACGCGCTGTGGTACCTGCGGATCGCCGAGGGCGGCTATCGCCTCGGCGACGGGAGCGCCGCCTTCTTCCCGCTCTACCCGCTCGCGATCCGCGGGCTCTCGTTCGTGCTGGGTGGACACCCGCTCGCCGCGGCGACGATCGTGTCGAACGCCGCCTTCTGGGGCGGGCTGGTCGTCACCTACCTCCTCACCACGTCCGAGCTCTCCGAACGCGCCGCGCGGACCACCGTGCTCCTGATGTGCCTGTTCCCGACGGCCCATTTCTTCCTCATGCCGTACAGCGAGTCCCTGTTCTTCCTCCTGTCCGTGACGTCGTTCTGGGGGGCTCGGCGGAGGAGATGGGTGGTGGCCGGCGCCGCGGGAGCGCTCGCCGCGCTCACGCGCAGCATCGGCGTCGTGCTCGCCCCGGCGCTGCTGATCGAGGCCCTCCACCAGCGGGGTGAGCGGCGGGGCCCCGCATGGCCGGGCTTGCTCGCGGCGGCCGCCCCCGGCTGCGGGCTCCTCGCGTACCTCGCGTTCTGGTGGGTGCGGGAGGGCGAGTGGCTCGCGCCGGTCAGGTTCCAGGCGAACTGGGAGCGCACCTTCTCGTGGCCATGGTCGACGCTGTGGAACGGCACGCGCGACGCCTTCCGCTACATCGACGACGTCAACGGCGGCTATTGGCTGATCGACTGGCTGATCGTGGTGCCGATGCTCGCCGCCTCCGTCTACGCGGTGGTGCGACTGCGACCTTCCTACGGCGTCTACCTCTGGTGCAGCCTGGCGATCCCGCTCACCTTCGTGTTCGAGGGCCGGCCGCTGATGTCGATGCCCCGGTTCGTCCTCCCCCTGTTCCCGGCCTTCTGGGGCCTGGCGCTCGGCCTCGAGCGGCTCCGCGTCCCCCGGGCCGCGGCCTTGGCCGTTGCGGCCGTTGGCCTCGGGATCTGCTCGGTGCTCACGGTGAATTGGTACTACATCTTCTGACACGTCTTCTTCTGGCTCGTCCTGGCCGCCATCTATAGGATGGGCCCGCACCGTCGAGCGTCCGGAGGGGGACCAGCGTGACGATTCGGGTAGCGATCGCCGACGACCACTCGCTCGTGCGACAGGGCCTCCGCAGGTACCTGGACATGGCCGAGGGCATCGAGGTCGTCGGCGAGGCCGCGAACGGGCAGGAGCTTGTCGATCTCGTCGCGAAGGAAGAGCCGGACATCGCCCTCGTGGACATCCGGATGCCCGAGATGGACGGTCTCGAGGCCGCTCGGAAGATCCGCGAGACCCACCCAAAGACCGGTGTGATCATGCTCACCGCCTACGACGACCGGCAGTTCGTGGTCGAGGCCGTGCGCAGCGGCGCCCGCGGCTACGTGCTGAAGGCGCGCGACGCCGAGCACCTGATCCAGACCGTCCGCCTGGTCGCCGGCGGGAACATGGTGATCGACCCGCAGCTCGTCGTGGCGCTCGCCGAAGAGCTCTCCCAGGCCAAGGAGCGCGACCGGCGGGCCGAGACCCTGACCGCCCGAGAGATCGAGGTCCTGCAGCTCCTCGCGTTCGGTCACACCAATCGGGATATCGCCGAGCGACTGTACATCTCCCCGGACACCGTGAAGACGCACCTCGAGCACATCTTCGAGAAGCTCGGGGCCTCGGATCGCACGGCGGCCGTCGCCGAGGCGCTCCGGCGCCGCCTGATCGAGTAGCCGGAGGCACGGCCCCCTGGGAGTTGGGCGCGGCCTAGTCAGGAAGAACTACGTCCTCACCCGCCGTACGACCTAGGGCCGGTCCTCCAGGTGACCCCGGTCGGGTGATGGAGACGCGGGCCCGCCTACGCCATCATGGTGGCTCGAACGATGTCGACGCAGACACAACGCAGGGCTCCATGGTTCGCGCCCTTCGTCCTCCTCGTTGCGGGCGGCGGTGTTGCTTTCGCGTACGCGGCGTCGAGCGATCGTTCCGATGCATTCGACGGCATGCGATTCCCGATCGTCGCCGGCTCGTGTCTGTTGTCCGCGGTCGTGATCTTGCTCCGGAGCAGGCGGGAGGACGCCTGGCGGAGCGCCCCGTGGCTCGGCCTCGGGATCCTCGCGATCGCGGTCGTGAGCGGGACGTTCCTGATCAACGAGGTGCCCGGGCCCGAACCCCCCGCTCTCGGCCTCTACGACCTCGCGTTCCTGGTGGTGGGGTTGCTGTTCCTGATCGCCGTGGCGATCGAGTTCCGCGAGCACGTCGCCCGGGAGGACCGTCGCGAGATCGCGGCGGACGTGGCGCTGCTCAGCGCTGCGATCGGCACGATGCTGTTCCTGTACCTTCGCCCCGCCTCGGCTACGGGGCCTGCCGCGTCAACGGCCGAGTTCGCGCTGATCGTGGCATCCGGGTTCTCGGCCTACGGCGCACTGGCGCTCGCGAGGCCGAACGTCGGGCACCTGGGGATGTTCGTCGCGGTCAGCGCGATGTGCGTGGGCGTCATCGCCTTCGCGAACCTGTGGCTCTTCGGGGCGTTCGAGGTCGGGCGGCCCGATGTCGACCTGCCGATCGCGCTCGGCTCGCTCTTCATCGCCGCGCTCGTCAGCGTCATCCCCCGCAAGGTGACCGATCGGCGCAAGGACCCCGCCCGGTACGGCAAGGCCGTGCTGACGACGCTCTCGGTCGCTGCGACGAGCGGCGCCCTCGGCCTCGTCGCCGTCTCCGAGAGCACGGACCAGATCGATCCCGGCCAGGGCTCGTTGCTGATCGGTGTGCTCGCCGCCGCGATCGCGCTTCGGATCCTCGTCAACCAGGTGCGCGGAACGCAGTCGCAGCGAGCCGTACACGAGGCGCTCGACCAGAAGGAGACCGCTCTCCGCGAGACCGACACGGCGCTCGCCCGGCTCCAGCGCGCGAACGAGACCCTGCGCGAGTCCGAGGAGCGCCTGCGCACCGTCTTCGAGTCCGCGGTCGACGGCATCGTCGAGCTCGACCCCAACGACGTGATCGTCCGCGCGAACGGCGCCTTCTGCCACATGATCGAGCTCCCCCACTCGCTCGTCGAAGGCCAGCCCTGGACCGCGATCGCCGCGTCGGTCCAGGCCGATCAGCACTTCGCCTCGCTGCCCGCGAGCGGCCAGGGGACGCTCGAACGCGAAGGCCACGCGATCTACCTCGAATCGCGGACCTCGGAGGTCCCCGGCGACCCGCCGCGGCGGCTGCTGCTCGTCCGCGACGTGACCGCCGCTCGCGTCGCCGACCAGACGATCCGGTCGTTGTTCAAGTTCCTCCAGGACCGCGACGAGGACAGGACGCGCCTCATGCGCCGGACCAACGCGGCGATCGAGAGCGAACGCAACCGCATCGCGAGGGACCTGCACGACGGTCCGGTGCAGGGCGTCTCGGCCGCGTCGCTGTCGCTCGAGGCCGTGCTCCTGATGCTGAAGGCCGGTGATCTCGACGAGGGTCTCGGCATCCTCGCCAAGGTCCGCGCCGAGCTCTCGGAGGAGGCCGACAACCTCCGCCGGCTGATGTCCGGGCTGCGCCCGCCGCTCCTGGAGGAGCGGGGTCTGATCCCGGCGCTCCGCGAGACGGTCGACCGGTTCGGACGCGACAACCAGGTCCGGACCGAGTTCTCGGGCCATGCGAGCGTCGAGATCCCGCAGGACCTCGAGACCTTGGCCTACCGCGTCGTCCAGGAGGCGCTCTCGAACTCCGTCAAGCACGCGGGCCCGGTCTCGGTGAGCGTCGCGGTGGAGACGACGGGCGGTCAGCTGCGCGTCGAGGTGACCGACGACGGTCAGGGGTTCGACTCCGGCAAGGCCCGCGAGTACCTGCAGAGCGGGCGGGTGGGTCTCGCCTCGATGCGCGAACGGGTCGAGCTCGCGAACGGGATGTTCATGGTGCACTCGACGCCCGGCCGAGGCACGACGGTCGTCGCCTCGCTGCCGCTGGGGGCCGTCCCCGCCGCCCGCGAGTTCTCGGCGAGCGAGGAGACCCCGGACCGGATGGGCGAGGACGCACCCGAACGGACGAACGCGGCGTCACCGAGCCGGCCTACCGGGCCGACCCGTCAGCTCGAGTCGAGCCGCTCGATGCGATCCGGGAGCGCCGCCGGGGACGACGGGCTCGGCTCGGGCGGCGGGCTCGGCTCGGGGCTCGGGCTCGGCGGCGGGGTCGGCTCGGGCGACGGCGACGGCGACGGGCTCGGCTCGGGCTCGGGGTCGGGCGACGGGCTCGGCTTGGGCGACGGCGCGACCGACGGCGCGGGAGGCGGCGGCGGGCTCGGCGCGTCGAGCGTGTAGCCCTCGAAGGATGGGTCGGCGAAGTCCTTGATCCGCATGGCGGCCGTCGCCTGCGACATGAAGTCGTGCCAGATGAGCGCCGGAATCGTGCCGCCGTACACGGCCGAGAAACCCTCGACGTCCTCGAGCGGGATCTCGCCCTGCGGGTAGCCCACCCACACGCAGGTCACGAGCTGCGGGACGTAGCCGCAGAACCACGCGTCCCAGTACTCCTGCGCGGTGCCGGTCTTGCCCGCGGCGGGACGCCCGATGGCGGCGGCGGTGCCGGTGCCGCTCTCGATCACCGTCTCGAGCGCGTACGTGATGAGGTCGGCGTCGTTCTGCCGCAGGACCAGCTTGCCGCGCCCGCCGATCTGGAGGTCGGTCTCGCCGTCGGCGGTGTCGACCCGCTCCAGCGGCGAGGCCCGGTGCCGCCACCCGCGAGCCGCGAGCGTCGCGTAGGCGTTCGTCATCTCGAGCGGCGTGACGGCCTGTGTCCCGAGCGTGATCGAGCACACGGGCTCGAGCGGGGACCTGATCCCCATCCGGCCCGCGACGTCGACGATCGCCTTCGGGGTGACCGCGGACGCGACCTGCGCGTACACCGTGTTCACCGAGTGCGTGGTCGCCGAGAGCAGCGTGAACGTCCCGCTCTCCGAGTCGCTCGCGTTCGAGAGCTCCCACGGTGCTCCGTCCGTGTAGCACTCGGGATCCTGGATCGTGATCGGAGACGGGCCGTACCACTGGGAGTCGAGCGAGTAACCCTGCTCCATCGCCGCGGCGAGCGTGAACGGCTTGAACGCCGACCCTGCCTGCCGCCCCGAGCCGCCGTCGCCGGTCGCGAGGTTCACCTTCGACGTAGCGAAGTTCTTCCCCCCGTACATCGCGCGGACCGCCCCGTCCCGCGGATCGATCGCCACCAGCGCTGCCGCGGGGCCGCCGGGGTCGTTCAGGCGGTTCGCGACGGCCTCCTCGGCGTACGCCTGCATCTCCGAGTCGAGCGTGGTCGTCACCTGCAGCCCGCCGCTGAAGACCGGCCCCTCACCATAGACGTCGATCAGCTCCCGCCGCGTGTAGTCGAGGAAGTACCCGAGCTTGGCGGGGAAGTTCAGGCCGACCTCGATCGGGTCCACCTTGATGTCCTTGGCGGCGAGCCGCGCCGCGAGCTCGGACGAGAGGTAGCCCTCGGCCGCCATCCGCTCGAGGACGTAGTTCCGCCGTTCGAGAGCCGCGGTCTCCTGCTCCTCGGGGTCGTAGTACGAGGGGCTCTGGATCATCGCCGCGAGGAGCGCCGACTCGTTCACGGTGAGCTGGGACGCGTCCTTTTGGAAGAACGTCTGCGCCGCGGCCTGGACGCCGTACGCACCCCGACCGAAGTAGACGGTGTTGAGGTACTTGGCGAGGATCTGGTCCTTGGTGAACTCGCGCTCGACCTTGATCGCCAGCAGGCTCTCGCGAACCTTCTGGCCCAACGTCCGTGGCGGGATGACGTAGGTCTCGACGCCGGTCTCGGGATCCTCCTCGTACTGACCCGCGTAGACGTTCTTCACGAGCTGCTGCGTGATCGTCGAACCGCCCTGCACGATCTCCTGCTCGACCAGGTCGGTCCACGCCGCGCGGAAGACGCCGACGACGTCGATGCCGGGGTGCTCGTAGAAGCCCTGGTCCTCGACCGCGATCACGGCGTGCTGCAGCTGCTCGGGCATCTGCGAGAGCGGGATGATCGTCCGGTCGACCGTCGAGTGCAGCGTCGCGATCTGGTTACCACCGCGGTCGTAGATGTAGGTGGTCTGGAGCGGCGGCGGCGTCTGCGGCAGCTCGAGCTGCGAGTAGACGTAGAACAGCGTCAGGAGCAGCCCGATGACGCCGACGAGGGGAACGACGACGAACACCCACCACCAGCGTCGGATCCAGCCCTTGAACCCTTTCCGCCTGTTGGTAGGTGCGTGCTTGCGACCCCTGGAGAGCCGCGCGGGCGCGGTCTTGACCGCCAACTCGTCGTCAAGTGTAGTCATGGGAGCGCGTCTTCCCCACACGTGACCTGCGGAAACGTCGTGGAGTTCCCATGGAGACTGCCGAAGGTGATCGGGTCAGCCCGCGCGGGCCACGAAGGCCTCGTGCAGGTGGTTCCACTGGCACTCGGTGCAGACCTCGACCACGTAGCACCAGGAGCCGGGCCGGTCGGCGGCCATGTCGAGCCCGACGTCGAGCGGCCACACGCGCCCGTTGTCGTGCTTGAGCCCGTCGCCGTAGACGTAGGTCACCAGCTTGAGCTTGGCCTCGTGGCAGACGGGGCAGTCCCGGCGGGTAGGCTCGCCGACGTGCTGGGCGGCCCGCATGAGCTCGGGGTGCGCATCGCAGATGTCGGTCCACGAAGCCAGGCCGGTCCGGACCTGGTTGATCAGGGCACGCTTGGCGAGGGAGTAGTCCACCGTCGCGAGCAGCGATCGGCGTCCTCGCCGGACCGGGAGCCGTTGTCGCATGGCCATGGTCGAGGAATCGTACACCCCGCTCCCGACGGCGGGGTGTCCCATGCCCGGAGGATCAGGGAGCCGGCAGGTCCACCTCGGCGCGCGCCCTCGCCAGCACCGTCCGGTCGCCGCCGACGAGGAACAGGTCGCCCACGGCCATGCGGACCGAGACCGTGGCCACGAATGTCCCTGGCTCGCACTCGCAGGCCTCGAGCGCTGCTCCGTTGCGCGCGGCGTACTCGCTCGCGAGGTCCCGGGGCGTGGGTCCCTCCTCCTCGATCGCGAGGGCTTGCGCCGCGGCCAGGGCGGCGGCGTCGGCCGCCGTCTGTGCCGTCGAGGCCGCGTGGAGCACACGAGCGACGTCCGCGGCGCCCATCGAGAGCACGACGAGCGCGGCCACGACCCCGGCGACCAGGAGGGAGACGGAGCCACGTTCGCTCCGTGCCCCTCGTGTCGCGACCGATCGTAGACAACGAGCCTGCACGAAGAGGCACGTCATGCGAACTCCTGACGCATGGTCGCGCTCGCGTCGAGCGATACGGACTCGGGGAACAACCACCCGGCGAGCAGCGACGCGATCGCCACGTCGTACGCGACGGACACCGTCACCGGCGCCCCACGGCCTCCGCTCCACACAACCTCGACTCGGAGCCGTTCCGGGTCCAGACCGACGGCGGCCGCGCGGACCGCGTCGTCGACGGCCTCGGCCGACGGCTGGACGGCGGCCTCGCGCGCCCCCGCGCGCGAGGCCTGGGTGAGCAGGAGTGAATCGCGAGCGATCACACCGACCTGCACGAGCGCCAACAGCAGCAGGAGGAGGATCGGCAACAGCAGAGCGAACTCGACCGCCGCGGAACCGCGCTCGAGCCTCCGATCAGCCAGCACTGCCGGCGACCTGGTCGATGATGGAGTCGAAGAACGCCGGCAACTTGCCCGACGAGCGCGCCCACACGATCAGCACGACGGCGACCGCGGCCGCGGCCAGGATCACGAGTGCGTATTCCGCCGTCGTCTGCCCTACCTCGTCGGAGAGCCGCGAACGTGTCCGCACGTAACGCGCGCGGACGTACCAGGACAACAGCATCCTGGTTCACCTCCTCTCTAGGAGATCGAACGCACGGTGGTCAGGAGAACCGGAACCACCGTGAGGAGGAGGAAGGCGGGGAGGACGAGGAACACCAGGGGGAACAGCATCTTGACCGGAGCCGTTCGGGCGCGCTGGGCGGCGGCCGCACGACGAACCTCTCGAACATCGGACGCGAGGTGGGCCACCTCCTCCGCCAACGACGACCCCACGGCGTCGGTTCGCGCGAGCGAGCCGAGCAGTCGTCGGAGGTCCGGGAGGTCCAGCCGTTCGCCGACGCGGTTCAGCTCGTCGCGCCAGCGTCCGCCGAGATCGCTGGCGTTGATCACGGAGCGGAGCTCATCGGCGAGCGGGCCCGTTGCGGCGTCGACCGCTCGGCGGAACGCGAGTGGCGGCGGCAGCCCAGCCGACGTCGCGACGGCAAGCAGGTCGAGCAGCACCGGTATCTCACGATCCGCGGCCGCGACCCTCCGTCGGGCGAGCCGGGCGAGGACGATATCGGGGATCCGCCAGGCGATCGTCGCAGCCGGGACGGCGAGCAGGGGTCCGGCGATCGTCAGGCCGGAGAGCATCGCCGTCGCGAAGAGGATCCCTTTCGCCGCCACGACCTGCCGGTCGCGCCAGCCCGTGCCGCTCAGACCCAAGCGGGCCTCCGTGACCCGGGAGATCCCCACCCGTCGAAGGAGCGGCCACCTCCCGACCCGATCGAGCGCGCTCGAGACCCGGACGGCATCGGCCCGCCCGACGGCGTATACGGCCAACAGGTCGGGGGGTCGCCGAAGGCCGACAGCGCCCACGACGGCGACGGATCCGAGAGCGGCCAGCAACGCGACGACCGTGCCGGTCACGGTTCCACCCGGAGGAGGTGTCGGATCCACACGAACGCGGCAACCTGCAACCCGAGCCCGAGACCGATGGCTGCGATGCCCGCGGGCATCTCGTACGCCGCCTGCAGGTCTCGGCGTGCCACGATCGACAGGAACAGGAAGAACCCGATCGGGAGCAGGCCGAGGATCGTGGCCGACAGCCTCGCCTGGGCCGTGAGCGACTCGAGCTCCCGCGCGGCGCCTCGACGCTCGCGAAGGGTCGCCGCGAGGTTCTCGAGGGTCGCCGCGAGGGAACCTCCCGTTCGGCGATGGAGCTTGAGGACCCCGGCGACGAGCCGCGCGTCGGGACCTCCGACGTCGATCGCCCAGGCATCGATCGCCTCGTCCGTCGAGTCGCCCAGCCCGGTCCGGTCGCCCAGCCTTCGGAAGGTCGGGGCGAGCACGGCGTCCCGCTCGCTGGCGGCGAGCTCGATCGCCTGGCGCAGCGAACGGCCCGACCGCATGGCCGAAGCGATCAGCGAGACCGCTTCGGCGAGATGCTCGACGATCGCCCGATCCCGGCGACGGGTTCGGCGCCGCGCGATCATCGTCGGAGCCACCAGGACGGCCGAAGTCGCCGCGATCGATCCCACGCCTCCGGCCGCCCGACCGCCGAGGATCCATGCGGCGACGGCAGCCACCGCGACGAGCGCGTTCGTCGGCATCCGGGGCTTCGCCCGAGGCGGAGGGGATTCGATCTCGAGCCGCCCGAACAGGCGGCTCCGGCGTTCGAGCGCCACCGTGCCTGCAACGATCAGCGTCGAGAGCAGTGCCAGACCTCCCGCGAGGACGGCGCCGATCACGTCGGTTCCGAGCCGTCGATCCCGGTGTCGAAACACCTCGGGTCCAGATCTTCGCCCCGCTCCGCCAGGGAGGCGACCACTCGCGGAACGATGCCCGTGCACACGAACGCACCGTGACGACCGACCCGCGGGCGGAACCCGAAGATCTCGATGACGACCGGGTCGCCCGCCCCGTCGAGCTGGTCGACCGCGGCGATCTGAAACACGACCCGTCGTCCGTCTCGCAGACGAGCCGTGTGCACCACCACGTCGATCGCCGACGCGACCTGCGCCCGGACATGAGCGACGGGGAGGTCGACGTCGGACATCAGCGCCATCGTCTCGAGTCGCCACAGCGCGTGCCGCGCCGAGTTCGCGTGCGCCGTCGAGAGCGATCCGTCGTGCCCGGTGTTCATCGCCTGGAGCATGTCGAGCGCCTCACCACCTCGAACCTCCCCGACCACGATCCGGTCGGGGCGCATCCGGAGCGAGTTCCGAACGAGATCGCGCACCGTCACCTCACCGCGACCTTCCACGCTTGCGGGCCGGGCCTCCAGGCCGATCACGTGCGGCTGGGCGAGTCGGAGCTCGGCCGCATCCTCGATGGTGATCAGCCGCTCCTCCTGCGGGACGAACGACGAGAGGACGCCGAGGAGCGTCGTCTTGCCCGAGCTCGTCCCACCCGAGATCACGAGGTTCAAGCGGCCACGGACACAGGCGGCGAGGAACCCGAGCATCCTGAACCCGAGCGTCCCGTTCGCGAGCAGTTCCGCGGGTCCGATCGGGATGGACGAGAACTTGCGCACGTTCAGCACGGGACCGCAGAGCGAAAGAGGCGGCACGATCGCGTGCACCCGAGAGCCGTCCGGAAGTCGCGCGTCCACCCAAGGTGACGTTGCGTCGACCCGAAGACCCAGCGGTGCCACGATGCGCTCGATCACGTGGAGGACCGCCTCCTCCCCCTCAAACAGACGGCCCACCACCCTCTCGATCCGCCCCTTCCGCTCCACGTACACGTCGTCGGGTCCGTTCACCATCACCTCGGTGACGTCGGGGTCCTTGAGCAAGAACTCGATCGGACCCATCCCGACGACCGCATCCGAAACCGCGTTCACGACATCGGCCAGCGCGCTCTGCGGCAGCATGTGGCCTTGTTCCCTGAGCAGCGAGAGGGCCTCCTCGCGCACGCGAAGTCGGCGTTCGGCGCGCGGCATCGCGTCGAGCTGCCGTGCGTCGACGCGGCCGATCAGCCGCTCGTGCAGGCTCCGCCGAACGTCCACGAGCCCGTCCGTACGATTCACGCCGGCTCCTGCGTCTGCTGCGCGAGCCGGTCGAGCGCCCGCCCGACACGTCCCCGCATCGGGATCAGACGGCCGTGATCCTGGGCGGCGCCGACCGCGCGATCCGAAGGGATCACGACGAGCGGCGGCTGCCCGAAGACCCGCTCGACGTCGTCCGGGGCGATCTCGGACCTGCCCGCCCGATTCACCACGAACGAGCACTTGCCATCCAGCCCCGCGACCTCGATCGCGCGCTTCGCATCCCGGAACGAGAGCACGTCGAGGCCGAGCACGACGAGAACGCGGTCGGCGAGCTCGAGCCCGGACCGTGTGACCTCGTCGAGCGCTCGGGGAACGTGCAGGACGACCACGTCGCACGAGCGCCGCACGGCCGAGATCGCTGCGCTGTACGTCTCCGCGCCCAGCCTCTGCGACAGATGTCCGTCACCCGGAGCCAGCAGCGCAGCGAAGCCCTTGGGGTGACGCCAGAGGACCTCCTCCACGTGATGCGGACCCAGCTCCTCCCCGAGGGGAGCGAGATCGGCGATCGTTCGCACCGCCTCGTCCGCGGGAACGCCGATCGCGGCGGAGGCGTCCCCGAACTGCACGTCGAGGTCCACCAGCACGCACCGGCGTTGGCGTTTGGCGAATGCGGCCGCGAGGTGGGTCGCCACGAACGTTCCACCGCTGCCGCCGCGCGGCGCGTAGACCGCGAGCACGGGCGCCCGCTCCCCGACGCTCTCCTCTCGCGTCGGCCCCACCCGCGCGGCCGCGATCGCCAACTCCTCTCGCTCGGCAGGCCACAGGTAGAAGCCGCTCGCACCCGCTCGGATGGCTCGACGCAATGCACCAACGGATTGCGATGTGTCCACGACGAGGAGCGCGCTGCCGTTCAACGTCCCACGCGACGGGACGAGGGCGGGGGCGGCGACCACCGCATCCGGCTCCAGCTGCCGAACGGCCTCGGCGAGCTGGGACGCGTCCACGGCCGTCCCCACGACGCGCGCACGGCCCGTGCGATCGAGGAAGTGCATGATCTCCTCGGCGACATCAGGCGACTCGAGCGCCAACACGATCCGCGCGACCTCCTCCATCCTCGCTCCACGTCCAAGGGGAAGCGCCGACCAACCGGTGAGGGAGGATCTTCTTCGGGGAGTCGCGGCGAACCGCGTGCGCGAACAGTACGCGGTGTCGCGAGTTCGAGACAATCACCAGGGCGACCGATTCGTCGTTCTTGTCGGGGGATGTCCACACGATGCGTCACGGAGCGAGGAGGACCGATGACCGGGATCGAGATCCGCAGGTTCGAGCAGGCCGACGAGACCCGGAAGTTCGAACACGGTTCGTTCGAGGTCGTGACGATCGGCGGCGTCACGATCGGGCGGGCGAGCTACGAACCCGGGTGGATCTGGTCGGAGCACGTCGGCAAGCCGGCCGGCGAGGAGCTCTGCCAGGTGGAGCACGTCGGGCTCGTCGTCTCGGGACGCACCGGCGTCAGGATGGCGGACGGGACCGAGGCCGAGCTCACGCCGGGCGATCTGTTCGCGATCGGACCCGGTCACGACTCATGGGTCGTGGGCGACGAGCCGTACGTCTCGCTCCACCTGCTCGGCGCGAGCGAGTACGCGAAGCACTAGGTCCTGGGCGACCACTCCTCGCGCAGGACGGACATCACGAGCTCGTCTTCGTACGTGCCTCGGACCCAAGCGTGCTGCCGGATCCGGCCTTCCTCGACGAACCCGGCCTTACGGTACGCCCCTACCGCTCGAGGATCTTCGGCCAGCACATAGAGGCCGACCCGGTTCATGTTCAGGTGCTCGAACGCGTAGTCGACCAGCGTCCGGACCGCGTCCTGCCCGAAGCCCTTCCCCCAGTAGGCGCGACCGATGCCGATCCCCAGCTCGCACGTGCGACTGAAGTGGTCGATCCGGTGGAGGCCCGCCTCTCCGATCAGCTCGCCGTCCAACTCGATCGCGAAGTACGCGCGATCCTTCACCGGTTGCGCCGGGTCGTGATCGAACGTCGCCTCGAACTCCGCGAGCGACTGGGGTAGGACCGGACCCGAGGTCCCCAGGACGGCGACCTCGAAGTCCGCGATCAGCTCCCAGAGTCGCGGCAGATCCGCCCGCTGGATCGGACGGAGCACGACGCGGTCACCGCGTCAGCATCGCGAACCTACGCGCTCGTGAAGGGCACGAACGCCCCGTCGCGCACGACGAAGACGGTGACCGGCGTGACGCCCTCGGCCACTCGATCGCCGTTTGCGTCGAAGCTGATCGGTCCGGAGGCACCGTCGAAGGCCACGTCGTGGATGGCCTCGTTCAGGGCAGCGAGATCCACGTCGATGCCGCCGTCGCTCTCGTCGACCACGCCATCCGCCTGCAGGCCCTGGATGATCGCGGTCGCCGCGTCGAACGACTCCGCGCTGAACGGGGTGGTGGTGGGGTCGGCGCCGTAGGCGTCTTCGTAGCTCGCGCTGAAGTCCTCGAACTCGGGGCCCTGCTGCGGCGGGGACGGGAGCGTGACGTACAGCTCCTGCTCGGCGAGCTCGCCCAGACCGTCGATCAGCTCCTGATCGTACATCCCGTCTCCGGCCAGGATCGGGCCGGCATAGCCCGCGTCCCGGACCGCTTGGACGAAGGGGATCCCTGTCGGGTAGAAACCCGAGAAGTACACGAGGTCGGGGTTCGCGTCCACGATCCCGGACGCGATGTCCGTGAACTCGGCACCTTCGTCGAAGCCGACGTCGTCGGAGAACGTGCCGCCGAACGAAGCGCGGAAGGTCTCGCTCGCGCCACCGTAACGGAACGCCTCGTACACGAGGAAGACCGACCCTGCTCCAAGCGCCTGCTCGGCGAAGTCCGCCTGTTCTGCGCCCTGGATCTCGTCGTTGAAGGCCGTGCGGAGGAACGTCGGGAACGGGGCACGGTCCTCGGGATCGGTGGTCGCGACGTTGGTCGAGAGCTGCGAGATGTGGGTGATGCCGGCCTCCTCGTACACGGGCTGCCCGCCGAGCACGGCGTCCGAGCACGACCCACCCACCACCG
Organism: uncultured Actinomycetes bacterium; assembly: GCA_963731925.1. Taxonomy (GTDB): domain Bacteria; phylum Actinomycetota; class UBA4738; order UBA4738; family HRBIN12; genus DASSJM01. The sequence goes on from CAVSXK010000024.1 coordinate 41,198, forward strand.
CCACCAGACCGTCCTGGTCGGTCAACTCCTGAGCAGCCGCGGCTCCGCCCTCTTCGGTGCAGCCGTCGTCGGCCTCCACGAACTCGATGTCGTGCCCCGCGATCGAAACGCCCTCTCCGGCGAGGGTGGCCGCGTCCCGAAGCGCTTGACCGGTCGAGGCGAGATCGCCCTCGAGCATCGTGCTGACGCCGATCACGATCGGAGCCCCCGCTTCGATCTCGACGGTGCCGAAGCCCGGCTCGGGTTCGCCGCCGCCGCAGGCGACGAACGCGCCGAGGAGCACGAGGCCGAGCGCGGTGCGGAGCAGGCGGGTGGCGAGCACTGCGACTCCTCCCTCGAGCGACAGAAGCACACCCTATCGCCCGGAGGTCACCACCCCGACCGGCTCGAACCGTCCCCGGTTCCGAGGAAGTGTCAGACCCCGGGTCTACGATCGCGTCATGGGTTCGGTCATCCACCTCGCCGAGTGGCGCGAGCGTCGCGAGCACGACCCGATGTCGCGCCTGGATCGCGCCATCGCGCGCCTGGACGGCCTCCTCCGCCGGAGCGGCTCCGGGCGCCTGGCGGGCAGGGTCGAATCCGAGCTCCTCGCCATCACCGGCGCCGTGAGCGCAGGGCTCGAGGACGAGGCCGCAGAACGCGCCGAGCGACTGGCCGAACGGCTCGAGCACCCCTCCGCCCGACGCTCCAGCTAGGCACGGATCGACCCCCGCGACGGTTCGGCCACCACGAGGTCGATCACGCCTGGAACCCGCTCGGGCTCGGCTCGGTCATCAAGAGCGGACCGGAAGCTTCCGGGAGGAGGCGCCCCGGCGCACGCTCGCGCCCAACGCTGCCTGCGTGCCGGTGCGGGGCTACGCTGGGTGGCCGGCCAGGACAGGCGAACGGGAAGGGAAAGGGTGAACGATCCGGACCCACGGACGCTCACGCGGGCGCGCGAGGGCGACGTCGGCGCGTTCGAAGACCTGGTGCGTCAGTACCAGGGCGACGTGTGGCGGTTCGCGTACCACTTCACGCGCGACCGGGCGCTCGCCGACGACGTCACGCAGGAGGCGTTCCTGCGCGCGTTCCGGTTCCTCCGCGGTTTCCGCGGGGACTCCAAGTTCACGAGCTGGTTGTTCCGGATCGCCCGCAACTGCGCGATGGACCAGATCAAGGCTCGGAACGTCTACGTCGAGCGCGTCACACCGATCGCCGGGACGACCACCGATCCGCAGGCGCGCGTCGAGCTGCACGCGGCCCTCGACGCGGTCTCGGCCGAGCACCGCGAGCCGTTCCTGCTGGTCGAGGTCTTCGGCCTGTCGTACCAGGAGGCGGCCGACGTGCTCGGCGTTCGCGTCGGCACGATCAAGAGCCGGATGCACCGGGCGCGCCGGGCGATGATGGACGCTCTCGCGGTGGAGGAGGAGGCGCGATGAACCACGACCAGGCCGAGCGCCTCCTGTCCGCTCGCATCGACGGCGAGCGGCTGTCGTCGCGAGCGAGCACGGCGCTCGAACAGCATCTGGAAACCTGCGCGGCATGCCGCGCGTTCGAACGCGGCGCGTACCGGTTGCGCGAGGCCGCACGGTTCGAGGTCGCCCCCGCGGTCCCCGATCTGGTCGACGAGGTCATGACCGCCGTCGGCGCCGAGGCCGGTCAGCCTCGCCCGCGGTTGCGCGTCGTTCGGCCCGCTGGGTCCTCGCGCCGCTCGATCATCCCTCGGCTCGCCCCGGTCGCCGCGGCGCTCGTCGTCGGCGCCATCGTGGGCAGCCTGGTCGTCGGCGGGCCGTGGCAGACGGCCCGAGACCGGTTCGGCGCTCGCCGCCACCGACGTGACCGAGGGCATCGCGGCCGCCGCGGTCGGCCTCGACGCGTACCAGGCGACGTTCGCGATCGACGAGAAGAACCTCTCCCCCGAGGTCGCCGAACGCCACCTGACGATGCGCGTGTGGTTCGAGGCGCCGGAGCGCTTCCGCCTGGACGTCGTCGACCACACCGACTATCCGACGACGACCACGCCGACCGACCTCCGGCTCGTGGTGGACGGCTCGACGTGGTACGCGGCCGGTCCGTCGCCCTGCGCGACGGCCACCTGCCCGCGGCGCGAGTCCGTCGTCCGCAACCGCCTGCCGTTCTCGACCGCCGCGCCGACACCGACCGACCTGGTGCTCCCCATGTCGACCCTCGCCGATGCCGACCGCGTGGCGGTGCTCGGTCGCGGCTCGGTGCTCGGGCGGCCCGCCGTGCGGGTCGAGGTGCCGTTCGAGCGCGCCGAGCCGCTGTTCCCGTTCCTGTCGATCGGCGGCGACTGGCGGCCGTTCTTCCCGAACGACCGCGTGCGGATCTGGCTCGACGAGCGGAGCTGGTTCCCGCTGCGATGGGAGGTCTACCCGGCGACGGGCGCCGAGCGCGACGCGTGGGCCCTGCGGTTCGGCCTGCCCGACGAGCCCGCCCTGCGGTCGGTGTTCTCGGTGACCGCGCTCGACGTCAGCCTCGATGCGCCCGACGCCGGGGTGTTCGACATCCCGGCGACGACGTGGTCGCAGGATCAGGGCGCCCGGTCGGTGAGGCTCGGCAACGTGCAGCGCGAGGCCGGGTTCGAGCCGGTCGCACCGCGCACGGTCGGTGGTCTCGACCGGTACCGGGTGGTGCTCCCCCGTGACGATGCCGGCGGGACGCTGGTCGCGTACGCGGACGGGCTGGCGTTCCTCAACCTCGGCGAGACGCGCACGTGGAACGGCGACGCGCCGTTCGGACCCGTCGGCGTGCAGGCCGAGGAGATCCCGCTCACCGGCGGCGGCGTCGCCTACTACGAGCCGTCGTCGGACGACCACGGCCGGCGCGTCTCGATCCACGCCGCCGGCACGGACCTGTACCTGGAATCCAACCTGCCGCGTTCGGAGCTGCTTGCGGCCGCGGCCGCGCTCCCGGTGCAGGGCCTCCCGATGCCCGAGGCGTGGAGACTCCGCCAGATCGGCGTCGCGACGGTCGAGCGCGTGTCGCTCGAGGCCGCTCGCGCGTCCGTCCCGTTCCCGATCGAGCTCCCTGCGACGCTCCCGGCGGGGTTCGGGCTCGCGAGCGTGGAGCTCGTGGACGCCGGATACGGTGCCGGGGTGACGCTGTACCTGCGCGACCGAGACGCGGACGCCGGCATCGGCACGATCCGTCTCCACCTCGAAGCCGCGACCGCCCTGCCGCCCGCGACCTCGGCGACGCAATCGACGGTCGACGTCGCCGGCGTCGGGGGACGGTTCACGCCCGACCGCTCGCAGCTCGAATGGATCCGGGACGGCGTGTACCGCTCGCTGGACGCGCCCGGGCTCGAGCTGCAGGAGCTGCTCGCCATCGCCACGTCGATCGGCCCCGAACGGGACGAGGCGGGCGGATGAGTCGCCGCCGCGCCGGGGGGCTCGCTGCGGGCGTCGCGATGGGGTTCGCCCTCGGCGCCTCGCTCACGCTCGCGATCCAGGGATGGGCGAACCTGCCCGACCCGGGCTCGATCGCCGTCCCGACGGTCCCGAGGACCGAACCCCAGCCCCCCGAGGCCTTCCTCGTCTGGACCTCCGGCGGCATGCCCGACGGGTTCCGAACGGCCATCCGAGACCTGGACGGGATCCAGCGCTCGGTGGTGGTCGCGAGCGACAACACGTGGCTCGACCGTTCGTGGTCCGAGCAGGGCGAGGTGATCGACGATCCTCGCGACGGCTTCGCGATCCCGCTCGAGGTCGCGGCCGTCGACCCGTCCGAGTTCGCGCCGTTCCTGCCGCCGGCCGACCGATCCGTGACACTCGCGCTCGCCGGCGGGCAGGGCATCCTGGGCGAGAGCAGCGCGAAGCTTCGCGGCCTCGGTCCGGGGGCCGTGCTGCGGTTCGGCGACGTTCGGATCGAGGTCGCGGCGATCTTGCCAGACGAACTGGTCGGGGCCCACGAGCTGATGGTCTCGCGCGAGGTCGGCCACTCGATCGGGGTGACGCACGATCGGTACACGCTGGTGGTGCCCGAGGGGGCTCGAACCGCTCTCGCCGTCCAACGGCTCCTGCGTCCGATCCTGCCGGGCGACCCTCCCTCGAAGGTCCGGGCGCCCGGCGACACCCCCTACTTCCGGCAGGGCGACGCGGTGCTGCCACCGGTCCGGATCAAGCTGCTCTTCGGCGAGTTCCAGGCGCGCCCCGAACCCGGACGCCCCGGCTACCTCGACGTCGAACCGTCGTGGGTGAAGCGGAACATCGACACGCAGCGGGTGCCGTTGCTCGGCAGCGTCACGTGTCACGTGTCGTTGTTCCCGCAGATCCGTGGCGTCGTCCGTGAGCTGATCGATCGCGGGCTCCAGGACACGATCCACTCGTTCTCGGGGTGCTACTCGCCGCGGCACATCAACCGGATCCCGAGCGCCGGCCTCTCCCACCACTCGTGGGGGATCGCGGTCGACCTCAACGTCGAGCAGGGGAACCTGTTCGGGCAGATGCCACACCAGGATCCTCGGCTGGTCGAGGTCTTCGAGGGGTGGGGCTTCCTGTGGGGCGGGACCTTCATCGAGCCCGACGGGATGCACTTCGAGTACCGGCGCGAGCCGGCGGGCTCCTAGCCGGCCTTCGCTGGCCGGAGAGCTCCCGACGTGCGCGAAGGGAGCAGCGAGCATGCGCTGTCTGCACTTGCTCGGTGTCCGGTGGCCGGAACCACAGGGCCCGAGCCTGCCTCCCGCGGCAGGACGCGCGTGGGTTTCTGCTCCCTTCGCGGTCGCCCGAGGGCGACGCCGCCATCGTACCCCCGGCCCTCCGGCCGCGCGAACGCTACACGGCGGTGGCGCGGCGATCCGACAGCCGTGACCGCACGACGAGCCACAGCACGATCGCGGCCGCGGCCGTCGCGGCCACCAGACCCGCCGCCACGCGCGTCCTCGGGTGCGCGGCCGTCTGGACGATCCGGGTCCGCAGCCGGACGGGGCGGCGGAAATCGCGGATGTCCCACCCCTTGGCCTCGGCCTCCTTCCGCAGCTCCTTGTCGGGGTTCACCGCGACCGGGTGCCCTACCGTCCGCAGCATCGGGAGGTCGGTCGAGGAATCGCTGTAGGCGTACGAGGACCCGAGGTCGATCCCTCGATCCTGCGCGAGCGAACGGATCGCCTCGGCCTTCCCTTCGCCGTAGCAGTAGAACTCGAGCTCACCCGTGTAGCGCCCGTCCTCGATCCGAGCGCGCGTCGCCAGCACGCCGGCCACGCCGAAGTGTTGCGCCAGCGGTCGGACGACCTCCTCCGGTGACGAGCTCACGATGTAGATGTCCCGGCCTTCGGACCGGTGCAGCTCCATCAGGTCCAGCGCCTCCTGGTAGACGAACGGGTCGATCACCTCGATCAGCACCTCTTCGACCAGGCGCTCGACCTCGTGCCGGTCCCAGCCCCGCGTGAGCTGGAGCATCCCTTCCTTCAGCCGATCCATCTTCTTCTCGTCCGCGCCGACCAGCGCGTAGACGAGCTGCGCGTACGCGCCGCGCACGAGCTGCCCCCGGGTGACCATCCCCGCTCGATACATCGGCCGCGAGAGCGCCAGCGAGGACGAGCGCGAGATGATCGTCTTGTCGAGGTCGAAGAACGCGGCTTCCATGACCTTCATCGTATCGGTGGCCGGCAGCGTCCCTGAACAAGGGAGGAACGCCGCGAACGACGCGGGGCCCTCGGATCAGATGCGCGCATTCGGTTGAGGTTCGCCGCTATCCTCGCTCGCGGAGGCGTCAGGGCACCTGGTGGGCCCCCCGGTCTTCAAAACCGGTGTGGGGGCGAGAGCTCCCAGGCGGGTTCGATTCCCGTCCGCCTCCGCGAACGGCATGGTCGCTGACGCGGACTAGGCGACGGAGAAGGTTAGGCGCTCGTCGAGCATCGCGTGCACCCGGCTGCTCGACATCTGCTCCTGGAGGGCTGCGGAGACCATGCAGTGCGTTCGGCCTCTCGCGGCCTCGTCGAACGAGGCCTGATCGGCGCCGGGAACGAGTCCGTGCACGTCCGAGGTCACGCCGGCAGGCTCCGCGGTTACCGACTCGTGTCGTCGAGCGGCAGCTCGACGTGCAACGACGTCCCCTCACCACGTGGACTCTGAAGCGTCATCTTCCCGCCGATGGCCTCCACTCGGTCCTTCAACCCAAGGAGTCCGGAACCAAGGGCAGGGTCGGCCCCGCCGAGACCGTCGTCACGGACGGCGACCCGAAGGATGCGGTCTCGCGCCTCCACCTCGACGTGCACGACCGACGCACGAGCGTACTTGGCCACGTTCGTGAGCGCCTCGGAGACGACGTAGTAGGCCGCCACCTCGACCGGCTCCGGGAGTCGGTCCTTGGCTCTCACGTCGAGCTTTATCGGGATCGTCGAGCGACGCGCGAGCGTCTTCAGCGCGGGCTCGAGTCCGCCCTCGGCCAGGATCGCCGGGTGGATCCCGTGCGCGATCTCGCGCAGATCGTCCAAGCAGGCTCTTCAGTCCGTCGACGACGCCGGACAACTCGGCGCGGAGCTCGCCGTGCTCCGGCGGGACCGCCGCCTGTGCGGCGCGCAGCTCGAGCGCGAGCGAGACGAGCTGCTGCTGCGCGCCGTCGTGCAGGTCGCGCTCGATCCGCCGCCGGGTCGCGTCGGCGGTGGCGACGATCCGCGCACGCGAAGCGTCGAGCTCGGCGCGGCTCTCGGCGTTCGCGATCGCCGTCGCCACGAGCTCCGTGAACTCGGCGAGTCGCCCTTCGGTGTCGGGGGGCAGCGGCTCGTCGGTCGTCGAGCACCACGGCCAAGACACCCCAGAGGCGGCCCTCGACGAAGACCGGCGCCCCGACCGACGAGCGCCAGCCCAAGTGCGGGCGGCCGCTGCGGGCCGGGCCGGGCGCACCGGCGTAACTGTCGATCCGCCCGGGCCGCCGCGGTCTCGAAGATCAGCCCGGACACGGTTCCCCTCGAGGGGGAACCGCCTCCCCGTGTAGACGTAGCCGCCGCTCCTGGTCCAGCCGCCGAGAGCGGTTACCGTGCCGTCGGTCTCGTAGCGGGTGAGAGCGGCGGCGTCGCCGGAACCAGCCGAGCGACCTCGGCGCTCACCGCCTCGAACACGTCCGCCGGCCGCGCGCCCTGCGCCACGAGTGTGGCTACCCGCCGCAACGCCGCCTGCTCCTCCGCAAGCCTGGTGAGTTCCTCGCGTGCCTGACTGTTTGCGATCGCGGTCGCCACGAGCTCGGTGAACTCTGCGAGACGATGCTCGAGATCGTCGGGGAACGGCGATCCCGGCGACGACGTCGAGATCACCCCCCACACCCATCCATCGACGATGATGGGGGCACCCGCGACCCTGTTGAACCCGCCACCTCGGGCCTCGGCGGCGAGGGAGCCGGGCACACCCGTGTAATCCTCGATCCTCGCCGGCCGCCCCGTGCGGAGAACCTCCGCGGCCACCGACGGGCCGTCGAGCGGCCAGCGCGAACCGGGGTGGATGCTGGCCGGACGGTCGCCCCACGCGGCGAGGACCGTCACCGTCGCGCCGCCGTCGTCATAGCGGCGACACCGCGGCGTTCTGCAGGTGCAGGACCTGAGCGATCTCCTGCGCAACGGCCGCGAACACCTCACCAGGCGGCGCACCGCGCGCAACGAGCGTCGCCACCCGCCGTAACGCCGCCTGCTCCTCGGCAAGCCGGCCAGGCTCGTCGCGCTCCTTCACGTGCGTGCCGCCACATCGCTGAACGAGGTGATCAACGTCTTCCTCGCGCCGCCTACCTCATCTCAACGCACGCTACCGTCAACGATCCGGAGGATCGCAGATGCCGACAACTCCGACTTCGTCAGGAAGCCTGCGGCCGGGCTGCCCGCTATCAGATCGGCCACATCCTCCTCGACGCGAGTCGAGATCAGGATCACCGCCGCCCCATCGTCAGGATCATCCGCGATCAGGCGCCGCGCAAGGTCGAGGCCGCTCTCCTTCCCAAGCGAGATGTCGACGAGGACGACGTTCGGCCGCAACGTCTCGGCTTGCCGGAGCGCTTCGGCGCCCGTCGACGCGACGCCCGCGATGGTCAGGCCCTGTCGCTCGAGCAGGACGCGTGCGGCAACGAGGAACGACGGGTTGTCATCGACGATCAGGCAGCGGATCCGCATGCGATCAGCATCGCAAGGATCCCGCCGCAGCGCATTGCGGCTAGCAGGAAAGCGCGGAGGTGGGACCGCCGAGCGACTGCATCGAATGCACAATGTGGCGGAGCACGGCCGACTCGCTGCCGGCCGTGCTCCGCGAATCGCGTGACCGTCTTAGTACCCGATGCCCGAGCTCGATCCTGTCCCGAGCTCGATCCCTGTCCCGTGATCTGGTCGCCCGCGGGCGAGACCACGTACCAGCTTGCTCCGTACGCCACGAGGCCCTCGCCGTTCGTGTCGCCGGGGTTCTGGTCCCCCGAGAACAGGTAGAGCGGGTGGCCGGCGTAGGTGACCTGTGGGCTACCGTCCGAGCGCATGGTGGTTCCCACGAGCGAGGCGTCTGCCCCGCCACCGACCGTTGGCGTGCCGGTCCCCTGGAGCGGAGGCCAGGCGCTGGCGCACGCGCCGGTGCACTCGCTCTGGGTCCCCGTGTCCTTCGCGAACAGGTACAGGGTGCGGCCCTGCGAGTCGACGAGGATCTGACCGAGACCGCTCGTCGCGACGTCGACCGTTCCCTGCCCTGCGCCGTTGGACGCCGGCGCCGACCCGTTCGCCTGGTTGTCGCTGCTGCAACCGGCGAGGGCCAACGCGAAGACCGCCACCACGGCCAGGCCGGCGACGAAGGTGATGCGTCTGCTGCGAGTCATGCTCGCCCCTTTCGTTGGGAGGGACGTATCCGATCTCCAGGTCCCTCGCGGCTGGAGTTTCTGCTTGCGTTCATGTTCGAGCTCGGGCGGGCCGCCGTCTTCATCGCCAGCCACCGTGATCGGCCCGGGCCAGCGGCAATCTCGGGATTCCTGCTAACCGGAACACGTCCCGCACGTCGTCTCCGGGAACCGCCGACGATGACGGCGGCCTGAGCCTCGCTTCACGGGGCGTTGCAGCCAGCGGGGGGCCGAAGCTTCCGGCGGTCCCACATCCGAGTTGGCCGCTGGCCCCGACGACAACGTCAGCCTGACCTACACGAACGAATCCGCCATCCCGCATGACTGGCATCTCTTCGATGGCCCGAACGCGTCGGCGCCTTCGATCGCCAGCACCAAGATCCAGGCAGGCCCGAACGACGTAGAGCACGTGTCGTTCACCGTGCCCTCGAAGCCCGGTCGGTATTACTTCCAGTGCGACGTGCACCCAACGGTCATGACCGGCTTCCTCATCGCGCGCTAGGAGGAGGTCCGAGAGAGCCCTTCGGGCCGTTCACCACCGATCGGAACCTGGCAGCGACCTCCTGTCAACGACACCTAGCGAGACTCCAGAAACGCAACGACCGCCAGGACTCGGCGGTGATCCGCTTGGGTCTCGGGGAGATCGAGCTTACTCAGGATCTTGCGAACGTGCTTCTCGATCGTCCCTTCGGTCACCCACAGCTGGGCTGCGATGCCGGCGTTCGAACGCCCTTCAGCCATGAGGGTGAGGACCTCGCGCTCGCGGCTGGTGAGGAGCGCGAGAGGATCGTTCTCACGCCGAGCACTCACCAGTTCCATCACCAGGACGGGGTCGACGACGGATCCACCCCTGGCGATCCGCTCGACGGTCTCGATGAACTCGTCGACGTCTGTCACCCGACTCTTGAGGAGGTACCCGATCCGCTCCCCGCTGGCGAGCAGCTCGATCGCATGCTCCACGTCCACGTGGGCCGACAGGACCAGGATGCCGGTTTCGGGGAACTCGTCGCGAATCACGCGTGCCGCATCCAGGCCCTCGGTCGTGTTCGTGGGAGGCATCCGGATGTCCACGACGACGAGGTCGGGCTTCAACGCACGGACCTGGGACACCAGCTGCTCGCCATCGCCGGCGCGCCCCAGGATCTCGAACCCCGACCGCTCCAGCAGCGTAGCCACGCCCTCGCGTAGGAGGACATCGTCGTCGGCGATCACGACCCGCCCCTGGCTCATCGCGGGGCCCTCGAGCAGTGGTCGGGTGGGAGGGTCGGCTCCACCCTGATGACAATAGTCGCGTCCTGATCCCGGTGGATGTCCCTGCGAACCGATCCCGGTTCCTTGGACGCTTTCTGGACTTTTCGATCGCTGCCGCGTCCGGATGTTCTGTTCCAATCGCCTTCGCGCGGAGCAACGCGGAGTGGTTATGGAGTCCCGGGAACTCCACATCTCAGGCTCACCTGGAACCCGCGCCGCACGGCGAGCCACTGACAAGTTGTGCCTTGCGATTCAGGTTCACGCTGTAGGGAGCGCGTACTTCAGGGACCTCGGCAAGGAAGACGCCGGCCTCCCCTTGCAGGTGGAGTCTTTCGTTGTTGGCGGTCGCACGATTAGGGTTGTCTGGTGGCGGCCCTTGACGACGTGGCTCGGATCGCGCTCGCGTTACCCGAGGTAACCGAGGGCGAGTCGCGCGGCACGCGGACGTGGTCGGTCGGGAGGAAGACATTCGCGTGGGAACGGCCGTACTCGAAGGCCGACCTGAAGCGGTTCGACGACGAGACGCCTCCGAATGAACCGATCGTGGCCATCCGGGTCGACGACCTCATCGAGAAGGAAGCCGTGCTCGCGGCCGGAACCAAGGGCGTGTTCACGATCCCGCACTTCGACGGGTACGCGGCGGTGCTGATCGAGCTGCGGACGGTGACGAAGCGAGCATTGAAGGACGCACTGGTCGACGGTTGGCTCGCGTGTGCGCCGCGACACCTGGCCGAGCGCTACGCGGCGAAGCTCTAGCTCGACCGCGACTCGAGACGCGCCTTGATCTTCTCCACGTCCGAGCGGAGGCTTTCCGGGATGCCCTTGGAGATCCTCCAGCTCGTCAACTTGGCCAAGAACGAAGGCTGGGTCAGGTCGGCGCTCTTCGTCAGGCTCGTCCCCCCGTCGGAGGCGGCGACCGTGAACCGGTGATGGATCGTACCGAGCGCACCCTTCGAGTCCCAGCCGAAGACCGTGCCCGGCTCGAGTTCGTTGACCGTGCTGTGCTCGCGCTGCGTGCCGAACTGCTTCGCGAAGGTGGAGTAGGTCGACCCGACCGCGACCGGGCCGTCGGTGTCCTTCGTGACCTGCAGACCGTGCGCGGCCCACTCGCCGTGCTTGGTGAAGTCGCTGACGTAGTCGAAGACCGACTGGGCCGGAGCGTTGATCGTCGTCTTGGCTTCGAAGGTCTTCATGGATGGCCCCCTCGGTCGATGCGCCGGAGCCTATCTCAACGGTCATCGGCGGGCGTCCGACGAGCGGCCGGGTCAGCTGCGACATTGGAGCACGGCCAGCCCTGCCACCCGCACGCGTACGACCGGCGGCGCCGTTCCCGCCAACCTCTGCGGCCGCGACCGGATAGGCCGGCGGGGAGCTCGACGCCATCGACGAACAGAACCGTCATCATCGCCAGATCCTGGACGCTTCGCCTGCCGCAGCCAGAGTAACCCTGAGGAAGCCTGGCTCAGCGGCTATCGTCAAAGGGCCGTGCGCCACAGGCTGACTGAATCCAGAGCCGGGAGGTTCAGGTCGGTCGCCTACTCCCCGTGCGGCTCCGGCTCGAGTTCCAGCGAGACCGAGTTCATGCAGTAGCGATCCCCCGTCGGCCGCGGTCCGTCGGAGAACACATGCCCCAGATGGCCGCCGCATCGCGCACAGGTGACCTCCGTGCGATGCATCCAAAGGGTCCGGTCGTCGTGCAGCTCGACGGCCCCGGGCTCGATCGGCTCCCAGAAACTCGGCCAACCGGTCCCCGACTCGTACTTCGTCGTTGAGCTGAAGAGTGCGGCCCCGCATCCGGCGCACCTGTAGACACCGGGCTCCTTCGTCGACGCATACGCGCCCGTGAACGGCTGCTCCGTTCCCTTGTTACGCAGCACCTCGTACTGCTCAGGGGTCAGGCGGGTGCGCCACTCCTGCTCGGTCTGGGGGATCGTCGTGCGCTGTTGCTTCGAGTTGTCCATCTATCTCCTCCTCGCAGACACTGTCTCATCAGCCGTCATTTTGTTACGCGCTACCCAGCCTCGCGAGCGGGCCGATTTCGCTCCACGTACACAGCGCCGCCCCACCCGACTGTGGGTCGAAGGATGGGGGGTACGGTCGCAATCGAGGAGGTGCTGGCCGGACACGTCTTCAAAGGCCGGACCGCTTCATCCGGTGCACCTCTTCGCGACAGCTTCAAGGACCGGGTCGTTTCCGTCCCCGCTCGATCAGAGTGCGCGGCCTATCGATCTGCTCGGGCGCCTTCGTCCCTTCTGTCGGCGGATTGCTCTCCGAGCGTCGCGCGACTACGCACTGGATGCACGCCGCCGAACTCTCGCACTGCTATCCAGAACGCGGTCGCGAGCTCGATCGACTCGTCGACCTCACTCGGGCGACCCCTCGGCGACCTTCCGCCGATAGTCGGGCAGATGGAGCTGTGCGAGCGCATCGAGGGCCGTCGAGGTGAGCGCCGCCAGCCTCACCAGGTTGGCCTCGTCCTGCTCCGTGAAATCCCCCTCGAGCCGGTCGGAGGCCTGGATGAACCCGTAGTTCGCGCCGTCGGACCCGATGAGGGGGACGGCCAGCCAGCCTCGCAACGGTTGATGGTCGTCGACCTCCTCGCCGAAGTTCCGCCACCGCGGGTGAGCGCGCAGCTCCTGGTCCGTGAGCCGGATCGGCCGGTTGACCTCGTGCGCGTAGGCGTGGATACCGGTTCCCTTCGCCGGCGCTCGGTACTCCGCCCACGCGGCGTACTTCTCCGAGAGGGAGAAGTACTTGCGGGAGTGAGCCCACCCCTCGCCGATCAGCTGCGTGGCCGCTCCCTGATGAGCCCGAGCGAGGACCCGCGCGAGCTCCGCCGCCTCGACGAGGACCGGGTCCGCGGCCAGCATGAAGCTCGCCAGGTCTGCCGGTGTGTCCGGGCTCGGCGCGGTGCTTGCGTTGTGGTAGGCGTTCAAGAAGCGCTCGCTCGTCATGAGCAGATCCCCTCCTCCTCAACCCGGACCGACGAGCCCATCACGCGTCTCCCTTCCGATGTCCTCTCGGACGGCGTTCAAGCGCGATGCACGGCCGTTCATCAGTCCTGGGCGCCCGACCGAGCATCACCGTAGACCAGCCGGCGCGCTACCGGCGTCGCGGGATTGCGCAGGGTCGACAACAGGCGGTCCCGGACCAGCGGGTCGAGGCTCGCGACATCCGCCGCGGTGAGCCGGCCGGCCAGCCGGATCACCGTCTGGAACTGGTCGAGCGCCGTTCCAACGCGGACGAGATTGGACAGGACCTCTGGTCCTTCTCCTTTCGCGCCCCCCCAAGCGGTTGAGGCGAAGGATCGCTGAGAGCAGGATGGATGTCCGAGATCGGCCGGTGGCTCCGACGTCTCCGGTGAGGCACGGGAGAGGTGCGCGAGAGAGGAGGAGTCGTGAAGTACATGATCATGCTGTACGGCTCGCAGCAGGACTACGACGCCATGGCCGGCAAGGCCACCGACAAGCCGGCCTTGTCGCCGGAGGACGTCGCGCGCGATGCACGCGTTCATGGAGTCGTGGAACAACGAGCTGGTCGAGTCCGGCGAGTTCGTCGACGCCCGGGGCCTGGCCGCGCCGGTGCACGCCAGGCGGGTCCAGCTGCAGGACGGGGTCCGGTCGTGACCGACGGGCCGTACGCGGAGACCCAGGAGGTGCTCGCCGGCTACACGATCGTCGAGTGCGAGAGCTTCGACCGGGCGACCGAGATCGCCGCGCGGTCGCCAAGTGCCCCACCCGGCCGAGGCGCCCGGCGAGTCTCGTCGACGTGCGGCCGATCGTCGAGGGCAGCGCCGACCTGGAGGTCTGATCACGCCGATGCCTGACACCGAGGTCGAGGACCTGCTGCGCCGGCTGGCGCCGCAGGTCCTCGGCGCGGTGGTCCGGCGCTACGGGCACTTCGACACCGCCGAGGACGCGGTGCAGGAGGCGCTGCTCGCGGCCGCCACGCAGTGGCCGGACGACGGCGTGCCGGACAACCCGCGCGCGCTGGCTGATCACGGTCGCCTCGCGCCGGCTGACCGACCTGCTGCGCAGCGAGCAGGCCCGCCAGCGCCGGGAGGACACCGTCGCCCGGTGGGTCGCTGCCCGAGCAGTGGCTGGCGCCGGCCGCCGACCAGCCGGCGTCGGAGTCCGACGACACGCTCATCCTGCTGTTCATGTGCTGCCACCCGGCGCTGTCGCCGGCGTCGCAGATCGCGCTCACGCTGCGCGCGGTCGGCGGCCTGACCACCGCCGAGATCGCCCGCGCGTTCCTGGTGCCGGAGGCGACGATGACCCGGCGCATCAGCCGGGCCAAGCAGCGCATCAAGGACAGCGGGATCCCGTTCGCGCATGCCGCCGGCTGCGGAGCGCGCCGAGCGGCTCGGCGCCGTGCTGCACGTGCTCTACCTGATCTTCAACGAGGGCTACGCCAGCACGTCCGGGCCGACGCCTGCACCGCAGCGAGCTGTCGGCCGAGGCGATCCGGCTGGCCCGCATGGTCCACCGGCTGCTGCCCGACGACGGCGAGGTGACCGGGCTGCTCGCGCTGATGCTGCTCACCGACGCGCGCCGGCCGGCGCGCACCGGGCCGGACGGCGCGCTGATCCCGATGGCCGAGCAGGACCGCAGCCTGTGGAACGCCGAGTCCATCGCCGAGGGCGTCGCGCTGATCACCGAGGCGCTGCCGCGCGGGCCGACCGGCCCGTACCAGCTGCAGGCGGCGATCGCCGCCGATCCACGACGAGGCGCCGAGCGCCGAGGCGACCGACTGGCCGCAGATCGTGGCGCTGTACGAGCTGCTGCTGCGGATCTCCGACAACCCGGTGGTGGCGCTGAACCACGCCGTCGCGGTCGCGATGGTCCGCGGCCCGCGGGCCGGGCTCGACCTGCTCGGGAAGCTCGAGGCCGACGAGCGGATCGCCGAGGACCACCGGCTCCACGCCGTCCGCGCCCACCTGCTGGAGATGGCCGGCGACCGCGCGGCGGCGCGCGACGTCCTACCAGGCGGCGGCCCGGCGCACGACCAGCCTCCCGCAGCAGCGCTACCTCCACGCCCGAGCCGCCCGCCTGACCGACGACCGCTGAGAGCCGACCGTGGTCGTCGGCCGGGGAGGCCGGGAGCGCACCGTTGCTGAGGATGTCCGAGATGGGCCGGTTGCACCGACGTCTCTGGTGAGCGGCGCCTGAGGGTGCCAGAGGGAAGGAGACGGCGATGACACAGCAGACCGTGTCCCCAGCAGCGCCAAGTGCGGAGACCGCACGACTGTTGGCGTGCGGTGTCGTCGCCGGGCCGCTGTTCCTTGCGGTCCTCATGATCCAAGCGTTCACGCGCGACGGCTTCGACCTGAGCCGCCACCCGATCAGCCTGCTGAGCCTCGGGGACCTGGGGTGGATCCAGATCGCCAACTTCGTCGTGACGGGCGCGCTGTTCGTGGCCTGCGCCATCGGAATGCGGCGGGTGCTGCGTCCCGGCCGGAGCGGCACATGGGCGCCCAGGCTGGTCGGTGCCTTCGGGGTCGGGCTGATCGTGGCCGGGGTCTTCACCACCGACCCGGGTGCCGGCTTCCCGCCGGGCGCACCGGCCGGAGCGCCGGAGCAGATCAGCTGGCACGGCATCCTGCACGAGGTCGGATCCGGGCTGGCGTTCCTCGGGATGATCGTCGGGTGTCTGGTGTTCGCGCGACGTTTCGCGGCCCTCAAGCGCCGGGGTTGGGTCGCAGCCTGCGTGGCGACGGCGGCGGCGGTCCTCGTGCTCGCGTCCTGGCCCGACACCGACGGCGTCAGCGTGCGACTGGTGATCGCGTCGGCGATCCTGTTCGGCTTCGTAGCGGCCACGGCGGCGCGTCTGATGCGAGGTCTCCCGGTCGCGGCCGAGACGGCCGTCGCGACCGGACGTGCTCACGATCTTCGATCGGCGGCATGAACACACGGGGAAGAGAGGAGACGACGATGTCGAACGTCCTGACCGCACTATCGACATCCCTGGATGGCTTCATCGCAGGCGCCGGCGACACGCGGGAGCAGCCGCTGGGGTTGGGTGGGGATCGACTGTTCACGTGGTTGTTCGACGGGGACACACCGAGCCGTCACGCTCCGGGGTTCAACATGTCGGGGGTGAGCGCCAAGTTCTTCGACGAGGGCGTTGACCGAGTCGGCGCGGCCATCACAGGTCGCCGTACCTACGACGTCTCGGATGCGTGGGGCGGGAGCGGTCCGATGCCCGGCATCCCCCTGTTCGTCGTGACCCATCAGGTCCCCGAGGAGGTGCCGGTGGGCGATCCGCCTTACACGTTCGTGACCGAGGGCGTGGAGCGCGCCGTCGAGCTCGCGAGGTCGGCGGCCGATGGCAAGGAGTGTTCCTGCAAGGGGCGAGCATCGTCCAGCAGTGCCTCCGGGCCGGTCTGATGGACGAGCTGGTCATCAGCCTGGTCCCCGTGGTGCTAGGCCGAGGCGTTCGTCTTCTGGATGGCTTGGAGCCGGGAAGCGTGGAGCTGGAGGTCGTCCGGGTTGTCGACGCCCCAGGCGTCACGCATCTCGAGTATCGGGTCGTGAAGTAGCAAACGGCACGCCGTGTTGCGGGGCGCGAGACGCAATGATGTTAGCCGGACTCAGCGGGCCGGGCGACGCCGGGAGGCTGATCAGTGCACTCCAGGAACGAACCGCCACCGCACTCGACGCTGGTACGCCTCGTACTCGGGAAAGCGCACCACGAGCATGGACTCCTCGTGCCGTGATTTCAGTTCGAAGAGGAGTGCCAGGATCGCCGTGGCGAACAGCGCGAGGGGTGATGACAGCAGGGACCACCCGAGCGCGACGAGCATCGAGCCGCCGTAGATCGGATGACGGACGAGCCGATAGACGCCGCTCATCCGCAGCGTTGAGCGTTCAGAGGGCTTCGGGAACGGCGTAAGCGAGCTGCCGAGGCCGACCACCCCGGCGACGAGCAACACCCAGCCTGCGATCCCGATGGCGATGCCCGCGACGAGGCGTAGGGATGTGGCAGCGGCCGGCCATCTCGGGCCGGCGATCCCGGCCGCGACGATCACCACGGCGAGTGCCAATTGGGCGATCGCCCATCCCTCGCCTCGAGGACCGAGCGCTGGGATCCTCATGCCCGCCAGAGTCCCACGCCCAGGACCCCGGACGGCACATACAGCGATCAGGCACCCCTCTGCCGATCGCCGCTTTCACAGAGGCTGGGCGTGGTGTTCGGCCGCGTTGTGGGGGCTACGCGGGTGAACTCATCACAAGTCGCGGATCCCTGCATGACGCCTCGCGCGAGCTTGCACCCACTGGCGGGTAGCGCCGGAAGCATGTACTTGCGGGCATCGCCCTATCGCGGTGGCACGGCCTTCATCGGGCGACTCGCGCCCCGACTACGAGTCCTTCCCGGGTTCCTCCTCGCGCTCGGAGAAGTCCGTAGAGAATCTCCGCTCCTCAGCCTCCTCCATCCCCGGCACAGGGGACGCCGGCTGAGGCGTGGGCTCCTCCCGGATCAAGCTCGGCTCCGCCACCGGCATGATCGGCCTCACGGGCTCTGGAGGAGAAAGGTTGGCACCCAGCTGTTCAGACGTCTTGGCCGCGGGCTTCCTGCGGGCCGCCGTCTTCTTCCGGGTCGTGGCCTTCTTGGCCGCCGGCTTCCTCCGGGCCGCCGTCTTCTTCCGGGTCGTGGCCTTCTTGGCCGCCGGCTTCCTCCGGGCCGCCGTCTTCTTCCGGGTCGTGGCCTTCTTGGCCGCCGGCTTCCTCCGGGCCGCCGTCTTCTTCCGGTCGTGGTCTTCTTCCGGGCCGCCGTCTTCTTCCGGGTCGTGGCCTTCTTGGCCGCCGGCTTCCTCCGGGCCGCCGTCTTCTTCCGGGTCGTGGCCTTCTTGGCCGCCGGCTTCCTGCGGGCCGCCGTCTTCTTCCGGGTCGTGGCCTTCTTGGCCGCCGGCTTCCTGCGGGCCGCCGTCTTCTTCCGGGTCGTGGCCTTCTTGGCCGCCGGCTTCCTGCGGGCCGCCGTCTTCTTCCGGGTCGTGGTCTTCTTGCGCGTGGCGCTCTTGGTCCGCGCTGCCGCCTTGCTCTTTCTCGCCGGCATCGCCATCACCTTCCTCATCGTGGGCAACAACCCCATTCAATACCATCGAGGCGCGGTCAGGTACCCGAAATGGGGGGGAAGGATCGGGGCTTCCTCTTCGGGTATCACGGCCTCGCGCGGGTAACGCGCTGATCGAGGAGGTGTTGCCGGACAAGTCTTCCTAGGCCGCCGGACAGGTCTTCGAGCCGGATCGGCCTCACAAGTCTTTGCACGTTCTGGGAGGCGTCCGAAGACGACGACGCCGGTCACCGGCCTGAGGGCAGTGTGAGCGTCGGACATGCCTTGATGAGCACGCGCGAGCCGCGTGCCTCGCGCGACTTGACGTGGGGGCGCCAGCTGGCGACTCGACGCGGGGCACCTAGCGACACGAACATGGAATGATGGAGGTATGGGTGAACACTTCGTGTCAGTCTTCTGGACGCAGTCGTGGGTCGAGGGTGAGATCGCGAAGGGCCGACTCGAGGCTGAGGGGATTCCCGTCGATTTCAAGGGAGAGGCGCAAGGTCCATACCCCACGGGCCCCGCGGAGCTGTTGGTTCCATCGAGCTTCGAGGCGCAGGCGCGCCGCATCCTCGAGGAGGTCCAAAGCGGATCGGACGAAGTCCCGGATGGTCGCGAGGATGATGTTCGTCGCGAGCAGACGCGCGAACAGCCCGAGTAGTCGGTCGCCGAGAGCACGGAGACCTGCGAAGCACACCAACCAAGACAACGATCGTTTCGGTCCCAACGCGAGAGTCTGCCTCTGCCGAGACCCTCGGCTATCGCATCACGTGTGTTGAGAAGGCGGAGGAGTTCGGCTCCGCGGCGCGGAGAAGGGCGCGAAGCGGGTCGGGGTCCAATCATCGATCTCGTTGCTGGGGGTTGTAGACCAGCGCAACGACACGGTGAAGGAAGTGCTGGAGGCAAGGGACCGTCACCTGACGATTTCGATCCCGGTGTTGAGATCCCGCCATCCGAGCGTTGTGGTGCCGGGAGGAGGTGCAGTGCCGTGGCTCGCGCTTTCACCGGCGGACCGACCGACCGATAAGGCATACGTGTCAAGACCGGCCGAGTTCCTGAGGTTGCAGCTGCGCCTGCGGGTCGCCGTCTTCGCGGCGACGGTCGCGGTGGCGGCCGTTCTCGCCCTGATGGGCGTGTGGTGGTGGCCGGCCTTCTTTCTGGCGCTCGGGCTCCTGTTCGTCCTGGAACGCCTGGCGGGGAAGGGCCGCAACCTGGATCCCGAGCACCTCCGAAGGGGGATACGCGGTGAGGAGGCCGTCGCCGACGTTCTGGCCGCGCTGCCGTCCTCGTACTGGGTCCTCCATGGCGTCTGGACCGGGCACGGGGACGTGGATCACGTCGTCATCGGTCCCACGGGCGTATTCGCGCTCGAGACGAAGGCCTGGGAGGGCAGGTTCTACCGCAGCCGAGGGCACCTCCACTACAACGGGAAGCCGGCCGAGCACGTGTTGCGGCAGGCGCGGGGCGCCGCGGGGCAGGTCCGCCAACTCCTCCTGGAGGCCGGCATCGACGAGTGGGTCGAGGCCGTCGTCGTCGCCGCGCAGGGCTCCGTCTCGCGCTCCCCCATACGCTTCCGGCAGGCCAACGTCGTTTCGATCGAGGACGTCGTGGACTTCGTCACGGGCCGGCGTCACTGGATCCGCAGCTCGAAGCTCCTGGCGGTGGTGGCGACCCTGGTGGAGCCGGGAGAGGAGGACCGCTCGGGCGACCGTGGAGGAACCCCCTCGGCACCATGATGCGCAGAGGCGGCGCCGCGCAGCGCTCTCGGCCCACAACCACCCGACCCCATTCACGCGCAGGCATCCACACGCTCTGACCCGGGGCGTTCGGGTTCTTACCGTGTTCGCTCCGCCTCCGCTAGGCGGCCGAGGAGATGGGGCGCTCGTCGAGTGTGGGGTGCACCCGGATCTCGACATTGCCCTGGAGGGCTCGTGAGACCAGGCAGTTCTGCTCGGCCTCATGGGAGGCCTCGGCGAACGCGGTCGGATCGGAACGCGGAACCACGCCACGAACGTCGAGGTCGCTCGACGTGATCTTGGGGATCCCGGACGTTTCCACCGTCACTCGGACGGAAACGTCGAGGCGTTCCGGTGGGGTGCCCCGGCCTGCCAGGACCGAGCCCAACGCCATGGCGAAGCATCCCGCGTGCGCCGCGGCGATCAGCTCCTCCGGACTTGTCTTGCCCTCGGGCGCACCGAAACGCGATGCGAGTGTGATCGGGAGGCCTCGGATGGCGCCGCTACCTCCGGAGGCCATGCCCGTGCCGCGCGCGATCGTCCCGCTCCAGGCGACCTCGGCGGTTCTCTCGACGTGAGCCATCAGGTGCTCCTTCCCCTCGACGTGCGTTCATGCGTCTCGAGGTTGGTGCACGAGGGCGCTGGTGTCGCCACTGCCAGCGCCCGTCATCCGTTCTGGCTAGCCGGGATCTCGTGTCCCAGGTAGCGATGGGGTGCAGCCTCGACCGCGCCGAGCAGTTTCCGCGGCACGGAGAGCGGTGGGCCTAGAGGCCGTCCCTCTCGAGCCAGGCTCCGCCCCGCATCACGTGGCGGCCCGCGAGCTCGTTCGCCTCACGCCACGCCTGGATCTCGTGGGGGGTGATCCGGAGGTAGACATACTCCTCGGCGAGCGTGCGCGGGTCGAAGCCGGCCGCCAGCGCGTGCGCCTCCTCGCGCTCCGGGTCGGCGCCGATCGGGATCGCGTCGACGGGGCCCTCGACGATCACGACGTCGCGAGTGACACCGAGCGCGACCCGCGCCCAGCCGGTGCGAGTCAGGTTCCTGGCCGTGCGGCTCGCGCGCGGCGTCGCGATCAGCAGCGCCGAGCCATCCCACAGGTACGACAGGGGAACGAGATACGCGTGTCCGTCTTCGCTCGCCGAGGCGACCCACAGGTCGACGTCGGTGCGCAGCCGCTCGAGGGTGTCGATCGTGCGTTGCGACCTCGATCGCGCCGGCGCCGGCCCCGCTTCGGAGGGTTGATCCGACGCGCTCATCGCAGCGGACGATGTCGGCGAGCGTGGTGTTCCATCCGCCTGCCCTCCCGTCACATCGGCTGGCTTCGGTTCGTCACTAGCATGACGGAACGGATCCAAGGGATGTGACCGATGGACGAGCACGACTGCTGGCCGAACGCTTCGAGGCCGACCGGACCTCCGGGCGGTGGCCTACCGGGTGCTCGGTCGGTGAGCGAGGGGACGACTCCGTCGACCCGAGCGCTCAGCGGCTCGAACGGGCCTGACGCGCGCACGGGGAGCCGATCGGACGCGAACGGGCCGGCCCCAGATGGACCGGCCCGTTCGATGACGCCTCTCGAGCTTTCAGCCTCGACCGAGGCTTCGTCCGGTAGACCAGCCGGAACTCGCGAGGTCGGTGAGCTGGTTGGATTCTGCCGGCTTCCCGGCATACGGGCGGGGGCTGGTGACCCCGGCCCGCGAGGGACGGCTCAGCAGCCAGTCACCTCGAGGGTCTCGAGCTGTTTCGGCAAGGACCACCCCCTTTCTCCCGTGCACCCATGGTGCGGCAGAACCAGCCGGAAGGCAACCAGCGCGTGACCACGGGTCGATCGACCCCGGCGTTGCGCTACGAGCGAGCGTCACACCGATGGTTGCAGTTCCGCGAGCGTGCGCCGCAGCCGTTCGGCGGCGGCGGCCGCCAGGGCGAGATCCTCGTCCACCACGGCGACCTGGATCGTTCCGAGCTCCGTGTTGATCCGGGTGAGGTCACGGGCATCCACGGCCGCGCGGATCCGGTCCGAACGTAATCGAGCGCGAACGCGTCGGCGCCGACCCCCGGCGACGCCGGCCGCCTCGTCCACCAGCAGCTGCGCGGCCCACGACCCGTTCGCTCTCCGGGGCGACCGGGATGCGCGAGGGAACGGCAGGCTGCGAGATCGTCCTCGAAACCTCACCCGAGGCCGAGCCGAGCCCGAACCCGAGCCGACCCGAGGCCGAGACCGAGCCGGCCTCGTCCGTGCAGCCTGCGGTGACGAGCGCGGTCGTCAGTCCGAGGACGAGCAGCGCGCGCCGATCGATCCGACCGCCTCGCCTGAGCTCCGCTCCTGCTCGCATCGCGCTGTCCACCGAACCCGTTCGGATCAACCGTCGTCGTTGGCGCCGTCGTCGTCGTTGGAGCCGCCGTCGTCGTTCGGCCCGTCGTCGTCGGCCTCGTCGCCAACCACGTTGAAGTTTGCGTCCAGGCTGACTTCGACCACGCGCCCGTCCTCGAGACGGATCTCGACCCCGTAGGCCGCGCCGTCGTCTCCCGCTTCGCTCTCGATCACCGTCCCGCCGCCCGTGTACTCGAGGGCAGCCGTGCGAGCCTGATCGAGCGTCGACCCGGTGAGGGGCTCGTCGTTGTCGGCAGCGCCCGTCGCGATCGCGACGCCCGTGCCCCCGCCGATGACGACGAGCGCGACCGCCCCACCGGCGATCCACTTCGTCCTGCGATCCATGTCGGTGCCTCCTTCCCTGCTTACGTCCCGATGATTCCTGCGATCTCGATGCTGCATGCAGACTGCCTGATGCACGATGAGAGGACCGTGAGCCAGAGGTGAGAGCCGGGTGGGCCTCCGTCGGTCCACCCGGCACCTCGTCCCGTCGTGCGACCGCGGGCTAGGTGGACGATAGGTCGAAGCTGAGGAGCTCTTCGCGATCGGACCCTCCGGAAACGCCGACGACCAGGACGGGTCCGATCCCGGGTGCGTAGAGCTTGTACTCGAGCACCTTCGGCTCGAGCGACGTGAAGTCCTTGGTCAGAAGGACGTCGCGGAAATGTCCGAAGGGAACCTGGGCCTGCTCGTCGAGGCTCAGGACCTCGGCGGCGTCCTCCGCCTCGCCCGCGTAGTACTCCTGCCGGTAGGTCATGCCGACCTGTGGATCGGCGGGCATGATGACGCCCGGCTGCGCGCCGTCCAATCCCGCTTCCCACGAACCTGCCGTGGTGACGACCTCCCCGTCCTCGTACTCCTTGGTGTTCTCGCCCATGTACCAGACGTTCCCGCACCGATCCTGCGCGTACCAATCGAAGGTGTTCTCGATCAACTCGCCGTGCTCGGTCACCTTGTCGTGAACGACCGTGGCCGCGATCCCGAGGATCTCCCTCGTGCGATCGGTGACGGTCACCTTGACCCTCTGCGCGTTCCCCTTCGTGTCGCTCTCCCGATAGACCCACCTGGTCCCCGGCGCCATGGGCCAGTAGGGATGGTCGATGCCGTCCACGAAGTCGGCCGGCTCGAGCGTCACCGGATCGCTCCCCTGGGGAAGCGGAACCGGACACGTGCCGGCGGTCGCGATCGCTCCCTGCCACGTCCCGAGAGCGAGCACGCCCACGACGATGATCCCCGCGATCTTCCGATGCATGGCGGCCTCCCTTCCTCGTATGGAGACACAGGATGCCGGGCGTCTGATGAGAGGAACATGAGCCGGGACAAGAGGCCGACCGGCCCGGTCAGATCGTGGCGAGGAAGTCCAGGACCGACCGACGGAACACGTCGGCGACGGCGGGGTCTCCGAACTCGAGGATGTCCGTGCCGTGCTCGCCGGTATCGAGCAGGACGACCTCCTTGGGAGGGGGTGCCGCGCGCTCGACCGCCGGACGCAGCTCGACCGCGTCGCTGTCGAACTCGCCCGCTGCCAGGAGCTTCGGCACGCGCACGGCCCGAACCTGCTCGGTGACGGGGACGCCCCCGTACAGATCCGACGCCGGACAACCAGATGAGCCCGTCCGCATCCAGACCCCGGGTCAGGGCGTACAGCGACTCCATCGCCCCGAGGCTCGCACCGCCGACGACGACGCGAGACGCTCCCCGCGCCCGGAGGAGTTCGACGGCGAACGCCAGGTCCTCCCAACCGATGTCGCCGGTCTTCCCGCTCGAGCAACCGAGCTCGCCCCCCGGACACACGCCTCGGTGGTCGTAGGTCAGCACCAGGTAGCCGTGATCGGCGAGCAGCGCCGCGAACTCGATCCATTGGGATTGATCGCCCGGGCGCATGTGGGCCAGGACCACGCCGACGTCACCCGATCCGAAGACGCGACCCTCGAGGTCGACACCCCGGGCCCCTCGGAACCTCACCGCTTCCGACATCGACAGGACCTCGGCCCGATCGAACGAGGCGAACTCGGAGGCGACCTCCGTCGACGCGGACACCGACGCCGACGTCGATGCGGTCACGGACGCGGACGGACGCGGCGCCGAACCCGCTCCGTCGCCGGCGCAGCTCGCCACGGCGAGCGCCGTCACCACGGCCGTCGCCACCGATCGGATCCCCATCTCTCAGATGCATACGAGTGCGACCGCGCATGGGTCTTTGCCTTCCTGCCGAGCGACGTTCGACGCGGAGGGTCCGGTCGGAGAGATCGCTGGTAGGCACGTCGGACGGCCTCGGTCGTGATCGTCGGTAGCATGGGACGGATGCGCAGAGCCCTGGCCGTGCTCGCCGTGCTCGCGGTCGCGGGGTCGGTGATCCACTCCGAGGCGACCGAGCAGCCCGGACCCTGGGCGCGCCACCGCGTCGAGCACCGCGGTCCGGCGGCCACGCGATACGTGATCGGTGCCGCCGGCGACATCGCGTGCCAGAACCAGGCCTTCGGTCCGGGATCGCCCGCCAACTGCCAGTACGACGAGACCGCCGACCTCATCGAGCGCGGGGACCTCGCCGAAGTGCTCCTGCTCGGTGACAACCAGTACGAGCGGGGAACGTACGCCGCGTACACGAGCTACTTCGATCCCACGTGGGGACGGTCGATCTCGAACCTGTCGCCCGCACCCGGCAATCACGAGTACGCGAACGATCCCTCGTCCAGTCCCCGGGGCTACTTCCGCTACTTCGGGAACCGCGTGAAGGGTCCGGACGGGCTCGGCTACTACTCGTTCGACCTCGGTGCGTGCCCCGACGACCCGTGCTGGCACCTGATCTCGTTGAACTCGGAGCTCTGCTTCGCGGCCGGCGGCTGCGGGCCGGCCGCGGATCCGTCCGACCCCGGCCCGGGCAACCGCATGCACGCCTGGCTGGCGGCCGACCTCGCCGAGCACCCCGACGCCGAGTACCCCTGCACGCTCGCGTACTGGCACCACCCCCGGTTCTCGTTCTCGACCGGGAGCGGCGCGACGAGCGCCGTCGGCCCGCTCTGGCACCTGCTCTACGAGGCGCGGGCCGACGTGGTCCTGAACGGCCATTCGCACAACTACCAGCGCTGGCGGCCCATGGATCCGGACGGGGACCTGGACCGTGTCGCGGGGATCCGGGAGTTCGTGGTGGGAACGGGGGGCCGGAGCCACTACGCGCTGCCGAGCGGCACCGCGCCCGAGAACCTCCTCTCGGCACAGGCCGACGCGTTCGGCATCCTCCGACTGACGCTCAAGGCAGAGGCCTATCGGTGGAGATGGGTGTCGGCGGCCGGCCAGCCCGCGTTCGACGACGCCTCCGACCACGGCGTCCGGTGCGTGCGAACTAGCCCTTGACGCCCGTGAGCGTCACGCCCTCGACGAACACCCGTTGCGCGAGGAAGAACAGGACGATCACCGGGACCATGAACAGCACCGATGCGGCCATCGTCAGGTTCCACTGGACGTGGAACTGCGACTCGAACTCGGACAGCGCGATCGAGAGCGTCCACTGGTCGGGGTTTTCCACGAGGTAGAGCAAAGGCGAGAAGAAGTCGTTCCAGGAGTAGAGGAACTGGAACAGCGCAACCGCCGCGATCGCCGGCTTCGCGAGCGGAACGATGACCCGCGTCATGATCTGGAACTCGCTCGCCCCGTCGACGCGCGCAGCGTCCGAGAGGTCCTCCGGGATCGTGAGGAAGAACTGTCTCAGCAGGAAGATCGTGAACGCGTCCCCGAAGAACAACGGCACGACGAGCGGCTTGATCGACCCGATCCAACCGAACCGCACGAAGATGATGTACAGGGGCACGATCGTCGCCTGGACGGGCAGCATCAGGGTCGAGAGCACCAGGAGGAAGACGCCCTGCCGGCCGCGCCAACGGAGCCGCGACAAGGCGTAGGCAACGGGGATGCAGGACACGATCACGCCGATCGTGGCCAGGGCCGCGATCCGGAACGTGTTCCACGTGTACCGGAGGAGCGGGATCTCCCGGAACACATCCGAGAAGTTCGACCAGCGGAACGGCCGCGGCCACAGCGCCGGGGTGAGCGCCTGCCGGTCCGTCATGAGCGCCGTGAGGACGATCAGGACCACCGGCAGCAAGAAGACCGCAGAGACCGCGATCAACACGGTGTGGTTCGCCACGCCCATCAGGAAGCGGCGGCGGCGAACGTCGGGTGCCTCGGGGCGTCGGACGATCTGCGCGGCTTCGCGAGGTCGGGACCGGACGGCGGTGTCAACGGCTATTTGAACCCACCCGCCTGATAGTGGACCCAGTGCCTGGACGAACGGATCAGCAGCGCGGTGCAGGCGAGCGTGAGCAGCAGCAGCATCCAGGCCATCGCCGACGCGTAGCCCATCCGGAAGTCGGAGAAGCCCTTCAGGTACAGGTAGATCGAGTAGAAGAGCAGCGACCCCTGTGGGCTCCCGACGGCAGCCGAGGCCTCCTCCGTCGCCTGGCCGGAGACGGCGAAGCTCGCGACGTACGCCTGCGTGAAGTACTGGAAGCCGGCGATGACGCCGATCACCAGCGTGAAGAACAGCACCGGCGACAGCGACGGCAAGGTGACGTGTCGGAACTTCTGCCACGGGCTCGCCCCCTCGATGTCCGCGGCCTCGTAGAGCTGCCTCGGGACGTCGAGGAGTCCGGCCAGGTAGATGATCATCGTCTGTCCGACCACCCACAGGCCGAGGAACAACAGCCCCCATTTCGACCAGAAGGGATCGTAGAACCACAGCGGCGGGTTCTTGATCCCGATGCCGGAGAGCAACTGGTTCACCGGTCCGGTGGCCGGATTGAAGATCACGAAGAACGCGAGTGCCGCCGCCACCGGGGGCGCCATCGTCGGGAGGAACAGGATCGTCCGATAGCCCTTCACGCCACGGCGAGGCCTGGTCAGCAACATCGCCGTCCCGAGTGCGACCAGCATCGAGAGCGGAACGCCCACGCAGATCATCCAGATCGTGTTCCGCATCGCCTGCCAGAACTGCGGGTCCTTCGTGAACATGAACCGATAGTTGTCGAGCCCGACGAAGCTCGGGGTGGAGAGCAGGTCGTAGTTCGTGAACGAGTAGTACAGGCTCGCGAGGGCCGGATAGAGGATGAAGACCGAGAACCCGATGATCCACGGCGACATGAACAGCGCCGCGGTGGTGTAGCGCCTCACCGTGGCGCGACGGGCCGCCGGCCTCCTCTTGGGGAGGGGCCGGCGACCCGTCGACGAGGTCAGGGCCTGTGCGATCCCGCCTCCGTCCTCAGGACGCCGCCTCGATCTCGTCGTTGATCTGCTGTGCGACCGCCTGCAGTCCCGCCTGGAGATCGGCGACGTCTCCCGCCTGCCAGCGCTCCGCGAAGTCGCCGAGGAGGTTCTGATCGGTCGATCCGATGATGGACATGTCCTTGTAGTGGGACCCCGGGTTCCCGAAGATGTCGAGGAACGTCTGGAACTGCTCGGGCAGGTCCAGCTCGGGAGACTCGAGCGAGGGCAGCGTGGTGGGGACGTTGCCGATCGCGTTCGCCGCCGCGACGAGCGAGTCCGTGTCGGTCGCCATGAACGACACGAGCAGCCACGCCTCTTCGGGGTGCGCCGACCCGCGGGGGATCCCGATGATCGTTCCACCGACGCGACCGATGCCGTACGTGTCCGCCTTCTCGTCCGGCACGGGGAACGGCGCCGTCGCGTAGTTCAGGCCTGGGGTCCCGTTCGCGATGAACGCGGTCCGCCACTCCCCGTCGATCGCCATCGCGATCCGGCCGTTCTGGAAGTCCTGGCTCGCCTCGCCCCACTCGTCGCCCTGTCCGGCGACGAACTTCCGCAGGTTGTCCGCGCCGTAGAAGTCGACGAGGTCCTTCTGCCACTGGAAGAGCTCGACCCAGTCGGGGTCCGTCCCGATCGCCGAGGTCCCGTCGTCGTTGTAGAAGTCCGCGCCGAAGGTGATCGCCAGTTCCGGCGGGGTCATCATGTAGTAGCCGAACCACGGGACGAACCCGGCGCGCTCGATCGAGCCGTCCGCGTTGAACACCGTCAGGTCCTTCGCCATCTGCGTGAGCTCGGACATGGTCTGCGGCGGCTCGGTGTAGCCCGCCTCCTCGAGGATGTCCGTGTTGTAGTACAGGCCGAGCGCGTCCGTGAGGAACGGGAACGCGCACTGCTTGCCGCCGAACCCCGTGTACCGGGCGACCGACGGCGGGAACACGCTCGCGTCGAAGTCTGTCGCCTCGGTGTACGGCGTGAGGTCCTGCCACGCGCCCGTGTCGCAGAACGCGGGGAGATCGTCCAGCGACCACGACATCACCGCGTCCGGAGGCGTCCCGGCGCGGATCGCGCTGATCACCTTCTGGTCGCTCGCGACGCCCTTCCGCACGTCGACCGTGATCCACGGGTACTCCTGCTCGAATCGATCGAAGACCTGCTGGACACCCGCGACCTCGTGGTCCGCGCTGAACGGTATCCACATCTCGATCGTGACCGGCTCCTGCTCCTCGCCGGCCGCTCCGGTCTCACCGAGACCTTCGGGTACCTCGCTCTCACCGTCACCTGCCGTGCATGCCGCGGCGATGAGTCCGAACACCGCCAGCACCACCAGCCATCGCTTCATCATGTTCGCGCCCCCTCTCGTCCGATCAACGTCCTCTCACGTCCTCGCTCGAACCGCCACCCAACACGCTCATCGCGGAGCCACCCCCTTGCGTGCGCGTGAAGAGCAGATCCTGGGCCACCTGCAGCGCCATCCACACCGCTCCGAGGACGACGGCCTCCTCGCCGAGCGGCGAGATCTCCAGCCGCACCTTGAACGGCAAGATCGCCTTGAGTGCCTGCCTCACCGGCTCGAGGAGCAGGTCACCGTTCCGCCCGATCCCGCCGCCCAAGATCACCAGCTCGGGGTCGACGATCGGGACGATCGCTGCGATCGCGAGCGCGATCTGTTCGGCCTCCAGGGCGACGACGCGTTGTGCGATGCGATCGCCGCGACGGGCGGCCGCGAACACGTTCCGCGGGGAGACCGGCGGCTTCATCCCGAGCTCTCGAGCGATGGCGACCACGCCCGACGCTCCGGCACGCGTGTCGAGGGCCCCGCGCTTGCGGAGCGATCGATCCTTCGGATCCCCGATCAGGGGGAGGTACCCGACCTCGCCGGCCGCTCCGGTCTCGCCCCGATACAGCTCGCCGCGCATGACGAGCCCGGCGCCGACACCCGTACCGACGTGCAGGTACACGAAGTTCGCGACGTCCTTGCCCAGGCCGAGCCACTGCTCCCCGAGCGCCGCAAGGTTCACGTCGTTCTCGATGCCGACCTTGGTTCCGAGCCCCTCCTGCACCGCCTGCACCAGACCCGTCCTGCCCCATCCGGGCAGGGCGTGGGCGAGGGCGACGTGCCCCGTGACCGGATCGAAGACACCCGGGCTGCCGACCGTCGCGAAGGTCACCTGCTTCCAGCGCACGCCCGCCTCGGCGGCGAGCCCGTGAGCGATCTCGCCGATCTGGGAGATGAGCGTGCGCTGGCTCCGCACCCGTGCTCGCTCGTCCCGACGCGCGACGATGTCCCCGGAGAGGTTCGCGATGGCGGCACGCACGTAGTCGCGGCCGACGTCGAGGCCGACCACCCACCCCGCTCGAGGGTTCAACTCGTACAGGACCGCAGACGGTCCACGGCTCCCGCTCGACCGCCCCGCCTCCCGGACGAGGCCCGCGTCGACCAACGCGACGAGCGCCTGCGAGACCGTCGGCTTGGACAGGTCGCTGTCCCGAGCGATCTGGGCCCGGGAGACGGGCCCCATCTGCCGGACGAACTCGAGCACCGAACGCTCGTTGATCGCCTTCAGCAGGCTCGGCGTGCCGGCGGCGAACGGGTGAACGGCCGTTTGGTGCGCCCCCTCTAGTTCGGTTCGCTCTCGTCTCGAGTAGCTCTAGTTCGGAAACTTTCCTAACTATTCTCGCCGATGCTACGCTCGACCCCTGAGCGCAGTCAAGGCACCCCGTCCGGACACCACGATCTTCGATACCCGCAGGGTTCTCGCGGTCGTACGGTTCCGAGATCCGTGCGACCTCGACGCGATCGTCGAGGCGATACGTCGTGGCGGCATCGACCTCGTGGAGGTGACGGCGGACACGCCCGGCGCGATCGACGCGGTGCGACGAGCTGCACGGGCCGGGGCCCCGGTGGGGGCGGGGACGATCGGCTCGGCGACGGAAGCGCGGGCGTTCGGCGAGGCGGGAGCCGCCTTCCTCGTGAGCCCCGGGGTGATGCCGGAGGTCGTACGGGTCGCCGTCGAGCTGGGCATCCCTGCGGTGCCGGGGGCGCTCTCCCCGACCGAGATCGCGACGGCCCAAAGAGCCGGGGCAACCGCCGTGAAGCTCTTCCCGGCGAGCCTCGGCGGTCCCGGCTACCTGCGGGTCCTTCGAGGCCCGTTCTCCGACGTGCGTTTCGTCCCGACCGGAGGCATCGAGCCCGCCGACGTGAGGTCGTGGTTGGACGCGGGCGCCACGTGCGTCGGGCTTGGTTCCGCACTCGTCGGGGCCACCCCTCCCGCAACGCCCGGCGACCTCCGAGCGCTGACCGAGCGTGCACGTCGCGTCGTGCGGCTCGCGGGGCGGCGATGACGCCGGTTCCCGATGTCATCGCGCTGGGTGAGACCATGCTCTCGCTCATCGCCGTCGGGGTCCCGCTCGCCGAGGCATCCGAGCTCCGCGTGACGCACGGCGGTTCCGAGAGCAACACGTGCGTCGGGCTCGCTCGGTTGGGACTTCGGGCCGCGTGGGTGAGCCGTCTCGGTTCGGATCAAGCCGGGGATCGGATCGCTTCGGATCTCGGTCGCGAGGGCGTCGACCTCCGGTGGGTGCGCCGCGACCCAGAACGGCCCACCGGGCTGATGCTGCGCGGAACGTCGGGCGCGCCGGCCCGGTACGAGCGCGCCGGCTCCGCGGCGAGCGCGCTCTCCCCGAGCGATCTCGACGGCGTTCCGGTGGAGGATGCCGGGGCCGTGATCACGAGCGGGATCACCGCCATGCTCGGTGCGGGTCCGCAGGAAACGGCGATCGCGCTGCTGGAACGCGCCCGCGGGCTCCGCGTGGTCGATCCGAACCTGCGTCTCGGCCTCTGGGGCTCGGACCGAGCCGGCGAGCTCGTCCGGCCCCTGCTCGAGCGCGCCGACCTCGTGCTCGGCGGGGAGGCCGAGCTCGCCGCGCTCGTCGGGGGCATCGGGCGCGAGCTCGCCGAGCGATGCCGCGACCTCGGACCGAGCGAGGTCGTCCTGAAGCTCGGCGCGGACGGGGCGGCGGCGTTCGACGAGGAGGGCAGGTGGTGCGAGGTGCGTCCGCCGCGGAGCGCCGAGGTCGACCCGGTCGGCGCCGGCGACGCGTTCGACGCCGGGTATCTCGCTGCCCGGCTGCGAGGGGCGTCGGTGGAGGACGCCCTCCGGCAGGGGGCGCGTTGCGGCGCCGGCGTGGCGGGGATGGTCGGAGACACCGCGGGCTTCCCCACGCTCGCCGAGATCGAAGGAGGGTGACGATGACGAGAGACGCCCGGCAGCCCGAGGGCGTGGCCCGACCGGCGCTTCCGTACAGCCCGGTCGTCGTGACCGGCGATCTGGTCTTCACCGCGGGACAGGTCGCACTCGATGCCCGGGGCGACCTGGTCGCCGGAGGGATCGAAGCGCAGACCGCGCAGGTGCTCGACAACCTCGCGCGCTGTCTGGACGGCGTGGGCTGTTCGATGGAGGACGTCGTGAAGGTGACGGCGTTCCTGGCCGATCTCGCCGATGCCGACGGCTACAACCGTGTCTACGCGACACGGTTCGCCCCGCCCTACCCGGCTCGCTCGACGGTCGGAGCGCGGCTGGCCGACAACCTGCTCGTCGAGATCGAGGCGATCGCGCGACGGGCCGGCGACGGAGCCAACCTCCTAGAAGAACGTCGCGATGGCGTCGACGACCCGGTCGCCGTCGTCCAGGACCGGGAGTACGCGCCAACGATCGAGCGCCGAGCAGGGGTGCGAGATCCCGCACATGAGGAGGTCGCCGACCCCCAGGGAGACGCCGCTCCCGACGCGGCAGTACGCGTGTTGGTCGTCGAGCGAGGTGATCTCGATCCGTCCGTCGATGCGCTCCACCTCTCCCCCGGCTCGTCGAACGAGGGTCGGCGTCGGATACCCCCGGTCGAACGGCACGTCGCGTCGTCCGAGACCCACCAGCGCGAGCCCTCGTTCGGGGGTGGAGAGCACGGCCCCCCAGGCTTCGAGCGTGGGATGGAAGCGGCGCTCGAGAGGCTCGTTCGCGAACGGCGAGGAGCGGGCGTCCGGGCCCGAGTCGTGGATCAGGTAGGAGCCGCAACGCAGGAGCACGGTCGACGGCCCGGACCCGCCGCCGGCCAGCCGGTCGACGACGAGGTCGAAGAACAGGCTCCCCCCGGCCGTCACGATCGGCTCGCGCGCGAACGCACCCTCCTCGAGCAAGCGCATCGCCAAGCCACCAAGGTCGTCGAGGAACGCCTCCACCTGACCGAGGCTCGCCGGAGATCGATCGTGCGCGATCGTCCCTTCGTAGCCGGCGACCCCGGCGAGATCGAGCAGCTTCGAGCGTTCGACGGCGCGGGCCACCTCGATCGCCTCCGGCAGGCTCCGGCATCCCGTTCGACCCGCCCGGTGACCCAGCTCGACGAGGACCGAGAGAGGCCGATCCTCGCGGGAGTCGCGGACCCCCTCTTCGAGGAGGGCGACCCCACGGGTCGAATCGACCAGGCACACGAGCTCGGTCGTCTCCTCCGCGATGTCGGCGGCGGCCCACCGGAGCGACCCCGGGTCGGTGAGCTCGTTCGCGAGCAGCACTCGTCGCACCCCGGCCGCGCGCAGCACCCGCGCCTGTGTGGCCCCCGCGGCGCTCATCCCCCAGCCGCCCGCGTCGAGCTGCTTCCACCAGAGCTGGGGAGCCATGGTCGTCTTGGCGTGCGGCGCGATCGACACCCCATGCTGCCCGCAGTACCCGGCCATCAACCGGACGTTGTGCTCGAGCGCCGTCCGACGCAGCACGAGGACCGGTGGGACGAGGTCCGCGAACGTCCACCCCTGGTCCCCCGCCTCGAGCAACGGGACGGGCTCCGCGATCGTGGGGAATCCCTTGGTCGTGGACCCGACCCGGACCTCGGCCAGCAGCGCCTCGGCCCCGGCCGCGCTGGTCATGAACGGAAGCGCGGCAGATGATCGCGGTTCGCGTCGAGGATCGCGGTGAGCAGGCCCGAGGCGGTCGGGTAGTCGGGCACGAGCGGGTTCGACAGCAGCGCCCTCAGCGCCAGCACGCGGTCGCCGCTCGTCGCCGCGCGGATCGTGAGCCGCTCGTACGCCTTGGCGTGCTGCACCAGCCCGAGCATCTCCTCCGAAAGCGGCGCGACCGGCAGGGGGTGAGCGCCTTCGGCATCGATCGTCGCTGCGACCTCGACGACGTCGTCGAGGGGGAGGTTGGGGATCGCGCCGGCGTTCCGGACGTTGACCACCTGCACGTCGCCGGTCCCGGCCGCGAGCGACGCAACGAGCTCCGCGGCGGCCTCGCTGTAGTAGGCGCCGCCGCGTCGCTCGAGGAGCTCGGGCTTCTCGGTCAGGTTGGGGTCCCGGTACATCTCGAGCAGCCGCGCCTCGATCTCCATGACCTCTTCGGCCCGCGTCCTCCCACGGCGTTGCTCCTCGACGATCTCTCGCGTCAGGTAGTAGTAGCGGAGGTAGTACGACGGGACGGCCCCGAGAGCCCGGATCAGCTCGGATGGCATGTCCGTCTCGCGCGAAAGCTCTGGGAGGTCGGTCTCGAGCAGCGCGGGGAGTCGGTCGACTCCGTCGACCATCACCGCACGCACCCACGAGAGGTGGTTGAGCCCGACGTGCTCGAGCTGCACCCGCTGCGGCTGCACGTCGAACCGGGTCGCGAACCGGCGCTGGAGGTTGATCGCGACGTTGCACAGACCGAGCGCCCGATGGCCCTCGTCGATCAGGGCCTGGGTGACCATGCCCGTCGGGTTCGTGAAGTCGACGAACCATGCCCCGGGCGCGCCGCGGCGAGCCGTGAGCTCCGCGAGCTCGAGCACGACGGGGATCGTCCGAAGCGCTTTGGCGAACCCACCCGGGCCGGTCGTCTCCTGCCCCACGCACCCGAACCGGGGCGGGATCGTCTCGTCGGACAGGCGCGCGGCCTGACCGCCGACCCGAAGCTGGACGATCACGAAGCCCGCGCCCTCGAGGGCTTCGTCGCGATCGGTGGTGAGGATCAGGTGACCCCCGTACCCGGCACGGTCGAGCATCCGGCCCGCGAGCCCACCGACGACGTCGAGCCGATCCCTGTCCACGTCGAGCAGGGCCAGCTCGTCGACGGGGAAGCGCTCGATGCGGCGGACGAAGCCCTCCACGAGCTCGGGGGTGTAGGTGCTCCCGGCCCCGACCACGGCTACCTTCACACCCATCGCCGGGCATCGTACACTCACGCCGATGAATTGGTTAGGAAAGTTTCCTGACCCATTCCTGGCCGAGATCGCCGGGCAGGCAGAGGCGATTCGCCGCGCCGCGGGCTCACTCGAGGAGCAGGTCCCCACCCTCGACGCGCTGGGCGAAGCGGCGGGGCGAGGTGGCGGCGTCGTGTTCACCGGCATGGGCAGCTCGTACGACGCGTGCTACCCGGCGGTGAACGAGCTGGCCGCTCGAGGCGTGCCGGCGCTCCACGTCGACGCGGCCGAGCTCCTGCATTTCCGGACCAACGCGCTGTCGTCGGACACCGTGCTCGTCGTGGTGAGCCAATCGGGCGAGAGCGCCGAGATCGTGCACCTCGCCGCATCGCTGAATGCCCGCCCGGACCCGCCGCTGATGACGTCGCTCACGAACGGGCTCGCGAACGAGCTCGCGGAGCGGGCCGACCTTCGACTCGACACCCGCGCGGGCCCGGAGACCGGCCCGTCGACCATGACGTTCGCGGCCTCGATGGCGCTCCTCGCGGCGGTGGCGCCGATCCTCGGCGGGGACACGACCGCCGATGCCACCGCGCGCGCTCGAACGGGGGCGGAGCGGGCGGCCGGCGCGGTCGAGGCGTTCATGGAGGTGGGCGACGCCACGGGCTCGTTGCTCGAGGACGTCGTCGACGGGCGCGAGATCCTGGCGGTGCTCGGCCGAGGCTCGGCGCGGGCGGCCGCCGAGATGGGGGCGCTGACGTTGAAAGAGAGCGGGGTGATGGCCGAGTCGTTCGCGACGGCGAGCTTCCGCCACGGACCGTTCGAGCTCGCGGGGCCGGACATGGCGGCGATCATCCTGTCGACCGAGGAGCAGACCCGAACGCTGGATCTCGGCCTCGCGGCGGATCTGGCGAGCACGGGCGCATCCGTCGCCGTGATCGCGCCCGGCGAGGAGGTTCCCGCCGGTTGTGCCCGGATCCACCTCCCCGGCCTCGACCGCCTGTTCTCTTCGACGGTCGGGGTCGTGCCGCTCCAGTTGCTCGCGTGGCGGCTCGCGCTGCGCCACGGCCGCGCCCCCGGCGTCTACACACGCGCGTCGAAGGTGACCACACGTGAGTGAACGGCTACGGACGGCGCTCACGTTCGACGCGGAGCACCCGGACCGGCCGAACGCCTCCGCGGGAGCCGCCGAACGGATCCTGGACGTCCTCGAGGATGCGGGGGCCCGTGCGACGTTCTTCCTCCAGTCGCGGTGGGCGATGGCGAACCCCGAACTCGCTCGTCGGATCGCAGACGCCGGCCACCTGGTCGGCAACCACTCGACCTACCATGCCCGCATGACGCTGTTCTCCGACGACGGCATCCGGGTCGACGTGCGACAGGCCGGCGACACCATCGCCGAGCTGGCGGGCGTCGACCCGCGCCCCTGGTTCCGGTGCCCGTTCGGAGACGGCCACGACGATCGCCGCGTGCTCGACGTCCTCGAGGAGCTCGGGTATCGGAACGTGCACTGGCACGTGGAGTCCGAGGACTGGGAACCGTGGAGGACGCCGGCGGAGATCGGCCGAGCGAGCGTGGAGGGCGCGATCGCGCACGGCGACGGTGCCGTCGTCCTGCTCCACACGTGGCCCCGAGCGACGGCTGCGGCCCTGCCGATCGCGCTCGAGGGGTTGGAGCGCGCGATGGCCTCGCTGGTCACGATCGACGAGCTCGAGGAGCTGCCGTGAGCCGGCCCGCGGTGCTCGCGATCGACGGCGGAGGATCGAAGATCGACGCGGTCCTGATCGATCGGGACGGAGCGATCGCCGGGAGCGCTCGCGTGGAGCCTTCGGACACCGACGGCCAACGGGCGGGCGACCTCGCGGCGATCGGGCTGGCGGTCAAGGCGGCATGCCGTGACGCGCGGATCGACACCGACGAACTGCCCGTCGCGCGCCTCGGCGTGTTCTGTCTCGCCGGCGCGGATCTTCCCGCCGACGACCGAAGGATCCTCCGTTCGCTCGAGCCGCACCGGTGGACCACCGACACGATCCTTCGCAACGACACGTTCGCGGTGCTCCGTGCCGGAACCAACCGGACCTGGGGGGTGGGGGTGGTCTGCGGGTTCGGGACCAACTGCTCGGCGGTGGCTCCCGACGGTCGGACGTATCGCTTCCCCGCCCTGGGATGGATCGCCGGCGACTGGGGTGGCGGTGCCGACATCGGAGAGGCCGCGATCTGGCACGCCGTGCGATCCGAGGACGGCCGAGGCGAGCGGACGTCCCTGGCGAGCGCCGTGCCCGCCCACTTCGATCTCCGCCGGCCGAGACAGGTCATGGAGGCGATGTACTTCGGCCGTTTGAGCGTGAGCCGGA
The DNA here is from genome assembly GCA_963731925.1 of uncultured Actinomycetes bacterium. Lineage (GTDB taxonomy): Bacteria > Actinomycetota > UBA4738 > UBA4738 > HRBIN12 > DASSJM01. The sequence goes on from CAVSXK010000024.1 coordinate 78,172, forward strand.
TCGCCGAGCTCCCTCCGTTGGTGTTCGAGGCGGCGGCGGACGGCGACGCCGTCGCCCGATCGATCGTCGATCGCCAGGCGGACGAGGTCGTGTCGATGGCGACGGCCGCGATCCGACGCCTGCGGATGACGGAGCTCGACGTCCACGTGGTCCTGGGCGGCGGCATCTTCCGCAACACGTTCGTACCGTTCCTCGAGCGGGTCGACGACGGGATCCATCGCTCGGCCCCGGCGGCCAGCGTGACCGTCCTCGGTGCACCACCGGTGGTGGGCGCGGCCCTGCTCGGACTCGACCGCCTGCGCGCGTCCCGCACCGCGAAGGACCGCCTGCGGACCACCTTGACCAAGGATCCGGTCGGCAACAGACTCGATGGCAAGCGGCGGAGGTAGAGATGGCGCGGATCGTCCTCGATGGTGTGACGAAGGTCTTCGGGACCGACGTGGTGGCGGTCGACGACGTGTCGCTCGAGATCGCCGACGGCGAGTTCATGGTCCTCGTCGGTCCATCGGGCTGCGGGAAGTCCACGATCCTTCGCATCCTCGCCGGACTCGAGGAGGTGACGGCCGGCGAGGTGTACATCGGCGAGAGGCAGGTCACGGACCTCCCACCGAAGGCGCGGGACATCGCGATGGTGTTCCAGAACTACGCGCTCTACCCACACATGACCGTCGAGCAGAACCTCGGGTTCGGTCTCAAGCTCCGCAGGATGCCGAAGGACGAACGAGGCCACCGGGTGCACGACGTCGCGAAGATCCTCGGTCTCGACGGACTGATGGAGCGCAAGCCGGGTGAGCTGTCCGGCGGCCAGCGTCAGCGCGTGGCGATGGGTCGAGCGATGGTTCGAGAGCCGGTCGCGTTCCTGATGGACGAACCACTGTCGAACCTCGACGCGAAGCTCAGGGTCCAGATGCGCGGGCAGTTCGCCAAGCTTCACGATCGCCTGCGCACGACGACGGTGTACGTGACGCACGATCAGGTCGAAGCGATGACGCTCGGACAGCGCGTGGCGGTCCTGCGCGACGGCATGCTGCAGCAGGTCGACACGCCGCAGCGTCTGTATCAGTACCCGGCGAACCTGTTCGTCGCAGCCTTCATCGGATCGCCGCCGATGAACCTCGTGGGTGCCGAGGTTCGGGGAGGCGCGGTCCGCTTCGCGGGCTTCGAGATCCCTTTGCCGGCCGACCGGGCCCCGGACGGCCTCGAGGGTCGCGAGCTGATCCTCGGGATACGGCCATCGGATCTGGAGGACACGGCCGTGTGGACGGGACAGGACCTGCCCACGATCACCGTCCTCGCGGACGTCACCGAGGACCTCGGCTCCGAGGTGAACGTGCTGTTCACGGTGGACGCACCGCCCGTAGAGACCGACGAGACGCTCGCCGCGACCGAGCAGGACGAAGGCGAGATCCCTCTCCTCGCCGAGGAGCACCGCGCCGTCTTCTGCGCGCGGGTGGACCCCCGGACCTCGTGCGGGCCCGGGACGCCGATCCGCCTCTCGGTCGACCCACGCCGGTTCCACTTCTTCGATCCCGAGACGGGGCAGGCGCTCACGACCGAGCCCGCCGCGGTAGCCAGCGCCTGAGGCCGTAGACTCGGGCGCATGAGATCGCTCGAAGGCTTCTCCGACCGCTTCCTCGGCGAGATCGCGGGCCAGCCCGACGCGATGCGACGAGCCGCGGCGGCCCTCGTCGACCAGCGCGAGGCGCTCGACCGGATCCGCGAAGCCAGCGCGGCCTCGCGCACCATCGTCTTCACCGGCATGGGGGGCTCGTACGACGCCTGCTACCCGGCGGTGAACGACCTCGCGGCGCGGGGCGTCCCCGCATTGTTGGTAGATGCCGCGGAGGTCCTGCACTTCCGAAGGCCGATCCTGAACGCGCAGACGCTCGCCGTCGTCGTCAGCCAGTCCGGCGAGAGCGCCGAGATCGTGCGCCTGGTGAACGAGCTCGCCAAGCAACGCACGCGGCCGTTCGTGGTCGCGATCACGAACGGCACCAACAACGACCTGAGCCGGCGGGCTGACATCGAGCTCGACACGTGGGCGGGACCGGAGTCCGGGCCCTCGTCGATGACCTTCGCGGCCTCGATGACCACGCTCTCCGGTCTGGCCCGGCTCCTCGCCGGCGACAGCGTCGACACCGCGGTCGATCGAACCCGGACGGCGGCGGAGGGAGCCGCGCGCTCGGCCGAACGGCTCCTCGACGACCCCGAGGCGTTCGCGACCGATCTCGAGGCGTGGCACGGGGGTCGGGACGTGATCGTGCTTGCTCGGTCGCGGGCCGGCGCGGGCGGCGACCGAGCTCGGAGCGCTCGTCCTGAAGGAATCCGGCGTGATGGCCGAGTCGCTGGAATCCGGTCTGTTCCGTCACGGCCCGTTCGAGCTCGCCGGCCCGAACATGAGCGCGATCGTCATGGCGACCGAGCCGGAGACCCGGCGGCTCGACCTCGGGCTCGCGGCCGACCTCGTCGACGCGGGGAGCGCCGTCATGGTGGTCACGCCCGACGGCGAGGCGCCGAAGGGAGCGCGGCCCGTCGCGACGGGCTATCTGGACCGAGCGCTGATGTCGGCGGTCGCGGTGATCCCCACGCAGCTCCTCGCCTGGCGGCTCGCGGGCGCGCGGGGACGCACGCCCGGCGCGTACACCAGAGCGTCGAAGGTCACGACCCGCGAATAGCTAGGCTCCCGCGTCCGCCGACGCCGCCTGGTCGACCGGGAGCCATGCGCTCACCGAGGTCCCGTGCCCGAGCTCGCTCTCGACCCGGCAACGACCTCCGGCGAGCTGTGCGCGCTCGATCATCGTCGGAAGGCCGATGTGTCCGGGCTCGGGCGAACCGATCACGCCGACGTCGAAACCGCGCCCGTCGTCGCTGACCGTCAACCGCACACCGCCGTCGACGTCGGCGATCGAGACGTCGATCCGCGTCGCGGACGCGTGCTTGCGCGCGTTCGCGATCGCCTCCTGCGCGATCCGGAACAGCACCGCTCGCATCTCGGAGGACGGCTCGAACGACAGCAGGTCCTCGATCTCGGGTACCGGATCCGCCGTTCCCGCGTAGGCGCGGAGCGCGGGGACGAGACCCTCCCGTTCGAGCGCCGTTGGCCGGAGCTCGAACAGCAGGTGCCGCAGACGCTCGACCGATGCGCGGATCGACTCTCGGAGGTCGTCGGCTTCCTCGCGGAGCTCGGGATCCTCGATCCGGCGCGCGATCGCCTGCGCACGGATGTCGGCCGCACTCATGACCTGGATCGGGTCGTCGTGGATGTCGGAGGCGATCCGCCGGCGCTCCTCCTCCTGCGCATCCTCGAGGCGGAGGACCAGCTCGCGGCGGTCCTCCATCGTTCGACGGAGCACGTCGAGGCTCCGTCGGAGACGGTCCTGGACGCGCTTGGTCGGCGTGATGTCCGTCATGATGCCGCGCCAGAAGAGGGGTTCGCCCTGCTCGTCGCGGACCAGGACGGCCTCGTCCCGGATCCACACCTCTCGGCCGTCGGCCGCCTGCAGCCGGTACTCGGTCGTGAACGGGCCACCCGTGCGTCGGGACTCGCGGTGCTCGCGCAGGACGCGGTCACGGTCGTGCTCGTGGACGCGATCGGCCCACAGGTCCGGCTCGTCGCGCCACTGCTCGATCGTGAAGCCGAGCAGCGGCTCGACCTGCGGGCTGGTGTAGATGTTCGTCGAGCCCTCGTCGTTGGCGTCGACGTACAGCACGGCGGGGATGCCCTCCACCAGATGGCGGTAGGTCTCGTGCGCCTCGCGGAGATGGTCGGCGAACCCGGGCCGGACGCGGACCTCGCTCACAGCTTGTACCCGAAGCGTCGCAGCATCTGCTTGCGCTCGACCTCGTCGTCATGGGTCTCGACCCCTGCGGGCGGCGAGCCGTCGATCACGCCGAGCACGCCGCGGCCCTGCTCGGTCTGCCCGACCACGACCTCGAGCGGGTTCGCCGTCGCGCAGAAGACGCGACATACCTCGGGCACCGACTTGATCGCGTTCAGCACGTTGATGGGGAACCCATCCCGCAGCGCGAGGACGAACAGGTGTCCGGCGCCGATCGCCTGCGCGTTCCGAGTGGAGATGTCCACGAGCTCGTCGTCGTTGCCGCTCCGACGGACCAGCCGAGGTCCGCTCGCCTCGTTGAACGCGATCCCGAACCTCAGCCCCGGGACGTTGACGCACGCCTCGTGGAGGTCCTCGACCGTCTTGATGAAGTGAGATTGACCCAGGATGACGTTCAGATCGTCGGGCTTGTCGAACGTGACGGTGGTGATGTCCACCGGCGAACCCTCCTCGTCGTCGGGTGACCCATCGGGATCAGGTCGTCAGATCCCTTCGAGCCTGGAGAGTAGCCCGGCGAGCAACGAGATTCGAGGAACCACGCTCGACAGATCGAGCCACTCCCTCGGCCCGTGGTCGTCCCCACCGATCGGTCCCAGCCCGTCCAGGGACGGCACGCCGGCCCCGGAGGTCGTGTTCGCGTCCGAGGCTCCACCGGTGGCCGCATCCTTCAGGTCGAACCCGAGTTCGGCCGCGACCTGGGTGGCGAGGGCCGCCAGCTTCGCTCCACCTTCCCCCTTCTCCATCGGCCGGTGCCATCCGTTGCCGATCGAGCGTACGGTCACGTCGGGCACGGTGTGCTCGTTCGCGATCGCCTCGACGGCCCTGCCGGCCTCCGCGAAGGTGGCCTCCTGCGGAGAACGCACGTCGACCTCGAGCACGCACCGTTCGGCGACGACGTTCGGACGCGTCCCTCCATGCACGACACCGACGTTCACGGTCACGCCCGGCCAGCGGCCGTTCAGCGCCTGCAGCGCGACCGTCTTGTGCGCCGCCTCGAGGATCGCACTCCTGCCGCGCTCGGGCTCGACACCGGCGTGCGCCGCGCGGCCCTCGATCTCGAGCCGGACGTCGAGCACCCCCTTGCGTGAGGAGACGATGTCGCCGTTCTCACGCGCGCCCTCCAGCACCAACGCCGCGTCGGCCCGCCCCGCCTCGGCGAGGATCGTCTCGCGGGACCAGGGGGAACCGATCTCTTCGTCCGGGTTGCAGATGTACGTGACCCTGCCGAAGTCCTCGAAGCCCGCCGCCTGCAGGACCTCGACCGCGAAGAAGCCCGTCAGGAGCCCGCCCTTCATGTCCGTGACACCGGGCCCGAACGCCCGGTCGCCGTCGGTCGCGAACGGGCGCTCGGCGACGGTCCCGGTGTCGAACACGGTGTCCGTGTGCCCGATCATCAGGACCCGTTTGCTGCCGCTGCCCTCGAGACGTCCGATCACGAGGTCACCGAGCTGCTCCTGCCCCTCGTCGGGCTCGTGCCGCATCCGCTCGACGGCCCAGCCACCGCCCTCGAACCTCGCCTGACACAGATCGGCGATCACGTTCACCCCGTCGGGGGTGTAGGAGCCACAGTCGACGTTCACCATCTCGCGGAGCGCGTCGACGAAGTCGTCGTACCGCTTCTGCGCGATGTCCCGTAGATCCGATGTCTCCACCGACCACGCACCTCCGGGCGGGTGAACGGAGCGCTCATCCTATCGCTCGGACTTTCGCTCGATCCTTTCGTTCGATCCCTTCGTTCGATCGGGGCCCGGTACCATCCGGCGCGTGGCTCGACGCGGGGACCTCAACGGGTGGTGGTTGCTCGGCATCGCCGTGGTCGGCTTCTTCTGGCGGATCGCGTTCCGGCCCCGCGTCGAGGGGGCCGGACGAGTTCCCTCAACGGGACCCGCGATCGTGGCCGCCAACCACGTGTCGGCGCTTGACGGCGTCGTCCTCGCGCTCACCACGAGCTCGCGCAGCAGGCGGATGACCCGGTTCCTGGTGGCGGCGGAGTTCTTCCGGAGGATCCGCTTCGGATGGGCGCTCCGGTTGTACCGTCAGATCCCCATCCGCCGCGGCGAGCGCGATCAGGGCGCCCTCGACGTGGCGATCGAGACGATCCGCGACGGAGCGCTCGCCGGCATCTTCCCGGAGGGAACGGTCAATCCGGAGCCGGAGACGGGCCTGTCCCGAGGTCGCAGGGGTGCCGCTCGGATCGCGCTCGCGACAGGAGCACCCGTCGTCCCGGTCGGGATCTGGGGCACGCAGGATCGATGGCCGAAGTCCGGCCTTCACATCCGGCGTCCGTGGCGTCCGGTGGTTGCCGTCTCGTACGGCGAACCGATCTCTCCGAAGGGGGCGCCGGACTCGCCCGGGGACGTCCTCGCCTTCACCGACCTCGTCATGGCCGCGATCGCCGAGCAGACAGAACAGGCGAGGAAGCTCGCGGAGGCATAGCGAGCATCAGCCGACGTGGTCCGTGAACCACGCGGCCGCGAGCTCGGCAACACGATCCAACCCACCGGGCTCCTCGAACAGGTGGGTGGCTCCGGGGACGATCTCGAGCCGCGTCTCGCACCGCATCCGAGCCTGAGCGGCTCGGTTCAACCCCAGGACCTGACGGTCCAGGCCTCCGACGACGAACAGGGTCGGAGCCGTGACACGTTCGAGCGCCTCCCCCGCCAGATCCGGCCGGCCACCGCGGGAGACGATCGCCGTGATGTCCGGTGTGCGCGGCCGCGACGACGAGGGCCGCGGCGGCGCCGGTGCTCGCGCCGAACAGATCCACCGGCAACCCGTCGAGCTCCGACCGGCCCCGGACCCATCCGACCGCCGCACCGAGCCGCCGGGCGAGCAGCTCGATGTCGAAAGCCTTCCGTCGCTCCTCGGCCTCCGCGTCGGTCAACAGATCGAACAGCAGCGTTCCGAGACCTTCGCGATGCAGCCGGTCGGCGACGCGCACGTTCCGCGGAGAGCGCCGGCTCGAACCGCTGCCGTGGGCGAACACCACGACGGCGATCGCCTGCCCGGGGATCGTCAGATCGCCGGGCAGGGCTACCCCGTCGGACTCGACGGTCACGGATCGAGAACGGGCATCCACGACGTTGTCGGCAACAGCGTAAAGCGAGAGGGCCGGCCCGCCTGAGCGGGCCGGCCCTCCCGGGCGACTCCGGTGGACACCGTCGTCGTCACATAGCGGCGACGGCGGAGATCAGGTTCGAATCGCGGAGCTTGCGCAGCGCTTCGCGTTCGATCAGCCGGACGCGCTCGCCCGAGAGCCCGAGCACCTTGCCGGTCTCCCGAAGGGACAGCGGCTGCCCGTTCTCCAGACCGTAGCGGAGCGCCACGACGTGACGCTCACGCTCGTCCAGCACGCGGTCGACCGCCGTGCCGATCTCCTCGCGGAGCAGGGCGTCCTCGACCTCGTTGAACGCGGCGTCCGAGTCGACCTCCTCGATCAGGTCGCCGAGCTCGGTGTCCTCGCCCACGGGCGACTGCAGCGACAGCGGCTCGCGCCGACCCATCTCGGTCAGGTCGTCGATCTCGTCGACCGTCGTGTCCAGCGCCTTCGCGAGCTCGTCGCGACTGGGCTCGCGTCCCATGGACTGGGCGAACTGGAAGCGCGTGCGGTTCAGCTTCCGGAGGCGGTCGTGGATGTGCACCGGCAGCCGGATCGAACGCGAGCGATCGGCGATCGCGCGCGTGATCCCCTGGCGGATCCACCACGTCGCGTACGTGGAGAACTTGAACCCGCGGCGCCAGTCGAACAGCTCGACGGCCCGCATCAGCCCGATGTTGCCCTCCTGGATCAGGTCGAGCAGCGGGAGTCCCTGGCCCTGGTACTTGCGGGCTACGGAGACGACCAGCCGCAGGTTGGCCATGATGAATCGCTGTCGGGCCGCCTCCGCCTTCCGGACCTCCTGGCGGGCCTTCATGATGGATCGTTCCGAACGCAGACGGCCGGCGCGGAGACGCTCCTCCGCTTCCTTGCCGTGCTCGATCAGGATGGCGAGCTCGACCTCCTCCTCCTTCGTGAGGAGTGGCTCGCGCGCCGCCGCCTCCAGGTACAGCCGGAGATCGTCGGCGTCATCCGTGCCGAGCGGACGTGCAGGTTCTGGCATGAACTCACTCTCCTCCTCGAAGCTCCCATGTGGAGCGTGCTTCGCCCCCGGAAGTCTTCGGGACCGTTCTCAGTCGACAGGGCCCCGGGCATAAGAAGACCGGCCTCCCCGGGCCACCGGGAAGCCATGCTAGCCGCACCCCTGCGCCCCTGTAAAGCCGACATACATGTAGACATCGTGGAGATACCCAGTATTCCCCGATCCGTGCCTGCCGGGGGCATATCGGGGCGGATCATCCTCGCACGTTCACCCGATGGCCTCGGCGACGACCCGCTCCGGCCACCCTGCTCGGGTTCGATGGGTGGAGGTCTTCGAGCCAAAAGGAGGCGGCATGGACAGCGAGACCCTTGAGGGCGACCTCGACCTCATCCTCGGACCGCCGGCGAACGCCGAGCCGGTCGGCGAGTGGGACTGGGAGCCGCCCCTGGGGACGACCGTCCCGACGGCGAGCTCGGCGTACGAGCCCGAGGAGCCCGAGGAGGCCGAGACGGCCGACGAGGCCGACTCCGGGGCGTCGGACGACGAGGACGACGAAGAGGACGACTGAGCCTTCCCCGGTTCAACGGACGGAGGGGGCGGTCCGGGCCGTCCCCTCCTTCGCGTCGCGAGCCATCCAACGCCTGACCTATGCGACCCGCAAGCCGCCCGTACCGCTCTCCTCAGGCCGCGCGGACCGACAGGACGGGCGCGAGGTCTCGAGCGACGAGCCTCCAGGTCGCGCCGGCATCGGTGGACCCGAACACCTCACCCGACGTCGCACCGAACCACAGGCCCAGCGGATCGCCGTCGTCGCGGGCGAACGCCTGGCGGAGGATCGTGAGATACGCATCGGTCTGCGGGAGGCCATCCGTCCGACCCCTCCACGTCGCGCCCGCGTCGCGGGTCTCGAACACCCGCAGGCGTCCCTCGGCGGAGACGCGGTCGAGGTCGGAGTTGAGCGGGATCACGTAGGCGGAATCCGGATCGTTCGGATCGACCGCCATCGGGAACCCGAAGTCGCTGGGCAGGCCCTGGGCGATGCTCGTCCAGGTGAGCCCGGCGTCGTCGGATCGATAGACGCCGCCGTGGAACTGCATGAAGAGGCGTTCGGGCATCCGTGGGGCGCGGTGCAGGTTGTGGACGCACCTGCCGAGCGGCTGTGACCGCGCTTCCTCCGGGAGGTAACGGGCAACGATCCCGGCGTTGCCGACCTCCCAGGACGTCCCCCCGTCCTCGGTGATCCAGACACCGACGGCCGAGATGCCGACGGCGAGCCGATCGGGCTCGCCGGGCCACGGGCAGATCGAGTGCAAGCAGAGTCCACCTGCCCCCGGGCCCCACTCGGACCGGCTCGGCTGGTCCCACAGGGGCCGGTTCAGCTCCCAGGTCATGCCGCCGTCTCGGCTCTCGAACAGCGCGGCCGGGTCGACCCCCGCGTAGACGACGCCGTCTGCCTCACCGGGGGTGACCACCCAGGTGCGAACGAGGGTGGTGTCCGTGTCTTCGGGGAACCGGGGGCCGTCCGTCTGTTCCCACGCTCCCGTCGGATCGTCGGTCAGGTAGACGCGCGGCCCGAACTGCCCGTGGGTCACGCTGGCGAAGTAGCGGCCGGTCCGAGGGTCACGGATGGCGAACTCGACCGAGCTGCCGGGGAATGCCCGAGCGGCGATGTCGATCTCGCCCCCGCGATCGCCGCGCAGGACGAAGAGGCCCTTCCTCGTTCCGACCAGCAGCTCCGTCTCGGCTCCGCCGGACACCGCGCCGACGATCTCGATGCGGTCCGCGCTCGCGACGGGCGCGGAGCCGTCCACGCGTTCGCCTCCGAGGAACACCGCGACGTGCTGACGGACACGCCCTCGATCGTCGAGGGTCCAGCCGCCCAGGGCCGGGTGCGACCGCTCCAGCTCCCGGAGGACCTCGGCGACCGTTCCGCCCTCGACGATCACCTCTCGGTTGCCCTCGGCGAGCTCGCGCAGGGGCGGGCGCAGTCGGACGATCGCCATCGCCCCCGAGTCTAGAGGCGGGACGGGGTGGAAGGGGGTTCTCCTTCCTGCCGACCGCGAGCTCGTCAACGCACCGGGACGAGGTCGTCGGCGGTGCGCATCCGGGGGCATCATGGCGGTCGGAGGTCGCCGATCACCCATGCGGATCGAGATGCCCGAGAGCCGGTTCGCGGACCTGGACGGTCCCGTGCACTTCGTCGAGTGGGACGGGCCGCCGGGGAGGACGATCGTGCTCGTGCACGGGCTCGGCGGATCGCTGCTGTCGTGGCTCGCCGTCGCCCCCGGCCTGGCGAAGCACGGACGGGTGCTCGCCCTCGATCTCCCCGGCTTCGGTCGCAGCGACCGGGGCGGCCGCCGGAGCCGCGTGAGCGATCTCCGGACCACGGTGTCGAGGTTCATCGACGAGGTTGCGGACGGAGGACCCGTCGTGCTCGTCGGGAACTCGATGGGCGGAGGGATCTCGATGCTCGAGGCAGCGCTGGAGCCCGCGGCGGTCGAGGCGCTCGTCCTGTCGAACTCGGTCTTCCCGTGGAAGCGCGGGTCGACGCTCCCGGCGCCGATCGTCATGCTCGGCTTCGCCCTGTACGAGTTGCCCCGCGTCGGCGAATGGGCCTCGCGTCAGCGCGTGACGCGCCTGGAAGCCGAGCGAGCCGTCCGGCTGGGGCTCCGCATCATCGCGGCGGACCCGTCGACGATCCCGCCGGACCTAGTGCGCCTGCACGTCGATCAACTGGTGCGTCAGCAACAGGATCCCGACGCCGGGGCGGCATTCCTCGAGGCCGCCCGGTCGCTCCTGGCGCTCGGCCGGCGGAGGGAGGTCGTGCGGTGGATCGTCGGGTCGGTGAAGTGCCCCGTGCTCGTGATCCACGGGCGCGAGGACCGGCTCGTGCCGCTCGGGTTCGCCTTGGGGGCGCTCGAGATGCGGCCCGATTGGGACGTGCGGCTGATCCCCAAGGTGGGTCACGTGCCGCAGATGGAAGCGCCCGAACGATGGCTCGCCGCCGTCGACGATTGGTTGGGGCGACTCACGGCGCCGCCCTAGGAGTCGGTCTCCGGGCATCGTTGGCTGGGGAGGGACGGCTCTCAGAGCCCGGCGGCCTTCGAGACCTCTGAGAGCGACTCCTCGAGCGCGAACGCGAGCCGCGGCAGATCGGGCATGCCGTCGTAGTCGCCGGTCAGGCCGAACGCCATCGTGCCACCGATGGACGTGCAGGCGATCGAGAGCGCCGAGTTCTCGCCGAGCGGGAGCGAGGGGTACTGCGCGACCAGCTTGGCGCCGGCCATGTACATCGGCTGGGGCGGGCCGGGGATGTTCGAGACGACCAGGTTGAACCACGGTCCCCGGCTCGCCAGGCGCGCGGCCGCGGCGAGCAGGCCACCCGGTGCGTACGCGCCGAGCCCGATGATCGCGTCGGCGCTCATGGCCATCATCGAGTCCTTCAGATAGCTCGTCCCCTCCCGCACGACGGCGAGGCGTCGCTTCGGACCCATCGCGCCGACCGGCAGGTCGATGAACGCCGGCGCCACACGGTTGCCGAGCGAGGCGTCACGTCCCCCCTGCACCGAGACCGGCACCATCACGCGCAACGTCCTGCCGCGCGTCGGTTCCCTCCGGTCGCGCAGCAGCCGATGCAGGGCGCCACCGACGACCGTGAGCACGACGTCGTTCACCGTCCCGCCGAGGACGTCCTTGATCTCCTTGAACCGCTGGAGCGGCGCGTCGGCGATCGCGAACCGGCGGTTCGGACCGATCTGCACGTCGAGCGGTGACGTCGGCCGCGCGCCCATGTCGACGATGCTGCGGAACCCGGACAGGACCGTGCCCACGTCGAGCGCCGCCAGGGCGGGCGATCGGCGAACCGTGTCGACGCCGTTCATGAGCGCCTGGACCGGATGGGAGAACAGCGATTCGGTGGCCTCGCGCAGCAGATCTCGTGACGACGGTTCGGGTTCGGGCTCCCAGGCGGGAGGCGGAGGTTCCTCCCGTGGCTCAGGCGAGAGGTCGAACAGCGCCGCCGTGAGGTGCATGCCCGACAGCCCGTCGATCATCGCGTGGTGCACCTTCATGAGCGTCGCGACGTGTCCGTCCTCCAGGCCCTCGATCACGTAGAGCTCCCAGAGCGGCTTCGACCGGTCGAGCGGCCGGGAGAGGATCCGCTGGACCTGCTCGGCCAGCTCCACCCGGCCCCCCGGGTGCGGGAGCGCCGCGCGACGGATGTGGAAGTCCAGGTCGAACGCGGGGTCATCGACCCAGACCGGCAACGCGAGCCCGAACGGCACCATCTTGACCTTCTGCCGCAGACGCGGCGCCAGGTGCAGGCGCGAGGCGAACACCGACACGACGTCCTCGAATCGCAGCCTGCCGTCGGGCCGGGTCGTCGGATCGAGCACGGACAGCCCGGCGACGTGCATGTGCATCGCCGGTCGCTCCAGGTACAGGAACGACGCGTCGAGCGCGGTGAGGCGTTCGGTGGCCATGACCCCAACCTACCGCTCCACGACCGGGGTGGGACCGGTGCTAGCCTCGCCCGCGGTGCGCGACGCCTGCGCGCCGTCACCCTGCTCGCATTCCCCCTCGCGCTCGCCCTCCCCGTGACACCGGCGCGGGCGACGAGGGGTGAGGCAGGTCGTGCCCGGGTTGCCGCCTCGCCTAGGGTTCCCTCCGCCGGATGTCGAGAACGCCTCGACGGCTCCGACCCAGTCGTGTCGCAGCCACCGGTGCAGGCGAAGGGAGTGACGGGATGAAGTACATGATCATGATGTTCGGAGACCAGGCAACGATGGTCGAGACCCGGTCGACGGAGTGGATCAAGGGGATGATCCGGTTCATGACGGACCTCGACCAGGAGCTCGCGGACTCGGGCGAGCTTGCCGCGAGCGAGGGCCTGGCCGATCCCACACAGGCCATGACCGTCCGGTTCGATCACGGAACGCCGGTCCCGACCGACGGTCCGTTCGCCGAGGCCAAGGAGTCGCTCGCCGGCTACTTGATCGTCGACGTCGAGGACGAGGCTCGCGCGCTCGAGATCGCATCGCGGATCGTCGCGGTCATCGAGGGACCGGTCGAGGTTCGACAGGTGATGGACGCGCCGCCGGAGGAGTACACCAGCTGATCCGACCGAGAGGAGAACCATCATGCAGAAGATCACGCCGTTCCTGTGGTTCGACGACAAGGCCGAGGAGGCCGCCGAGCACTACGTGTCCGTGTTCAACGCCAGGCCCGGAACCGCTGGCGGTTCGGAGATCCTCGAGGTCTCCCGTTACGGCGAGGGCGGCCCGGGCAAGCCCGGCACGGCGATGACCGTGTCCTTCCGCCTGGAGGGTCAGGAGTTCACCGCCCTGAACGGCGGGCCGGACCACAACTTCACCGATGCCGTCTCGTTCCTCGTGAGCTGCGAGACGCAGGAGGAGGTCGACGCTTTCTGGTCGGCGCTCTCCGAGGGCGGCGAGGAAGGCCCGTGTGGCTGGCTCAAGGACCGGTACGGCCTGTCCTGGCAGATCATCCCGACCGCGCTGTCGGAGCTGCTCGGCGACCCCGACCCGGGGCGGTCGCAGCGGGCCCTGCAGGCGATGCTCCAGATGCGCAAGATCGACATCGCGGGCCTGCGGCGCGCCGCCGAGGCCGCCTAGCGATCGCTCGCGGTCCCGCCGTGTCGTCGGTCGACGCTCCCCGTGTCGAGGACCTGCTGCGCGAGCTCGCGCCGCAGGTCCTCGGCACACTGGTGCGCCGGTACGGGCAGTTCGACGCGGCCGAAGACGCCGTGCAGGAGGCGCTCATCGCCGCTGCGCTGCAGTGGTCCGATGAGGGCGTGCCCGACCACCCGCGACCCTGGCTCGTCACCGTCGCGTCGCGACGCCTGGTCGACGGCTGGAGGACGGAGAGCGCGCGGCGGCGGAGAGAGGAGTCCGAGGCCGTGCTCGACTTGCGGGTCTCGGGCCCGGCGTCCGAGCACGACGACACCCTCACGCTCCTGTTCCTGTGCTGCCATCCTGCGCTCTCCGTCCCGTCGCAGCTGGCCCTCACCCTCCGCGCGGTCGGCGGGCTGACCACGACCGAGATCGCGAACGCCTTCCTCGTCCCCGAGGCCACGATGGCTCAGCGCATCAGCCGCGCGAAGCAACGGATCAAGAGCACCGGTGCGCGGTTCGACCTCCCGCCGGAACCGCAACGGGCGGAACGGCTCCGCGTCGTGCTGCAGGTGCTCTACCTGATCTTCAACGAGGGCTACACGTCGAGCTCGGGATCGTCGCTGCACCGAGCCGACCTCACCACCGAGGCCATACGGCTGACGCGGATGCTCCACCAGCTCCTGCCGCAGGACGGCGAGGTCGCGGGTCTGCTGGCGCTCATGCTGCTGACCGATGCCCGGCGGGAGGCCCGAGCGACGGCCGACGGCTCCCTCGTCCCGCTCGCCGAACAGGATCGCGACCTCTGGAACGCGGACCAGATCGACGAGGGCGTGAGCCTCATCACGGCCACGCTCGGCAAGGCGCCGATCGGTCCCTATCAGCTGCAGGCCGCGATCGCCGCGATCCACGACGAAGCGACGAGCGCCGAGGAGACCGACTGGCCGCAGATCCTCGCGCTGTACGAGGTGCTCGAACAGGTGTCGCCGGGCCCCGTCGTCACGCTGAACCGCGCGGTCGCGGTCGCGATGGTCGATGGACCGCGGGCCGGCCTGGCGCTGCTCGGAACCCTCGACACGGACGACCGCATGAGTCACACGCACCGACTCGAGGCGGTCCGGGGCCACCTGCTCGAGCTTGCCGGCGACCCGATCGCCGCCCGCGAGTCCTACCGGCTCGCTGCGAGGATGACGGCGAGCATCCCCGAGCAGCGATACCTCGCGCTGCGCGCGGCTCGGTTGCGCTAGGGGATCTGCTGCTCCTGGGACGTCGGCTCGCGAGCCAGGCTCGCCATCACGGCTCCGGCCAGGATCAACAGCCCCCCGGCCGCCACGCCGAGCGTGACCGACTCGTCGAGGAACCAGAACCCGAGCACCGCGGCGGCGAGCGGCTCCATCGCCGAGACGATCGCGGTGCGGACGGCGCCGATCCTGGCCAGTGCCTCCATCAGGAAGAAGAACGCGCCGGCCGACGAGAGCCCCATCCCTACGAGCGGCCACCACTCGGCCGCGCCGGAAGGCAGCTCCCAGTGCCCGACCACGTTCGCGTAGACGAACAGCCCGACCGACGCGCCGGCGCTCACCCACATCGCGCTCGTGAGCGCGCCGGTGCGGTCGATCAGCAGGTCGACGCCCGTGAGATAGGCGCTGTACGTCATCGCCGTGACGAACGCGAGCAGGACGCCGATGCCGTCGATCGCGAGACCGGTCCCGGTGCCGACGACGATCGCCGCGCCCGCGACCGCGCACAGGAGCGCGACGACGGTCAGGCGAGCCGGCAGGTCGCCGCCCAGCGCCCACGCCCAGGCGGTCACGAACACGGGATAGGTGAAGAACAGGAGCGTCACGGCGGCGACCGTTCCGTGCTGGGTGGCGGTGAAGAACAGGCTCGCCTCGATCGCGTAGCCGAAGAGGGCGAGCAGGACGAGCCGGAGCCGCTCGCCGGGCGCGGCGAGGATCGGCCGGTGCGTGAGCAGCAGGGCGAGGAACAGCGCGACGGCGCCGATCGCGAACCGGATCGACAGCATCGTCTCGACGGGGACCCCGCGCTCCAGGACGAATCGGCCCCAGATGATGATCGTCCCGAACAGGACCGCCGAGACGGCCGCCGATACGCCGCCGAGCAGGTCGTTCCGGGCGGGCGGGTCCTGACCGGCGGGCGGGTCGGTCGCGCTCAGACGAGTTCGATCCGCATCCGCTTGAAGGCCTTGCCCTTGTTCTCGGTCTTCGCGACCCGAACGCGGCCGACCTCGGCGGTCGACCGGACGTGCGTCCCGCCGTCGGCCTGCTTGTCGAGCCCCTCGATCTCGATCACGCGGATCGGATCGACCGACTCGGGGATCAGGTTCACCTTCGTGCGGATCAGGTCGGGGTCGGCGAGCGCCTCGGTCCTCGGCAGAAAGCTCACGTGCACGGGCCGGTCGGCGTCGAGCTCGGCGTTGAGCTTGTCCTCCACCTCGCGGCCGAACTCCGCATCGATCGTCTCGAGCTCGAAGTCCATACGGGCGACACCGGGCTCCATGTTCCCGCCGGTGACCTTCGCGTGGTAGTCGCGGAACACCACGGCCGACAGCGCATGCAGCGCGGTGTGGGTCCGCATGAGCGTGTGGCGGCGGCCCCAGTCGATCTCGGCGGTGACGGCGGCACCCACCGGGAGCGGAACGCCCTCGACCTGGTGCAGTGGCGAGCCACCTTCCTTGACGGTGTCGACGACCCGCGTCTCACCGCCGTCCCAGCGCAGGACACCGGTGTCTCCGGGTTGGCCGCCGCTCCGAGCGTAGAAGACCGTTCGATCGAGGACGACACCCCCGTCCGTGACCTGCTCGACGGTCGCCTCGCACGAACGCACGTAGGCGTCGGTGGCACACAGCTCCTCGGTCACGCCGACAGGGTAGCGGACCCCGGAGGCGGCCCTCGTGCCCTCGAGGCCGTTCCACCGCAAGCATGAGAAGTCGGGCGCAGATACTCAGGACGGCGTCGTTTTGGACCGATACTTGTCAGGAGATGCTCCGAGAACTCGAACGCCGCCCCCTCCATACCCTCGAGGTCGACCTGGCCGAAACGGCCCGCGGGGTCGTAGCAGGGCTCGGTGCGTTCGACCGTGTCGTCATCGACATCCCGGAGGGCACCGTCGCCGCGGACCGCGAACTGGTCATCCAAGCCTTGACGGACCTGCTGGTCCACGCGCTGGAGAACGCGCCCGATGGCTCGACCGTCACGATCTGCGCCGACAGCGAGAAGTCGGGGTTGCGGCTATGGGTCGACGACCACGGCGCGGGGATCGACGCGGCCGACCAGATCGCGCTCGTCGAGCGCTTCCAGCGGTTCGACCGATCCGAAGCCCGGCCGCACGGCGGTCCGGGTCTCGGTCTGCATCTCGCGGCCCCGGCCGCCTGATCCCGCAGCCGCCCGCCAGGCTCAGCCCGCGCCGGCGATGAAGCCGGACACGCGGACCACGATCTCCGGGATCCGTCGGAGCAGCTCCTCCTGGCTCTGGAGCGCGATCAGCTCGGCGTTCGGCAGCAGCTCCGCGAAGAGCGGGCCGAGCTCGGCCGGGTGGATCTCGTCGCCTTCGATCGTCACGATGATCGTCGGGATCCGGACGTCACGAAGCAGCTCCCGGTCAGGGATCGGCCAGTCCTCGACCACCCCGTGGATCGCTCGAGACAGCCCGTCGGGGTCGTCGTGCTGCCACGTCACGCGGTCGAGCTCGAGGCGCCACGGTGTCTCGACGTACTCGGCCACGCGGGCCGGGTCGTTCAAGACGGACTCCAGCGCCTCCTCGGGCGTCTTGCCCTCGAGGTCCTCCGCCAGGAGGTGGTAGCGGGCGGCGAGCCCGAAGGGCAGATCGAGCCCGGCCGGTAGGAGCCACACCATCCGTTGGAAGCGTTCGGGCACGCGGCACACGAGGTTGCCGATCGCGCCTGCGCCCAGCGAGGTCCCGACGGCGACGGTGGCCCCGAACGCGCTCGCAACGGCGTCCAGGTCACGCGCGAAGTCCTCGAACCGGAACGCCTTCGGATCGGCGGGCGAGCTCGACCGTCCGTGGCCGCGGAAGTCGAACCGCACCTTGGTCCCCGGCAGGAGCGGGGTGAACGCCGCCAGCTCGTTGCGGTTGTTCGTCAGGCCGTGCGCGAAGACGGTGACGGGCTCGCCCTCACCCTCCACCTCGCAGAACAGCGTGACGTCGTCGTTCCGGACCTCGGGCACGAGGCCCAACCTACCGAAGGCCGGGTCGTACGATGCGGGAGGTGGCCGACATCACCGTGACTCGCAGGGCGGACGGAAACCCGATCCGGTTCGACGTGGTCGTGCGCGAGGGCGATCCAAGCACCGAGCATGCCGTCACGCTCTCAGAGAGCGATCTCGAGCGTCTGGGCGGCGGCCGCACGCCCGAGGCGTTCGTGCGCGACTGCTTCGCGTTCCTGTTGGAGCGCGAACCCAAGGAGTCGATCCTGCGATCGTTCGACGTGAGCGTGATCGGCGGGTACTTCCCCGAGTTCGAACGAGAGATCGCCGGCCGATAGGGTCCGGGTCAGCCGAGCGCCGCGAGCGCTCGCCGCGCCTGATCCAGGTGGAACCGGTCGTGGCCGGCCATCAGACGGAACGTGAGGTCGTAGCTCTCGGGGCCGCGCTCGGCGTGGAGACCGACCCGCGCTCGCTCCTGTTCGGTCGAACGCGCCCACAGGGCGAGGTTGGCACTCCGCAGCGCCTCCCACGTCTCGAGCAGCGCTTCCGGATCGTCCTGTCCGTGGTGCAGCCGGTCCACCCACAGGTCCTGGTCGTACCCGATCAGCGGCGGCTCGTCGTGGGCGACGATCCACCGATACCGGCCCGAGACCACCAGCTCGGCGTCCAGGGCGTGACCCAGGCACTCGAGTACCGACCACTCTTCCGGCTCGGGGCGTTCGGCGACTCGGGCGCCGGCCTCTCGGATGAGCGTGCGCCAGGCGTCGGAGGTCGAGGCCTGCACGTCGGCCGGATCGTCGTGGCCGACCAGACCGGTGAGGTACCGCTGGTACTCGGCCGCCTCGGCGACCGGGTCGGGTGTGGGGACGCGCTCCATCTACACCTCCTGCTCGACGAGGTCGTCCTGCGGCGCGAACGAGTCGCGGATCGCGCGCGACCAGCGCCACACGAGCGCGGTGAGCACGAGGAACAGCGCGCCCGAGGCGACGAGGATGGTACGCACCTGCGCCGGGTCGTTCTCGACCCAGACGAACGACAGGATCAACGCCGGCACGATGAAGCCGAGGTTGTACGCGATGTCGAACAGCGCGAAGGCTCGTCCTCGGAAGTCGTCGGGCATCGCTTGCTGCACGATCGTGTCCGCCGAGATCTTCCCGAGGAAGAACGAGAAGAAGCCGACGAAGAGCAGCGCGGCGAACCCCGCGAGCGAGACCGGCGCGCCGAACACGATCGTCCCGGCCCCCAGCAACACCATCGAGGCGAGCAGCATGCGGATCGGCGCGACCGTGTCCTTCCACCTCTGCGCCAGGATCAGGCCGAGCACGCCGCCGAGCAGGCCGCCGCCACCCGACAGCCCGAGGGCCACGCTGCTGGCGTCGCCGCCCTCGACGAGGTTCTTCGCGTACAGGGCGAACGTGAACAGGACGAAGCCCCAGAACTGGTAGCGCAGCATCTGGAACGACGTGAGCCCGACCGCGGCGGGCGGCCGCGCGGCGAGCTCGCGGACGCCGGCGACGACGTTCCGCAGCACCTGCGATGCTTCCCTGCCGAAGCTGGTCGCGTGCACGGAGACCTCTGCGTGACGCATGCGCTTCGCGACGATCGCGGCTGCCACCAGCAGGCCGGCGCCGACCACGACCACGAGCCAGGCGGGCAGCGCCGCGGCGGCTCCGAGCGCGAACCCGATCCCCACCACCTGGAACAACGCACCTCCGGCCTGCGACAGGCCGTTGCCCTGGAGCAGGTCCTTGCCCGAGAGCACGTCGGGCATCGCCGCCGACTTCACGGCGAGGGCGACCCGCACGCACCCCTGCGCGGCGAGCAGGCCGATCACCAGCGCGACCGTGGCGACCACGTCGCCCTCGGTCGTGGCCTTGCCCAGCGGGAGCATCGCGATCAGGGCGACCGCGGCGACGATCGCGGCCACCGCGATGTTCGTCCAGCTCACGACCTTCCGCCGCTGGAAGCGGTCGATGAAGACCCCGATGAACGGCGAGATCAGCGTGTACGGCACGTAGAGCGCGAGCACGACCTTCAACAGGTAGTCCGCGGACGGGACCGTGGAGACGTCGAACCCCTTCTCGCCGCCGAACGCGATCGACTTGCCGATCGCGCCCTGCACCACGCCCTGTCCGGCCTGGGCCAGGTACTGCATGCCGACCAGCACCGAGAAGTCTCGGTTGGAGAACACCGAGAACAGGTTGTTGAAGAAGCCGCTGAAGCCGTTCAGCACGCGCAGGATCGGCGCGGCGCCCAATCGCAGCCCGGCCGCGACGGCCGTCGCGAGAACCAGCGACGCCCACCCGTGGGCGACGCCGAAGGGCGCTCGCGTGACCGCCACCACGACGATTCCGGAGAGCACGACGAGCGTGATCGAGATTCCGGGCACGAGCGCGATCTTCAGCCACGCGTCGTCGAGCTCGAACCATCGCGCCGCGATCGCACCGGGCACCACCAGCAGCAAGGCGAGCGCGAACACCACCCACAGCGTGTGACCGAGGTTCCCGAGGACCCCCGGGTGATCGGCGTAGAAGGCAGCGACCTCCACTTCGGCAGCCCTGGCGTCCGCGATCGCTCCGTCCGACGGCGTCGTCAGGCCTTCGCCCGTCACGACCGCGACGTCGTCGCCGAGGACCAAGAGGTCCTCGGGTGCCTGATCGAGCAGCTCCTCGTTCACCGTGCCCTCGTTGAACTGGCGGACGAGGAACGCGATCGGCGGGCCGGTGTACTCCTCGCGCAGGTCGGTGAGCTCACGGTGGAACGCGCGCGACATCTTGTTGTACGTGTCGTTCGTGAGCACGGTCGGCTGGTCGGCCAGGAAGTCCTCGACGCTCCCGAAGTACGTCATCGATCGCTTCACCGCGTCGCCGGGGAGGCCGGTGCGCGAGACGTTCGTGAACGTCTTGGACCATCCGTAGGACTGGTAGGTGTCGTCGTAGTTCACGACGAACACGATCGGACGATCGCCGGGCTCGTTCTCGACCACGGCTCGGGCCGCGTCGAGCGCGGTCCGGGTCGGCTGGTCGATCCACTGGCTGTCGGGGTCGGCCCAGTGCGAGATCTCGCGACCCTGGACCCAGATGTAGCCGAACGAGGCGACGATCAGCAGCGACGCCAGGATGCCCGCGATCCTCGCGGCACCGTCCCGATTCGACAGCCACCTGATCGCGACGTACGCACCGAGGCCGCCGAGCGCGAACAGCGCCATCGTCGCGTTCATGAAGCGGTAGTACGGGTAGGTCGCCGCGACGAACCCGAAGATGCCCAGGAACGGCAGCAGCAGCATCGCCGAGATCGTCCCGAACTCGTCCGAACGCGCGCGGTCCTTCCGCGCCCGCCAGATCGTCCACCCGATCGCGAGCACGCACGAGCGGCACGATGATCCCGGGCTGGAGCGAGCCGACCCATCCGGAGAGACGGTTGAAGAAGACCTCCTTCGTGTACGGCGGGGGCAACGCGGCGTCGGCGAGCGAGCCGGTCACGCCCCACGGCGCGATCAGCCACGTCGCCAGGCCGAAGATCATCCCGAAGCCGACCGACATCAACGACGGCCCGAGCTCCTTGAGCGGTGGCCCCAGGTGGAACCGGCTGGTCAACAACCGCAGGCCGAACACCGCCATCAGCGAGAAGCCGAAGATGACGCAGGTCGTCGGGTGCGTGAACGCCGCCGCGATGCCGAACAGGAACATCGCCGTTCGCGCGCCCCACGACGTCCGCGCGGGGACGAAGAACGCGAGGATCAACGACAGGAAGTACAGGACCGTGATGTTGTCGAGGTAGCCCACGTACGGCGTGGTCATGAACAGCGCCGCCGTCGAGAGCATCACGAGCAGGAAGAGCAACGGGTCCCGGTGCGTCCGCCAGGAGAACGCGCCGAGCGCGAGCCCGGTCAGCACGGGGACGCCGACCATCATGAAGGCGCTGAACGTGTACAGGTCGATCCCGGCGACCCGCTGCAGGATCGAGCCGAACAGCGGGACGCTCACCCGGTACCCGCCCCCGAACATCGAGAACGGGCCCCAGTCCCCGGCGATCAGGCCCGGGGTGTCGTGCATCATCAGGTTCGAGCGCCAGGTGTACCAGGCGGGGTCGCGCGTGGGGGCGCTGATCGAGGGGTCCTGCAGGAAGGTCCACCCGAACGCGACCAGCAGGAGCGCGATCGCGCCGATCAGGACGATCGGACTGGACAGCCGCCCCCGCTGTTGGGGTTCGGGGATCTGCACGCCCTCGTCGGAGCGATCCTTCGTGAGCGCCATCGGTTGCGGTGTCCCCCTCGTGCTCCTAGCTCGCGCGGACATCGGGGAAGCCTGGGAGCCGCGCAAGGATACGCGACGCGCCGGTGCTCGGGTCCGAGGCGCTCAACCTCGGGCCTCCGGCAGGCAGTCGAGAGCGTCCATCAGCGTGATCGGGAACGCGGCCGAGAACACGGGCTCGGAGCGTTCGGCCTCGGGCAATGGAGGCGCATCGTCGGGGTTCCCCTGCTCATGCGTGTAGTCGAGGATGAACCGCGAGATCTGCTCGAGCGAGAAGCCGCTGGAGGCCATCGTGTCCTCGTTCACGTAGATCTGGCTGGACCGCACGGCCTGGAACACGGATCCACCGCCGGCGGCCGGGAAGGCCGCGTTCAGGTCGCGTTCGAGCTCGGTCGGCGTCACCTGGAAGGCGCCCGACACGGCCGGGTCGAACTGCGCACCGTGGTCGGCGGTGAGCAGGAGCACGTAGCGGCCTTGACCGACCTCCCGGTCCAGGAACTCGACGAACCGCCCGAGGTCCTCGTCCTGCCACGCGAGCGTGTCCTGCATCTCGGGACTGTTCGCGCTCCAGATGTGGCTCACGTGGTCGATCGCCTTGAAGTTGACGAACAGCAGGTCGGGCACCGGATCGTCGCCGAACCCCTCGCGCGCGATCACCTCCTCGACCATGGCGCCCTGGTACGGGATCCGGGCCGGCGTCGCCCATCCGCTCTCGTACTGCTCGATCGAGTTGTCGCGCCACTTCCCGTCGAGCGCGCCGTCCTGCCGGTCGATCGCCTCGGTATAGGCCGAGAGCGGTGGGAGATCGTTCACGTACGCCGGGAGCTCGTAGAAGGGCTGGTACCGGCCCTGCAGGTTCCACGTCGTCCCCTCGGCCCCCTCGTTGTCGGCTGCGGTCGGAACGCGCAGGACGGCGATGTCGCGGTCCCCGCCTCCCCACAGCGACCCGTGGCTCGCCATGTTGAGGTGCCAGGTCACGCTCGCGAGCGCCCCGACGAGCGGCTCGTTGCCCATCGCGCGGTCGTACAGGTCGGCGAGCGTCGGCTCCATCAACAGGACCGGGCCGAGCGCGCCCGCGCGCACGAGGTCATCGCCGAGGCGGAACTCCGCATCCGTCTGCCCGGTGTGCATCGGGAACGCGCCCGTGCCGATCGTGGCGTGGGTGGCCGGCGTGATCGAGGGCGAGGAGCCCACGCTGGCGTGGTCGAACCAGATCCCGTCGGGGATCATCGAGCGCAGCACCGGCCAGTCGTTCGGGAACGCGTCGAGCAGGCTCAGGCCACCGGCATCCCAGACGAGCGTCACGATCAACGGGGGAGGCGTGTCGGGCTTCGGGATCTCGGGCAGCGCCCGCCCGTCGGGGGCGTCGAACGCGAAATCGAGCAGCTTGCCCTGGGTGGGCGCGACGTCGGCGAGCGTCACCGGTCGCTCTACCCGTCCGAGCGCCGGGACGATCCCCGGCCCGTACCAGAACAGCGGCACGTCCTGCAGGTAGTTCCACGGCCCCGAGTGAGGGAAGTTCGTGCCGACGAAGTTCGGCTCCTGCGGCACGAACACGATCTGCCCCGAGCGCTCGGGGTCGGTTCCCCGCCAGATCCGCAGGAGCTGCTGATGCGGGATCGCGCACGCGGCGTCGGCCAGGTCCTCGGACACGGGTGGTTGGAGCGAGAACGCGACGGTGCCCGGCGAGGGGCCGGCAGAGCCGGACGCAGCGGGGCTCGATGGAGGGGTCGAAGCCGACGACGTGCAGGCGCCGACCAGTCCGAGGGCGAGCACCACCGCGAGCCGCTTCATCCGCGCGCCTCGGGCAGGCACGGGAGGCGGCCCATCATCGTCCGACGGGAACGCGGCCTGGAACACCAGGTCGTCCGCCTCACCCGCCGGGACGGTCACGCCGGGCTGCAGCGGTGTCGGCCTTGGTCAGGCCGAGGATCCACTCGGAGACCTCCTCCAGCGTGTGCCCGTTCTGCCGGAGCTCGGCTTCGTTGACGAAGATCTGTGTCGGCTGGATCAGCTCGACGACGCGCGTCTGATCGCCGTCGGTGTCGAACGTCGCGTTGATGCCGTTCTGGATCGGTGTGGCGGCGATCTGGAACGCGCCGGAGACCTTCGGGTCCGGGATCGAGCCGTGATCGGCCGTGAGCACGAGAGCCCACTCCCCCTCGCCCACCGTGGCGTCGAGGAAGTGGACGAACGTCTCGAGCGCCGCGTCCTGCCCCTTGACGGCGTCCTGCATCTCGGGGCTGTTCACGGTCCACACGTGGCTGATGTAGTCGATCATCTTGTAGTTCACGAACAGCAGGTCGGGCACCTCGTCGGCGCCGAACCCCTCGCGAGCGATCATCTCCTCCATCACGCGGGTCTGATACGGGATCCGCGCCGGCGTGTCGAACCCCTCGAGCAGCGTCTCGATGTCGTTCGTCCGCCACCTCCCGTCGATCTGTCCGTCGTTCGAATCGACTTCCCGAACGTCCCGATCGAACCCGCCGACCTCGTCGAGGTAGTCGGGGAACCGGTAGTAGGGCATGAGGTCGGGCGTGAGGTTCCAGTCGAACCCCTCGGCGCCGAGCGTGTCCGCACCGATCTTCTCCCGGATCACCGCGATGTCCTGGTCGCCCCCACCCCACATCGCGCCGTGCCCGAGCATCCCGAGGTGGATGCTCACGGTCCCGATCTCGCCCACGACCGGCTCGTTGCCCATCGCGCGGTCGTACAGGTCCGCGAGCGTCGGTTCGACCAGGTACGCGGGACCCTTCGCCCACGGCGTGGTGAGCTCGTCGCCGATCCGGAGCCTGTGCGCGACGATCCCGTGCGCGTCGGGGAACGCGCCCGTTCCGATCGTCGCGTGCGTCTGCGCCGTGGACGTCGGGCTCGTGCCGACGGTCGCGTGCTCGTACCACGCGCCCTGCGGGATCAGCGACTCGAGATAGGGCCAGTCGTCCTTCCAGCGTCCGAGGACGTTGCGACCGCCCGCGTCCCAGATCATCGTGACGATCAGACGCGGCGGCGTCTCGTTGCCGGCGATCGCCTCGACCATCGGCGTGCCGTCGATCGCGCGGAACGGGAACCCGAGCAGCTCGGCCTGCGTCGGCGCGACGCCGGCGAGCGTGACCGGACGGTCGACGACGCCGGCCGGCGCCACGTGGCCGGGCCCGTACCAGAACATCGGGATGTCCTGCGCGTACGGCCAGGGCCCGACGTGCGGGAGGCCCGAGCCCACGTAGTTCGGCTCGATCGGCAGGATCTGGATCTCGGCGCTCCTGTCGTCGCTGTTCCCCCGCCAGGTGCGCAGGAGCCACTCGTGCGGCATCGAGCACGCGATCGACGCCAGGCTGCCGCCCGAGGCCGAGGACTGCTCGAGGGGCTCGGATCCGGTGCTGCCCAAGCTCGCGGCCGCCGCTGACGAGGTTCGGGGGGCTTCGCGGAGCTCGACCTCCTCCCCCGAGCACGCAACACCCGTGACGAGCAGGAAGGCGAGCACGGCGAACACACGTCGGGAGGTCATCGGCGCGCATACGAAACACGACCCCGCCCGGAACGACAACCCAAGCCCAACCGAGCGCGATAGCGTGGCCCCCTCGTGACCGGTCGACGTCTCCTCGCGATGCTCGTCTTCGCTCGCGGCGATCGGGATCCCGGCGGCCGTGCTCACGGCCACCTGCGCCGGTCGCTCGTGCGACGCATCGGGTGGTGAGGCGGTGCGCGTTCCGTTCTGTCCGCTCCCGCAAGACGTGAAGGAAGGGGTCGTGAACGGATTCCGGGAGGGACGCTCGCCCGACGTCCTCGGTGTCGCGGACGGAACGCTCGTCTACACCGATCTCGAGGGCCTGCGGATGCCCTGGCCCGCCGCCGGGACGCTCACCGACACCCGCGTGCCGATCGTGTTCGCCGGCGCGGGCGTCACGAGCGGCGCCAGCGTGCCGAACAGGACGACGCTGGACCGCGTCGCGCCGACGGTGAGCGAGATATTGGGGTTCGAGCGAGAGCACCCGGAGGTGCGTTCCGGGACCGCGGTGGCGGGTATCGCGAACGGCGAGCCGCCGAGTCTGGTCCTGCTCGTGGGGTGGAAGGGCGTCGGCTCGTCGGAGCTCGAGAACCATCCGCAAGACTGGCCGTTCCTCTCGTCGCTGCTCGACGATGGCGCCGGAACGCTCGAAGGCGAGACGGGGTCGCTCCCGATCGACCCCGCCGCGACGCTCACCACCGTCGGGACGGGGGGCCTGCCGTCGCAGCACGGGATCACCGGCTCGTTCATCCGGGACGGCGAGGGCGAGGTCGCTGAGGCGTTCCGTCCGGGCTTGCCCGTCGAGGACCGCCAGATCATCGCGACGCTCGCCGACGACCTCGACGACGCGAACCATTCGACGCTCGTCGGGCTCGTCGCGACCGACGAACGCGATCGCGGGATCGTCGGCGGCGGCTGGTATCCGGGCGAGGATCCCGTCGACGTGGTGATCGGCGACAGCGCCGCGGCTCCGCTCGCCGTCGAGGTGCATCTCACGACCGGGTACGGAGCGGACGACGTCCCCGATGTCATCGGTGTGGTGCTCGAGGGTCGCGTTCGGGCGATGGACCGCTGGACCCGGGAGATCGTCACCGAGGCAGAGCGCGCCACGTCGGAGTCGACGCTGGTCGTGGTGACCGGAACCGGATCGGGTGAGGCGAGCCGGCTCGCGGTGCCGGACGGCGAGCTGGTCGAGGCGGTCGAGGACGCCGTCCCAGGGGACGCGCCGGCTGTCGCGGCGACCGTGGCGGGCGGCGTCTTCCTCGACCAGGCGGTACTCCGGGAGGAGCAGGTGACCGGGCAGGTCGCGGTCGACGCGATGCTGTCGGCCACCGGGCCCGACGGTGAGAGGATGCTGGCGGACGCCTTCCAGGGGTTCGCCGTCTCGTTCGCCCGGTACTGCTAGCAGGAGTCCGTTTCGATGGCCCAGATCGCCGACCCGCGCCGCATCGCCGAGCTTCCACGCCCGGCCGACCGGCGCACGGCGATCGCCGTGGGGGCGCTGCTCGTGGCGGTCGCGCTCGTCGTGAGCGTCGGCGACCCCGGACGCTTCGCGTGGGTCCGAACGTTCTTCGTGATCTTCGGCTCGCTGCTGATCCAGGCGTTGCCGTTCGTGATGCTGGGGGCGCTCGCGGCGGCGCTCGTCGAGGTGTTCGTGCCGATCGGCACGTTCGAGAAGCTCGGCGCGCTCCCTCGGCCGCTGCAGCTCCCCGCCGCGGCGCTGGCCGGCATCGCGTTCCCGATCTGCGAGTGCGGTTCGGTGCCGGTCGCGCGCCGGCTGATGCAGCGAGGGCTCATGCCCTCGGCCGCGGTGACGTTCATGCTCGCGGCGCCGGTGCTGAACCCGGTCGTGATCGCCTCGACGTTCGTCGCGTTCCGCGGGCGGACCACGCTCTGGACGATGGTCGGCGGCCGCTTCCTCCTCGGCATGCTCGTCGCGATCGCCGTCGGCTGGGTGATCGGCAACCGATCGAAGGACGAGCTGCTCAAGCCGAACCCCGAGGAGGCGCACGAGCACCTGATGGAGCTCGGACGCCCCGAGGCGCGCTGGCGGCGGTTCTTCGTGCACCTGGGCAACGACTTCCTGTTCATGGGGCGGTTCCTGCTGCTCGGCGCGACGATCGCGGCGGCGATCCAGACGTTCCTGCCGACGTCGGTGCTGACCGGCCTGGCCGAACGCCCGGTGGTGAGCGTCCTCGCGATGATGGGGCTGGCGGCGGCGCTCTCGCTCTGCTCCGAATCCGACGCGTTCGTCGCGGCGTCGTTCGTGCAGTTCGGGCCGTCGGCGATGCTGGGCTTCCTGGTGTTCGGGCCGATGGTCGACCTGAAGCTCGTCGCGCTGTACGCGGGAACGTTCCGGCGCGGGTTCACGCGGACGGTCGTCCTCGTCGCCGCGGCGGCGACCCTGGTGGGTGCGCTCTGGGTGGGGGTGGCGTTCGGATGACCGACTCGGTCGTCGCTCGCACCGGCGCGCGCGTCCGCGCGGAGACCGGACCTCCCCGAACGTGGAGTCCCGGCGGCGTCGCCGGCGCCTTCGTCCTCGCCGCGTGGGCGGGTCTGTTCTGGTTCCTATGGCTCTCGGGGCGCGAGGCGTTCTACCTGTCGACGCGAACCGATTGGGTGGTTCCGGTTGCCGCGGTGCTGCTCACCGCCGCGACGATCGGCCGGCTCGCCTCGGCGCGCGTCGTCACGCCGAAGCCGCTCGCCGCCCGCGAGCTCTGGATCATGGGTCTGATGGTCGTGCCGGTCGTCCTCGTGCTGTTCGCGCCCGTGACGACGCTCGGCGCCTTCTCGGCGGACAAGCGGGCGGGGTTCTCGGGCACCGGGTTCGCGACCTCGAGCGGCGACATCGGCAGCGGCGAGCTCACGCTGGTCGACGTCGCTTCCGCCGAGACGAGCCCCGAGGGCGAACGCGCCCTCGCGAAGCGAGCCGGCGAGACGGTTCGGTTCGTCGGGTTCGTGTCGATCCGCGACGACACGCCGGCCGACGAGTTCCTCCTCGCGCGCTACGTCGTGTCCTGCTGCGTCGCCGACGCGACGATCGCCGAGGTACGCGTGGTGAACGTGACGCCCGGGCAGTTCGCCAACGAGGACTGGGTCGAGGTGACCGGCACGATCTACCCGATCGGACGCGAGGTGATCGTCGATGCAAGCAGCATCGCCGAGGTCGCGCGTCCCGATCACCCCTACCTCACGCCCTGAGCGGTTCCGGCACAACGGTCGTGTAGCCTCAGCCCGTGCTCGCGGCGTCCTCCTCGGTCTGGTTCCAGACGATCGTCTCGGTCCTCATCGTCAGTGCGATCGCGTTCGTCGGGATCGTCATCTTGATCGTGCAGGCGGGGCTTCTCCAGCGTGTCGTCCCGATCCTGGTGAGCTTCGCGGTCGGGGCTCTCCTCGGCGATGCGCTGTTCCACATCCTGCCCGAGCTCGCCGAGGACGGAGGGATCACGGTCGGCATCTCCTGGGTCATGGCGCTGGCCATCCTCGGGTTCTTCGTACTCGAGAAGTTCATCCACATGCACCACCGGCTGGAGGCGCCACCGCACGGGCACATCCATCCGGTCGCGCTCACCAACCTGCTCGGTGACGGGCTCCACAACTTCATCGACGGCGCGATCATCGCGGGGGCGTACCTGGCGAGCGCTCCACTCGGCATCGCCACGACGGCGGCGGTCGTGCTGCACGAGATCCCGCAGGAGATGGGCGATCTCGGTGTCCTGGTGCACGCCGGGCTCACGCCAAGGCGAGCCCTGATCTTCAACTTCGCCACGGCGCTCACCGCGGTGGCCGGTGCGGTGATCACCCTCCTCCTCGAGGACACCGTCGGCGGCGTCGTTCGGCCGATGCTCGCGCTGTCGGCCGGCGCGTTCATCTACATCGCCGGCTCGGACCTGATCCCCGAGCTCCACAAGGCGACCGACCTCCGCGTCTCGATCCTGCAGTTCCTCGGCATCGCGGCCGGCTTCGGCGTGATGGCCGCGCTGCTGGCCCTCGAGTAGATCAGCGGGTGCGGAGGGCGCGGTTCAGCGCTCGTCGCACGTCCTCATCGCCGAACCCGAGCTGCGCGCCACGCCGGGCGAACGCCTCGGCCGCTTCGGCGAGCCGCCGTTCGCGACCCGGGACGCGTTCCGGCAGCCGGTCGGCGACGAACGTTCCCCTGCCGTCCGCGTCCTTCGATCAGCCGCTCATCCTCGAGCGCCCGGTACGCCTTCGCGACGGTGTTCGGCGCGAGCTCGAGCTCCTCCGCGAGCGCTCGGACGGTCGGCAAGCGAGCACCGGGGGCGAGCGACCCGCGAAGGATCCGTCGCGCCAGCGCCGCCGAGAGCTGATCCGAGAGCGGCTCCGCGGAAACGTGGTCGAGCGCGATCCGCACGCCGGCATCATCCCCCGCCCGCCGAGGACCGGCGTGTAACGTCTCGTCGATGGGCGTCCGAGTCGGCATCGGGCTGTTCACGGCCCAGCTCCCGGCGGGCTCGAAACGAACCTTCGAGCAGGAGTACCGGGAGACGCTCGAGCTCGTGCGCTTGGCCGAACGCGTCGGGTTCGACTCCGCGTGGGTGAGCGAGCATCACGGTTCGTCGGACGGTTATCTGCCGTCGATGCTCCCGTTGCTCGCGGCGCTCGCCGCGGTGACCGAGCGGATCGAGCTGGGGACCGGCGTCGTGCTCACGTCGTTCCACGACCCTCTGCGACTCGCCGAGGACGCGGCCGTCGTCGACCTCCTGTCGGGCGGCCGGTTGCTCCTCGGTCTCGGCAACGGGTGGCGCGAGGAGGAGTTCCGGATGTTCGGCGCCTCGAAGGCCGAACGCGGCGCCCGGACCGAGGAGACCGTCGAGGTCCTGCGGCGAGCGTGGACCGGCCGCCGGTTCTCGTTCGAGGGCCGAACCCTTGCGTACGACCGCGTGAAGGTGACCCCGCAGCCGGCGAGACCCGGCGGACCGCCGATCCTGCTCGGCGGCTACGACCGGAAAGCGGTCCTCCGGGCCGGCCGGCTCGCCGACGGCTACGTCACGGACGAGACGGGCCCCGACGAGGTCCGGAGCAACCTCGCGCTCGTGGACGAGGGTGCGACCAGCGTCGGCCGCGACCCGTCCGGACTCGACGGTCGTGCTCCTCCAGAACGCGTTCGCGTGGCGCGACGGCGATCCTTGGTCGCTGATCCGCGAGGGCCTCGTCCAGCAGCTCGGAACGTACGAAGCCTGGGGGAACGGCGCCGACACGCCGGAGCTCGACCGCCTCGATCCCTTCGAGCCCGCCGACGAGGACCTCCGCCTCTCGACGGCCGTGGGAACGCCCGAGGAGGTGCTCGCACGGCTCCTACCGTTGGTGCGCGCG
This sequence comes from uncultured Actinomycetes bacterium, assembly GCA_963731925.1. Classification (GTDB taxonomy): domain Bacteria; phylum Actinomycetota; class UBA4738; order UBA4738; family HRBIN12; genus DASSJM01. Next base: position 108,999 of record CAVSXK010000024.1, read on the forward strand.
TTCGGCGACCGGGACCTCCACCTGGTCGTACGGCTCCACTATCCGGGGATGGATCTCGAGACCGCCGCGCGGGCCGTCGAGCTCTTCGCCGCCGAGGTGACACCGGCCCTGAAGTCCGGCTGACGATCACGCCCTCGCAAGACTCAGCTCGTCGGTCGTGAGCTCGACAACCTCCCCCCGATCAAGAGTCGGCGAGCGAGATGCCGATCACGTTTCCGGCCGGGTCGCGGAACTCCGCCCACGTGACCATGTCCGGGATCTCGGTGATCGGCGTCACGACCTCGCCGCCCATCGAGACCGCCTTGTCCAGGTACTTCTGGAGGTCGTCGACGTCGACCACGACGTTCACGCGTGCATCGCCCTCGGTGATTCCGCCGCCGATGCCCTTGTCACCGGAGTTCGTGTGGACGATCCCGTAGTTCATCGGGTTGTCGGCGTGGATCTCCCAGCCGAACAGGTCGGCGTAGAACGACTGCAGCTTCGACGCGTCCTTCCCGTAGATCTCGAAGTGCACGACCGGTGCGCCCATCGACTCCTCCTTCCTCCGACGGCCGGGTCGGCCGTCAACATCGACCATCACATCGACCAGGGGTCCGGGCCCGGATCCCGTCCCGCCGCGGCCTCGACGAGTCGCGGCACGAAGTGCTCCCAACCCTCCATCTGCCTCGCACCCTGGCCGGCCGGCAGATCCCGGTGCACGAGCCGGAGCACCGTCGCGTCGCCGTCGCTCGTGAGCGTCACCTCGACGGTGCTCGAACCGGGCGGGACGTCCTCGTCGCCCTCCCAGCCCCACGTGAACACCAGGTGGTTGGGCGGGTCGACCTCGACGAACTCGCCGACCACCGTCGCCCCGCCGGCGATCCCGCCAACCCGGTACGTGCCACCCGGACGAGGGTCGAGCTCGGCCGAGCTCCCCTTCCAGCGCCTCATCTTCTCGGGGTCGGTGAAGAACTCGAACACGGTCTCGGGACGCGCCTGGATGCGGACCTCGAGCTCACCGGTCTCGGGGCGAAGGACCTGCGCCACGCCGCCTCCTCTCCTCGTGCTCGGCCTCATCTTTCAGCGCCGAGAGTCGCTCCGTCCACATCTCTTCGATGAACGTTCGGAGCTCCTCCACGCCCTCGGGCCGGAAACGGTAGATGCGCTTGGTGCCGTCGCGACGTTCGGCGACCAGGCCGGCCTCCTTCAGCACGGTCAGGTGCTGGCTGATCGCCGGTCGCGTGACGTCGAAGTGCGAGGCGATCTCGCCCGCCGTCATCTCACCCTCGCGGACCAGCCGCAGGATCTGGCGGCGGCGGGGTTCGGCGATCGCCTTCAGGGCGGCTTCCATGCCGAGCAGGGTAGGCCCGGCTTACGTAAGCGTCAACTTAAGAAGAACGGATCACGACGCCAGCCGGACCCTGCCGGAACCAACCTCGACGAGTCCATCGACCACGAGGGTTCCGATCGCCGCGTCGATACGATCGCGCGCGAACCCGGTCTCGGCGACGAGCCGGGCTGGCGTGAGCGATGGGTTCGAGCGCAAGGCGTTCACGACCGCGCCCCGAACCTGCCTGGTCGAGCCCTCGAACGGTCCCTGACGCTTCGGCCCACGTCGCGCGGTCGCCCCCGAGAGGCGGAACCGGCAGACGCGGGCGAGCGGGCAGGCGTCGCAATGGGGTTTGGGCCTGCACACCTCCCGGCCGAGATCCATCACGGCTTGGTTCCACATCGCGGGATCGCCCCGATCCAGCCACGCGTCGGCGAGCGCCCACACCTCCTCCGCCGGCGCTTCGTGACCCTCGATCCCGAGATGCACCCGCGACACCACTCGCCGCACGTTGGTGTCGACGACGGGGACGGGTTCGCCGAACCCCATCGAGGCCACCGCGGCGGCCGTGTACGGGCCGACCCCGGGGAGTTCGAGCAGCTCATCCTTCGCGCGAGGGATCCGGCCATCGTGGTCCTTGTCGATCGCTCGGGCGGCCTCGGAGAGACGAACCGCCCGCCGGTTGTAGCCCAGACCTCCCCACTCGGCGACGACGTCGCGGCGTGGCGCGGCGGCGAGCGCTCGGACCGTCGGGAAGCGGCGCAGGAACGAACGAAAGGCCGGGACGACGCGGGCCGCCTGCGTCTGCTGGAGCATCACCTCCGAGACCCAGATCGCGTACGGGTCGCGCGTCTGCCGCCAGGGGTACGCACCGCGCCGGGGCGCGTACCACGCCCGCAGGGCTTCCCTGCCGAGACGACGGCGACTAGGCTTGGTAGGCGGCATGACGACGGTCCGAGACATCATGAGCAAGGACCTGGTCGCGGTCGAACCCACCGCCACCGTCGCCGAGGCGGCGACGCTGATGGGCGGACGCCACGTCGGCTCGGCGCTCGTGATCGAGGACGGCCGTGCGACCGGGATCTTCACCGAGCGCGACGTCCTGCGAGCGCTCGCGAGCGACTTCGACGCCGCGCATCACCCGGTGGGCGACTGGATGACCCACGACCCCATGACGGTGGACGTGGAGGCCGACGTCCGCACGGCGCGCGACCTGATGCTCGACGGCGGGTTCCGCCATCTGCCGGTCCTCGACGGCGGCGAGCTCGTCGGGATCGTCTCGATCCGCGACATCTCCCGCGTCGGGGACTGACCCGCTAGAAGCCGGTGTGCCCGCGTTCGGGGAGCTCCTCGATCGCCGCCTTCAGCGCCGTCCACACGCTCTTGAACACGTCGCCGGCGTAGGACGCCGGCTGGCTGTTCTCCCCACCCATCGCGCCGCGAACGGCGGATGCGGTGATCTCCACGGCCTTCTCGAACACTGCCCAGTCGAGCTCTCGTGCCATCTCGGGTCGAACCTCCGCTGTGTCGGTTCGGGACAGGCTACCCGCCGCGGCGCTACTCGTAGGCCCGGAGGCCGGTCAGCGCTTCACCGAGGATCAGCGTGTGGATCTCGGTCGTGCCCTCGTAGGTGAGGACCGACTCGAGGTTGTTCATGTGGCGGATCACCGGGTACTCGAGCGTGATCCCGCTCGCGCCGAGGATCGAGCGTGCCTCGCGGGCGATCTCGAGCGCCTCCCGAACGTTGTTGAGCTTGCCCATGCTCACGTGCTGCGGCAACAGGCGCCCCTCGTCCTTCATCCGCCCGAGGTGCAGCGCGAGCAAGGTCCCCTTGTTGAGCTCGAGCACCATGTCCGCGAGCTTGCGTTGCGTGAGCTGGAACCCGCCGATCGGCTTGCCCCATTGGACGCGCGTCTTCGCGTACTCGAGCGCCGACCCGAAGCACGAGCGAGCCGCCCCCATCGAACCCCACACGATGCCGAACCGCGCCTCGGTCAGGCAGGAGAGCGGTCCCTTCATGCCGGTGACGCCGGGAAGCACCGCGTCGCCCGGCAACCGCACCTCGTCCAGGACGAGCTCGGAGGTCACGCTCGCGCGGAGCGAGAGCTTGCGATGCACGTCGCTCGCCGAGAAGCCGGGCGACTCGGTCGGGACGAGGAACCCGCGGATCCCTTCGTCCGTGCGGGCCCATACGATCGCGAGATCGGCGACGCTTCCGTTGGTGATCCACATCTTCGTCCCCGAGAGCACCCAGCCGTCCCCGTCGCGCCGGGCGCTCGTCCGCATCGCGCCGGGATCGGAGCCCGCGTCGGGCTCGGTCAGGCCGAAGCACCCGATCACCTCCCCGCGGGCCATCGGCGGCAGCCACCGCTGCTTCTGCTCCTCGGAGCCGAACTTCCAGATCGGGAACATGCACAGCGACCCCTGGACGCTCACGAACGAGCGGAACCCGCTGTCCCCGGCCTCGAGCTCCAGGCACGCGAGGCCGTAGCTCACCGCGTTCGAGCCGGCGCACCCGTATCCGGTGAGATGCATCCCGAGCAGCCCCATGCCACCGAGCTCCTTGGCGACCTCCAAGGGGAACTCCCCGGCCTCGAACCAGGTCTCGATACCCGGGAGGACGCGCTCGCCGACCCATTCCCGAACGGTGTCGCGGATCGCGCGCTCCTCGTCGGACAGGAGGTGGTCGACGTCCAAGAAATCGAGGGGTTCGGGTGATTCGGCCATGGCGGTTCGCTAGCCTAGCGTCTGACCCGTACCCCATGGCCCGAGGCACGGTCTGAGCGAGGGGCGGCGCTTGCCCGCCGCCACAACCGTAGATGCTGTTTCCGACGACCGACTTCGCGATCTTCCTCGCGGTGGTGTTCGCGCTCTCCTGGCTGCTGAACCCGCACCGTGCAGCCTGGAAGTGGTTCATCCTGGCCGCCAGCTACGTCTTCTACGCCTGGTGGGACCCGAGGCTCGCGTGGCTCCTCGCGCTGGTGAGCACGATCGCATGGGCGTCGGCCCTGTGGGTGGAACGGACGGACGACCAGCGACGGCGGCGGCGGCGAACGCTCGCGTCGGTGGCGGCGCTGCTGCTCCCGCTCGCGTGGTTCAAGTACTACGGCTTCTTCGCGCTGAACCTGGCGAACGCCTTCGAGTCGCTCGGGATGCGCCCGCCGCTGCCGCTGCTCCAGGTGTTGCTGCCGATCGGCATCTCCTTCTACACGTTCATGGCGATCAGCTACGTCGTCGACGTCTCCCGGTACCAGATCCAGGTCTCGCGGTGGCTCGACGTGTCGGTGTACCTCGCGTTCTTCCCGCACCTGATCGCCGGGCCGATCGTCCGCGGCGAGGAGCTGATCCCGCAGATCCGCCGTCCGCGCGATGCCGGACGGATCGACGTCTCGAGGGCGTCGTTCCTGATCGTCGGCGGCCTGTTCAAGAAGATCGTGATCTCGAGCCTGCTCGCCACCCAGATCGTGGACCCCGTGTTCGGCGCGCCGAACGCGCACGGCGGGCTCGAGGTGTTGGTCGCGATCTACGCGTACGCGATCGTGATCTACGCCGACTTCAGCGCCTACAGCGACATCGCGATCGGCGTCGCGCTGCTGCTCGGGTTCGAGTTCCCGGCCAACTTCGACCGTCCCTACACGGCGGTGTCGCTGCGCGACTTCTGGCGGCGATGGCACATGACGTTGTCGCGCTGGTTGCGCGACTACCTGTACATCCCGCTCGGCGGGAGCCGGCAGGGCGAGCTCCGAACGGCCGTGAACATCATGATCACGATGCTGATCGGCGGGCTGTGGCACGGCGCGGGGTGGACGTTCGTCGTGTGGGGCGCGTTCCACGGGTTGGGCCAGGTGATCGGGCGGTGGCGGCACCGGCGGACGGTGGCGCTCGGGATCGTGGAGCGGTCCTCCGCGTGGATCGTGGCACGCAAACGGCTCGTGACGTTCAACCTCGTCTGCCTCGGCTGGGTGTTCTTCCGCGCGGACTCGATCGGGAGCGCGTTCGAGATCTTGGGTCGGCTCGGCGCGGCGGGCTCGACGGCGCTCGTGACGCCGATCGTCCTGCTCACGATCGCCGGGATGCTCGGCGCGCAGTACCTCCCGAGCGATCCGGCCGCCAGGCTGCGCGAGGGGTTCGGACGCCTCGGCCCCGTGCTGCAGGGCGCGGCGCTCGCGCTCGGCCTGTTCGCGATCACGACGCTGGGCGGCCAGGGCGTGACCCCGTTCATCTACTTCCGGTTCTGAGGTGACGTGACGCAGACGTTGGAGCGGGTCGTCGTGGCGCGGGAGGCGAGGGCTCCCGAGCCTCCAGAGCCCGAGCCGCGGCGCGCCTCCGCGCGGGACGTGTTCGTGACCATCGTCGTGTGCCTGTCGCTGTGGGCCCTGCTCGCCGCGCCGCTCCTGGAGCGCAACGCCGAGGCCGGACCGGTCGGCGCCCGCCGGTCTGCGGCGCTCACGCTCCTGCGCCCGCTGGTCGCGCTCTCGGACAGGTTGCTGCTGTCTCGCGCGACGAGCTCGGTCGAGCGAGCGCTCGGCCGGGACCCCGAGACGCGCGCCCGGCGGTGAGCTGGCCCTGCCGGCGTTCGACCTTCCGGCCGAGGAGTTCGAGTCGACGCGCGTGCCGCCGGGGCCATCTGCGGGATCCGAGCCCACGACTGCCGAGCCGCCGGCCAGCGCGGACGACGAGGACCAACCAGCGGAGGGACCCACGGCCCCGAACCCCATCCGAACCCCCAGCCCCTCGAACAAGCTCCGCGTGGCCGTGATCGGCGACTCGCTCTCGCAGGGGCTGGGGCCGGCGATCGAGCGGTGGATGAACCCGGGCGTCGTCCGCGTGCTCTCGCTCGGACGCCCGTCGACCGGGCTGTCGCGCGAGGACTACTTCAACTGGCGGTCGGGCATGCGCCTGATCGTCGAGGAGTTCCGCCCCGACCTCGTGTTCGTGATGCTCGGAAGCAACGACGCGCAGGCGCAGATCTCGCGCGACGGCGCCGCGATCCCGGTCGGCAGCGCGGACTGGATGGAGGGGTACCGGGAGCGGGCGGCCGAGCTCCTGCGCGAGGCGACGCGAGCCGGAACCCACGTCGTGTGGGTGGGGATCCCGATCGTGAAGGAGCGGGAGCGCTGGGACTTCTACCGTCGCGTGAACGACATCTACCGAGACACGGCGAACGCCGACCCGTTCGGCACCTTCGTGGACTCGTGGGAACCGTTCGAGGCCCGGGACGGCGGCTACACCGCGTTCGTCCGAAACGAGCGCGGCGGCTTGGTGGAGGTACGGGCACCCGACGGCGTGCACTTCACGTCGACGGGCTACGGGTTCCTCGGCAAGATGGCGATCCGCGCCGCAGACGAGGCCTTCGGGATGCCCAAGAAGGCCGTGTCGTTCCACGTCTGAGCGCCGTCCGCCAGGTGTCGAAACTCAGCCCATCCGTTCGTCGTTAGGGTGGGTCGGCCACCCGGCCGCCGAGTCGGCCACGGAGCAGGGCCATGAGCAGAAGGAGGACGGCATGCAATACATCTTGCTGATCTACGGGGATGAAACCGCGGGCACCGCCATGTCACCCGAGGATCAGGGGAAGCGCCTGCAGGAGTGGGATGACTACACCCAGTGGCTGAAGGACAAGAACTACTACGTGGGCGGCGACGCGCTGCATCCCACCCAGGACGCGACCACGGTTCGCGTTCGCGACGGCAAGACGATCACGACGGACGGGCCGTTCGCCGAGACCAAAGAGCAGCTCGGCGGCTACTACCTCGTCGACTGCCCGAGCCTGGACGAGGCGATCGAGGCGAGCGCGCAAGCTGCCGATCGGATACCGGGGCTCGGTCGAGATCCGGCCGGTCATGGTGTTCGACGAGGAGGACCACCCGTCGTAGCGACCGCGACCGCAGCCGTCGTCGACCGCCTGTTCCGGACCGAGCAGGGGCGGGCGGTCGCGACGATGATCCGCGTCCTGGGCGACTTCGACCTGGCCGAGGACGCGGTGCAGGACGCGTTCGCGCAGGCGATGCGGGTGTGGCCGGAACGCGGGATCCCCGACAACCCCGGCGCGTGGATCACCACGACCGCGCGCAACCGAGCGATCGACCGGCTGCGGCGTGAGCGGACCCTTCGCGAGAAGACGGGGCAGCTCGGCGCGCTCGAAGCGCTCGAGTCGCTCGGAGGAGACGAGACCGACGTGAGCGGCATCCCCGACGACCGGCTCCGGCTGATCTTCACCTGCTGCCACCCGGCCCTGCGGATGGATGCGAGGGTCGCGCTCACGCTGAGGACCCTGGGCGGGCTCACCACGGGCGAGATCGCACGAGCGTTCCTGGTCCCCGAGCCCACGATGGCGCAGCGCCTCGTCCGGGCCAAGCACAAGATCCGCGAGGCCGCGATCCCCTACCGTGTGCCCCCGGCCGAACTCCTGCCCGAGCGCCTTCCCGGTGTGCTCGCCGTCCTGTACCTGGTCTTCAACGAGGGATACGCCGCCACGTCGGGTCCGCTCGTTCGGACGGAGCTCTGCGACGAGGGGATCCGGCTCGCCCGCGTCCTCGTGACGCTGATGCCCGACGAACCCGAGGCGGCGGGCCTGCTCGCGCTCATGCTGCTGCAGCACTCGCGGCGCGACGCCCGGACGGATCAGCGGGGGACGATGATCCTGCTGGAGGACCAGGACCGGGCCAGGTGGGACCACGCGATGATCGACGAGGGCCTCGCCACGCTCGACGGGGCGCTCGTCGCTCGACGACCGGGGCCGTACCAGCTACAAGGAGCGATCGCCGCGCTCCACGCCCGAGCGCCCCGACCGGAGGACACGGACTGGCCACAGATCGCGGCGCTCTACGACCGGCTCGCCGAGACCTCGCCCTCACCCGTCGTCGAGCTCAACCGCGCGGTCGCGATCGCGATGGCCGACGGTCCCGAACGCGGGCTCGCGCTCTTCGTCCCGCTCGAAGGCGAGCTGGACGGCTACCACTTGTTCCACGCGGCTCGGGCGGACCTGTTCCGGCGGCTCGAGCGCAACGAGGATGCCGCGGCCGCGTACCGTCGAGCGCTCGAGCTCGTGACGAACCCCCAACAGCGCTCCTACCTCGAGCGCCGGCTCGCCGAGGTCACAGGTTCTTGACGAGGTAGTTCATCACGGCCCCCACGGCGATCGGCCCGTCGTCCCCGATCAGGTCGGTGCTCGAGACGAACGGCCCGTGCGCGTGGGCGTAGCCGAGCCGCTCGTAGAGCGCTCGCGCGGGGGCGGCGTCGTCGTCGAGCGAGACCGAGAGTCCGATCCTCGGGAGCCCCCGGTCCCGAACGGCCTCCTCGAGCACGGCCATCAGCGCCGACGCGACGCCGAGCCGACGCCTCGGACGCGTCACGAAGACGTCGCGCACCTCCGCGCACCCCTCGCGAACCGCCGACGTCGAGAGCTCCTCGTGTTCGGGGAACAGCACCATCCCACGACCACCCGGCACGTCGCCGAACCACGCGATCGCCTCCACGAGCTGGCCGCGGTCCTGCGCCTGGAGCCGCTGCGCGTACTCCTGCGCGTTCCACACCGGGAGCCGGTCGTTCAGGACCCCGAAGTCCCCGGCCGCGAGGTGGCGGATCTGGAACGCGCCGGTGGGCCTCGTCGCTCCGAGATCGCCCGCTCGTGCCGCGATCGCCCTCAGTCCTCCTTCGCGACCGGATAGGCGCGGCTCTGGTAGTCGTACGCGTCGCGCTGGCCCGACACGTGCCACTTGCGGGGCGCGAGGAGCTCATCGGCCTCTGGCGGACCCCACGTCCCCATCGGGTACATGCAGATCGGCGTCGGGTGCTCGAGCACCGGCTCGAGGATCTCCCATGCGCGCTCGACGCCGTCCTGCCGGATGAACAGGGAATGGTCGCCGCGCATCGCCTCCAGCAGCAGCAGCTCGTACGCGTCGGCGATCTCCGCGTGCGCGAAATCCTCCGCGTAGTCGAAATCCATCGTGGCGCGATCCAGGTGCATCCCGTGGCCGGGGCGTTTGGCGTTGAAGGCGATCGTGATGCCCTCGTTGGGCTGCACACGGATCGTGAGATGACTGCGCATCGGCAGTTCCATGTCGGTGCCGGAGAAGACGTTGAACGGCACCTTGTTGAACTTGAGCGTGATCTCGCTCACCTTGTCCTTGAGGCCCTTGCCGGTCCGAAGGAAGAACGGGACGCCGGCCCACCGCCAGTTGTCGATGTCGAGCTCCATCGCGGAGAAGGTCTCGGTCGTCGAGTCCTTCGCCACGCCGGGCTCGTCTCGATACCCGAGGTACTGGCCCCGAACCACGTGATCGGGGCTCGCGATCTCGGTAGAGCGGAGCGCCTTCACCGTCTCGTCGCGCAGCCGGTCCGGCTCGAACGACACCGGGGGCTCCATCGCGACGAACGTCATCACCTGGAACAGGTGCGTCGAGATCATGTCCCTGATGTTGCCCACCTGCTCGTAGAACGCCCCACGACCCTCGATCCCGATCTTCTCGGCGACCGTGATCTGCACGTGGTCGATGTACCGGCGGTTCCAGATCGGCTCGAACATCCCGTTCGCGAAGCGGAAGGCCAGGATGTTCTGCACGGTCTCCTTGCCGAGGTAGTGGTCGATGCGGAAGACCTGCGTCTCGTCGAAGACCGAGTGGATGACCTCGTTCAGCTCGCGCGCGCTCTGCAGGTCTCGGCCGAACGGCTTCTCCAAGACGATCTTCGCGTCCTTCTGCAGCCCGGCCTCGCCGAGCCGGTGGACGATGTCCGCGTACACGGCCGGCGGCACGGCCGCGTCGAAGAACCGGCGCCCCTCCGTGCCGAACTCGGCGTCGAGCTTCTCGAGGTAGGTCGCGAAGTCGTTCATCGCACCGGGCTCCGAGAAATCGCCCTGGTAGTACGACAGACGGCGGGCGAACTCGTCCCAGGTCTCGCCCTCGGGTGCGTGGTTGGAGAACTCCTTGAGGCTGTCGAACGTGTGCCGGCGGAACTCCTCGGTCGTCATCGGAGACCGCGCGTAGCCGACGAGCGCGAAGCCGTTCGGCAGCCGCCGCTCGAGCCACAGGTGCCAGAACGCGGGCAGCAGCTTCCGCTTGGTGAGATCGCCCGACGCGCCGAAGATCACGACCGCCTGCGGGAGCAGCTCTGACGACATCACCAACTCCCTTCGGATGGTGGCCCGACCTCGATCCACTCGTCGGTCACACGGACCGTGTACACGGGCACGGGATCGACCGCCGGTCCGCCGACGGGCTCCCCGGTCGCCAGGTCGAACTCGCTCTCGTGGCACGGGCACACGACGGTGTCCTCCTGTTCGCCGAGCTTGCCCTCGGCGAGCGAGCATCCCTCGTGCGTGCACTCGTCGCCGAACACGAACAGCTCGTTCTCGATGTGTGCGATCGCCACACGCAGACCGGGGAGGTCGAAGGAGCGGAGCTCCCCCTCGGGGACCTCGGCCAGCGACCCCACCCGCCGGTACATCTCGTCCACGCGTGCATCTTCGCCCAAACGAAGGTCTCCGGCACCGGCGTCTGTCTGCGAGGCCTCCGCTTTACGCGCCGAGGGTCGCGCTCGGGTCCGACGAAGGCTCCCCGACGGGGGCGCTCTTCTGGCCATCGGCCCCGACGATCGCGATCGCGTCGCGGTCCGCCTCGGCCGCGACGACCCTGATGAGCGCGGACCACACCCGTTGCGCGAGGGTGACCGCACCCAGCACGGTGAGGATCGCGAGCGCCGGCAGGAGTGCGCCGGGCACCGGTAAACCGATCATCATCGCGACGTACCGTTCGAGTCGCTGGAAGTAGCCCTCGGTGAGCTCGGCGCCGGCGGCCTCCGCCTCGGCGCGCACGTGGCTGACGCAGAGCGCGATCACGAGCGTCAGCAGCGCAAGCGCCGCCTCCAGGCGGAGTCCCTGGCCGGCGAGCGACCAGAACAGGCACCCGAACAGGATCACGTCGGCGACGCGATCGAGGACGGAATCGAGGAACGCACCCCAGCGGCTCGCCTCTCCTCGGAGGCGAGCGACGGCGCCGTCGAGGATGTCGAACAGCCCGGCGGGGATCAGCAACAGCCCGGCGAGCAGGAACTGGCCGCGCAGGAGGGAAGCTCCGACCCAGACGTTCGTGACGAGCCCGAGCAGCGTCAGGTGCCACGGCCGGAACCCGGCCCGGTAGACCCCGAGCAGGATGACCCGGTACGGCCAGGTGAAGGCCCAGCGCATCGGCCGGGCCGCCACGCCTTCGGCCAGCCTGGGCGCCGGCATGTCGCGGATGCGCGTCGCCTGGATCGGCTCGTCGGGCTGGGTTCGGCTCATCTGACCCCGGTTCCGAGGCTATCGCCGCGGCGACGACGCCGCCATCCGGCTCAGTCTCTCGGCTCGAAGGCGACGACCAGGTAGTGGAACGTTCCACCCGGCGCCTCGTAGGCGATCCGGTCCTCGAGCGCCGCGCCCAGGAGCGCGTTCCCGAGCGGCGAGGTGGTCGTGATCGTCCGAACGCCGTTCGCGCGCTCCTCGGCGGACTCGGCGAGCAGGTACGTCTCGTCCTCTGGCTCGTCGTCCTCGGCCGGCCGGAGCGTGACCAGCATCCCCGAGGCCACCACGTCGGAGTCCTGCGGGTGCTCGATGATCTCCGGATCGCGGAGCATCCGCTGGAGGTTGCGGATCCGCGACTCCATCAGCGCCTGTTCGTTCTTCGCGGCGTCGTACTCCGCGTTCTCACGGATGTCGCCGTGCTCGCGAGCGGCCTTGAGCCGTTCGGCGATGTTCGTCCGGCCCGCGGTCGTCAGCTCGTCGAGCTCGCCCCGCAGACGCAGGTACGCATCGAGGGTGAGCGTGGACGTGGGCTGCTGTCCCGACTTCCGGGCGGGGCGATTGGCCAGCTCTTCGGGCAGTTCCATGAGACCGGCGAGCCTACCAATTCGGGCCGGAAGCTCCCGGTTCGGGTCCGAGATCGCCCAGCCTGCGGGGGATCGCTGCCGGGACGAGGTGCGTATGCTCGGCCCGTCGCTGAACGGGAGGGCTCGATGGGACGGCTCGACGGGAAGGTTGCGCTCATCACCGGCGGCGCGAGCGGGATGGGGATGGTCGCCTCGAAGCTGTTCGCGAGCGAGGGCGCGAAGATCGTCCTCACCGACGTCGCCGACGACGCCGGTGAGGCCGTTGCCGCCGAGATCGAGGCGGCGGGCGGGCAGGCGCTGTACGTCCACTCGGATGTCTCGGACGAGGCGGACGCGGAGGCGATGGTCAAGGCCGCGGTGGATCGCTTCGGCGGGCTGAGCGTCCTGTACAACAACGCCGGGGTCATGATGAGTCAGGACGGCTCGGTGACCGAGACCGACGTCTCGATCTGGGACACGACGCTCGGCATCAACGTCAAGGGTGTGGCGTTCGGGTGCAAGTACGGCGTCCCGGCGATGATCGCCTCGGGCGGCGGATCGATCATCAACGTCGCCTCGTTCGTCGCCTGGATGGGCGCCGCCACGTCCCAGACCGCTTACACCGCGTCCAAGGGCGCCGTGGTCTCGATGACGCGCGAGATCGCCGTCGAGTTCGCGCGCCGGGGGATCCGGTGCAACGCGCTTTGTCCCGGGCCGATCGACACCCCGCTGCTCGCCGAGCTGCTCGCCGATCCCGCGAGGCGCCAGCGCCGCTTCGTGCACATCCCGATGGGCAGGCTCGGACGGGCGGACGAGCTCGCGAAGGCGGCCCTGTTCCTCGCGAGCGACGACTCGTCGTTCATGACGGGGGCCTCGCTGATCGTGGACGGGGGGATCACGCGCCGCGTACGTGACGCCCGAGGACTAAACTCGTGGCCGAGACTGAACGATAGGAAGCCATGAGCGCCCTCCTGGCGACCGTCGCGACCGGGCACCCCGCGATCCCGACGGGGGGTGAATTCGACTTCACGCCGCTGCTCTACTGCGCCATCGGGATCCTGGCGTTCAGGAAGCTCCGCCCGGGCCTGCTGCTTCTGGCCGCCCCGCTGTTCCTTTTCGCAGGGGGCCTGGTGGACTCGATCTCGGACGTGCTCGGGCTGTCCACGGTCACCACGGCTTCGGCACTGGTGCTCCCCGCGCTCCTGCTCCCCTTGCCTCGCCAGCTGGGTCGGCATCACCGCCCTTCGGCCGGTTGACACGGAAAGTTCAGGTGTGGCTCCATACGGCTGAATCTTCATCCGCCGTTCTCGGGAGGGGGGCGTATGTCCGAACGGAAGGTCGGTTCGGTCACCTATCAAGAGGTAGGTGAGGAGTACTTCAAGAACCGCGGACTTCGGCGACACGCGGGGGTTTGGTCGCTGTGGGCGCTCGGGGTCGGAGCCGTCATCTCGGGCGAGTTCTACGGCTGGAACTTCGGCCTGGGCACGGGCGGGTTCGGCGGCTTGGCCATCGCCGGGGTCCTGATGGCGATCATGTACTACGGCCTCGTGTATTCGATCGCCGAGATGTCGCCCGCGCTCCCGCACACGGGCGGCGCGTACTCCTTCGCGCGGTCGGCGATGGGGCCGTGGGGAGGATTCCTCACCGGCCTGGCCGAGAACGCGGAGTACGTGATCACGCCGGCGGTCGTCGTCGGCGCGATGGCCCTGCTGATGCAGGAGATCGTGGGCGGGCTGTTCGATGTCACCGGCGATCCGTTCTGGAACAGCCTGCCGTTCTGGGCGCTGATCTTCTACGTCATCTTCGTGGGGATCAACATCGTCGGGATCGAGGCGACGATGCGGTTCACGGTCACGATCACGGTGCTCTCGCTCGCCGTGCTCGCGTTCTTCATCCTCGCCGCGATCTTCTCCGGCGAGCTCGACTTCAACCTGTGGACGAACATCGCGAAGGATGGCGCCGAGATCCCGGGCGGCGGAGGGCCCATGCTCCCGTTCGGGATCGAAGGGATCTTCAAGTCGTTGCCGTTCGCCATCTGGTTCTTCCTGGCGATCGAGGAGGTGCCGCTCGCGGCCGAGGAGTCCATGGACCCGCGTCGCGACGTCCCCAAGGGGATCCATATGGGGCATGCACACGCTGCTGATCGCGGCGATCCTCGTGCTGGTCTTCAACTCGGCGCTGCCGGGCGGGGCCTTCCTGTACGGGGCGTCCGGATTCCCGCTGCTCGACGGCCTGTACGCGATCTTCGGACAGAACAACGCCACCGAGCTCCTCGGGTTGCTGTTCATGATCGGCCTGGTGGCCAGCTTCTTCACGATCATCTTCGCGTACGGCCGGAACACGTACTCGCTCTCGCGGGCGGGGTACTTCCCGAAGTTCCTGTCGCAGACCCACGGCGTGCGGAAGACCCCGCACGTCGCGCTGATCGCGGGAGCGGTCGTCGGGTACGCCGTGTTCTTCCTCGTCTGGGCCCTGCAGCAGCAGGAACTGGGCGCGCAGATCGTGGCGGCGCTGCTCAACATGGCCGTGTTCGCCGCGGTCATCTCGTACATCATGCAGATGGTGTCGTTCGTCCTGCTCCGGCGGAAGCTGCCGAACATCGAGCGGCCGTACCGAAGCAAGTGGGGGGTCCCCGGCGCGGTCATCGCCGGGCTGCTGGCCGCGACCTCGCTCGTCGCGATCTTCCTGAACGACGCGTATCGGCCCGGTGTCTACGGCGTGGCCGATCTACTACGTGCTCGGCGTCCTCTACTTCGCGATCGCCGGACGGAACCGTCTCGTGCTGTCGCCGGAGGAGGAGTTCGCGCTCACGCAGGGCGAGCATGGCATCCCTCAGGAGGAGGGATACAGCCACGCTCGCGCGCGGAGCAGGAGGCGATCCTCGGCGGCGGAGCGCCGAGCGCTCCGCAGCGCCGCGCTCGACGCAGCCGCCATCGGAGACGCCCATCCGGCTAGCGGACCAGCGAGTCGGCACGAACGGCGGGCCCGTGCTCGGGCCCGCCGTTCGCGTTCGACAGCCTCGTGCGGCGGTTCTTCGATAGCGACCCCGAACCGAAAGGCGGACGAACGTGACAGGCGCGACCGGCACACTGAGCGCGAAACAGCTCGAGGATCTCGCCGACGCGGGCGAGGTCGACACCGTCCTGTGCATGTTCACCGACCTGCAGGGCCGCTTCATGGGCAAGCGCGTCGTCCCGCATTTCCTGTTCGAGGAGATCCTCGGCGAGGAGGGTCTGCACGCCTGCCTCTACCTGCTGGCGATCGACATGGAGATGGAGCCGCTCCCGGGCTATCAGTACGCGTCGTGGGAGACCGGCTACGGCGACTTCCGGATGGTCCCGGACATGAGCACGCTCCGATGGTGCCCGTGGATCGAGAAGACCGTGATGGTGATCTGCGACATCTTCGAGGAAGAGGAGGCAGACAAAGAAGTAGAGGTCACGCCTCGAACGATCCTCAAGCGCCAGATCGCTCGTGCCGCCGAGCTCGGCTACACGATCAAGACCGGCTCCGAGCTCGAGTTCTACCTGTTCCAGGACTCCTACCGCGACGCGGCCGAACGCGGCTACCGGGACCTGCGTCCCAGCTCGCCGTACATCATGGACTACCACATGCTCCAGACCACCCGGGATGAGTGGTTCATACGCCAGGTACGCAACTCGATGCTCGGCGCCGGGATCCCCGTGGAGTTCAGCAAGGGTGAGTTCGGGAGGGGCCAGCAGGAGATCAACATCACGTACTCCGACGCGCTCTCGAACGCTGATCACCATGCCCTCTACAAGCACGGCGTGAAGGAGATGGCCGAGCTGAACGGGGTCGCCGCCACGTTCATGGCCAAGTGGACGATGGCCGAGGCCGGCTCCAGCTGCCATCTGCACTCGAGCGTGTGGAACGCCGACGGGACCGAGAGCCTGATGTGGTCGGAGGATGGCGAGCACCACATGAGCGACACCTACCGCTGGTACATGGGCGGGCTCATCGCCTGCGCGCGCGAGATGGCCTGGATGTACGCCCCGTTCGTGAACTCGTACAAGCGCTACCAGCTCGGTTCGTGGGCGCCGACCGCGATCGTGTGGAGCCGGGACAACCGGACCTGCGGGTTCCGGACGGTGGGCGAGCACACGGGGGCCCGCGTCGAGTGCCGGATCCCCGGGGCCGACGCGAACCCCTACCTCGCGTTCGCGGCCACGATCGCGGCCGGCCTGTGGGGGATCCAGAACGAGGTCGAGCCCCCGCCGATGTTCGTCGGCAACGCCTACGAGGCGAAGGACGTCCCCCGCGTGCCGTACTCGCTCCACGAGGCCGTCGAGACATTCCGCGGCTCCACGGTGGCCCGAGAGGCGTTCGGCGACTTCGTGTTCGAGCACCTGCTGAACACCGCTCACCAGGAGCAGGTCATCTTCGACAACACGACGGTCACCGACTGGGAGCTCGCCCGCTACTTCGAGCGAGGCTGAACCGTCCCGGCTTTTCGGCCTCGGACGCCGGTGTGTCGACCGGTTCGGAGCGACCTGGTGGGTTCCTAACTCCGGCGGGCCTCAGAGACTCCGGTGGGGAGTAGAGACTCCGACCGGGACATCTTGACTGGGACTGTGACGCTCCCCCACAAGGATCACCAGCGAGCTCGCGGGAAGGACTGAACAGATCCTGGGTAGATAGAGGGATCAGGAAGAGTACGCTCAGGCACAGATGGCTCGCCAGAGCGTCGCGAAGCGTTTCCTGATGTACGGGCTCGCGGCACTCCTGCTCGCGGCGGTCATGACCGTACCCGCGGCGAGGTCCTCCGATACGCGCGTCCCTTCGGCCGCGGGCTCGGACGACGCGTTGGCCGCCTTGCTCCCGGCCGGCGATGGAGTGCTCGCCAGCACGACGAAGGTCTCCCGCGGCGAGCTCTACGAGCGGAACGAGCGGACACGACCTGTTTCGGCTCCGATGGGACTTGCTATCGCGGCGAGTCTCCTGTCGGCGATCATGTCCTGGTGGTCGATCCGGCTGCGGCGCAGCCGGGCAGGGTCTTTCCTGCATCTGCACATCCGCGGACCCCGCGCACCGCCTCTTCGGCTCCACTGAGATCCGCTTCAGCGAGCTGGAGGTTCACGTTATGGACGTGTCTTTTCGTGGATCCACGCCCACCCGCATGACCGTGTTCGGTGATCGACGCGGCGATCCGGCGCCGACTCGGCAGGCAGGCACCCGCACGGAACCGTGCAGGGGCCAACCGGCACTGGCGAAACGGGTGGGCGCAGTGGCGACAGCCGCGATGCTTCTTACCGCCGCCGCGTGCGGTCCTGGATCGAACGCTCCGTCTGTCAGCCCGGATTCGGACCGGGGCGGTATCTCGGCGTCCGCCACGGCGACGCCCTCCCCCTCCCCCTCAGACGAGGTGCGGTACCCGAATCTGTCGAGGTTCACGGATCCGGTCGACCGGTTCGCCTACAAGTCGGCGTACTCGGACTGCCGGCTCATCGGGGTCGAAGGGACCGCTGAGGCTTTCGGCGGCGATCCGGACGCTCCCTCCTCGGTCGCGCGCGCGTACGCCGTTGCCATCTTCCGCGAATCCGAGGAACACCGCGAGGCGACATCCCAGGGATGCCTCGACGCCTTCGAAGCGGAGGCGGAGTGATGACACGCGGGCACGACAATGGCTCATGAAGGACCGCGCGGTATCTCGTCATCACCCGGTGGGCGGGATCCTTCTCGAACCCGTGCGTGGATATCCCCTAGCGCAGGTCCTTCCGGTCAAGCGGCTCACCAGCTGCGGCAGTCCGCGCTGGCGCCGCCGCGGATCGGTCGGCGAGGCGCGCGAGGAGAGGCCCCACGACCGCGAGGAGGAGGACGTACGCGGCCGCGATGGGTCCGATGTCCGGTTCGGTGCCCGAGGCGACCGCGATGCCCGCGATCACGATCGAGAACTCACCCCTGGCTATCAGTCCAACGCCAGAGCGGATCCGCGCTCGACGCCGCAGGCCCGCGCGGCGGGCGGCGAGCCACCCCGTCGCGTACTTGCTCGTGGCTCCAACGATCGCGAGCGCTACCGCCGCCGGCAGCGCGCGGGGAAGCGTGCCGGGGTCGACCTCGAAGCCGAAGAACAGGAAGAACGTCCCGGCGAATACCGAGCGCAGGGGGATAAGCAGGGAACGCGCTCGATCCGCCGCCGGGCCCGAGAACGCGATCCCGGCGAGGAAGGCGCCGACCGCGGCCGAGACGTTCAGGGCCTCCGTCGCTCCGGCCGTCAGCAGCAAGACGGCGAGGATCGCGAACAGCAGCGCCTCGTCCGAGCGGCTGAAGACGGCGCGGCTGATCGCCTCACCGTAGCGGGCGGCGACGGCCAGGACGGTGACGACGACGAGGGACGCGATGCCGACCGCGATCGCCACACGCCATGTCTCGCCTCCAACGAGCAACACCGTCCCCAGCGGCAGGAACGCCGCCATCGCCAGGTCCTCGAACACCAGGATGGCGAGGACCAGGGGGGTCTCGCGGTTCCCCATCCACCCCAGGTCGTCCAGGGTCCGGGCGATGACGCCGGACGAGGAGATGTAGGTGACACCGCCGAGGAACGATGCGGGAACCGGATCCCATCCGAGCAGGATCCCCGCGACGAACCCGGGCGTGAAGTTCAGGACCAGGTCGAGCCCGCCCACGAGCGCCGTGGAGCGGAGCGACGCCACCAGCTCGCTGGCGGAGTACTCGAGCCCCAGCGAGAACAGAAGCAGGATCAGGCCGATCTCCGCCCCCGCCGCGATGAACTCGTCGGCGGTGACGAGCGGGATCACCCCACCCTGCCCGAACGCCAGACCGGCCAGCAGATACAGGGGGATCGGCGAGAAACCGAGCCGGGAGGCCAGGCGGGCCAGGATCGCGAGGAGCAGCACGACGCCGCCCAGTTCGATCAGGAACAGCGAGCTCCCCACCGCTCAGTCCGAGCGCAGCAGGATGGCCAGCTCCTCGATGCCGCGAGGCGTGCCGACCACGACGAGCACGTCACCGCCCCGCAGGCCGAACTCCGGACCCGGTGCCGGATTCGCCGATCCCGCACGCAAGACCGCCACGATCGATACCCCGGTCCGCGTACGCGCTCCTGTGTCCCCGATCGTCCTGCCATGGAACGGCGAAGCGCCGGGAAGCGGCAACCGGTCCACGGCGAGCCCTTCGACGTCCTGCTCGAGCTCGGCTAGGTCTTTCGCCACCTGGGACGCGCCGAGCAGCTCCGCGAGCGCCCGGCTGTCATCCGCGCTCAGTCGAACGAGGTCGTGCGAGGTGTCCGGATCCTTACGCTCGAAGAGCACCAGCTCCCGCATACCGGAGCGGTGATGCACCACGCCGACACGGGCTCCATCCTCGGTGACGAACTCGTACCGGACGCCGACTCCGGGCAGCGGGGTCTCGGTGACGATGCGCACGAACGTCATCCCTCCTTTCGGGACAGGCCGATGTCCAAACGACAGTCTCCCCGGGGCACTCCGCAGACTAGGCTGGCAGCCGCTTCAGTAGCTCGTCGAGGAACTCGATGGCCCGCATCGCGTCTTGTTGGTCTGGCTCGCTGTCGAGCCATGTCACGAGTTGTTGACGAGCTCTCACCGCTGCGACGCGTCGTCCACCACACGCGGTGAGCAGCTCAGGCACCGCCTGCTCTCGGTCCGTTTGAGCGCGGGCGAGTTCCATTGCCCGTTCTCTCACCGTGTCTCCGGTTGTCATGAGGTCCTCCCTCGTCACATGCGAGATAGCGGCGCCATCTCGGCGCCGCTCAAGGCTCGCTGAACGAAGGTGGACCTCGACCGGAATGGCCGTCCGCGACCGGCCCGGCCGAGAGCATCAAGGGAGAAGAGTGGACGCTCCCAAGCACCGATACGGCGGGGTTGACAGCGGGACGGATCGGGGTCGTGACCCAGAGGCCCCGCTGACCCTCGCTGGGTTTCGCGTGCGAGGACAGGATCGGCCGGTCGGAGGTCGCGAGGATCAGACTCGGAACCGACTCGATCTCTGCAGCGTGCGACGCCGCCGAGTCGGAGTCGAGGTTGTCCGTGGACGACCTTGTTCCGACAACCAACACGAGGACCGCAGCGGCCAGGACTATGGTCAAGTGCCGGCGAGCGTCACCGGGCCGAGTCACGTCGCGAGCGTAAGCGCATCCCCGCACCCCCGCAAGACGACCATCGTGAGGAGGGTGACTGGAACGAGCAGGGCTTGGTTCTTACCGGATGAGCCGGCTCCGCTCAACCACGGGCGAAGACCGGCTTCAGCGCGAAGAACACGTCACGGTACCGTCGGTACGCCTCGTCGTAGACCTCTCGCCGTTCGGCTTCCGGTTCGTGCTCCTCTGGTCGGAATGCGACGATCGCCTCGACGGCACCGGCGACCGTGGCGTGAACGCCTGAAGCGACCGCCGCCAAGATCGCGGCCCCGGTCGCGGTGGTCTCCACACTCCGGGGGACCCGGACGGGCAGCCCCGTCACGTCGGCCTTGATCTGGCGCCACAACGGGCCCTTCGCGCCACCGCCGACGATCGTGAGCCGACGCACGTCCAGACCGGCGTTCACCATCGCCTCGACGATGTCGCGGAGCGCAAACGCGCTCCCCTCGAGGATCGCCCGCGTCATGTGCGCCCGCGAATGCGCGAGGGTGAGCCCAAAGAACACGCCGCGCGCCGCCCCGTTCCACTCCGGAGCCATCGCCCCTTGCATGCAAGGCAGGAACACGAGCCCTTCGGCACCGGGCGGGACGCGCTCCGCCTCCTTGGAGAGCAGGTCGTAGGCGTCGCCGAGCCCCTCGGCCTCGGCCCCGCGTTCGATCGGAGCGAATTGGTCGCGCCACCACCGCAAGTTGCCGCCGGAGACGAACCCGGGGTTCTCGAGCAGCCACGCGTCAGGGTCGGCGTGCGGATGGCACTCGACGAGCATCGTCGGGTCCTCGCGGGGTTCGCTCGAGGCGGCGCACACGGGTTCGGCCGTCCCCACCACATCGCACACCTCACCCGGCTCGAACACGCCGGCGCCGAGCGTCGCGGCCATCTCATCCCCGCATCCCACCGCGACGATCGTTCGGGCATCGAGGCCGGTCGCCTCCGCGAACGAGGCTGTGACCGTCGAGATGGGGTTCGGGGCATCCACCACCTCCGGCAGGAGCCGTTCGGAGAGGTCGACGACGGAGAGCACCTCGGACGACCATCTGCGTGTCCTCGGATCCAGCAGGGCAAGGGACGACGCGTTCGACGGGTCGACGGCCACCGCTCCGGAGACCCCCCGGAGCACGTACGTCCCCGGGGACATCAGGATGGCCGCGTCCGACCAGATCTCGGGCTCCTCGTCACGAACCCAGAGGGCCTTGAAGACCGCGTGCGACGAGTCCAGGTTCGCGCCGACGAGCTTGTAGAACGTCTCGGGCGGCATCCGCTCGGCGACCGCCGCCGCCTGCTTCTCCGCGCGACGATCCATCCAGATCATCGCCGGGCGGAGCGGACGCGCGTCCCCGTCGCACACCACCATCCCGTCGAGCTGCGACCCGAACGACAGACCCTTGACGGCCGACGGCCCCTCCGGCACCTGGTCGAGGACCTCCCGCACGCCGGCGATGACCGCGGCGGACCACTGGTCCGGGTCCTGCTCGGCCGCGCCCGGGAACGGGAACGAGAGGTCGTAGGTCTGGTACGAGGACGCCACCAGCGTGCCGTCCGCGGAGTAGACGGCGCAGTTCGTCCCCTGCGAGCCGACGTCGCAACCGATCACGTACGGACCGGTCACGGCAGGATGACCATCTTCAGGCCCGCCCCGGAGCGGATCGTCTCGAACGCCTGCGCGATGTCGTCGAGCGGGAACCGATGCGTGACCACGCGCGCGAGGTCCTCCTGGCGCCGGTCGAGGTAGTCCATCGTGATCCGGTACTGGCGGTGGGTCGCGCCGTACGCGCCGAGGATCGCGAGCTCCTTGTAGTGGAGCTGGTTCATGTCCAGCGGGCTCACCGGATCGTGCTTGGGCAGCCCGGCGAAGTACACGACCCGGGCGCGCTTGGACGCCATCTCGAGCGCCGCCTGCTGCGCCTGCTTCGAAGGGGCGGCAACGCTCACCCGGTCGGCGCCCGATCCGCCGGTCCTGCTCATCACCTCGCCGACGCCGTTGTCCTCGCCCGCGAGGAACGCCTCGTCGACCAGCGACCCCACCACGCCCATCGCGACGTCGAGTCGATCCTGCTTCACGTCGGTCATGTAGATGCGGCTCGCCCCGCGATCTCGGCACATCACCGCCTGCCAGCACCCGATCGGTCCCGTGCCGAGGATCACGACGGTGTCGCCGAGCCGGACATCGAGCATCTCGACGCCGTTCAGCGCGCAGGCGAACGGGTCGGCGACGGTCGCGAGGTCCGACGGGAGGTCGTCGGGAAGCCGGATGAGGTTCTTCGTCGCGATCGGCGGGACGGGCGCCCACTCGGCGTACGCGCCCGGGAACGGGTCGTAGCCGTAGAGCAGGTGACGCTCGCAGAGGTTCTGGAACCCGTCCATGCACCACCGGCACTCACCGCAGGTGAGGATCGAGCCGAGGAACACGCGGTCGCCCGGCGCGACATCGGGCGGGAGCACGGCCTCCGGACCCACCTGCTCCAGGACGCCGACCGGCTCGTGCCCGAGCACCCACGGCGCCGGGGCACGGGGGTCCCCGTTGAAGAAGGTCCTCGCGTCCGTGCCGCAGATGCCGCAGGCCAGGGTCCGCAGGATCGCGCCTCGCGGGTCGAGCTTGGGCTCCTCGGTCTCACGCACCTCGATCGCGTTCACGTCGGTCATGAAGGCGGCCCTCAAGGTCCCATCTCCTCGGCGAGCGCCTCGTGGGCTTTCTCGGCGCTCCATCGTTCGCGGATCACACGAGAGAGCGCTCGCGTGATCGCCTCGGGCGAGGCGTGCATGAAGATGTTGCGTCCGACCGAACAGCCGATCGCGCCGGCCTCGACGGCCACCTGCATCCGCCACAGCAGCTCCTTGTCCTCCAGCCGCGACCCGCCGGCGAGCACGACGGGGATACCGTTCGTCGCCTCGACCAGCTTGCCGAACGCCTCGGGGTCGCCCGGCCAGTTGGTCTTCACGATGTCGGCGCCGAGCTCGGCGCACAGGCGGACGTTCCGCCGCAGGTACTCGAACCCGTACTGCTGCTTGAGCTCCTCGACCGTCGCGTAGGTCGTGGGGAACTCCGCCTCCGCGATGAACGGCATGCCGAGCGCGGCGCACTCGCGCCCGACCGACGAGAGGATGTCGATCATCCCGGACTCGGTGTCCCCGCCGAGCGCCGTGAACAGCACCACCGCGTCGGCACCGAGGACGAGGGCCTCCTCGACCTCCGCGATCTGCACGATCTCGGGCCGGTCGCCACCGGGATCCGCCGACGCGGAGAGCAGCAACGCCAGCGAGGTCGTGGCCGAGAACGCCGGCTCGGCTATCCGGATCATGCCCTTGCTCATCATGATCACGTTCGCGCCGCCGGCCACCGTCTCGCGGGTGCGGGCCTCGATGTCCGCCAGCGGCTCGAGGAACGTCGGCGAGGTCATCCCGTGGTCGAGCGCGCAGATCACCGACACGCCCTCGGGGTCGATCACGCGCTTCAGCCGCATGGACTTCCCGGTCTCCGTGGTCATCACGCCTCCTCGGTCGTGCGGAGTCTGGCAGACGGGACGACCGCAGCGCGAACTGACGCCGCCGGAACGTGGCCGAGGCCGGCGCCCGCCGCCGCTAGACTGACGACATGCGACCCGTCCTGTTGGTCGGCCACGCCGATTGGGAGACGTTCGGCGTGGTTCCGGGGACGCTCGACGCGGAGGGTCTGCCCTGGATCGAGCATCTGGCGCACACGGGGGCGGTGCTCCCCGAGCTGTCCGAGGTCTCCGGCATCGTCGTCTACGGCGGGATCATGAACGTCGACATGACCGACGAGTACCCGTTCCTCGAGACGGAACGAGAGTACGTGCGCGCGGCCCTGGGAGCCGGCGTCCCGTACCTCGGGATCTGCCTCGGCGGGCAGATGCTGGCGAGGGCGCTGGACCACCCCGTCTACTCGGCGGGCGTGCGCGAGATCGGCTTCAACGCGCTGCACCCCACGCCCGAGGCCTCCGAGGATCCCCTGATGTCGGTCTTCGACGACGGCGACGTGGTCTTCCACTGGCACGAAGACACGTTCGACCTGCCGGAGGACGCCACGTTGCTCGCGACCGGTGACGTCGTGCGGACGCAGGCGTTCCGCTACGGCGACGCGGCGTGGGGCACGCAGTTCCACCTCGAGGTGGACCGGGCCGAGATCGACCTGTGGCTGAAGACGGCGGGTGACGACGGCGTCCGGGCGTGGGGCAAGACGCGCGAGGAGATGGAGGCCGAGACCGACCGCTTCATCGACGGACACGAGGAGCGAGCCCGGGCGCTGTTCGGCCGCTTCTGGGAGATCGTCCGACGCTCGGGCTGAACGGACCGCTCCGCCGCGACCTGGCCCCGCCCGCTCGAGCGGGTCTACGATCGTCTGAACGATCTCGTCAGGGGAGGGCGTCATGGCCGGTCTGAACGTCGTGAGCTTTCGTCCGGAGCGCAGCGACTACGCGTGGACGTTCGGCGGGGTCGACCCCGTGATGAAGGTCAAGCCCGGCGACGTGCTGGAGGTCTGGACGGACGACTGCTTCGCCGGTCTCGTCGAGACCGTGGACGACCTCCCCTCGAAGAAGATCACGGCCTTCAACCCGCAGACGGGCCCGTTCTTCGTCGAGGGAGCCGAGCCGGGCGACACGCTCGCGCTGCATTTCGTCTCGATCGAGCCGTCGAGGGACTGGGCGGTCTCGACCACGTTCCCGTTGTTCGGGGCGCTCACCTCGACCACGCGGACCGTGACCCTCCAGGAGCCACTCCCCGAGCTCGTCTGGCGGTACGACGTCGATCGCGAGCGCCGGATCGTGCACTTCGAGGCCAGGAACGGCGACTTCGCGACCGACCTCCCGCTCGATCCGATGCACGGGACCGTGGGGGTGGCCCCCGCTGGCGGTGAGGCCCGTTCGTCGCTGGTGCCCGACGCACACGGCGGCAACATGGACACGCCCGAGATGCGCGCGGGGACGACCTGCTACCTCGGCGTGAACGTCGAGGGCGCGCTCTTCTCGCTCGGCGATGGCCATTGCCGCCAGGGCGAAGGCGAGACCTGCGGCGTCGCGGTCGAGGCCGCGATGGACACCGTCCTCGTCGTCGAGCTCATCAAGGGACGCCTCACCCCGTGGCCACGCCTGGAGAACGACGAGGTCATCATGTCCACGGGTTCGGCCCGGCCGCTCGAGGACGCGTTCCGCATCGCGCACGGCGACCTGGTGCACTGGCTGGCCGAGGAGCACGGGCTCGACACGCTCGACGCGTACCAGCTCGTGTCGCAGATCTCGGAGAGCCCGGTCGCGAACGTCTGCGACCCGAACTACACGTTCGTCGCGAAGGCCCCGAAGCGCTACCTGCCCAACGGTGACGTCTACGCCTCGACCCGCACGGCGCTGAAGGAGATCGCGGCCGCCTACCGATCCGAACGCGGAACGACGTAGTCGTCCCAGAGCGACCGCTCGCGTTTGACCGTCACGTCCCGATTGTCCTAATGTCGTAGGACAATCGAACGAGGAGGCGCCCCCGCGTGATCGGATTCCGGCTCGATGCCAGATCCAACGTCGTTCCTTACCTGCAGCTCGTCGAACAGGTCCGGCAGGCACTTCGTATCGGACTGCTCGAAACCGGCGACCAACTGCCAACGGTTCGCGACGTCGCCCGCGAGCTGGCGATCAACCCGAACACCGTCCTGAAGGCCTACCGAGAGCTCGAGCTCGAGGGCCTCGTCGATGGCCGGCCGGGCCAAGGCACCTTCGTCCTCCGCTCGCTCGCGGGTCCGTCGCTCGCGAACCAGGCCGGCCTCCGACGGGAGCTCCTCGGGTGGTTGCGTCGCGCTCGCCGAGCAGGGCTCGACGGCGACGACATCGTCGCGCTGATCCAGACCACGGTTCGCGATCTCGCCGACGAGGGCGTGGCGTGAGCTCTGGGCTCGACACGAGCGGGCGCTGCGGACGAGCGGTCTCGGCAAGCGGTACGGGCGAACGTGGGCACTCCGCGACTGTTCGCTCGCCCTGCCCGCCGGTCGCATCGCCGCGCTCGTGGGGCCGAACGGTGCGGGCAAGACCACGCTGCTCAGCCTCGCGGTCGGGCTGCTTCGGCCGACCACGGGATCGGTTCGGATCCTCGGCGCAGATCCGATGCGGGGCCCGGAGCCGCTCGGGCGCGTCGGCTTCGTCGCGCAGGACACACCGCTGTATCCGGACTTCACCGCTGGCGAGCTGGTCACACTCGGACGCAAGCTGAATGCCGGCTTCGACGAGCGGCTCGCGCTCGATCGCCTGCGACAGCTCGAGATCCCCACCGACCGAGCCGTCGAGACCCTCTCGGGCGGTCAACGGGCGCAGGTGGCGCTCGCGATCGTCCTCGCGAAGCGGCCGTCGCTCCTGCTGCTCGACGAGCCGGTGGCGAGCCTCGACCCGCTCGCCCGGCGCGAGTTCCTCCAGGCCCTCGCCGGAAGCGTGGCCGAGGAGGGACTCACCGTCGTGCTCTCCTCGCACCTGCTGGCCGACCTCGAGCGACTGTGCGACTACCTGATCGTCCTGTCCGCATCGCACGTCCAGGTCCTCGGCGCCGTCGACGACCTCCTCGCCGAGCACAAGGTGCTCGTCGGACCTCGCCGCGACCCGTCGTACGGCGGCGTTCTCGGCACGATCGTGCAAGAGCACCACACCGAACGGCAGTCGACGTTGCTGGTTCGCACCTCGGAGCCGGTCTCGGACCCGTCCTGGATGGTGCACGACGTATCGCTGGAGGAACTGGTACTCGCCTACCTCGGCCACCCGGCCGCGGGCGCGCTGCCGGGTCCGGCCCGACCGATCGAAGGTGGCGAGGCGTCGAGGTGATCTGGCTCACCTGGCGCCAGCACCGCGGACAGATCCTCGTCCTGGCGGTCGGTCTGCT
Source organism: uncultured Actinomycetes bacterium (assembly GCA_963731925.1). GTDB lineage: Bacteria > Actinomycetota > UBA4738 > UBA4738 > HRBIN12 > DASSJM01. Next base: position 136,145 of record CAVSXK010000024.1, read on the forward strand.
GGTGCTCGGCGCGCTCCTGCTCCTCACCGGGCGGCCGATGCACGACGCGTTCGCCGACACCGGTCTGGACGGGTGCCTGCGGACCCAGGGGGATCCGGCGTTCGTGCCCGTCACCGGTGAGGGCGGATGCATCGAGCTCGCGGAGGCGTTCGCGAGCCGCTTCTTCAACGAGCGATTGCTGGCGCTGGTCGCCTTCATCCTGCTCCCGGTCATGGCCGGGATGTTCCTCGGCGCGCCCGTCGTTGCGCGCGAGCTGGAACAGGGAACGCACCAACTCGTGTGGACCCAGGGCGTGAGCCGGACGCGATGGGCCGTCACCAAGCTCGTGATGCTCTCGCTGATCCTGCTCGCCGTCGCGGGACTCTTCGCGCTGATGGTCGAGTGGTGGTTCGAGCCGCTCAACCGAGCCACCGGCGACCGTTTCACCTGGCTCATCTTCGACCAACAAGGGAGCGTGCTGGCGGGGTATGCGCTGTTCGCGTTCGCGCTGGGCGTCCTCGCGGGGGCGGTCACGCGACGGACCGTTCGAGCGATGGGGATCACGCTCGCCTCGTTCTTCGTCGTTCGGTTCGCCGTCGCCGTGTGGATCCGTCCCCACTACCTCGGGACGCTCGAGCGGACGTATCCGCTCTCGGCCAATCGGATGCCGAACCCGTTCCGGAGCGACTTCGTCATCGGCGGTGGCGGGCCGGGCATCGGCGGCATCTACGACGCCGCCGGTCGATTCATCAAGGGTGGCCAGACGTTCTGCCTGCAGCCGATGCCCGCCGAGTGCGTGTCCGAGTACGGGCGCGGCGCCTACAACCTGGAGATCTTCCAACCGGCGAGCCGGTACTGGCTCTTCCAGGGCATCGAGACGTTGCTGTTCGCCGGGATGGCGGTCGTGCTCCTGATCGGCGCGATCTGGTGGATCCGGCGGCGCCTCACCTGAACCGTACCGTTCCCGAACGCATCCCTGCTGCGTCTCGTTCGGCCGCAGGGGTTTCGGCTGAATCTCATCCGAAAGTCGGGCTTGCGGGCACGAGCCCCCGGTGCAAGGATTGTCCGAACGACGGCTGGTGAGGGCGCGCCCGCACCTGTTGCGGTCGTGCTCGCCCTCACGACGGGAGGGGTGACGCATGGCAGCACGTCCGGACGAGAAGGCCATGATCTCCGAGAAGGTGGCGCCCGTCCTTGTGGCGCGAACCCTCGGGCCGTTCGACCTGGTCGTGATCTTCGTTGCGATCGTCCTGTTCATCAACAACGCCGCCGGACTGCAATTCGCTGGACCGTCGGTGTTCGTCTTCTGGATCGTCGCGTTCGCGACGTTCCTGATCACCGGGGCGTTCGTGACCGCTCAACTGGGGCGCATGTTCCCGGAGGAGGGTTCGCTCTACGTCTGGACGCACAAGGTGCTGGGCCCGTTCTGGGGGTTCTTCGCCGGCTTCGTCGCCTGGTGGCCCGGCCCGATCTCCCTGGTGTTCATCGGGATCTTGTTCGCGAACTTCCTCCAGCAGTTCGCCCTGTTCGCGAACCCGGACTGCGAGTTCCCGTGCATCTTCACCGAGAACTGGCAGATCGGCATCGTCGTCCTCGCCGTGATCTGGTTCAGCGCGCTGATGTCCTACCTCAGGATGCGCGTCACGCAGAACTACGTGAACGTGCTGTTCTGGTTCTACGCGGCGGCGATCTTCCTCATCGGGTTCGCCGGCGTCTGGTGGCTGCTGCAGGGCAACGGGTCGTCCACCGACTTCGGGACCGGGTGGGATCCGTTCCAGGGCGACGAACTCGCGCTGGGTCTCCCCGCGAACCTCACGTTCTTCTCGTTCGCGATCCTCGCGCTCCTAGGGATCGAGACGCCGCTGAACATGGGTGCCGAGGTGACGGGCGGCGAGAAAGCGATCCGGACGTTCCTGCTCTGGGGCTGCGTGATCGTGATGGCCGCCTACCTCTGGGCGACGTGGGGGAACATGGTCGTGATCGAGGCGGGCGGGGCGAACGGGACCACCGGAGGCGCCGAGACCGTCGGGCTCGCGCTCGGGAGGTGGACCGGCGCCGCCGTCTCACTGGTGCTGGCTTGGGTCGTGCTGACGGTTGCCATCGTCTACAACTACTCGTTCGGGCGCCTGCTGTTCGTGTCCGGCATGGAGAAGCGACTGCCGCACCAGCTCGGCAGGGTCAACCGGAACAAGGTGCCGGCGAACGCGATCACCCTCCAGTCGGCGATCTCGTCGATCCTCGCGATCACGATCTTCTTCATCCTGGGCCAGGGCGAGACCGACCCGTACAAGTACTTCTACGCGCTCTATGCGGGCGTCACGATCGTGTGGTGCATCTCGACCGCGTTGCTGTTCCTGGACATCTTCTTCGCCAAGCGCGCCGAGCCGGAGCGGTTCGAGCGCGAGCGCCGGATCCCGGTCGGATGGCTGTACATCTGCGGCGCGGTGGGGTTCATCGTCAACGTCCTGGCGGTGCTCTTCATCTTCGTGGGCTCGTGGTACCCCGCGGGCTTCCCGACGCTGGCCGAGTGGAACTGGTGGATGTTCGGCATCACGGCCGTCTCGGTCCTGTCGGGCATCGTGATCTGGTTCATCTCGCAGTCGGCAAGGAAGGGCAAGTCCGACGAAGAGCTGATCGAGCTCGGGGAGGCCGAGCGCGAGATCGTGGAGGACATGCCGAGGGCCTGATCGATCTGATCGGTCGAGCATGACGCCGGACGAGGCGGTCGCCGCCTGCAGGGAGGCGGGCGTCCGCCTCGTCCGGTTCTTGTACTGCGACAACGGCGGGATCGTGCGGGCCAAGGCCGCGCACGTGGAGCGTCTGGCCGACCGGATGCGGACAGGGATCGGCCTGACCGTCGCGATGCAGGCGATGAGCTCCCTCGATCAGCTCCAGCCGGTCGACGGCATGGGCCCGGTCGGCGAGGTGCGCCTGGTCCCGGACCCGTCGACCTTCCGGGTCCTGCCGTACGCACCTCGCTCGGCGGCGATGCTCGTCGACCACGTCCGCTTGGACGGCGAGCCCTACGAGGCGGATCCGCGCGGGTTCCTGAAGCGGATGGCCGGGGCGCTGACGGATCACGGGATGGTCATGCGGTGCGCCGTCGAGAACGAGTTCAGCCTCGCGACGCGAGGCGACGACGGGTTCGCCCCCATCGACGACAGCCTCTGCTTCTCGACGGTCGGGATGACCGCATCCCAGGAGGTGACGGACGCGATCGTCGCCGCCCTCGAGGCGCAGTCGATCCAGCTCGAACAGTTCTACGTCGAGCTCGGACACGGCCAGCAGGAGCTGTCGATCGTCCACCTGCCGGTGCTCGAGGCCGCCGACACGCAGATCCTCGTCCGGGAGACGATCCGCGCCGTGGCGTCGAGCTTCGGACTGGTCGCCTCGCTCGCTCCGAAACCGTGGCCGGACCAGGCGGGCAATGGAGCGCACGTCCACTTCAGCGTCTGGGACGACACGGGCGAACGGAACCTGTTCCACGACGGCGGGCGTCGGTACGCGCTCTCGGAGACGGCCGAACGCTTCGCCGCCGGGATCCTGGCCCACACGCCGGCGCTGCTCGCCCTCACCGCCCCGTCGTTCAACTCCTTCCGGCGGCTGCTGCCGCAGCACTGGAGCTCCGCGTTCGTCTGCTGGGGACCGGACAACCGTGAGGCCACGGTCCGAGTCCCGTCGACGTTCTGGGGGTTGGAGGAGCCCTCGACGAACCTCGAGTACAAGCCGGCGGACGCGAGCTGCAACCCGTACATCGCGTTCGCGGGCCTCGTCGCCGCCGGGCTCGACGGCGTCGAGCGCGGTCTCGAGCTCCCGGACCCGATGCTGGTGGATCCGGCGACCCTGTCCGATGCCGAACGCGAGCGCATCGGAGCGAGCAGGTATCCCGAGGACCTGGGCGCGGCCCTGGACGCGCTCGAACGCGACGACGTCCTCACCACCGCGATGGGCGAGGCGCTCACGACCTCGTACGTCGCCGTCCGGCGGTCCGAGTTCGAGGCCTACGGGGCGATGGACGAGGCCGCGCAGTACCGCGGCCACTTCGCGAAGTACTGAACCGCGCCCGCGAAGGCTCAGGTGCCGAGATCGTGCAGCGCCGTGCAGCTCTCGCCGAGCACCATCGCGCCGAGGCGCTCGGCGTGCTTGGTTGTCACGTAGTCGCGCTCGACGAACCGATCGAGGACGCGCTCGAGCGCGCGGCGCGCGAGGAGCGCCGAGATCCAGAACGACTCCGGCTCGCCGGCCTCGTCCGAGCCGTAGAGGAGCTTGGCCGCCGGCACGGTCCCGACCAGCATCTCGAGCGCCCACTCGACCTGTCCGAAACCCCACGGGATCAGCTCGGAAAGCTCCAGGTACACGTGCGGGAGGACCGAGGCGATGTACGCGGACTCGCGGATCCACGGGTACCCGCTGTGGACCAGCACCACCGGCTGATCCTGGACGTCGACCAGCAGCGAGAACAGGTACTCGGGCTTCGCGTGGACCAGGTCGATGTCCGGGTCGCCGCCCCCGCAATGGAAATGGAACGCGCGATCGTGCTCCTTGGCCACCGAGAGTGTCCGCCGGATCAGGAAGTCGCGGACCGGTTTCGCGTGGTCCCTGGTCTCGCGCCACCCGTCGTCGCGCCAGCTCGAGAACGCCTCCCGGGCCTCGCCCTCGCTCGGGTCGCCGACGTCCAAACCGGTCCGGTAGGCCACGATCGACTTGAAGGCGACGCAGTTCGGGTCGGCGGCGGCCCGGGTGGCCTCGCCGTGGACACCGGACACGAGCTCGTCGAACGTGCCGCTCCGGTGGTCGAGGATCCACGGTTCGAGCCGCGCAACGCGATGGACGCGGACGCCGATCGTGCGCTCGAACTCCTCGGCGGAGACCGGCGGCTGCGGGAACCCCTCGTCCGACAGGACGGCCACCACACCGGCCGCGTCGAGGAGCCCCTTGGTGTACGCGACGGGATCCGCCTGCAACGCGGCGGCCCGAGCCTGCACCACCGCCGCGCGCGTCGGCTCGCACCCGAGATGCTCGGCGAGCCACCGATGCAGCGCGATGCCGTAGACGGTCGACCCGGTGAGCGAGTGCACGAACGGCCACAGGCCCTCCTTGAGCCGGGAGGACGACGAGAAGGACTCGCCGAGGAACATCGCGCGGGTGTCGAACCCTTCCGGATCGCGTTCGAGCAGGTCCTCCAGCCGGTAGGGATGCGTGTGCGCGTCCACCATTCGTACGCCCGAGAGATCGATGCCTGCCAACGTCCCTCCCCTCAGCCTGGCCCTCAGTACCGCCAGCGGTGCGCCCGGACGACGGCTTCGTCGTCCATCCCGTCGAACGCCGCGAGCTCGCCCTTGCGCGTGGCGGCGAAGGAGTCGAAGAGCATGTCGCCCATCGCCTCGCGCAGGACCGACGAACCTTCGAGCTCCCGGATCGCCACGTCGAGCGACGACGGCAAACGCGAGATCCCGCGCCTGCGCCGCACCGCCGCCGACAGCGAAGCGGGGTCCTCGGTCGTGGGTTCGGGGAGCCGCAGGTCGCGCTCGAGCCCGTCGAGACCCGCCGCGACGACCGACCCGAGGACGAGGTAGGGGTTGCCCCCGCCGTCGACGGGCTTGATCTCCAGGTTCGCCGCCTCCGAACGGCTCCCGACCATCCCGGTCACGAACCGGAGCCCGGCCTCGCGGTTCTCGCGTCCCCAGCACGCCCACGGGCCGGCCCAGCGGTGCGGTTGGAGACGGAGGTAGCTCGCGACCGACGGGCACGACACGGCGACGATCGCCGGCAGGGACTCGAGGACGCCCGCCGAAAACGCCTCGGCCTCGCGCGTCATGCCTTCGGGGCCGTCGCCGCCGTGGAACAGGTTCCGGCCGCCGCGGTTCCACAGGCTGAAGTGCAGGTGGTCTCCGTTGCCCACCAGGCCGGCGAACACGACGGGCGCGAACGAGACGGCGAGCCCGTTCGACCGCGCCACCGCTCGGATCGTGTGACGGGCCACGAGGTTGGTGTCGGCGAGCGCGATCCCGGTGCGGTGCGGCACGGAGATCTCGAACTGTCCGGTGGAGTACTCCGGGTGGAACTGCATCACGCCGGTCCCCTGCGTCTCGAGCGCGCGGATCAGCTCGGTCGCGAACGGCTCCTGATCCGCCAGGACCGGCGCGCTGTAGCCGGGACCCGCGTGGGCGGGGATCGGATCGGGCTCGCCGGCCTCGCGCGCCGAGATCCGGTTCCCGAGGAAGAACTCGAGCTCGTACGCGCCTCGGAGCTCGAGCCCGTGATCGGCCAGGCGCTCGAGCATCCGCCGAGCGAAGGTGCGCCCGCACGGCGGCCACGGGTCGCCCTCCTGATCCCGCTGGTCGACGGCCGCGAGGGCCCAGCCGGGCGAGGCGGCCAGCGCCACCGCCGACGCCGGGTCGGGCACGAGCCGGGTATCGCCCGACGGCCCCTCGATCCCCGGCGACGACGTGATGTCGTCGTTCACCAGGAAGACCGAGAACACGTTCGACAGGCCGACGCCGAACCCCGCCACCTCCTCGAAGCGCCGGATCGGGATGCACTTCACACGGGTGACCCCGGCGGGGTCGACCATGGCGAGGGCGACGGCCTCGACCCCGGCCGCGGCCAGGCGTCGCGCCACGGACGCGGCTCCGTCGCTCGGGCTCCGGGCCGGAGCCTTGCGCGCGGCGGTCCGGGGCTTGGCCGCGGGGCTCAGAACAGCTCCAGGTACTCCGTGCGCTCCCAGTCGCTCACGTGATCGGCGAGCCGGGAGAGCTCGTACCGGCGCATCCTCGTGTACGCGGTGATGAACTCGTCGCCGAAGAAGTCGCGCGTTGCGGGCTCGGCCTCGAGCACGTCGAGCGACTCCGCGAGGTCGAGCGGGAGCTTCTCGAGCGCGTCGTCCTCCTCCGCGGGGATGCCCGGCTTCGACGGTTCGGGTGCCGAGAGCTTGTCCTCGACGCCCCGGAGACCGGCCTGGATCAACGCGGCGCCGACCAGGTACGGGTTCGACAGGGCCGAGGGCGCCCGATACTCGATGTGCTTGGAGGCGGGGCTCCCACCCTTCACGCGGACCAGTGCCGAGCGATCCTCGTGGCCCCACGAGACGTTCGTCGGGCTGAACGTGTGCCGGCGCCGGCGCCGGAGGCAGTTGACCGTCGGCGCGATCACGGCGTCGATCGCCCGCGCGTACGTGAGCAGACCGGCGATGAACGAACGGCACGTGTCGTTCATGCCGTCCGGATCCCCCTCGTCGGCGAACGCGTTCTCCCCCGAGTCCGCGTGCAGCAGCGAGAGATGCGTGTGGCACCCGCTCCCCGCGGAGGCCGCGAACGGCTTGCTCATGAACGTCGCGAGGTACCCGTCCTGCTTCGCGATCTCCTTCACGCCGTTCTTGAACGTGAACGCCTGGTCGGGCCCGGCCAACCCTCGTCCCGGCGCGAAGTTGATCTCCCACTGCGATCCGGCGTACTCGCAGTTCGCCGTGATGACGTCGACGCCGACCTTCGGCATCTCCTGGACGATCCGCCTGATCGTCGGGACGTAGTCGTTCCTGACGGTGTTGAAGATCTGGTAGCCCTCGAACAGCGGCTCGTGCGTGTCCGCCGTCAGCAGGTAGAACTCGAACTCCGAACCCATGAGCGGCTCGAACCCCATCTCGCGAGCCCTCTCGACCGCCCTGCGGAAGACGTGCCGCGGCGTCGCCGCGAGCGGGGTTCCGTCGTACCACCGTGCGTCGCAGATCAGACGGGCCGTCCGGTCCGCCCAAGGGACCACCGCCGCGCTGTCGGGATCGGGGAACAGGAGCTGGTCGCCGTACCCAACCTCCTCGTGGTACAGCGTGCCGGGGACGACGTCGGAGCGGGAATCGAGGACGCTGACCCCGCCGTACATGTTGAGGCCGCGCTCGGCGTAGTCGGCCGCGTGTGCGATCGGGATCGTCTTGGACCGCGAGATCCCGTGCATGTCCGGCAGCTCGAACCGAACGAACCCGATCCCGTCCTTCTCCCATCCGTCGAGGATCGTGCCGACGCTCTCCACCCGGTCCCCCTTCTGTGCGCTTCGGCTCGTGAGGCCTTCGCCCGCAGGGCTCCCGGCCCGTCACGTGAGGCCGCCGAGCCGGCGGATCGCTCGATCGTAGCGTGTTCGGGGGGAGCGACGGGAGGGTCCCTGGCGAGGCGGTCGCGAGGTACGCTTCGGGCGTGCACCTTGCCCGGCCTCGGCGAGGCCGGCCGTCGTCCACCAGCTGAGGAGGGCGCGTGACGCGGAGCGTGATCGAGTCGAGCCAGACGCGCGTGCTCCCCCTCGAGTTCGAACGGGCCTACCCGGTCGTGGTGCGCGGCGACGGTGTGTGGGTGGAGGCGGCGGGCGGCACGCGCTACCTCGACGCGATGAGCGGTGGCTCGATGGCCGCGACGCTCGGGCACGGCCGGAGCGACCTGGTCGCGGCGGCCCGCGCCCAGGCCGAACGGCTCGCCTACGTCCACAACGAGCGCCTGACGAACCCGCCCCAGGAACAGCTGGCGCACGAGCTCGTCGAGGTCGCACCCGAGGGGTTCTCGCGTGTGCGGTTCGTGACGAGCGGATCGGACGCGAACGAGACCGCGATCCAACTGGCGCGCACCTACCATGTCGAGCGCGGCGAACCTTCGCGCTGGCAGGTGATCTCGTTCGCGCAGGCCTACCACGGGCCGACGATGGAGACGCTCGCGCTGACGGGACGGCCGGGGCTGCAGGGGCCGTTCGGGCCCTACCTCCCCGAGCACCTCCACATCCCGCCGAGCACGTCGCGTTCGGACCCGACCGGCCAGGCGGCCCTCGACGCGCTCGACCGCGCCCTCGAACGGGCGGGGCCCGAGACCGTCTCCGCGTTCTTCTGCGAGGCGATCAGCGCCGCGGCGCTCCCCGCGTCGACGCCAGCCCGTGGCTTCTGGGAGGGCCTGGCCGAACGGCGCGAGCGCCACGGGTTCCTGGTCTGCTTCGACGAGGTGGTCACGGGCGTCGGCAGAACGGGTCGATGGTTCGCCGGCGAGGAGACGGCGTGCACGCCGGACATCATCGCGACCGCGAAGGGTCTCGGCGCGGGCTACGCGGCGATCGGCGCGGTGCTGTGCCGCGAACCCGTGTACGAGGCCGTCGCGAACGGCTCCCGACGCTTCCCCCTCGGTCACACCTGGGACGGCGCGCCGCTCTCCTGCGCCGTGGGGCTCGCGGTCCTCGAGGCTCTTCGGTCCGAGAAGCTCATCCCGCACGTCGAGGAACGCGGGCGACGCCTGCGCGACGAGCTCGAGGGCGCGCTCGCCGGCGTCTCGATCGTGCAGGAGGTCCGGGGGCACGGGTACCTGCTCGGGGTTTCGTTCGCCGACCCGCGGGACGGATCGTTCCTGCCGCGCGAGCTCCGGGTGGCGGGGCGGGTCGACCAGGCCGCGTTCGAACGCGAGCTGATCACGCTCTCGACGCAGCCGACCCGCGACGGGTACGCGGGCGACCAGACGCTGTTCGCACCACCGTTCACCACCACCGACGACGAGCTCGCCGAGATGGTCTCGCGGTTCGCCGACGCCGTGCACCGCGTCGCGCAGGACGTCGAACCGGAGCTCGACCGGAGCTCGTCCCCGACGACCACGGGAGCCGAGCGATGAGTGAGACCGAGACACCCCTCCGCGCGCTGATCCTCCAGCACGAGGAACCCACGCCGCCGGGACACGTCACCGGCTGGCTCGACGCGCACGGGGCGGAGGTCGACGTCGTGCGGATCGACCTCGACGAGCGCGAGCACGACCCGACGTCGTACGACCTGATCGTTTCGCTCGGCTCGGAGTTCGCGGCGTTCGATGACCACAAGCCGTTCGTGCCGCGCGAGGCTCGGCTGATGGAGAAGGCCGTGCAGGACGACGTACCGGTGCTCGGGCTCTGCTTCGGCGGTCAGATGCTGGCCCGCGTGCTGGGCGGCGAGGTGTCCCGCGGCGATGTCGCGGAGATCGGGTGGCTGCCGGTGCGCACCACCGACCCCGAGCTGGTCCCGGAGGGCCCGTGGTTCCAGTGGCACTTCGACAACTTCACGACGCCGCCGGGCGCGACCCTGATCGCCGAGTCCGACGTCGGGCCGCAGGCGTTCGTGGCCGGGCGGAGCCTCGGGCTCCAGTTCCACCCCGAGGTCACCCCCGAGATCATGCACGACTGGGTCCGGGCGTACCGCCACGAGCTCGACGACGAGGGCGTGGACCCGGACGCGCTGCTGGCCGAGACCGACCGGAACGCCGAGGAGAACCGGCGGACCGCGCTGCGGCTGCTCGAACGCTACCTCGACCGGGTCGCGCGGCTCGGATCGGCCGCGATCGAACGATGATCCGAACCGACGGCTCGGCCGTGTTCCACCGCTTCCTCGACCTGCCGTACCCGAGCATCGAGTCGGGCGACGGCGTGTGGCTGACGACGGTGGACGGGCGTCGGGTCCTCGATGCGTGCTCGGGCGGCGCGATGGTGGCCTGCCTCGGTCACGGGGTCCGCGAGCTCGCCGCGGCCGCGGCCGAGCAGGCGGAGAAGATCTCGTACTTCTACAACCACCACTTCACGAACGAACCGCAGGAGCGGCTCGCGGACCGGCTCCTCGGCCTGACGCCCGAGATGGCCCGGGTGCGGTTCGTCTCCGGGGGTTCCGAAGCCAACGAGACGGCCCTCCAACTCGCCCGGCTCTATCACGTCGAACGCGGCGACACGGATCGCTGGCGGGTGATCTCGCCCGCGCAGTCGTACCACGGGTCGTCGATGGGGACCCTCGCGCTGACCGGACGGCCGGCGCTCCAGGAGCCGTACACGCCGTACCTCGCCTCGCATCTGCACATCCCGCCGTCGACCTGGCGGACCGACCCGACCGGCGAGGCCGCCCTCGCCGAGCTCGACCGCCTGCTCGGGCAGCACGGGAAGGAGATCGCGGCGTTCTTCTGCGAACCCGTGAGCGCCGCCGCCCTGCCCGGTTACTCGCCGCCCGAACGCTTCTGGCACGGCCTCGCCGAACGCCGTCAGGAGCACGGGTTCCTGGTCTGTTTCGACGAGGTGGTGACCGGCATCGGCCGCGTCGGGAGCTGGCTGGCCGCGCACCAACTCCCGATCGAGCCCGACATCGTGGCCGTCGGCAAGGGGCTGGGGGCGGGCTACGCGCCGCTCGGCGCCGTGCTGGTGCGGGAGGAGGTCTACGACGCGATCGACCGGGGGTCGCGCGAGTTCGACCTCGGGCACACCTGGGACGGCGCGCCGCTGCCCTCGGCCGTCGGGCTCGCGGTGCTCGATCTGATCGAGGAGCGAGCGCTCGTCGAGCGGGTCCGCGACCGGGGACCGGCCCTGCGGGACGAGCTCGCCTCGGCGCTCGAGGGTTCGGAGATCGTCAAGGAGGTCCGCGGGCGCGGCTTCCTCCTCGGGGTCGAGCTCGTCGACCCGCGCGACGGCACGTCCTTCCTGCCGGTCGACCTCGACGCCGCGGCGATCGTCGACGACACCGCGTTCGAGCACGACCTGCTCGTGACGTCCACGCATCCACAGGCGGACGGGTTCGCCGGGGACCAGGTGCTCCTGGCGCCCGCCTACACGAGCACCGACGCGGAGCTCGCCGAGATGGTCGAACGGTTCGCCGCGACGATGAACGACGTCGAGCAGCGGGTCGGGGCCCGGCTCGCCGGGTCGCCGTCGTGAGCGCCGCCGCGGGCGAGGAGTTCGTCCTCCTCGCGATCCCCGACATGAACGGGTCGCTGCGCGGCAAGGCCCTGCGCCCGGACGCGTTCGAGTCGGCACTCGAGCACGGCACCGTGATGACCGACCTCATCATCGGGCTCGACCCGGTCGACGCGCCGATCACCGACTACGAGCGCTTCGGCATCCGCGTGGGCGCACCCGATCTGATCGTGCGCCCCGACCCCGACACGCTCCGCGACCTTCCGTGGCGACCGGGCTGGCGCGTGTGCCTCGCGACGCCGAGCTGGCCCGACGGCTCGCCCGCGTTCGCCTCGCGCGAGGTCTTCCGCCGCGTGCTCGACGACGTCGACGGTCTCGGCTTCGAGGTGATGGCGGCGATCGAGTACGAGATCCGGATCTGGGACGAGGACGGTGCGCCGGCGTCGAGCGGGATCAGCTACAGCCTGAACGAGATCGGCCGGTACGGTCGGTTCCTCGACGAGCTGGTCCCTGCGCTCGAGGGCCTCGGGATCGAGCTGTCCGCGGTGCACACCGAGGCCGGACCGGGTCTGCTCGAGCTGAACGTCGAGGCCCGCCGAGGGCTCGCGGCGGCCGACGACGCCGCGCTGCTGAAGTTCGGCGTGAAGCAGGTCGCGGCGTCGATGGGTCTGCGTGCGAGCTTCCTCGCGAAGACGAACCCCGGCGAGGAGGGCTCGAGCGGTCACGTGCACCTGTCGCTCTGGCGAGGGACGACGAACGCGTTCGCCGGCGCGGATCAGTCTGCCGAGCTTGTGCCGCCGTTCTCGTCGGCGGTCGCGGGCGTTGATCGAGCACCTGCCGGCGGCGTCGCTCCTCCTCAACCCGACGATCAACTCGTACAAGCGCCTGGTCCCCGGCTGGTTCGCGCCGATCAACGCGACGTGGGGCTACGAGAACCGGTCGTGCGCCGTCCGCGCGATCCGCGGCGCGCGCCCGGAGCTCTGGCGGTTCGAGTGCCGCCGGCCCGGCGCCGACGCGAACCCGTACCTGGTGCTCGCCGCGATCGGGGCCTCCGTCGCGGACGGGATCCGGCGTGAGGCGACCCCACCCAACCCCATCGAAGGCGACGCCTACGCGCTCGACCTTCCGGAGCTGCCGAGCTCGCTCGATGCCGCCCTCCGAGCGTTCGAGGACGACGCGGCGCTCCGCGAGGCCCTCGGCAAGGACTTCAGCGACTACTACGCGACGTCTCGAGCTTGGGAGCTCAAGGCGTGGCGCGAGACCGTGACCGAGTGGGAACGCGAGCGCTACGACCGCTCCGTCTGACGGCAACTCGCGATGAGTCGTGCTCCGCTGGGCCGTGTCATATCGCGGTGGGAGCAACTCCGATCATCTCGCGTACGGACGCTGCCCGATCGTCGACAGACCCACTGGGGACATCGACTGGACGTCGTAGCCGGATCGCACGTACACGTCTCTGAGTGTCCCGCTGAACGAGAGAGCCTCGTCGAACGACATGGTCCTTTCCTCGTCGGTCGTGTAGATCGTCGCTCCACGGTTCGAGGAAGAGCACATGAGGGTTGTATCGATACACATCGACTGCCGTGAGGCTCGGCTTCGGGTCGGTCCCCGCTCGAACGGCGTAGACGACGCAATCCGGGATGCCGCGGTCGAACATAGCCTTCCGCCCTGAGCTCAATGCCGTCTGATACTTCTCGATCGACCTCTGGAGAAGGAGGTGCACGAACAGCGATGGGTTCTTGTCCCACGTGCCGCTGCCACCGCTCGATCGTTGCTCCGCCAGCACCTCCCTCGCAGGCTCGTCCACGCACCACAACTCGTCGCTGAGTCGGGCGAGGATCGCTGGTCTTCCCGGACCCAGGTGCACCCGTGAGGATGTAGAGGTTGGATGCGGACGGATGGATCACAGCTCGGAGCGTAATCGGACGGGCACAGCACGAGAGGAAGGAGCGGTTCGATGGACCAACCAACCGGGGATCAAGGGCTTCGCCGGCTCGAACCTCTCGTCGGCGAGTGGACCTTCGAGGCGAGATGGCCCGACGGAGAGCCGTGGCCGGGCGGAGGAAAGCTCACCTTCGAGTGGCTCGCCTCGGGGGCGCATCTGCTCGAGCGTGGGACGGCCGACCTTCCCGAGGCGCCCGACAACGTCTCCATCATCGGGTGCGACGCGGCCAACGGGACGTACTACCAGCTGTACTCCGACGAGCGTGGCGTCTGCCGCGTCTATGAGATGAGCATCGACGACGGCGAGTGGAAGCTCTGGCGGGATGGCGAGCCGTTCTCCCAGCGCTTCACCGCGAGCTTCAGCGACGACGGGAACACGATCACCGGGCGCTGGGAGATCGCCGAAGACGGCGTCAACTACACGACCGACTTCGACCTCGTCTGCCGGAGGATCGACGCCTAACGCCGCGCTCGAGCGCTGCGGATGAACGCTGGGACGATCAGGCCGACGCCATCGAGCCCTCGGTCACTTCCCCCCTGTGCGCCGCGAAGGCCGCCAGGACTTCATCCTTCTCACGCGGAGGACCTCGAAGTGATCGAGCGTGCGTCCCAGCTCAGCCGCAACCTCGTCGAACTCCTCGTGGGCGATGTGGAGGTCGCGATGGGCCTCCAGTCAGCCGAATCCGCAAGACTAGCTCTAGCAATCCGCTGCACGCTCGAGCACAGTTGATGAATGTTTCCCATGCTTGCAGCGTCGCTGGCCTCCCATGTGTTCAAGGAGCACGATGGAGTCGCACGTGCGATCCGTGCCTGAGGTGGCCGAGGAGGCCACGTTGGCCGAGCAGGCTCCGAGCTTCGAGGAGTTCTATCGAGCCAACTTCAGACACCTCTTCACCGCCCTTTGTCTCGTGACGGGGAACCGCCACGAAGCCGAGGAGATCACCCAGGACTCCTTCCTGAAGATCTACGAGCGGTGGGATCGGGTCGGTGCGCTCGACGACCCGACCGCCTACCTGTTCAGGGTCTCGATGAACACGTTCCGCAACCGATACCGCCGAGCCTTGCTCGGCCTTCGCCGCGAACTCCTCCTCGCGCCCGAGGCGACCGACGAGCTGGCAGAGATCGAGTCGCACGACGAGGTCGTCCGTCTGCTGCTGGGCCTTGCCCCAAAGCAACGCGCTGCGGTCCTCCTCACCGCGATCCTTGAGTATTCGGCCGACGAGGCGGGCCAGATGCTCGGCCTGCGTGCCTCCTCGGTCCGCGCCCTTACCACGCGCGCCCGCGCCCAGATGAAGAACGAGGTGGTCAATCCCGCATGAGTAACGACCGTTTCGACGTCCTCGATCGCCTCGCGCCACTGTTCGAGGCTCCCGACCCCTCCTTCGAGGCGTTCCTGCGCCGACGCGACCGCAAGCGCCGGAACCAGCGCATCTCGGCGGGTGTGGTCGGGATCGGTGTCTTCGTAGCGGCGATCTGGATCGTGACGAGCAGCCTGTCGTTCGATCGGACCGAGACGCCGGCTGTTCCAGGACCGACGC
Source organism: uncultured Actinomycetes bacterium (assembly GCA_963731925.1). Lineage (GTDB taxonomy): Bacteria > Actinomycetota > UBA4738 > UBA4738 > HRBIN12 > DASSJM01. Next base: position 151,255 of record CAVSXK010000024.1, read on the forward strand.
TGACCGGACCGACAGAGTCCTCCGGACCCGGGGACTGGCTCCCTCCCAAAGGTGCCGAGCCGAGCACGCCAGCGGAGGGAGACGTGGTCTTGCAGACGGTGGGGATCCATCCCTGGCACTACATCCAGGTTTATGCGGACGGGCGGGTGATCTGGTCACGGCAGACCGGGTTCACAGGCAATTCCAGAACCTCGTCCACAACCGGCTGGCTCGAGCGACGCCTCACGCCCGAGGGCGTCGATCTGGTGCGGTCGGGTGCCATACGGCTGGCGGACTTGGACGCTCCGTCGCAAGTACCGGCGAGCGTATGGGAGGACCCCGACACGAAGCCGTACGTCCCATCGCGGTACGCGGTCTGCGCTGCGTGGACTCAAGAGACGATGCGTCTCCTCCCGCAACGGACCCAGGATCTGCTCCGCGGCCAGACGGACGAGCAAGCAGTCCAAATCGGCGAGGCCTATTTTTCCTGGCTCCGCGGGGAGCGAGGGGTGGCGTGTCCGGAGATGACGATCGAGGAGGCTCGCGCTCTCGACAGGATCTTCCTCGAGGTTGGGTTCGAACGAAGCGAAACTGCCTGGGGGCTCTATTACGACATCAAGGCCCGGGATGTTTCCTCGATCCGGGTCATCCCCCTCCTACCGGACGGAGAGGCCAACCCGTGCTGCCCAGAGTCAGCGCCGTGAGCTCGATCGGCCCTGATTGAACCCCTGTGAGGGATCCGACGCAGAGGATGGCGGCTGAACAGCTCATCGGTGAGGCGGCCGACCACTCGGACAAGGATCTAGGCGCGAGACAGCTCCTCGATCATGCTCCGGCGGGCCCACTCCCACCCCTCCAGGAAGATCAGGAGATCGGCCATCTCCTGCCCGTCAGGCCTCTCGTGGAGCTGCCGGATGACGTCGGCGCGGACCTCGCTCGGGGAGGTCAGGATCCGAAGGAGATCCCGCCGCGCCGCTGGTCCGAGCGCGTCAGCGAGGCGAGCCGCATCCTCCCAAAACACCGGGGCGCGAGCGTATCAGCGGCCTGGCGGCCAGGCGTGCTGCCGGACCAGCTCCTCGACCGCCTCGAGGTCGAGCCGGAGGGTCGGGCTGTACCATCTGTGGTGCCCGAGGGTTCGCAAATGTACCTGGACGGCCTCGGTTAGGGACGTATCCCTTCGAGGGCCGGGGGGTTCAGTCTGCGGGGCGGAGCAGCTCGAGCGTCATGTGGAGGTGGCCCACGTGCTCGCCCAGGTGGGAGGTCGCATACAGGAGCGCCCAGGAGGCCGTGACCGGATCGTCCGTGAGGGTCCTGCGTCCAGGTGCGGACCCCCTCGATGGACGGGTCGAAGGTCACGCCGTCCAACAGCCCGAGGCACTGCCCGATCATGTCCTCGACCCAGCCGCCGAACCCGTCGGCGGCGACGGTCCGGAACTCGGCGGGGCGATCGCGAGGCGGCGGCGGCGCGCCGACCGCGATGCTCATATACGAGCGGGTGCTCGCGAGCGCGTGGGTCGCGATCACGGCGACCGAGTTGGTCTCCCCTCCCGCGGGCTTCGCGTTGAGCTGATCCACCGTGAGACCCGCGATGCCGCGGCGAATCTCATCGAGGCTCTCCGCCAGGACATCGCGGGCTGCGTCGATCGTCGGGTCGCTCATCCCTGGAGGCTACCCCGTCGCGCGCCCCACAGGTCGGCATGGATCGTCCCCATGAGCACATTCAAGCCACCTTCTGGGAAGAGTGCCTCTCGGGTGCACGAGCGTGCTGTCCCCCGAGGTTCTTCGGCTCCCACCCTGGTCCAAGCGGTTGACCGGGCGAGGGTGCGTTACGCCTCCGAGAAGTAGATGTTCTTCACCTCGGTGTACAGGTTGACCGCGTGCATCCCCATCTCGCGGCCGATCCCGCTCCGCTTGTAGCCGCCGAACGGCGCCTCGGTGTGGACGCTGTGCGACGAGTTGACGCTCAGCACACCGGTGCGGATGCCTTTGGCGACACGTATCGCCCGGCCGAGATCCCGCGTCCAGATCGAACCGGACAGGCCGTACTCGGTCTCGTTCGCGAGGCGGATCGCCTCCTCCTCGGTGTCGAACGGGATCACGCACGCAACCGGCCCGAAGATCTCCTCCTGCGCCACCCGCCACGCGTTGTCGACGTCCGCGAGGATCGCCGGTCGCAGGTAGAACCCGCCTTCGCGCCGTCCGGCACCTCGGGGACGTCTCCGCCGGTGACCAGGCGCGCGCCCTCCTTCTGACCGATCTCCAGGTAGTCGAGCGCGGTCTGGCGCTGTCCGGACGAGATCAGCGGCCCCAGGTCGGTCTCCTCGGAGAGCGGTTGCCCCACGCGAAGCCCGTCGGTCCGTTCGGCCAGCGCCTCGACGAACCCGTCGTAGGCGGGGCGCTCGACGAAGATCCGGCTCCGCGCGCAGCAGTCCTGGCCGGTGTTCGCGAACACCGCCCACATCGAGCGCTCGACGCAGGTGTCCATGTCGGCGTCGGCGAAAACCACGTTCGCGGACTTGCCGCCGAGCTCGAGCGAGATCCGCGTGATGTTCCGAGCCGCGAGCGCCATGATCGCCGATCCGATCTCGGTCGACCCGGTGAACCCGACCTTGGCGACGCGCGGATCGGTGACGAGCGCGTTGCCGACGCTCGACCCCGGCCCGGGCAGGACGGAGAGCGTCCCCGCAGGCAACCCCGCCTCCGCCAGGATGTCCGCCAGCCGGAGCAGCGACAGCGGCGTGAGCGACGCGGGCTTCACGACGATCGTGTTCCCGCACGCGAGGGCGGGCGAGAGCTTCCACGTCGCGATCACGAGCGGGAAGTTCCACGGCGTGATGAGCGCGCACACGCCCACCGGTTCGCGCAGGGTGACGTCGAGCCCGGGATCCTGCACCGGCACGGTCTCGCCGAAGATCTTGTTGGCCGCGCCGCCCCAGTACTCGAGGGTGTCGGCGACGATGCCGATCTCGTCCCGCGCGTCGCTGATCGGCTTGCCCACGTTCCGCGCCTCGAGCTGCGCGAGCTCCTCCAGGCGTTCCCGGACCAGGACCGAAGCGCGGAGCAGCACGCGGCCGCGTTCGGTGGCCGACGTCCTCGGCCACGACCCCTCGTCGAACGCCTCCACCGCGACGTCGACGGCTCGGCGGGCGTCCTCGGGGCCGGCCTCGGCCACCTCCGCCATCGGCGAGCCGTTCCCCGGCTCGATGACGGTGAAGGTCCCTTCCTCGGCGGCGGGCACGCGCTCGCCACCCACGACCAGTAGTTCGGTGCTCATCGTTCCCCCTCGGCGACGGTCATGGTGGGCGCGATGATAGCCCTGCCCGAACCACCCCCGCGATGCACGCCGGCCCGAGCAGTGGCAAGCTTCGGAGGTGGGTCCGAACGAGGCGACCAAGCACCAGGTCGGCGATCTCGCCGAGGTCCTGGACAACCTCGGGGTGTTCGGGATGCTGGCCGAGGACCTGATCGCGCCCTGCACGTCGGGCTTCCGCCGGGTGCCGATCAGCCAGGGCTCCGACTACTACCTGTCGATCCAGGGGTTCACACCGCACCAGATCGCCTACGCGCACACGCACCCCGATTCGGAGGAGTGGGTGGTGGTGCTGCGAGGGGACGGGCAGGCGCTCGTCGCCGAGAGCCCCGTTGCCCTGGGTCCGGGCCTGATCATCGGGCGGGCCGCGGCGCACCCGCACGGCTTCCTGAGCGGCGAGGGGTCGCTCCAGCTCCTCTCGGTCCAGCTCCCCCGTCCGTCCGAGGGGACGACGACGTGGGACCAACCCGGCGAGACCACCGACCCCATCGACTGCGCGGTCTCGGGGACGTGCAGGCGATGCTGGCGGTGCGGCGGTCACAGCCTGAACGTGCGGGGCCAGGTCTTCCTCTGCGAGAACTGCAACCTGGAGTTCTGAGACCCGCTCAGACCCAGATCGGGCTCTCCCAGAGCAGACAGCCGAGTGCCGATCCCGAGCTCCTCCGCCCTGCGGTAGACGCGCGCCGCGGCCGCCACGTCCTCGGATCGCGAGATCAGAGCCGGACTTCGACGGAAGATCCGCGTGCTCGTCCGACGGCGTGCAGACGGAGCGCCTCCTCGACGACGTCGATCGTGGCCGCGACGTCCAGCCCGTCGGCCGCGACGACGTCCTCCTGCGAGAGGAACAGGAACCGCGCCTCGGTCACGGCGCGAACGCTAGGAGCAGCCCACTGCCCGAGGGCTACACTCGGTCGTATGCCGCGCAACGACCGACCCGCGATCGGGATCGTCTCGTACCACCTGCGACCCGGCCGCGTGACCAACTGGAAGGTCGGCGGGTACGGACTCCCCGAGAACTACGTGGACGCCGTTCGCCGAGCCGGCGGTCGAGCGACGCTGCTCCTCCCGGGCGACGATCGCACGCCGGCCGAGCTGCTCGACGGCGTCGAAGCGCTCCTGTTGATCGGCGGCGGGGACGTCGAACCGTCACGGTACGGCGCCGACACCAGCGAGACGATCTACGGGGTCGAACCCGACCGGGACGCGCTCGAGATCGACCTGTTGGTCGAAGCCGACCGCCGCGAGACGCCCACGCTCTGCATCTGTCGCGGCATGCAGGTGATGAACGTGGCGTTCGGAGGCTCGTTGATCCAGGACCTCCCGAGCGACCAGCGGTTCATGCCGCACGGCGCCCCGAGCGGATCGGACGCGGTCGTCCACGACGTCAAGCTCGCGGGCGACAGCGCGATCGCCCGCGCGACCGGATCGGACGTGGTCGCGTGCTCTTCCCATCACCACCAGGGCGTGGACCGGCCGGGCCGGGGCGTCGTCGCGACCGGTTGGAGCGAGGACGGGCTCGTCGAGGCGATCGAGCTCGAACGCGGCTGGATGCTGGGCGTCCAGTGGCACCCGGAAGACACCGCGCCGACGGACGAGGCCCAACAGGGGCTGTTCGACGAGCTCGTCCGAGGGGCGCGGGGGGCCTGACCGGGCGAGGGCTCACCCACCCGGCTCACTGGAGGAGCCGGTAGAGCGCATAGATGAACGGCGTGGCCACCACCATCGCGACCACCACGACCACGGCCACCCAACGCCACCAGGCGGGCCGCCGCGAGGGCGGGTCCTCCCCGTCGTCGAACCAGTCGATCTCTTCCTCAGGCACGTCCGGCACCGGATCGAGGTGATGGCTCATGGTTCGAACGATACCCGTGGCCGCCTCGACCGGCCGTGCCTACCACATCCCGAGGCGTCCGTGCTATACAAGCGATTCTCGAACCGCCGTTCAAAGCAGGTCGAATGGGGACCCGGAGGTTCGAGTGCTCGGGGGTTCGATCAAGGAGGGGCGATGAGGGGCAACAGGATCAGACTGGCCATCGCGCTGATGCTGGCCGGTGCGCTGGCGAGCGCGGCGATGGCACAGGTCGCGTTCGCGCAGGAGACCGGTGGCGAGACCGGCGCCACCACCGACGAGAAGGTGACCTTCACGTGGGGAGACACGGCCGAGCCGACCTCGCTGAACCCGATGTCCGGCTACACGGCACTCGACTTCTACTTCTGGACACCCCAGTACCACATGCTGATCGACTACGACGAGAACTTCGGCGCGGAGCCGAGCCTGGCCACCGACGTCGAGACCAGCGCCGACAACATGACCTTCACGTACACGATCAGCGACCAGTTCGTCTGGTCCGACGGCGAACCGGTGACCGCCGAGGACGTCGTGTACACGATGAACCTGTACAAGAGCAACCACGCCTACCTGCCGCAGGGCTACCTGACGCTGATCGATGGCGACGTGCGGCTCGTCGACGAGACGCACATCCAGTTCGACACGCTCGGACCGACGAGCCTGTACGCGGGCGAGGCGCCCTACATGTACTTCTACATCCTGCCCAAGCACGTCTTCGAGCAGATCGAGCAGGGGAACTGCCCCGACGGCGCCGACCCGTGCACGCCGAAGAGCTACGAGAACGTCCCGAGCGTGGGCAGCGGCCCCTTCACGATCGCCGAGTACAAGGTCGGGCAGTTCGTCCGCATGGAGCGGAACCCGTTCTGGACCGGTCCCGAACCCGCGGTCGACGAGATCATCTACCGCTTCTACAAGAACGACGACGCGCTCTCCCAGGCGCTGCTGCAGGGAGAGGTCGACTTCGTCTACCTCGACACCCCGAACATCTTCAACTCGCTCGAGGGCCAGGAGAACATCGGCACGGAGGTGGGTTCGATCCCGTTGTTCTCCGAGATCGGCCTGAACTCGGGCTCGGCGTACCAAGAGGCCGGGGACGGGTTCACCCCGCACGGGGACGGGCACCCCGCGCTGACCGACGTGACCGTCCGGCAGGCGATCCGGATGGCGATCAACAGCGAGGACCTGGTCGAGAAGGTCCTCCTCGGCTACGGATCGCCCGGTGACACGATGGTTCCCCCCGTCTCGGTGCCGGGCTCCCGATGGGAACCCACCGGTGACGAGGTGCTTGCCTGGGACATCCCGGCGGCCAACCAGCTCCTGGAGGACGCCGGCTACACCGACACCGACGGCGACGGCGTCCGCGAGATGCCGCCGGGCTCGCTCGATCCGGGCAGACCCCTCGAGTTCCGCTACTACGTTCGCACCAACGAGCAGACGACGGTCGACGCCGCCCCGTTCATCTCCGAATGGCTCGGCCAGATCGGCATCGAGGCGGAGGTCATCGCCGTCACCTCGGGACGCCTCGGCGACATCATCAACGAGGGCACGTACGACATGTTCGCCTGGGGTTGGTACCCGGACCCGGACCCGGACGCGGTGCTGTCGTGGATGAAGTGCGACCAGCGGCCGCCGGACGGCTCGACCTACGGGAACAACGACTCGTACCACTGCGACCCGGAGTACGACCAGATGTACCTCGAGCAACAGCAGGCGCTCGACGTGAACGATCGCTGGGACATCGTCCACGAGATGCAGAAGAGGTTCTACGAGGACGCGACGTACTCGATCCTGTGGTACGACCCGTACTTCCAGGCCTACCGGACCGACAGGTTCACCGGCTACAACCCGCAGCCGCCCCAGAACGGCGACCTGCTCGAGGGCTGGGGTGGCATCAGCGACGTCTGGCTGACGCTCAAGCCCGTGAGCGAGGCCGAGGGCGGCGGGGGGAGCTCCGCCGAAGCCCGCGGCGTCTCGCCGCTACTCTGGGCGGGGATCGCGGCGGTCCTGGTGATCGGGGCGGTCGTCCTGTTCGCGCGTCGCCGGCGCGTGAGCGACGAGGACGTCTAGGAGACACGGCCGGAGCGGGAAGGACGTTCGAAGACCGGGGTGGGGACACGCAGGTACATCCTCGGCAAGGTGGCGCAGGCCGTCCTCACCCTGGCCTTCGTCATGGTCTTCAACTTCTTCCTGTTCCGTGTCCTGCCCGGTGATCCGGGAGCGCTCCTGCTCCGAGGCACGACCGCCTTCAATCCCGAGAACCTCGAGGAGGTCAGGGCGGACCTCGGGCTGGACAAACCGCTCCCGCAACAGTTCCTGACCTACGTCACGGACACGGCGAAGTTCGAGTTCGGCGAGTCCTTCTACCTGCGAGGCGCCGACGTCGCCACGGTGATCGGCGACCGGATCTGGCCGACGATCCTGCTGCTCGGCACGTCCACGATCGCGTCGGCGATCATCGGACTGATCATCGGCATCTACGGGGGGTGGCGGCACGGGAGCAAGTTCGACGTGGGATCCCTCAGCTTCACCCTGTTCGTCTACGCCATGCCGGAGTTCTGGTTCGGGATCCTCGTGCTGATGGCCTTCGCGGGCGGCGTGGGACCCTTCCCCGCGATCTTCCCCACCGGCGGGTACGAGACACCCGGAGCCGATCTGGGCGCCTGGGCGCACGTCACGGACATCTTGAACCACCTCTTCCTCCCCTGGATGGTGCTGACGATCGCGTACCTCGGGCAGTACGCGCTGATCATGCGCAACTCCGTCATCGACGTCATGAACGACGACTTCGTCCAGACGGCTCGCGCGAAGGGTGTCCGCGAGAAGCAGGTCCTGCGCCACCACGTCGTTCCGAACGCGCTCCTGCCGACGATGACGCTGATCCTGCTTTCGCTCGGCTTCATCTTCGGCGGCGCGATCACGATCGAGTACGTGTTCTCGTATCCGGGTCTGGGGCTGCTCACGGTGCAGGCGATCGACGCGAAGGACTACCCGCTCCTGCAGGGCCTGTTCCTGCTGTTCTCCGCCGCCGTCATCCTCGCGAACCTGATCGCCGACGTCCTGTACTCGTACCTCGACCCGCGCGTGAGGGCCGCCTGATGCGTCCGGGTGAGACCTTCGGCCACGTCACGGATGCACCGATCGGCGTCGAGCTCGAGCCCGGCCCCCCGCCCGAGATCCCGAGGAGCCCCCGAGCGATCGCGTGGACACGCCGCCGCCTGTCGGCCAGGCGTGTCTGGGTCCTGTATCGGAAGAACACGATGGGGATGATCGGGCTGATCACCCTGATCTTCTTCATCGCCGTCGCCGTGTTCGCGCCGCTGATCGCTCCGAAGGAGGGACTCGAAGCCACCTGCCCGTGCAACGGAACGCCGTTCTCGCCGCCGTCGTGGGGGTTCCCGTTCGGGACGGACAACTTCGGGCGGTCGGTCTTCACGTTGACGGTCTGGGGGACGCGGATCTCGTTGCTCGTTGGGCTGCTGGCGACGGCGATCTCGATGCTGATCGGATCGGTCGTCGGCATCGTGGCCGGCTATTACGGCCGGTGGCCCGAGTCCGTGCTGATGCGCCTCACGGATTGGTTCCTCGTGATCCCGTTCCTCCCGCTGGCGATCGTGCTCGCCGCGGTGCTCGGGCGGTCGCTCACCGTGATCATCTTCGTGATCGGCGTGACCACCTGGCCCTCGACGGCCAGGATCATCCGAGCGCAGGTGCTGTCCGTGAAGACCCGACCCTACGTGGAGCGATCGCGCGCGCTCGGCTCGAGCAGCTGGCACCTGACCACCCGCCACATCCTTCCGAACGTGGCGCCGCTGATCTTCGCGAACACGATCCTGACCGTCGCGCTCGCGATCTTGGCCGAGAGCACGCTCGCGTTCCTGGGGCTGGGCGACCCGCTCTCCATCTCCTGGGGCACGATCCTCGACTTCGCGTTCGGCGCCGGGGCGGCCAGCGCCGGCCAGTGGTGGTGGCTGATCCCGCCGGGCCTGGCGATCGTGTTCGTCGTCTTGGCGTTCACGCTGTGCGGGTTCGCGCTGGACGAGATCCTCAACCCGAAGCTGCGTGAGCGATGAGCGTCCTGTCGGTCCGCGACCTCGAGGTGACCTACAAGACGCAGGCGGGTCCGATCCCCGCCGTGCGCGGCGTGTCGCTCGACATCGACCCGGGCGAGGTGCTCGGGTTGGCCGGCGAGTCGGGGTGCGGCAAGTCGACGGTGGTCAACGCGATCCTGCGTCTGCTCCCCGCCGGGACCACCGTGTCGGGGGAGGTCCTGCTCAACGGGGAGGACGTCCTCACGATGAAGCCGGGACGTCTCCGCGCGGTGCGGTGGACCGGCGCCTCGGTCGTGTTCCAGGGCGCGATGCACGCGATGAACCCCGTCCAGCGGATCGGCGACCAGCTCGCCGAGGCGATCGTGCTGCACGGCCAGGCCGGAGAGAAGGAAGCGCTGGTCCGGGTCGGCGACCTGCTCGAGCAGGTCGGGATGCCACCGCGACGCCTCCGCGACTACCCGCACGAGCTGTCGGGTGGACAGAAGCAGCGCGTGATGATCGCGATGGCGCTCGCGTGCAGCCCGAGCCTGGTGATCGCCGACGAGCCCACCACCGCGCTCGACGTGATGGTGCAGGCGCAGGTCCTGAGCCTGCTGAACAAGCTGCAGCGCGAGCTCGGCCTCGCGATGCTCTTCATCACGCACGACCTGTCGGTCCTCGTCGAGATCTGCGACCGGCTCGCGATCATGTACGCGGGCAGGATCGTCGAGGAGGGACCCTCGACGCCCGTGTTCGAGACGCCTGCCCACCCGTACACCGAGGCGCTCTCGGCGGCGTTCCCCGCGATCGGCGACCAACGGTTCCGCCGGGCTCCGTCTGGTCTGGGCGGGCGACCCGCCGCAGCCCGAGTCCGTGCCGGAGGGGTGTTCGTTCCACCCACGGTGCCCCCTCGCCTTCGACGAATGCCCGACGATCGGTCCCCGAGCTCTACGAGGCGGGCGAGCATCGCCGCGCCGCGTGCCTGCTCGTGCCGAAGCGGGCGCAGGTCGCGCCGTGACCGAGACCGCACCGGGAGCACGCCCCGGTCCTGGAGGTCCGCGGCCTCCACGTGTCGTTCGAAGGACGGATCGGGCTCGGGGCCGGCATGGCCGGCAAGAAGGCGACGACGGCTCGGGCGGTCGACGGCGTCGACCTCGCGCTCCTTCGGGGCGAGGTGCTCGCGCTCGCCGGTGAGTCCGGCTGCGGCAAGACCACGCTCGCGCGCACGATCATGGGTCTCGAACGCCCGAAGCAGGGCGAGATCCGGTTCGAGGGCGAGACGCTCGGCACGAGCGCGAAGATCCTTCGCGAGTACCGCCGCCGTGTCCAGATCGTGTTCCAGGATCCGACCGCGGCGCTGAACCCCCGCCAGACGATCTACGAGTCGGTCGCCGAGGGCCTGCGGATCCACGGGATCACCAACCAGGACGGGCTGACCGAGGAGAAGCTCGTCGCGCGCGCCCTCGCGCGCTCGGGCCTCCGCCCGCCGGAGCGGTTCTTCCTCGTGTACCCGCACGAGCTCTCGGGTGGACAGCGCCAGCGGGTCGTGATCGCCGGCGCCCTCGTGCTCGAGCCCGAGATCATCGTCGCCGACGAGCCGGTCTCGAGCCTCGACGCCTCGGTCCGCGGGGAGATCCTGAAGCTGCTGCTCGGCCTCCGGGACGACTTCGGCATCGCGATGCTGGTGGTGACGCACGACCTGGGCCTGGCGTGGACGATCGCCGACCGCGTCGCGATCATGTACCTCGGGCGGATCGTCGAGATCGGTCCCGCCGAGGACGTCCTGACCAAGCCCTTGCACCCGTACACGAAGGCGCTGCTGGAGGTGGTCCCCGAAGCCGGAGGTCTCTCACGGCCGATCCTTTCGGGCGAGACCCCCGACCCCACGCGCATCCCCGAAGGCTGCCGCTTCCATCCCCGCTGCCCCGAGGTCAGCTCCGGAGCTGCGGCGAACGCCGGCGTCGAGGCTCGGTGCCGCGGCGAGGACCTCGAGCTGATCGAGCTCCGACCGGGGCACTTCGCGGCGTGCCACCTGGCGGCAGCCCGACGGGAAGACGTGGTCCCGTCGACGTCGACCTGATGACCCAGCCGTACGACGTCATCGTCGTCGGCGGGGGGCACAACGGACTGACCGCGGCGTTCTACCTCGCCGGAGCCGGCCTGCGGACGCTCGTACTCGAACGCCGCGAGATCGTCGGCGGCGCCTGCGTGACGGAGGAGATCGCACCCGGCGTCCGAGCGTCGACTACCTCCTACATCGCGAGCATGCTGCGGCCCGAGATCGTGGCCGACCTCGGGCTCGCCGAACGGGGACTGCGGATGGTCCCGTGCGAGCCGGGGCTGCAGGTCGTGTTCGAGGACGGCCGTGTGCTCCCGTGGTGGTCGACGCACGAACGCACCGCCGAGGAGATCCGGCGCATCTCGGCGCACGACGCCGATGCGTTCGGCCGCGTGACCGAACGCCTGCACGAGCTGGCGCGCTCGCTCCAGCCGTTCTTCCTCGAGGAGCCGCCCAACCTGTACGCGCGAGGCTGGAGCAAGGTCCGCGAGGGCCGGCGGCTGTTCCGGCGGTTCCGGCACCTGTCCGGCGACCAGCTCTCGGACCTGGTTCGGTTCGCCACGGGCTCGCTCGGGGAGTTCGTCGAACGGCATTTCGAGTCCGACGAGGTGCGACGGCTCTACCTCGCGAACAACGTCTACGGCATGCACGCGCCGCCGTACCGGCCGGGGACGGCGATCGGCCTGCTCTTCCACATGCTCTCGGGCGGCGAGCACCACATCCAGGGATTCAACGGACACGTGATCGGGGGGATGGGCGCGATCACGCAGGCGATGGCAGCGGCGGTTCGGGATGCCGGGGCCGAGATCCGGACCTCGGCGACCGTGGCCCGCATCGACGTCCGCGACGGGCGCGCGACCGGGGTCACGCTCGAGGACGGGACCGAGATCGCCGCTCGGGTCGTCCTGTCGAACGCCGATCCGAAGCGGACGTTCCTCGGGCTGGTCGAGAAGTCCGACCTGCCCGTGGACTTCCGCGCCGACGTGGAGGCGATCGCGATGGCCGGGCCGTGCGCGAAGGTGAACCTGGTCCTGGAGGAGGAACCCCGCTGGAACGGGATGCCCGACGACGCGGACCCCAACCGGCGTTCGCTCGCGACGCTGGTGCCGACGCTCGAAGGGGCCCAGCGGATGTACGACCAGCACCGATGGGGTGAGATCCCCGACGAGCTGTGGGTGGACTGTGTGACGGCGTCGAACGTGGACGACACGCTCGCACCGCCGGGCACGCACGTGATGACGGCGTTCGTGCAGTACGTGCCGTTCGAGCTGCGATCGGGCACCTGGGACGAACGACGCGACGAGCTCGGCCGCAAGGTGGTCGAGACGATCTCCCGGTTCTCGGACAACGTCGCTTCGTCGATCCGCGCGATGCAGGTGGTCACGCCGCTGGATCTGGAACGCACGTACGGTCTCACCGAGGGCAACATCTTCCACGGCGACCTGAACGTCGAGCAGCTGTTCTTCATGCGGCCGCTGCCGGCGTGGTCGCGCTACCGGACGCCGATCGACGGGATGTACCTGTGCGGCGCCGGCACGCATCCGGGTGGTGGGGTGACCGGGGCGCCCGGCTACGTGGCGTCGCGCGCGGTCCTGAAGGACCTGAAGCGGCGGCGCTCGTGACACTCCAGGTCCCCTGCCCGAACTGCGGTTCGCGTCCGCACACGGAGTTCGCGTTCGGCGGCGAGGATCGGCCGAACGTCCCTGACGACGTCGGAACCGATCTCCCGCGTGTCCTCCTCCCCGAGAACGCCGAGGGGCCACAGCGCGAACGCTGGTTCCACGCGTTCGGTTGCCGAACGTGGTTCACGGTCACGCGCGACACCAGGACGAACCGGATCGGATGACGCGGGAGCCGTTGCGGTTCGAAGGGCGCGAGGTCCCGGTCCTCGAAGGCGACACCGTCGCATCGGCGCTCTTCCGGGCCGGCGTGCGCACGTTCTCGCGCTCGCTGAAGACGCACCGTCGCCGCGGCCTGTACTGCGGGACCGGCGAGTGCCCGAACTGCACGGTCACGGTCGACGGCGTCCCGGGCATCCGCTCCTGCGTCACCCCCGCCACCGGCGGGATGCGGGTTCGGCGCGACCGCGGCTGGCCGTCGGCCGAGCACGACCTCCTGCACGCCGCCGACTTCCTGCATCCGCTCATGCCGGTCGGGTTCCTGACGAAGACCTTCATCCGGCCGCGGTTCGCCTGGCCGGTGGCCGAGCGCCTGATCCGCCGAACGACGGGTTCGGGGCCGCTCCCGGTCGACGCACCGATCACGCGCACGGTCTCGAGGCACGTTCGGTGCGACGCGGTCGTGGTCGGCGCCGGCACCGCCGGTCTGTCTGCCGCGCTCGAAGCCGCGACGGGCGGGGAGCGCGTGACCCTGTGCGACCTGTTCCCCATCGGCTCCCGCGTCCCGCCCGGTCCCACGCTCGACGCGATCCTTGAGCTCGAGCCCATCGCGCGGGCGAACCCCAACATCGAGATCCTCGAAGGCCACGCGGCGCTCGGCCTGTTCGAGGGTCCGACGGTGCCGCTGGCAGGTCCGGCCGAGCTGGTGGAGGTGCACCCGCAGCACGTCGTTGTCGCGACCGGCGCGACCGAGCTGCATCCGCTCTTCCCGGGCAACGACCTCCCGGGCGTCTGGCTCGGGCGGGCGGCGTCGGCGATGGCCGCGCTGCACGGCGTCCCCGTCGGCCGCCGGGTCGTCGTCGTCGCCTCGACGGTCGAGGGGATGGAACACCTGCACGCGCTGGTCGCGGCGGGGACGTCGGTGATCGCCGCGATCGTGCCCGCGGCCTTCGTCGACGAGGTGCCGAGGCAGACCGAGGCGATCGTGGACGGGGAGCTGATCGAGGCGCACGGACGGGGGCGGGTTCGCTCGGTCCTCGTTCGAGAGGGCGGGGAACGACGTCGGATCGCGTGCGACACGCTGGTGCTGTCGATGGGACTCGCGCCGCGAGACGAGCTCGCGCGGATGGCGGTCGACGAACCGGTCGAGGTCGTGGGGGATGCGGCTCTCGAAGCGGACGAACCTCGGCTCGGCGGCGGCTACCTGTGTCTGTGCGAGGACGTCGCGGTGCACGACCTGGAGCAGGCGTGGGCCGAGGGGTTCCGCTCGGCCGAGATCTTGAAGCGCTACACCACCGCGGCGATGGGTCCGTGCCGAGGCGCGATGTGCGCTCGGGCGCTCGCCTGCTTCGCGCGCGATCGCGCCGACGTGGCCGACGTGCGCGCAGGGGCACGGACCACCTCGCGCCCGCCCGTTCGGCCGGTCGCCCTGGAGACGCTCGCGGCGTCGGTCCACGAGGTGATCGAGAAGCGGACGGGTCTCCACGACGTGCACGTGGCCGCGGGAGCGACGCTCGAGTGGTCCGGCGGCTGGAAGCGACCGCTCACCTACGGCGACCGGCGCGAGGAGTACCTGGCGGTGCGCGAACGCGTCGGGTTGATGGACGTCGGAACGCTGGGTCGGTTCCTGATCGCCGGCCGGGATGCCCTGCGGCTCGCCGACGCCGTGTTCCCCGGCCGGATCGACGATCTCGCCCCGAGCCGTTCTCGCTACGTCCTCGCGCTCGACGAGGCGGGCTACGTCGCGGACGACGGGCTCCTGTGTGCGCTCGATGACGGCTCGTACCTCCTCACCTCGACGTCGGGCGGAGCCGAACGCATGGACGCGCGCCTGCGCGAGTGGGCGGACCGGCTCGACCTGCACGTGCACCTGCTCGACCGGACCTCGGAGCTCGGGGCGATCCTGGTCGCCGGCCCCCGCGCCCGAGACCTGCTGCAGGGTCTGACCGACGAGCCGATCGAGCCTGCAACGCTGTCGTACCCGGGGCACCGCGAGATCGTCGTGGCGGGCATCCCGTGCCGGGCGATCCGGAACGGGTTCGTCGGCGAGCTCGCGTTCGAGCTCCATCACCCACGCTCGCGCGGCCCCGAGCTCTGGGACGCCCTGCTTCGGGCCGGCGAGGCGTTCGAGGTCTCGGCCTTCGGGCTCGATGCGCTCGAGGTCCTCCGGCTCGAGAAGGGCCACGTCTACCTCGGACAGGACACCCTGCCCGACGACACGCCCGACAAGCTCGGGCTCGGGTGGGCCGTCGAGATGACCAAGCCGTGGTTCGTCGGCAAGCCGTCGCTCGAACGGCTGGCTCGGCTGCCGCGCACCCGCCGGCTCGCGGGCCTCGAGTTCGACCACGCGCCCGGCGGACGCCGCCGAGCTGCGAGGCGTGCCCCTCACCGTCGGTGACTCGATCGTCGGCCGCGTCACCTCGTCCGCGAGCTCACCCGTGCTGGATCGTGCGATCGGGCTCGGGTGGATCCGGAGCGGCGACGAGGGGTTCCCGACCGAGCTCCGAGCCGGTTCCACCGTCGGACGCGTCGTGCCGACACCGTTCTACGATCCCGAGGGGGCGCGCGTCCGTGGCTGAGCTCCGGACCTCATCGCCCCCCGTCACGAGCGTCCTCGCGTCGACGGACGCGTGCGAGCGGGTCGCCGGGCTCCCGGGCGCATGCCGGATCGGACCCACGGAGGTCGCGATCGTCGGCGACGTGTCGACCGCCGCCGTGCTGCAGGCGGTTCGGCGGCTGGACCCGGATGCGGTCGTCCTCGACGTCTCGGACGGGTGGGTCGCTCACACGCTCGAGGGACCCGGCGCGCGGGAGGCGCTCTCACGCATGTCCGAGCTGGAGCTGCCGGTCTCGGGCTTCGTGCAGGGCGAGGTCGCGCGGATCGGCGTCCGGATGCTCGTCGACGGCGATCGGATCGACCTCCTCGCGCCCTCCATGCACGCGGACCACCTCCGCGACCGGATCCGGGCCGACTGCGCGGAGCTCCTGCGATGACCGGCTTGCTGCGCAGCGTGGAGTTCCTGGGGAGCCACGACCTCGAGCCGAAGTACGACGTGGTGATCGTCGGGGGCGGCGTCAACGGGCTCTCGCTCGCGTTCCACCTCGCCGAGTACCACGGGATCCGCGACGTCGCCGTCCTCGAGCGCTCGTACATCGGCTCGGGCGCGTCCGGCCGCAACACGCAGGTCCTGCGTGCCAACTACAACACCCCCGAGACCGTCTCCCTGTACCGCGCGAGCCTGCAGAAGTACCGAACGCTCTCGCGGGAGCTCGACTTCAACGTGTCGTTCACCGACCGGGGCGAGCTCGACCTCTGCCACACGCCGGACTCGCTCCAGGTCGAGCGCGAGAAGTCGCTCCTGAATCGGGCGCTCGGCGTACGGACCGACATCCTGTCGGTCGACGAGGTGCTCGAAGGGTTCCCGCTCGTCGACGTCACCGGCGGTGGGGAGCTTCCCGTCGTCGGTGCCTCGTACCACCCGCCGGGCGCGTTCGCGCGGCACGACTCCGTGGTGTGGGGCTACGCCGCCGCGGCCGAACGTCGCGGCGTCAGCGTGCACCAGGGCGTCACGGTCACGGGGATCGACGTTCGCGACGGGCGGTGCGTCGGCGTTCGGACCGATGCCGGCCCGGTGGCGGCGGGCCACGTCGTGAGCGCCGTCGCCGGCCACACGAGCGTCGTGGCGGCGATGGCCGGCATCCGGCTCCCGATCTCGACCTACGCCCTGCAGGCGTTCGTCACGGAACCCTACCGGCCGGTGCTCCGCGGGTTGGTCTCGTCGATGGACCTGTACGTGTACGTCTCGCAGACGGCGCGCGGCGAGCTGCTGGTCGGAGCGGAGGTCCTCCCGTACCCCACCTACTCGACGCGGTCGACGTTCGGTTTCCTGTCCGAGGCGGCCAAACGCACGATCCAGATCCTCCCCTTCGCGAGGACGGCGCGCGCGTTGCGCCAGTGGACCGGGCTGTGCGACATGACGCCGGACTCCTCGCCGATCCTCGGCGCGAGCGAGGTGGAGCGCTTCTGGCTCATGGCCGGCATGGGCACGTGGGGGTTCAAGGGAGCGCCGATCTTCGGGGCGACGATGGCCGAGCTGATCGCGACGGATCGGACCCCCGAGCTGATCGAGCCGTTCGCCGCAACGCGGTTCGGCCAGGACCGGATGGTGCCCGACGCCGCCTCCGCCGGGACCCACTGACCGTCGCGAGCGGAGCGGGCTACGCCGTCGCCGTCGCCGTCGCCGTCGCCGTCGCCGTCGGCGTCGCCCTCGCCGGGCTCGCCCTTGAGGACGCCGAGGATCGCCTCCATCTCGGTGTCACCCAGCGTCGCGTCGCGACCCGTTCCCTTCGCGGCCGCGAGGAGCGTCCGGAGGTTCGTCTCGGCCATCTCGGCGCGAGCCTCGAGCTCCTTCACCCTGACCGAGAGGTGCTGGGCCCGGCGTTCGGCCTCCTCGCGAGCCTCCCTCGACTCACGCGCCTCCTCGCGAGCCGCCCGCAGGGCCCCGCGGAGGGTGCCCGCCTCGCGCCCGAGCTCGATCGTGCGTTCGACGACCTCCCGCCCGATCGCCGAGTACGTGGGTCTCCCGCTCGGTTCCTGCTGTCGGCTCGCGCGAGGCTGGCGCCGGGCCGAGCGCCTCGGCCTGGGGACCTGTTCGCGTTCGCCGGCCTCGATCGGTCGGACGTCCAGGAGGCGGTACCGACCGTCGACCGCCTCGAGCCTGCGCCGGGCGAGCAGCGCTCGGACCGCTCGCGCCGCCGCGAGCGGCTCCACGACGCCGATCTCCTTGCCGAGCTCGGACGGCGACAGGTCGACGAGCTCGCCGGGCGCGGCTCGGGCGGCCACGGCGGCAAGGAAGGCGTTCGCCCGCTGGAGGCTTTCCTCGTTCACGCAGGTCATCGTGTCCGATTCGGCGTCGGTGCGCCACCCGACAAAGAGTGACAAAAGCCGCCCTCCGATTTGACCGACGATCGGGCGCCGGTGTACAAATCTCTCGGTGCCGCTGGAGCCTTCGGGCTCCGGCGGCGCCGCTCTTTCTCCGCCCGTTCCCGAGGAGCCGCGTGGCACCCGACGAGGACGTCCCGACCCGCCTGCCCCTCTCGGGCATCCGGGTGGCGGACTTCTCCCGGGTGCTGGCCGGCCCCCTCGCGACCATGCTGCTCGCCGACCTCGGTGCGGACGTGATCAAGATCGAGCGTCCCGAGACCGGCGACGACACGCGCGGATGGGGCCCGCCGTTCATCGGCGGGGACGCCGCGTACTTCCTCTCGCTGAACCGCAACAAACGCTCGGTGACGCTCGACCTCTCGAGCGACGAAGGGCGATCGGCCGCCCGCCGGCTCGCGCTCACCTCGGACGTCGTGGTCGAGAACTTCCGGCCGGGACTCATGGAGCGGTTCGGGCTGGATCACGGGTCGCTGGCCGCCGAGCATCCGGGGCTGGTGTACTGCTCGCTCACCGCGTTCGGCGAGGGCGAGGGAGCCGCGCGCCCCGGCTACGACATCATCGTGCAGGCGCTCTCGGGCCTGATGAGCTTCACGGGTCACCCCGGCGGCGAACCCACCAAGGTCGGCGTCGCGCTCCTCGACGTCATCTGCGGCCTCTACGCGAGCAACGCGATCCAGGCGGCGTTGATCGGCCGCGGGAGGACCGGCCGCGGCGCGCGGGTGACCGTGTCGCTGTTCGACGCGAGCGTGGCCGCGCTCGTGAACCAGGCGGCGAACTACCTCCTCGGCGGTCTCGTCCCCGAGCCACTGGGCAACGCGCATCCGAACATCGTCCCGTACCAGCTGTTCGAGACCGCCGACCGGCCGATCATCCTGGCCGCGGGCAACGACCGCCTCTTCGAGCGGGCGTGCGAGGTGATCGGGCGTCCCGAGCTCGCCGCGGACGAGCGCTTCGCCACGAACGCGGCGCGCGTCCGAAACCGGGATGCCCTGATCCCGCTCCTGTCGGCCGAGCTGGCGAGCAGGAGCGCCGCCGAGTGGCTCGCGGCCTTGGAGGCGGCGGCGGTTCCCTGCGCACCGGTCCGAACGCTGGACGAGGTCTTCGCGTCGGCCGAAGGAGCGGCCGCGATCCAGGAGATCGACGACCCGGCCCGAGGTCTGCTCCGCCTCGTCGCCGACCCGATCCGCGTCGGCGGCCGCATGCCGCCCGCGAGGTTCCCCCCACCGCTGCTGGGCGAGCACACGGACGAGATCCTCGCCGAGCTCGATAAGTGAGCGCACTCGAGCGCTAGCGGCGCACGCTCGCCGGCCGGGCGAGAGGCTACGACGCTCGGCGTCGAACGAAATCCCGGAGCACGAAGGTCCCGAGGTCGCGGTCGTCCATCAGGAAGATCCGTCCTGCGGTGAGCTCGGCCAGCCGCTCCATGAAGCCGATCAGCCCCGGCGAGTCCTCGAGCATGAACACGTTCAGGGTCACGCCCGCCCGCGCGAGCTTCGAGGCTTCCATGAGCGTGAGGCGGATCGTCTTCGGGATCGGCGGCCAGTTGAACTTCGCGCGATCGCCTTCGAGGTGCGCCGTCGGCTCGCCGTCGGTGACCATGATCACCTGGCGGGTCGCACGAGGGTGCTGCGAGAGCAGGCGGCCCGCGAGGTTGAACGCATGGTGCATGTTGGTTCCGTACACACGCTCCCACCCGCTGGCCGCGAGCTCCTTCGGCTGCATCTGGCGCGCGTAGTCGCTGAAGCCGATCAGGTACAGCGTGTCGTGCGGGTAGCGCCCCTCGATCAGCGCGTGGAGCGCGAGCGCCATCTTCTTCGCATGGATGTCGTGCCCGCGCAGCGGCATCGAGAACGAGAGGTCGAGCAGCAACGCGGTCGCCCCCTCGGTGCGTTGCTCGGCCTCGAGCAGCTCGAGGTCGTCGGGTTCGAGCCGCACCCGCTCCCCAGGCCCGCCTCGTGCCACGGCGTTGAAGACGCTCCGCTGCACCGCGATCTGCCCCGAGTCGCCGAACCTCCACGGCCGAGTCGCACCCGTCGGCTCGGCGAGGCCGCCTGCCTCGCGGGCCTCGTGCACGCCTTCGCGGTCGCGACGCAGGTGCTCGAACACCCTGACCAGCGCGCGCTCCCCCATCTTGCGCGCGCCCTTCGGGGTGACCTCGAGCCGTCCCCGCTCGCGCGAGACCAGGCCGGCCCGCTCGAGCGCGCGCTCGATCTCCTTCAGGCGACGCAGGTCCGCGACCGCGTCCTCTCCCAAGGCTTCGCGCAATGAATCCTCGTCCACGTCGTCGATCGAGGCGCCCGGGTAGTCACCCTTGAGCGAACGCTCGAGCTCCTCGAGGTCGTGCAGCCGCTCCATCGCGTCGATCGTGGCCGAGAGCGGCATCTGCTCCTCGCCTCCGGCGAGTGCGGGCTCACCCCACGGCAGGTCGGGGAAGGCCGACGCGAGGTTCGACCCGAGCCGATCGACCTCGAACGCGAGGTCCATGTCCTGCAGGACCTGTTCGGCGAGCGCCCGGAGCTCGGCGCGCTCCTGCGGCGACATCGAGGCGAGCAGCCGGGACATCGCCGCCATCCGAGCCGCCATCTGTTCGAGCAGCTGGTCGAGCGTCCTCGGGTTCCCGGGGAAGAAGTCGCCGTGGCGCTGCATGAACCCGTCGAAGTCGTACGGCTCGCCGCGCTCGCGCTGCTCGATCATGCGGTTCAGCTCGGCCAGCATGTCGCGGAACCGAGCCAGATCCTCGGACGACATCGAGCGCATCCCCTCCGCCATGCTGCGGAAGTACGCGCCCACGACCTGTTCGCGTAGATGCTCCATCAGCTCATCGAACGCCTCCTGGGCCTCCGGGTCGACGAACCGGTAATCGCTCAGCTCCCCGACCCGGCCCGGGACGTCGGGCGGGAGCGCGTCCAGGAACGCCTCGCGCATCCTGGCGTCGTCCTCGGCGCGGAACGAGAGCGTCGATCGCTCGCGGTCGACGATGTCGTCGAGCCGATCGCGCAGCTCCTCGAGCGGCCCGGCAAGGTCCAGGTTCGCCTGCTCGCGGGCGCGCCGCTCGCGGAGGCGCGAACGCAGGGCGTCGAGCCCGCTGAAGCTCCCCTGCACTCCGCGCCGCAGCAGCCGCGACAGCGCACCCTCCGCGCCGAGCCCCGAGAGCACGTCGTCGGAGATCTCCTCGAGCAACTCGGCGGCCGAGAGCTCGGGGCCGAAGGGGTCTTGCGTATCGTCCCAGCGCGAGTAGCGGGCCTGCACCCGACCAGCCTACGTCGTCGTCGGCGGAACGGAGACCGTCAGCCGATGCCGAGTCCCGTCGTGAGCGCGCGGAGCGACAGGCCGAAACAGATGAACGACGCCAGGGCGAACGGAATCCACGGCCTGGTTCGGAACGGTGTCCTCGCGAGCGAGGAGGTGGGCGATCGCGAGGAACACGAGGGGTCCGAACCCGTAGACGTAGTGCAGCCAAGTGGTCGGCGTTCGACCGGAAATCACGAGGATGAGACCGCCGAGCGCCTGCACGATGGCGACGATCTGCGCGACCACGAGCCACCGCCAGAACCAGCTGCCCGCTTCGCGCCGCGAGATCCACAGGACCAGGCCGAAGAGCCACCCGATCGCGAAGATCCCGACGACGACGTACCCGAGGTAGCGGTGGATCTCGTTCACGGCGGCCGAATCCTACGGGTCGCGCGACGTCGCTACGCGTCCTGCTCGGCGGACCGGTACCGGCTCGAGCCGGCCCGCGCGGCCGTGTCCTTGTTCAGCCGCCGGGACAGGTGCAGGCCCTCGAGGGCGAACTCCACCGCGGACGCGGCCACCCCGGGAGACTCCTCCTCCACGCCGAGGCGCTGCAGGAGCTTCGACAGGCCCGGCAGCTCGCCGAACTGCGACAGGAGTTCTGCCGCGGGCAGCAGGTCCGACGTCTCCGCCTCGAACCCCTGCGCGAATCGCGACAGGATCGGCTGGAAGTCGAACCCCGAGAGCCGGTGCCGGAACACCTGCAGCTCGGCGGTCTTGAGGGCGCGCGAGAGGATCTCCTCTTCCCGCCCCTCCTCGATCGTGTCGAACTCGACCCGGCCCAGCCCGGCCTCGACGACCGCCGGCAGGTCGCACACCCGTGGGACGGCCTCGGCCTCGCCGGTGCGGGCCGCCCGCCGGATCGCGGCCGCCGAGAGCGTCTCGAGGTTGCCGATCGAATACCGGACGCTCACGCCGCTGCGGTGGTTCACGTGCGGGGACCGACGGAGCTCGGCGGTGAAGGCGGCGAGGACCTCCTCCAGGTACACGGGAACACGGACCGGGACGTCGCTCGTCCACCCCCGGGCCTCCTGCTCCATGATCGCGATCTCGTCCTCGAGGGACTCCGGGTAGTGCGTGCGAACCTGCGTGCCGAACCGGTCCTTGAGCGGCGACACGATCCGGCCGCGGTGGGTGTAGTCGTCGGGGTTCGCGGTGGCGACGAGCAGCAGGTCGAGCGGGAGCCGGATCCGGTACCCGCGGATCTGCACGTCGCGCTCCTCCAGGATGTTGAACAGGGCGACCTGGATCCGTTCGGGCAGGTCGGGGAGCTCGTTGATCGCCACGATGCCCCGGTTGGTCCGCGGGATCATCCCGTAGTGGATCGTGAGCTCGTCGGCGAGGTAGCGGCCCTCGGCCACCCGGATCGGGTCGACGTCGCCGATCAGGTCGGCCACGCTCGTGTCGGGGGTGGCGAGCTTCTCCGCGTATCGGTCCTGCCGGCCGATCCACCGGAGCGGGACGGCGTCGCCCTCCTCCGCGACGAGCGCGCGGCACGAGGCGCAGATCGGGCGGTACGGGTGGTCGTTCACCTCGCACCCGGCGATCGCGGGCGTCTGCTCGTCCAGGAGGTCGACGAGCTGACGGATCAGACGTGTCTTGGCCTGCCCGCGCTCGCCGAGGATGACGAGGTCGTGACCCGCGAGGATCCCGCGTTCGAGCACCGGGAGCACCGAGTCCCCGAACCCGACCACCTGCGGGAACAGCGGGGTACCGGCGCCGAGGCGCTCGAGGAGGTTCGCGCGTAGCTCCTCCTTCACGCTCCGGTCCGGGAACCCGGACGCGCGGAGCTCGGCGATCGTGGAGGGGGCGGGCATGGACATCTCAGCGTACCGGCTCCGGCGCGAAGGGCTGACCCCCGCTACCCGAGGCCGCGGGCCGTGTACTCGCTCCCGTATCGGCGTTCGGCCAGGCGGCGGCCGATCTCCGCAGACAGCACCAGCAGCATCGAGGCGATGAACACGACCGAGGAGACGGCGATGAGCTGGGGCAGCAGGCTCGGGACCCGGAGCTGGGCGAACAGGTAGACCGGCCACGTCTGCTGGGTCCCGGCGAGGAAGGAGGCGATCGCGAACTCGTCGAACGACAGCGTGAACGCCACGAGGAACGCCGAGATGAGCGCGGGCATCAGCAGCGGCAGAGTGACGCGGCGGAAGGTCTCCCTCGGGTTCGCGCCCAGATCCTTCGCCGCCTCGTCGAGCGACACGCTGAGCCGTTCCAGGAGCGGCATGATCGTGAGGATCGTGTACGGCAGCGCCACGACGACGTGGCCGATCACGACCGCGTGCAGCCCGAGCCCGATGTAGATGCCGAACGACTGGGTCAGGACCTTGTCGACCAGCGTGAAGAGCAGGAGCAGCGAGATCCCGAACACGAGGTACGGGATCACGAGCGGCGAGAAGACCAGCGCCGAGACGACGGGCTTGCCGAAGAACCGCCTCCGCAGGAGAGCGAACGAGGTCAGCACGCCGAGCGTCACCGCGATCAGGCTCGAGATCGCCGCGACCGCAGCGCTCCTGCCGAGCGCTCCGACCAGGATGTCGTTCGACAGGACGTCGCCGTACCAGTGGGTGGTGAAGCCCTCCAACGGGAACGATGGATCGCCGTCGTTGAACGAGAACAGCGCGAGGACTGCGATCGGCAGGTAGAGGAAGATGACGAGCAGCCAGAAGAAGACGGTGAGCGAGACCCGTCCGGTCTTCGAGGTCGCGATCTCCATCAGTCGGCCGCCACGGTCCGGACCTGCACGTACCGGCCGAACAGCGCCATCAGGCCGGCGACGACGATCAGCAGGAACATCGCCAGCACGGAGCCGCTCTGCCAGTCCAGACCCCGCGTGAACAGGTCTTGGATCGCGTTGCCGTACATGTACCCGCTGGTGCCTCCGACGAGGAGCGGCGTCACGAACTCGCCGATCGTCGGGATGAACACGAACACGAACGCCGCGACGAGCCCGGGGGCGCTCAGCGGGAGGGTCACCCGGAGGAACGTCCGCAGACGGCTGGCGCCGAGATCGCTCGCCGCCTCGAGCAGGCTGCGATCGAGGTTGTTCAGGCTCACGAAGATCGGCAGTGCGACGAACGGGATCCACACGTAGGCAAGGACCAGCATCACGGTGAACTGGCTGTAGAGCAGCCACTCGATCGGCTGATCCGCGGGCAGGACGTGGAGCGAGACCAGCGCCGAGTTGACCACGCCGCGATCGCCCAGCATCACCTTCCACGCGAGGACGCGCAGGAGGAAGCTCGTGAGGAACGGGACGATGATGACCAGGAGCAGGACGTATTTCAGCTTGCGCACGCAGAGCGCGAGGAAGTAGCCGATCGGGTAGGCGAGCAGCACCACGACCACCGAGACGGTGAGCGACATCCGGACCGACTTCCAGAACAACCCGAGGTAGATCGAGCCGCCGCCCAGGAAGCGACGCCAGTCGTCGAGCGAGATCACCCCGGTGTCGGTGGGGAACAGCTCGATGGCCCCGACGCTGTAGGACGCGACGTACAGGACCGGGGCCACGAAGAACAGGAGCAGCCAGAGCATCGGCGCCGACAGCAGCCCCGCGGTGACACCGCGTTCGCGCCGCCGCCAGTGCTTGGCCGATGCGGCGGCGTCCTGGGTCGCCACGGCCGCTACCGGGGCCCGGTGTTCGCTGGCGTCAGGACGCCAGCACCTCGCTCCAGTACTGCTGGTAGACGTCCCGACGCGGGATGTAGGACTCGGGGATGGCTCGTGGGGGATCGAGGACCGTCGGGTCGTCGAGCCCCAGCGCCTGCACCACACCGGGCGAGACGACCGACAGGTCGGCCTCGGTGTTCGTGTGACCGTAGTAGTACCAAGCGAGGAGGAACTCCGCCGCCTTCTTGCTCGCCCACGAATCGACGTACTCGTGTGCGTGGAAGTAGTTCGGCGTGTCCTTGGCGAGCCCCATCCCGCACACCCACGAGACCCGGCCCTCCTTGGGCTCCATGTAGAGGTAGTTCATCCCCGCGGCGTCGGCGTACCCGACCGTGTCCGGCCACGCGTACCCGATCCAGACCTCCTCCTTCTTGAACGAGAGCCAGAAGTCGTAGGACTGGTTCCACATGAACTTGACGAGGTGCTTCTTCGACGCGAGGAAGTCACGCACCTCCGCGAGCTCCTCGTCCGTCATGTCGAACGGGTCCGGGACGCCCAGGAACAGACCCCCGATGTACATCATGTTCGACGTGTCGACCCAGGAGATCTTGCCCTCGTACCGATCGTCGAACAAGATCCCGAAGGAGTCCTCCGTCGGCTCCACGTGGTCGAGGTTGACGATCGGGGCGATGAAGCCCCAGTCGAGCGGGATGAAGTACTGCTGGCCGTCCACCACACCGGATTCCAGCAGCGTCGGGTTGAGCGCGCTGTAGTTCG
Organism: uncultured Actinomycetes bacterium; assembly: GCA_963731925.1. Classification (GTDB taxonomy): domain Bacteria; phylum Actinomycetota; class UBA4738; order UBA4738; family HRBIN12; genus DASSJM01. The sequence goes on from CAVSXK010000024.1 coordinate 176,946, forward strand.
AGATGAGCGACGTGTCCCACGGCTGCATCGCTCCGAGATCGACCCAGTCCTTGTACTTGTAGCCACAAGGGTGCACGACGTCGAAGTTCGCGGTGCCCGCGACCGCCTTCGTGTACGCGGCGTCGTCGTTCTCGAACAGCGTGAACTGCGGCGTGTCGCCGGTTGCATCCGCGTACTGCTGCCACAGGCCCACGCGCTCCTTGTCCGGGTAGTAGTCGCCGTTGCCGTACCCGGACCAGTCGAACACGGCCAGGTCGCCGGGCTCCTGCTCGATCGGCGGGTGCGAGACCGGCTGCCCCGTGGTGCCGGTGGTGGTCCCGTCGTCCTCCGCCTTCTTGCACGCCGCGAGCACGGCCGCACCGAGCGTGGTCGCTCCGGCCATGCGCATGAAGCCGCGCCGGTCGTAGCGCTCGGCGAGGATGCGGTCGATGTCGGTCATACGCCCCCCTTCGTCCCTGCTGGAATGACGCCGTATCATGCGCCGAACGCCGGAAGCGTGCCACTTTCTCGGAAGGACAACCTTGAGCAGCCGAACGGTCGGTTCCGCGCTGCTGGCCGCGTTCTCCGTGACCACGCTGGTCGTCGCCGCGTGCGGTTCCGAACCCCCCGTCTCCGAACCCGCCGGCGCCACCGACGCGCTCGACGTCCTCGAACCGATCCCCGCGACCGCGCTGCCCGGCGCACCCGCCGACCCGGTGGAGCTCGACGCCGACGCGATCTCGGTGGGCGCCGTCGACGTCGCCGGGCTGGCGTCGCTGCTCGACGACGCCGGCTTCGTCGGGGGGACCGAACGACTCTTCAGCAGGGCGCTTCCAGGCCGACGACGGACCCTCGCTCGAGCGCTCGTGTTCGAAACGGCCCAGGGCGCCCAGCTCTACCTCCGATGGCTTGCCTCCCACGTCGAAGACGTTATCGGTGAGGCCGAGCTACGCCTCGCCCTTGCGCCGGTGGAGTCTCTCTTCGTCCACGAGCCCAACCCCTGTTGCCACAACGAGACGCGCGTCATCTTGGCCATGTGGCAGGACGGTGCCACCGTTCTCACGTTGGAGATCGGTGGTCAGTCGGCCCGAGCGGATGCCGTGACCGAGCTGGCCTCGAGGCTCGACGAGGCGGTGTGACGGTGTCGGCTCTCGACGCGTTCGAGACGGTCGCGACCGGCCTGGACCACCCTGAGGGTGTCGCGGTCGGCCCCGACGGGCTGCTCTTCGCCGGTGGTGAGGCAGGGCAGATCTACCGGGTCGGCGCCGACGGCTCGCCGAAAGAGATCGCGACCACCGGGGGCTTCATCTACGGCGTGACCCTCGACGGCTCGGGCGACGTCTTCGCGTGCGACTTCGGGAACGCCGCGGTCATGAGGATCTCGGCGGGCGCCGTCTCGAGCTACTCGAACGGAACGGCGGAGCGACCGATGCGGGTTCCGAACTTCGCCGCCTTCGACGAGACCGGGAACCTCTACGTCACGGACTCGGGCGAGTGGGGCGACGACGACGGCCTGGTCTACCGGATCGCGCCGGGAGGCGCGACCGAGATCTGGACCGAGGCCACGCCTCGCTTCCCGAACGGTTGCTGCCTCACGGCGAGCGGGGACGCCCTGCTCGTGGTCGAGTCGCGTGGCCGAGCCGTCGTCCGCGTGCCGATCGAGGACGACGGGAGCTCCGGTCGACCGGAGCGGCTCGTCGACCTGACCGGCTCGCAGCCCGACGGCATCGCCCTCGCCGAGGACGGGACGATGTTCGTCGGCTGCTACCGGCCGGATCGGATCTACCGGATCGAGCCGGACGGGACGGTCGGGGTGTTCGCCGAGGATCCGGACGGCGTGGTGCTCAACCAGCCGGCCAACGTCGCCTTCCTCGGAACGAACCGTGACCGGCTCGTGGTCTCGAGCCTCGGAGGCTGGAGCCTGGTGGCGGCTCCCGCCGGGGCGCGAGGGCTCGCGCTCCGCTACCCGACGCTCTGATCCATCGGCAGGTCGGCCATCAGCGCGAGGTTGTTGCCGTCGGGATCGGTGAAGAAGGCCATCCAGAGCTCGGAGCTCTCCGCGCGGTGGACCAGATGCGGCTCGTCGCGGAACTCGACACCGCGTTCCGCGAGCACCCGATGCGCCTCCGCGATGTCCTCGACGGTGAAGTACAGCACCCCGCGGGAACGGAACTCGTCGGCCTCGGGGACGCCGAGATACAGGCGGACGCCGTCGCAGTCGAAGAACGCCATCGGCTGGCCCGGCACTCGGAACAGGAACGTGATGCCGAGGACGTCGCGGTAGAACGCGACGGCCCGATCGACGTCGGTCACGCTCACGTGGATCTGCCCGATCGTTCGGAGCCCATCGAACGCCATGCAGCACCTCCAACCTCGATCGCGATTACGTGAGTATCGACCGCTAGACCCGAGCGACGAGGAGGGCGCCCGCGACGAGCGGTACGGCCAGGGACAGCCACCGGAGCGCGCCCTCCGGCGCGGCTCGGAGCGCGGAGGCGTCCAGCGGCTCGTGGATCCCCTGGGTCGTCACGAGCTCGCCGCTCACGCTCGCGACGGATCGACGGAGCCGCCGAACGGGCGTCGAGAGCACGCGCTGGGCGGCCGAGAGCGCGGCGCACCCGGCCGCCACGAGCACGGCTTCGACACGCAGCGTCGCCGTCTGCGCGAAGTAGGCGGTGAGGGCCGGGAACGCGCCCCACCCCAGCGCGAACCAGAGGTCGGAGTGGAACGCACCGCCGAACAGCTCCAGGTTGTACGCCACGACCAGGAAGCCTCCGACGCCGATGAACGCCCACAGCCAGGGCGAGACCACGAGCGTCCCGTGGATCCCCAGCGCGATCGCGCCACCCAGCCCGATCACCGCGAACGCCCACAGCACCCCGTCGGGGATCCGCGTTCGGAGCGGCCGCCCGTTCAGCTCGTCCAGCGCGTGTGCGGCCAGGCCCATCGCGAGGAAGAACGCCAGCAGCGTCTCGACCAGCCACCGGAGGTCGACGACGGGAGCGATGCAGGCCCCCAGCACGACGTAGGAAAGGTGCCACGCAGTGTACGGCGGGTGCAGCAGCGACCAGTAGTCGCGCCACCCACCCGGGCCGAGCGAGTAGAAGGCGGGGCGGTCGCCCGCCTCAGCCATCGCGATGTTCGAGGTCCGCGGACTCGTCCCCGAGGACGGGGGTGGACTTCACGGCCCAGGTGACGACGGCGGCACCGTTGGTGAGGAGCTTCGTTCGCACCCGTCGCATCCCGGCCTCCTGCCACCAGCGGACCTGCACCGGGAGCGGGTACCGCTCGACGAACTCGGTGATGCTTCGGCCGAGGAAGCGGCCGGTGCGGTACCACTCGGAGGAGGCGGTCCACCCGACGAGCGGCATCGCCGTCTTCGTGTACGCGAGCCACCCGGCTCGCGCCCAGGGTTCGGGCGGCACGTGGAACTCGAGCGAGGCCATCACCCCACCCGGACGGAGGACGCGGACGAGCTCGGCGACGGTGGCGGCAGGGTCGTCGACGTAGCGCAGCAGGTAGGTGAACGTGACCGCGTCGAACGCACCGTCGCCGAACGGCAGCGCCTGCGCCTGCCCGAGCGCGAACCGCACACGTCCGTCGAGCCCTCGTTCGCGAACGGCGTCGAGCCCACGGCTCACCATGTCCGGGCTCTGATCGAGCCCCACGACGCGCACGTTCTTCCTCGCGAGCTCGCGAGCGACCAGCCCCGTCCCGGTGGCGACGTCGAGCACCCACGAGCCCGGGATGGCGTTCACCTTCGAGACGAGGAACCGGCGCCACCTCGGTTCCTGCCCGAACGAGAGCACGGAGCCCATCCGGTCGTACTCGGGCGCGATGCCGGCGAACAGCCGCCGTGCGTGGCGTGTGCGCTCGGGATCCACGGCCCGAGACTACCGGGACGGTCAGGTCAGCGGGAACGGCGACTGCCACCACCACGGCGTCGAGCTCGCCTCGATCCGCTCGACCCACTTCACCCACCAGAACCCTCGCCTGCCCGGTGCGACGAGCCTGGCGGGGAACCCGTGACCGGCGGACAGAGGCTCTCCACCCAACCGGGTCGCGAGGACGAACGAGTTCGCGTCGTCGATCGGGAACCGGCGCGCGTAGCCCGTCGCGGACGTCACGACGACGCTGCGGGCGTCCTCGACACCTTGCAACAGCCGGTCGAGCCGAACCCCGCTCCAGTCCTGCGTAGCGAACCACCCGCCCGTGCAGTCCAGGGTCGCGCGCACCCGGTCGTCGTAGACCTGGATCTCGTCGTAGGTGAACGGCCGAGCGCCGTCAGCAGTGAGGACCGCGAGGCGCCAGCCATCGGCATCGATCCGAGGATCGGCGTCGTCGAGCCACTGGGTGACCGGCATCGCTGCGGGCGCGAACGACCCTCGCTCGTACGAGCCGGTCGCTCGTCGGTCGGCGCCGGGGAGTCCGGTGGCTCGGACGATGCCCTCGATGGCGCCGAACGCAGCGACCGACCCCCCAGCGACGGCTCCGGCGCGTAGCAGGCTCCGGCGCGAGAGGTCCGTTCGACGAGGACGGACCGGTCGAGCGATCACGTGCCAGATCGCGAGCGGGATCGAGCACAGGGCGGCCGCGACGTGGATCTGCATGGCGAGCAGGCTCGGCCACACCCCGACCGCGTGGACCACGCCGGTGGCCACGGTCACCACGACCAGCGCCGCCAGCACGACCGACGCCTGCGTTCCTGGGCGCCCTCGGCGCAACCCGCGGCGCGAGATCGCCGACTTCCACGGCGACAGGAGGACGATCCCCAGCCCAGCGGCCCCGTGCGCCGCGAGCGCCGCGAACGCCCATCGCCCGCCGTTCGCGAAGGCAAGCGCGCCGGTCCCCAGCGCGCTCCCGAGGAGCGCGAGGAGCGCGAGGTTGGTACCCCGACCGGCGCGGAGCCGACGGTCCACCAGGTGAGGCTACGACGCGTCGAGCAGCTTCGGGAGGTCCGCGATGGTGGCGAGCACGTCGTCGGGCGCGGCCGGCACCTTGGCGAGGTCACCCGGGAGGAACTTCCCGGTCTGGACGAGCACTCCTCGGATGCCGAGGACCTGCGCACCGCGGACATCGTTGACGATGTCGTCGCCGACCATGATCGCCCGTTCCCGCGGCACGCCGAGCATCGCGATGGCCGCGTCGAAGTACGGACCGGTCGGCTTCCCGCAGATCACGGCCGCTCGACCCGTCGCCTCCTCGAGTCCCGCGATATAGGCGCCCGAGTCCAGCTCGAGGCCGTCGCTGGTGCGCCAGTACAGGTTCCGATGCATACCGACGAGCGTGGCGCCCGCCATCAGCCTGGCGAAGATGCGGTTCATCGTCGGGTAGGTGAAGTCCTCGTTCGCACCGCCCAGCACGATGACGTCGGCGTCGTCGAGCTCCGAGAGCTCGATCCCCTCGAGGTCGGCGCTCGCGTCCCCGTCCGACAGCACGAAGCAGCGAGCGCCCGCGTGATTCGAACGCAGGTACTCGGCCGTGGCTACGACGGCGGTGATCAGCTCGTCGTCACGGACGTCGAACCCCGCGTCACGGAGCGTGCCCGCCAGATCCGAACGCGTCTTGGTGGTGGTGTTCGTGATCAACCGGAACGGCACGTCGTTCGAACGCAACCACGCGATCGTCATCGATGGCGCCCGGCAGCGGCTCCCACGAGACCGCGAGGACGCCGTCGATGTCGAGGAGGACGCCGTCGATGTCGCCCACGCGCGGAGTCTAGCCGCGCAGGCTGCGCGTCTCTTCGGGCCGGATGCCCGCCGAACGCCGCGCCGCGCGCACCTGACCCGATGATCCCCTCCGCCACTCCTGGTACGGCGCGATGAATCGGTAGCGCGTGGGCAGCAACGGCCGGAGCACCCGGATCGCGGCGAACGTCGCCCGCATCGCCACCCGCCTGCCGGTGCCGACGTCGATCCCGTACAGGCGTCGGAGCTCCGGCGGCAGCGTCCCGAACGCGAGCTTCGACACCCCTTTCAGCACCGGCCGCCACTCGGCTTCGCGGGGCGGATCGTGGAAGAGGGCCGCAACCCGCTCCGCGGCCTCCCCGACCCGGAGGATCCCCGAGTCATACACCCGCTGCAGGAACGAACGGAGCTCGCGAACGGTGGGCGGGATCGCCTCCCGCGGGATCCCCACCATCTCGGCGACCAGCATCTGCTCCTCGTGGAACCGTTGACGACCCGGCGCGTCCAGCCTTCCGACCGTGAGCCGCTCGAACAGGAGCGCGCTCTCCACCAAGCACGCGTGCACGTACAGGAGGAGCTCGGGATCGAGCCCGTCGTACGCGAGACCGGTCTCCGGGTCGACGCCCTTGACCCGCGCATGGACCTCGTTGATGCGATCGGCCGCGGCGGCGGCCTCGGCCTTCGTGCCGAACGTGATCGTGTAGGTGAGGACCAGCGTGCGCTGCAGACGCTTCCACGGGTTCCGCTCGTAGAAGCCCGTCTCGCGGGCGCCGGCGATCACCAGCGGATGCGCCGCCTGCATGAGGACTGCCCGCGCGCCGCCGAACAGCACGGTCACCTCCCGATGGACCTGCCACGAGACGCTGTCGGGCCCGAAGTACCCCAGATCGGCCATCCGTCCAGCCTATCCACGCCTCAGGGTCCGGTGACCCCGGTGATCGTCCGGAGCTCCCGTGCGACGGGTTCGGTGGCGAGGACGACGAGGTGGTTCCGAGCCCTCGACGCACCGACGTACAGGTACTGGCGGAGATCCTCCAGGTGCTTGTCGCCGAGCTCGGCGAGGATCACGACGGGCCGCTCGAGGCCCTTGAACGCGTGGACGCTGGTCGCGAGGACCGTGCCCGGCTCGACCGACTCGGACAACCGGTAGCCGTCGACCGTCCCACGGCTCCGGAGGCGGCTCTTCTCCGTGCCCGACGGTGTGAGCACCACGATGTCCTCGAGCGGCACGTGCTCCTCCTCGACCAGGTTCGCGAGCACCACCGCGAGCAGCCGCGCCAGACCCTCGTCGTCGTCGTAGCCCAAGATCTGGACGGGGTCGCCCTCGGGTCCACGAGCGACCGGCTGCTGGTCCCCCCGGTAGAAGACGGAGACGAACTCGCCGATCTCCTTCGTGTTCCGCAGGTTGAGCGCGATCGGGCCGACGCGGTCCTCCTCGTCCACGGGAAGCGTTCCGCCGTACAGGTTCTGGTTGTCGTCGGCGAACACGTAGAGCGGCCCGGCCTCGGGGTCCGTGTGCAACGAGAGGAGCGCCGGCCACCACCACTCCCGGAAGTCCTGGGCCTCGTCCACGACGATGGCGTCGTACCGTGGCCCGAGCCGGGCGGCGGCCTCGGCGAGCGCCTCGGGCAGCCGATGCTCGAAGTACGGCGAGCTGGGTTCGGCATCCTCCGGCGGCAGCTCGATCCCGGCCTCCCTCGCCATCTGCGCGCAGAGCTGGTGGAACGTGGCGACATCGATCCCGTCGACGTCGCCGACCGACGCCGCCAGATGCTCGCCCAGTCTCCGGTTGAAGCACGTGAGCAGCGTTCGGCGATCGGCGGCGGCGAGCTGCTTCGCGACGGAGATCGCGAGCAGGGTCTTGCCGCTCCCCGCCGGGCCGGTCACCGCCGCGCGGCGCCGATGGAGCACGAACGCGAGCACCCACGCCTGATCCGACGTGAGCTCGACGATCTTCTTGTCCTCCTCGTCGAACCGCAGCTTGAGTGGTGTGCGGATCTCGACGCGGAAACCCAGGGCCATGGAGACGGCCTCCATCCCCTCGGCGCCGAAACGCCTCCCAGGACGCGACCACGTCCGCATGACCTCGGGGACCCGCTCCGCGAGCCGGGCGAGGTCGCTCCGATCGATCACGATCTCGACGGGCGCACCCGGATGCGCCGGCCGCTCGTAACGGCCGTCGGGGAACGCCAGCCCGAAACCGTAGCTCGGCTGCCACCGCTCCCATCCCGGCCTGCCCTGCAGGATGCGGACGAGCGAGTGCATCGCTCCCCTCGCCTGATGGAACGGGTCCTCGTCCAGGTCGTGGGTCCCCGAATGCCCGGTCTGGGTCCATCGCTTCGTTCGCGGGTCGTACGCGATCCGGCCCCCTTTGACCTCGAGCGCGAGCAGTCCCAGCTCGGGATGCGTGATCACGAAGTCGGCTTCCCCCTCGTCGGTCCCCGCTCGACCACCCACGACCCAGTCGACCGAGTGGTACACGACGAACGCGTCGTCGAGCTGTTCGAGGAACCCCTCGTACAGACGGCGTTCGGCCGCGCTGTCCGTCGGGAGCATGGGGAACGGGACCATCCTCGCCATGGCGGGATGCTATCCCCGTACCTGGACACCGCCGGCGGCGCGTGGGACCATCGGGCGCCCTGCACAACTCTCAACCATGAAGCTGCTGCTCGCCGTCGTCGTCATCTCCGTGTTCCTCGGGTACGTGTTCGGCGGGCGCCTGCACCGGCTCGAAGCGCTCCGGCCTCGCTGGTGGGGTCTCGTGATCCTGGGCCTGGGGATCCAGTTCATCCCCTTGCCCGAGGGCGCCAGTGGAACCGATCTCGTCATCCGCACGGCGGTCCTGTCGCTCTCGTACACGCTTCTCGTCGCGTTCGCGCTCGTGAACGTTCGGATGCCCGGGATGTTCCTGGTGGTGATCGGCCTGGCCTGCAACTTCGCGGTGATCGCCGTGAACGGCGGGATGCCGGCCAGCGCGGAGGCCCTGATCGATTCGGGCCAGGAGGACGTGCTCGCGTACCTCCAGGAGGAGGGCCACGCCCAGAAGCACCATCTGCTCACGGACGAAGACCAGCTGACCTTCCTCGCCGACGTCATCCCGGTCCCCCAGCCGATCGGCCAGGCGATCAGCGTGGGAGACGTGTTCGTCTACGTCGGGCTGATCTGGTTGATCGTCGCGGTCATGCGGGGATGGACTCCGTCGGCGAGGCGGGAGGGGTCGAGACCGCGCCGCGGGAAGCACCGGCGGGCGGCAACGCAGGAGCCTGTTGTTGAGCCTGATTTTGGCTTTCTTCCTCCTGGAGCCAGGACGTCGGGAACCGGACGGTGATCGTGGTCCCTTCTCCGGGAACACTCTTGATCGCGAACGTTCCGCCGCCGACGGTCGCGCGCTCGCGCATCATCGTCATCCCGTAGTGCCCTTCCGGACCCGGCGCCTCGACGTCGAAGCCGACCCCGTCGTCGCGAAGGACCATCTCGACCTCGTCACCCTCCTGCTCGACCGCGACCCAGATGTTCGACGCCTTCGCGTGCTTGAGGGCGTTCATCACACCCTCGCGTGCGTTGTGGTACAGCAGCAGTGCGATCGGCGCCGGCACGTCCACCTCGTCGATATCGGCATGGAGTCGAACGTCGGATTCGCGCGCCATCTCGACGAGGAACCCGCGGATCGCCTCTCCCAGACCCGCCCGCCCGAGCGGCGACCGGTGCAGGTCTCGGATCAAGGCCCGGATGCGATCGGACGTTCGGTTCTTCGTCTCCTTGATCTCGAGGAGCAACTCCTCTGTCTGGTCGACCTTCCCCGCGTCGAGATGCCTTCGAGCCACGTCGACCTGGATCGAGAGCCTGAACAGGAGTTGAGCAAGGTCGTCGTGAAGGAACGCGGCGATCTGCATGCGCTCGTCCTGACGTTCCTCCGCCATGCGGTTCGACAATGCACGAAGTACGTGCTCGCGATCCTGCAGCTCCTTGTGCGCCTCCTCGAGAGCCTTGCTACGGAAGAACATCTGCCGGGCAAGGAGAAGCGGCAGAAGGAAAACTGGTACGGCCCACCAGTTGTCCCCCGACTCGACTTAAGAACTTTGCAAGCATGAGTCCAAAGACTGAGAGGCCGAGGTAGCTCACCAGATATTCGCTTAGGCGGCCAACCTTCAACTCCCGTATGACTCGGAGCGGATTCATCCAGAAATGGATGCTGGCTGCCACACACACGAGAGTTGTGTTGACCACATAGTCAGCAATCGAGGCAAGACCTGCCGCAGCAATAAGTTGAGGTGCGCTGGACGTATCGAGGTCCGCCAGCTGATGGAAGATGAGGCTGGCGCTCCCTACCGCCAGGGCCACCTGACATCTGTTAAACAGCGCCCGCAGCAGACCCACTTCTCGTTTCGAATTCGCGTGGATCTGATGCCGCGAGAAGCGCGACCGCAGCAGCAGCCTGGGGTGCGTACATGAAGGCAACAGCCATCATCAGAGGGAAGCCCAAGCCGACGTGAACGCCCCGCCAGACTGGTACCGGGATCAATTCGACCAGAGCGATGATCAGGATCCAGCCCACCAGCGGCAGGAGGTCTGCCTTTCGGCATTCCATCCCTGGCGATGGCAAGTGTGAGCCCACCCAAGGTGGGAACCACCACGGCAGCCTCGAAGAAGGGCAACAGCCTCGCGGATTTGGCTGCCTTGGGGGAACCGTGATCCGATGACATCGTCCGGTCTCCTGCCCGATTCGGCTCTCAATATGAACCGTGGCGCATAGCGGCGAAACCACCCTATTGGATGAAGCTGGGCGGCACGAGGGTTTCGTCAGGCTCCTACAGCAAGCACTGTAGGGGACATTTGCGGCTTGAGGGTCATAAGGGGGACGCCGATAGTGGGCCCCGATGTCCCCCAAATAGGGGTCCGGCAAGCGAGGGAGTACCACATGGCAGGGCAGTGGGACAGCTCGCTCGAGACGGGGAGGGAGGTGCCATGAAGCTGATCAAGCGGCTCGCCGTTGCGGTTGGCTCGCTGGCGGCGCTTGCGCTCGCTGGTGGCGCACATCTCCGTTTCTAGTACCAACCGGCGGAACAGAAAGGATTCACGGGCGGGTCTCCTTCGGGGGCCCGCCCTTCGACTGCTCGTGGTTGGAGGGAAGCCTTGCAATGATTCGGGTACCTTCCCCCAACCGCGAATCGACATAGAGGACTCCGCCCGCAGTTTCGATTCGCTCTCGTATAAGCGCCAATCCAAAGTGGACCTGTTGATCAACGGAGTCGGGTTCGAAACCGATCCCATCGTCTTCCACAGTGATTCGGAGATTCCCCTCCACGTCCACGACGTGAACTGTGATCTCTGATGCCCTCGCATGCCTCAAGGCGTTCCGTACAGCCTCTCGTGCGACTTGGTAAGCGAGCAGTTGGATCAAGGGCGTGCCACCTATACGCTCGCAGCTGAGACTGATTCGCGCCGTTGACTCACGTTCCAGATACCGCACCAAGAGCCTGAGCGTATCGGGCAAGCCTCCCATACCGAGGGGCGAATTCCTGAGACTCCTGATTAGCTCACGCGTGCTGTCGCTTGCGTTATCGGTCGCACCAAGAAGCGCGGGCAGATCCTCTTCCAGTGCCAGCAAGCGGCCTGATGCCAGATCCTGACGAAGTACCTGTCCCATTAGATGAACCTTGAAGAGCGGCGGCAGTACCTCATCGTGAAGGCCTGCCGCCAACGAGAGGCGCTCCTCCCTGCGTTCGTCTGCAACAGATGCCGCTACATCTCGTAGCGCCTCGGCTTGAGTGTCAAGGCGCCTCGCCGCGCTAGCCAGTCTCTTGTGACCAGCAAACGCTTGACGAGCAAGCAAGACGGGGATCACAAACACCGCGAGACTCCATGCCCCTACAGACTTGTAAATCTCCGCCAGCATCAGGCTCAAGAGACCGAAACTAGCGTATGTCAGCGCAAACTCCGGGAGAAATCCAAAGTAGAGGCGTGACAGACCATCCCACGGAGTGATCCGCTCGTGTAGACAGAGAACCGCAACTACCGTTCCGTAGTTCACCAAGCAATCAGTACCCACAGCTAGGAATGCGGCAACAACAGCGATTGGCCAGCCATCCCCACCGCTGACCACGACCCCAAAGACCGCAGTTGCAGCCATGACGCTCAGAGATGTTTGGGCACGGTTGAACAACGCTCGCACCAGAGGAATCTCACCGCGCAACTCTCGGGCGTCAACGTAGGCAACAAACGCGGTCGCCCCCGCAACTACCGGGCCGAACAGGTAGCCAACAGAGAGTAGAACGGGCATATCCAGGCCAAGCGCCTGACCAGACTCGAACGGCAGAGATGCAGCGCCGACTGCCGCTACGACGACTACCCATGCAGCCAGGCCCCAGCCCGCATCACGAAACCCGTCGCTTGAGGTAATCGCGCCATAGGTCAGGATTGCAAGGTCAAGGAGAACGGTCCCGAGCACGAAGCCATCGGACAATAGGAGCCGTTCCAGGTGGGGGTCGACGGCGAACATCCCCCTGCGCCGACGGCAGTCGTGGCAGCCATAAGACCTCCCTCCGCTCCAAGACCATCTTTGGGTGTTTGCGTTTCCGCGGTCAAGAACGACAAATCGAGGTCCTACGGTGGGTTGAGCGGAGTCACCGGACCCCTTTCGGCCCAGAGTGACGAGTACCATCGAGCCATGAGGACGCGGATCCTCCTGGTCGAGGACGAAGCGACCATCTCGGAACCACTGGCGGAAAGCCTCGGGCGAGACGGGTTCGAAGCCGAAGTGGCGGCAACGCTCGCGGATGCCCGCGAGGCCATCCGTCGTGAGCCGCCGGACCTCGTCCTGCTCGACGTGATGTTGCCGGACGGAGACGGACGGGATCTCGCTCGCGAGATCCGTCAGGGATCGGATGTCCCGATCGTGATGCTCACCGCGAGGGGGGAGGAGATCGATCGCGTCCTCGGGCTCGAGCTGGGCGCCGACGACTACGTCGTCAAACCCTTCTCGTCGCGGGAGCTCACGGCTCGGATCCGGGCCGTCATGCGCCGGGGCCGCGCGCGGGAACAGCGGAGCCCGCTCGAGATCGGAGCCCTCCGTCTCGACCCGGCGTCGCGGACGGTCACGAAGGACGGGGATCCGATCGTGCTCGCGGCCCGCGAGTTCGACCTCCTGCATCTGCTGATGGCGAACGCCGGCGAGGTCGTGCGTCGGGAGCGGATCATGGACGAGGTCTGGGACCCGCATTGGTTCGGCCCCACCAAGACCCTCGACGTCCACATCTCGTGGCTCCGCAAGAAGATCGAGGACGACGCCTCGCATCCGACGTACATCATCACGATCCGCGGGGTCGGGTTCCGATTCCGCCCGGTCGAAGAACCCTAGGAGTCGATCACGAAGGTTCGCACGAGGCTCGTCCTCGCCTTCGCCTACATCCTCGTGGTGGTGATCCTCGCGCTCGGTATCCCGCTCACGGTCAACCTCCAACGGCGCGCGACGACCGAGCTCGAGAACCGCGCCGTGATCCAAGCGCAGGGGATCGCGGCGCAGATCGGGACCGAGAACATCGACGACCCCGAGCGCCTCGATCGGATCGTCAACCAAGCAGCCGCACAGCTCGGCGGTCGGGTGATCGCGGTGGACGACCAGGGGATCCTCGTCGCGGATTCGGACGGGCCGGAGAGCCTCGGCGCCTCCTACGCCACCCCGGGTCGGCCCGAGATCCGCAACGCTCTTGCGGGAACGCCGTTCTCGCAGATCCGCGACAGCTTCGACCTCGGCCACGACATCATGGCGACCGCGGTCCCGATCCAGGACCAGCAGCGGCTCCTCGGAGCGGTCCGGGTCACCCGGAGCGTGCAACAGGTGAACGACAACGTTCGCAACGTCACCCTCGGCCTCGTCGCGATCGGGGTCGCAGCGCTGGTCTCCGGGATGCTGCTGGCGTTCGGGCTCGCCGGTTCCCTCTCGCGTCCGCTCACACGCCTGGCCGCGGCGGCCAAGCGACTCGGCACGGGCGATCTCTCGGCTCGAGCCGGCGAGGTGGGCGGCGGCACCGAGGTGGAGGAGCTCGGGCACTCCTTCGACGAGATGGCCGACCGGCTCGAGCGCTCGGTCCAGGCCCAGCGTGAGTTCGTCGCCAACGCCTCCCACCAGCTCCGAACGCCGCTCACGGCGATGAAGCTCCGGCTCGAGGGCGCGATCGCGGACGCGCCGAACGACGAGCTCAAGGCGCGGCTCGAAGCCGCGGACCGGGAGGTCGATCGCCTCTCCGGCATCGTCGACCGTCTGCTGGTCATGGCGCGGGAGATCGAGGAAGGCGGACCGGCCCAGGTCGATCTCCGAGAGGCGATGGACCGAGCCGTGGCACGCTGGAACGAGCGCGCCGGCGACCGCGACTCCACGGTCGTGTCCCGAGGCGACGGTGGATCGGCTCGCGTCGACCCGACCGACCTGGATCAGATCCTCGACAACCTGCTCGACAACGCGACGGCATACGCCCCCGGCGAGGTGACCATCGAGTCGGGCGGCTTGAACGGCCGGCTGTTCGTCGCCGTGCAGGACCAGGGGCCGGGGATCGCCTCGGATGACCTCGCCCGCGTGACCGAACGGTTCTATCGGGGGCGCGGCGCTCCTTCCGGCGGTTCGGGACTCGGGCTCGCGATCGCACGCCAGCTCGCCGAGAAATGGGGCGGCACCTTGAGCGTGGAGAGCATCGGCGGAGAGGGAACCCGAGTCGAGGTTCGCCTCGACGCAGCGCCCTGACCTTTACCTGCCCTTAGCCATCGGGTCCGTAGGCTCGGACTATGAACCGGAAATCGCTGAAGGCGATCGCGCTGGGTCTCGGCGGGCTCGCCCTCGCGCTCGTGCTCACCGTAGGCGCGTTCGCCGTCGCCGGTCAGGAGATCTCCGAGCCGGCGGGCGTCCCTGTGTTCACGACGCCGGGTCCTGGTGCCAGCGGGGCGGACACAAGTCGTTCCCCCGAGCCAGGGCGCACCGAGAGCCCTTCGCCGAGCGACGATCACGGCGGCGACTCGGGCGGCTCCGCGACGCAGAGTGACTCGGACGGTTCGGATGGATCCGGCGAAGGAGGCTCGTCGGGCTCGGGATCCGACAACTCGGGGAGCGGCTCCGATTCCTCCGGGTCCGGCTCTGGTCTCCGGCTCGGGCGAGAGCGAGCACGAGGACGACTGACCTCGGAACCTTATCCACCGCTTAGCACCTCGCTTCCTCGGTCGTAACCGGGCACTTCCTAGGGTGGAGTCCGGTAACCGTTCGAGAGGAGGATCCGATGAGCAAGGTGCTTCGACTGGCAGCGATCGTGGCCGCGTTCGCCCTGACGGCCTGGATCGGCGTGGTGGCGTTGGCTCAGGGTTCGAGCACGCCCACACCGTCGCCATCGCCGTCGACGACTACCTCCACGACGACGACAGCGACGGCTTCGCCTTCGCCGAGTGGGGTCGACGACGTGAAGGGCAACTGCGATGAGGCCGAGCATGCCAACGATCCCGAGTGCCAGGGCGTGACGCCGGTCGCGGAGGACGACGATGTGAACGACGACCAGGATGAAGACGTCAACGACGATCACGGCGACGACGGTGGTGACGACGACGACGAAGTTGAGGACGAAGGGGACGACGACGAGGGTGGGAACTCCGGCCCCGGGAGCCCGAACTCCGGTCCCGGAAGCCCGAACTCCGGTCCCGGAAGCACCGGCTAACTCCCTGGTAACGGTCTCGGCGACGGCCGCGCACCGAGCGCGGCCGTCGCCGTCCGATATGCGCTCGGCACCGTAGGCTGGAGACGTGAGCAAGATCCTCGTCGGCACGGCCAGCTGGACTGACCCGACCCTCGTGAAGGACGGGCACTTCTATCCGCCGGAGGCCAAGAGCGCCGAGGCTCGGCTGCGCTTCTACGCGACGCAGTTCCCGATCGTCGAGGTCGACTCCACCTACTACTTCCCACCCAGTGAGAAGAACGCCGTCCTGTGGATCGACCGGACACCGAAGGACTTCACGTTCAACATCAAGGCCTACTCGCTGCTCACCAACCACCCGACCAAGCGCGAATCCCTCTACAAGGACCTACTCGAGGAGCTCCCCGACGAGCTCGACGACAAGAAGAACCTGTACCGGGAGAACCTCCCGGACGCCGCGGTGGATGAGGTCTGGCAGCGGTTCCACGACGCGCTCATGCCGCTCCACTCGTCGGGCAAGCTCGGAGCCGTGCTCTTCCAGTTCCCACAGTGGTTCGTGATCGGGCGCAAGAACAAGGACTACATCGTCGAGTGCGCCGAGCGGCTGAAGGACTTCCGTCTGGCCATCGAGTTCCGGCACAAGACGTGGCTCGAAGAACGCAACGCGGAGGAGACGCTCTCGTTCCTGCAGGAACACGACCTGCCGCTCGTCTGCGTCGACATGCCGCAGGGGTTCGACTCGAGCATCCCGCCGATCGCGGCGGCGACGGCGAAGGATCTCGCGTTGGTGCGGTTCCACGGGCGTGACCGGGAGGCCTGGGCGAAGAAGAACGTCAGCGCGTCCGAGCGGTTCCGCTACGAGTACTCGGAGCAGGAGCTGGAGGAGTGGGTTCCGAGGATCCTCGATGTCTCGGATCAGGCGCGCGAAACCCACGTCCTGATGAACAACTGCTACCGGGACTTCGCGGTGAACAACGCGAGGCAGCTCGCGGACCTTCTGGAGGAGTAAGCCTCGGCCGGACTAGAGTCCGGCCCGACCCCGCGGGCACGCCCGCGTGGAAGGGAGGGTAGGCCGGGCCGGACGCTACTCCCTCCGGACCCGTTCCGATGGGTTCCGGAGTACCTCATCGACTGTAACAGCGACGGCAAAATTGACCGGTGCCGGTGATTCGAGCCTCGCAGGATCCCGCGCGATCGAGCCCGCCCGTCCCTCCTCGAGAGACCCTTGCTCCCTCCGATCAGGTCGCGTTCGGATCAGGGCGAGGCCGAGGGCGACGCGCCCGACGGCGACACGCTCGGCGTCGGCGTGGGGGTCGGCGTGAGCACGAGCTCCCCGAACTCCACCGAGACGGTGACCCGTTGGACAGTCAGACTCCCGGATTCGGGGAACTGCTCGATCACGTCGTACGCGATCAGTTCGGGATCCTCTCCTCGGGAGAAATAGAGGACCTCCGCCGTGAACGGGATGTCGGCGAGATCCCGGAAGATGCCGGCGCCCGAGCCACCCGTCGTTCCGATCCGTAGGTAGAGCGTGCCGTTCTCGACCGATGCGACCGTGTCGTGGAAGTGTCCCGAGATCACCAGCGGCACCAGACCGGCGACCGCCTCGGCCATGCGGTCGTCGTGCACGGCGACCACATCCACCGGCTCCGCCGACGCCTCGAGACCGGCGGCGATCACCGGCCCGGCCGAGCGCGCCAACGCCGCGAAGTCCTCGGCATCCACCGGCGCGCCGCGGGCGGGCGTGAACGCCGGATGCCCCAGACCGTAGACCGTCACCCCTTCGATCGTGCGCGCTCGCCCGTCGAGGACGATCGCGTTCGGCTGGTCCGCCACCGCCTCCTGGAGCGCGATCGAGTCGTGGCTGCCCCGGACGAACACGTAGGGCCTTCCAAAGCCAGGGATCTGCGACGTGATCAGGTTCTCGACCGGCGTTCCGAACGACGTGATGTCACCGGTATCGATCACGAAGTCGACGTCGAACCCACGCGCGACCTCCTGCGCGAAGTCCATGCCGAGCGGAGACGCGTGGATGTCCGAGATGTGGAGCACGCGGATCGCGTCGTCGGCCAGGGGCGTCGCCTGCAACGTCGTGTAGGCGCGGACCGCCCCGTCGACGATCTGCTCGAGCCCGGCCCGCAGGTCCTCGACACGGTCGGTCGCCTCGCGCGCCGGCCCGATCAGCTGCGGCGCGAGCGCGAGCGACCCCGAGTACGTCGGCTCCGCGAACGCCGCTGGTTGGAACGTCGCCAGGAGGAGGACCTCACTCAGCACCACACCGAGGAGAGCGGCGATCGCCCCGGCCGTCACCAGGCGCCACCGCCTCCGGTACACGAGCCCCGCGAACGCGGCGCCTCCGAGGGTGCCGACGACGAGGACCCGCCACGCCATCGTTCGAACCCGATCCTGCGCATCGCGTTCGACATCGCTCACGAGCCCGTCGATGCCCTCGTCGTTCACGACGTCGGTGAGCCGCTGAACCCCGACATCCCTCAGCGTCGCCGACACATGCAGCGGAGACAGGTGCGTGTCCGCGGTCAGGTCGCCGAACGGCGGCAGCCCGAGCACGGTCTCCCCGCGGCCGAACCCAACGTCGAGCTCCACCCGGAACGGCCCGACGGGAACGGTGTCGCGCGCGAGGAGCGCCATGCCGAGCCACGCGCCCACGAGCCCGACGACGCACGCGAGGAGCACGGTCGCGGCCTTCCGAGCGCGATGCGTCGGTTCGGGTTCGGTCGGCCGGTCGACGCGATCGCCCACGTCCCCACTGTCGCAGACCGTCGCCGAACGGCCTTCCGATCCGCCTGCGGGTACCCTCGGAGCATGTTCGGCCGCGGGTTCCGCATCGCGACGATCAGGGGGGTCCCCGTCAACGTCGACTCTTCCTGGATCTGGATCGCCGTGCTGCTCGTCGCGACGTTCTGGGCTCAGCTCGACCGGGACTTCCCCGACCTGGCCGCGGCCGAGACCGTCGGCTACGCCCTGTTCGGGGCGCTCGTGTTCTTCGGCTCGGTGTTCCTGCACGAGGCCGCCCACGCCGTCGCGGCCCGCGCCAACGGGATCGAGGTCCACGGCATCACGCTGGTGTTCTTCGGAGGGTTCACGGCGGCCAGGGCGGACGAGAAGGGTCCCGGACCGGCGTTCGCGATCGCGGCGCTGGGACCGGGCACGAGCCTCGCGCTCGCGGGCGTGTTCTGGATCCTCTCGCGCCTGACGGAGACCACGACCGGACCGCTCCCCGGGCTGTTCAGCTACGTGAGCAGCGGTCAACCTGTTCATGGCGGTCTTCAACGCGCTGCCCGGGCTGCCGCTCGACGGCGGCCGCATGCTGCAATCGGTCGTCTGGCGCGTGACCGGCGACCAGCAGAAGGCGACGCGCGTCGCCGCACGCGGGGGGCTCGTGGTGGGCGGGATCGTCATCGCGCTGGCCGTCTTCGCGCTCGCCCGGCAGCAGATCTACTTGGCCGTCTGGGGTGGCATCATCGGGATGTTCATCTTCCGCGGCGCCCAGGCCTCCGAGCAACGCATCGGCATCGACGATCGCCTCGCGTCCGCGACCGTCGCCGATGCGATGGATCCCCCACCGCCCGCGGTCCCGGCGGATCTCTCGCTGTCGCAGACGCTCGACCGGTTCCTGCGGGGCCACGAGGAAGAGGCGTTCCCGGTCCTCGAGGACGGGAACGTGATCGGGATGATCTCGTTCAGCTCGGCGCGCGAGCTGGGGATGCGCGATCCGCTTCGGCCCGCGCGAGACGCGGTCATCCCGCTCGAGCACGTGTTGATCGCGCACCCCGACGAGCGGCTCGACGAGGTCTCGGCACGGCTGGGCACCGAACGCGCGGCGCTGGTGCTCCGGGACGGGCAGCTCGTTGGCGCCATCAGCGGCTCCGGCGTCTACCGATGGGCGGCGCGCGCCCGCTGACCGTCGTGCCCGGCGAGCGTGTCCGAGCACGGCGGTAGCATCGCCTCGATGGCCCCCTTCGATCCCGACCCCCGGCAGGGGGAGACCCTCGAGCACACCGACGGCGCGATGCTCGTCACGGGCGGTTCGGGGACGGGCAAGACCGCCGTCCTCCAGGAGCGTTTCGCCCGCCTCGTCGAGGCCGGCGCCGATCCCGAACGCATCGCGTTGATCGTCGGATCGCGGCGCGCGAGGGACGAGGCCCGCCGCCTCCTGCTCGATCGCCTCCCGGTGGCCCTGCCGACGCTGACCGTCGTCACGATCCACGGCCTCGCGTTCCACGTCGTCGGCGAGCGCTTCGAGCAGCTCGGATACGCCGCCCCTCCCACGGTCCTTTCGGCGTCCGAGCAGTTCGCTCGGGTACGTGAGCTGCTCGCCGATCAAGATCTCAACCGATGGCCGACGTACGGACCCCTCCTGCCGTTGCGCGGATTCGCCGACGAGGTCCAGCAATTCGTGATCCGAGCCCAGGAGGCCCTCCTGTCTCCTGACGACATCGAGCACCGGGTTGCCGAACGAGGCCTTGCCGGTTGGAACGAGCTCGCCGCGTTCCTCCGTGAATACCTCTCCGTGCTGGGGAACAAGGAGCCGGCCGAGATCGACTTTGCCGGACTGGTGGGGCAGGCCGCGAACGCGGCCCGTGCCGGAGATCCACCGTTCGACCACGTGATGATCGACGACTACCAGGACACGACCTTCGCGGCCGAACGCTTCCTCGCCGAGCTCCGGCCTCGGAGCTTCGTCGCCGCAGGCGATCTGGGGGCGCACCTGTTTTCGTTCCAGGGGACGACCGATGAGCCGCTCCGCCGCTTCGCCGAACGCCACCCCGGCGCCGCCCTGGTCGAGCTCGAGACCCGCCATCGCCCCGATCCGGCGCAGGTCGAGGCCTGGAGGGCGGGACACGTCTCGGAGCAGCACGCGACGGTGGCGCGCGAGCTCCGGCGGCTCCACGTCGACGACGGCGTCCCGTGGCGCGACCTCGCGGTGGTCGTGCGGCGCCGCGGGCCTCACGTATCAGGACTCCTTCGAGCGCTCGACGACGCACACGTCCCGCGGAGGATCGCCGACGCGGGTTCGCCGGCGACCGTCCCCGCCACCCGGCCGTTGGTCCTCGGCCTGCGTTGGCTCGTGGCCGGCCCGCAGCAGCGCGACGCGCTGGTCGAACCGATCCTGACCTCCGAGCTCGGGCGTCTGTCGCCGGCGTCGGTCCGAACGCTGCTCCGGCTCGCGCGCGCACACGGTCGCCCGCCGCGGGACGCGCTCGCGATGCACGAGCTCGCGGACCCCGACGACGCGGAGGCATTGACGCAGCTCGCCGGCATCCTCTCGCGGGCCGAAGCCGTCGCAGCCTCGGTCCTCGACGCCTTCCGCGTCCTCTGGCTCGAGCTGCCGTTCGCGGCCGACCTGGTTTCGAGAGCCGAGCGCGACCATCACGCGCTCGTCGACCTCGACGCCGTGGTCGAGCTCTCCAACGCCGTCGCCGCGGCGGGCGCCACCGCCGACCCGTCGACCGAAGCCTTCCTGCTGTCGCTCGATGCGTCGGAGGGGGCGCCGAGCCTCGCAGCCGCCGAGGCCGACCGCGACGAGGTCTACGTGCTGACCGCGCACGCGACCGCCGGTCGCGAGTTCGACACCGTGATCGTCCTCGACGCGCTCGAGGGCGACTTCCCGAGCCTGTCCCGGCCCGAGCCGATGTTCGATCTCGGCGCGCTCGACGGCGTCGTCGCTCGCTCCGAGATCAACCGCCGGCGCCTGGCCGATGAACGGCGTCTGTTCGCGATGGTCCGCTCGCGCGCGCGCCGGCGCGTCGTCCTCACCGCGACCGATCCGCGCGGCGACGAGTCCTCCGTGACGCTCACCTCGCGGTTCGTCGAGGAGCTGGGGCTCCGGTGGCGCGACGTCCCGGGGACCCGTTTCGACGAGCCCGTGTCGACGTTCGAGGCGGCGTCGGCGTGGCGGCGCACGCTCGGGGATCACCGCGCACCGGCATCCGAACGCCTGTCGTGCCTCGACGCGCTCCTGGCGCTCGGCGACGACCCGCGCGGGTGGTGGTTCCAGCGGGACTGGACGGATCTGTCGGCCGCCGCCGAGGACGCGCTCGTGCTCTCGTACTCGCGCCTGTCCACGCTCGAGAACTGCGAGCTGCAGTTCGTGCTCTCGAGCGAGCTCGGGCTGGATCCCGGAGGGGGCTACCAGGCGTGGGTGGGCAAGCTCGTGCACTCGATCATCGAGGGGTGCGAGCGCGGGACGGTCGAGCGCACACGGGAAGCGTTCGAGCGGGTCCTCGACGAGCGGTGGGAGAAGACACGGTTCCCCTCCCACGCGATCTCCGAGGCCGAGCGCGCGAACGCGAAAGCGGTCCTGATCCGCAACTGGTTCGCCAGGTACGCGGAGCCGCCCGCGAAGGCGACCGAGCGCGGGTTCGCGTTCGAGTTCGGGGGCGCGAGGATCCGGGGCAAGATCGACCGGATCGGACCGGTGCCCGACGGCGGCACGCGCATCACGGACTACAAGACCGGGCGTTCGGACAGCGCGCCGAAGCCCGCCGAGAGCCTCCAGCTCGGCATCTACTACCTCGCGGTGAACGAGGACGACGAGCTGGCCGAGCACCGCCCGGTGCAGGCGGTCGAGCTCGCTTTCCTCGGCGGCACCAAGGCCGACCCTTCGCTCGACGTGAAGGAGTGGTCGGTCTCCGATGACGTCGAGGAGGACTACAAGGAGCGGATGCGGGAACGGCTCGGCGGGCTGATCGACCGCATCCACGAACTGAACGAGGAACGCCGGTACCTCGCGAACACCAAGGCGAACTGCTTCTTCTGCCGCTTCCAGACGCTCTGCACCCGGTACCCCCAGGGCGGCGCCGTGTTCCCGATCCAGGTTGGGGTGGAGACGCCGGCCGAGACCGCGGCGGGCTCATGAGCGAGCGGTACCCGAAACCGATCGTCGATTTCCTCAAGGGCGAGCCGACGCCCGAGCAGTGGACGGCGATCTCGTGGCCGCTCGAGCCGTCCGTCGTGGTCGCGGGCGCCGGGTCCGGGAAGACCTCGGTGATGGCTGCGCGCGTGATCTACCTCGCGATGGTCGCCACGGGCGCGTGGCCCGCCGAGCACGAGGGCGTGATGCCGGGCAACGTGTTCTGCCTCACGTTCACGAACAAGGCGACCGAGAACCTGATCCTGAAGATGCGCCGGGCACTGCGCACCCTCGACCTGGACGAGGGCGAGGAGCCGGAGATCTCCAACTACCACGCGTTCGCGGCCCAGGTGCTCGAACGCCACGGGATGCTGATCGGGCTCGAACCCGGCCAACGGGTGCTCAGCCAGGCGCAGCGCGCGCAGATCGCGGCGCGGGTGCTGGACCGGATGACGTTCGAGACGCTGCACACCCGGTGGCAGCCCGCGATCGTCGGTTACATCCTCGGGCTCGACGAGCAGCTCCAGAACCACCTCGTCGAGCCGGAGACGGTGGTCGAGCACGTCGAGGGCAAGCTCGACGCGCTCCGCAAGGCGCGGTCCGCGGAGCCGCTCCTGGCCGCCGAGGAGCGGGTCGAGATCGCCCGCGCCGTCCGTGTGTTCCGCGACATCAAGGCGGAGCTCGGCGTGATCGACTTCGGCGACCAGATCGCGCACGCGGTCCGCATCGCGTCGGAGTTCCCGGACGTGGGCCGGGGCTACCGAGACCGGTTCGGAGCCGTGTTGCTCGACGAGTACCAGGACACGAACCACGCGCAGGCGGTGCTGATGCGCGCCGTGTTCGGGGCCGGTCACCCGGTGACGGCCGTCGGCGACCCCGATCAGAACATCTACGCGTGGCGCGGCGCGAGCCTGTGGAACCTGCTGCACTTCCGCAAGGAGTTCCCGCTCTCCGACGGGTCCGAGTCCGCGCAGCTCCCGCTCTACACCAACTTCCGCTCGGGCGCTCGGATCCTGCAGGCGGCCGACAAGGTGATCGACGCGCTGCCCGCGAACCAGCGTCCCGATCCGGACAAGCTCCTTCGCCCGTGGGAACGCAACGGAGACGGACGCGTCGAGGTCGCCCGGTACGAGCACGAGGTGGCGGAGGCCGAGGGTGTCGCCGAACGCGCGCACGCGCTCCACGCGAACGGGGTCGCGTGGAGGGACATGGCGGTCCTGTGCCGGACGCACCGGCTCTTCGAGGCGTTGCAGCTCGCGTTCGGCGCGATGGAGGTGCCCGCCGAGTTCGTGAACCTCGCCGGGCTGATCCACCTCCCCGAGATCGTCGAGGTGCTCGCGTACGCGCGGGCAACCGAGGACCCGAAAGACGGTGTGGCGCTCGCGCGGATCCTGACGGGACCGAGATATCGGGTCGGTCTCCGAGACCTCGGCGCACTCGCCGGCTGGTCACGGGCCAAGGGTGCCAAGCTCCGGGAGGTCCTGTCCGATCTCGCGTTCGACGAGGACGACGACCTCTTCGAAGATCACCCCTTCCTCATGGCGGAAGCGCTCGAGGATCTCGATGGGGTTCAGGGACTCACCGACGAGGGACGCGCTCGCCTCGCCGAGTTCCGAGACGAGCTCGACGAGCTCCGCGTGGCGGCGCGACGTCCCGTCGGCGAGTTCCTGGCCGAGATCATCCGCCGGACCGGCCTGCTCGCCGAGCTCGACTCCACCGCGGACCGGCCGATGGCGCTCGCGAAACGTCGGAACCTCGCCGCGTTCCTCGAGCAGGTGCACGCGTTCCAACCGGTCGACGGCGAGCTCACGCTCCGCGCGTTCCTCGACCACATCGACTCGATCGACGACGACCGCGAGTGGAACCCGGTGCAGCCGAGCGACGACGACTCGGTGAAGGTGATGACGGTGCACGCGGCCAAGGGGCTCGAGTTCGAGGTGGTGTTCGTCCCTGGTCTGGCGAACGGGCTGTTCCCCGACACGCGGGTCCAGCAGAACCCGGCGCGCAAGGGAAGCTCGCTCGACGTCGAGCTCCGGCGAGACCGTGATCTCCTGCCGCGCTTCGACGACAACATGAAGGCGTTCACCGACGCGCTCCGCGAGCAGGAGGTGGCCGAGGAACGCCGCACGTGCTACGTGGCGCTCACACGCGCGAAGCAGCACCTGTTCGTCTCGTCGGCGAACTGGTACGGCGAGAACCTGATGGCCAAGGGTATCGGGCGGTTCCTGGTCGAGCTCCTGAAGTGGGCGAGGCAGGGCGGCGGCGTGAGCTGGCCCCCGGACGATCCCGAGGCAAACGGCCAGGCGAGCCAGACCAACCCGCTCGAGGGATACCGGCAGCGGTTCGTCCAGCCGTGGCCCGGACCGGCGCGGCCGGACGATCGCGACGAGCTGTTCGCCGATGGCTGGCGGCGGGCGGCGCTCGTGGCACAGGAGGAAGGAGGCCTGCCGGCGACGTTCCTGGCCGATCTGTCGCCGGAGGAGCGAGCCGCGTTCGAGGAGACGTCGGCGACGCGCCGTACGCTGGCCGAGCATCTTCGAGCGCAGGAGGCGGAGGTGGACGAACGACCCGCACGTCCGTCCACCGTGTCGGTAGGCAGACTGACCGACTACGCGCGGTGCCCCAAGCTCTACTACTGGTCCGCGGTCCGCCCGCTCCCCCGGTTCGCCGGACCGAGCGCTCGGATCGGCACCGAGATCCACCGGTGGATCGAGATGA
Source organism: uncultured Actinomycetes bacterium (assembly GCA_963731925.1). Lineage (GTDB taxonomy): Bacteria > Actinomycetota > UBA4738 > UBA4738 > HRBIN12 > DASSJM01. The sequence continues at coordinate 201,872 of CAVSXK010000024.1, forward strand.
AGTCGCGCGGGCAGGCCACGTTGCTCGAGGTCGACGACGAACCGGACGTGACCCTCGAGGAGCTCGCGGGAGCCCCCGGCCGCCATGAGGATCTCCGCAACGCCTTCGTGCAGAGCCGGTTCGGCGAGATGGTCCCGCTGTTCGCCGAGCGACCGTTCCTCCTGCCGATCGAGGGCATCGCGATCAAGGGCAGGATCGATGCGATCTACGGCGTGCCGGACGGACCGTGGGAGGTCGTCGACTGGAAGACCGGGCAGCTGCCGAACGCCGACGATCCGCTCGCGGGGGTGCAGCTCGATCTGTACGCCCTGGCGTGCATCGAGGTCTGGCGCAAGACCCCGGAGGACCTGAAGCTGACGTACTTCTACCTCCGGACGGGTGAGGAACGTTCGCACACGGTCGACGACGTCGACGGCGTCCGCGAACGCATCCGGATGTGGCTCCGGGGGATCGGGGCGGCGGCCTTCGAGCCGACGCCGGGACCCCATTGCCGCTTCTGCGACTTCCGGCCGTTCTGCGACCCCGGCCAGGCCTGGGTCGACGCGAACGCGTAGCTCAGGACGAGGCCAGCCGCTCGACCTCCTCGTCGAACGACCGGTACGTGGCGGCCGGATCCCAGCCGCCGACGATCTCGGGCGCGCACGAACCGAACCCGCAGCCCGAGGCCCTCGGCCCGCTGTACCAGCGCGGCTCGGAACCACCCGAACGACCCGGGTTCGAGCAGGGACTCGCCGTGGGTGCCCGGGCCGCGGAGCGACGGATCGTCGACCACGACGGGGGTCGGTCGCAGGAGCGCGTCCAACCCCTGCATCGACCGATCGATCACCTCGAGGGTCGCGCGGCCGTGCGACCAGGTCGCGAACGCCACGAGCTTCTCGGGATCGTCGGCCCGGTACAGCTCGGCGCGCACGCGCTCAGCCGGTGGCGGGGCGTTCGAGCCTTCGGAGCAGCCCGGCGGCGTGCTTCAGCAACCCCACCGTCACGTGCGGCTCCGAACGGAGCAGCTTCGCGAAGTCCTGACGCGAGAGCGCGAGCGCCGTCAGGTTGGTCTCGGCCACCACCGTCGCCGTCCGTGGACCGCCGTCCATCAACGAGATCTCGCCGAAGAAGTCGCCGGGGATCAGCCGCGACAACGTCCGACCGTTGCGATCCTTGACCTTCGCCTCACCCTGGACGATCACGTAGAACGCGTCACCGGGCTCGCCCTCGCGGACGATGACTGCCCCTTCCATGAACCGTTGCTCGTCCATCTTGTCCGCGAGGTGCTTCAGGAAACGCGACGGCACGCCGTTGAACAGCGGCACCTGACCGAGGGCGTCTCGAGCACGTACGGTCACGTTCGGTTCCCTCTCCCGTCGGACATCGAGGACGGTGGTTCGGGAGCGCAGCCTACCCCGACCGTCACCACGGTGTCGAAACCGCTACGAGGCGTGGGGCGGTCGTGTCGGCGGCTCGCGCTAGGGTCGCGCCGTGAGGGTCGCGCTCGACCAGACGGAGGGCGGCGTGACCCGCCGGCTCCCCCACGGCGAGGTCATCGTGCGGCAGGGACAAGCCGGAACGAGCCTGTTCCTCGTGACCGCCGGCGCCGTCCGGCTCTCGTCGGTTACGGCCTCGGGACGCGAGGTCGTCGTCGGGCTCCTGTGCCGGGGAGACCTGTTCGGCGAATCCGCCCTGCTCGGCGACCCGTCCCAGGTCCACGCCCGGGCCGTCGGACCGACCACGGTGCTCGCGCTCCCGATCTCGTCGCTCCGAGCGATCCTCGAACGGAACCCGGAGACGGCCGAGCAGTTGCTGCGCCTGATCGCCGCCCGCCTGCACCGGACGTCCGCCGCGCTCGAGGACGCGATGGTGGCGGATGTCCCGACGCGCGTGGCCGGTCGACTGCGAGAACTCGCGACCGACCACGGCGTCCCGGGCCCCGCGGGCGTTCGGCTGCGGGTCCCGATCACCCAGGACGAGCTGGCGCGGATGGTGGGCGCGTCGCGCGAGGCCGTGAACCGGTCCGTGGGAGCCCTGACAGCTCGAGGTCTGCTCCGCACCGAGGGACGAACCGTCGTGATCAAGGATCCCGAGGAGCTACTGCGAGACGCCCGCCGCGCTTGACACCGGGACGGTTACCGGGTTGAGCTGCCCGGCATGGACGAGTACGGGCCTTCCACCTACGGCGACCGCATCGCGGAGGTGTACGACGAGTGGTACCCGGAGTCCTCACGCGCGGGCGATGTCGACGCGGCGGTCTCGTTCCTGCGCGAGCTCGCGGCCGCCGGCCCCGCGCTCGAGCTCGGCATCGGAACCGGACGTGTTGCCGTGCCGCTGCATCGCGAGGGCGTCGAGGTCCACGGGATCGACGCGTCGGAGGCCATGCTGGCCAGGCTCAGAACCAAGGAGGGCGCCGCGAGCATCGCGACGTCCGTGGCGGACATCCGTCACTTCGAGCTCGAGCCGCGATTCACACTCGCCTACGTCGTGTTCAACACACTCTTCGCGCTGCGAACCCAGGACGATCAGGTCATGTGTTTCCAGGCGGTGGCGAGGCATCTGACCCCCGATGGCGTCTTCGTGGTCGAGGCCTTCGTGCCGGACGTGTCGAGGTTCGACCGCGGTCAGCGTGTCTCGGCGCTGGAAGGGGGTGTCGACGAGGTCAGGCTCGAGGTCTCGACCCATGATGCGATCGCGCAGCGCACCGAGAGCCACCACGTCGTCATCAGCGAGAGCGGGATCCGCCTGTACCCGGTCAGGATCCGCTACGCGCCGGTGGCGGAGCTCGATCTCATGGCGCGGCTCGCGGGCTTGCGCCTTCGCGAGCGATGGGCCGACTGGGACCGGTCCAAGCTCTCGAGCACGAGCCAGAAGCACATCTCCGTCTGGGAGCTCGATCGCTAGCACTACTCCTGCAGCACGGCCACCGTGCACGAGCCGCACAGCCGGACTCGTCCGCGGACGGGACGGCCGCAGCGCTCGCACGATCTCGGCTCGATCTTGGACCAGCGGACGACCCCGTCCTTCGTGCGCTTGTCCGCGCGGCCCTCCACCTCGAGCTTCAACAGATGGGCCAAGACCGATCGTGCGGCGAGCTCGTGTACCTCCGGAGGATGGTCCGCGTAGATCTCGGCGACCAGCTCCTCCGGCGAGCGCCATCCGTCGCCGAGCGCCGCCAGCACCTGTTCCTCACGCATCGCGCGATGCTCCAGGTACTCGTCGAGCTTGGCGACCGCCCGCAGGACGACCGGCCCGTGGCCCGGATAGATCGTCCGCGGCGAGAGCTCGCGGAGGCGGCGCAACGTTCTGAGGTAGGCGGCGAGATCCCCTTCGGGGGGATCGATCACGCTGGTTCCCCTGCCGAGCACGGCGTCGCCCGTGAACAACGACCCCGACCGCGCCTCGTGGAACGTCAGGTGGTCCGGCGCGTGGCCGGGCGCCGCCACCACGGACAGCGTGGTCGCTCCGGCGGAGACGAGGTCGCCGTCGCGGATCCGTTCCATCCCCTCGACGGGTCGAGCCGCGTAGACCGCGGCACCGGTCACCTCGGCGAGCGGGAGCGCGCCCGGCGCGTGGTCCGGGTGATCATGGGTGATCGCGATCGCGCCGACCGCCCCGGCGGTCCTCGCGACCTCGTGCAGGTGTCCCGCGTGGTTCGGCCCGGGGTCGATCACGATCGCGGGCGCCTCGCCGACGATCCACGTGTTGGTGCCCTCGAGCTCACGCACGCCGGCGTTCGGCGCGAGGACTCGGATCACCCGCATCGCTCTCAGTCCTGCCAGAAGGTCGACCGAGGGAGCCGCTCGAGCTCGTCTTCGTCGGGCTCGCGCGTCCGGATCCGGAGCTGGAACAGGTCGTCGACCGACCCGCAACCGGAGATCTCGCTCACGGTGAAGAAGGTGGGCCAGTACAGGCGTCTGCGGCCTTCGGCCCAGTCCTCCAGCAGCCGGCGCGGCGAGATCCACCAGGCGTCAGCCGTCTCCCCACCGTCCGGACGCGGCTTCAGCCCCGCGGGCGCGCGGACGGCGAAGTAGCGCGCATCGAAGCGCACCGGGACGGTAGGCGGAGCGACCCAGTGCGCGATCTCCGCGAGCTGCCCGGTCGACGGAGGGGCCGCGTCCACCGCTTCGGTCGTCCCACCCGCAACGAACCCGTCCTCCGTGAGGACGAGCGAGACCTCCTCGACGAGCTCGCGGACGGCGCACGCACGCCGAGCCTCCTCGGGCGTTCCGAACCACCGCCGCGCGAGCTCACGATCCTCGGCATCGGTCGAGCCACCGGGGAAGGCGACGTACCCGGGCAGGAACCGGCTCGAAGCGCCCCGCTCGAGGACGAGCACCTCGAGCCCGTCGTCTGCGTCGCGCGCGACGACCGCCGACGCGGCCTCACGGATCTCCTCGCCCACGGAGGGCATCCTCGCACGCACCTGCGGCACCGACACCTCCGAGCGACCGGCGGCGCCCACGAGGTCACCTAGGCTTGGCGGTGTGAGCGGACAGGCGGCCGAGCGCGTTCGCGCGGCGATCGAGGACCACGGACCGATCGGGTTCGACGAGTACATGGAGCTCGCGCTGTACGGTCCCGGGGGCTTCTTCGACGTCCCGCCGGTGGGTCCCGCCGGTCATTTCGTGACCAGTCCGCACGTCCACCCGTTCGTCTTCTCGCACTGCCTGCGCGACTCGATGCTGGACGCGTGGTTCGCGCTGGGCGAGATCGAGCCACTCCCGGTCGTCGAGCTCGGGGCCGGGGACGGGACGCTCGCCGGCTCGCTCGTCGAGGCGTTCGCCGAGCTCCCCGCGCCGGCGATCTCGTACACGGGCGTGGAGATCGGTGCCGCAGCGCGAAACGCCCTCGGCGCCCGAGGCCTGGCGACGGCGTCACGGCTCTCCGAGTTGGAGCCGTTCGACGGCGTGGCCCTCGCGAACGAGCTCCTCGACAACCTCCCGTTCCTCCCCGTCCGCGCGCGCCCCGACGGCCCGATGGAGGTCCGCGTGGGTCTGAACGACGACCTCTTCGTCGAGGTCGAGGTGCCGTGGTCGAACGCGTCGATCGAACCACCGTCGCTGCGACCCGGCGAAGAGACGACCGTACCGGTGGGTGGGTTCGCGTTGCTCGAGGAGCTCGCCCTCGTCCTTCGTCGGGGCTACGTCCTGTTGATCGACTACGGCAGCGTGAGCGGTCCGGCGGGGCCGGTCCACGGGTACCGCGAGCATCGGGAGGTGGCCGACGTGCTCGCGGAGCCCGGCGGAACCGACGTCACGGCCGGCGTCGACGTCTCGATGATCGCCGAACGCGCGCGGGGCGTCGGGCTCCGGCCCTTCGAACCCGTGACGCAGGCGAGGGCGCTCGGCTCGCTCGGATACGACCGCTGGGAACGAACGATGCGCGAACAGCAGTCGCGGACGCAGGAGGCGGGGCGCGGCTCCGAAGCCGTTCGCATCTGGGGATCGCGGAGCCGGGCGAGCCTGCTCGCCGAACCGTCGGGGTTCGGAGGGTTCTGGTGGCTCGTCCTCGCGACCGAGGGGCTGCCCGAACCCCCATGGCTCCTGCGCGCTCGTGGCGCAGCGGATCGACCGGAGGTGCGATAGGTTCGACCCAGGATGCGCGCTCAACCCCCGGCATCGAGCCTTCGGCTCATCGTGATCGCGGCCACCGCCGCCGCGATGATCCTTTCCGCGTGCACCGCTGCGGACGACCCACCCGTCCTCCGAGCGAGCGCGTGCGGAGGAACCGAGCGAGGAGGGCCTGGCCGAGGAGCTCGAGGAGCAGGAACAGCTCGCCGACGAGCGCCTCGACGCGCTCGAGGCCGCGACCGCGGCGGGGACGGTCGGGATCGTGGAAGCCGTTCGGCGAGCCCCGGCACCCGGGTGGGCCGGCGAGCGGGTCGTGCACCGCACCGGCAACGACTGGGAGCCGGCCGTCGCCACCGACCCCCACGCGCCGTTCGTCTACATCCTCCACAACCGCTACGGCGGTGAGGACGCGTGCGCCAACCACTGCCCCGACCCCGCGATGATCCTCCACGTCTCCAAGGACGGCGGGAAGACCTGGCGCCCCGAACGCTACCTCTGCACGTGCAAGGGCTGGAAGGCGCAGTACGACCCGTTGATCGAGGTCGTCCCCGACACCGGCGACGTGGTCGCGGTGTGGATGAACCAGTTCCAGATCCACTTCTCGCGTTCGACCGATCACGGCAGGACGTGGTCCAAACCGGTCCACGTCCACCCCGACGTGCGGTGGGGCGACAAGCCGAACATGGCGGTGAGCGCCGACGGGCAGGACGTGTACGTGCAGTTCAACGGGCCGACCGGTGGCGACGCGTACTCGTCGATGTCGCACGACGGCGGCGCCACGTGGTCGACGGAGCAGATCACGCTCAGCGACCGGTACTACTTCGACTACGGCGGAGCGGTGCTCCCGGACGGACGCGTCGTGTTCGCGCAGATCAGCTTCTCCTACACCGGGCCCGACGGCGCGGCCCGGGGCGTGCAGATGATCCACGTGTTCACGTCCGACGACGAAGGCGCCACCTGGTCCGAGCTCGTGCTCGACCAGCTCCAGCTCGGGCGCGAGTGCACGTCGCGTTCGTGTTACGGCGACTACTACGACAGCGGGCCCGCGCTCGCGGCCGACGAGGACGGCGACCTCGTGATCGTCTACAACGGAGCGAGCAAGCACTTCGGGCCCCAGGCGGTCTTCGCTCGGTCGTCGCAGGACGGCGGGCTCACCTGGACCGATCGCGTGCAGGTGTCGATGGATGGCGTCAACTCCGCCTTCCCGGCGCTCGCCGGCGAGGGCGACGACGGCGCCCGGCTGTGGTTCATGGCGCAACGCAACGCTCGGTGGCAGGTCTGGTACCGGACGACGAGCGATCTGGGAGCGACCTGGAGCGCGCGCGAGAAGATCTCGGACGCGACATCCGGGACCGTCTACAAGCACGCGAACGGCTTCGACGAGGTGTACGGCGACTACGGCGAGATCGCGATCACCAGCAACGGCGACACCGTCGCGGTCTGGGGCGAGGGGAAGAGCTACTACGGCCCGGGCGGCGTGTGGTTCAACCGTCAGCGGTAGCTAGCGGTCGATGTCGCCCACGACGAAGAAGATCGACCCCAGGAGCGCGATCAGGTCGGGGACGAGCGTGCCCGGCAGCATCGCCGGAAGCACCGAGATGTTCGAGAACGACGGGGTCCGCATCTTGAGCCGATACGGCTCCTTCTTCCCGTCCCCGACGACGTAGTAGCCCATCATGCCGAGCGGGTTCTCGGTGCGCACGTACGTCTCGCCCTCGAGCGAGAGCTTCTTCGGGAGCTTGGCCGCGATGTAGTCGCCTGCCGGCAGCTTCTCCATGCACTGCTCGATGATCCTGCACGATTCGTGCATTCGCTGGACGAGCACCCACAGTCGATCGTACGAATCGCCGTTCCGACCGATCGGGACGTCGAACTCGACCTGGTCGTACTTCTCGTACGGCTCGTCCTTGCGAGGATCCATCGCCACGCCGCTCGCCTGCAGGACCGGTCCGGAGCACCCATACGCGATCGCGGTCTCCGGCGGGATGGCGCCGATGCCCTTGGTCCTCGCGTACACGATCTCGTTGCCCATCACGAGGTTGTCGAAGTCCTTGAGCTTGGCCCGGACCTGCTTCAACACGTCGGCCGAGTGCTTGAGCCATCCGTGCGGCAGATCGTCCTTCAGTCCCCCGGCCCGCACGTAGGAGAAGTGCATCCGCCCCCCGGTCGCGGACTCCATCAGCCCCTGGATCAGCTCACGCTCGATGAACGCGTAGAAGAGCGGCGTGATCGCCCCCAGCTCGAGTGGATACGAGCCCATGAACATCAGGTGGTTCAGGATCCTGTTCCACTCGGCGAGCATGGTCCTGATCCACTGGGCGCGCTCGGGGACCTCGATCCCCGCGAGTCGTTCGACCGCGATGATCCAGCCGAGCTCGTTGTTGAACGCCGAGAGCCAGTCGTGGCGGTTCATCAGGACGAGCACCTGTCGCGCGTCGCGGTGCTCGGCGAGCTTCTCCGCGCCCCGGTGCATGTAGCCGATCACCGGCTCCGCTCGAGTGATGACCTCGCCGTCGAGCTCGAGTACGAGCCGGAGTACGCCGTGGGTCGACGGATGCTGCGGCCCGATATTGATGATCATCTCCTGGGTACCGAGGGTCCCCGGGGGAACGACCTCGATATCGAGCCCCCCGCCCCGAACCATCCAGTTCTCGGCGGCGGCGGTGAAGACGTTGCGTTCCTCGGTGTCCACCGCTTCCATCCTGCCACGGACGGGCGAGAGCGACCAACGGGACGGTAGTAGGCTGGCCCGCACGATGGCCCGCGCCGAACGCGAACGCACGGGGACCGCCGGGCCCGAACCTCGTCGACGGATCCCGTCGGTGGATGCGCTCCTGCGCTCCGAACCCGGCAGGCGAGCGAGCGGCACGTTCGGCCGGCCGCTGGTCAAGCACGCGCTCTCGGTCACGCTCGACCAGGTCCGTGACGCCGCCGAGCGAGGGAGCGAGCCACCCGGGGACGACGAGATCCTGGCTCGCGCGCTGGCCCTGGCGTCGGCGACCGCCGTCGGCCTCGTGAGCGTGATCAACGCGACCGGCGTCGTGCTCCACACGGGTCTGGGCCGGGCGCCGCTCCCCAGGCGGGCGGCCGACGCGGCGGCGCGAGCCGGTCAGGGCTACGTCGACCTCGAGATCGACCGGGAGTCGGGGGCGCGAGGTCGGCGTTCGGCGCGCGCGGAGGTGCTCCTCGCCTCGATGACGGGGGCCGATGATGCGCTGGTGGTGAACAACGGTGCCGCCGCGCTGCTGCTCGCGCTCGCATCGCTCGCGCGAGGGAAGGGCGTGCTGGTCTCGCGCGGCGAGCTGATCGAGATCGGAGGCGAGTTCCGCATCCCCGACATCCTGGCGGCCTCGGGGGCCCGGCTCGTCGAGGTGGGCACGACCAACCGCACGCGCGCGACGGACTACCGTTCGGCGTTGTCGGACAAGACCGCGCTGATCCTGAAGGTGCATCCGAGCAACTACCGCGTCGTCGGGTTCACCTCCGCGCCGAGCGCGAAGGACCTCGCCGTGCTCGCGCGCCGCGCGAAGGTCCCGTTCCTGTACGACCTGGGCTCGGGTCTGCTCGACCGGGCGCCGGGCTGGGCGGCGGACGAGCCGAACGCGACGGCGGCCCTCGCGGACGGCGCCGATCTCGTGGTGTTCTCGGGGGACAAGCTCTTGGGCGGCCCGCAGGCCGGGATCGTCCTCGGGCGCGCCGATCTGGTGGAGCGCCTCCGCCGCCATCCGATCGCGCGCGCGGTTCGGGTCGACAAGATGCAGGTGGCGGCGCTCGAAGCCGTTCTCGTGCAACACGCGCTGGGTCAGGGCGGCGACCTCCCCGTGTGGAAGATGCTCCGCGAACCGCCCGCGGAGGTCCGTCACCGCGCGGACGAGCTCGCGATGGCGCTCGACGGTGACCTCGAAGGCGCGCACGTGATCGCGTGTCAGTCGGCGGTGGGCGGTGGGGCGCTACCGGGAACGGGCATCCCGTCGTTCGGCGTCGAGGTGCGGGTTCCGGATCCGAACGCGATGGCGGCGCGGCTCCGCACGGGGTCGCCGTCGGTGTCCTGCAGGGTCACCGAGCGCGGGATCCTGCTCGATCTCCGGACGGTCCCCCGCGACGCGCTCCCCGATCTCGTTCGCGCCGTCCGCTACGCGCTCGAGGGCGACGACCTCCCCGATGACTGAGCGCCCGGGCGCCACGGCGTCCGGCAGCACGGCCTCGGAGGGAACGAACGCATCAGGAGCCGGCACGGGCGCCGCGGCACCGGCCGTGGTCGGCGCACCTCCGGCCGTGGTCGCGACCGCGGGTCACGTCGACCACGGGAAATCGAGCCTCGTCATGCGGCTCACCGGTACGGACCCGGACCGCCTCGACGAGGAGAAGCGCCGGGGGCTCACGATCGAGCTCGGGTACGCCTGGTCCACGCTCCCGTCCGGTCGCGAGCTCGGGTTCGTAGACGTACCCGGGCACGAGCGTTTCGTTCGGACGATGCTGGCGGGGGTCGGGCCCGTCCGCCTCGTGCTGTTCGTGGTCGCCGCGGACGAGGGGTGGAAGCCGCAATCCGAGGAGCATCTGGAGATCGTCGACGTCCTCGGCGTGCACGGCGCCGTGATCGCGCTCACCAAGCTGGACCTCGTCGATCGCGACGGCCTGGCACGCGCCCGAACCGACGTGGCCGAGCGGGTGGCCGGGACGGCCCTCGAGAACGCGCGCGTGGTCGCGTGTTCATCGACCACCGGCGAGGGGTTCGACGACCTGGTCGCCGCGCTCGACGAGATGCTCGCCCGCGCCCCCGAACCCGAACGAGACCGCCGGCCCCGCCTGTTCGTCGACCGCGTGTTCTCGATCAAGGGAACCGGGACCGTCGTGACCGGAACGCTCAGCGGCGGGCCGGTCGCGACCGGCGAGGACGTCGAGGTGCTCCCGTCCGGGGCGCGAGCGCGGATCCGCGGCCTCCAGACGCACCACCGCCGCGTCGGGGTCGCGCGCCCCGTGTCGCGGGTGGCGGCGAGCCTGTCCGTCGACCGTGCGCGGATCGCGCGCGGCGAGGTCCTGTCGCATCCGGGCGCGTGGCTCGCCACCGACGTCCTCGAAGCGCGCATCGAACCCGTCCGGTCACTCGACCGAGCCCTCACGTCACGGGGGGCGTTCAAGCTGCACGCGGGCGCGGCCGAGCGCGACGCGCGGATCCGCCTCTACGACGTCCGGCAGGTTCCGCGGGACGGTGCGTTCGCCCGGATCGCGCTCGCCGAACCCCTGGTCCTCGATGTCGGCGATCGCTTCGTCCTGCGCGAATCCGGGCGACGCGAGACCGTCGCCGGCGGTGTCGTCCTCGACGCGGCGCCGCCGCGACGCGCGGGACCCGAGCCCACGCGCCGGCTCGACGCCCGGGTTCGGGCATCGCGCGAACAGCTCCCCTCACTCCTGGTCGTCGAACGGCGGGCCATCCGGGCCGACGATCTCCGATCCATCCTCGGGATGACGCCCGCGGACGTGGACGGCGCCGTGCGCCTCGGCGCATGGTGGCTCGATCGGGACCTGCTCGACGAGATCGGATCGGCGCTCCGGGCTCGGCTCGCCACGTCCCACGCCGCCCAGCCCGCCGCGGCCGGAGAAGACGTCGAGACCGTCCGCCGATGGATCGTAGACCTGCTCGCCTCGGCCGGCGCTCCGCGGGATGCGGGCGTCGCCGACGCCGTCATCGGACGGCTCGACGGGGAGGGCGGGCTCGTGCGAGAGGGAGCCTTCGTGCGGCTGGGATCCCATCGCGTCCGATGCGGGTGAGGACGGGCCCCGGCTCGTCGAGGTCGTACGGCGCGCCGAACCGACGCCGCCGTCGATCGCCGAGCTCCGAGCGGCGGGGTTCTCCGGCCGAGTCGTGGATGCGGCGGTGCGCTCCGGTGGCCTCGTCCGGATCTCGCCCGACCTCGTGCTGACACGCGAGCTCGTCGAACGAGCCGAGGCGGCCGTTCGCGAGGCGGGGGACGCCGGCATCACCGTGAGCGCGTTGCGGGAGGGCCTCGGTACGACGAGGAAGTACGCGGTCCCGCTGCTCGAGCATCTCGATCGGACCGGCGTGACACGTCGCTCGGGCGATCTCCGGTTCGCGAGGAGGACCCGCGACGGCGAGGAGCGCTCGTCGACTCAGCCCACCTGAACCAGGAGCGCGACCTCCACGGCCGCTCCGAGCGGGAGCTCCGGCACGCCCACCGCGGCGCGGGCATGCCTGCCCTCGTCCCCGAAGACCTCGACCAGGAGATCACTCGCTCCGTTCGCCACCTTGGGGTGATCGGTGAACCCGGTGGCCGACGCGACGAACACGTCGAGCTTCACGATGCCCTTCACGCGATCGAGCGTCCCGAGCGCGGCCTGGAGCGCCGCGAGCGCCTGGAGCGCGCACCGACGTGCCCCGGCGTTCGCGTCGTCGATGGTCACCTCGCCGCCGACCTTGCCCGCAACCGTCACCGCGCCGTCCTGCATCGGGATCTGCCCCGCGACCCACGCGAGATCGCCCACCACCTTCACCGGGATGTAGGACGCGACGGGTTGGGGGGCCGGCGGGAGGATGATGCCCAGTTCGGCGAGACGCTCCTCGATCACGGCGACCTCCTGTCGGGTCGGACTGCGGTCGGACCGTGGAGATGGTGGCAGATACGGCTCGAGACCGGGGCCTAACCCGCCTGGAGCGCCTGTTGGCGCAGCCGCTGACGTCGTTCGTACTCGTTGAGACCACCCCAGATGCCGTGCGGCTCCCTGATCCGCAGGGCGTACTCCAGGCACGGCTCGCGGACCGGACACTCGGTGCAGATGGCCTTGGCCTTCACCTCGCGCGCGGCCTTCTCCTCACGCTTCTCGAAGTAGCCGGGCGCGAAGAACAGGGACGGATCCTCGCCCCTGCAGGCTCCGTCGAACTGCCATCCCCACGTCCAGCCCGCGCGCATCCGTTCGGCCACCGCGGTCGTTCTCCTCTCGAGGTCTCGATAGGTCTTTCGTAACTGAACGTCGCGGGGATTCCGCTGGTTGCGGGGTGCTGCGGATACGCAGGGAATCGCAACAAGGCCCCGAGGATGGTCTCAGGCACCGGTGGCCGGGTCCGGGCCGGCCGCGGGTGGGGGCTCCTGCTCGACGCGCAGGATCAGGCCGTCGACCCCGCGCACCCGCACCCTGCTGCCCGCGGGGATGGGTCCGTCCGAGCTTCGGCCGCGCCAGAGCGCGCCCTTGACGAAGACGGGGCCGTCGGGCTTGAGCTCACCCCGGGCCTCCCCGACGAGCCCGACCAGCCCGCGCTGGGTCGATGTGAGGCGTTCGCGGGACTGGACCGCGACGGTCAGTCCGAAACCCCAGTACAGGAAGACCGCAACCGCGAACGACCCGATCAGCCACGGCGAGACGTCGATCTCGTCGGCGACGCCCGCGAAGGTGAGGATCGATCCAACGACGAACGCGAGCATCCCGACGACCGTGAGCGGGCCGAGCGTTCGGAGCCGGACGTCGAGCGTGAGCAGGCCGATCCCCCCCACGAGCAGCGCGAGGCCGAGCGGAGAGAACGGCACGGCCGTGAGACCGTAGACGGCGAGTGCCAGCATGGCGACCCCGCTGAATCCCGCGAAGCCGAACCCCGGCTGCGTGGCCTCGAAGGCGATCGCGGCGAGCCCGAGCACGAGCAGGACGTAGATCCAGGTCGGGGAGGCGGCGGCGTGGAGCACGCGGTCGATCGGCCCGAGATCGGTGAATCGCACCGTGACGCGCTGTTCGCTCTCGGAGGTCGCGATCTTGGTCCGGAGCGTCACGTCGCCATCGGCGGTTCCGGCGGTTCGCCCGTCCAGCTCCTCGAGCAGCTCGGGGAGCGAGCCGGCCGCGACGCTCGCGATGTTCCCGTCGAGCGCCGCCCGCGCGGGGATCGGTCGCTCGGGGAACGACAGCGGGGTCTCGCGCCCTCGCTCCAGCACCCAACCGGTCGCGAGGTCCTCCAGCGCGGCCCGGGGGACCGAGGCTTCGGCACCCGAGAGATCGAGCGGTTCGAGCGGACCGATACCGGCCCCCGGCGCGACGGCGCCGAGGCTCGCCGCATAGAGGAACAGGAGGCCCGCACCCGCCGCCTTGGCCGGAGCCGGGCCTACCCACACGATCACGGGGACGCTCGCGTCGTGGATGCGCTCCGCGAGCAGGACGGCATCCTCGTCCAGCGTGCCCGCGCTGTCGAGCTGCAGGACGAGCGTCGAACCCGCGCGTTCCGCGTCCTCGATCGAATCCAACAGGTAGGAACCGAGCGTCCGGTCGATCGAGCCTTCCACCTTCGCGACCAGCACGGACGGCGTCTCCTGCTGAGCCCCCGCGCCGATCGGGGCCATGCACACCAGCGCGCTGAACAGCGCGCTGAACAGCAGGAACAGACCGGCACGGCGCATTGGGCGGGGTTCATCGTACCCGTATGCCGACGGGCTATCCTTTTGCTCCCACATGCAGGCCCCCCCGCGGCACCGCCAGAGACGCGACCGACCCATCCGGCCTCCTGTCGAGACGGTGCGGGTCCCCGAACTCCGCCCCCGCCGGGCGATCGCGCCTCTCGTGCCGTTCGTGCTGATCCTCGTGATGGCGGGGTTCGCTGCGGTGCTCGCGCTCGCCCTGCTCCCGATCTTCGGGGCCGCCGGGGCCGGCGTGAACGCGTTCCGCGAACGACTCGACGCGGCGGGCGTCGGGAGGGCCGGCATCCCGCACCTGCCGCAGAGCTCGACGATCTACGCCTCGGACGGCAGCGTCCTCGCCGAGATCTACCTGGACGAGAACCGCCGGTACGTCCGGATCGGCAAGATCGCCCCGGTGGCGCAGAACGCGGTCATCGCGATCGAGGACGACTCCTTCTACGACCACGGCGCCCTGAACTTCCCCTCCCTGATGCGGGCCGCGATCACCAACCTCATCGCGGGCGAGATCGAGCAGGGGGGCTCGACGCTCACACAGCAGCTGGTGAAGAACGTGCTGATCGACTCCCCGAAGCAGACCTTCGCGCGGAAGTTCCAGGAGGCGGCGCTCGCCATCAGGGTCGAACGCAAGTACTCGAAGCGCGAGATCCTCGAGCTGTACATGAACGAGGCGTACTACGGGAACGGCGCGTACGGCATCGAGGTGGCGGCCCAGACCTACTTCCACACCAGGGCGAAGGACCTCACCCTCAAGCAGGCAGCCCTGCTCGCCGCCGTGATCAGGGCCCCCGGCGCGTACGACCCCGTCACCCACAGGGATGCCGCGAGGGCTCGACGGAACCTCGTGATCGATCGCATGGTGGAGCTCGGCTGGGTCGAACCGGCCGAGGCCGCGAAGGCACAGGCCAAGCCGCTCGGCATCGCGAAGGACGTCGGGATGTTCAAGCAGAAGGTCGAGCCCTTCTTCGTGTACTACATCCGGAACCTGATCCTGGACAACGCAGATGGGGAGTTCGACCGGTTCGGGCAACGGCGGATCCAGCGGGTCCACACCCTGTATCAGGGAGGGCTGAACATCTACACGTCGCTCGACCCCGCGTGGCAGGACTACGCGCAGGACGCGGTCGACGCGAGCACCGCGATCCACCCGGAGAAGAACAGCCCGGACGTCTCGCTGGTCTCGGTGCGGGCTACCGACGGCGCGATCAAGGCGATGCTCTCGGGGAAGAACTACAACCGCGACCAGTACGACCTCGTGTGGCGCGGGACGCGGCAGGTGGGTTCGGCGTTCAAGCCGTTCACGCTCGTGGCGGCGTTCGAGCAGGGCTTCCCGCAGGGCAAGGTGTACTCGTCGAAGTCACCGCTCTGCAACCTCGAGGGGTGGAGGAGCGCGAGCGGCTGCGTGAGCAACGCCGAGGGCGCCGGCGACGGCGGCTACCTGGATCTGTGGGGGGCGACGCAGAACTCGGTGAACGTCGTGTTCGCGCAGCTCGCCCTGGAGGTGGGCCCGGAGCACATCGTCGACGTCGCGAACCGGATGGGGATCACGGTGGGCCTGGACGCGGTGCCTTCGATCACGCTCGGCGTCGAGGAGGTCCCGACGATGGATATGGCGGCGGCGTTCGCCACGCTCGCCAACGACGGCAAGCGCTGCAACGCGTGGGCCGTTCGGCGCGTCGAGTTCGCGAACGCCCCGAAGGACGCCCCGAAGGACGAACGCGTCCTCTACCAGCACGAGCTCCAGTGCGAGCAGGTGATCGAACCGGAGATCGCCCACTTGGTCACGGCGATGCTGCAGCGCGTCGTGTGTTGTGGGACCGGCACGGCGGCGAACCTCCCGGGCCGCCCGGTCGCGGGCAAGACGGGAACCGCGCAGGACTACACGAACGTGTACTTCGCCGGCTACACGCCGCAGGTCTCGACGGCGGTGTGGGTGGGCTTCGCGAACGGTCAGGTCCCGATGGACTCTTTCTACGGGGGTTCGGTGTTCGGTGGCACCGTGGCCGCGCCGATCTGGCACGACTTCATGGTGCGAGCCATGCAGGGCTTCCCGGTTCAGGGGTTCGAGGCGCCGCCACCGCCCGAGAGCGGTCCGGTCCCGGACGTCGTCGGTCTGCAGGTCGAGGAGGCGGAGAGGATCCTCGCGAAGGCGAACCTCACGCCGATCCGCAGGGAGGTGGACTCGTTCAAGCCGGCCGGCACCGTCCTCACACAGTCGCCGGGTGGGGGCGCGCGGCTCCGTCTCGGCAGCGCGGTGACGCTCGGGGTCAGCAACGGCAAGGGTGAGCCCGTCGTCATCCCCGGCGTGACCGGACTCACCCAGGCGGCGGCCGTGCATCGGCTCGAACTGGTGGGGCTGATCGCCGCGATCGAACGAGTCCCGGTCCAGGACAAGCACCTGGAAGGCATCGTGGTGGATCAGATCCCCATCGGCGACGGCTCCAGGGTGGTCGACGTCGGTTCGACGGTCACGATCTACGTCGGCGCGCTCGAGCCGGCCAACGGGACCGGCAACGGCAACGGCAACGGCAACGGCGAACGGGAACGGGAACGGGAACGGGAACGACGGTGGCGACGGAGGCGACCGTGCTCCCGCTCGGTCGTCGGGCCTCCTGCCGCGCCACCTACTGTGAGGCTCAGCCGCCCAGACGCTCCCGCACCTTCCGCTGGACGAGCGAGCCGTCGACCTTGCCCTTGGCCGAGGCCATCACGGCACCCATCACCGCGCCCATCTCCTTCATCGAGCTCGCCTCCGTCGAGGAGATCGCTTCATCGATCAGCGCGTCGACCTCCGCGTCCGAGAGCTGCTCGGGGGCGAAGGGCTGGAGGATCTCGCGTTCGGCCCGCTCCTTCTCGGCGAGCTCTGTGCGACCCGCGGACCCGAACGCCTCGATCGACTCGCTGCGCTTCTTGACCTCCTTGCCCGCCACCTCTCGAACCTCGTCGTCGGAGAGCTCGTGGAGGATCTCCTTCTCGCGATTCGTGATCGCGGCGGCGAGCATGCGGAGAGCGCCGAGCCGAAGCTTGTCGCCGGCCCGAAGCGCCGCCGTCATCTGCTCGTGCACCTGCTCCTTCAGCGTGGGGTCGCCCACGTAGACTCCCCTCCCGTGCTCCTCCGCATCCTGCTCGCGATCGCGGGCATCGCCGTGCTGTGCGTGGTCTACGGCGTTTTCGTCGAACGGCGAGCGTTCAGACTCGTCCGCCGCGATCTGGCAATCCTACCGGCCGACGGTCCCGAGGCCCTCACGGTGCTGCACCTATCCGACCTGCACGTGGTCCGCCTCGATCGGCGCAAGACCGCCTTCCTCGCGTCGCTCCCGGCCGCCGACGTCACCGTGGTGACGGGTGACTTCCTGGCCGAGCCCGAGGCGGTCGAAGCGGCCGTCGCCGCCGTTCGACCCACGCGCGGGCGACTCGCCTCTTGGTTCGTCCTGGGTTCGAACGACTACTACGTCCCCCGGCCGAAGAACCCGATCCGCTACTTCCTCCCCCAGCACCGCCGCACGCCGCGACGCGCTCGCAGGGGGCGAGCGAACGAGCTTCGGACGATGCTGACCGCGGACGGCTGGCGCGACCTCACGAACCTACGCGACGAGCTGGACCTGGACGGCCTCCCCGTCGAGCTGCTCGGGCTGGACGACGCGCACATCGGCCGGCAGGACCTGCGCGTCGCGCCACGGGGGGCGCCGTCGGCGTTCGGGATCGCGGTGATGCACTCGCCGGACTCGGCGCCCGAGATCGTGGCCTGCGGCTACCGGTTCCTCGTTGCGGGGCACACCCACGGCGGGCAGGTCCGCTTCCCGCTGATCGGCGCGCTGGTCACGAACTCGCACCTGCCCCGGCGCCTGGTGTCGGGTCTGATCCGGCTGGGGGACTCGTTCCTGCACGTCTCGCCGGGGCTGGGGACGAGCAAGTACGCGCCCTTCCGGTTCCTGTGTCCGCCCGAGGCCACCCTGTTGGAGCTCCGCCCGGCCCGCGCGGACGAGGGCCGGCCGCGGTCGAACGCTCAGCCGCAGTAGTCGCAGAAGTTCTCGGTGTCGATGCCGTGCCACGGGGGCACGACCACCCGCCGATGACCGGGCGTGCCGCGCAGCCGGATCAGCCGATCCTCGACGTTGTTCGTCGTGTCGGTCTCGAGCATCGAGCCGGTGGGGTTGACGTGGACGCGGACGTAGTACGCGCCGTTCGGCAGGTCGGTGATGTCGAATGCCTGTCCGCGCTGGTACTGCGTGTACGTGTCACCCCATCCGACGTCCAGGACCTCCCGGATCCACAGCGCGCCGTGACCACCGCATGCCGAGCTGAGATCACCTTTGCGCCCGAACAGGTTCGCGTTCGGGACCGTGAGGTCGAGCGCGTCCGTGTTGACCAGGCACCACGATTGCTTGCCACTGATCAGGATCTCCCGCGACTCCCCGTCGAGCAACGAATAGCGGGTGAACTCCTCGAAGTGCCAGTGGTTGTGTCCGCCTCCCGCATGGAACTCCAGCTCGCCGATCGGCGACTTGCCCACGGCCCCCCCGTCGAGGATGAAGTACTGGAAGGCGTCCATCGACGTCTCATCCGGACCGCGGAAGCCCTCGACCACCAAGGTCCCGGGTCCAGCGTTCCACTCGGTGGCCGCGAACCCCAGATAGTCATGGCCCCGCCGCGAGTACGTTTGCATCGAGTAGGCCGGCGTCGACAGGAGATCGGGCAGGGCATCCGGATCGGGGTCGGTCACGACCGGAACGCTCGGATACGGCTGATCGGTGGGCGCCGCCTGCGCGCTCCGCTCCTCGGCCGCGAGCGTCCCTCGGTCGACCACCGTCACGTGGATCTCGGCCATGGCGTCCCCGGGTGCGATCGACAACAGATCCATCCACGCACGATCGATCGAGAACCTGACCGTGTAGTGGCGCCCGTCGGCCTTCCATGCGAACCCCTGGTCGTAGCCCCCGACGACCGGTGTCGCCCATCCCAGATCGAGCCCCCAGATCGATCCCTTGGTGAAGGGCGCCGCGAACCCTGCGCCACAGGATCCGGGGTAGTCGGGGGCGATGGGACCGTCGTCGGACAGCCGCTCGCGCCGCCACGAGTTGGGGCAGAACGGGACGGTCCCTCTGAGCACGATCTCGCCGTTCGCATCCTCGACCGCGTAGTGCCCGAACCCCTTGAGGCCGGTCCAGCCCTCGAGGTTCTTCGCCGAGAACGTGCGGAGGACGGCCTTCGTGTCCGCGTCCACCTGCTTGATCGTGATGGGCGTGTCGTAGTCGGGGCGACTCACCCACAGCTCGAAGTCGTCGGTCACCGGGGTCACCCACGCGCCGGGGTCGATGGAGACGAACCCGTGACGATTGCGCTCGACGGTGATCTGCGTCGACGAGACGAACAGCCGCAGGGTCGGCGTCGTCCCGGCAGCTCCGACCGGAGCGGCGAACAGGGTCGCCATCAGGGCGACGGCGAGCAGGATCGGGACGGACGGGCGGCGACGACGCCCACCGGACATGTGGGGCCTCCTTCGGACCGGTCGAAGCATGGTATGCCCGCTGAGACGTCTTCGGGTCCTGGCGGTTCCTCCGAAGGCGGATCGATCAGGATGCGGACGCGGCTCGCTCGAAGGCCTTCTCGTACCCGGCGACCATCGCCTCCTTGGAGAACAGGCGCTGGACGCGGTCCCGACAGGCGAGCGGGTCGATCTCCGACAGACGGGTCAAGCGATCGGCGGCCTGCGCGGGATAGTCCTCGACGTCGACGATCCAACCGGTGACGCCGTCCTCGACGACCTCGGGGACCGAGCCCCGCGGCGTCGCGATGACCGGCGTCCCGCAGGCCATCGCCTCGGTCATGACGAGACCGAACGGCTCCGGCCAGTCGATCGGGAACAGCACCGCTTTGGCCCGACGCAACAGGCTCACCTTCTCCTCCAGCGTGATCTCGCCGAGCACCTCGAAGTCCGAGGGGAGGATCGGCTCCACGTTGTTCTTCCACTCCTCCTGCTCGGTGGGGTGGGAGATCTTGACGGCCGACACGAGCCGTTCGCCGGCCGCCACGGCGGCGTCGATCGCGCGCCGCCACCCCTTCTCCGGGGCGGCGCGACCGAGGAACAGGACGAAGTCCTCCTTCTCCTGTTGGAGGGGATAGGAGCTCATGTCGATGCCGTTGTAGACGACACCTCCGTAGCGAAGGTCTTCGTTGAACCGCTTCTGCGCCTCGCTGATCGCGACGAACCAGGCTCGGTGAGCGACGAAGGAGTACAGCCGCGTCATCTCCGGTACGAACGATCCATGGAGGGTGTGGACCGTGGGGACCCCGGTCTCCACCGACGCCGCGAGCGTCGAGAACGGCGAGTGGACGTGCAGGACGTCGAACCGCTCCGCGGCGTGCTGGAGGCTGAACAACGTGTGGGTGGTGTCGAGGACGATGTCGTTGATCGCGGCCGACCCCGGAGCTTGCTCGAAGACGTACTCGAGGCGAGCCTTGGTCTGCGAGTCGCCGGTCGCGAACAGCGTGACGTCGTGACCCGCTTCGGCCAACCCGTCCGCCAGCAGCGCCACGACCCACTCGATCCCCCCGTAGCCCTTCGGCGGGACGGCGATCCACGGAGGACAGATCTCGGCGATCCTCAACCGGTGCCTCCCTTCGAGCGCGTCGCCGGTTCGGCGTTCCCGGTCTTCGATGCTACCGGGGCGGGCGTGGACGGGCCCAGCCGGTAGACTCATCCCCCACGGGACGTGGCGCAGTTTGGTAGCGCGCAGCGTTCGGGACGCTGAGGTCGCGGGTTCAAGTCCCGCCGTCCCGACAGGCCTCGTTGCATCGAGAAGCACCCGGTTGTTGCCTGAGTTCCGGTTCTCCGGTAGCCTCCAGCGCGGGCTGTCGGAAGACAGCCCGTTCTGTTGCCCGGAGGATGATGACCGGAAGGCGCACGCACCTCGTCGCACGGCTCTCCATCGCCGTGCTCCTCGCCACCTCGGCGACGGTAGGTGCAGCAACACTCTCCTCCGCGGCCCCGAGCCGTGAGGAGGTCGAGCGCGCCAAGGCACGTCTCGACTCGCTCAACCAAGAGCTCAGCCTCATGGTGGAGCAGTACAACCAGGCACAACTCCGGCTCCAAGAGGTGCAGGCCCGACTCGCAGACGTGCGCGCCGAAGCTCAGACGGCCCAGGCGACGGCGGACCGAGCGACCACCCGCCTGAACTCGAGCGCCGCCCGGGCCTATCAGGGCGTGGGTTCGCAGATCGCGCTGCTGTTCGACTCGGCGTCCATGGCCGACTTCTCGGACCGGCTCGAGTTCATCGGGAGCATGGCCCAGGCGGACTCGGACCTCGCGCTGGATGCCGAGCTCGCTCGGCAGGACGCCCGATGGACCGCCGCCGAGCTCGCGGCGACCGCGGAGGAACGCCGGGGCATCGTCGACGACCTCGCCGCCAAGCAGGACCAGATCGAGGAGCGGGTCGCCGAAGCCCGTGACCTGTTCGAGACGCTCGACCGCCAGTATCACGACGCGCTCCAGGCGCAGGCGGCCGCCGAGGCCGCCGCCACCGGATCGACCGGGGTGGATACTTCGCCGATCCCGCCGCCGCCGGCGCCGAACCCCAACGTCGCCACCGTCCTGCAGGCCGCGTACTCGGTGATCGGGACGCCGTACCAGTACGGCGGGACCAGCCCGGAAACGGGGTTCGACTGCTCGGGCTTCACGATGTGGGCTTGGGCGCATGCGGGCGTGTACCTGCCGCACTCGTCGGCCTCGCAGTACGCGTCGCTCCCACACGTCGCCCAGTCGGACCTGCAGGCCGGCGACCTCCTCTTCTTCTACAGCCCCATCTCGCACGTCGGGATGTACGTCGGGGGCGGTCAGATGATCCACTCGCCGCAGACGGGCAGCGTCGTGTCGGTCGTCTCGGTCTACTGGGACAGCTTCGTGGGCGCCGCGCGGCCCGGCTGATTCCCCGTTCGGCCTAGCATGGCCGGATGAGCTCCGCGTCGCAGCAGGACCTCGCGCTCGTCGCGGCGCTCCGAGGTGGGGACGAGACCGCGTTCATGATGCTCGTCGAGCGGTACCAGCCCGCGATGCTGCGGATCGCGCGCATGTACGTCTCGACCAACGCCGTCGCGGAAGACGTCGTGCAGGACGCGTGGGTCGGCGTCTTGAAGGGGCTCGATGGCTTCGAAGGCCGGTCGTCGCTGCGAACGTGGATCTTCCGGATCCTCGTGAACACGGCGAAGACTCGCGGGCAGCGGGAAGCCCGCAGTCTGCCCTTCTCCTCGGTCTGGGCGGCCGACCCGGACGGTGAGTCCTCGGTCGACCCGGATCGGTTCTTCCCGCTGGGCCACCCGTTGTCCCCCGGGGCCTGGGCCGAACCCCCGGTGGGGTGGGAGTCCACCCCCGAGGAGCGGCTGCTCTCGAAGGAGGTACTGACGGAGGTCTCGCGAGCGATCGAGGCGCTGCCACCCAACCAGCGCGAGGTGATCCGGTTGCGCGACGTCCTCGGATGGCCGTCGTCCGAGGTCCGTAACGCTCTCGACATCTCGGAGACCAATCAACGGGTGTTGTTGCACCGCGCACGCGCCAAGGTTCGGCGTGCGCTCGAGAGCTATCTCCGACCGGAGAAGGAGCAGGGCACGTGACCTGCATCGAGTTGGTCGAGCTCATCACGGACTACCTCGAGGGTTCGATGCCGGCCGACGAACGCGCGCGCTTCGACGAGCACATCTCCGGGTGCGAGGGGTGCACTACGTACCTGGAGCAGTTCCGGATCACGATCCGGCTGACCGGCATGATGACGGAAGAGCAGATCGCGCCCGACGCGCGCGCGGCCCTCCTCGACGCGTTCCGGGACTGGCGAGCGACTCCCTAGCCCGGCTGGTCCGTCCCTCCGAGATCCGTCAACCGCGTGTCCGCCTGTTGGACGAGCGCGTCGTTGCCGATCTCGACGGCGGCCTCGCGGGCCTGCACGAGCAGAGCGCGAGCCTGTTGTTTGCGCAGGCCGCGGTTGTCCTCGTGTGCGTACTTCAGCTTCTCGTCCGCCTTGATGATGAGCTCGAAGATCTCCTTCGGTTCCATCTGCCTCCTTTGGCTCACTCCTGTGGCTCGCTCCTTCGGCACGTGTCCCTTCACACCATGTGCGTGGGCTTGGCATCAAGGGCTTCCAGGTACCTGCGGATGCCGATCGCGGCCGCGGCGCCCTCGCCGACCGCCGATGCGAGCTGCTTGGTCGAGCCGGACCGCACGTCCCCGGCCGCGAACACGCCCGGCATGCTCGTCTGGAGCCCCATGTCCGTCACGATCAGGCCTCGGTCGTCCAGGTCGACCGAGCCCTTCACGAACCCGGTGTTCGGGTCCAGTCCGATGAACACGAAGGCTCCTGCCGGATGCAGCTCCTCGGTGACACCGGACTCCCGGTCCTCGAGCACGACGGCCCCGAGCTTGCCGCTGCCGTCGTCCTTGGGTCTGAACTCGACCACCTCGCGGTTGAGCAGGACCTCTATCCTCGGCGTCACCATCACCTTGTCCTGGAGCAGCTTGCTGGCCGTCAGGCGATCGGCCCGCTGCACGATGGTGACCTTGTCGACGAACTGGGTGAGGAACAGACCCTCCTCGAGCCCGCTGTTGCCCCCGCCGAGCACGACGAGCTGGTTCGCGCCCCGGTAGAACGGCCCGTCGCACGTCGCACAGAAGTGGATGCCGGCGCCGATCAGATCGCCCTCGCCGGGCGCGCCGGTCATCCGGTACGTCGAGCCGGTCGCGATGAGCGCGGCACGCGAATGGTAGTGGTCGCCGGTCGCGGTCTCGACGTCGATCTCCTCGCCGTCGCTCGTGATCGACTTCACGGAGACCGCCTGGAGCATCTCCACGCCGTAGCGCTGCGCCTGCAACACGATCCGGTCGGCGAGCTCGGCGCCGCCGATCCCCTCGGGGAAGCCCGGGTAGTTGTCGAGTCGTTCCGTGACGCCGGCCTGACCACCGAGGCCCTTGCTGTCGATCACCAGGGTCTGCAGGTTCTCCCGAGCGGCGTAGATCGAGGTCGTGAGCCCCGCCGGGCCACCGCCGATGATGATCAGGTCGTAGACGTGCATCATCGCGGTGCGCTCGAGGCCGATCTTCTCGGCCAGCTCCTCGTTGGACGGTTCGGACAGATGGGACCCGTCCGGGAAGATGATCGTCGGGATGATGTCGTTCCCGTCGTTGCGTTCCTGCACCGTTCGAACGCCGTCGGGGTCGACCTCGATGTCGTGCCACTCGAACGGGATCCGTTGGTCTCCGAGGAACCGCTTCGCCCTTCGGCAGTCGGGGCACCAGCCGGCGCCGTAGACCTTGATCAGGTCGTCCATCCCGAATCTCCCCTCGAACCGTCGATGGACACTCGTCCCGGTGCCGGCCCGAGCGTTACACACCCGGCCTTGGCGGTCGAGACCCGCCTCGAAGCGGGGGCGTCGCGGGTGGGGCACACTACGCCCGTGCCCGACGACGTCCTGATCGCCCCCTCGATCCTGGCCGCGGACTACGCCGTGCTCGCCGACGAGATCGAGCGGGTTCGGGCCGACTCCGACTGGCTCCACGTCGACCTGATGGACGGCCATTTCGTGCCGAACCTGTCGATCGGCCCCCCCGTGGTCGCCTCGATCCGAAAGCACACCGACCTGTTCCTGGATTGTCACCTCATGGTCACCGATCCGGGGTTCTGGCTGGAGCAGCTCGCGGAGGCGGGAGCCGATCTGTGCAGCGTGCACGTCGAGCTCGGCGACCCGTCGGCGCTCCTGAGCCGGATCCGCGAGCTCGGGATGCAGGCCGGGGTCGTGGTCGACGGGCCCACGGAGTTCGAGAACGTCGAGCCGTTCCTCGACGAACGGATCGATCTGCTGCTCGTGATGACGATCAAGGCGGGGTTCGGCGGGCAGGCGTTCGTCGCCGAACACCTTTCGAAGGTGGAACGCGCCGACGAGATCCGACGTTTCCGCGACCTCCCCTTCCGGATCCAGGTCGACGGCGGGATCGCCCCCGAGACCGCCGGGAGAGCCGCGGCGGCGGGAGCCGACGTGCTCGTGGCGGGAAGCGCGATCTTCGGGGCGCCGGATCCGCCCGCGGCCGCACGGGCGATCCGCGCCGCGGCCGTCGCGTGACCCAGCGCGAAGGGTGGATACCCACGAGCCACCGCCCTTCCTCGACCCTTCGGGACCGGAACGATTACCGTGTCAACGATGCTCGTCCCGGTCTCCGAACGCCTCCGGCAGATGGACCGCGACCGCGTGGTCGAGCGGATCTGGCGCAGGGACCACACGGTCTGGAAGGACGACCCGACCGAGATCACCAACCGCCTCGGCTGGCTCACCGTCTCCGACCTGATGCACGAGCGGATCGGCGAGCTCGTGGCGTTCGCCGACCAGGCGGCGGCCGACGGGTTCGAGACGGCGGTTCTGCTCGGGATGGGCGGTTCGAGCCTCGCACCCGAGGTCTTCATGCGCACGTTCGGCGCCGCCGACGGCGCGCTCGAGCTCATCGTGCTCGACACCACGCATCCCGCCACGATCGAGCGGGTGGTGGGTCAGCTCGAGCTCGGGACCACGCTGTTCATCGTCGCGAGCAAGTCGGGCGGGACGACCGAGACGCTCAGCCACCTCGCCTTCTTCTGGGACAAGGTGCCGAACGGTACGCAGTTCGTCGCGATCACCGACCCCGGGACGTCGCTCGAGACGCTGGCGCGCGAGCGTGGCTTCCGGGCGGTGTTCGTCAACCCCGACGACATCGGCGGGCGGTACTCGGCGCTCTCGTACTTCGGCCTGGTGCCGGCCGCGCTCATCGGCGCGCCGCTCCACGAGGTGCTCGACCGGGCGGAAGAGATGCAGACCGCGTCCGAACGCACGATCCCCGCCGCACAGAGCCCCGGGGCGACGCTCGGCGCGATGATGGGCGAGTCGGCCAAGGCCGGCCGCGACAAGCTCACGATCGCCCTGCCCGAAGAGATCGCGAGCTTCGGCAGCTGGGTGGAACAGCTCATCGCGGAGTCGACCGGCAAGGAGGGCGTCGGCATCGTGCCCGTGGTCGGAGAACCGCTCGGCACGCCCGACGTCTACGGACAGGATCGTGTCTTCGTCGCGATCGGCGAGCACGGCGGGCTGGACGAGCTCGAGAACCTCGGGCACCCCGTCGTCCGGTTGCCGTACGACGGCCGCGAGCAGATCGGCGGTGAGTTCTTCCGCTGGGAGATGGCCACCGCGATCGCGGGGTACGTGCTCGGCATCAACCCGTTCGACCAGCCGAACGTACAGGAGGCCAAGGACGCGACCAAGGCCATCCTCGCGTCCGGCTCGATCGAGGACCCGGGGTTCGACGACCTCGGCGTGCTGCTCAAACAGGTGGGCGAGGGCGACTACGTCGCGATCCTCGCGTACCTCGATCGGACCTCGGAGACCGAGGACGCGATCGAGCGCGTGCGCGTCGCGATCCGCGACCACTACCGCGTGGCCACGACGACCGGGTTCGGACCGCGGTTCCTGCACTCGACGGGACAGCTCCACAAGGGCGGTGCGAACAACGGCGTGTTCATCCAGGTGGTGGATGCCGAACGATCCTTCGACCTGCCGATCCCCGGCCAGCCCTACTCGTTCGGAACGCTGATCGATGCGCAGGCGCTCGGCGACCTGCGGTCGCTCCGAGGGCGCGGGCGGCGCGTCGCCCGCGTGACGCTCGAACAACTGATGGAGGTGGTCTGATGCAGCTCGGCATGGTCGGCCTCGGCCGGATGGGCGCGAACCTGACGCGCCGGTCTGATGCGAGGCGGTCACGAGGTCGTCGTCTACGACGTGAACGCGGACTCGGTGAGCCAGCTGGAGAGCGAGGGCTCGATCGGGACCGGGTCGCTCGAGGACTTCGTGAGCAAGCTGTCGAAGCCGCGGGCCGCGTGGGTGATGGTGCCGGCGGCGTTCGCCGAGCAGACGACGGATGCGCTCGCCGAGCTGATGGAGGCCGGCGACGTCGTGATCGACGGCGGGAACTCCTACTACCGGGACGACGTCGACCGCGCCGAGCGCTACGGCGAGAAGGGTGTGCACTTCGTCGACGTGGGGACGAGCGGCGGCGTGTTCGGCCTCGAGCGCGGGTTCTGCCTGATGATCGGCGGCGAGGACGAGATCGTTCGGCACCTCGACCCGATCTTCGCGACGATCGCACCTGGCGTCGGGGCGGCCGAACGCACACCGGGCCGGACGGATGCCAACCGGACGACCGCGGAGGCCGGGTACCTGCATTGCGGCACGGCTGGTGCGGGGCACTTCGTGAAGATGGTCCACAACGGCATCGAGTACGGGCTCATGGCCGCGTACGCCGAGGGTCTGAACGTGCTGAAGCACGCGGGGGTCGGCGCCGGCGAGCGCGAGGCCGACGCCGAGACCACGCCCCTGCGCGATCCGAAGTACTACCGCTACGACCTGGACATCCCCGAGATCGCGGAGGTGTGGCGACGCGGGAGCGTCGTGGCGTCGTGGCTGCTCGACCTCACGGCCGCGGCGACGTTCGAGGACCCGGAGCTGGCGGCGTTCGGGGGGCGGGTGTCGGATTCCGGCGAGGGCCGGTGGACGGTTCTGGCGGCGGTTGATGAGGGCGTGCCGGTGCACGTGCTCTCGGCGGCGCTGTTCGACCGGTTCGAGTCGCGCGCCGAGGCCGACTTCGCGAACCGAGTGTTGTCCGCGATGCGCAAGCAGTTCGGGGGGCACGCCGAGAAGACGTCGTAGCGGGTCGCGGGAGAGGTCACCGCGGCGGTGCATCCTCGTCAGTGCAGCGAGACCTCGAGCCAGAGGAGCCCGATCCCCGCGGCCAACAGGACCGCCGCGATCCCGAGGGAACGGCCCCAACCGAGACCCGCTGCACGCGCTTCTCGGACGGCGAAGCCTGCCAGCGACAGGACGCCGGCAGCGATCGCCGCCCGCAACCCCGCTCGGTCGTCGAGCAGGCCGAGCATCGCAAGGATGAGAGGTACGACGGGGATCGCGACCGCCGTGAGGATGCCGACCTGGTCCCGGGCCGTCTCCAGGAAGTGGCCGGTGCGCAGCCGACCCTCCGCCGCGATCCGCGGGACGAGATGCGCGTACACGTGGGCGAGCCAGAACACGACGGCGGTGCCCACCAAGATCGCGACGGCGTCCTCCGGATCGGTGCGATCCTCTTCCAGGAGCACGAGGATCGTGAGGTAGACGACGGTGCCGTAGATCGCGCCGGCCGCGACGCGCTCCCGGTGGATCCGTTCACGATCGCCCATGTCGGCCGGACCGTAGCAGCCGAGTTCGCTACGCGCCGGACTTGCGTAGCGAGGTCACCGGCCCTTCCCGACGATCACGTTGAACTCACGGGCAGTGCTGTCGGGTCGGCGGTTCGGGTCAGTGGGTGCCGGCGAGCGGGACGAGCGCCTCGGCATCCGCGCGGATCGCCTCGGCGTCTCGGAGACGCTCGAGCCACGGTGCGGGGAGCCCGTTCGCGCCGTCGCGGGCGCCGAGAAGCGCGCCGGCCACCGCCGCGTTGGTATCGGTGTCGCCGCCGAGCGAGACGACGCGCCGGAGCTCGGTCTCGACGTCGCCTGGACGGACGAGGGCTTGGAACGCCGCGCCTGCGGTGAAGAGGCAGAACCCCTGATCGGGCCCGTCGATCGCTCGCGATCCGCCGACCGCTTCGACCAGGAACTCGAGCTCCTCCCCGCCTTCGAGGTCCTCGACGGCCGTGAGCGCAGCCCGGGCCGCGTCGCTCGCGGGCTCGCCCCGGACGAGCGCCGCGACGCCGAGCGTGACGGCGAGGACCGCCGTCATGCAGCGTCCGTCGACGTGCGTGAGCGCGGAGAGGGCGGGGGCGAGATGGCCGAGCTCGTCGGACCGGTTCGCGTAGGCGAGCCCGAGCGGCGCGCAGTACATCACCGAGCCGTTGCCGGCCGAGACCTCGGGCCCTCGTTCGTTCCAGATCTCCTGGGCCGCGGTCGCGGCGTCCTCACCGGCGGCGATCCGGCGCAGGACGCGTCCGGTGAGCGTGCCGACGTCGGGCGGATCCGAGCGGAACCACTCCAGGTGTCGTTCGAGGAGGTCGTCGGGGTCGAATCGTTGCTGCGCGGCGAGGGAGCGCATCAGGTTCCGCGCCATCGCGGTGTCGTCGGTCGTCGAGCCCGGGGGTTCGCTCAACCAAGGTCGCTCGAGCGCCGGGATCGGGTCGGGGACGTTGCGGGCGCGCAAGAACTCGAACGGCGCGCCGAGGGCGTCGCCGAGCGCGAGCCCGAGGGCGCTTCCGACGACCCGATCGGCGAGGTCCATGGGGCGGCCGAGCCTATCGCGAGCGCGGCGAGGGCGGCCGGCCCGGACGTTCCCGCTGGTAACCTTGCTGGCCGCTATGGACAAGGTCGGACCACGTCATCGGATGTGCCGCCGGGCTGGCGTGCCCCTGTGTGGGCGCCCCAACTGCCCGTCGGCCAAGCGTCCCTACCCGCCCGGCATGCACGGGCGCGGCCGTAAGAGGATCTCCGAGTACCAGGTCCGGCTGCTCGAGAAGCAGAAGCTGCGCCACATCTACGGCGTGGGCGAGCGCCAGATGCGCGCCTACTACGACCGGGCGAGCCGCAAGAGCGGGGTCACCGGCGAGGAGCTGATCCGCCAGCTCGAGACGCGTCTGGACGCGGTCATCCTCCGTCTGGGGTTCGCTCTCACCCAGCGGCAGGCCCGCCAGCTCGTCGGTCACGGCCACGTCATGGTGAACGGCCGCCGCCTCGACGTCCCCAGCGCGCAGGTCAAGCCCGAGGACACGATCGAGCTCTCGGACAAGGCGAAGAACTTCGTCTACGTGCGCGAGGCGATCGAGCTCTCGCCCGACCCGCCCCCGTACCTGTACCGGAACGTCGACCAGCTCCAGGGCACGATGTCTCGCCTGCCCGAGCGCGACGAGATCCCGCTCCCCGTGCCGATCGAAGAGCGGTTGATCATCGAGTTCTACTCCTGACCTTCCGCATCTCCGAGGGTCCGAGTGTTGTTCCCTCCCTCGCCGGGTCCCAGA
Organism: uncultured Actinomycetes bacterium; assembly: GCA_963731925.1. Taxonomy (GTDB): domain Bacteria; phylum Actinomycetota; class UBA4738; order UBA4738; family HRBIN12; genus DASSJM01. The sequence goes on from CAVSXK010000024.1 coordinate 231,829, forward strand.
GTGGTACGTTCAGCGCTCGGATCTCTCCCTTCTCGAGGAGGCAACCATGGCCAACAAGGACAAGGGCGGTTCGAAGAGCTCGAAGACCGCGGCGAGCAAGTCGCTGAAGGAGAAGCGCCAGGCGAAGAAGGCGAAAGCCGATCGTTCGGGCGCCTCGTCGATGGGAACCTCGACCAACAAGTAGTACCCCTCAAACGCCGGACCGGTCGTGGGTGTACGGCAAAGACGTACACTCGATGGAGACGCGACCCCCGTACCTGGCGGGAGAAGAGGGACTCACGGGGGATCGACTCCACCGATACGGTCCTATCGCTGGTCCCAGCGAAGGCTTGATATCCCGAAGCACGCACACCACTTCGGATCTGGCTCACGTTGGCCCCGGTTGGTCGAGGCCACGACGCAAAGGAGACCACGCATGAAGCACGTTCGCATCGCAACGTACGAGATCAAGAGAGGCTCCTTCCAGGAGCTCGCAGACGTCGCACAGGACGGGATGCTTCGCGAGTTCCGGAACCAGCCCGGCTTCATCCGGTACGGTTTGGCCGACAGCGGCGACAAGACCTGCGTCTCGCTCAGCCTTTGGGAGACACGCAAGGACGCCGATCATGCGGTCGACGTGTCCGCTGCCTGGGACCGTGCCCACATCGCCGACAGGGCCGAGCTGCGCACGAGTCAGGTCGGCGACCTCGCCTTCTACGAAGGCGTTCCGGCAAAGGTCTGATCGACTTCGGTCGTGGACCGGCCCGCCCGTGCGACCCACGAGCGCGGCTGTGAGAGAGAAGGGGATCCACCTCGGTGGGTCCCCTTCTTTCGTTGTGACGCCGTCAGGAGAGCGTGTCATGCCGCCGAGTGTCGATAGGTGCCGACGCCGCCGCTGCCATGATGGTTCGAGACACATCGCGAAGGAGTGACCATGCAGAAACCGAAGAGCGTCGAGGCATACCTCGAGTCCCTCCCGGAGGAACGTCGTTCGGCGCTCCAGAAGCTGCGGGAGACGATCGTCGCCGCGGCGCCCGAGGCGGAGGAGGGGATCACGTACAGCATGCCGGGCTTCCTGCTCGACGGCCACGGGTTCGTCTCCTACGCCGCGTTCGACGACCACTACAGCTTCTTCCCGATGAGCTCGAAGGCGATCGACGCGCACCGGGACGAGCTCGGGTCGCGTGTCACCGGGAAGGGGACGATCCGGTTGGAGTACGGCCGGCCGCTGCCGACGGCGCTCGTGAAGAAGGTCGTCCGGACGCGCCTCGCCGAGGCGACCGCGAAGCGGGGCGGGCAGAGATGACCGAGGCCGGACGGCTCCGGGACCCTGGAAGGGTCAGGTGTGCCGCTCGTCCATCATCGACAGCAGCCTCGTCGTCGTCTTCCAGTTCCTGATCGTCACGCTCGGGTAGATCGGCGACGACACGATCCTGCTCAGGCGGCTCTGTGAGGCCTTCGCGCTGAGCCTCGAGAAGTAGAGGACGCCGGTACCGGGATGCGCCGCGTCGACGCCCGGCTTCGTCGGCACGCTCTGCAAGGCGACCTTTGCGGCGAGTGGCTCCTTCAAGAAGATGAGGTCGTAGCGGTACTTCGCGGGCTCTCTACCGAACCCCTTCGGCGCGCGGTCGACGATGGCGCGCATCTGTCTCCGGGTCCGCACCACCACGGTCGGCACGTAGTCGAACGCCTGGGCGAGCATCGCCTCGATGCGCCGCGTCAGCTCCGCAGCCGGGGTCGTGGGAGCGGTGAACAGCACGTTGCCGCTCTGGATGTAGGTGACCACGTCGTCGAACCCGTTCTCCTCGAAACACGCCTTGAGCGCGGGCATCCTGATCAGGTTCTTGCCGCCGACGTTGATCCCGCGGAGGAGGGCGACGGAGCTCGGCACAGCTACGCGGGCTTCCTCGCGAGGAGGCCGTAGTGCCAGGGATGGGGCTCCGAAGGCGGGCCCGAGGACATCGTCGACCGATCGTAACGGTGCGATCGAACGTCACGCGATCTCGAAACGCAGCCGACCACGTCGACGACGCCCTGCCGCACTCGGAAGCTGCCTATCGGCTAGGAAGCGATCGCGGCAGCCCGAACCATGGAAGCACGCTGTTGTCGAAGCGGGTGACGGAGCAGATCCGGTCGCCCGTGAGGGTGAGGACGAGCAGGCCGGTCCCGTGGCGGATGCCGGTCGAGGCGCGGAGGTAGGCCCCGAACGCCGGCTGACCGTTGGCTCGCGTCGGTACGAGGTCGAACCTCCGGCCCGAGCCGATCATGCTTGCGTAGAAGCGAGCCACGACGTCACGGCCTTCGTATTCGAGGGGGAACGGTGGCATCGAGAGGAAGACATCGTCGGTGAGCAGGGCGACCAAGTCGTCGAGATCGCCGGACTCGTAGGCGCGGACGAACTCCGCAACGATCGCCTGCTCGGAGGGTGAGTCGGGAGCGGGAGCCGGTTCGCGCTCGGCGATCGACGGCAGCCGGCGCTGCAAGCCGGCGCGAGCCCGTTTGAGGGCGCTGTTGACCGAATCGATCGTCGAGTCGAGCATGTCGGCCACCTCGTTCGCGTGGAATCCGAGGACGTCGCGCAAGACCAGCACGGCGAGCTGGCGAGGCGGGAGGACCTGAAGAGCGGTCACGAAAGCCAGGGAGATCGACTCGGCTTGTTCGTACCGAGCCTCCGGCCCGAGAGGCACGTCCATCACACCCTCGAGGAGGGCGTCGGGGAACGGCTCGAGCCATACGATCTCGCCGAGCCGGGTCGGCTGGGGCGGTTCATACTCGGCGATGTCCCACTCCTTGGCCGGGCGTCGGCTGGCTGAACGACGCGCGTTGAGACACCGGTTGGTGGCGATCCGGTAGAGCCACGTGCGGATCGAGGCCCGTCCCTCGAACCCTTCGAGACCTTGCCAGGCGGCCAGCAGCGTGTCCTGCAGGGCGTCCTCGGCGTCCTGGAAGGATCCGAGCATCCGGTAGCAGTGCACCTGAAGCTCTCGACGGTACGGCTCGGTCAGCTCTCGGAACGCCTCGCCGTCCCCGGCCCGCGCCCTGGTGATCAGGTCGGTTGTCATCTCTCCACCCTAGCGTCACGTCTCTGGCTCTCATCGTCCCACCAGCAGTACCGACACCGGCCGTCCGGCGAACTGGGCGGAAGGTGCGCGCCCACTTCCTCGGCGTCGTGGTGTCTGGATCTTCGACGGCTCCACTTGCATTGAGGTGGCCAGGTGTGACCACCGGGGACAGAAAGGAACCAGAGATGATGCTGAAGGACAAGGTTGCGGTGATCTACGGAGCCGGAGGCGGGATCGGCAGCGCTGTCGCACGGGCCTTTGCGGCTGAGGGGGCCGATCTCTTCCTCACCGGGCGCCACCTGGCACCCGTCGAAGGTGTCGCCAAGGAAGTCGTTTCCGCCGGCGGATCCGCCGAGACGGCGGAGGTCGATGCTCTCGACGAACAGGCCGTGGAAAGGCATCTCCAGCTCGTGATCGACAAGGCGGGGCGCGTCGACATCTCCTTCAACGCGGTCGGCATCCCGAATGCGAAGATCCTGGGTGTCCCTCTGATCGACCTCGATGTCGAGCACTTCTCCCTGCCGATCACGACCCTCGTGACGTCGTACTTCCTGACCGCGCGCCTGGCGGCCCGGCGGATGGTTCCGAACAGATCGGGGGTGATCATGACCGTCACCGCAGCCCATTCGCGGGAGGGCCTCCCACTGGTGGGAGGCTACGGTCCGGCGCAAGCGGCCAAGGAGGCACTCACCCGAGATCTGTCCGTCGAGCTCGCACCTCAGGGCATCCGCGTCGTCGGTCTGCGACCCTATGCCATGCCCGAGACGCCCACGATCAAGGACGCCTTCGAGCCGCGCCGCGAGGCATCGGGGATGACCTGGGAGCAGTGGCAAGAGATGCTCGCGAGCAGGACCCACCCGCGACGGCTCATGACGCTCGAGGAGATGGCCAACGTGGCGGTCTTCATGGCGTCCGACAAGGCGAGCGGGATGACCGGAACGACGGTCAATCTGACCATGGGCAGGCTGAGCGACTAGCGGTCAGGTATCGCGCACCCATCGTGATCGGAACGAGTCCAGTGTGGGGCCGCGGCCGTCCGGCCGACGCCGGGCGCATGCGTGCTTCGCGCGAGCGGTAACGTGGGTTCGACGGCTATCCGAGGAGGTCCTCGATCCGGAGGCTCATCGCATCCGAGTTCATGACGCTCGACGGCGTCATGGAGGCGCCCGGATACGACGAGCATCCCGATGGCAAGAACACCTGGGCGCTGCAGCACGCAACCGACGACATGCAGCGTTACAAGATCGAGGAACTCTTCGCGGTCGACGCGCTCCTCCTGGGGCGCGTGACGTACCAGATCTGGGCGGCGTTCTGGCCGTCGGCGCCCCGCGACTTGGGCTTCGCCGACCGGATCAACGCGCTCCCGAAGTACGTGGTTTCGAAGACCCTGAAGGACGTGGAGTGGGAGAACTCGACGCTGCTCAGCGGCGACATCGTCGACGACGTCCGAGGGCTGAAGGAGCAGCCGGGCGGCGACATCCTGACGTCGGGGAGCGCCGATCTCGTCGACACGCTGATGGAACACGACCTCATCGACGAGTACCGGATCGCGGTCTACCCGGTCGTCCTTGGCAGCGGGAAGCACCTGTTCCGACAGCGAGCCGGGATCGTGCACATGAGGCTGCGGGAGACGCGGACGTTCGCCTCGGGGATCGTGCTGCTCTCCTACGAGCCCGCGCGGGAGACGCCGACCACCCGCTACGTGGACTCGTTCGCGTGGACGAAGGAGCAGATCCGCTCGCTGGATGCTGCCCAGAACGTGGATCGCGTCCTAGCGACCGTCCTGTTCACCGACATCGTGGATTCCACCGGGCAAGCCGCGGCCCTGGGCGACCGCGAATGGCGGAAGCTCCTGGACCGTCACGACCGGGCGGTCAGGACGGAGGTGGAGCGGTTCCACGGCCGCGTGGTGAAGACGACGGGCGACGGAATCCTGGCGACGTTCGACGCCCCGACGCGCGCGCTCCGATGTGCGTTCGGTCTCATCGATGCGATCGGCCAGCTCGGGCTGCGGATCCGCGCAGCCGTCCACACAGGTGAGATCGAGATCCTGGAGGAGGACGTCGGCGGGATCGGCGTGCACATCGCCGCGCGAGTGCTGGGCGAGGCGTCCGATGACCAGATCGTCGTGACGCGGACGGTTCGCGAGCTCGCGACGGGGACGGATCTGGTCTACGACCCGCTCGGGACGGTCCACCTCCGGGGCGTCCCCGGCGATTGGGAGCTGTTCGCGGCGTCCACCCCCTGAGTCGCCGACGACCGCGGCCGACGCCTCGGCGTCGGCGCCCACGAGGATCCGACCCGGTGCCGAGAGCGGCCCGCGAACCCTCGGTAGGCGCCCTGTCACTCGCCGTTGTACTCGTCGTGCCGGCGGATCCAGAGCTGCCACGCCTTACCTTCGTCGCGCCCCTTCGGGGCGTGGTCGAGGATCGGGTAGTAGGTCATGACGAACTCCAATCCGCGCCACGTCGTCGAGTACGCGTGGTAGACGTCGTCGCCGTCCCGGACGAACGTGCTGAACCCCGGGCTCTCGGTGAGGTAGCCGGCGATGTCGGTGCCCGACGCGCGGGCGTTCTGACTCGACGATCGGCGGGTACGGCCCGTCCAGCTCCTGGCCGGGAGCTCGATCTGCGCCACGGCCTCGCGGGATTGCTCCTCCGTCTGCGAGAAGCCGAGGTCGAAGTTGAAGTCGCTGGACGAGGACGGAGACCCACGGGAGGATCCAGCCCATGCGGCGCTTGTACCCCTGAGCTTCTCGAGCGGTGCCTGTGAGACGAGGAGCAACGTCGCGTCACGGGCGTGCAGGTGCGGGACGACGCCGTCGATCGAGTCGGCGATCGAAGAGTTGACCGGGCAACCGGCCTGGTAGCTCGGGCCGAACATGAAGTGGTAGACGAGAAGCTGGGACCGCCCGTCGAACAGCTCCGCGAGCGACTTCTCACCGTCGTCCGTCTCGAAGCGGTAGTCCTTCTCCACCCGCACCCAGGGCAGACCCCGCCGCAGCTGCGCGATCTCGTCGCCCAGCCTGGTGTGCTCCTTCTCCCGTTTGAGCAGTTCCTCTCGTGCCGCGAGCCACTCCTCGCGCGTTCCGATCTTGTGATCGGCCATGGCTTCCCTCCTTGACGTGACGACACCTCGGGCCCCCGGCGACCCCCGCCTCAGCGGGCGATGCGCGGGTCCTGCTCTTTCGACACCGCCTCGACGGCAGACTGGGCGGTCTCGCGTCGCCCATTTCTCCGCTGCGCGCTGTCCAGAGGTCGACCGGCGCGACGCTCGAGACGCTCGAAGCCGCCTATCGCAGCGAGCCCAAGGACTGGTCGGAGCGGAAGACGTTCTTCGGGTCGTAGCGCTCCTTGACCTGCATCAGGCGCTCGAGGTTCGGTCCGTAGTAGGCCGCGGGCCAATCCTCGAGGTCCGGGTCGGCGAAGTTCTGGAACACGCGGCCGGATCCCCACGGATGCACGGTTCCCCACGATCGGGCCACGTGCATGTGGGCCGCCCGCTGTTCTTCGGGTGAGGCGCCGGTCTGGACGGTGACGGCATGCTTGAGCTGGAACCGCTCCTGTCGATGGACGAACGCCGTTGCATCGGGGCGGATGCGGTTGTACGCGCCGCCCCATGGCATGAAGTCGAGCTCGCGCGACTCCCCGTCGGCTCGGTCGCGGGCGAACACATCCAGGAGCGCTACGACGGCCTCGGCTGGGAGCGGTCGCCGGAAGAAGGCCGACTTCGAGAACATGAAGACCGGTTCGGGCGGGGTTGCGGCATCCTCGGGTGCCAAGTTGGCCTCGCCGAGGTTCGCCCAGAAGCGCCGCGTCCCCTCGAAGGACAGGCGTTCGGCGGATGAGGAGCTCGGATCGGAGCCGGCCCTCGACACGAGCTCGCCGAGGAGGTCGTCGGCTCCCATGCCCGGTCCGAGGACCGCCGCGTACACGTCGACCGAGGGTGGCCGCTCGATCTCATCCGAGGCCGTCACTTTCAGGCTCGCGGCGAGCTCGTCGGGTCCGTTCGGCGCCCACGCCTGCCAGGCATCGATCACGGCCGCGGCATCCGAGAAACGGCCACGAGAGGTGGAGGTTGGTCGCCTCGGGCGCAGGGACGGGGCGGAAGACGAGGGACGTCACGACGCCGAAGTTGCCGCAGCCTGCGCCTCGGAGCGCCCAGAACAGGTCCTCCTCGTGGTGCTCGTCACACGTGACGACACGGCCGTCGGCCAGGACGATCTCTGCCCCGACCAGCGAGTCCGAGGTGACCCCGTACGTCCGACCGAGGATGCCCAGTCCGCCGCCGAGCGTCAGGCCCGACACGCCGACCGACGGGCAGGTCCCCCCGGGGATGGTGACTCCCTGCTCCTGCAGCGCCCCGTACACCTCGCCGAGGCTCGCGCCGGCCCCGACCGTGGCGAGGTCGTCCGAGACCGTGACCGTCCGCATGGGCGTGACGTCGACGAGCACGCCTCGGGTCGAGGAATGCCCCCCGAAGCTGTGTCCGCCGGCGCGAACGGCGAGGTCCTCGCCGTGACGGAGGACGAACCCGATCACCTCGGTCACGTCCTGCGGGATCGCGCAGGAGACGACGGCCTTGGGCTCGACGCCGTGGAACCGGGCATTGAACGGCGGGCGAAGAGCATGGTAGGTCGGGGATCCGGGAAGGCCGACCTCCCCCTCGATCGCGCCCTCGAGCGATCCCCATTCGGGTGCGAGCATGTCGATCGGAAGCCTAGTCCTCAGCCCTCCCCGGCAGGATCGCTGTCACTGCCTCTATGGGGGCAGTCGGGGCGCAAGTGCTCGGCAGACTCGACGGCTCTTGCGTGAGCGGAGAACGGCGCGATATAGGTGGTTTCGAGGCAAGGTCCTGCCGAGGGAGGCGACGATGAAGGAGCCCTTGATCTCTATGGCGGACATCCCACCGGAGGGGACCGTGACCGCCGACCTCCTCGGCCGCGAGGTCCTCGTGATGATGCAGAACGGGAAGCCGCGCGCCTTCCTCAACGTCTGCATGCACCACGGCGGCTCTCTGAAGCTCGATGGCGACACCTTCACGTGCGAGTGGCATGGATCAACGTTCGACGCCCGGACGGGCAAGGCCCTCTCGGGACCCGTCCGACCCGACGCGAGGTTGATCATGCTGCCGACCCGCGTCGAGGACGGCGTCCTGACGTACGTCTACGAGGAGCGATCCGAGACGTGAGGTGATGGCGGCCGAGAGCGGTCAGCCGAGCCGGCGCACCGAAAGCAGGCTCAGCGGCTGTGAGACGCCCTTCAGCTCGACCGGACCGATGGTGGTAAGGCCGACTCCGTCGAGGTCGGCCGCATCCACGACCTCCTGGGTCACCAGCACCTCGCCGGGTCTGGCGTACTCGGCGATCCGCGCCGCGATGTTGACGGTCCGGCCGAAGTAGTCACCCTCCTGGAAGACGACCGGCCCGGCGTGGATCCCGACCCTGGCAGGCGGAAGGTCGTGCGCTGCCACGCCCTCCACCATGTCGAGCGAGGCCAACACGCCATCACCCGGGTTCGGGAAGTAGAACATCACGCCGTCCCCCAGCCACTTGACCGGTTGCCCTCCGTGCTCCCGCGAGGACCCGCGGACCAGGGCGGCCAGCGTCGTTGCCAGCTCCGCGGCGGCCTCGTCTCCCCGCTCCTCGGTCAGCCGCGTGTACCCGGAGATGTCGAGGAAGCACACGGCGGGCGGGCGGTGTACCCGACGGTACAGACCTGCCCGTTCCAGGGCGGCTTCCACGTCCTCCACCGCGCTCTTGCTCCACGCGTGCTCCTGCTGTCCGTGGTAGATGGACAGCAAGGCCTGTTCCATGAGCGGGGCCATCCGGGACCCCACGTCGGCCTGGGCGGTGAGCATCTCGGCCTCCGACATCCCTCCCTCGAGGAGCGGCTGCTGGACCTCGGTCCTGTACCAATCCGTCTCGGTCTCGACGATCCTGCCAAGGCCGTCCCCGTAGGCGCGGAGCAGTCGCTCGATCATCTCCGGCCGGATCCCGGAGGAGAGCTGGAGCTCGATCGCGGGCAGGGCCGCCAACTCGTCTTCGCGGACGTGATCCTCGGGCCGTGGTTCGGCGAAGCCGTGAGCCTCCCGGACGACCAGGAGGAGGTCCAAGGGCACGCCCGTCCGTTCGCTCAGCTCACGGAACGTCGTCTTGCTCACCCCCGCGAACCGATCGAAGGCGCTCGCGTCCAAGTACGAGAACGAGAGTGTTCCGTCCCGGACGGCAGCGGCCATCCCCTCGAGTGGCACCCCGGCCCGCTCGAAGCTCTGCACCCACCGGGCCCGACGGACGTCTCCGGCCGAGAACGTGGTACCGCTGCCGGGTCTCACGATCCCGAGCTCCACCAACCGGTCGACGTAATCCGGGTCGACCCCAGCGCGATCGGCGACGTCCTGTTTCGAGAGTCCGGTCACGATCGGGCTCCGTGCGGAGCGGCCGCCGGCACCGCAGGATCGAGCAGGATCTCGCCCTCGTTCGCTGTCACGGTGGACGCATGATATGGAATCATGGCTTCGGCAGGTGGGCATCGTGCGCTTGATTCTCGCGGGGTCGAGATGACTTCAGATATCGATACGCGCATCGAGGGATTGCTTCGGGAGGAAGGGGAGATCCGTCAGCTGAACGACGGACACGGGCATGAGCAGCCAACCTTTCTCGCCTGGCGAGAGCGCAGCGAGGCGGCTCTCGCGGAGAAGCTCGGAGCTGAGTCCGAACCCGCAAAGGAACTTCGAAGCCTGACCTTCTTCTATTCCCCCTTGATCTGGACCGACAGCACCGTCGTACTCGCCTCGGATCATCAGAGGTCGTTCGAGCGATCCCTCAACACCTCGCTCGGGATCCTCACCGCAGCGCTGGGATCCGGCGAAGTCGAGGAGGCGGACAACTCAGGATCACCCCCCGTGCTCATCGACCAGACAGATGCCACGGCGAGCCTCGGACGCCCACGCTTCCGTGACGTCGAAGTCAACACCGCCCAACTTCGACAACTGATCGCGGGTTCCGAGGAACTGACACCTTCGGAACGCGGAAACGCGATCGCCGCGATACCGGATGACGACGAAGAGTTGGATCTTGAGCGAGTGGATCGGCTGCTCTCGGTCGCGATCAAGTCCGAGGAGCTGTTGGCCGGGATCTTAGGGTGGGTCTTGGCGAACGCTCATCGCCTCAACTTCTGAAGACGTTGGTTGAAGCGCACTTCGCACGAACGCGTTCACCTCGCGTTCGCGGCGGCGGAGCGACGCCCGGCTCTTGTCCTTTCCGACCACGGCGTTCAGCACGCTCGCCTCCGTGAGCGAACCGACCACCGCCGTGTACAGCATGAACAGCAGGAGCGCGGGGTCCTGCTCGCGGATCTCGCCGCTGTCCATCCCCGACTGGAGGAAGTCCACCGCGCGCTTCCGGAGCGGGTCGATCACGCTCGCGAAGCGCTCGAACCCCTCCGCGCCGAGCCGCCCGGCCTCACGGAGGAACATCGGGAACTCTGGCCACTCCTCGGCGAGCGCGAACACGGCGTGGATCACGGCCTCGGCTCGGTCCCAGTACGTCTCCTTCCCCTCGAGCGCGGACGCGATCTCCTCGGCGACCCGCGTGCCTGCCGCCTGGAGGCACGCCTCCAACAGCGCGTCCTTGGTCGGGAAGTAATAGAGGAGCGTCTGCTTGCGGATCCCGACGGCGGTGGCGATCTGGTCCAGGCTCGCGCCCGAGTAGCCCTCGCGACCGAACGCCCGGATCGCCTCCTCGATCAGCGCGTGCCGGCGGACCTCGCCGCCCTGTCGCGTCAACGGGTCACCGCCGTCACTTCCACGTCGGGGGCTTGCCGCTGCGCCGGATCGGGCGCGAGCCCTCCCACGTGCGGAGCCATCCGGGGCCGACCGGACCGGCCAGGCTCGGCGTCTCGTCCTTCGCTGCTCGCCGAGCGGCCTCCCACCAGGACGTCCGGTCCTCGTCGAACAGCTCGGCCACGCCCTGCTGCATCCGGAGCGAGAGCTGCTGGTGGGTCTCGCCCTCCCGCGGCTCGATCGGCCGCCCGTACCGAACGCGGATCGGCGGCCGACCCCGCCGGGGCCACGAGCGGCCCTTCGGCATCGCCGCGTACGCGCCGACGATCGCGATCGGGACGACGGGCATCTTCATGTCGAGCGCCAGACGCGACGTCCCGTGGCGGAACCGCTGGAGCCATCCGTCGGTCGAACGCGTCCCCTCGGGGAACACGATGATGTTCCACCCCTCGCCGATCAGCTCCTTGGCCTTGCTCGTCGCCTTCTCCCCCGCGCCGCGTTCCACCGGGAACCCCGCGTACACGAGCGCCGTGAACGCCGAGCGCCACCACACGTCGAAGAAGTAGTCCTTGGCGGCGGCGGTCGCGGTCTTCTCGCGCCACGAGTGCGGGAGCGTCGTCAGGATGATCGAGGCGTCGAGGTGGCTGGAGTGGTTCGAGATGAACATCACGGGGCCCTTGACGCCCTCGAGGTTGTCCAGGCCGAACACCTCGGGCGTGGTCTCGTTCCAGATGATCGGCTTGAGCGCTGCGTCCAAGATCACGTCCCGAGCCAGTCGGCCGGCCCCGGTCCGAGCCCAGTCGGTCGGGTAGCTCCAGATCTTCGGCGGCGGCGTCGAATCCAGCGCCGAGCGCGGTGTCATCGTTCGGCGTCCCCAGCGCCAGCCCTTGGCGACGTCCCGGATCTCGCTCGTGAAGCGCTTGCGAGCCATCGCCGCTACCTCACGTCCGCGATCGCGAGCGGTGGCACGTGGAAGTACGAGATCGAGGGTGAGCGCCCGACGGTCTCGCCCGCCATCTCCAGGGCGTCCCGGAAGCTCGACGCCGCGCGGTAGCCGAGCCGCTCGCACGTCTTCGGGTCCCCGCCCACCACGATCACGTCGCCCAGGTAGTCGAGCGCGTGCGCTCCCCAGTACCACATGTAGAACGGATGCACGCCGTGATACGCGTAGCTCTTGCGGTACAGGTGGATGTACCAGGGGTCGGTCGCGTAGCGCTCCTCGTACTTGGACTCGATCGTGGAAGGATCGGTGGTCTCGGTGAGGACCTCCTCGAAGAAGTCCACGTAGGACGGGTGGTGCACCTGGTGGAACTCGTTCGGCACGGGGTGGAACATGATCATCGCGCCGCCGGGCCGGACGACCGGCTTGTTCCGGTACAGGTTGAACAGGTACCCGAGCCCGAGGCAGTGGACCAGGATCGGGTTCATGATCGAGTTCACGTTGTACGGGCAGATGTACGGCAGGCCGACGACCATGATGTCCGACTGCCCGTCGACCTCGACCAGCTGCTGCCGGTGCAGCGTGGCGAGCGTCTGCTCGTGCACGGCGTCGGTGTCGCCCGCGACGATGCCGGTCACGCCGGCGGGCGACTTGATGCGCGTCCAGATCTGGTGCTTCATCGCCGACGGACCCATCTCGTTGGCCTTCTTGGCCGCCAGGTAGGTCCCCTGCTCGACCAGCGACCACTCCCACTCCCGCTTGTTCATGAACCCGAACGGATCGGGGAACGTGTTGTTGTTCATCGTGGTCTCGATCGTGAAGACCTTCAGGCCGTTCGCCTTCAGGACGTCGCCCATCCGCCTGCACGAGTCGTGGATCGCGCTCCTGCCCGGCCGCGGGTCCATGTACGACTTCGAATGCAGCATCGTGTGGACGTTGTGGTGGTGCTTGACGCTCCGGTAGCTCGCGAGCCCGACGGGCACCGACTTGTGACCGCCGTCCATGGCGACCAGGTTGATGTTCACGTAGATCAGGAGGTCGGACTCCATCGCTCGCTTGTTGATCTCGACCTCCTCGCCCTGGTCGGTCTTGCCGACGTAGGCGAGGTTCTCCGGGTCCTCGGCGTCGTGGTTCTTGAGGTCCTTCGGGTAGAACGAGCGGAAGACGCGTTCGCCGACCGCGTGCTTGATCTCGTCCGCGGTCATCCTCCGGTGCAACGAGTTCGCCATGTACAGCTTGACGTCCTCGACGCCCCGGCGGGCCGCGAGCTCGATCACCTCCTCGAGCACGAGCTGGCGGATGTCGGGGCTCTGCATCGGCGGGAGCGGGATCGAGATGTCGTCGATCGCGATCGTGAGCTTCATGCCCGGCGTGAGGAGCTCCCGGAGCGGTTCGGAACCGTGGGGATGGTCGAGCGCATGCCGGATGTGGTTGCGGAGCCCGCGGAGCTTGGGCAGGGAGTCCGGCGGGTAGATCACCCGCGATCCGAGCGGGAACTTCTGCAGACGGAACCCCTCGCCCTGGTGGACCAGGAGCGGCGGTGTCCGTTCGTCGACTTCGAGGACGAAACCCGGTCGTGCCATGTCGTGTCGTCTCCTCTTGTTGTCTTTGGCTTTGGTCAGTCGAGCCGTGGGTCGAATGCGACCTTCAGCGTTCCGAGCTTGCCGGCGCCGAGCGCATGATCGATCGCCTCGCGCCAGCGGCGGAGCGGGTACGTGGCGCCCACGATCTGGTCGATCGGGTTCTCCTGGGCGAGCTGCGTGGCGATCTCGAAGCTGTGACGCTTGGTCTTCGAGGTGCCCGTGCCGACGGTCTCGTACCCGCCGGTGTAGGCGCCCACGAGCTCGAGCTCACGGAACCAGAGCGGTGTGAGGTCGGCGCCCTCGGTGGGGATACCGGAGACCACGACGCGGCCGCCGGCCCTCGTGATCCTGAGGGCGAGATTCAGGCTCGAGCGCGAGCCCACGCAGTCGATCGCGACGTCGGCGCCGCCGAGCAGGAACGGCGCGCCGCGTTCGGGCTTCAGCTTCATCGCGCCGGTGGCGCGCCGGACGGCGTTGGTCGCCTCCTTCGGATCCACGATCTCGCTCGCACCGAACGCGCCCGCCCACTCCCGCTGCTTGGCGTGCTTGGCAACGACGGCGATGTGGCCGGCCTTCGTGAGCTCCTTCAGCGCGAGGAGCGTGAGGATGCCGACGGTGCCGGCGCCGATCACGACGACGTTGGCGTTCGGCTCGATCCGCGCGCGGAGCGCCGTGTGGACCGCGCAGGAGAGCGGTTCGAGCAGGACCGCTCTACGTTCGGAGAGCTCGTCGGGCACCGGGTGGAGCTGCGAGCGATGGGCGACGAACATCTTGCTCCAGCCGCCGCCGGTGTCGGCGCAGTAGCCGGTCTGCAGGCCCGCGCTCACGTGGCCGGTGGTGACCCGGTCGCAGCGGCCGGTGAGACCGGCGGCGCAGTTGGGGCACGGGTCGAGGCCCCGAGCAAGACAGCTCAGGACCGGCTCGAGGGCGATGCGGGTCCCCTGCGGGAGGTCGTCGACGTCGTCGAGGAGCTCGCCGACCACCTCGTGACCCGGGACGAACGGGAGCGAGACCAGCGGTGAGAAGTAGAAGGAGGACTTGCCTCCGATCGTGGCAAGGTCCGAGCCGCAGATGCCGGAGAGCAGAGGCCGGACACGACCCCAGCCGGGCCCGAGCGGCACGACGTCCTTCCGGTTGACGAACCGCATCGGCGCGAGCGGCCCCGAGAGCAGGCCGGGCAGGCGGTCGCCGACCGCACGAGCGGTGAGGTAGCGCGGGACCGAGCGGAAGAGCTCCACGGCCTGGGTGGTCAACGGTGGCTTCCTCCGGTGCGGAGGCGGGAGGAGCAGTCTCGCTCCCGGGGAGCCTCGGTGGGCGAGGCCTCCGCGAGGGGGGCGTCACTCTCCGGAAGGTGCTCCACATCGTGGAAACGAGTTCCACATCGTGGACCACCCTCCAGGAGCACCCCTGTGCCGGGGTCAGGAGGCTGGACGAGGAGGTTCGACCACGCTCACCCATCACGACCACCATCACCGCACCGCCGGCTTCGGGAACCGCACCCGGGGCATGCCGCCCGACATCTGCCACTCCTCGATCGGCCAGCGGCGCCGCTTCGCCACGCGCAGCAGCGCCGCGTCGGGCGACACCGCGACCGGGTTCCCCACAGCCCGCAGCAGCGCGAGGTCCGAGTGCGAGTCCGCGTACGCGTAGGACGCCTTGAGGTCGGCGCCCTCGAGCTCGGCGTACCGGCGGACCCACGCCCCGCGCGCCTCGCCCACCAGCGGCGGTTCGGCCAGGTAGCCCGTGTACGCGCCGTCGCGGACCTCCAGGCGCGCCGCGATCACCTCGTCGAACAGCGGCGCGAGCGGCTGCACGAACGGTTCGGCCGCGGCCGTGATCATCATCGTGCGGTGCCCGGCCGCCCGGTGCTCCCGGATCCGGCGGATCGCCGCCGCCGAGACCTTCTGCAGCATGAACTCGGACACGATCTCCTCGACCAACCGCTCGATCCCCTCGACCGTCGCGCCCTCGTACCGGCGGAAGAACGTCCGAAGGAACTCGCCGCGGTCGCGCCGGTCGGCCATCAGGTACGACGGCACACGAGAGAACACGCTCGCGAGCTCGTCCGGCCACTGGTCCCACGGCAGGTCGGCCATGCGCGACCACACGTAGGACTCGACGACGTTGGACGGCAGGATCGTCCCCTCCATGTCGAACAGCGCGAGCACCAGCTGTTCGCGCTCGCGGATCCGGACCTGCGGCTTGACGCGCTTGCCCGAGAGCGCACGCAGACCCGCCGTGACCGCGGGGCAGTGCACGTCCTGGAGGTAGTACCGCCAGTCGACGGCCGCCGAGTCGAACGGGAACCGCTTGCGGTCCGCCGGCGTCAGCGAGCCGAACAGCTCGAGCGTCCGGTCGTCCGTGTAGATCACCTCGGCCTCGGTGTACGCGCCGTACAGGTCGGAGTACCGGCGAACGAAGTCCACCCGCCCCTTGTCCCGGTCGACCCGCGCGACGAGGTCGCGCATCTTCTTCGACTTCGGCAGGTGCGTGACGACTCGGTCGGCCACGTCGACCGCCCGTTCGGCCGTCCGCAGGAGCCGTTCGACGCGGAGGTTGCCGGGGAAGGTCCACTCGGGCACCTTGACCGCGCCACGCCCCTGCTGCGGGAGCGGATCGCGCTCGAAGTACTCCTTCACGTTCTCGTACAGGCCTTTGTACTGCAACGGATTCCGAGACCCGGACGACACGTGGTAGTAGGCGGGTGACCCGGGCTCCGGCGGCCGAGCCGCGGCGGCCAGCATCGCGTTCACGACGAAGTCGGCCGGGATGATGTCGATGATGCCCTCGGGGATCCCGGGGAAGTCCGGGATCGTCCCCCGGCCGTACGCGAGGATGATCGGCTCGGCCATCTTGAAGCCCTCGATCCACCCGGGGAACGGATGGGCGTACGACGACTCGATGATCGAGGGCCGCACGATCGACAACGGCGCGCCGTGCGAGGCCGCGAGCTCCTCGACCGCGCGCTCGCCCATCGCCTTGGTGAACGTGTAGTTGTCGGGCCAGCCGAGCGTCTGCGCTCGCGCTCGCCCGTACTGGACCAGTCGCTTGGTCACCCAGGTCTTGCGCCGCTCCTCGGCGTCGTCTGCGACGGACTGGGGGCCTGCGCGTCCGTGCTCGGAGCGGGCCTTGCGCAGGAACGCGTCGAGGATCTCGGGCTTGCGGCTCGCGGCCTCGACGTCGGCCCGCGCCCCGATCGCGAGGTCGGACTCCGCCTGCCAGTCCACGCGGTGGTCGAGCGTGGCCTCGGGGATCACGCCCTTGCGCACCCCCGCCACGTAGGCGGTCGAGACGTGGAGCAGGTGCGGGGAGGGGTTGTTCGCGAGCGCCGCCTCGTACAGACGGACGGCGCCGACCAGGTTGGTGAGGAAACCCTCGTCGATGGGCGGGTCGAACGCCACCGTGGCGGCGCAGTGGATCACGACGTCGAGGCCCCCCGGGATCTCGAGCTCGGCGGCCGAGAAGTCCCCGTCGACGACGTCCACGCGTTCGGCCAGGATCGCCGCGATCCCCTCGGTGCCCACCTTGTCCCGAAGGGCGTTGAACGTGGGACGGCCCATCAGCGACTCGACCCGCTGACGGCCGCTCGAACCGAGCTGCGGCCGCACCAGCAGCGTGATCCGCGTCTCGGGGAAGTCGAGCAGGAGGCGTTCGAACACGGCCTGCCCGAGGAAGCCGGTCACGCCCGTGACGAAGACGTTCTTGCCGGCGAGCCTGCGCACGATCGAGGTCGCGCGCGTGCCCGGGCTCCGAGGCTTCCGCGGGGCCGCGGCTTCGTCTACCACGTGGCAGATTATGCCCTATCTACCGAGTGGTAGACAAGGGTTCCAGCGGCGGCGTGACGGTCGGGTAGCGCCGGGGCTATGGAGGCGCTCTCTCGACGAGGGCCGAGCCATCGTGTCTCCGGAACACGGGACGGCCGTTCGAGAGCTCCAGGAGGAAGCGTCCCCAGTGCACCATGCGGTGGTGGCGGCGGCAGAGCAACAACAGGTTCGCCAACGCGGTCGGCCCGCCGTCGGCCCAATGCACCACGTGATGAGCGTCGCACCAGGTATGCGGACGGTCGCAGCCGGGGAACCGGCACCGGCGATCTCGAACGATCACGGCCCGGCGCATCGAGGGTGGGACGACCGGTGTCCGACGACCGACGTCGAGCGGCTCGGCACGCCCGGACATCACGACCCGCATGACGGACGCTTCGCAGGCGAGCGCCCTCACAGCATCGACATCGACGGGTCCGGCGTGATCCAGCTCCCCGGCTCCGCGGCGGGATGCGAGCGTATCCGCATCCACCGTCACCGTGACGTGTGGACGTTCGCCGGCCACGGCCGGCCGCTCGGCCAGGTCGAGCCACTGACGGCAGATCTCGCCGAGCGCATCGGCCCTGCGTTGCGCGGGCGTCCGGTCGTCCGCCGCGCCCGAACGCGCCTCGGCGTCGAGCACCGCTCGGAGCGCCGTCAGCAACGACTCACCCGTCTCGGGATCGAGGTCGCCGTCCACCCGCACCATCCCGAGCAGCGAGACCGACGCATGCAACCGCCGACGAGCTCGGAGCCGGTCCTCGCCGTCGAGCGCCTGTTCACGTTCGACCGCCTCGCGCCAGAACGCCGCAACGCGCTGGAGATCGCTCACCGAATGGATCCGCGCGGCCTCGACGAGCTGCGGCTCGCAACGTTCGAAGGCATCGGCCGAGGCATCCCGAACCGCGACCAACACCCGGATCGCCGACATCGAGACCTCGCCCTCCTCGAGCGCGCGTCGCGTCCTGGGCATGTGGTCCAGCGCGCGGGCGATCCGAACGTGCTCGCGCGCGGCGCCCCACGCGACCTTGAACCGGCTGACGAGCCACGCCGCTGCCGACAGGAACCCGTCCCGCTCGTGCAGGCCTCGGCGCTCGATCTCGGCCAACCGACGCAACCGTTCGACCTCGAGCTGCTCGACCGCGCGGTGCAGCTCGGCGAAGTCCTCCTCGACCCGCGCATCCGGCAGCTCCGCCAGCGTCTCGGACCGAAGCGCATCCACGGTCGAACGTAGCTCGCTCAAACCCATCCCTCCCGAACAGGTGTTCGTGAAACCTACAATGACCCACCGACATCCCTAGGCTCTCGGTCGATGGCAACGAGCGCGCAGCAAGCACCTCCCTGGCGAGCGGTCTTCGCCGGCGCGCGCGGGCGGCTCACGATCGGGCTGCTGATCCTCGAGGCGCTCGTCGCGATCGAGATCATGGTGGTGGCGACGATCCTTCCCGCCGTCCAGGCGGACCTGCACGGGCTGAAGCTCTACGGGTGGATCTACGCCGCGCTCACGCTCGCGTCGCTCGGCACCGTGCCGATCGCGGGCCACCTGACCGACCGGCTGGGCCCGCGCCCGATCCTCGGCATCTCGATCGCCTTCTACGTCGGGGGGCTCATCCTGGCCGCCACGGCGCCCACGATGTTCATCCTGGTCGTCGCGCGATTCGTGCAGGGGATCGGCGGGGGCGGGATGTACACGGTCTCGCTCGGCACGGTCGCGAAGACCTACCCGCAGGACATCCGGCCGCGCGTGATGGCCCTGCTCGCCTCGATGTGGATCCTGCCGGGTCTGGTCGGACCGCCGATCGGCGCGCTGATCAACGCCGCCGTGGGCTGGCGGTGGGTGTTCGTGGCTCCCCTGCCGCTGATCGTGCTCGCGGCGGCGCTCGTGATGCCGGCGCTACGGAACGTGCAGGCGAGCGAGGAGCGCTCGAGCCTCCCGATCGCCGCCTCGCTCGTGCTCATGGTCGGCGCAGGAGCGCTCCTCGCCGGGCTGACCGAGCCATCGATCTGGAGCGGCCCGCTCGTCGTGCTCGGTCTCGCCATCACGATCCCGGCGCTCCGCAGGATCACGCCGCGTGGAACCCTCGTCGCCCGCCGAGGACTGCCGGCGGCGTCCGCGGGGGCGTTCCTCGCCTCGGCGGCGTTCTTCAGCATCGACGGCTTCATCACGCTCATGCTGACGCAGGTCCGCGGGCTCTCGGTCGGCGTCGCCGGGATCGTGCTGACCTGCTCGGCGCTCGCGTGGGCGGCAGGCTCCTGGTGGCAGTCCCGGGTGGCGGGACGTCTCGGCACGCGGTGGCTGACCACGTTCGGCTCGCTGCTGATCGCCTCGGGAGGAGCCGTCCTCGCGGTCGGGCTCCTGGACGTCCCGCTCGTGGTGCCGTACGTGGGCTGGGCGATCGGGAGCGTCGGCATGGGGATCGTGTGGCCGACGATCCCCCTCTCGGTCATGGGCGAGGCCACCGAGGGCCGCGAGGCCGCCGAGCTCTCCTCGACCATCCTGATGGACTACCTCGGCGTCGGCATCGGCGCCGGCCTCGGCGGCGTCTTCATCGCCCTCGCCGACGCCGGCACCATCTCGCTCGAGGCAGGCCTGGCGGGCGCGTTCGGGCTCGGTGTCACGTTCGCGCTGGTCCTCGCCCTCGTCGGCCGGCGCCTGCCCGACGCGCGCCAGTGCCTGAGGCCGTTGCGCCGCAAGACGAACATGAGAAGGAATCTCCCGCCCGCCCGACAGGCTTGACATCAAGTTCCTAGTCACCAACCTGCGATTCGCTTCAGTTGGGTCCCGGCTTCCTACGCCTGCGATCGGGCCCACCGGGACGGCCATGGAGGGATCGGGAATAGGAAGCTCTTCGCTCCTCGGGCGCCGTGGGCCGGGCGACGGTAGTAAATACGGCCCGACATGGATAGGAAAGAGGGCGGGGCTGACCACCCGAGGACACCGTGTCCGTCACGTCCGCCACGTTGTCCCGACGGGGTGGGTTCGTCACGTAGACGTTGGTCGTCACCGACACCACGTCGTCCGGAACGGACCCGAGGGTTTCCCAGTTGATCGTAAACTCGACGGTCGCAGACAGTTCCTCATCGCCGGTGTTGCAGACATTGTCGAAGTTTAGCGATGCGGGTGTGGAATCCTTGGGTGATGTTCCAGTTCGTCGCCGAGTCCTGGACTGCAGACAGGTCCTTGGTCAGTTCCCGCGGCTGAATCCCATTCACCGGGATCGAACGGTCCTGACCAACCTGATCGAGGTTCTAGGTACGGCCCCAGACAGGAAGAGGCGGGGCCTTTTGGGCCCCGCCTCTGCCCGCACGGTTTCTCCCTAGCAGAGGTTGCCGTTGTTGTACTGGTCGATCGTCGCGGCGAGGCTATTCGCCAGGGTCTTCTGCGCGGCCGTCAGCGGGGTCGCCGCTGCGCCGTCGAAGCCCGTCTGCTCGAACAGCGTCTTGGCCGAGGCCATCGCCGTGTTGATCGCGGCGCAAGTGCCAGCACCGCCCTGGATGTTCAACTTCGCGGCCACGTACTGAGCCGCCAGGTTGATCAGAGCGTCGTTCGCTGCCTTCTTGCCCTTGCCGACCGTACCTGCTGGCTTCTTGTCCAACAGGTTCCGAGCCTCGGCACAAGTGTCCACGTAGAGAGTGCCCACGTAGAAGCCTGGCTTGGTCTGGCCCGATTCGATCGGGAACGTGGCGAGGACCTGGTCGAGGACCGGAGCCTGGTTGCCTCCGCTGGTCTTGCAGGAGGCGTGGTTCTTCCAGAACCCGATCGTCAACTGGCCACCACCAGGCGGAGGCGTGTTCTCCACCGCCACCTCGATGTCCTGGTTCGCAACCGTCACCTCGACGTCAACGCACTGGCGGTCGTTACTCAGTGCGATCACCAGCGTGTAGCCCTCGCTGCCGTCGAACTTGACGATCCAACCGGGACCTGGCACGACCTCACAGACCGTGTAGGTCCCTGGCTCGAGGTCGCCGTCCAGTTGCACGGCCCCGCCGCCAGCAGTGACCTGCTGTGAGTCGAGCACGGTACCCGCGACGTCATCGAGCGGGTTCAGCGGGTCGTTGATGTCAACGCCCTCCCGAAGCTCGATGGTGAACGGGCCGTTGCTCCCGCTAGTGACGGTCTTCGTCACCTTGATCGTGCCACGAGCGGTGTTCGTGAAGGTGCACTCGTAGGTGGTCCCGTCACTGCCCGGGAACTCCACCGTGAACGTGCAGTCCGCACTCCCACCGTCACTCTCCCAACCGGCCTGCGGGGTCTCCACGATGTAGTAGTCGCCCTCGTCGAGCTCGATCGGGTTGTTGCTGGCATCCAGGAACTGCGTCTGCCCGGAGCCGCTGGTGACCGCGGTGGAGATCAGCGTGTCCTCGGCACCCGCACCAGCGGGGTCGTTGTCGAGGAAGAGCTTGAACTCCCACCCAGGCTCGTTGCCCGCCGGGTCAGTCACCTTTGCGACCGAGGCACTTGCAGTCTGCTTCGTGTTGGTGAACGTGCAGGAGAACAGCCCATCGGCGTCCACTGGGTAGTCCACCGTGAACGTGCAGCCAGCGTCGCCGCCGTCACTCGTCCAGCCGTGCTGCTCCTCTTCGAGGACGTAGTAGTCGCCCTCGTCAACCAGCGCGTCTGGGAACGAGATGAAGTCGGCGTCGGTAGTGGTCACCGTTGACTTCAGCAGGTCGTCGCCCGCAGGCGCCGGATCCTGGATTCCGTCACCGTCGTCGAGGTACAGGTTGAACGTCCAACCTGCCTCACTACCTTCGGGAACGGTGATCTTCTTCACCCGGGCCGTTGCCGGACCGAAGGTGTTGTCAACGGTGATCTCGGCCGCGCAGTCACCTGCACCGATGACCACGTCGTCGATCGCCGCAGGCGGGTAGTCGTTCGTTCCCGTTTCGGTGATCTGGTACGTGCCATCATCCAGGTTGATCGTTCCTGGGACCACACTCGCCGTCGTCCCATCAGGAACCACCACGTTGACGGTCCCGACACTGATGCCGTTCTGGGACACGTCGAACGAGAAGGTCAAGTCGCCGTCGGCCGGAACCGACGTTGTCTTGTTGATGGTCAGAGTCGCGAGCGAGGTGCTGGTGATGTGGGTCGAAGCCGTGACCGCGTCGACGATGGGGGTTCCACCGACCGACAGGTTGGCCTCATCCGACAGGGTTGCATCGACGTCCCCAGAACCGGTACCGCGCACCGTCTTGGTGAACGTCACCGAACCCGAGTCAGTCGCACCAGTCAGCTCCCAGTCAACAGGCCCCGTGGTGAAGGTGCCGGGGGTGTAGCCGACAAATGACCCCACGCCCGGGTCAGCCACCGAGAACTCGGCGTTGCCGGTCATGGACTCGGTGTCGGTGATGTCCACCGTCCCGTTGATGATGGTCCCGCTCGACACCACCGTGGCGTTGGCTGTGGCCTCCGTGGTCCCCGGGATGTCAACGTCCGGGAACACGGGGTCCGTGTACTCGGCCGTGGCGATGTCGTTCAGGTTCACCGCGTCCGCCTCGTCGATCAGGATGTCGTGGGTCAGGACAACCTGGGACGTCCCCGCCGGCACAAGCGCACCATCGGTGACAGGCCCGTCGAGAAGCGTGGTTCCCGAGAAGATGTTGTCCGTCACGTCCACCTGAATCGGTCGGTTGGACGGGTTGATCGCCGTGACCTCCGTGTGAACGGCCACCTGACCCGCGGGCACGGTGTCGCCCTTGGTCCACGTGATCGTCACCTCGACGCTGCCCTCCCCGGTGTTGCCGGGGTCGCAGCTGTCGCCCAGGTTCAGGTCAGTCGGTGTGGCCTCCTTGGACAGGAGCCACTCCTGCTGCTGGTCCTGGGTGGCGGTCATGGTCTTGGTGATGTCTTGTGCCTCGAACGACTCAGGGACCGGGATGGAGTTGTCCTTGTTCCCGACGCCCTGCGTCCCGTTGTTCTCGTTTCGGGTGTGCGTGTGCAGCGCAGAGCCTGGGTACAGGTGCGACCCCAGAGCTAGCCGTGCGTCCCAGTCGAAGACACAGGTTGTGCCCTTGTCCTGGGTGATATGCACGGTGATGAACCTCTCTGCCTGATTCGCCGTGGTCTGCATCGCCCCCGACGTGATGGTGCAGCTGTCGTCCGACAGCGCCTCGTTGACACTGGGCGGGCTGATGAAGTCGTAGCCGATCGCTGCACCGTTCTTGTAGTCGACGGTGAAGTTCAGGTCATACGACGTGGTCGCGTTGTTCTGGGTCCCCAGCGATGTCGTGACCCGCTGCGGAACCAGGTCCAACTCGGCCCAGCCTTTCCCGAGGTTCCCGTTCGTGTACAGCGCATCCGTACAGATGAAGCCTTCGCCGTACGGATTCGCGATGTAGTCCGACGATGTCACCGACCCGCGGCAACCGCCCATTCCGACGGTTACCTGGACCGGCTCCGTCGCCGACGCTGCTGTCGCGGCAAGGACTTGGAACAACCCCGCTACGAGTAGCAGCGACATGATGCTTGCGATCCTCTTACTCAATGTCTCCCCCTTTCAGGGTTCGATAGCAGCAGACGGCACCATGCCGCCTACCGTCCTCCCCATGCCGCCATCCAATCGACCAACCCCCTTCACGGATCGTGGGTCTGGAATGTCGCGGTTCATGTGCGTGTTCCGCTGAGAGATCGCTTTCTCGGAGCCGAACAAGAGCGGGTGTCGTCCGCTGCGATTTCCTGCGGCGACCACGCACTGCGTTCCCCGTTCAACCTAGGACAGAAGCCAACTGAACCGTAGGTGGTTTGGGGGATGCCCTCGATATCGGTGGACACACTGGGAGTGTCGTCTTGACGACACTGATCAAGTCACCTGGCTGGCTCGGCCAGTTGTGATCTCGTCTGGCGACCTAGGGATCGACCCCTGCCCGCTCGGCCAGGCGTGCTCGGTCGAGCACCATCACCTGACCGCGTGAAAGCGCGACCGTGCCCCGCTCTTCCTCCTGGCGCAACACGTGGTTGGCGGTCGGTCGGGTCGTTGCGGCGAAGCTCGCGAGTTCGTCCTGGGTGAGCCGGACCGGCGACGGGGCGTCTTCCAGGGTCGCCATCGACAGCAGAGCCCGGAGTACCCGGAGTTCCGCCGGCACGTAGAGCATCTCGACCAACCTCTGCGTGGTGCTCTCGGCCTTCCCGATGATGGTGGCGATGAGCTCCTCGGCCAGCTCCGGCCGAACGCCGATGGCTGTGCGCAGCTGTTCCCGTTCCACGGTCAGCGTCGCACCGGGGGACAGTGCCGTGACCTCCGTCGTCCGACGCCGCTGGTTCGAGAAGACCGCGAACTCACCGAACACATCGCCGGGCGCGAGGATGTCGACGATCAGGATCGCTCCCGACGGCGTGGACGACCGGATCGCGAATATCCCTTGTCGAACGAGGTGAAGCGAGTCCCCGGGATCGCCTTCGTGAAAGACGATGTCCCCCTTATCGAACGTTCGCTGGTTGGCGACGACGCGGCCGGCGTCCACGGCCGCCAGGATGCGCTGGAACAAGTGTTCGCCGCTCGTGTGTGGTCTCCGAGTCTCGGCCTCCGAAGACATGACAGCCAGTTGCGTCAATGCTCAACTCCTTCACTCGAACTCGGCAGGACCTCCTGCTACGGACCAGGCAGTCGGCCATTCGGACTACCTGGCAAGACGGCGAACCCTACGCCGGATGCAACCCCCGTGTCAACGCCGTTGACACGTCAAGAGGACCCATCTTGTGCCTGGCATCCTGGGGATTGGTGATTTCTCACCATGTCAAATGTCGGTTGCGCTTCTGTCCATCTCATTGACATAAGGCTTGCAAGGGAACAGAATGCGGCCCTTCGGAGCCCTTTGGCAGACGGCCTAGCTGCGGCAAGGGAGAAGCATTCAACCTTTTCGGCTATACCCTCAGTTCTCCAAAGCCGGGTACGGTGTGTAGATGCGGGTCCTGAAGTTCCCTCGTCGGCTCATCCGGCATCTCGAGACGCCGGATCTTCCCCTCGAGGCGCTCCAGTCGATCCGCCGTCTCCGGCGTTACCTCGATGAGCTGGAGGCAGCGTGCATCCTGAAGGCGCGCCAGCTGGGGGCCTCATCCGCGGACATCGGCGAGGCGCTCGGCATCACGCGACAGGCCGTGTACAACCGGCTGCACGCGCTCGAGCAGCGAGCCGAGACCGACCCGGAGTTCGCCATCCCCGATCTCGACACCGAGGAGATCCCGGATCTCGAGACGACCGACACCGAGACCCAGCTCGACGCTCGATAGACTCGCCCCTTGATGGAGATCGCAGCGTTCCAAGACGTCTTGCGACGTACCTACCTCGAGCGCGATTCGGAGCGGGGCGTCGACGGCACGTTCCGGTGGTTGACGGAGGAGGTCGGCGAGGTCGCGCGCGCGTTGCGCGGCGACGGCGACCTGGTGCACGAGTTCGGCGACGTGCTCGCGTGGTTGGGCTCGCTCGCGAACCTCTCGGGTGTCGACCTCGAGGAGGCGGCCGCGCGGTACGCGAACGGTTGCCCGAAGTGCGGCGCGATCCCGTGCGGGTGCGCGTTCGTTCGATGACCTCCGAGCTCGTCACGCCGAGCGACGAGCACCGCGAGGAGATCGTCGGGCTGATGCGCGTCGCGTTCAACCTCGGCTCGGCGGCGTTGGCCGAACGCGCCGCGTGGCTGCCGGTGGAGAAGATGCGGTGCGTGCTCGAGGGCGACCGCATCGTCGCGGCGGCCGCGGCGCGCGACTTCCGTCAGTGGTTCGGCGGGCGGGAGCTCGGGATGAGCGGGATCTGGGGTGTGGTCACGGCTCCCGAACATCGAGGCGGCGGCCTCGCGACGCGCGCGGTCACGGAGCTGCTCGAGGCGGCTCGCGCGAAGGGCCAGCAGCTGAGCGTCCTGTACCCGGCGACGCAGCGCCCATATAGAGGAATGGGGTACGAGCTCGCCGGGACGATGACGCGGCACGCGGTAGCGCTCGACGACCTGCCGCGGGGTCCCGCGGGGCCGTTGACGGTCGAGGAGTACGACCCTACGCGAGATCTGGATGGCATTCGCGCGTGCTACCGGGCATCGGTGTCGGGACACCAGGGGCCGATCGACTCGGACGATCCGGATTGGTGGCCGCAGAAGATCCTCGGGCGATGGTTCAGCGACGACGTGCAGCGGGCGGTGGTGGCGCGAGGCGCTTCGGGCATCGAGGGGTACGCGTCGTTCACGTTCGGCTCGGATCAGGGTCCGCTCGATTTCGAGTACTCGATCAACTGCCGGCACCTGGTGGCGACGTCGGTGGAGGGTTGGGCGTCGTTGCTGACGTACCTGCGCGGGTTCCGAGGTCTCGGGCGAACGCTGAAGTTCACGGGCCCTCCGGCGCACCCTGTCGCGTTGCTGGTCGAGGAGCAGCGCGTTCGGCCTGCGTGGTCGTTCCAATGGATGTTGCGGCTGCTCGACGTTGTCGGGGCCCTCGAGGGACGCGGGTACCCGCCGGTGTCGGGCGAGATGGTGCTCGCGGTCGAGGACGCGCTGTTCCCCGAGAACCGAGGGCCGTGGCGGGTGGTCGCGGAAGGTGGGGTGGTGTCGGTGTCGCCGGCGGGGGCTGGTGCCGATCGGGTGCGGCCGATCTCGATCGGAACGCTGTCCTGCCTGTACAGCGGGTTCCTGTCGGCGTACGACGCGGTGGGGCTCGGGTTGGTGGACGAGGCGGAAGCGCCTGGGTTGGCTCGGCTGTTCGGCGGGCCGGCGCCGTGGATGCACGATTTCTTCTAGGGCTGCCGAGCGGTCGGGACCTGCGAAGCCGTCCGATACCGAGATCGATATCGCACCGCCTTGCGAGATCGGGCTGCCCTGCCGCTTCCGATGTCGGAAGCCGTAAGCACCGCCGGTCGAACGAGCCGGTTCTCAGCCCGCGAACACGCGCTCGGCGATCTGCACGGCGTTGAGCGCCGCGCCCTTGCGGAGGTTGTCGCCGCAGGCGAACAGCAACAGCTCGTCCTCGTGCCCCTCCGGCTGGCGGATCCTTCCGACCAACACGTCGTCGATCCCGGCGGCCTCGAGCGGGCTCGGGTAGACATCGTTGGCGGGGTCGTCTCGGAGCTGGACGCCCTCGGCGCGCGAGAGCAGCTCACGTGCCTCGATCACGGACAGCGGCTGCTGGAACGTCGCGTGCAGGCTCACGCTGTGACCGACCGGGACCGGCACCCGGACGCAGGTCGCCGAGATGTCGAGCGACGGCAACGACAGGATCCTGCGCCCCTCGCGCTGGACCTTGATCTCCTCGAACGTGAACCCGGTCTCCTCGTCGAACACGTCGATCTTGGCGACCACGTTGTACGCGATCGTCTTGCCGAACACCTCGCCCACCGGCAGCGCCGCGGGATCGGGGTTCGCGAGGTCGTCCTCCATGCCGTGGAGCTTCTCGACCTGCTCGGCGAGCTCCCGGACGCCCTTCGCGCCGGCGCCGGAGACCGATTGGTACGAGGACAGGCTCACGCGCCTTCAGGCCCGCGGCCCGGTGCAGCGGGGCGAGCGCCATCAGGGCGGTGATGATCGTGCAGTTCGGCACGGCGTAGACCTTCGCGCCGCGTTCGAGGGCCTCGGGGTTCACCTCGGGGATCACGAGCTCGGCCCACGGCTCCATCCGGAACGCGCTCGAGTTGTCCACGCAGATCGTGCCGGCCTCGGCGGCCTGCGGCACCCACGTCTGAGCGATGGCGCTCCCGCAGCTCGCCAGCGCGAGGTCCGCACCCTCGAGGGCCTCGGGCGAGAGCACGCCGACCGTGTGCTCCCGGTCTCGGAACCGCAGCCGCGTGCCCGCCGTTCGCTCCGAGGCGAGCAGCGTCAGCTCGTCGACCGGGAAGTCGCGCTCCTCGAGGATCCCGAGCATCGTCCGACCGACCGCTCCGGTGGCACCCACGATCGCGACGCGCATGGCGTTCATGGTACCGAGCGCGGCTGGCGTGACCCGCCCCGGCGGGGGTACGTTCGAGGGGTCGCGTCCCGACGCGCGAGGAGGCTGCGATGGAGGACATGGAGGCGATGGAGGAGCTCGACAAGCGGGCGAGTCACCATCACGAGGCCGCGGAGCACGGTCACAAGCACTTCCACGTGACGCACTACCTGCATCGCGGCGAGAACTGGGGTCACCTGCTGGCCACCCACGTGCACGAGCACAACCATCCCGAGGTCGAGCACGTGCACATGCCGCACGACGACGTCGAGAAGGAGCACCGGCGCGAGGCGCACATCCACGACCACGGCCATCCCACGGGATAGATCTGCCTGAGCCGGAGCTCGTCCGAACCCGTAGCATGCGGAGCCGTGACGGACGAGCAGCAGGACGAGCCGCAGGCCCCATCGCCCGAAACCACCCTGCGCTACCGGGGTGAGCTCGTTCGGCTCGCCGCGATCGAGCCGGAGGCCGATGCCGAGGTCTTCGCGGCCTGGTTCGACGACCCGGTGAGCACGCGGCTCGCGGGGTTCCGGCCGGTCTGGCCCATGAACCGGGCGAGCGCCAAGGAGCGGCTCGAGCAGTGGGCGAAGGCGACGCCCGGGACCATCAACTTCGCGGCGCGCACGATCGCCGACGACCGCCTGGTCGGCGGCATCGGGATCATGGACATCAACCACGCCGACGGGAACGCGCAGCTCGGCCTGTCGATCTACCGGCAGGACGACTGGGGTCATGGCTACGGCCGGGAGATGATCGTGCTCGCGCTGCGCTACGCGTTCAACGAGCTCAACCTCCATCGCGTGTGGCTCACGACGAGCGCTTTCAACGAGCGCGCGTTGAAGCTGTACGAGAAGCTCGGGTTCCGCCACGAGGGGCGCGGCCGCGAGCACCTCCTGCTGGACGGCCGGCGGTGGGACATCGTCTACATGGGGATGCTGCGGGACGAGTTCGAGGGCTGAGGCCCTTCAGGGGCAGGGCGTCAGTGGCTCAGGCGAACTGCCACGAGTCGAGCATGTCGCGGAACACGACGGCGCTCGTGTCGAACCCGTCCTGCAGGTCGTTCAGCGTGACCCGCCAGCCGACGTTCCCGCTCACGGTGACGACCTCGCGCATCAGGAAGCTGTCCCCGCCCTCGGCGGCGACCGAGACGTCCCATTGGAGCGCGTCGGCGCCGTCGAGCCTCGCCTCGCTCGCCGGTCCTGGCGTGAGCCCGGCACTCTCGTCGCGCTGCCGGACGAACTCGGACCATTGGTCGAGCCCGACCCCCGTTTCGAGATCCACCGCCTCGACGACCACGGTCGCCGAACCCGTCGGCGGGGCGAACTGATCGAGGGTCACGTCGGCCCCGAACTGCGCGGGTCCGGCCTCCCAGCCCTCGGGCACGACGATGCAGTAGCCGAAGTTCTCCGACTCGAAGTTGGTTCCCCCGCAGGGATCGGGGCGGAGCAGGACGAAGGCTCCCACCACGACGCCGACGCCGACGATCACGCCGAGCATGACCAGTGGCCGCCACTTCGACGGCTGGGGTGGCTTGCGGATCTCGATCGGCGGGCGCTCGCCGTGCTCTCGACGCGGCAGGAGCGCGACCGTGCTCGGCTCCAGCGACGAGCCGCACTTCTGGCACAGCGCGCGGCCCTCCTCGTTCACCTCCCGGCAGGTCGGGCAGACGACCACGGCTCAGGCCTCCTCGTCCAGCGTCGCGCCGTCGAGCCCGAAGCGCTGGTGCACCGCGCGAACCGCGCGCTCGCCGTCCTCGGCCCGGATCACGCAGGAGATGCGGATCGACGACGTCGAGATCATCTCGATGTTGATGCCCTCGGCGGCCAGCGCGTCGAACATGTCGGCGGCCACGCCCGGGTTGCTCTTGATCCCGGCCCCCACGAGCGAGAGCTTGGCGATCGCGTCGTCGGTCTCGAAGCGCAGGGCACCGACGTCGGCCACGATGCTCTCGAGCACGGCGTTCACGCGGGGCACGTCGGCTCGGGGGATCGTGAAGCTCAGGTCGGTCCGCCCGTCGTGCGAGATGTTCTGCACGATCATGTCGACGTGGATCCCCTCGGCGGCCACGGCCTTGAAGATCGACGCGGCGATGCCGGGGCGGTCGGGCACCTCGTCGAGGGTGACCTTGGCCTCCTCGACGTCCAGGGCGACCCCGCGGATCAGGGCGCTCTCGAGCATGGCGTGCTCCTCGTAGGCTCTCGCGCCGTTCTCAGCATCGTCGACCCACGTTCCCGGTTGCTCGCCGAGGGAGTTCCGAACGTGGATGCGGACACCGTGCCGTCGAGCGTACTCCACGCACCGGAGCTGGAGGACCCTCGCGCCCGCGGCGGCGAGCTCGAGCATCTCCTCGTAGGAGATCCGGTCGATCTTGCGGGCCTCGGGGTGGGTCCGAGGGTCGGCCGTGAACACGCCGTCGACGTCGGTGTAGATCTCGCAGACGTCTGCCCCGAGGGCGGCCGCCATGGCGACCGCGGTGGTGTCCGAGCCGCCGCGGCCGAGCGTCGTGATGTCGTACTCGGTCGACAGGCCCTGGAAGCCCGCGAGGATCACGACGTTGCCCGCGTCGAGCGACTCCTTGATCCTCTGCGGGCGGATCTCGACGATCCTGGCCTTGCCGTGCTGCGTGTCGGTGATGATGCCTGCCTGTGAGCCGGTGTAGGAGGCCGCGCGGCAGCCTCGAGCGTTCACGGCGATCGCGACGAGCGACATCGCGATCCGTTCGCCGGCGGTGAGGAGCATGTCGAGCTCCCTGGGCTCGGGCGTGATCGTGATGTCCGACGCCTTCTCGAGGAGGTCGTCGGTCGTCCGCCCCATCGCCGAGACCACGACCACGACGTCCTGGCCCTGCTCACGGGCCCGGACGATCCGGTCGGCGATGGCGCTGATGCGATCGGTGTCGCCGACCGAGGTTCCGCCGTATTTCTGCACCACGATGGGCATGCGAGGAGGGTAGCAGTGGGGGTTGGGGCGGCCGGGAGGGTGGGTTGTGCGTGGGCTGGACGGAGGATGGTGCCCCGTCGCTCGAGCGTGGGTGTCAGGGTTCTGTCGATCAACGCCCTGGCCGAATATGACAGAACCCTGACGGGCACGCTCGGACGAGGCAGCACCACCCGCCGCCCGACATGTCACCAGCTCACGGTATGAACACGTCCGTGGACCGCAACCTCTCGACGGAACCGATCCCCTCGGCTCGTCGGATCATCGACGCTGAGCGCCGGGTGCATCGGATCCTCCGATCACGTTTCGCAGAGGAGCTCCTCGAGCTCGGCGTCTCCTTCGCGCAGCTCGAGGTCATGGAACTGCTGCACGGCGTCGACAAGCTCCACCCCGGCGAGATCGGACGTCGACTCCTCATCACACGTCAGTCGGCCGCTCACCTCGTGCATCAGCTGGAGCGCGGGGGACTCGCCGACACCTGGCCGCTCGAAGGCGGCCAGGTAGGCGTTCGCCTCACACCCGACGGACGCCGCCGAGCGCGCCTGTGTCATTGGGCACTCGGGCCCACGTTCGACTGCCTCGAGGCCCTCGAACCGGACCTCCGCACGCGGCTGGTCGACGATCTCGAAGCCTGCGAGCACCTTCTGAGGCCGAGACCCCGACCGTGGTGGCTCGAACCCTTCTGAGTCGCCGGCGGAGGGTATCGTTTCGTCGAGCCGAAGCCCGGGAAAGGGGCACCTATGGCCTACGTCATCGCGGAACCGTGCATCGACATCAAGGACAAGGCGTGCGTCGACGAATGCCCCGTGGACTGCATCTACGAGGGTCCACGGATGCTCTACATCCAGCCGGACGAGTGCGTGGACTGCGACGCCTGCGTGCCGGTCTGCCCCGTCACCGCGATCTTCTCGGACGAGGACCTCCCCGGCGAGTGGAAGCAGTTCGCGGCCGTCAACGCCGAGTGGTTCTCCGAGGCCGTGACGGGGCTGGTGTCACCCGGCGGAGCGGCCCAGGTGGGTCCGCAGGCCAAGGACCACCCGGTCGTCGCCGAGTGGCCGGCCGTCGCCTGAGACCCGTCGCGGAACCGTAGCTCCGGTTCAGGCACCCAGCGTCCGCCTGAGGAAGTCGAGCTGCACCCGCAGGATGTTCTCGGTCACCGCCGTCGAACGGGTGAGGTGCGTGGCGTTCGGGATCAGCACGAGCTCGTGCCACTTGCCGGCCTCGAACAGCGCCGCCGACAGGCGGAGCGAGTTCGCGACGAAGACGTTGTCGTCGGCGAGCCCGTGGATCAGCAGCATCGGCCGCGACAGCGAGGCCGCGTCGAACAGCGGTGAGCTCCGCCGGTAGGCCTCGGGCTCTTGGTCCGGCAGCCCCAGGAACCGCTCCGTATAGAAGGTGTCGTACAGGTGCTGCTCGGTCACCGGCGCGCCGACCACACCCGCGTGGAACACGTCCGGCCGCCGGAGCAACGCCATCGCCGCGAGCTCCCCGCCGAACGACCACCCGCGGATCCCGACGCGACCCAGATCCAGGAACCCGAACCGTTCGGCGGCCGCGTGCAGCCCGTCCACCTGGTCCTCGAGCGTCACCGTGAAGTCGCGATACACCTCCCGGTCCCACGCCGGGCCCCGCCCGTCGACCCCGCGGCCGTCGACGACGAGCACGGCGAACCCGTTGTCCGCGAACCATTGGGACGTGAGGTGGGCTCCGGCGGCCTTCAGCACCCGTGCCCCGCTCGGACCCCCGTAGGGGTCCATCAGCACCGGGAGCGGCCCATCGGGCTCGCGCCCGCCGGGGAGCAACAGCGCCGCGGGCAGCTGGCGCTCGCCGAGCGTGAGGAACCGCGGTCGCGGCTCGACCACGGACACCTCCGACACGTTCTCGATCTCGCCGACCACCTGGCCGCTCCGCGTCACCGTCGCGACCGACCTCGCCGAGTGCACCGTGGCCGAGGTCCGCACCAGGGCCTGCCCGCCCTCGGCCCCCGAATGCACCCCGGGGTCCTCTGATAGCCGCACGGCGCCGCCTTCCGGGGTCCAGCGCCACAGGTGGATCTCGGTCGGGTCCCCGTCGGAGGCTCGGAACAGGACGCCGTCGCCGGCCGAGACCACGGCGCGAACCTGCAACCCCGGCGCCGTCACGGACTCGCCCCCGACCGTCAGCCGATAGGTGTCCGTGTCGCGGTCCGCCACCACGTCGACCACACGAGCGTCCGACAGGCGGACCGGCGCGTCCTCCGGGAGGTCGATCCACTGCGGGTCGGAGCGCTCGACGACGAGCGACGTCCCGCCGGTCGCGGCGTCGGCCTCGAGCAGCCGGACCGTCCGCTGGTCGCGCGTCTGGACGAGCAGCAGGAACGGCGCCCCCTCGCCCCAATGCACGCGGCTCAGGTACGGGAATGCCTCGTGGTCCCACGCGACCTCCACGCGCTCGCCGGTCGCGACGTCGAACACCCAGAGCGTGACCACCGCGTTGCTCGAGCCCGCCTGCGGGTAGCGGACAGCTCGCGGCTCGGCGGCGGGATCCGTCGGGTCGCTGATGTGCCAGACCAGCACGTCGCGTTCGTCGACGTGCGCGGCGGCGAGCTTCGATCCGTCCGGCGACCACCAGTGGCCGCGGAAACGGTGCATCTCCTCGGCCGCCACGAACTCGGCCAGACCCCAGGACGTGTCGGGGGCTTCGGGCGAGGCCAGCTCGCGCACGCCGCCCTCGATGTCGCGGACGTACAGGGCACCGTCGACCACGAACGCGATGCGCTCTCCCAGCGGTGTCCAGCCGAGGGTCGTCGACCGGGCCGGGCGCGCTCAGCTCGCGCGCCGAACCCTCGACGAGGTCCGCGAGGAACATCCGCCCGCCGACCGTGAACACGGCGCGCCGGACGGCGTCGTCGGTCGCGTACGACGTGACGCCCGACGAGCGCTCGCGGGCGCGTTCGCGCCGGACGCGTTCGGCGTCGGTGAGGTCACGCTCGGCCTCCTCCGCGCCGGGGTCGAACACCAGCCGCTCCTTCGCCCCCGACACGTCGAACGCCCACAGGCAGCTGACCGGGTCGTCGCCGGTCTTCGTGCGCAGGTAGACGACGCGTTCGCCGTCGGGCGAGACCGTGAAGGCACGAGGCACGCCCAGCGAAAAGCCGCGGGTTCGGGCGACCTGGCGCGGGAACTCGTCGAGCGGATCGGGCGTCTCGGGCATGAGGCGCGAGCCTACCAACCGCGTGTCACACATGGACCCGTCCAGAGGACAGCTCCAGACTCCTCGACGACCGACACCTCGCTCGCGACACGATCAGAGGCCTCCGCCTGCGCGAACAGGGCGTCGAGCCGGAGTCCGAGGTCGAGAAGGCGAGCATCCCGAACGCCTTCGAGCGGGCAGCCGCCGGGTTCGTCGGCGTGATCGCCGCGATCGTGATCGGACTCGGCTACCTGCTACCGCTGATCGCGCTCGGGCTCGTCGGGTGGTTGGTGGTGACCCGTGTCCAACGCCGCCGAACGGCCCGCTAGAACCCCACGTTCTGCGGGAGCGTCACCACGATGACCGTCCCCACCAGGAGCATGACCCCGCCGAGGATCAACAGGAACAGCTGCGCGCGCAGGGAATCGAACGTCCCCGCGAGGCCCGAGAAGAACAGGACCGAGGCGAACAGCACCGCCGCGAGGACGAAGTCGTCGCCTACCTCGTTGGACTCGTTCCCGTCCTCGAACAGCGCGGCGGCCTTGGCCTCGAGCCGCTTCGCCCGCTCCTCGGCTGCGAGGCGGTACTCGGGGAGCTCGAACGGCGTGCCGTCCGGGATCGAGCCCGCGGGCGCCGTGGCGAGCCACGCGTCGAACGCCGGGAGGAACTCCTTCCGCATCCGGGCGTGGATGTCGTCGGCGAGGGCGTGGTCGCCCGACTGCTCGGCATCCAGCCAGTTCAGGAACGTGGCCACGTCGATCAGGATCTGGCGGTTCGCCTCGGTCGACGCGCGGACCGATTCGGTGCGGGTCGCCGACGCCGACGTGTAGTCCTCGGCCTGGTCGCCGCTCCATCGCGTGGCCTGGTACGCGCTCCACGCGGTCACGACCGTCGCGATCGACAGCATGATGGCCGCGATGAGCTCGACGCGGCGGTCGCGCCGGCGGGTCTCCTGCGTCTGCTCGCTCACGCTACATGTCGCGGCGGCCTTCGAGGGCCTGCGACAGGGTCACCTCGTCCGCGTACTCGAGATCCCCGCCCACCGGGAGACCGCTCGCCAGCCGCGTGACCTTCACCCCGAACGGTTTCAGCATCGCCGCGACGTACATCGCGGTGGCGTTGCCTTCGAGGTTGGGGTTGGTCGCGATGATCACCTCGGTGACGCCGTCACGTTCGACGCGCTCGAGCAGCTCCTGCACGCGGAGGTCGTCGGGCCCGATGCCGTCGAGCGGGCTGATCGCGCCGCCGAGCACGTGGTAGCGGCCCTTGATCACGCCCGCCTTCTCGATCGTCGAGACGTCCTTGGGCTCCTCGACGACGCAGAGCACCGTGCGTTCGCGCCCCTCGTCGCGGCAGATGCGGCAGAGCTCGCCCTCGGCGACGTTGCCGCACTCCTTGCAGAAGGAGATCCGCTCCTTCGCCTGCACGATCGACCCGGCGAGGCGCTTCGCGTCGTCGGCCGGCGCCTTCACCAGGTAGTACGCGAGGCGTTGCGCCGACTTCGGTCCGATCCCCGGAAGACGGGAGAGCTCGTCGATCAGGTCCTGGATCGGGCCCTCGTACACCTACGACCCGTCCTCGCTCGCGGGCGTGGCGCCGAGCTCGGACGCGAGGCGCGCGAGCGCCTCGTCCTCCGACAGCGGCTCGTCCTCGACCGGTTCGGCGGGACCGGCCACGGGCTCGCGGATCACGCACGTGATCGCGGGGGTGATGCCGAACAGGTCCTGCAGCGCCTGGCGGAGCTCCGCCTCGCGCTCGATCACCTTCTGCACGCCGTAGGGTCGCTCGGGCGGGAACACCAGCTCGAGCGTCGTCCCGTCGAACGAGGCGGGCGTCGCGATCTCGAGGAACGAGGGCAGCACCGCCTTGCCCGAGCTTCGCAGGTGCGAGATCACCGTCGGCCAGTTGCTCCGCAGCATCGTCACGTCCACGGCAGACGTCCCCGCCCCCAAGACCGGCACCGCCGTGGGCTCGGGCGCCGTACCGGCCTCGGCCGGACCGGGCGCGGCCTCGGCGGCGCTGCTCGCTTCGGCACCCTTCGCCGATCGCGTCCGCCTCGTCTCGACCGCCGGTGGCGCCGAGTCGGCCGCGTCCTCGGCCCCGGCCGAGGCCGGCCCCCCAGGTGCAGCGGCGTCGGTGGGCGGGGTCGCAGGCGCCGGCGGCGCAGGGGTGTCGGCGGAAGGCGACTGGGAGCCGCCGCCCTTGGAGGCCTGAGCGGCCGCTTCGCGCGACGGCGGCGGCGAGTCGGAGCCTGGAGCCGGCGCCCCGGAGCCGCCACCACCGCCGGTGATGCCGGCCACGCGCTCGAGGCGTTCGAGGCGGGAGACGAGCGCCTCGGGGGCGGCGTCGGTCTCGGGGATCGTCGCCCGGATCAGGGCGAGCTCGAGGGAGAGGCGCGGCGAGGTGGTCCAGCGCATGTCGGTCTGCGCCGCGATCAGCAGCGCGATCACGCGGCCGAGCTCGGGCGTCGAGTACTTCGTGGCCTGCGCGGCCAGGCGCTCGGCCTCCTGGTCGGTCACGTCGAGCAGGTCGTGCTGACCCGGCGCCGTCTTCACGAGCAAGAGATTGCGGAAGTGCGCCAGCACCTCGTTGGTCACGAAGCGGAGATCCTGACCCTCCTGCACGAGCCGGCTCACGAGCTCGAACACACCCTTGGCGTCCCCGACCGCGACCGCGTCGCCGAGCGCGTACTGCACGTCCGAGCGCCCGCTCCCGATCAGCGACGTGACGACGTCCTCGCCGATCTCGCCGGCACCCAGCACCGAGGCCTGGTCGAGGAGTGACAACGCGTCCCGAACCGACCCCTCGGTCTGGCGCGCGATCGCGTGCGCCGCCTCGGCGGTGAGCGACATGCCTTCGTCCTTCGCGATCCGCTCGAGGTGCTCGGCGACGGCCTCGACGGGAACCCGGCGGAAGTCGAATCGCTGGCACCGTCCGACGATCGTCGCCGGCATCTTGTGGGGCTCGGTCGTCGCCAGGACGAACCGAACGCCCACCGGAGGCTCCTCGAACACCTTCAGCAGCGCGTCGAACGCCTCCCGCGACAGCCGCTGCGCCTCGTCGATGATGTAGACCTTCTCGCGGCCCTGGACCGGGGCGGTGGGCGCCTTCTCGCGGAGGTCACGCGCGTCGTCGACGCCGCCGTGCGACGCCGCGTCGATCTCGACGACGTCCAGGTGCTGGCCGTCGCGAACGGCGACGCACTGGTCGCACGAGCCGCAGGGTTCGGGGGTGGGGCCGGACTCGCAGTTGACCATCTTGGCGAGGATCCGCGCCGTCGAGGTCTTCCCGGTCCCCCGCGGTCCGCAGAGCAGGAACGCGTGCGCGAGACGACCTTCCCGAACCGCTCCGGACAGGGCCCGGATCACGTGATCCTGCCCGAGGACCTCTGAGGGACCCTGCGGGCGGTACTTGCGGTAGAGCGACTGGTAGGGCTTGTCGTCGGCCACATCCACCTCCGGGCGCCGCGCGCCCTCCTCGACCCGCGAGGGAAGTGCGCGGGAGGTTCGGCAAGTCTAGTGGTGGCCGCGCACCCGCCGTCGACCGCAACGGACTCGAGCGCATCACCGGCCGGTAGCTCCGGTCAGGTTTCCCCGCGGCACCCGCCAGGGCCCGCTTACGGCTGCTTCCTTCCGGATCTGACCGGGTTCGCAGGTTGGCGTCGCGCGGGACCCGACCTTCGACGCCCCGTGCCGGGAGCGACTGCGGACCCGCCGGGCCTCGGACGGGGATTCAGCCCCGCTGAAGCGGATTGCGGGTTCAGGGCACCGCTGGCTCCCCGCCTAGCACGGCCACCTCGGCGAGTATACGCGCGCCTCCGACAGCACTCGGCGCTTGGTCGCGACCCGCGTCTCAGAGCCGCTCGAGAGGGAGACCCAGAACTCGGAGCGAGACTCCTGAGAACGGCCTAGTACGATTCCTTGGCCCGCGATCGGGGCTTTGAGCGAGGAGGCAGATGCCCCCGCGATCCGGTTCCACGGCCCTCGAGACCCTGCGGCCCGGGGGTCGAGTGCACGTCCTCGGCGCGGGACCGGTCGGGCTCCTGATCACGGCCCTGCTCCAATCGATGGACGGCATGTCCGTGCACCTGTACGAGAAGCGGCCAGCGTACACGCGAACCCGCATGGTCACCCTGGCGCAGTACCTCGTAGCGGACTCCGTCGCCGGCTATCGCACCGATGACATCGACGGCGAGAGCGTCGACGCGATCTTCGACCCCGCGGAGCTGGTTGCAGGCCTCGCGGGCAGACGGGCGATCCCTTCGGACCTGATGGCGCTGCTGCGGGCCTGGGCGCTCGGGTTCTGCCCACTCAACACCATCGAGCGCACCCTCAGCGATCTGATCGACGGGCGCGGATCGGATGCGGTGGTGCGCGACGAGGCGGTCGTCACGGTGGAGGAGGCGATCGGGATGCTCGAGCCGGGTGACGTCCTGATCGACTGCACCGGTAGCAGGTCGCTGCTGCGTGATCAGCTGATGCCCGGCTCCGAGGACGTGGATGGGGTCACGAACACGCTCAACGTCCGGCTCGAGTACGCGCTCGTCATCACCTTCCTGTACGGCCAGCTCTACGACTGCAATGAGAGCTGCAAGTACTTCAAGAACGCCGAGAACGAGCACTACAAGTTCATCCCGGCAGTCCACCGCACGTACTACGACGGTGCCACCACCCACGTCACCGGCATCGTGAACATCAGCGCCGAGGAATTCGCGGCGATGCCGTCCACGTTCGACGGCGAGTGGCTCCGCGGCAACTTCCCAAGCGTCGCGCGGTCGATGGACCGGTTCATCGACAAGATCAAGGAAGAGACCCACGGCGAGGTCCTCGGGGACCTCGAGATCGTCCGGATCCCCCTGGATCTGTATCGGGCTCGAAACGCGACGAGCCGCTCGTGGCGCGACTCGGGGCCCGCCGACCATCCGTTCGCCAGAACGCCGGTGTTCCTACTCGGCGATGCTGCGATCGGTTCTCCCTACTTCCAGTCGATCTCGCTGGGGCTCGAGTGCGCGATGTTCCTGGCGGGACTCCTCGAGCAACGGAACCTCCCGATCGACGACATGCTCGATCGGTACGAGCTGTACATCTACAAGCAGTGGCTCCGCGTCTACATGCGGAGCAAGATGATCAAGCACAACAAGGATCTGCTCGAGTCCATCGACGACAGGACCGCGCTCCTGAGGCAGCTGCACATCTACTAGCGGACACGAGGAGGGACAGTGGACATCATCGAGCGGCACTTCGCCGCCGAGAACGCTCGCGACGTTCCGGCCACGCTCGCGACCTACACCGACGATCTCGTCTGGGACGACGTGGGCAACCCCGACTGTCCCGTCTACGGTAAGAGTGCCGCGGCGGAGATCTACCAGGGGATCATGGACGCGATCCCCGATATCCACCTGGAGTCCATCGGCCGGTTCTCGTGCGGTGACCATGTCGTCGACGAGTCGATCGTCACCGGTCATATCCGCGGCTCGTTCATCGGCATCGACGGGGGCGGAGCGCCGGTTCGCTTCCGGATGCTGCACGTCTTCGACATCCGCGACGGCCTCATCAGCCGCGAGCAGGCCTGGTTCGACACGGCGGGAGTCATCCGCCAGGTGGAGTCTCACCGGCAAGGAGCGACGCCGCCGAGCGTTGTGAACGGCTGACGGTGCGCTAGGTTCCGTTCACGACCACACCGCGCCGAGCAGCGCCACCAGGCCGGAGACGAACAGCAGGCCGAGGACGACCGTGCGGAACGTCGACGCGTCCAGGCGCCGGAAGCCGCGTTCGCCGACGATCGATCCCAGCACCAGACCCGGGAGACCGGCAAGCGCGACCGCGAGCGCGTCCATGGTGACCTGACCCCCCAGCGCGAACGCGACCAGGGCAGCCGAACCCTGCACGAGGAAGATCGCCGAGATCGTCGCTCGGAACACCGTCGGCTGCATGTCCTTGGCCGAGAGGGCGATCACGATCGGCGGGCCGCTCGTGCCGGTGCTGGTGGACAGGATCCCGGCCGCGAACCCGGCGACCGCGTCGGTCCCCCGATGGCGCGGCAGCCGGAGCCCTCGCCACAACAGGACCGCGAACGTGATGACCGCGGCGGCGATCAACAGCGTGAGGACCCGTTCCTCGACCTGCGTGAGGACGAGCAGGCCGAGCGGCATGCCGAGGATCGCCGCAACGGTCATCACGAGAACGGTCGGCCGGTCGACGTGACCTCGACCACGCAGGGAGAGCTGCGCCACGAGCAGCAGACCGACCATCGTCAGCCCGACGATCGCCTCACGAGGTCCCGCGAGCACCGCCACGACCGGTGTGGCGATCAGCGCGAACCCGAAACCGGACAACGCCTGCGCGGCGGACGCGATCGCGACCACGGCGAACACGCCGACCCACACCCAGACCATCCACGCATCATCACAGGCGGGTGAGGCGCGGGTAGTCTCCCCCGATGCTCGCCGTGAGGGCCCTGTTGGTGGATTTCGACGGCACCGCCTGCGTGCAGGACGTGTCCGAGATGCTCCTGGACACGTTCGGCGAGCCGGGGTGGGAGCGCTTCGACGAGGCCGTGGATCGCGGTGAGATGGGGCTCCGGGAAGCCGGCGCGCACCAGGTCGCGATGCTGCGCGGGTCGCGCGAGGAGATGCTCGTGTTCGCGCTCCCGCGAGCGCAGCTCGCGCCGAGCTTTCCGACGTTCGTCGCATGGGCGGAGGAGAAAGACCTGCCGCTGGTGCTCGCGTCCGACGGGTTCGCGTTCTACATCCGTCCGATCCTGGAGGAGGCGGGCCTCGGTCACCTGGAGGTGGTGACCAACGAGCTGGTGTTCGAGGGCCCGGCACCCTCCCAACTCCACCCGAACGGTCACCCCGTGTGCACCGGCTGCGGAACGTGCAAGATGCTCGCCGCGCAGCGGCTGCGTGAGCGCCACGGCGCCGTCGCGTTCGTCGGCGATGGTCAGTCCGACCGCTACGGTGCGCTGTACTCGGACATCGTCTTCGCGAAGGGTGCACTCGTCGCGATCTGCGAGCTCGATGGTGTGCCGTTCCATCGGTGGGAGACGTTCGACGACGTGCGCGAAGGCCTCGAAACCATCGAGCCCCTCGCGGGACCCGTCGGGGGCGAACGCTGTCCTGGCTGGAGGTCTCCGTGAACGTGCGGCTTCCCGAGGGGCTCAGCTCCAGGCCGGCGAACGCGGCGGACGCGGAAGCCATCTACGAGCTGGTCGCGGCGTGCGAGCTCGAGGACGACGGTGTCGTGGAGGTCGACCGGGACGAGGTCACCGTCGGCTTCGAGCGCCACGGGCTCGAACCGGATCTCGACACGCTCCTGGTGTTCGAGGGCGGGGACCTGGCGGCCTGGGCCGAGCTCTATCGGGGGCGCGCCGAGGCCGACGTGCGCCCCACGCACCGAGGGCGAGGCATCGGGGCCGCGCTCCTCTCGTGGATCGAAGCGCGGGCCGGGGCTCTCGGCGAGCCCCGTGTCGGCCAGACGAAGACGGACGCGAACACCGGTGCGCGTGAGCTCCTCATCACGAGCGGCTACGAGCCGTCGTGGACGTCGTGGATCATCCGCATGGAGCTCGGCCGGCCGCCGGAACCTCCTGTCGTGCCCGCGGGGATCTCGATCCGGCCTTACGAGCGCTCCGACGCG
The DNA here is from genome assembly GCA_963731925.1 of uncultured Actinomycetes bacterium. Taxonomy (GTDB): domain Bacteria; phylum Actinomycetota; class UBA4738; order UBA4738; family HRBIN12; genus DASSJM01. The sequence goes on from CAVSXK010000024.1 coordinate 273,623, forward strand.
CGGCTGGTACACGAGGTGATCGACGACGCGTTCTCCGAGTGGCCCGGGCGCGATCCCGAGCCCTACGAGGTCTGGGCTGCCCAGGCGATCACGCATCCGGCGTTCGAGCCGGCCCTGTCCCCGCTCGCGTTCGACGGCGAGGAGCTCGTCGGTGTGGTGCTCTCGACGGACTTCCCGGAGGAGGGGTGGATCGATCAGCTGGCGACCAAGGCGACGCATCGACGGCGGGGCATCGCGCAGGCGCTGCTTCGGACCGCGCTGGGGGGCTTCTACGAACGTGGTCGCCCGATGGCGGGCGTCTCGACCGACTCTCGAACCGGCGCGCTCGGCCTGTACGAGAAGGTCGGCATGCGGGTCGTCCGCCAGTACACCCGCTACACCAAGCACCTCACCGGCTGAGCGGCTGGATCCGCCGCCGACTTGGAGTCGATGGCTTGGGAGTTGGACCTCCTGACCCTTCCTAGACCGGAGCACGATCCATAGAGGCTTCACACAAAACCGTTCGCTTCTTTCGCGGGATAATCGTCAGGACCACGGCGTCAGGTGCGGCGGGATGATCGGGGGGATCGCGATGGAACAGGGCACGCGTGCCCAGTTGGTCGAGCAGTACAAGGAAGGGACTCGCGTCTTTGCGGAGGCGCTCGAAGGGATCACCGATGGTGAGCTCGACGCTCGTCCGGGGCCGGAGGAGTGGACTGCTCGGGAGGTGGTCCATCACATGGCCGACAGCGAGATGACGTCGGCGATCCGGCTGCGTCGGCTGATCGCCGAGGACACGCCGACGATCCAGGGCTATGACCAGGAGGAGTACGCCCAGCGCCTCTTCTACGGGGACCGCCCGATCGAGGCGTCACTGGAGGCGGTTTCCGCTGCCCGGCGGACGACGGGCGACATCCTCGACCGGCTCAGCGAGGAGCAGTGGGCGCGAGGTGGGACGCACACCGAGAGCGGTCCCTATCGCGTGGACACCTGGCTCGAGATCTACGCGGACCACGCCCATGACCACGCCGATCAGATCCGCCGGGCTCGGGAGTCCGCTCACCTCCGTTGATGGCACGCAGGGACAGGTGATGGCACGCAGGGACAGGTCGTCCGCTGAGCGGAGGCCGCGGGATTCGAACCCGCGAGGCGGTTGCCCGCCTACACGCTCTCCAGGCGTGCCCCTTCGTCCGCTCGGGCAGGCCTCCGCGTCGAGTGTAACGAGGCCCGGAAGGCGGAACGGCCGCCCCTACCGAGGCGGCCGGCCATACGCGGAGGCGACAGGATTCGAACCTGTGAGGGGCGGATTAGGCCCCTAACCGCTTTCGAGGCGGTCCCGTTCGTCCGCTCCGGCACGCCTCCGGGGCGAGTCTAGCAAGCAGCTTCGGGCCGGCCTGTGCGAGGATTCGGCGCGGAGCGCGAGGAACGGAGGGATGCCCCGATGAAGGCCGAACGGCTGCGGAAGGTCCCCTTGTTCGAGGGCCTGACCGACCACCAGTACGAGCGTCTGGAGCGGTGGACGGACGAGATCGACGTCCCGACGAACAAGCACCTCGTGAACCAGGGGGCCTATCCCCACGAGTTCATGGTGATCGAATCCGGCACCGCCGAGGTGACCCATGACGGGACGCACCTGGCGGATCTCGGGCCGGGTGATTTCTTCGGCGAGATGGCGCTGCTGCTGAACGTGCCTCGGACCGCCACCGTCGCGGCGACCTCGGACGTCACGCTCGTCGTCATGCACGATCGGAACTTCCGGGCCATGGAGGAGGAGATCCCCGTGATCGCCGAACGCGTGAACGCGATCATGGAAGAGCGCCGAGCCAAGTCCGCCGACCAAGGGATCGAGACGTAGGGGATCGCGTTTCGGCGAGCGACCGATCCCCAACGACGGGCGATACCGTCTTCGGTATCGCCGAGCGGCCACCCATCGGGCGGCCCGGACTAGCGCCGCTCGGCGAAGAACGCCCGCAACACCTCGCCGCACTCCTCGGCGAGCACGCCCACCGTCACCTCGACCTCGTGGTTGAGACGCCCGTCGCGCACGATGTCCCCCAGCGATCCGGCGAACCCGGCCTTCGGGTCCGGCGCGCCGAACACCAGCCGGTCGATCCGAGCCAGCACGAGCGCGCCGGCGCACATCGCGCACGGCTCGAGCGTGACGTACAACGTGCAGCCCTCGAGGTGCCAGCTCCCGACGGCCCGCGCCGCCTGCCGGAGCGCCAGGATCTCGGCGTGGGCGGTGGGGTCCTGTTCGCGCTCGCGAGCGTTGCCCGCCCGCGCCACCACCTCGTCGCTGCGAGCGACGACGGCTCCGACCGGTACGTCGCCCTCGGCGCCCGCCGCTCGAGCCTCCTCGAGCGCCACCCGCATCAACCGGTCGTCCGGATCCCCCGAAGCGCCCACGGCCGAGGCGTCCACCGGTCAGTACCGGTCGATCTCGCGCAGGCGGTCGTCGCTGATCCCGAAGAAGTGCGCCACCTCGTGCTCGACCGTGTGCGCGATCACCTGTCGCAGGTGCTCGTCGTCGCGCGCCACCCGCTCGATCGTCCGCTTGTACAGCGTGATCGTGTCGGGGAACGTCGGCCCGGAGTGGAACTGACCTCGCTTGGTCAGCGGGACCCCGTGGTAGCGCCCGAGCAGGTTCGGATCGTCCCGAGGCGGGCGGTCCTCGACGATCAGCTCGATGTTCTCGAGGCGTTCGTGCACCCACGCGGGCAGCGAGTCGAGCGCCTCCATCACCAGCTCCTCGAAGTGTTCGCGGTCCACCATCGTCAACCTCGCCGGGCGGCCAACGCCGAGAGCGCCTCCATGACCACACGATAGGCGAGCAGCGCCGTGACCTCGCTCTGGTCGTACGGCGGCGACACCTCGACCACGTCCATCCCGGCGAGATCGACGGCACCCGCGACCCTGCGGATCGCCCTCAGCAGCTCGCGGGCCGACATGCCGCCCGGTTCGGGCGTCCCCGTTCCGGGAGCCATCCCAGGGTCGACGACGTCGATGTCCACCGAGAGGTAGACGAGATCGGGGCCGTCGAGCGCCTCGGCGATCGCGTCGTCGATGACCGCGTCGACCCCGCGCTCCTCCACGTCGACGATCGTGTGCCAGCGGAACCCCTGCTCCGCCATCCAGTCGAACGTGGCCTTCTCGGGCCAGTACCCGCGCAGGCCGACCTGGACGAAGTTCCGGCCTTCGACCCATCCCTCCTCGATCAGCCGCCGCATCGGCGTCCCATGCGAGATCAACGACCCGCCGACCGAACTCGCCGCGTCCGCGTGCGCGTCGAAGTGGACCACGCCGACCTTCCGAGGCCACACGTGTCGCGCGACGGCGGCCGCGGACGGGTACGTGATCGAGTGGTCACCGCCCAACACGAACGGCAACGCTCCCGACGAAGCGACCCGCAGCACCTTCTCGTGGATCACCCGCAGGCCTCGGGCGTGGCGCGACGCGACGACGGGCGCGTCCCCCGCGTCCACGATTTTCAGCCGCGCGTACGGCTCGACCTGGAGCTGGATCGACCAGGCATCGCTCCCCCAGGTCGTCGGCGCCGAACGGATCGCTCGCGGGCCGAACCGGGCCCCGGGTCTCCCCGACGTCCCGTCGTCGAGCGGCGCGCCCACGATGGCCACGTCGGCGCCGCTCGCCGCGAGGCTCTCGTCGTCCGGGCAAAGCGGGAGCTTGTCGAACGTGCCTCGGAAGTCGACGTAGTACTCGAGGTCCTCGTACCCGAACTCGTCGAACTCGTCCTCACTGCGCAGCTCGCTCTGCTCGAGACGGAAGTCGGGGGGCTCGCTCATCGCTACGGCGGACGCTACCCGAGCCGGCCTCGGAGCGTCAGTGTTCCCTCAATCAGGTGGACGGCACGACGAAGTCTCGGTCGGCCACGACCTCCGATACGTCGGTAGCCTCGACCGTCGTCACGCGACCTTCTTCGACCCCATCGAAGAGATAGAGCAAGAGTCCGCTCCGGGAGAAGCACCACTCCAATCGGTGAGACGTCTCCGCCGAACCTCCGATCGCACTGAAGCACTCGGCAGGGATACCCGCGATCGTCCGCCTTGGTCCTGCGGACACCACCGATCCGCCGGAAGCGCCGAGCTCGGCGAGGATGCGTTCGGGGGCTTCGACCACCGACGCGAACGGTCCGCTCGTCTCGGTGGCGAAACAGGTGGACGCTGCAACCTCGGTCCCACGACAACGAACGTCGCCATCTGGGGTAGAGAGCAGTGTGAAGCCTCCGTCCGGGGAGACCTCGTCCATCCGCCATCGGTCGGGCGGGTCCCACGCGAGTCGCATCTCGCCGACGCCGGAGCAGATCCTCAAGCCGGTCTGGACATCGACCTCGACGAGCTGGCGCAGACACTGATGCGGAGATGTTGCCTCTCCAGGCTTGCGCTGGGTCGTGCGGTAGGTGATCGTCGCCGGGGTTGTCGAACCACGCTCCCCCAGAGCGTCAGGAGTCGCGCGCGCGGCTCGAAGCGATCGGCGTGTCCGAACCGCTCCCGTTCGTGCAGGCCGAAGCGACCGTCGCCAGCGACGAGGACCGCCACGATGACGCGCATCGCGCGGCCAGACATGCGCCGTCATGGCCGAGACCTCGCGGGATTCCATGCCCAGGTCACGCGCTCGGGTAGCCTTCGGCCATGGCGCCGAGCGGGCTGCTGACCGACCTCTACGAGCTCAACATGGCCGCCAGCTACCTCCAGCGCGGGATGGGCGGCGAGGCGACGTTCAGCCTGTTCATCCGGCAGCTGCCGCCGACCCGTGGCTTCCTGGTGGCCGCCGGCCTCGAGCCGTGCCTGGAATTCCTCGAGGGGTTCGGCCTGTCCGAGGAGGAGCTCGACTACCTGGGCCGGGAGCTGGGGTTCGAGGACCCGGTGCTCGACGCGCTCGGGGCGCTGCGGTTCCACGGGGACGTCTGGGCCGTTCCGGAGGGTCGCGTCGTGTACGCGAACGAGCCGTTGCTCGAGATCACCGCGCCGATCGCCGTCGCCCAGCTCGTCGAGCCGTACCTGCTCAACCAGATCACGTTCCAGACGACGATCGCGTCCAAGGCCGCCCGGTGCGTGGTCGCCGCGGCGGGGCCGAGACGTCGTGGACTTCGCGCTCCGACGGACGCAGGGTCTCGACGCGGCGCTCGCGGTCGCCCGTTGCTCCTCGATCGTCGGGTTCGTGGCGACCAGCAACGTCGAGGCAGCCCGCCGGTACGAGCTCACGCCGGCGGGCACCATGGCGCATTCGTACATCGAGTCGTTCGCGAGCGAGAAGGAGGCGTTCCGAACGTTCGCGCGCGACTTCCCCGGCCGCACGACCTTCCTCGTCGACACGTTCGACACCCTGAACGGCGTTCGGACCGCGATCGAGGTGATCGAGGAGCTCGGCCTCTCGGACAACCTCGCCGATCCGGCTCGACAGCGGCGACCTCGACGAGCTGTCGCGATGGCGCGCGCACGCTGCTTGACGACGCCGGCCATGCGGCACGTGCGGATCTTCGCGAGCGGCGGGCTCGACGAGGTCGAGATCCACCGCCTGGTCCGCGGCGGCGCGCCGATCGACGCGTTCGGCGTCGGGACCCGGATGGGGGTCTCGGCCGACGCGCCGTCGCTGGACTCGGCGTACAAGCTCGTCGAGTACGACGGACGCCCGATGCTGAAGCTCTCCGAGCACAAGGCGACCGAGCCCGGACGCAAGCAGGTGTTCCGCGGGCGGCGGCGAGCGACGTGGTGGGGCTGCAGCGACGAGCACGCTGCCCGACGGACCGCGAGCCGCTGCTCGTCCCGGTGATGCGCGGCGGTCGCAGGACCGGCCCGCCCGAACGCTGGAGACGGCGAGGACCGCTGTTCCGAGCCGGATCTCGAGACGTGTCCCGACGGAGGCGCAGGAGGATCGAGGACCCGGTCGCGCCGACCGCCGAGGAACTCGGACGCGCTCGAGGACCTCTCGGAGCGGGCGAAGGCCGACGCCCTCAAACGCGCGGGGCTCCCGTAGCTCCCCGGCGTTCTAGCCGTCACGTCCGACGACGAACCAGATCCCGTGGACCGCCTCGTCGCCGAGGTTCCAGAGGCGATGGGGCGTGGTCGAGTCGAACGCGATCGAGTCGCCGGGTCCCAGCTCGTGCCGCTCGAACCCGAGCTGGACGCCGAGCCGCCCCGAGAGCACGTAGCCGTACTCGCGACCGGGATGCCGCATGAGTCGCTCGTCGGACGCCGACGATCCGCCGACGTCGTAGATCACGTGGAGGAAGTCGACGTCCTCGTGCTCGTGGCTCGTCAGTCGCTCCCAGATGACGCCGGAGTCGAGCTCGACCACGTGGCGCTCGGTCGGGTGGACCACCGGCCTCGCGACGACCGCGCTGTCGGACTCGGCTCCCACGGCGGTGGCGATCGACAGCTCGTCGTCGTGAACCCGGAAGACGTCGTCGAGCGAGACGTCCAGCTCGGTCACGATGGCGTACAGCGTGCTCACGGAGGGCTTGGACTGACCCGACTCGATCTGCGAGATCAGGCTGGCCGACACGCCGAGCCGGCGCGCCAGCTCGCGCTGGCTGATCCGCGCTCGTTCTCGCTCTTCGCGCAGGCGCGAGCCGAGGTCACCGAGCTCACCTGCCATGTCGCTCCTCACCGCGGCGCCAACATCAGATCGTGGTCGCTCATCATCAGATGCCCGGGAGCTTGAAGCCAGACTTGGCGACGACGTAGTCCCTGGACTCGGCGGCCATCCGCCTCACGGCCGGCCAGTCGACGTGGAGCAGTCGACCGTGGCGTTTCATCACCCGTCCGGCGATGAGGACCGTGTCGACGTTGCCCGTGTCCATCCCCGTGACGACGGCGGTCGCCGGGTCGTTGAGCGGCGTGACATTGATCCGGTCGGTTCTCAGCATGATCAGGTCCGCCTGCTTGCCAGGGGCGAGCGTGCCGACCTTGGCGTCGAGACCGTTGGCCCTGGCACCTTCCACCGTTGCGTACTCGAGGACCTCGCGGGCCGCGACGGGCGTCTTGCCCTGGGCGGAGGCGATCGCGCGCTGCAGGCCCAGTACCGAACGCATCTGGTTGAACATGTCGCCCGGCACGTTGGTCTCGACGTCCACGCTGAGGCTCGGTCGGAGGCCGCGATCGAGGAACTTCTGGATGGGAGGCATGCCGTGCCCCATCATCATCTCGACCGGCGACGCCAGCGAGACCGTGCCGCCCGTGTCGACGATCATCTGGATCTCGGTGTCGTTGAGCGTGGTGCAGTGGATGTACGTGGTGTCCGGCCCGAGCAGACCACCCTCGCCGAACTCCTGGACCTTCCCGTCCTGCCCGTAGCTCCCCACCCCGACGTGCGTCGTGATGCGAGCGTCGGTCTCCCGCGCGAGTTTCCAATGGTCCCGCGTCACCTCGAAGTCGGTGAACTCCGGACCCGGTGCCGCCAGGGCGAGGGTGAGCTTCTGGTCCTTCGTCGAGAAGTGCTCGGTGGCGGCTCGGACGAACCAGCTCGGTTGGCGCTCCTCCCACTTCCCCCACCACGGGAACCCGTAGGCGAAGACCGCACGGAGCCCGGAGTCGTTCAGCGCCTGGATCACCGCGTCGGTGTGGGCGGGCGAGCCCTGGATGTGCGACCAGTCGAGCAGGGTCGTGATACCCGCATCGATCGCCCCGAGCGCCGAGACCAGGTTGCCGACGTACGCGTCCTCGGGTCGGAACGCCGGTGCGAGCTTGTGCAGGACGAACGAGATGTAGCTGGTCCTTCCTTCCAGCGGGACGTCGGTCCCGATGTTGCGGAGCAGGCCCTCCCAGATGTGCCGGTGGGAGTCGACGAACCCGGGCATGACGATCATGTCCGTCGCGTCGATGACCTCCACCTCCCCGTTCGACAACGCCGGGCCCACGGCGACGATCCGGTCGCCTTCGACGAGCACGTCGCCTCGGGTGAGATCGCCGATCGTCGGGTCGAGGCTGAGCACGGTCCCGCCCCGGATCAGCGTCCGTCCCGTCGGCGCGACGCGGAAGTCGGTTCCGCTCGGATAGAAGGCGGGCAGGTCGGCGGCCTTCGGCGGGCGGCTGCCGACGACCAGCCGCCGGGCCCGCTTGTAGTTCCGCTTCGCGAGCTCCTTGATGTCGCCGAGCTGGAACAGGACGATCCCGATCAGGACCAGGATGCCGATGATCATCGGTCCGTCGTCCGGTGACAGACCGAGGTACGGCAGGACGGTGATGATGAGCGCGAGGAGGACCGCTGCGACGGTGCTCCCGAGGAACGTGGCCCGGCCCCCTGCGAGTGACGCGCCTCCCAGGACGGCGGCGGTGATGCTGTTCAGCGCGAAGGTCGAGCCGATCGTTGCGTTGCCGATCGGGGATCGGGCCATGACGAAGAACGAGGCCACCGCCGCCAGCACGGCCGCCAGGAGGAGGGCCCGTACCCGGAGCCAGCTCGTGCTGACCCCGCCGCGTTTCGCCGACCGTTCGTCGAAACCCACCGCCCTCAGCTCGAGACCGGACCCGGAGGCATGGAGCCACAGATCTGCCAGACCCGCCCCGACGACGACGACGATGAAGGCCACGGGGATCGGTCCGATGCTCGTCGTGAGCACCGACACCAGGTCGGGGCTGATGACGCCCTGGGCCGTCGGTCGCATGGTCAGCGAGATCCCGTCCAGGATGCTCAACGTGGCCAGGGTGGCGATGATCGAAGGGATCTTGAGTCCTCGGATCAGGCCGGCGTTGACGAGGCCGAGGGCGACGCCGCACAGGAGGATGACACCGACCCCGATCAGGATCTGGGGGACCGAAGCCTCGGCGCCGATCAGGAACGAGGCGACGACCACCCCGAGACCGATCATGCCACCGACGGAGAGATCGAGATACCCGACGAGGAGCGCATGCGTCTGAGCCATCGCGGCGACGATCAGGGGGAGCGCCAGGATGAGGATCTGTGAGACGTTGGTGGCGTTGACGAAGCCGGGGAACCGCGCGTTGGTGTACCACAGCAACGCTGCGACCAGCAGGATCTGCAGTGCCACCGGCATCCACAGGCGGAACCTGACGATCTTCCGCCACTTGTTCTTGTCGCGAGCGTCGCGGATGACCTTCCGAACGGCGCGCATCGCCCGAGATCTCGCAGGCGCTCGAGGACCTCTCGGAGCGGGCGAAGGCCGACGCCCTCAAACGCGCGGGGCTCCCGTAGCTCGCCGGTGTCTAGCCGTCACGTCCGACGACGAACCAGACCCCGTGCACGGCCTCGTCGCCGAGGTTCCAGAGTCGGTGCGGGGTGGTCGAGTCGAACGCGATCGAGTCGCCGGGCCCGAGCTCGTGCCGCTCGAACCCGAGCTGGACGCCCAGCCGCCCCGAGAGCACGTAGCCGTACTCGCGCCGGGGTGACGCATGAGTCGCTCGTCGGGCGAGGAGGAGCCGCCGACGTCGTAGATCACGTGGAGGAAGTCGACGTCCTCGTGCTCGTGGCTCGTCAGCCGCTCCCAGATGACGCCGGAGGCGAGCTCGACCACGTGGCGCTCGGTCGGGTGCACGACCGGCCCCTCGACGTCCGCGCTGTCGGTCTCGGCGCCGACGGCGGTCGCGACCGAGAGCTCGTCCTCGTGGACCCGGAAGACGTAGTCGAGCGAGACGCCGAGCTCGGTCACGATCGCGTAGAGCGTGCTCACGGAGGGCTTGGACTGACCGGACTCGATCTGCGAGATCAGGCTCGCCGACACGCCGAGCCGGCGCGCCAGCTCGCGCTGGCTGATCCGCGCTCGTTCCCGCTCCTCGCGGAGCCGCGCGCCGAGGTCACCGAGCTCACCTGCCATGTCGCTCCTCACCGCGGCGCCAACATCAGATCGTTGTCCCTCATCATCAGATGCCCGGGAGCTTGAAGCCCGACTTGTCGACGACGAAGTCCCTGGACTCGGCGGCCTTCCGCCTCACCGCCGGCCAGTCGACGTGGAGCAGCTCGACCGTGGCGTTTCATCACCCGACCGGCGATGAGGACCGTGTCGACGTTGCCCGTGTCCATCCCGGCGACGACCGCGGTCGCCGGGTCGTTGAGCGGCGTGACGTTCATCCGGTCGGTGCTCAGCATGATCAGGTCCGCCTGCTTGCCCGGCGTCGAGCGTGCCCACCTTGGCCTCGAGCCCGTTGGCCCTGGCTCCTTCCACCGTGGCGTAGGCGAGGACCTCGCGGGCCGCGACGGGCGTCTTGCCCTCGGCGGAGGCGATCGCCCGCTGCAGGCCCAGCACCGAGCGCATCTGGTTGAACATGTCGCCCGGGACGTTGGTCTCGACGTCCACGCTGAGGCTCGGTCGGAGCCCGCGGTCGAGGAACTTCTGGATGGGGGGCATCCCGTGCCCCATCATCATCTCGACCGGCGACGCGAGCGAGACCGTGCCGCCGGTGTCGACGATCATCTGGATCTCGGTGTCGTTGAGCGTGGTGCAGTGGATGTAGGTGGTGTCCGGCCCGAGGAGACCACGCCTCGCCGAACTCCTGGACCTTCCCGTCCTGCCCGTAGCTCCCCACCCCGACGTGCGTCGTGATGCGAGCGTCGGTCTCCCGCGCGAGTTTCCAATGGTCCCGCGTCACCTCGAAGTCGGTGAACTCCGGACCCGGTGCCGCCAGGGCGAGGGTGAGCTTCTGGTCCTTCGTCGAGAAGTGCTCGGTGGCGGCTCGGACGAACCAGCTCGGTTGCCGCTCCTCCCACTTCCCCCACCACGGGAACCCGTACGCGAAGACCGCACGGAGCCCGGAGTCGTTCAGCGCCTGGATCACCGCGTCGGTGTGGGCGGGCGAGCCCTGGATGTGCGACCAGTCGAGCAGGGTCGTGATACCCGCATCGATCGCGCCCGAGCGCCGAGACCAGGTTGCCGACGTACGCGTCCTCGGGTCGGAACGCCGGTGCGAGCTTGTGCAGGACGAACGAGATGTAGCTGGTCCTTCCTTCCAGCGGGACGTCGGTCCCGATGTTGCGGAGCAGGCCCTCCCAGATGTGCCGGTGGGAGTCGACGAACCCGGGCATGACGATCATGCCCCTCCGCGTCGATCACCTCGACCTCGCCGTTCGACAGGTCCGGCCCGACCGCCAGGATCTTCTCCCCCTCGATCAGCACGTCGCTCGATGGGAGGTCCCCGAGCGCGGGATCCATGCTGAGCACCGTCCCGCCGCGGATCAGCGTCTTGCCCGACGGCGCCACGCGGAAGTCGGGGCCGCTCGGGTAGAAGGCCGGGAGCGCGGGGGCCTTGGGTGGCCGGTTCTTCGTGACCAGACGACGGGCACGCTTGTAGTTGCCCTTGGCGAGCTCCTTCAGGTCGCCGAGCTGGAACAGGACGATCCCGAGCAGCAATAGGACGCCGATGATCAGCGGCCCATCGTCGGGTGACAGACCGAGGAAGGGCAGGACGGTGATGATGAGCGCGAGAAGGAGCGCCGCCACCGTGCTCCCCAGGAACGTGGCCCGGCCGCCGGCGAGGGAGGCGCCGCCCAGGACGGCGGCGGTGATGCTGCTCAGGGCGAAAGTGGATCCGATGGTCGCGTTCCCGATCGGGGACCGGGCCATGACGAAGAACGCGGCCACGGCCGCCAGCACGGCCGACAGGATGAGGGCCCGGACCCGGAGCCGGTTGGTTCTGACCCCTCCCCGTTTGGCCGACCGCTCGTCGAAGCCCACGGCCCTCAGCGCCAGACCCGATCCGGAAGCATGGAGCCAGAGATCGGCGAGACCCGCCCCGACGACGATGACGATGAACGCCACGGGGATCGGTCCGATGCTCGCCGTGAGCACGGATATCAGTCCGGGATCGATGACGCCCTGCGCGGTAGGTCGCATCGTCAGTGAGATCCCGTCCAGGATGCTCAGCGTGGCCAGGGTGGCGATGATCGAGGGGATCTTGAGTCCCCGGATCAGGCCCGCGTTGACGAGACCGAGGGCGACGCCGCAGACGAGGATGACGCCGATCCCGAACAGGATCTGGGGGAGGGAAGCCTCGTCGCCGATCAGGAACGAGGCGATGACCACCCCGAGGCCGATCATGCCGCCGACCGACAGATCGAGATACCCGACCAGGAGCGCGTGGGTCTGGGCCATCGCGGCCACGATCAGGGGGAGCGCCAGGATGAGGATCTGTTCGATGTTGTAGGCGTTGACGAAGCCCGGGAACCGTGAGGTGGTATAGAAGAGCAGCGCTGCGACCAGCAGGACCTGCAGCGCCACGGGCATCCACAGGCGGAACTTGACGATCTTCCGCCACTTGTTCTTGTCGCGTGCGTCGCGGAGGACCTTGCGGACGGCGCGGCGCGCTGCGTCGACGCGGCCGCTCACGTCGCCCCGTTCGACGAGGGGCCCCTCGGCATCGCGACGCCGAGGGGCGATCGCCCCGCCTTGGACAGACCTGGCCCCCGCACCATCGCCTCGACGATGCGCAGCTCGTCGAGCTCGTCGCCGGGGATCTCCTCGATGATCTGCCCCCGGGACATGACGAGCACCCGATCGCACAGTCCCGCGAGCTCGATGGGGTCGCTCGACTTCACGAGCATCGCCGTACCCTTGTTCGGTGCGCGTGCGAAGGGCCTCTGTAGATGTCGAAGCGGGAGCCGACGTCGACACCCTGCGTCGGCTCGTAGGCGAGGATCACCGACGGCTCCTTGAAGAAGCTGCGGGCAACCGAGACCTTCTGCTGGTTGCCCCCGGAGAGGAACTCGACCGGTTGCTCGATGGATGGCGTTCGGATCTCCAGCTGTTCGACGAGGTCGGTGACGGCACGCCGCTCCTTGCGTCGCCTCAGGAAGCCGAGCACGGAGAAGCGGCGCAACGATTGGATCGTGGTGTTCACCTTGACGCCGAGCACGGGCATCAGAGCCTCGTGCTTGCGATCACCGGGCAGCAGCATGACTCCCGCCCCGACCGCTTCATGGGTCGAGATCAGCGACAGCTCCTTGCCGTCGCAGACCACCCGTCCCGCTTTCGGCGGCTGGCGGCCGGCCAGGCAGTCGAAGAGCTGAGGCTGCCCGTTGCCTTCGGCGCCGGCGATGCCCACGATCTCGCCGGCGTCCAGGGTGAAACTGACCGGCCCGAACGACTGGCCCTGGAGGCCGTCGACCACGAGCACCTCGCGGCCCTGGTCCACCTCTGGGGCGGGCGGGGGGAACGCGGCCTCGAACGGGCGGCCAACGATCAGCTCGACGAGCTCCGCCTCGGTCGTGGCCCTCGCGTCGAACGTCCCCTGGTTCCTGCCGTCGCGAAGGACCGTGATCCGGTCGGCGACCTCGAGGACCTCCGGCAGACGATGGCTCACGTACACCACACCGACGCCACGACCGGCTGCAGGCGGCGACGGTCCGGTGCAGAGCGTCCACCTCGTCCGGTCCCGAGGGCCGTGGTCGGTTCGTCGAGCAGCAGCACCTTCGGATCAGCGACGAGCGCCTTGGCGACCTCGAAGAGCTGGCGGTCGGCCAGGGTGAGGAAACCCGCCGGGGCGTCCGGGAACAACTCGAGGTCGAGATCGAACTCGGCCAGCAGCTTCCTCGCCCACCGCTTCCTCCTCCAGAACGGCGGTCGCCGATCCTCGGGCGCCGCCAGGAAGAGGTTGTTCTTCACGGGTTCGGGCAGGATCAGCGAGGTGTCCTGGTACGCCATGGCCAGGCCCAGCTTCCTCGCCAGCGCCGGGGAATCCCGGCGAAGGGGTTCGCCCCCGATCCGGACCGTGCCCAGATCGGGGTCGACGAACCCGCTGGCGATCCCGAGGAGGGTCGACTTCCCCGACCCGTTCTCGCCGACGACGGCGTGAACCTCGCCGGCGCGGCAATCGAAGCTGACATCCGTCAGCGCTCGAACCGCCCCGAACTGTCGCGAGACCCCGCTCAGCTCGAGGACCAGGTCGCCGCTGGTCGACCCTCCTCCGGGATCACCCTTGCCCATCAGCTGGCGAACATCGCCTGCAGGACCGGGTCCGGCACCAGCGAGGTCCCGGAAACCGCCTCGTTCACACGGTTGGGATCGCAGTCCGCCGCCGTCACCTGCCGCATGACGTGTGGCACGACGACCTCAGCCGGGATCTCGGCGCCCTGGAGCGACATCATCGCCGCCGTGACGCCGACCCGTGACTGGAAGTTGCCACCGGCCGAGTACCAGATGTTGTAGGTCGGCTCGCCGCGCTCGGCCCAGTCGCAGAACAGGTTCTGCTCGTCGGTGCGCAACGCGAGGGTCAGGTTCTTCACCGGTATGCCCAGATCCTCGTACGTCTGCAATCCGATGTACATGCCGTCGGCGTACTCGTACGCCCAACCCTTGATGTCCGGGTCGGTCGTCAGCAACCCCTGGAAGACGCCGGGGATCGCCGGGGGATACCAACTGGTGTCACCGGTCGTGCTGTTCCGAGTTGGCCGGCGGGTTGACCAGATTGATCCCGTCCGCGAGCCCGGAGATGGCACACTGCTGCCAGCCCAGGGACAGGGCGTTGCCCGGGGTTCCGCCGAGGAGCGCCACCTCCCCGGTGCCGACGCCGTCGTCCAGGACCTCCGCGAAGCTGTTGCCCGAGGGCACACAGGTCCTCGCCGACGACGGTCAGATAGTCCTCACCGGGAACGAGGGCCCCTTCCTGACCGGGCAGACCGACCCAGCCTGCCGAGAACGGGACGTACGGGATGCCCGCGTCGTCGGCTTCCTTGATGGCATCGGCGATGGCCACACCCATGTCGGGATAGCCGACGATGAAGTCGACTCCGCGCTGGATCAGGAACCGGATGTCGTTGGCGTGGACGGCCGGATCGGGGTTGAAATCGGCCTCGGTGGAGACGATGGTCCCGATCTCCGGGTAGGTGAGTGCCTGGAGGATCGCCTCCATGTGGCTCACCGCACGCCAGACGTTCACCGTGTCTCCGCCGCCGTCGGCGTAGCCCATCACCACTTCGCCACCGGTTCCCGTGTCACACTCCTTGCTGCTCCAACACTCCATCGCCTTGTCGATGGTGGCTTGATCGAGATCCTGGTCGGCCCGCGCGACGGAAGCCAGGATGATGTTCCAGCTCGCCTCATCCGACGGCTCCACGGGGCCCAGGGCCTTCTCCACCAGCGCCGGGTCGGCATCGGTGCTCTCCCCGAACTCCGCGAGCGCCCCGGTGGCGCCGGTGGCGGTGCTCACCTGTCGGTGGCTCCGGTGGCCGTCGTCTCGTCGTCGTCGTCACCGCCACACGCCGCTGCCACCAACGCGAGCGCCGCGATGACTGCGGCGATCCTGATCCGTTGCATGTTCCTCCTCCCTGAGTCGATCTCCTCTTGTCACGGATCGGTGTCTACGTCACATAGGCGCCTCCTTCGTCACATCGATCACCTCGGACCGGGGACGGGTTGCGTCTGCGAGTCGTCCGGGCGTCTCCGCTCTCGAAGGAGCTGCTCGACGCCGCGGATGATCCGATCGCCCGAAACGAGCATCCCTCCGATGATGACGAGACCGAACACCACGAACTGGAGCGAGGTGGGGAGCCCCATCACCCGCAGCATCTGGTTGAGACCGGTGAGGAACAGAGCGGCCACGAACGTGGACAACGGGCTGGCCAGGCCCCCGGTGAGGGAAGCGCCACCGATCACCACGGCCGCGATCGGGCCCAGGAGATACGTCGTGCCGACGGCGACTCCCGGGTTGCGGAGAAGCCCCGCCAGCGCCATTCCGGCGATGGCGTAGAAGATCGCGGCCACCACGTAGACCAGGATCTGGTTCAGGTTCACCCGGACACCCACGACATGGGACGCGACCGGGTTGGCCCCCACCGCCTGGAACCTGCGACCGACCGCCGTGTAGCGAAGGCCGACGATCAGGACGATCGTGAGCCCGACGCCGATCCAGAAGACGGGGCTGACACCGAAGATGCGGGTGGAGGTCCAGTCGGACAGACCCGGTCGGCACCCGGCTCTGGACCGGGAACGTGCTTCCATAGCGATTCACGACGCCGATCACGATCAGACCCACCGCAAGGGTGGTGATGAGTGCGTTCAGTTTGAGCCCGCCGATCAGGATGCCGTTGACGAGTCCGATGACCGCGGCGACGGCGATCGCGATGGCGATGGCGATCCAGATGTTCTCGTTCGATCCGTCCCCGACACCGACCATGATCACCGCCGCCAGGCTCATGGTGCCGGGGACGCTGAGGTCGATCCCGCCGGTCATGATCACCAACATCTGGCCAAGAGCGGTGATGCCCAGGACCGCCCCGTAGGGAGCGATGGCGCGCACGGCGACACCGCTCAGGGTCGCGGGGGCCCAGATGGACGCCACGATGAGGAGGAGGAGCAGGGCGATGTACACGGGCATGTAGCGGGAAGCCACGACGAACGACGTGAGCGCGGGGGAGCGGGTCCGCGATCGCTGCTCACCCGGTCACCTCCCGGTGCCGCGCCGACGATCGAGACCGGAGCCATCGGCCACGCGCTGTCGGGCCTCGGTAGCCAGGCTCCGCGCGCGCTGCACGTCCGCTTCGAGGACGCCCTCGCGCATGAGCGACACGTCCCCCGACGAACACCCAGTCGACGTTGGATGTGTCCATGCCCCAGACGACCGCGCCGATCGGGTCGTTGATCGGGAAGACGTTCGGGCGGTCGGCCCGAAGCACGAGGACGTCGGCCTGCATCCCCAGCTCGAGTGAACCGGTCACGCCACCCAACCCCGCCACTCGGGCGCCGTCGGCCGTGGCGAAGCGGATCACGTTGCGCGTGCTCATCAGCTCGGGAAGGCCGCCCTTGCCCGGCCAGCTTGCGATCGAAGACCGTGGCGTGCTGCATCGAGATCGCCGCCCGCATCTGCGCGAACAGGTCGCCGGGCGCGACCCGCTCGTCGTCGACCGCGAGGCCCGGCCGCACGTCGTTGTCGATCAGGCTGCTGGATCGGCGGCGGTCCGAGAGCCGCCCGCCATCTCGCTCGACCGGCGCGATCGAGATCGCGGCGCCGGAGGCCGCGATGGCATCGACGTCCGTCGTCGTCGAGCTGGGAGCCGTGGACGACGCGTGACGTCGTCACCGAGGAGCCCGCGCTCGGCCAGCTCGGAGATGGTGCCCGTTCGCAGCTTCGGCGTGGGCGTGGATGCGCAGGCCGAGCTCCCGGGCACGCGCCCATCGCCGGCGCGCGGCTCCGTCCCAGGCGACGGACCCGATGGGCGGTCGCTGCCGAACGCGATCGTCGTGGACGGGCCGGCCCGATGCCCGCAGGCGGACGGCCCGCGCGCTCGTCGCGCCCGGAGGCCGCGTCGACGAACACGGTGCGAAGGCCGGCGTCGGCGTGCGCCTGCAGCGCGGCGTCGGCGAGGTCGTCGTCCGGCCCCCGTTGAGGACCAGTCGACGACGGTGGTGATGCCGGCTTCGGCGGCGCCGAGCAACCCGATGAGGGTGGCGGCGTAGACGTCGTCGGCCGTAGAGCCGTTCGGGCCGCCGTCGGCCGGGTTGGCGTGCGCGTCCCGGCTCGCCCGCGTTGCGGAACAAGGACGTCCAGGCGTGTCGGTGGGTGTCGACGAAGCCCGGCATGACGATCGTGTCGGTGGCGTCCACCTGCTCGGCGTCGCGGGCGCGCAGGCCGGTGACCGACCTCGGCGACCACGTCTCCGTCGATGAGGACGTCGGCCTGCTTGTGATTGGGGGTCCGCTGCGCCGAGCGTGAGGACGCACCCGCCGGCGAGCAGGACCTTGGAGGTCACGTGCGGTCCTCGCGCATCGTCCACGCTCCGGGCGGAGCCGCGGCCGACGACGGGGTCCGCGAGATCTCTCCCCCGGCCGCTCTCGAACACACGCCTGATCCGAGCGCCCCTCCACCGTTCAGGGACACTACACATGTTGTCTCGGAAGCGCTAGGGGCACGGCACGGCGTCCGGCAGAGATGCAGCCGCCACTGGTGTGTGCATATCATTCACCCTTAACGACTCACCGCGACGCGGACCGAACGGAGGCCAGGGATGACGGACGAGTTCCCGGTCGCGACCACGCCCTCACCGGGGCTGCACGGTGTCGACTGGGAGAACCGTGTCGACTTCGCCCGGCTCCGCGACTACCGCTTGGCCCGGGTCAGGGAGCAGCTGGATGCCTCGGACCTGGGTGCGATCCTCCTGTTCGAGACCAGCAACATCCGCTACGCCACCTCGACCCACATCGGGTACTGGGCGTTCAACAAGGGCGAGCGGTACGCGCTGGTCACGAGGTCGGGTCCGCCGCGCATCTGGGACTTCGGATCGGCCGCGAAGGCGCACCGACTGCAGCTCCCGCAGTGGTACGACGAGACCAACTCGGTCGGAGGCAACACCGGCCTGCAGGGGGCGATCTCGCCGGCCGTCGGGCTCCAGCGCCGCGCCGCCGAAGAGCTCCGCTCGGTGCTGAAGGAGGACGGGGTCGGCGACATGCCACTCGGCGTCGACCTCGCCGAGACCTCGGTGTTCCTCGAGCTCCAGCGCGCCGGCATCGACGTCCGCGACGGACAGCAGGTCATGATGCTCGCCCGCGAGATCAAGAGCCAGGACGAGATCACGCTCCTCACCCAGGCGTGCGCGATGGTCGACGGCGTCTACCAAGACATCTTCGAGTTCCTGAAGCCCGGCGTTCGCGAGAGCCAGGTCGTGGCGCTCGCGCACGCGCGACTGTTCGAGATGGGCTCCGAGTTCGTCGAGGCGATCAACTCGATCGCGGGCGAGCGCTGCAGCCCGCACCCGCACGTGTTCTCGGACCGGCTGATCCGTCCGGGCGATCAGGCGTACTTCGACATCATCCACGTGAACAACGGCTACCGGACCTGCTACTACCGCACGTTCGTGGTCGGGCGAGCGACCCAGGCGCAACGGGACGCGTTCGCGCGGTCGCGCGAATGGATGGACGCCGCGATCGACCTCGTGAAGCCCGGCAACACCACCGATCAGCTCGCGGCGGTGTGGCCCAAGGCCGAGGAGTTCGGGTTCCAAGACGAGTTCGACGCGTTCGGGCTGCAGTTCGGGCACGGGGTCGGCGTCGGCCTGCACGAACGGCCGATCATCAGCCGCCTGAACTCGTTCGACGAGCCGATCGAGCTCAAGGAGGGGATGCTCTTCGCCCTCGAGACCTACTGCCCGGCGACGGACGGACGATCGGCCGCCCGGATCGAGGAGGAGATCGTCGTCACGGCCGCGGGCCCGCAGATCATCACGCTCTTCCCGTGCGAAGAGCTCATGGTCGCCAACGAGTACTGATCGAGGATCTCGAGTGACCAAGGCGTCTCCACCGATAGCCGACGAGAC
Organism: uncultured Actinomycetes bacterium; assembly: GCA_963731925.1. GTDB lineage: Bacteria > Actinomycetota > UBA4738 > UBA4738 > HRBIN12 > DASSJM01. The sequence goes on from CAVSXK010000024.1 coordinate 292,814, forward strand.
GGTTCGCCTCGGGATGTACCGGATGATGCAGGAGGCCCGCCTGTTCGAGAAGCGGGCGCAGGACCTGTTCCTCGAGGGGCTCATCAAGGGCACGTCGCATCTGGCGCTCGGGCAGGAGGCGGTCGCGGCGGGGTTCGCCGCGGCGCTCCGGCCCGAGGATCTCGTCTTCTGTACCTACCGCGGCCACGTGCACACGCTGCTCCGCGGCGCGCCGATGAGCGCCCTCATGGCGGAGCTGATGGGCAGGGCGAGCGGGATCTGCGGCGGCAAGGGCGGATCGATGCACCTCACCGACGTCTCGCACGGCGCGATGGGCTCCTACGCGATCGTCGGGGCGCACATGCCGATCGCGGCCGGGGCGGCGTGGGCGGCGATGGAGCGGGGCACCGGGCAGGTCGTCGTGTGCTTCTTCGGGGACGGGACCACGAACATCGGCGCGTTCCACGAAGCGCTGAACATGGCCGTCGTCTGGCGGCTCCCCGTCGTGTACGTCTGCGAGAACAACCTCTACATGGAGTACACGCCGATCGGGGAGGTGACGGCGGTCGCCAACCCCGCCGCCGACCGGGCGTCGGCCTACGGGCTCGAGTCCATCCTCGTGGACGGGAACGACGTGGACGAGGTGTACGAGACGGCCACACGCCTCGTCGATCGGGCGCGAGAGGGCGGCGGCCCCGCCCTGGTGGAGGCGAAGACCTATCGACACGGAGGGCATTCGCGGGCCGACCCCGCCAAGTACCGCCCCGACGACGAGGTGAAGGCGTGGCTGGATCGAGACCCGATCCCCACCTATCGCGAGCGCCTGCTCGCCTCCGGGGTCGAGGCCGCCGACATCGACCGGGTCGAACGCGATGCACTCGAGCTGGTCGACCGGGCGACCGAGGAAGCGAAGGCGGGACCCTTCCCGAGTCCCGACGCGCTGGAGACCGAGCTCTGGGCCGACGGGGGGTCCTCGTGGCGGAGCTGACGTACCGGGAGGCCGTGAGCCGGGCGATCGCCCAGGAGATGGAGCGCGATCCGAGCGTGTACTTCATCGGGGAGGACGTCGCGGCCGCCGGTGGTGTCTTCAAGACGACCGAGGGCCTGCTCGAGCGCTTCGGCCCGAGCCGCGTCCGGGATACGCCGATCTCCGAGCAGGCGATCATCGGTGCCGTCATGGGCGCGGCCATGAACGGGCTGCGACCCGTGGCCGAGCTGATGTTCAGCGACTTCTTCGCCGTCTGTTGGGACCTCATCGCGAACCAGATCGCGAAGACCCGGTACATGACCAACGGGCAGGTGGCGTTGCCGCTCGTCATCCGCACGGCGAACGGGGGCGGGGTCCGCTTCGGGGCGCAGCACTCGCAGAGCGTCGAGGGCTGGGCCATGGCGATCCCCGGGCTCAAGGTCGTGGTGCCGTCGACGCCGGTGGACATGATCGGGCTCTTCGCGGCCGCCGTCCGCGATCCCGACCCGGTCATCGTGGTCGAACCCAAGGTGCTGTACGCGAGCAAGGGCGAGGTCCCCGACGGCGAGATCGTCGACCGCCTCGGCTCGGCCAACGTGGTGCGGACGGGCGATGACGTCACGATCTGCGCGCTCGGCGCGATGGTGCCCAAGGCGTTCGAGGCCGCCGAGCGGCTGGCGACGGACGGCATCGACGCCGAGGTGATCGACGTGCGGTCGCTGGTACCGCTGGACGTCACGACGATCCTGGACTCGGTGGCGAAGACCGGACGCTTCGTCACCGTCGAGGAAAGCCCTCGCCTGTGCGGGTGGGGCGCGGAGGTCGCCTCGATCGTGGCCGAGGAGCGGTTCTTCGACCTGGACGGCCCGCTGGTGAGGATCACGACGCCGCACCTCCCGCTGCCCGCGGCCGACGCGCTCGAGGACCTCGCCATCCCGTCGGTGGACGCCATCGCCGAGCGGGTGCGAGGGACGATGGGCTGATGGCGCGTCACGCCGTTCGACCGCGGAGTGAGGCGACGTGGGGTGTGCCGACGAGCCTCGAGGGGCACACGGAGGGGTTCCGTCGCTGGACGGCGGTGGACGAGAGCGCCGGCGCCGTCCACACGGGGTTCGGGATCGCCGAGTTCGACCCGGGAGGTCGGCTCGACTGGCACGTCCATTCGTACGAGGAGAGCCTGTACGTCATCGAGGGTGAGATCACGCTCTTCACGTCGGAGACCGCCGTCCTCCTGCGGACCGGCGACTACGGGTTGCTCCCCGTCGGACAAGCGCACGCGCTCGCGAACAACGGCTCGGACGTCGCTCGAGTGGCGGCGCTGTCGGCGCCCCAGCCGCGGCCCGCCCACGGCGGCGACACGTACTTCGTCGCAGGGCTGCCCGAGCTCGAGCCCGTCATCGTGGACGCCAGGGACCCGCGGACGCGGGCGTTCGGGCACATCGACCCCGGGCACATGGACCCGGCCAAGCAGAGCCAGGAGCTCCTTGCCGCGTCGGCGAGCATGCGGACGGCTTTGCTCGTCTACAGCGGGATCACCGTGAAGATGATGATCGACTCGGACCTCGGCGCGCAGCTGTCGACGATGTTCATGGTGCAGTACGAGGGGCTGAAGGGCGTCATCGGCGGGCACGACCACCCGCTGGAGGAGACGTACCTCATCCTCGACGGCGTGGTCGATGCCACGTTCGACGGCGAGCGGTACCGGCTCGAGCCGGGCGACGTCGCGTGGGCGGGCGTCGGATGCGTCCACGCCTTCGCGAACCCGGCCGAGGCGCCGGTCCGATGGCTCGAGACGCAGGCGCCGGCGCCGCCGGCCCGGCACTCGTACCGGTTCGAGCGCGACTGGCACTACCTGCGGGACGCGATCGGGGCAGAGACGAAGGAGGTTCGATGACGGACGGTGCGGTGGTGGTGGTCGGCGGGACGTCCGGTCTGGGCAAGGAGGTGGCGCGCCATTACGTCCAGGCCGACCGCGAAGTGGTGATCACCGGGCGCGACCCGACCCGAGGGAGCTCGGTCGCCGCGGAGCTCGGCGGGAAGACCACGGAGCTCGCGTTCGACCTGTCGGTGCCGAAGGAGATCGCACCCGCGCTCGAAGGGGTGGGCGATGTGAGCCGCCTGGTCCTGGCCGGGGTCCACCGCGACCTCAACACGATGCGCGAATACGACGTCGACGCGGCGGTCGCCCTGGTGACCCTGAAGCTCGTCGGCTACACCGAGGTCGTGCACGCACTGCTCGATCGCCTGCACGACGACTCGTCGATCCTGATCTTCGGCGGTCTCGCCAAGGAGCGTCCGTACCCCGGCTCCATGACCGTGACGACCATCAACCACGGCGTGGACGGCCTCGTCCGCTCGCTCACGTCCGAGCTCAAGCCGATCCGGGTGAACGCGCTCCACCCAGGGATCGTCGAGGACTCGCCGTTCTGGGCGGGCAAGACCGAGGCCCTCGACGCCCACCGGGCCAGGACGACGACCGGACGCCTGGTGCAGATGCAGGACGTCGTAGACGTGGCGATCCTGATGCTCGAGAACCCCTCGATCGCCGGCGCCGAGTTCCGGGTTGATTCCGGTTGGTCGATCCCGTTCTGAGGCCGTGAGCCGATCGGACCCCGTCCCGACGGTCGCCGTCCTCGGTACCGGGCGGATGGGCGGCGCCATGGTCGGCACGCTCCGCCGGGCCGGCTTCGACGTCGTCGCCTGGAACCGCGACCGTGGGAAGTGCCACGCGGTCGCCCACACGTCGGGTGCCGAGGTCGCCGAGGGCGCCGCCGAGGCCGCGTCCGCGGCGGACGTGGCGATCACGAGCCTCGCCGACGATGCGGCCGTCGAGGCCGTCTACGCGGACGCGGTCGAGGGATTCCACGCCGGGCAGGTCGTCCTCGAGATGAGCACGATCGCGCCGGAGACCGTTCGCAAGGTCGCACGGTCCGTGCAGGGACGCGGCGCCACCATGCTCGACGCTCCCGTTTCGGGCAGCGTCCCCGTCGTCGAGCGAGGTGAGCTCCTGATCATGGTCGGCGGTGACCCCGACGCGCTCGAGCGCGCCCGCCCGGTGCTCGAGGCGCTGTCCTCCACGATCATCCATGTCGGCGAGCTCGGGACCGGCGCGACGATGAAGCTCGCGGTCAACGCGCTCGTCCACGGGCTCGCCGTGGCGCTCTCGGAATCGCTCGTGCTGGCCGAGCGCGCAGGCGTAGAACGGACGACCGCATACGAGGTCTTCGCGTCGGGCGCCGCGGCGGCGCCGTTCGTCCTGTACAAGCGGGCGGCGTTCGAGCGGCCGGATGAGACGCCCGTCGCGTTCAGTCTCGAGCTCGTCGCCAAGGATCTGGACCTGATCCTCGCGCTCGCCCAGAGGGTGGGTGCGCCGATGCCGCAGGCGGACACCAACCGGGATGAGGTGCGCTCGGCGCTTGCCGCCGGGATGGGCAAGCGCGACATGAGCGCCCTGGCCGGATACCTCCGAGGGATCGAACGATCTGACCGAAGCTGACGGGCCCGACGGCGAGCATCGGAGGTTCGTAGGGGCTACGCGGGGACCAGCGACCCTCGCTTGCCGCGGATGCGCCGATCCACGACGGAGAACCCGTAGTCGATCGCCAGGCCGATCACCACGATCACGCCCATCACCGCGATGATCAGCGAGATGTCCTGCGCCGAGGCCTCCAGGAGGTGGCCGAGCCCGCGAGCGGCGCCGACCCGGATGATCTCGGCCGCCAGCAGGGCGCGCCAGGCGACCGCCCAGGCCTGCTGCAGGCCGGTCCAGTAGCCGGGCACGCAGGCGGGGAGCACGACCGTCCGCTGCAACGTCCATCCCTTGGCCCCCATCGTTCGCGCCGCTCGCGTGAGCGTGGGCGGCACCTGCCGGATCGAGATGGCCGTCGCGATCGCGACCGCGGGCACCCCTCCGATGAACACGACGAACATGACCGCGCGCTCGGAGAAGTCGAACCACACGATCGCGAGCGGCAGCCAGGCGATGGAGGGCAGGGCCTGGAGCGCCGTCATCAGCGTGCCGATGCTCCGCTGCACGGCTACCGACGCGACCATCGCGAACCCGATCAGCGTCCCCACGACCACGGCCACGCTCAGGCCGAACGCGAGCCGGATGAGGCTCCCTCGGGCCGCGGGCAGCAGGCCGTCTTCCCCCGTCAGGTTCGAGGTGAACGCGTTCCACACGTCGGCGGGCGACGGGAGCTTGCCCGGGTCGATCAGGCCGGTCTCGTAGACGGCCCACCACACCAGGAGGATCGCGCCGACCAGCGCGGCCCTAGGCCAGACCTGGTCGAAGACCCTCTTCGCGCGCGGCACGCTCCACCTCCTTCGCCAGGTGTTCGTGGATGTCGAGCACGACCTTGGCCACCAGCACGTCCTCGAAGCTGCGCGGGCGCGGCGTCGAGATGCGGTACTCCTCGAGCGGGGTCCCCGGACGCGCCGACAGGACGATCACACGATCGGCGAGGAAGACCGCCTCTCGAACGTTGTGCGTGACGAACACGAACGTGTTGCCGAGCTCGGTCCACACGAGCTGCAGCTCCTTCTGCAGGATCTCGCGCATCTGGGCGTCGAGAGCGCCGAACGGCTCGTCCGCAAGGAGCACGTCGGGCTGGCAGGCGAGGGCCCGCGCGAGGGCGGCCCGATGGCGCATGCCACCCGAGAGCTCGTGCGGTTGCAGGTCGGCGAACGCCGAGAGGTGGACCTTCGCGAGCCAGCCGTCGGCCGTGTCGTGGGTCTCCCCGGGTCCGAGCCCCGTCAGCCGGAGCGCGTACTCGACGTTCTGGCGAACGCTGAGCCACGGGAAGAGCGCAGGGTCCTGGAACAGGAGCGCGCGATCGGGCCCGGGCTCGACGATCGGGCGGCCGTCGATCAGGACCTGCCCCTCGTCGGGCAGCTCGAGCCCCGCCAGCAGGCTCAGGATCGTCGACTTGCCGCACCCGGACGGGCCGATCAGGCAGACGAACTCTCCCGTGGCCACGTCGAACGAGACGTCCTCGAGCGCGGCGATCCTCGCTCCCGAGCCGGTCGTGTAGGACTTGCGGACACCGCGCACCGAGAGCTTGACCGGCCGGTCGGCCGGCTCGGGAACGATCGACAGGGCGGCGCGGGACGAGGTCATCGGAGCCTGATCTTCTCGGCGGTCTCGATCTGCACGACCTTCCCGTCCTGCACGACGATCAACACGGTGCCGAACCTGATCGAGCGGAGGCTGCCGCGCACGCGCCGGATGACCTCGAGCTCGTCATCGGTGAGCTCGAGCCGGCCCGGGGGCGGCGCCTCCTCGCTCGATCCGGACGGCTCGGGGATCTCGGCGGCGTGGCGGGACGCGCTCACGGCCCGGAGACGACCCCGGTCACGTCCACCATCTCGGACCCCGACGCCTCCCCATCGGCCGAGCGGAACGCCTTCGCCCGCCGGAGGTCGACGTGGACGGTCGAGCCGAGCTCCACGCCACCCAACTCGTCGTTGGGAAGCTCGGCGATCAACACCTGGTCGTCGGGCAGCCGCAGGACGACCCGAGAGAGCCACCCGAGGTTGACCACGCGTTCCACCGTGGCGGGCAAGGACCCGTTCTGCGGCGTGGTCTTGACGCGAACGTCGTGCGGTCTGATGAACGCCCTTGCCGACTCACCTTCCACGAGGTGACCGGCGCCGGCGACGCGGTGGTCGCCGAACTGCACATGGCCTTCGACGACGTGCCCGTGCAGGACGCTCGATGAGCCGACGAAGCCCGCGACGAACGGCGTGGCCGGCTCGTCGTAGACCTCGTCGGGCGAACCGACCTGCTCGACCCGGCCCTCGTGCATCACGACGATCCGGTTCGCGAGCTCGAGCGCCTCGTCCTGGTCGTGGGTCACCAACAGGCTGGTGACGCCGAGCTCCTGGTGGAGGTCGTCGAGCCATCGCCGAAGCTCTTGCCGGACCCTGGCGTCCAGCGCGCCGAACGGCTCGTCCAAGAGCAGGACCTTCGGCTGGGGCGCGAGGGCGCGAGCGAGCGCGACGCGCTGGCGCTGACCGCCGGACAGCTGGTCGGGGTAGCGGTCGCGGAACCCCGTGAGCTGCACCAGCTCGAGGAGATCCTGGACGCGTTCGCGCTGCTGGCTCTTGGGCTGCTTGCGCACCGACAGACCGAACGCGACGTTCTGCGACACCGTCATGTGGCGGAACAGCGCGAAGTGCTGGAAGACGAACCCGACCCGCCGCTCCTGCACGGTCTTGAAGGTGTGCTCCTCGCCCTCCATCCAGATCCGCCCCGACGTGGGTTCCTCGAGCCCGGCGATCATCCGGAGCACGGTGCTCTTGCCCGAACCGCTCGGGCCGAGGAGCGCGGTGATGCTTCCCGCCTCGGCCGTGAACGTCACGTCCTTCACCGCCTCGAACGCGCCGAATCGCTTCCAAAGGTTCTCGACCCGGATCGGCGTGCCCGGCATCTCGTGAGTGCCCGTCATGTCCGCTGCATCCTCTCCTGCCGCCGCTTGAACGTCTCGATCAAGACTAGAAGGACGACGGAGACGAGCGCCAGGGTGAGCGCGACGACGAACCCCGGATCGTCCTGGAACTGGTCGAAGGCACGGAGCACGTAGAGCGTCGCCGTCTCGGTCTGGCCGGTGATCTGCCCGCTCACGATCAGGACCGCGCCGATCTCCCCGATCGACCGGGCGGTGGTGAGCGCGATCCCGTACAGGAGCCCCCAGCGGATGTTCTTCAGCGTCACGCGGAAGAACGTCTGCAGCGACGACGCGCCCAGCGTGCGGGCCGCCTCCTCCTCGGTGATGCCAACTTCCTGGAGCACGGGGACGACCTCGCGGATCACGAACGGGATGCAGATGAAGATCGTGACGAGCACCATCGACGGCAGCGCGAACAGGATCCGGATGCCCTGGCTCGTGAACCACGGTTCGAACCATCCACCGAGCCCGAACAGCACCACCGCCATCAACCCGACGATCACCGGTGAGACGGCGAGGGGCAGGTCCACGAGCGCGCTCATCAACGCCCGGCCCGGGAAGCGGTCGCGCGCGATCACGAGCGCGACGATCACCCCGAAGATCGAGGTCACGATGACCGTGATGACCGTGATGACTCCCGTCAGATAGAACGCATGCTGCACGTCGGGTTGCCGCAACGTGGAGACGATCGTCGACCACCCCGCTTGGAACACGGCCCACGCGATGCCGATCAGGGGGGCGATCACCAGGATCCCCACGTACAGGAGCGCGATCGCGATGAAGCCGCCGTGCACCAGCCGGCGACGCGTTCCCGAGGGGAGGACCGGGACCCGAAGCTCGCCGGGGTTGCTCATACGGCGTCCTTGTTCCGCGCACCCACGAGGCGCTCGGTCACCAGCACCAGGACGAACGAGATCGCGAAGAGCAGCGTGGCGACGGCGGCCGCCTGGTTCGGCTGGAACTGGCTGGCGAGCTGGAAGATCAGCACGGGCGCCGTGAGCGTCTTGCCGATGATGTTGCCCGAGACGATCACGACGGCGCCGAACTCTCCGATCGCGCGAGCGAAGGCGAGCAGCCCTCCCGCGGCGATGCCCGAACGGAGCTTCGGCAGCACGACCCGTCGGAACGTGTACCAGCGGGTCGCGCCGAGGACCCGGGCGGCTTCCTCCTCGGCCTCGTCGATCTCGAGGAGCACGGGCTGCACCGTGCGCACCACGAGCGGCAGGGTCACGAAGAGCAGCGCGAGCAGGATCCCCAGCTGCGCGAAGATCACGTGGATGCCGTTGCCCTCGAGGAACCCGCCGATGAGCGAGTTCGGTCCGTAGAGCGCGCGGAGCATGACCCCCGTGACGAGGGTCGGGATCGCGAACGGGATGTCCACGATCGTCGACAGCCATCCGCGACCGGGGAACCGGTAACGGACGAGCACGTACGCGATCAGCGTCCCGAAGACGATGTTGATGATCGCGGTGACGGCCGCCAGCACGAGCGTGAGGACGATCGCCTCACGAGCGCCGGGGGCGTTCAGAGCGTCGCGGAGCGATTGCAGGCCGTCCTCGAACCCACGGGTGATCACCGCCACGGTGGGCAGGGCGACCACGAGCCCCAGGTACAGCAGCGCCGTCCCGCGCAGTCCCCAGCGCGCGAGGGCGCTCCGGATGACGACCGCCGGACGCCGTCCCGCCCCCGGCGGAGCCGGGGGCGGTGCGGGCGAACGCTCCAGCGTCTGTGTGCTCACGCTATCCCTGTGCTGCGGCCAAGGCGTTGGTGAAGGCGCCGTCGGGACCGAACACCGTCTCGTTCAGCTCGTCCCAGCCGCCGATGTCGTCCGTCGTGAACAGGTCGGCGATCGGCTCGAACACGCCGTCGTCACCCGCGGCCGCCGCCGCGACGTCGACCGACCGCTCGTAACCGACGGTCTGGAAGAGCTCCTTCGCCTCCTCCGTGTGCAGGAACTCGACGAACGCCGTGGCGAAGTCCTCCACGCAATGCGCCAGGGCGTTCGCGTCGATGACCGAGACCGGGGTCTCGATCGCGACCGTCGAGGGCGGGATCACCATCTCGTCCTCCAGCCCCGAGTTCTGGGCGGCGAGCACCGCGTACTCGTAGGTGATCGCCACGTCGCCGTTGCCGGCCTGGAAGTTCTTGATCGAGTCGTTCGCGCTCTTGTCCATCACCGTGACGTTCGCGAAGATGTCGGTGAGCAGCTGCTGAGCGGCCGCCGGGTCGTTCGCGGCGTACCCGGGCACCTCGCCCCGCATGGCGGCCCCGTAGGCGGCCACGATGTTCCATCGCGCTCCGCCGCTCGACGCCGGGTCCGGCGTCAGGATCTCGACGCCCGGCTGGGTGAGATCGTCCCAGTTGTCGATGTTCAACGGGTTGCCCGGTCGCACGTCGAACACGACGGCCGACGTTGCCACGATGCTCCCCTCGGGATCCTGCGCCACGTCGTGCGTGATCAGCCCGGCGTCCGCGATCAGCTGGATGTCGGGGAGGAGGGACAGCGCGGCGATGTCGGCCGGGAACCCGCTGATGACGTTCTGCGCCTGGGTCGTGCTGCCGCCGAACGAGGTCGAGAACTGGATCTGCTGGTCGTCGTGCGTCTCCTTCCAGTCCGACTGGAAGGTCGAGATCAGCTTGCCGTACACGTCGTAGACGTTGCTGTACGCCGTCACGGTGAGGATCGGCGACTCAGCAGGTGTGCACTCGCCGGAGACCGGCGACGTGCCCGGGTCCTCGGAGCCGCCGCCCCCGCAAGCGGCCGCGAGGAGACCGAACACCGGGAGCAGGACGAAGAGCCGGAAGCCAGTGCGAGATCGCAAGGTGCGCTCCTTTCGAGGGAACCGGTTGGAGATCGGCTGCTGCTCGATCTCCGGTGGTCCGGTCGATCGAAAGGGTGAAGCGTCGCGGGAACCCGGCCTCCGTGGGTACGGTCAGCCGAACGGGCCCATGAATATCAACGCCGTTCCCTCGTTGTCAACCAACCGGTCGCGGGACGGTGCCTACCGGAGACGGATCTTCTCGGCCATCTCGATCTGGACGACCTTCCCGTCCTGGACGACCAGGAGCACGGTTCCGAACTTGAGCTTGCGAAGGACCTCGATGACCTTCACGACGACCGCACGCTCCTCGTCGGTGAGGTGCGCGAGGTCGTCGGCGCTCTCCTGGGCCATGGCGCCGCCACCTTACCCCAGGCACGCGGGCGCACGGCCGTCCGAAACCGTGAGGCACATCTAGACTCGAGGGACATCACGATCGAACGGAGGAAGCCCATGGCAGGCACGAACGAAGCGTGGAACGAGGTCGGCGATCGGTTCGCGACGTGGGGCCGTCGCGTGGCCGAGCGCTACAAGGAGGCGGGCGGCGCGGCAAGCGAGGCGGCCCGGGAAGGCCAGCGCACGCTCGAGGACGCGGCGAGGGACGTCACCGACGCCCTCGATCGCGCGTTCACCGCGCTCGGCGACACGATCCGCGACGACGACGCCAAGCGGGACCTGAAGGAGGCGGTTCGCGCGCTGGGCGACGCCATCAGCGTCACCGTCTCGGAGACGGGCGACCAGATCCGGCGGCGTGTGGGCTCGACGGGCTCCGGTCCCGGGGACACGCCCGAGGGCGGGACAGCGAGCTCCACCGACAAGACCTGACGCTCGAACCCGACTACCAGGCGAAGGCGTCCGGTGCGGTTCCGCCCGGGCCCGGCCAGATCTCGTCCAGTCGCCGCATCGCGCCCTGGTCGAGCTTCAGATCCAGTGCGCGCATCGCCCCTTCGAGCTGTTCGACGATCCGGGGACCGATGATGGGCGCGGTCACCACCGGGTTCGCGAGCAGCCACGCCAGCGCGACCTCGGCAGGTGGCTCGCCGAGCTCCGCGCAGAACTTCTCGTACGCCTCGACCTGCGGCCGGTGGCCGCCGAGCTTGTCCTGCACCATGCTCGATGCCCGCCTCGTCCCCTTGGCCACTTCGCCGTCCAGCACGCCGGCGAGCAGCCCGCGCCACAGCGGGCTCCACGGGATCACGCCCATCCCGTAGTCCTCGCACGCCGGGAGCACCTCGAGCTCGACCGTCCGCTCGGCGAGGTTGTAGATGCACTGCTCGGACACGAGCCCGAGGAAATGACGAGCCTTCGCGGCCTCGTTCGCCTTCGCGATATCCCAGCCGGCGAAGTTGCTCGAACCGACGTAGATGACCTTGCCCTGTTGCACGAGCGTCTCGAACGCCTGCCAGATCTCGTCCCACGTCGCCTCTCGGTAGACGTGGTGCATCTGATACACGTCGATGTGGTCGGTTTGCAGCCGCCGCAGGCTCTCCTCGCAGGCGTGGCGGATGTGCAGCGCCGAGAGCCGGGACTCGTTCGGCCACGACCCCATCTCGCTGTAGACCTTGGTGGCGAGCACCACCTTGTCGCGCCGCCCGTCGCCCTTGGCGAACCACTTGCCGACGATCGTCTCGGTCGTTCCGACGCCCTTGCGTTGCCCGTAGACGTTCGCGGTGTCGAAGAAGTTGATCCCGTGCTCGAGCGCCCGGTCCATGATCGCGTGGCTGTCCGGCTCGCTCGTCTGCGGTCCGAAGTTCATCGTCCCCAGACACAGCGGGCTCACCTTCAGCCCCAGACGACCGAGATGGCGGTACTCCATACGCGTTCGAGTCTAGCCGGGTGCCGGGGATATCTCGGCGGCGCGGGCGGCGTCCAGCGAGCCGTCGCGTTCGGGGTCGCGGGCGCCCGGGTAGAACATGAACGCGACCGTCACGAGCGCACCGATCACGCCGGCGGCGATCAGCGTCGCGTCGACCCCGAACGCGGCCGCCGCGGGCCCGACCACGGCGAAGCTGAGCGGCACGCCCGCGATCGAGATGAGCCAGTCCAGGCTCGACACCCGGCCGAGCAGGTGGCCGGGGACCAGCCGCTGCAGGAGCGTGAACCAGATCACGACCAGCGCCGTGATGCAGCTCTCGGAGACGAACGCCACGGCCATCGCCTGCCACACGGTGGAGACCAGCCCGAACCCCGCCGTCATCAACATCCCCACGGCCCACGTGACGTAGAGGGCGGTCATCGCCCGTCGCGGGAGGCGCCCGCGTTGCCCCATCGCGAGGGCCACGGTGAGCGACCCCACGCCGCCAGCCCCGAAGACCAACCCCAGGTCCGCCGCCGAACCCCCGAGATCGTTCCGCACCACGTAGGGCACGAGGACCTCCCACGGTCCCCAGGTGGCCAGCAGGCTCACCGTCCCGGTGAGCATCGCCACCCAGAGCCAGGTCTTGCTCCGGACGTAGCGGAGCCCTTCCTTGAGGTCGGCCCAGGGCGACGTGCGTTCGTCCTCGGACCTCGCGTGCGGCCGCGTCCGCATCAGCCCGACCATCACCGCCGAGATCGCGAAGGTGGCCGCGTCGGTCACGAACGCCCACCCGGTGCCGAGCCCCGCGACCAACGCCCCGCCGACGAGCGGCCCGATCAGGGTCCACGCAACCGGCCGGACGAACTGTCCGAGCGAGTTCGCCTGGACGAGCAGTTCTTTCGGGACGACCTGCGGGACGATCGAGGAGAACGCCGGGCCGAACAGCGCCTGCCCGGCCCCGTACACGACGACGAGCACGATCAGCGAGGTCATCGTGAGCGTGCCGCCGATCGACATGATGCCGATCGTCGCGATCGCGATGCCGCGGATCACGTCGCCCGCGATCATCAGGAGCCGCCGATCGAGCCGGTCGGACAGGACGCCGGAAACCAACAGCAGGACGACCTGCGGCAGGCTCCAGGCGATCCCGACGGCGGCGAGCGCCGAGGGCGAGTTCGACAGGTCGTACGTCTGCCAGGCGATCGCGATGATGTAGATGCCGTCGCCGATGAACGAGACGGTCAGCCCGATCCACAGGAACGCGAAGTCCCGCACCCGGAGTGGCCGCAGGATGCCGACGCGGTCGACGAGCTCGCGGACCTTGCCCATCGATCGAGCATACGGACCGGCGGCGACCCTTCACGGTGTGCGAGCATCGGGTGCGTGAGCGAGTGGGTCGTCCTGCTGCACGTGGCCGTGTCGTTCTGGTTCGTCGCCGGACTGCTCGGGCGCAACGTCACGATGGCGAGGGCGAGGTCGGCCAACGACCTCTCCACGCTCGTGGAGCTCGTAGACCTGAGCGGCCGCTTCGAACGCTTGATGGTGATCCCGGGATCGTTCGCCGTCGTCGTCGCGGGCTTGCTCGCGGCCTGGGCCGAGGGTCAGCCGCTCGCCGGGACCGATGACTGGTGGCTGCTCACGTCGCTGATCCTGTTCGTCGGGCTCGGCGTGTTGGTGCCGACGGTGTTCCTGCCGCACGGCAAGATCTTCGAGTCGGCCCTCGATGACGCGAAGCGACGCGGCGAGGTGACGCCCGAGCTGCGCACGGCGCTCCGCGATCCCGCCGTTCGCAACGCCCGAGCGGCCGAGATCGTCGTGGTGGCGGTCATCGTGACGCTGATGGTCACGAAGCCGTTCTAAGCGGGGCGCCGCATCGGTCCGGAGAGCCGTCGTCGGGCATCGATCCGCGAAGCAGATGCGCCCTTGCACCTCGACCCCGAGATGTCGTCGGCTCCGTCGGCGTCGCCGACGTCTCTCCCCGGCCCGCCGCGGATCGTGTTCCCTCCGGCCCCGTCATCCGTCGCCAGACAGGTATCCGAGCCCGCTCCACCGACGATGCGGTCGCGCCCGTCGAAGTCAGTCAGGTGATCGCGGGCCTGCCCGCCGAACCAGAGGGTTCGCCGAGCTGCTGATCGACGCGGACGAGGACCGGTACCTGCGGGCGGTGCTTCTGGGGATTCTCCGGGAGGGCCGCCAAGGTTCCACCCGGTAGATGCGCCGAGAGCCCGCGCCGCACGGCGCGCCGGTCATCTAGCCCGGCCGGTAGACGTTCATCCCCCGGCGAGCTCCGCGTTGACGCGGTCCTCCAGCTCCCGCCTTAGCTCGTGCATTTTCGCGCGCGTCCGACCTGGGCCGGCACGACCTCGGCGGTCACAGCCGGGTAGGCATCGAGCGGTCTCACGCCCCCGGCTGGGCGGCGGGAGGTGAGGACCGGCGCTCGGCCGGCCCCCACCTTCGCACTCGGCCCCGCCTACGGCGTGAGCTCGCTGATCCTCGTGAACCAGTTGGTCAGGGAGACGCGCGTCGCGCCGCAACTTCCGAAGCCAGCGAGGCTCGGGCTGGGGAAGTACTCCGCTAGCGTGCACGTCTGGCCGATGTACTCGGAGGCGATCCAGATGTCGCTCCCGTCCGTCCAGGCGGCGCCGTAGTCGCCCCAACGGGTCCTCGGCGGATCGCCGACGAACGCCTTGTACGAGGTGAAACCGTCGTCCGGGCCCAACCCCGCCGCGGCGATATGCACCGGCGAGACGCTTCCCGCCTCGTCGATCATGACGTACCCGGCACTCGGGAAGAAGTCCTCGCCGAGGACGGAGAACGCCAGTGCGCCCTCCCCGCTCGGAAGCATCGCCAGCGCGGGCATCGTCAGGTTGTTGTCGGCGAGGGCGACGTAGCCTTCGTCCAGAACCTTCCCCTCCACCTTGCCGCCGCCGCTGATCTTCGGTTGCACCTTGAACCAGGCGATGCCGGCCTTCGTCTCGCCACCGACGGAGACGCCGGTGCCGGCGGCCCCCCACAGGTTGCCGTTCACGAACCACACTTGCTGCATGCGCCCGTCCAGGCTGTCCGGCCGCGAGATGACCTCGTCGTGGTCGGGCTCCTCGAGGAAGAAGACTTGCCAGCAGCCGGGGCCGAACGGGGTCTCCAGGCTCGTGTCGTTGATGCAGTCGCGCAGCGGTGTCGGGCCTGGCCGCTGATCGGAGGTGGGCGGGAACGTGTACGTCTCGCTGTTCACGAGCCGGCTCGTCAGCTGCGCATTCGGCGTGTCGGTGTTGAGCGAGCTCGTGTTGGTGAGCGCCCAGAGGCCGATGCGCCTGGCGGTACCGGTCGTGTTGCCCGTCTCGGTGCCGTCGCCGGCGATGGTGCTCAGGAAGTACTCGGTTCCGCCGGCCTCGGTCGAGTGCTCGCCCGGGAACGACGTCGCCGGCCAGACCGTGAAGCCCGGCGAGCCCGCCAACCTCGTGTTCGCGAAGTGCTGGAACGTGATCGAGGATGGGAGCGATGTGTCGGATAGCTGATCGAGCCCGATCGCGTACAGCTGCGCCCCGTTGTACTGGCTGCTGAAGAGGCAGTAGCCGTTCGTCGAGATGTAGATGCCGTTCGCGTCCATCCCTACGTGCGGGTAGTCGCCGATCTCTGCCCGCGGGTTCGTCGCCCCGGGTGAGGCGGCCGGATCGGGCGTCGGGCACCCGTTGTCGGGCGTGCCCTGGGTCCCGTCGTTCTGGGCCGGGATCGGGTAGATCGTCCACGTGCCGGTCGGGTCGGACGTGTCGCTGATCGCGAGATCGAGATGGTTCGTGCCGAGGAAGGCCCCGGCGAGGTCGCCGGAAGGGACCTGATCGATCGTCAGGACGAGATGCACCCACCGATCGATCGACGGGACGAACAGGCACACCGGATCCGTGAGGAACGGCCCGAAGGCCCCTGCCGGCCGGTTGAACTGCGCCGGGTAGCCGTAGAAGCTGTTCAGGTCCACGACCCCCGTCAGATCGGCGCCCGCCGTGTCCCTCACCCGGATCACGGTGTTCACGGACTCGAGCACGAATCCGTCCGCGACGCAGAGAGCCTGGTCGGGCGGTTCGACCGAGAACTGGTTGCCGTTGTTGGCGAGCCGCTGATCACGGCTCGTCAGCCCGTCGAAACTGGCTCCCAGCTCGGGGTTCGTCTCGGCGAGCCCCTGCGAGGCGACGATCGGGTTGGCGAGCGGCTTCGGTGGGAACTGGCCTCGCTTGCCTGCGATCGGAAGCAGGCCCACCGGTGTCCCCCGCGCGCCGACGCGACGCCGGATCTCGGGGAAGGCGAGCTCGTCTGAGCCGGTCCCCGTCTCGCGGAATGCGGCCGTGCCGCTCGCCGCAGCGGTCCTCGTGTCCGCGGCCGCCGGAACGGCAGCGACGAGCATGGTGGCGGCGAACGCGAGCGCCGCCACGAGACAACTCAGCTTCCTGGTCATCCCATCCCCCTTTTCTCGGGTGATCTCCTTCGAGGGGTCACGCGCCTCGGCGACCGAGCAAGGCTCGACACCCATCTCGGCTGGCTCTCAACACGCCGGATCGGGCTCCAGCAGACCGAGCGCGCGCGGCCGCGAGCACCCGATGCCTCATGCGTTCCCCCCTCTCCGGTCGTGGGAGACATCGTTACACGGAGGGGCAAGTTCCCGCATGTCTGATCGGTGCTGTAGGGCGGTTCGGCGATTGCGGGAGGTCGTCGGTCGTCTACTCGGGGAGCTGCATCGTGTGTTCCTGACGCAGCTCCTCCACATTCAGGTCGTGCCTGGGTCAGCACCCGCTCGTTCGACACCGAGGCGGACGTGCTTGCATGCGCGCGACTGGATCGCCTGAGCCGGTCCATGTCGGCGAAGTCCTTCACGCGGTCAGGGATGAGGCCGGATGCTCCGACGAGGATCTCATCGGCACCATCGTCGTCTGGAAGCTCGTCGACCAGAACTGGATCGACCAGCACCAGGCAGCCTATGTCGATGATCACGTCCGCCACGTGCACCCACTCGCTCATCGGTTCCGCTCCTTTCGCGTGGCCGCCTTGCGCTTGGCTGTGGCGCGGCCCTCGGCACCGCCCCGGCGCTGGTTGCAGGAGTTGCACGCGCCTCTGCCTCTAAGGTGGTCGAGGTCGGACTTCCCTCCCTTCGAAACCGGGACCAATTGGTCGGCGGTCGTGCTCCTGCCCGTACAACCGGGAACCTCCAGTGGCAGGTCGGCTCCCGCTCGATCGCGAGCTTGCGGTTGCGCTTGTACTCGGAGCTCGCCCGAGAACCTGCACCGCACGGCGAGCCAACGATCAAGTTCGAGTTCTCCGGTTCCAGGTGGCGGCTCACGGAGCCTGAACCTTTTCGGGCCGGGATCCGAATACCCCACATGGCGAGGTCGCCGCCACCGGCCCATCCGCCGATCGATCACATCGCTCAGCCATCTTCGCGTTGACTGAACCAGGGAGGGAGAACGATGGGGAGACGACTGACAGTCACACTCGCAGCGTTCACGGCCGGAGGTGCCTGATGCGTCGGATCCCGCTGTTGTTCGCCGTCCTCGCCGTCTCGTTCGCTGCGTGTGGGGGGAACGATGACAAGGCGTCTGGACCCGCTTCCTCGCCAGAAGAACAGGGTGGGCTGACGATCTCGATGGCAACCACCGACTTCGGCCCAGCGCTGGTCGACCCGGAAGGCAAGTTGCTCTACATGTTCGTGCCCGACCAGCAGGAGAACGGCACGCCGACGTGTTACGACGACTGCGCGGAGGCGTGGCCTGCGCTCGAAGGTGAAGCCAACGCCGGTGAAGGTGTCGACGAGGGGCTGCTCGGAACCGTCGAACGCACGGACGGGACCCAACAGGCGACTTACAACGACCTGCCTCTGTACCACTTCTCGGGTGACCAATCCGCGGGCGACGTCAACGGTCAGGGCCTCGGCGACGTCTGGTGGATCATGGACGCATCCGGTACCCCCATCCAGGAGCAGCCGACGAGGCTATCGCTCGCGACCACGGATCTCGGTGACGTGCTCGTGGACGGGGACGGCATGACGCTGTACATGTTCGTGCCCGACCAGCAGGAGAACGGCACGCCGACCTGTTATGCAGACTGCGAGAAGATGTGGCCGCCCTTCGAAGCAGCCGAGTCCGGGGTGTTCCTGCCCGGAGAGGGTGTCGACGAGTCGCTGTTCGGAACCGTCGCGCGTGAGGACGGCACCCAGCAGGTGACCTACAACGAGCTGCCGCTGTACCTGTTCTCCGGTGACAAGGCCGCGGGCGACGTCAACGGGCAAGGCCTTGGCGAGGTCTGGTGGGTGATGGACGCAGGAGGCGAGCCCATCCGGAAGGCGGCAGGGAGGTACTAGAGCGCCTCACCCCAGCGGCAGGACCGTGGAGGTGATGCGTCTGATCACATGGGTCTGACCGAGTGGCCACGTCCCCGGAAAAGCTCGATCAGGAGGCAGGAGACCCACGGATAAGCTCACAGGGGTCGGCCACCTCGGCCCGACGCGGTCGAGCGCGTCGGTGACGTAGAGCTCGGCGACCTTGGCGGGTTCGATCGAGCCATCCGCGCGGCACCAGGCGTTGTGCAAGCTCAAGGTGGTCGGACGTTTCCCCTGCTAGCGCGCCGGGAGGGAGTCGAACCCCCAACCTTCTGATCCGTAGTCAGATGCTCTATCCATTGAGCTACCGGCGCTCCGCTCCAGCATACCGGCGGAGTCAGCGCCTCCGAATCCCCGGGACCGGCGTCCCGATCCACGACAAGGAAAGGAGCGGGCGGGGCGAGTATCAGCCCCGCCCGCTCCGTCGATTCAGGATCCGTTCGCCGACTGGGCCCGGATGAAGAACTCCGTTCCCTCCTCGCTCGGCTTCGCATCGAGGACTGCGTCGTCCAGCGTCGACGCGAGCTCCTGCGCCACGACGACGCGCACGCCTCGAGCCTCGGCCTGGGCATCGGCGGGCGCAGGCTCGTCGATCGCCTCCAGCGAGATCCCGCCCTGACCGTCCGAGGTCCTCTCGGGCACAAGCCTGATCGCCTGGCCCTTGACCTCATCCTGAGCGAGGATGTCTCGGAACGCCGAGGCGGCCATATCCGTGATCTGGAGCATGGCGTTCCCTCCTTCCGTGGTCGCGGTCAGGGTTCCTACCCGCACGCGCGGGTTTCGAACATCCGGCTGACGACCGTCGTACGCTGACGTGGTGAGCGATCCGCCGCGTGGCACGAGTCCCAGGTACCCGGATCTCCGCCATGCGTCGACGGCGGGACCCGCCGGACCACCGCCGGTGCACTCGGAGCACGACATCGACAGGATCGCCTCGGAGCGGAGCCGAGAGGACGAAGCTCTCGGTGGAAACGAACGCCCATCCCTGTGGAGCCGTCTGTTCCGTCGGCGCTGCTAACGGCTCCGATACTGGCCGGTGTGGGGTCGGAGGCCTGCTCGGACTCCTCTTCTTCGACCGTTCAGTAGCCATCTTGATGTCGATCGTTGCATCGGGAGTCTTCTGTTTGGGCGTCGGCATGCTGATCGCCGGCTATTCGAGCCTTGGGTGATGGTTCGGCCTCAGCCCGGTCCCACCGTCTCAGTGGATAGGACCGAGCCAGGGCCAGCTGGATAGCTTGTCGGTTCAGTTGTTGGCCGGCGCGGTGCTGATGTCCGCGAGGGCGGCCCCTGCCTCGCCGGAACGCGAGAGGTCACCGAGGGTGACGACGCCGAGGGGTTTCCCCTCCTCCACCACCGGCAGCCGGCGGACGTCATGACGCCGCATCAGCTCGAGTGCGGCCGAAACCGTGGCCGTCGGCCCCAGGGTCGCCGCGATCGGCGACATGATCTCCTCGACCGGTGTGTTCGGGTTCCGCTCCTCGGCGACCGATCGGATCGCGAGGTCCCGATCGGTCACGATCCCCTGCACCTGGCCGGTCTTGTTGAGGACCAACACGTCCCCGATATCCTTGCGTTGCATCTTCTTGGCGGCCTCACGCAGGGGTGTTTCGAGTTTCACGGACTCGACCGGGGTCGACATCACTTCTCGAACCATACGAGCATCCATCGCGGCAGAAGACACGCCCGGCAACCCGGTCCGAGCCGAGCCGGGCAGCGATGTCGCCCACGCCCGGACGTCCTTCATCGCATTCTTGGCGTTGACCATAGGTCGGTCGCCAACCTTCGCGCCGGTCACGTATCCGCCGGCGAATGCTGCAAGGGTCACGAACATCCCCATTCCCAGACACCTCCTCGATAGCGTTACGTAACGGCTACCCATTCCGCACGGTCGCAACCGTGCCGCCCCGGCGGATGAGGGTGGACGTGAGGCCGGAAGGATGGAGGGAAGTGATTCGCGAAGGCCACGAGGGTAAGAGAGCCGCATGACTTCTCGCGAGGAGCGGATGGCGCAGAACGAGGCCGCCTCGAGGAGGTCAACGAGGACGTCGAAGGGATGCACCGGGTCGATCCGCCCGGGAGGCGGATCCAGATCGTGTGCGAGTGCGCCCTCGATGGGTGTGGTCGCGTTATCGCTATCACGGTGACCGAGTACCGGCAGGTCCGGGGTGACCCGCGGCAGTTCGCGATCGTGCCGGAGCATGTCGTCGGAGACATCGAGCGGATCGTCAGCGAAAACGACCGATTCGCCGTGGTGGCCAAACGGCAGGGGACCCCCGCCGACGTGGCGATCGAGGAGACCCGGCGACGCTCGTGAGCAACACGTCCCGATCAAAGCTCGGGGTTGCAGCCGTCTGACTCCGCCACGTTTTGGAAGCGCGTCGGCCGGGAAGCCAACCACGTACGACAGGGGTAAGCGGAAGGGAGAAACGGATGTGTAAGTCGGTAGATGACGCGCGTGAGCCCTGACCGGCTACCGCGAGCCGTACTCCGCTCATGAGTTCGCGCGCGGAGCGGATGGCTGGGAACGAGGTCGCGTCCCGGGAGTTCAATGAGGAGATCGAAGAGGCCTACGAGGGCGAGCCGCCCTCCAATCGGCTCGACATCGTTTGCGAGTGTGGGCTGAAGATGTGCGATCGCACGATCGACATCACGATGGCCGAGTATCGGATGGTGCGAAGCGATCCGCGGCAGTTCGCCATCGTGCCGGAGCACCTGATCGGCGACATCGAACGGATCATCTCCGAGAACGACCGCTTCGCCGTCGTGAGGAAGCGGGAGGGGACGCCGGCCGAGGTAGCGATGGAGGAGAACCCCCGAGGCTAGTGCCCCAGCCCTTCTGCGGAGACGGGAGGATTCGAACCTCCGAGGGAGTGTTACCCCCCTAACCGCTTAGCAGGCGGCTGCTTTCGGCCACTCAGCCACGTCTCCGAGGACGATTCTACGGAAGGGTTCAACCGGTAGCCTGCCTGCGTGCCAGACGTCGTGGTCGTGGGCGGCGGGATCATCGGGGCGGCGTGCGCGTTCGAGCTCGCGAGTCGTGGCGCGTCGGTCACCTTGCTGGAGAAGGACGAGCTCGCCGCAGGCGCCTCCGGCCGGAACCTCGGGTACCTCGACACGTCGAAGGATCCCGTCCTCGCGCCGCTCGCCCGACGGAGCCTGGAGCGATACGCGGACCTCGCGAGCGATCCCCCGACGCCGTTCTTCCTGGACGCCGAGCCCATCGGGACGCTCGCGGTGACGATCGACGAGGAGGAGCGCGACGACCTGCGCGCCTGGGCGGCGTCGGCCGAGGCGGTGGGCGTCGAGGTCGAGCGGATCGACGAGCGGGTCCGCGAGATCGAACCCGAGCTCTCCCCCGAGGTGCTCGAGGGCTACCTCCTGCACGAGGGTCACCGGGTCGACCCGCTGGCCCTCACCGTGTGCCTCGGCGCCCTCGCCCGGGCCTCGGGAGCGACCATCCGTCACCATTCGCCCGCTCGGCGGCTCGTCGAACGCGGCGAACGGGTCACGGGCGTGGTGACCGACGACGGGGTCCTCGAGGCGGACGCGGTGGTGCTCGCCGCCGGGCCGTGGTCACCGGCCCTCGCACGTCCGATCGGCGTCGCGCTGCCGATCGTCTCGGCGCGCGGCTGGCTCGTCCACGCGGCGCCCGGTCGGCCGCTGTTCCGGCACTGGATCCAGAGCGGTGCCCGGCGACTGATCGCCGGTCGGCAGACGGCACTCGCACGCGAACCGGGGGCGCTCCGCCTGTCGATGCGCGAGTTCGGCAACGCGGAGGAGACCCGCGACATCGCCCCGATGATCCAGCCCTCGCCCGACGGGTCGGTCCTCACCGGCACGTCCCGAGAGCCCTCGTTCGCGGCCGACCCCTTCGATCTCGAGGTCCCCAGGATCGTCGCCGCGCAGGCCTCGCGGCTGGTGCCGGCGCTCGCCGAGGCCCCGGTCCTGTCCACGTGGTCCGGTGTTCGCCCCGTGTCGCCCGACGAACGTCCGTTGCTCGGCTGGGTGCGCGAAGGGTTGTTCGTCGCGACGGGTCACGGTTCGGAGGGCGTGATCCTGGGAGCCGGGAGCGCCGAGCAGGTCGCGGCGCTCGTCCTGGGGGCGGAGCCGCCGTTCGAGCCCGCGCCGTTCGACCCGCTGCGATCCGGGTAGGGGGTGAGCATGGACCACGACGCCTTCGTCCGGCTGATGCAGACCATCGCCGACGGCTGGAACACCGGAGACACCGAGCGAGCCCTCGCCTGCTTCGCCGACGACGCCGTGTACATGGAGCCGCCGGACGAGCAACGGTACGAGGGTCGCGCGGAGCTCTACGACTTCTTCGGAGGGCAGGACCCGCCCCCGATGCGGATGGAGTGGCACCACCTCGTCGTCGACGGTGACATCGGGGTCGGCGAGTACACCTACCGAGGCAACCGCCAGTACCACGGTCTCGTCATCGTGCAGCTGCGGAACGGGATCATCGCGCGCTGGCGCGAGTACCAGGTCGAGTCGTCGCAGCCGTGGGAGGCATTCGTCGGGCCGAGCCGCTTCGACTGATCCGAGCGGCTACGTGGGACCCCGCCCGTGTCGCGCGAGGATCTCGAGCGTCCGATCGAGCGGCAGCGCATGCAGGACGTTGCCGTCGCGGCCGATCGTCGTCTCGGCCGTGAACAGCGCGTTGACGACCGCTTCCTCGACCGCCTCGACCGTGGCCGCGAACGCCTCGTTGAACACGTCGGGCGAGGCCTGGCCGGGCCCGTCCAGGACCGCGCGGACCGGGATCGTTCCGTCCGGCGAACCCAGCGGGATCCGGTTGGCGGTCGAGAACGCGATCATCAGCTCGCCCGAGCCGTTGTGGCCGGTGGAACCGCACCGCGCGAGGCCGAGCCCTCCACGGACGGCGAGCCTCCGGACCTGGTGAGGGACCATCGGCACGTCGGTGGCGACCACCACGATCGCCGAACCCTCCGTGTGCTCACCCGGCATCAGGTCGGTGATCTCGCGACCGACGGGCACCCCGTCGATCCGGAGGAGCTCCCGCTCGCCGAAGTTCGTGAGCACGAGCGCCCCGACGGTCCAGCCTCCCGGGATCGTGCGCGACGACGTTCCGACGCCGCCCTTGAAGTCCATGCACTGCGTTCCGGTCCCGGCGCCGACACAGCCTTCGGCCACGTCCCCGGGGGCGGCGGCGTCCAGCGCCGCGAACACGTCCTCCTCGGAGAGCGGGAAGCTCGTCACGTCGCTCAGGTACGAGTCGTCGCACTCGCACACGAACGGCATGTCGCCGCCCTCGTGGGTCGTGGTGTCGTGCCGGAGCGTCCGCCACCTGACCGTCGCGTCGTACGCGCGGCCGATCGCGAGCGAGCTCGTCATCACGATCGGCGAATGCAGCAGCCCCCATTCGGCGATCTGGTTGGTCCCGATCAGCTCGCCGAAACCGTTCAGCACGTGGGTCCCCGCGTAGACGCGCTCGATCCAGGGAAGGCCCTCGTGCGGGAACACCGTCGTCACGCCGGTCCGAACGGCGCCCGCCCCATCGGGCCCGGGATCGCGGACGACCGTCGCGTGCCCGACCCGAACGCCCTGCACGTCGGTCACCGAGTTCCGAGGACCGGTCGGGTACGTGCCGATCACGACCCCGAGGTCGCGGGCCCTGCCTCGTTCCATCCCATCCTCCGTCTCGTCCGCGTGCAACGGCCGGAGATGCTACCCGGGGCACGACCCGACCCCCCGATGCCGGGTCGATCCGCGGGCCGGCGCCATGCGTAGAATCGCGGGGAACCCATGGCGATCCTCGCGCTCGGCATCTCGCACCGCCGCGCCGAGGTCGGCCTGCTCGAACGCCTGGCCTTCGCCGAGGACGACCTCGTCAAGGCGTACCGGCGGACGGCCGACGATCCCGCGATCGACGAGGCCGTGATCGTCTCGACCTGCAACCGCGTCGAGATCTACGGGAGCGTCCCCTCGTACCACGCCGGGTTCCAGGCGTTGAAGCGCGTCCTGTGTGAGTCGCGAGGTGTCGCCGCCGACGATCTGGCCGAGCCGCTCTACTCGCACTACGAGGCCGACGCCGCGGAACACCTGTTCACCGTCGCGAGCGGGCTCGATTCGATGGTGCTCGGCGAGCCCCAGATCCTCTCGCAGGTCCGAGAGGCGCTCAAGCGCGCGGACGGCGAGGAGGCCGCGGGACCCGCGCTCACGGCCGCGTTCAACGGCGCCGTGAACACCGGACGGCGTGTCCGATCCGAGACCGGCGTCGGGGCGGCGCCCGACGTGTTCGTGTCCGCCGGGGCCGACCTCGGGGACGCCGCGCTCGGCGGTCTCGCCGAACGGCACGCGGTCGTGATCGGCGCGGGTCACATGTCGGCGCTCGCCGTCCAACATCTCCGGCGGCGCGGCGTGGCCACCGTCCGCGTGCTGAACCGCTCGCTCGAACGCGCACGCGCGCTGGCCGAACGGACCTCGGCCGCGCACGGCGACCTGGCGGATCTCCCCCAGGCGCTCGCCGAGGCGGACGTCGTCGTCTCGGCCACCGGTGCCGCCGGCATCGTGCTCACCGAGCCGCTGGTGCTCGACGCGCTTCGAGAGAGGAACCGGCCCCTGTACGTGCTCGATCTCGCCGTTCCGCGCGACGTGGAGCCGTCCGTGGGCTCGCTACCGGACGTCACGCTGGTCGACATCGACGGCCTCCGGGCGTCGGTCGCCGTCCGAGCCGCCGAGACCGACGCGGACATCGAGCGCGCGCACGCGATCGTCGCCGACGAGGTCCGCCGGTTCGGGGTCCGGCGCCGAGCGGAGCGCCTCGGTCCGCTCTTCCGCGCCCTTCGCGAACGGGGCGACGCGGCGGTCGATGCCGAGCTCGAGCGCTTCCGGTCCGATCTCGCGGGGCTCGAGCCGCAGGAGCGCGAGGCGGTCACGGCCCTCGCGCGCGGTGTCGTCGCCAAGCTGCTGCACGAGCCGATCGTGCGGCTGAAGGAGACCCCGGGGACCGGGACGCAGGACGCCTACGCGCGAGCCCTCGCCGAGCTGTTCGGGCTCGAGCTCCCCACCGAGTGAAGCTCCGCATCGGCACGCGCGGCTCGCGGCTCGCGCTCGCCCAGGCGCGCGAGGTCGCCAACGCGCTCACGGCGTTGGGCGTCGAGACCGAGCTCGTCGCGATCACGACCGCGGGCGACCGCGGGGCCGACCCCGCGAGCGACCCGGCCGGGGTGAAGGGCCTGTTCGTGACCGAGATCGTCCGCGCGCTCCGCGACGGCGAGGTCGACCTGGCCGTCCACTCGGCCAAGGATCTGCCGGCGGGCATCGAGGTCGAGGACGAGCAAGGCCTGGTGATCGCCGCGGTGCCCGAGCGCGCCTCGGCGCTCGACGTCCTCGTGACCCGCGACGGCGACCTCCGGCCCGGGGCCCGCGTCGGGACGTCGAGCATCCGCCGCCGGGCGCAGGTGTTCCGGTTGCGACCGGACGTGCTCATCAAGGACCTGCGCGGCAACGTCGACACGCGGCTCCGCAAGCTCGAGGACGGCGATGCCGACGCCCTGATCCTCGCGGCGGCAGGGCTGTTGCGGCTCGGCGTCGTGCCGGAGCACGCGGCGCCGATGTCGCTCTCGGAGATGGTGCCCGCGCCGGGTCAGGGTTGCCTCGCGGTCCAGGCTCGCGCGTCCGACGGCGAGACGATCGAGGTCCTGTCGGCGCTCGACCATGCGCCGAGCAGGATGGCGCTCGAGGCCGAACGCGGTCTCATGGCTCGGCTCGGCGGCGGGTGCGCGCTTCCCTTAGGCGCGTTCGCCGAGCCGACCGCGCGCGGCGTCCGCATGGTCGCGATCGCGCTCACGCCCGACGGCGCGCGGTTCGCGCGCACCGAGGTCGACGCCGCCACCCCCGACGAGGTGGCGGCGCTCGCCGCGCTCGACCTGTCGGCCGGCGGCGCGGACGAGATCCTCGGGCTCGTCCGCCCGTGAAGCCGCTCGCCGGAAGGACCGTCCTGGTGACGAGGCCTCGTCCCGAGGCGGACGAGCTCGCGCGCCGGTTGGAGCGCCGGGGGGCGACCGCGATCGTGGCGCCGGCGATCGAGCTCGCGCCCGTGCGTTCGGCCGCGCTGACGAGGGCGCTCCGGGAGCTCGCCGAGGGAGCGTTCTCGTGGGTGACGCTGACCAGCCCACGGACCGTGGACGTCCTGGCCGAACACCTGACGCCGCGGCAGCTCCGGGCGAACGTCGCCGCGGTCGGCGAGGGCACCGCCGAGGCCTTCCGGCGGTGGAGCGGTCGCGAGGCGGATCTGGTCCCGAAGGCGTTCACGACCGAAGCGCTCGGTCGCGCGTTCCCCCGAGGGAACGGCCGCGTGCTCACCCCTCGCGCGGATGTGGCGCCCGAGGGTCTCGAGGACGCCTTGGTTCGCAAGGGCTGGACCCCGACGCGCGTCGATGCCTACCGCACGCGGATGCCGCGTTCTCTCCCGGCCGAGGCCCGGACCGCGCTCCGCTCCGGAGCGGTCGACGCCGTCACGTTCACGAGCGCCTCGACCGTGCGCGGCTTCGTCCGCGCGCTCGGCGTCGTGAAGGGCAACCCCAGGGTCGTCTGCATCGGGCCGGTCACCGCGCGCGAGGCTCGCGAGCACGGGCTGTCCGTCCACGCGGTCGCGAACCCGCACACGATCGACGGCCTGGTCGCAGCCGTCGAGCGGGTGCTCGCGCCGCGGTAGCATCCATCCGATGAGCGCCTTCCCTCGGCACCGGCCGCGCAGGATGCGGCGCACGTCCGCGCTCCGAGCGCTGATCCGCGAGACCGAGCTCGCACCGCGCCATCTCGTGGCTCCCCTGTTCGTGAAGGAGGGCGTGTCCGAACCGATCCCGATCGCTTCGATGCCCGGGCAGTCGCAGCACACGCTCGAGTCCCTTCGCAAGGAGGCCGCCGAGATCGCGAGCAAGGGCGTGATCGCCTTCATGCTGTTCGGCGTCCCCGAACGCAAGGACGCCGAGGGCTCGGAGGCGTGGAACCCCGACGGCATCGCGCAGAGGGCCATCCGGATGTTGCGGGACGAGCTCGGCGACGACCACGTCGTGATCGCGGACCTGTGTCTGGACGAGTACACCGACCACGGCCATTGCGGCGTCCTGGACGAGGAAGGACACGTCGACAACGACGCGACGCTCGAACGCTACCGGCGCATCGCGCTCGCGCAGGCCGCGGCCGGCGCCCAGATGGTTGGGCCGAGCGGCATGATGGACGGCCAGGTCGAGGCGATCCGCGACACGCTCGACCAGGGTGGGTTCGAGCGCGTCGGGATCATGGCCTACGCGGCGAAGTTCGCCTCCTCGTTCTACGGGCCGTTCCGCGAAGCCGCCGAGTGCGCGCCGAGGTTCGGCGACCGGACCGGCTACCAGATGGACCCGCCGAACGCCGACGAGGCGATCCGCGAGATCGAGGCCGACATCGAGCAGGGAGCCGACGTCGTGATGGTCAAGCCGGCGCTCCCCTACCTCGACGTGATCCGCCGCGCGAAGGACCAGACGCGGTTCCCGATGGCCGCCTACAACGTGTCCGGCGAGTACGCGATGGTCAAGGCGGCGGCGCAGAACGGATGGATCGACGAACGGGGCGCGGTGCTCGAGGTGCTCACCTCGATCCGCCGCGCCGGCGCCGACCTCGTCCTCACGTACCACGCGAAGGACGCGGCCGACTGGCTGTCTTCCTGACCCGGTCGTGACCCGATCCGAGGAGCTGTTCGAACGCGCCGGGCGCGTGATCCCCGGCGGCGTGAATTCGCCGGTTCGGGCGTTCGGGGCCGTGGGTGGGACCCCTCGGTTCGCGGTTCGAGGCGAGGGCGCCTACGTGATCGACGCGGACGGCAACCGGTACGTCGACCTCGTGCAGTCGTGGGGCGCACTGCTGTTCGGTCACGCGAGACCCGAGATCATCGAGGCTGCCCGGGAGGCGGCGGCGCGCGGGACCACGTTCGGCGCGCCGACCGAGGGCGAGGTCGAGCTCGCCGAACGGATCACGGGCGCGATGCCGTCGGTCGAGATGGTCCGGCTCGTCTCGAGCGGGACCGAAGCGGCGATGAGCGCGATCCGTCTGGCACGAGGCTTCACCGGGCGCGATCTCGTCGTGAAGTTCGAGGGCTGCTACCACGGGCACTCGGACGCGTTGCTCGCGAAGGGTGCGGGGAGCGGCATGGCGACGTTCGGGATCCCCGGCTCGCCGGGCGTGACCGAGGGTGCGGCGCGCGACACGCTCACGGTGCGCTTCAACGACGTCGAGGCGCTCGGGAACGTCTTCGCCGAGCGCGGCGACACGATCGCGGCGGTCATCGTCGAGCCCGTCGCGGCGAACATGGGCGTGGTGCCTCCCGAGCCTGGTTTCCTCGAGGGCCTGCGGCAGCTCTGTACATCGAGCGGCGCCCTGCTGGTGTTCGACGAGGTGATCACCGGGTTCAGGATCGCGTTCGGCGGCGCGCAGAGCGTCTACGCCGTCACGCCGGACCTCACGATCCTCGGGAAGGTGATGGGTGGCGGGTTCCCGTGCGCCGCGTTCGGCGGGCGGCGAGACGTGATGGAGCGGCTCGCGCCGGTCGGTCCCGTGTACCAGGCGGGGACGCTGTCGGGCAATCCCGTGGCGGTCGCCGCCGGGATCGCCACGCTCGACCTCGCGAAGGAGCTGCGGCCCTACCCGGCACTCGCGGAGACCGCGGTCGCGCTCGCCGAAGGACTGACCGAGCGCCTCGCCGCGCGAGGCATCCCGGTCACGGTGAACCGGTCCGAGTCGCTGTTCAGCGTGTTCTTCTCACCCGGGCCGGTGCGCGACTTCGCGGGCGCGAAGGCCGCCGATCACGAGCGCTACGCGCGCTTCTTCCACCACATGCTCGACCGCGGCGTCTGGCTGCCGCCGAGCGGCTACGAGCTGTGGACCC
>CAVSXK010000025.1:0-20785 GCA_963731925.1 uncultured Actinomycetes bacterium
TCCTAAGTCCGGCGCGTCTGCCGTTCCGCCACTCTCGCGGTGGTCGAAGCGTTGACCAGCGTAAACGCTGGGGGAGATGTGCGGGACGGTCCGGGAGCAACGCTACCTCTCCTCCACCGGGAATCGCGGGCGTAGAGTCGGGCTCGGCCGTGACTCACCAAGAAAGGGGGAGTGGTCATGCGCGAGGGTCCGAATACCAGCGGCTCCCAGGCCCAAGCACGTGGGCTCGGGGCTGGCGCCATCGCCTCACTTACCGGAGTGGGCCTGCTGCTCATCTTCATGTTCCAGAACACCGAGAGCGTCCGCCTCGATTTCCTGTTCTGGGGCTTCACCTGGCCGCTCTGGTTGCTGACGCTAGCCTCCGCGCTCCTCGGGGCGTTGGTCTGGTTCGGGGTAGGTGTCATGCGCCGTCACCGACGCCGCAAGGAGCGCCGCCAGGACAGACGAGGCTGACACGCGCTGCGGCGCTCATCCGCCTATGGTGGGTCCGCCCGTCGCGTAGCATCGACGCCGATGGCTGTGCGCCTTGCGCAGGACCTGGAGTTGGTCTCCCAAGTCCGGCGTCCCTCTTGCAGTCGAGTCCGGAGCACATCCAGAGGTTGGCACGGGGCGAACACTCAAGAGTTCTCGAAGGCACGCCGACTTCGGAGGATGATGATGAGACCCAAGGAACGGATGCCGACTGGCGAGACCGCGACCTGGGGTTGTCACGGCTAGGATGCTCGTTCGATGACGCGTAAGGGCCTCCTCGCTGTGGCCGCATGCATGCTCCTGGCGGCCTGCACGTCCGGCTCGGGCGGGGTGGTCGCGACGGAGGAACCGATCTCCGTGCCGAGCTCGCCGCCGAGTTCCGACGTGGCGAAGGAGAGGCCGCCGCTCCTTCCCGAGGACGTGGACGTGCTGGCGATCCCGGCGAAGCGCGTGATCCCGGTGTGGGAGCATCCGAAGAGCGCGGACGCGACGTTCTCGCTCGACACGCGGAATCCGGTCGGCTCGTTCTCTCCGATGCTGGTCGACGGGGCGAAGCGGCGGGCGGGGGAGGCGTGGTACCGGGTCTTCCTCCCGCTCCGACCGAACGGTTCCTCCGCGTGGGTCCGCGAGAGCGACATCGAGCTCCGCAGGATCGATCGGCGGATCGAGGTCGACCTGTCCGAACGCGTCCTGAGCTACTTCGTCCACGACGAGCTCGAGGAGCGCTTCGAGGTGGGAGTCGGTACCGAGGCGACCCCGACCGGCACCGGCACGTTCTACGTGTGGGTGAAGATCCACTACTCGAGCCCGTACCAGCCGTACGGGATCGCCGCGCTCGGGCTGTCGGGTTTCTCGCCGGTGCTCTCGGATTGGCCGGGCGGAGGCCGGATGGCGATCCACGGGACGTCGAGCTCGAGCGATCTCGGGAACGCGGTCTCCCACGGCTGCGTCCGCGTCTACAACGACGACCTGAAGTCGCTGCTCGACGTTCCGCTCGGAACGCCGGTCGAGATCACGGCCTGACCGCCGCCGGGACTTCCGGCCTCCGTCCGTAAGGTGGAGGGGAACGCCCACCCGATCGACGGAGGCTGCCATGGCATCGACGAACCCGCCCGCGAAGCTTGCACGAAGGACGTGGTCCCTGGTCGATCGGATCGACCGCATCGTGATCCCGTTCCTCCGGCGGGTCGCCGTGCCCGTGCTGCGCATCTCGCTCGGCGTCGTGTTCGTGTGGTTCGGGTTGCTGAAGATCTTCGAGGTGTCCCCGGTCTCGGAGCTCGTGGCGAGGACCGTCTACTGGGTCGATCCCGACATCATCGTCCCGGTGCTCGGGGTGTTCGAGGTGACGGTGGGCGTCCTCCTGCTGCTCGGACGGGCGCTGCGCCTCACGCTGTTGCTGTTCGTCGCTCAGATGGTCGGAACGTTCCTCACGTTCTTCGTGTTGCCCGAAGTCACCTTCCGTGACGGCAACCCGTTCCTGCTCACGGTCGAGGGCGAGTTCGTCGTGAAGAACCTCGTGCTGATCTCGGCGGCCATGGTCGTCGGGACGACGGTCCGCCGGGCGAAGGCCGGCCGTCGCGCGGCGCCGTAGGGAGCGAACGCGACGTCGTGGTCACCCGCGGCCGCGGACCGACAGGTAGCCGTGCCAGAGGATCCTCGCGGCGGTGGCCCGGTGCGGCTGCCACGACCGAGCCCGGAGCTCGAGGTCGTCGAAGCTGGGCTGGGTCGCAAGCCCGAACAGCTCGCGCGCGGCGGTCGCGAGGGCCTGGTCACCGTGCGGCCAGACGTCGGGGCGTCGCAGGCACATGATCAGGTAGATGTCGGCGGTCCAGCGGCCGATGCCGCGGAGCCGCATGAGGCCGGCTCGGACCTCGTCGTCGGGTAGCCGCGCGAGCCCGTCCAGATCGAACCCGTCGGCGAGCGCGACCGCGAGGTGCCGCGCGTATCCGGCCTTCTGACGGCTGAACCCGATCGTGCGGAGCTCGGCGTCCGAGAGCGCGAGGAGTCCCTTCGGCCCGATGTCGCCGTCCAGCGCCGCATCGAGCCGGTCGAACGCCGCCCGAGCCGACGCAAGCGACACCTGCTGTTCGAGGATGAGATGGACGAGCGTGGCGAACGAAGGCTCGCGCGCCCAGAGCGGGGGAGGGCCGAACCGCTCGACCGATGAGGCCAGTGCCGGGTCGGTCTTGGCCAGCACTTGGACGGCGTCCAGGAGCGATCGTTGTGTCAGCGGGGGGACGCCGGCTCGCGTCACGCCGACCCCGGCGTCCAGTCCAGTCCTGCCTCCAGCGCGCGGAGGATCACCGTTCGGGCCTCGGTGGCGAGGTCAACGCCGTGCCGGGCCAGCAACGGGTCCGCCAGCCGGCGATACAGGTCCATCTCGGCGCGAAGGGCCTCCATGAGGGCAGAAGCGTCGAGCGCGATCGGAACCGTCCGCGCGAACGCGTCGGCATGGGCGCCCACGACGGCCTCCGCTCGCCGCCCGCCCGAAGGCCGATCGCCGCGGCCGAGGGCGAGAAGCCGGAACAGCACTTGATCGCGCACGTACTGCAGACCGTCGAGCGCTTCGTAGAGCTCGCCTCGCAGGACCTTCGACTGGATGTACCAGGACCACGTCCAGATCCGGGCCTCCATCCATCGAACGTCCGCCGCGACATCCGACTCGTACGTCCCCGGCAGGGCAGCGGAGATCGCGTCCCGTTCCCACAGCACGACCGCAGGCAACGCTTGGTTGTGCTCGGCCGCTCGGTCGACGGAGATGACGTCGAAGTCGACGTGGACCAGGTCGTCGTAGAGCACGATCGTGAGGGTCGGGATCCCGAGGTGATCGGCGACGAAGAGCGCCACGACGGGTCCGCACGCAGCCGCCAGCTCCGGCACGCGCGCGACCACCGTTTCGACGGCTCCGGATCGCGCGTAGACACGAAGATCCACGTCGGATACCTCGTCCGCGTTCCCGGCGGCGAACGAGCCCGTCACCGCCATGCCGACCACATCGGGATCCGCGAGCGCCGTTCGGCAGGCCGCCTCGGCCTTGGCCCGATGTCTCGGGAAGCGTTCGAACGCCGGAGGGAGGGCGAAGTCCATACGGGAACGCTACCGGGCGTCGGCGGGATCGAGCTCCGCGATCTCACAACCGATCCAACGGCAGCTAGGCTGGAGTCCGCCATGCGAGGGGTGCTCATCGGGGTCGGGCGTAGCGGTCGCCGTCTGGTCGATCGCCGTCATCGTGCTGATCGCCCTCGGCCGGCGAACCCAGGCGCGGGAGCTCGCCAGGCTGATCCCCAACCTGCTGTGGCTCTTCCGCGGTCTCCTGGGGGATCCGAGGGTGCCGCGGAGCGCCAAGCTGTGGCTCGGGGTCGCGGTCGTATGGATCGCGTCGCCGATCGACCTCATCCCGGAGTTCGTCCCGGTAGCGGGACCGCTGGACGATGCGATCGTCGCCGCCGTCGTGCTCCGTCATCTGGTCAGACGAACACCGATGGCCGTGCTGTCCGAGCATTGGCGGGGGAGTCCGGACACCCTCGCCACGATCGTGGGATCGAGACACGCTCGTGGGTCTGGACCCTGACCGCCTCGAAGCGCGCGGCCGGTCTCAGATCTCGTCGTACGCGGCCGCCACCTTCTTGGGCACGCACATCCGCCAGGCATCGAGCACGAGCTCGCGCATCTCGGTGACATCGATGGCGTCGAGCCGGACCTGCACCCAGTGGTACCGGAGGTCGGACCGCTCGGGCATCATGAACTTCTCCGGTTCGGAGCGGACGAGCGCCTCGCGCTCCTCCTTGGGGAACCCGAAGCCCATCACGGTCTCGTCGCGCGAGAAGGCCACGTAGACGATCCGACCGACGCGGAACTTCACCCGGTCACGAACGAGCCCCTCGGTCGTGCGAGGGAGGCTCGTCGCGAACGAGCGCACGTCGTCGATCGTCACCAATGGGTCGCACCCCCACGCCGGTCTCGCTTTGCTTCGACGATAGCGGGAGAGGATGACGCCGGCTCGGTCGATGGCGACCGACGGTGCGGCCCTAGCCGCTCTTCGCGTAGTTGCTCGCGCCGAACCAGTCGATCACGACGGCGGGCTCGTCGCCGACCACCCAGGCGTCGTGCCCGCTGGGCAGGGACGTCACGTCGCCGGGCTGGGCGATGAACTCCGTGCCGTCGTCCATGCGGATCCCGAGCTGGCCACTGACGTGGTACTGGAAGTGCGGAGCCTCGCAGCTGTCGGTCTTCGCGATCGGCTTGACGTCGTTCGACCAGCGAAAACCCGGCTCGAACACGAGGCGTCCGACCTCGTCCCCGCCGATCACGAGGATCTCGGCGCGGCCGTTGGGGAACCCACGCGTCTCGTCCGGCGCTTCGAACCCCTTGTGAGCGGTCTCCTGCATGACTGCCTCCCTTCCCTCGCCGGTCGGTGCCGGCACGCGGTATCCTGACCTACTAGTAGGTCAGGAGTCAAGTTCGTTCCCAGCGGATGAGAGAGGATGTCCAGGTGGCCGAGGGACGGCGGAAGGCGGAGGCCGACACCGCGTCGAGGATCCTCGACGTGGCGGAACGGCTGGTCCAGCTCCGTGGGTTCAACGGGTTCAGCTACGCGGACGTCGCGGCGGAGCTGAGGATCACCAAGGCGAGCCTGCACTACCACTTCGCCGGCAAGGCGGAGCTGGGCGAGGCGCTCATCGGGCGCTATGCGGAACGGTTCAACCGGTCGCTCGCCGAGATCGAGGCGCGTCCGATCGACGCCCGCGCCAAGCTCGATGCGTACGCGAAGCTCTACGCGGACGTGCTCCGCGGCAAGCGGATGTGCCTGTGCGGCATGCTCGCGGCCGAGTACCAGACGCTCCCGAAACCGATGCGCTCGGCGGTGATCCGGTTCTTCGACGAGCAGGAGGCGTGGCTGACGCGCGTCCTCGAGCAGGGTCGAGACGAGGGCACGCTCCGGTTCGAAGGACCCGCCGGCGAGGCGGCGCAGATGATCGTCGGGGGACTGGAGGGAGCCATGCTCGTGACGCGCCCGTACGGCGACCTCGCTCGGTTCCAGGCCGCGGCGACCCACCTGCTCTCGAGCCTCGACAGCGGGACCCGCGAGCCCGTCTCGTAGCTGCGGGTCAGACGGGAGCGCGGTCCTCAGACGTGAAGAAGCGTGCTCGCGCCTGAAGAGGCCATCGGCCACCGATAGGCTTCCTGCATGCGCCAGGTCTCGAACGCGTTCCTTCTGAACATGGCCGAGGTCTCGGCGACGTTGATCGGTCTGTTCCTGGTGGGGGTGTTCTTCTACGTGGAGTCCGGCTTCCGCCGGTTTGACCGCGCGCGCGAACGCTTCGAGCCGTACCTGCGCTCCGGCACCAGGATCACCATGATCGTGTTCGCGATCTCCCTCGGCCTCTCCCTCGCCCTGGTCGCGCTGACCCTGCCCTGGGCCCGGGCGCTCTTCGCCGTGTTGAGCCTGGTCCTGGTCGCCGCGAACGTCGACAGCGCCCTTCGCGTTCGAGGCGTGAAGAAGGCGACGGGGTCGACCGCCCTTCTGGTGAACGAGGTGCTGGCGACGGCGATGGTGGTGGTGCTCATCGTCACGCCGTGGGCCCTCGGAGGGCTGCATCCGACCAGGGAGGACCTCACGTGGGCGATCGTGCTCTCGTTCGCCGCGGGGTTCCTCAGCATCAGCGCGACGGTGATGTCGGCCTTCGACATCGCCAGGCTCGAGGCCACCGAGCGAAGCGAGGACGACGGACCGGCCTGAGGGCGATGGACGTCAGCTCGTGGTGATCGCGCATGAGGCGGGACTGGTCCGTCCCGGCTGGCTCGGCTGAACCGCTCGTATCCTGCCGACGTGATCGTCGACGAGCCGGTTCGCGGATCCTTCGCGTACCTCGAGCAGCCCGGGTTGTTCGCGATGCCGCCCGTCGAGCAGCTCCGGCTGTTCGTCGAACGCCGGCTCCCCGCTCCGCCGCTGACGCACCTGAGCGGTCTCGTCGTCGAGGAGGTGTCGGAAGGCGCCTCCACGTGGTCGATCCCCGCGAGCCCCTGGTGGCAGACGGCCGCGGGCGTCTTCGCGGGAGGCACGCTCGCGTTCGTCGCGGACGCCGCGCTGGCGGGCGCCGTCTTCACCACGCTGCCGACGGGGACGCAGCTGCTGTCCTCGGACCTGTCGATGAACTTCCTCCAGCCGTGCCGGGCCGTCGAGCGAGCGTCTCGTCGCGAAGGGGACCGTCATCGACGTCGGCCGTCGCCAGGGGCTCTCGGAAGCCCGCGTGGAGGATGCCGCGGGAAGGCTCCTCGCGCACGCGACCTCGCGGTGCGTGCTCCAGCCGCTGCCGTTCGAGCCACCGGAGCCGCCGGATGTGCCGGCCGTCGTCGATCCTCCGTCGGTACGAGACGCCCGACCCCTACCTGCGTCCGGTCGAGGGGGAGGTCGTTCCGCAGGCCGTCTGGGACGAGACGAGCGGCCTCGACCTCGCGACGCTCTGGCAGAAGGGGGAGCGAACCGCCTCCCCGAACTGCCTCTTGCTCGGACTTCGGTTCGTTGAGGTCGCCGAGCGGAGCGTGACGCTCGCGATGCCCGCGTCCCTCTGGTTCTGCACGGGCTTCGGCATGTTCTACGGTGGGGTCCTCACGGCGCTCGCGGACTCGGCGATCAACACGGCGGTGACGACGACGCTGCCGCCCGCGACCTCGTTCGGCACGCTCGACCTGAAGGTGAACTTCCTCCGCCCCGTCACGCCCGACGGGCGCGACCTGTTCGCTCGGGCCACCGTCGAGCAGCGTGGGCGGACGATCGCGGTCTCGACGGCGCGGATCGAGGACGCCGACGGCAGGCTCGTCGCGATGGCCTCGGGAAGCTCGATGATCTCGGAAGGCCGCCCGTGGCCGACACCGGCCGGGTAATCCCGGGCCCCGCTCAGTGCTCCGTCCGCGCCCCGAGGAACGAACGATCGCCGATCCACAGAGTGGGTGTTGCGGCCAGCAGCACCGCGAGCGCATCCAGCCGCGGCGCGTACTTGGCTCGCTTCTTCGTGAAACGAGCGAACGCATCGTCCAGCGGCCGGACCGCGAAGCCGTCGTCCTTCATGTCTCCCAGCACGTCCTCGAACTCGTCGCGCTGGATGACCGTCTCCCGCTCCGTCAACCGGAAGTAGTAGAAGAGGTCCTCCACCGCGTGGACGCCCGTCCCGTACATGAGGATCGCGCGCTCGTCGGGCTCATCCTCGACCGCGGTGAGCAGGAGCGTGGCCGCGTCGAGCACGGAGCCGAGGGAGGTGACCCACGAGGTGTTGTCGTGGGGCGAACGGAACCAGGTGAGGATGGGATAGGACATGTGGGACTCGAGGACGTCGGCCACCCACCGCTCCCACTCCGCGAAGAGCCCGTGTAACGACGAGGCGACGCCGGCGCTGCCCATGCGGTGGAGCAGCTCGGGGCCCGAGGGAGGAGACCCGGCCCGCGTGTCGAGCAACAGCACACCCACCTCGCGGCGGTTGAAGGCTTGGTACAGCATGGGGAGGTACCCGATCACCACCGCGAACAGCCCGAGGCCGGTCGCTCCTTCGGCGACCACGATGGCTCGGGTCCATCCGGTTATGCCGCCGACGGACCCGAGCGTGAACAACGACGTCCCGCTGACGTACAGGGCGTTGCCGAACGAGTCTCCGCCCGGCCCCATACCGTCCACGAACGCCGGGCTCCACAGGATCAGCGCGTAGCCGAGCAGGGCGAGGGAGGCCCAGCCGACCAGCAGCACGAAGAAGAAGAAGGGAGCCGCGGTGGCCAGGATCCGTTCCCGAGCCTGGACGGTTTTGCCGCGCACACCGATCCATCTCCAGGGTCGCCACATCGTCCGGAACAGGATCCGACCCAGGCGGACCCGTCCGTGCGCCGCTCGCGGCATGACGAGGGTCCGAAACACATCGAGCAGCGTCCAGCCGACGAGCACGATGCCCACGGGGAGCGCGATCCAACGCATCCACCGAAGCCTACCGGTCGGTCCGTCGCATCCGGGAGCCTCCGCGCCGACAACCGGCGGCGGTCGCGTAGGCGTATATCCCTTCGGCATGCGAACCGGCTGGATCGTGACCGCTTCGCTGGTGCTCCTCGGGTCGGCGTGCGGAGGAGAGCAGGCTGCCGAACCTCCCACGGCGCCTTCGTCCTCGCCGACTCCGTCCGAGGCGGCGACCTCTCGGTTCCCGGCGCTGGAGCGAGCCGACCTGTTGGCGATGTCCGAGCCCGTACGCCTGCGCGGAGACGGTGGGGTTCGTTTGGAAGGCCGCCTCTTCGGCTCCGGTGACGTGGGGGTCGCCCTCGCTCACATGGGCGGCGGGGACCAGTCCCAGTGGTTCGGGCTTGCGGGACTGCTCGCGGACAACGGATATCGCGTCCTCACCTACAACCGCCGAGGGAGCTGTCCCGGTGAGGAGCTCGGCTGCTCCGGTGGGCACGATGTGGGCGGTTGGAGGGATCTCGCGTTCGTCGTCGAGCGCCTGCGCGAGGCCGGAGCGCAGCGGGTCGTCGTGGGCGGCGCCAGCCTGGGCGCGATGGAGTCGCTCTACGCGCTCAGCAGGGGACTCGACGCTGAAGGGCTCATCTGGGTGGCCGGGGTCGACCTCTACGGAGGCGTCACCGTCTCGGCGCAAACGCGCGGTCTTCGGATCCCGAAGCTGTTCATGGCGGGTGAGGTCGACGGTGAGGCCGGCGATCTCCTTCAGGTCTTCGACGAGACCGCTCCAGAGCCGACCGAGGTCGTCACCCTGGACACGGGCGAGCACGGCACGGACATCCTCGCCTACGCGGATGTTGCGGTCGCCGACGCGTTCCGGCAGGCGGTGCTCGACTTCCTCGCGCGCATCTGATCCGAGGTCCACCTGCGGTCGGAGTGCTCGGCTCCGTTCCTAGGACGATGTCGGAACCAGGAGGCCACGCTACAGTCCCGCACGTGACTGGTGTGTCAGGCCAAGGCTGGTTCGAGGCCGACGCGCTTCGCCGCCTGGTCCCGATCGTCGGGCTGACGGTCGCCCTCGTTGCCGTGGTCACGCAACCGTCGTCCCCGGCCGACCTCCTGCTCGCAGGCGTCCCGGTCGCCGCCTTCTACGTCTGGGCCTGGGTGCCCAAGACGCCCCTGTTGGTCCTCTCCGTCGCCGTGATCGTCCCGGTGGTCGTCGCGCAGCGCTCGGGAGAGCTCGAGCCGCTCATGTTCGAGGCATCGGTCCTCGCCTTCGTCGTCGGGCGCTGGTCGCCGTCGCTCAGGAGCGCGGTGCCGCTCGGCCTGCTCGCGGCGGCCACGCCGGTGCTGGTGGCCCTGATGCAGGACCCGTCGGAGGTGGCCGTCGCCATCTGGATCATGGGCATCGCCTTCCCGTGGGCCATGTCTCGCGCCTTCGTTCGGCAGGAGCAACTCGCGGATCAGCTCGAAGACACCCGGCGCGAGCTGGCCCAACAGGCGCTGGTCGCCGAGCGGCGTCAGATCGCGCGTGACGTTCACGACTTCGTGGGCCACGGGTTGGCAGCCGTGATGCTGCAGGTCACGAGTGCTCGGCACGTCCTGCGCCGCGACCCCGGGGCCGCCGAAGATGCGCTGCGGTCGGCCGAGGAGGTCGGCCGTCGCAGCATGCGGGAGCTCCGTCGTACGGTGGCGCTGCTCCGGAGCGACGACGAGACCGGCGTCGAGCCACCTCTCCCGTCCGTGGCCGAGATCCCCGCGCTCGTCGATCAGGCACGCGCAGGAGGTCTCGCCGTCGAGCTGCAGACACGAGGAGACCTGTCGTCGATCCCACCCGGCGTCGGGGTCGCCGTCTACCGGATCACCCAAGAGGCACTGGCCAATGCCGCTCGCCACGCGCCGCGCGCGCAGACCTCACTCGGGCTCGAGCTGACGAACGGGCGGGTAGCCATCGTCGCGGAGACCACGGGGCCGATCGTCACATCGTCCTCCTCCTCCGAGCGCGAGCGGCCCAGGTACGGCCTGATCGGTATGCAGGAGCGGGCGACGGCGCTCGGCGGCGAGTTCGCCGCCGGGCCGACACCCAACGGCTGGCGGATGAGCTGCCAGCTTCCGGTGGGAGACCGGAGGAGCCGATGATCCGGGTCGCTCTCGTCGACGACCAGGCCATCGTCCGCGCGGGCCTCGCGAGGATCCTCTCGCCCGCGGATGGCTTCGAGGTCGTCGCCGAGTGCGCCGACGGCAGGCAGGCGGTGGAGGAACTCCCGGACCTGCACCCGGACGTCGTCCTGATGGACATCCGCATGCCGGCTCTCGACGGGGTGTCTGCAACGGCCCAACTGCGTGCCATGGAGGATCCTCTTTGTGTCCTGGTGCTCACCACGTTCGGCGAGGACGAGGTGCTGTGGGGGGCGATCGAGGCAGGGGCCGCCGGATTCGTGCTCAAGGACAGCTCCGCGGAGGACCTGATCGCCGCGGTTCGGGCCGTCGCCGGGGGCGGAGCCTGGTTCGATCCGGGGGTCGCGCCGCGGCTGCTCGAGCGCTATCGGCGGGTCGTGGCGCCGGCGGCCCGTGATTCGGCCCGACTCGACCTGCTCACCGACCGTGAGCACGAGGTCTTGCGCCTCATGGCCCGTGGCGCGACCAACGCCGAGATCGCCGGCGCGTTGCACGTCGCAGAGGCGACGGTGAAGACCCACGTCGGCAGCATCTTCGGCAAGATCGGGGTGCGCGACCGCCCCGCGGCGATCGTCTTCGCCTACGACCACGGTGTGGTCACCCCGGGCGCAGCCCCGCCGTAGTGCACCGTCCCCCCAGGGTCGGAGCGCAACTCGGGCCCGTGGACCGAGGTCAAACTGCCGGTCGAGGGCTAGCGTCGGCTGCGTGGAGAAGCACGGCGCGATACGTCGGCCGGTTGTCGAGAACCGCCGGGCAGCTTCGACCTACGGATGAAGGCCCCGCAGGTGCACCGCACGAGGTCATCGACGGAAGGAGGACCCTCATGGCAGACGACACGCAAGCACAGCTACCGACGCCCGATCCCGCTCTTCGGCGACTGGACCGCCTCGTCGGCCGCTGGACCATGGAAGGCAACCTGGTCGGGTCCGACGAAAGGAACATCAAGGGTGAGACGACGTTCCGCTGGCTGCCGGGCGGCTTCTTCCTCGAGCAACGCGCGCACATCGACTTCATGGGCCTTCAGATCGACGCCTTGGAGTTGATCGGTTACGACCCCGAGACCGACACCTTCCCGTCGACGGTGTTCTCCGGCTTCTCACCGGAGCCGTTGCCCTACCGGTGGGACGTCCAGGGCGATGCCGTGACGATCGCGGTGTCGTACGGCGAGCTGGACGCAACGTTCACGGGCTCCTGGCGCGAGGACGGCACCTTCTCGGGCGGCTGGCGCCCGAACCCCGGCGCCGACGAAACGGTGAACGTGCCCTACGACATCGGCGGGCATCGCTTGACGTGATCCACTCGCCGAGGCCTGTCGACGTCGGAGGGAAAAGGCAAGGAGGTACGGATGCAGATCGAGAACGAGACGCACGACCTGGTCGTGACGCGCACGTTCGATGCGCCGCAAGAGCGCGTGTGGCGGGCGTGGAGCGATGCCGATCAGGTCATGAGGTGGTGGGGGCCGCAGGGCTTCACGTCGCCGATGTGCCGGATGGACTTCCGTGAGGGAGGCACGACGCTCGTCTGCATGCGGTCAGCGGAGGGCTGGGAGCTCTACAACACCTGGACGTATCGGTCCATCGAGCCCATGGACCGGATCGAGTTCGTCCAGGGCTTCGCGAACGAGGACGGCACCCGGGTCGCTCCGGCCGAGCTCGGACTGCCCCCGGGGATCCCCGAAGAGGTGCGGCATGTCGTGACCCTCTCGCCGATCGACAGCGCCACCACCCGACTGACGGTCCGCGAATACGGCTACCCGAACCCGGAGATCGTCGAGATCTCGCGAGCCGGGATGGAGCAGGTCCTCGACAAGATGGCGGCGACCGTCGCCGGGGCTTGACCGTGGCTTCCCGACACCTCCGGCGCGCCGCACCATCGATGAAAGGAGGGAACCGTGGCAGATCCACAGCGCGAGATCGCTGAGGACCCGAGCGACCGGCGCGAAGAGGCTCGCCGGTGGGTTCGCCGGAAGCGGATCTTCTACACGATCGTGGGCATCTACCTCTCCCTCAGCCTGATGTGGTTCGCGATCGACCTGCTGGATGACTCGAGCGGCTACTGGTTCTACTGGCCGATGCTCGGCACCGGTCTCGGCGTGCTCGTGACGGGGGTCGTCCTGGGTGGCGTCGGCGGCCTCTTCGGAAGGGACTGGGAGCGGCGCCAGGTCCAGAGGTACCTCGGCGAGCAGGGCGACCAGGAGACAGGACCCGATGCCCAGTCCTGAGGTCGAGAAAGACCTGGCGACCGAGCGATGAGGTTGCACCTGAGCGGCCGTCAAAGGAAGAAGGGCTCCTACGCACCGTGAAGGATGTGCGAGATATGCGAGAGACGAGCGCGACGACACGCAGGGCCAGACGCGAAGCAGATCGTGGCCCGGGACGACCGCGGAGACGCTGGCTCCGACGGCTGGCGGCGGGCGTCGTTGTGGTTGCCCTGCTCGTGGTCGGCGTGTACGCATGGGCGTGGGCATCGCTCGACCGGTCCTCGATCGCTCGGGCGATGTTGTGGCGGGAGGCGGACGTCGGCGACCAGTATCGGTTCCCTGCCAGGACCATCCCGGCCGGTGATGAGGCAAGTCCGCTTCCGGCCGGGGACGAGATCGATCCTCCTGCGCCGCCTTCGGGTGCGGAGGACGATCGAGCGTTCGACGAGTTCCTGCGTGGGACCGGCACGCTCGGCTTCGTGGTTCTCGACGACGACCTACTGGTGTACGAGCGTTACTTCGGAGGCGCCGACCGCCAGACCCGGCAGACCTCCTTCTCCGTCGCGAAGTCGTTCCTGTCCACACTCATCGGGATCGCGATCGACGAGGGGCTGATCGGAAGCGTGACCGATCCGGTGACCGAATATCTCCCCGAACTCTCCGAACGGGATCCGCGGTTCGAACGGATCACGCTGCGGGACCTGCTCACGATGTCTTCGGGCATCCGGTACGAGGAGCAGTCGCTGCCTCTGCCCTGGGGGGACGACGTCGATACGTACTACGGCACCGACCTACGTGACCTCGGCCTGAGCGCCACCCAGATCGTGCGCCCACCCGGGCAGGAGTGGCTCTACAACAACTACAACCCCCTGCTGCTCGGTCTGGTCCTCGAGCGCGCCACCGGGACGTCGGTCTCGGACTACATGGCCACGAAGCTCTGGCAGCCGCTGGGAGCCGAAGCCGACGCGACCTGGAGCCTCGACTCGGAAGGCTCGGGTTTCGAGAAGATGGAGAGCGGTCTGAACGCCACGCCCGTCGACTACGCGCGGTTGGGTGAGCTGTTCCTGCATGCGGGCGAATGGAACGGCCAGCGGATCGTCTCCGAGGACTGGGTGCGCGAAGCGACTGCCGCGGACGTGACCACGGACCCGGCGGGCCACTATCAGTACTTCTGGTGGATCGACACCCAGCGTCCGGACCGCTTCTACGCGCTGGGGAACTTCGGGCAGTACATCTACGTCGCTCCCGACGCCGGGGCCGTCATCGTTCGGAACGGTCGCGATTGGGGCGTAGAGAACGACACGTGGCTGAGCGTGTTCCGCGAGGTCGCGGATCAGCTGGTGGAGCGATCGTGATGCAGGAGACTCGCCGACCTGTTCTTGACCCCCCGAACGACATCCTGGATCCCGAACGCCAGGTGGCGCCGGGCTCGATCGCTTGGGCGGAGATCGTTCTTCGGGATCAGGAGATGCCTCCCGATGAGCTCCGTATCGTCTTGGCGACCGCGGACCGCGAACTCGTCCGCCGCCATCTCGAACTCCACCTGGAGCGCATCGAGGAATGCCTCATCACCCAGCGGCGAAGCGTGGCGGCGGCCGAACGGATCCTGATCGAAGCCGCGAGGCGGCGCGGGCCCTGATCTCGCCAAGCTCCGATGCCGGTCAGCGGACGATAAGCGCTGGACGATCGAGGCAGGAGAGCGATGAGTTCCGATGATGGTAGAGCCTCTGCAGAGATGACCAGACATCCGCAGTGGTCGTCCCCGAGCCGCCAAGCTGAGGAGGTTCGATGAGCACAGTCAGGTTCCAGATCGCCGTTTCGCTGGATGGATACGCCGCCGGCCCCGACCAGAGCGAGGACAACCCGCTCGGCGTCGGAGGCCGGCGCCGGATCTCCGCGGGGGTGGGGCGAGGAGCAAGGCCTGACCGCGTGGAGGGTTAGTATTTGATAGGGAGGGAGAGAGCGTGTTACGAGCGGCATGGATCTGCACCGATGGGTCGTCGAGCTCGAGGCGTGGCGCAAGCAGCAGGGAGGAGGCAGGAGGGGGCGCTGCGGTGAACGCCAGCTCACTCGTGGTCGAGGAGGCGCAGTCGAACGTCGGGGCGACCGTGATGGGCCGGAACATGTTCGGGG
Source organism: uncultured Actinomycetes bacterium (assembly GCA_963731925.1). Classification (GTDB taxonomy): domain Bacteria; phylum Actinomycetota; class UBA4738; order UBA4738; family HRBIN12; genus DASSJM01. Next base: position 14,913 of record CAVSXK010000025.1, read on the forward strand.
GCGGGCCCGGCCCATGGAACGAGGATCAACCTTGGAACGGCTGGTGGGGCAACGACCCTCCCTACCATACTCCGGTCTTCGTGCTCACTCACCATCCCCGAGCGTCCTTGGAGATGGAGGGAGGCACCACCTTCACCTTCGTCACCGATGGGATCGGGTCCGCGCTCGAGCAGGCGAAGCAGGCCGCTGGCGAGCTGGACGTGCTGCTCGGTGGAGGCGCCAACGTCGTCCAGCAGTACCTGTCCGCAGGGCTGGTCGACGAGTTCGAGCTCCACGTCGTCCCGATCGTGCTCGGTGACGGCGAGCGGCTGCTCGACAACGTGGGCAGCCTCCGACTCGAGCAGGTGCGTGCGATCGAGGCGCCGCGGTGTCACCCACATCAAGTACCGAGTTTCGAGTCGCGGTCCGCTGGAGGGATAGCGTTGTCCATCCCGGAGCCATCTCGAACTTGCTACGCGGCCCTGAGACGTCGTTCGGATGCGCCGACCCGACCCGTTCAGTCGCGGAGGAGTGAAGCGGGCAGACGTTGGCGCCGCCCACTCGCCGCCGCGGTCCAGCGCGCGGGTGCGGCGCCATCCAGCAGGCGGGGCACCGTCGCCACGGTGAACTCGCCGGGGGTGATCGACCGCAGCTCGTCGGGGAGGACGGGGAACGACACCGTGGCCTCGGCGCGAGCGCGAGGGGAGTAGGGGGCCACGATCGTGGCGCCCGTGCCGTTGCGTGACGGGTCGAGCATGACGCGGCCCTTGCGACCGGCCTTGCGGAACTCGGAGGTCACGAGGTCGGGCCGGCGCTCGGTGACGATCGTGGTGAGCCGCGTCGCGGCCTGCCGAAGCCGTTCGGCGGACACGTGCCGCTCGATCGGCACCACGATGTGCAGGCCCTTGCCGCCGGTGGTCTTGACCAGAGTGGTCATGTCCAGGTCGTCGAGGACCTCGAGCACCAGGAACGCGACCTCGACCGCGGCGTCGAACGCGTCATCGGGCGGGTCGATGTCCACGACGAGCATGTCGGGGCGCTCGAGCCGGTCCCGGCGGACCGGCGCCGGATGGAACTCCAGCGCCGCCTGGTTCCCCAGCCACGCGAGCGTGGCGGCGTCGTTGCACACCGTGTACGCGACGTCTCGCTTGGCGCTCGGCGCGGGGATCGTGACCGTCCGGATCCACGACGGTGCGTGCTTCGGTGTGTCCTTCTGGAAGTACCGCTGGCCGTCCACGCCGTCCGGCGCTCGGATCACGGTGAGCGGTCGATCGCGCAGCCAGGGGAGCATGCGATCGGCGACGGAGCCGAGGTAGTCGACGAACACCCGCTTCGTGATACCGAGCTCGGGCCACAGGAGCTTGTCGGGACGGGTGACCTCGACGCGCCTGGGTGCCATCACGTTTCCGACGCCCGCTCGCGGACGACCTGCTTCGGCCGCTTGTCGTCGCGGAGCCCGAGGTAGCGGGGATGTCGCAGCTTGCCGTCGGGGGTCCATTCGCTGAAGCCGACCTGTGCGACCAGCTCGGGTCGCACCCAATGCACGCCCTTCATCGACAGGCCCTTCGCATCGGCGATCGGCGGATCCGCCCGTTCGAGGGGAGTGAGACGGCCCGTGAGCATCGCGAGCTCGCGCTCACCGAATCCGGTGCCGACCTTGCCGCCGAACCGCAGCTCGCCGTCGTCGTAGTAGCCGACCAGCAGCGCTCCGAGCCCCGAGCGCGCGCCGTGGGGATCGGTCCAGCCCAGCACGACGAACTCCTGCTCGTTCACGCACTTGAACTTCGACCAGTCCTTCGAGCGCCCGTGCGTGTAGGGAGCCGAGGCACGTTTGGCGATCAGGCCCTCCCAACCCTTCTCGCAGGCGGCGCGGAACGCGACCTCGCCCTCCTCGTCCAGGTGCTCGGAGAAACGGATCTTGTCCCCGAAGACGATCGCGCGGCGCAGGACCGACTTCCGCGCGAGCAGCGGCAAGGCCGAAAGGTCGTAGCCGTCGAACCACATCAGGTCGAACAGGTAGAAGACCACCGGCACGGCCGCGATCTGCCGTGCGGTGGGCCTCGAGTTCTGCATCCGCTCCTGCAGGCGTGAGAACGAGGTGACGTCGCCGTGGAAAGCGACGATCTCGCCGTCGGCGATCATCGGCGCGGCCTCGTGTCCGAGGATCGCTTCGACGAGATCGGGATAGTGGGACGTGCGGTCCTTCTCGTTCCTGGTGATCAGCCGCACGGTCGAGCGCCGCCTCCACAGCAGCGAACGCTGGCCGTCGAGCTTGGCCTCGAACACCCAGGCGGGGTCCGAGAAGGCGCTCTTGGCCAAGGTGGCCAGCATCAACGGCACGAAGGTCGGCATCGCGCGACGCCGAAGCAGGCGCCGGTCGGATGCATCGAGGTCCTCGAGGATGGGGTTCATGTGGTTGAGGGCGGACGTCGCTCCGCATCGTACGTCTCAGGGAGATCCGGATCCCTCAAGCACGGCTTTCAGGCTGGTCAACGCGGTCTTCCAGCTCGCTTCGGACACGGCCTTCGTCTCCTCCGAGGGCAGGTTGCGTTCGGTGATCGTCAGTTCGGTCGAGCCGTCGCGTTCCGAGAGCGCCCAGGTGACCTCCTGGTAGTTCTCCGGTGCGTCCGGCAGGCCCGAGACATCGCTCCAGTGCGTGTGGACGAGGACCGTGGGCGGTTCGATCCGCAGGATCTCTCCCTTGTCCACGTACGGCTTGCCCTGCCACTCGCCTCGATGGATCAGCGGGCTGCCGGGCTCCCAGTCGCTCTCCGTGTCGACCCCGAAGAACCACTGCTTGATCAGCTCGGGGGTCGTGATCGCCTTCCAGACCTCGTCGATGGGTGCATCGATCGTGATCGAGCTGGTGGCGCCGAGCTCGTTCATGGCGCTGACCTCCTTCGGTCCCGCTGACGGGGTACCCACCATGGTCGCGGCGAACCCGGGCACGTGTCCGCGCGGGATGCGAACATACGTTCGTGTCGGACGAGGCCACCATCCTGCACGCCGACGTCGACTCCTTCTATGCGTCGGTCGAGCAGCGGGATGACCCCGCTCTTCGCGGCCGCCCGGTCATCGTCGGGGCCGGCGTCGTGCTCGCGGCCAGCTACGAGGCGAAGGCCTTCGGGATCCGCACCCCGATGGGCGGTTCGCAGGCTCGCCGGCTGTGCCCGCAGGCGGTCGTCGTTCGCCCGCGGATGGACGCCTACAGCGAGGCGAGCAAGGCGCTGTTCGAGGTCTTCAACCGGACGACGCCGTTCGTCGAGGGGCTGTCGATCGACGAGGCCTTCCTCGACGTCGGCGGACTGTGGAGGATCTCGGGCACGCCCACCGAGATCGCCGTTCGACTTCGCGCGGACGTGCTCGAAAGCGTCGGCCTGCCCGTGACGGTGGGGGTCGCAAGGACCAAGTTCCTCGCCAAGGTGGCCAGCGGCGTCGCCAAACCCGACGGCCTGCTGGTGGTACCGACCGACGGTGAGCTGGATTTCCTGCACCCGCTGCCGGTCGAGCGGCTGTGGGGCGTCGGGCCGGCCACGGCGGCCAAGCTCCACGAAGGGTCCATCACGACCGTGGCGCAGGTCGCACGACTCGGTGAGGCGACGCTGGTTCGGATGCTCGGCCGGGCGGCCGGCCGTCACCTCCACGCCCTCGCCCACAACCGGGATCCCCGGCGGGTCCAGGTAGGGCGGCGTCGTCGCTCGATGGGGACGCAGCGCGCGCTCGGCCGCAGACCCAGATCAGCCGAAGATCTCGACGCCGACCTCGTCGCGCTGGTCGACCGCCTCGCCCGCAGGCTGCGTACGGCTCACCGGGTGTGTCGCACCGTCGTGCTCCGGCTGCGGTTCGACGACTTCTCGCGTGCGACGCGATCGCACACGCTGTCGGAGGCGACCGCGCACACCCAGACGATCCTCATCGTCGCGAGGGCGCTGCTCGCGACGGCCATGCCGATGATCCGGAGTCAGGGGATCACCCTCATCGGTGTGACCCTCAGCAACCTCGATGACGACTCCGCCATCCAACTCGCGTTGCCGTTCGGGCGTCCGCTGGCTCATACCTTGGACGCCACTCTGGACAGCGTGCGCGACCGGTTCGGGAGGGCAGCCATCACGCCGGCCGTGCTCCTCGGCCGTGACCGCGGCCAATCGGTGCCGCTGCTCCCCGATTGAGTGGCCGCTCGAGGAAGGCAACATACTGACGAGCACACGATGGAGGAGAGGACATGCAGACCGGCCAACGAACGATGCGAGCGGTCCGATCGCGAACGCCGCAGGGGCCGAAGGGACTCACGCTCGAGCGGATCGACGTCCCCGATCCTGCGCCTGGCGAAGCGCTCATCCGCGTCCACGCCGCGGCGATCACTCGTGACGAACTCGACTGGCCCGCAGACCGACTGCCCGCGACACCCTCGTACGAGCTCTCCGGCGTCGTGACCGCGGTGGCGCCCGACGTCGATCGGGTGCGGGTCGGCGATGCGGTCTTCGCGCTCACCCCGTTCGACCGCGATGGGGTTGCCGCCGAGTTCGCGGCGGTACCGGAGGCGGTCCTCGCGCCGAAGCCGCACGCGGTCGACCACGTGCAAGCTGCCGCCGTGCCGATGCCATCCCTCACCGCCTGGCAGGGGTTGTTCGTGCACGGCAGGCTCGAGTCGGGCCAACGTGTGATCGTGCACGGGGCGGCCGGCGGGGTAGGTCACCTTGCGGTCCAGCTCGCGGCGCGGCGGGCCGCGTACGTCATCGGAACCACGTCGTCGTCGGCCGGCGCCGATATGGTTCGGAGCATGGAGGCGAACCAGGTCATCGACAGCGCGTCGATCTTCGAACGAGGCATCGATCCGGTGGACCTGGTCTTCGACACGGTGGGCGGCGACGTGCTCGCGCGGTCCTCGCAGCTGTTGCGTCAGGGTGGCCGGTTGGTGACGATCGCCGACGAGCCACCCGAGGGCGTCGACGCCACCTACTTCGTCGTCGAACCGGACGGCGAGCAGCTCGCCAAGGTGGGCGACCTGGTCGACGAGGGAGCCCTTCACCCAGCGATCGACTCGGTCTTCCCCCTCGAGGAGTTCCGCGCAGCCTTCGAGAGGAGCATGGCATCGGGTAAGCGAGGCAAGGTCGTCCTGCGGGTCATCGGATGACGAGCCAGACGGCCAAGGCCGAGCGCTTCCGCGATCTGCACCTCGGAGACCCGTTCGTGATGCCCAACCCATGGGATGCGGGATCGGCCCGCGTGCTGGCGGCGCTCGGCTTCCCGGCGCTCGCAACGACCAGCTCGGGCTTCGCGTTCACCCTCGGCCGGGTGGACGGCACGGTGACGCTCGAGGAGATGGCGGAGCACGCGCGTGCCGTGGACCGAGCCACGGAGCTTCCGGTCTCGGTCGACCTCGAGAACGGCTACGGGTCCGACTCCGCGAGTGCAGCACGGGCGATCGAACGTGTCGCCGAGGCGGGTGCCGTGGGTGGCTCGATCGAGGACTACGATCCCGAGGATCGTCGTCTCTATGAGATCGACCACGGCGCCGAACGGATCGCCGCGGCTTCCGAGGTGGCGCACGCGCTGCCGTTCCCCTTCATGCTGACGGCTCGAGCCGAGAACCACATCCGCGGCAACCCCCACCTGGACGACACGATCACGCGGCTCAGGGCGTACGAAGCCGCCGGTGCCGATGTGCTGTACGCGCCGGGCCTGCGGAGCGCTGCCGAGGTCCGAGCCGTGTGCGAGGCCGTGTCGGGACCGGTGAACGTTCTCGCGACACCGGGCTTGACGTTCGCCGAGATCGTACGGGCCGGTGGGCAGCGGGTGAGCGTGGGCGGTGGCCTGGCCTGGGTCGCCGTCGCGGCCATGATGGACGCGGCCAAGCGGCTCGCCGAGGGCGACATGTCGGTGCTGTCCGCCGA
>CAVSXK010000026.1:0-213862 GCA_963731925.1 uncultured Actinomycetes bacterium
GTCTCCCGCCTCCTCTCGTGTCGTTAGAGCGGAGAATGGCAAGGCCGAGCCGGAGAAGGATCGGAAGAAGTACTGATTCCTGGCCTGAGAAGGCCGTCGCAACTACGGCGCGCACGATGTCGGCGGGCAGATGCCGGTGGGCGAACGCGGCAGCCTCCGCCCGATTGCGGAGCTGGAGCTTGGCGAACAGGTTGCCGACGTGCGTGGCCACGGTCTTCGTGCTGATGTAGAGGCGCGCCGCGATCTCGGCGTTGGTCAGGCCCTCTCCGAGGAGCCGGAGGACTTCGACCTCCCGTTTGCTGAGTTCCCCAAGGAGCTTCGGGCCAGTTCTCCCTGCCACCCCGAGGGAACGGAGGAAGGCTGCCGCCCGGTCTGCGTCGTGCGTCGCCCCCAGGTCCTCGAATGCGCGAAGCGCCTGACGGGCTTCCTCTACGGCGGTGCCGCGGTCGACCGCGGCAAGGGCGCGGGCGAGCGCGAGGTGAACCCGAGCCGCGGCGTGCGGCATTTGGAGCCGGACGAACAGCGCCAGGCTGCGTTCCAGGTGCTCACGGGCGCTTCCTGCATCGTGGGCAGCGGCCCGCACGGATCCCTGGGCCAGCTCCGCCTCGGCTTCGGCTCGGGCGAGTCCAGACCGAGACGCGATGGCATCAAGCGCGTCGGCCGTCTCGGCTGCCCCTCCGAGGTCCGGCTGGGCCAGTTGAACCTCGAGCAACTGAGCCAGGAGCGGGACGGCAACCAGGTTGTCCCGACCGGTTTCATTGAGACGGCGATGCAGCCGGGCCGCGGCTAGTGCGGTCTGCCCCCGAGCGAGGTGCAGGCCGACCACTGCTTGGACGGCCTCAGGGAGATCCTCGTAGCCCCGGAGGAGTTCCTCTGCCTCCTCCAGTCTGCCCTGCGAGATGCGGAACGAGGCCAGCCGAGTGGCGGGGTGGACGCATCGGGCTTTCTGCCCGCTCTTCTCCAATTGGCTGAGGGTGCGGGTGAGCCATCCTTCCCCTTCCTCCCACTGGCCCGCCGCCCGCATCACCTCCGCGCAGCAGGTGCCGCAGAAGGTGAGCAGGTCGGGGTGGCCGGTCCGCTGCATGAACCCCATGACCACCGCGGTCCACTGCTCGAACCGGGTCATGTCCAGTGTGATCTCTGAACCGAGGGTGGCGGCGCAATAGAGGTCGCCGATAGTCCGAAGGTCGGCAGACTCACCGGCCGCGGCGGCGGCCATCCCTTCGTCGAACCGGGTCATGCCTTCCTCGATCCGACCCAGGGCGATCTCGGCGAGTCCCGCCCGGCCTAGCGCAGCCAGCTCCAGATCGGGGTCTCGGGTTCGCCGGGCCACTGCCAGTGCCCGATCGGCATGAGCCAGCGCGAGAGTCGGATCGACCGCTCGCTCGGACTCGACCAGGGCCACCCATCCCCGCTGGAGTGAATCCGGGTAGGCGGCTAGCAAGTCCTTGGCCCGAGCCAACCAGCCGTTCGCGAGCGCCTGATTCCCCAAGGCCTCGCTGTGCTCGCGGGAAAGGAGAATGGCCACGTGCGCCGCCGGCTCGTCTAGGCCAGCCCGACGGTACTTCGTGTACGCACGATCCCAGGCCTCGATCGCGCCGGAGATGTCGGAGAGCCACCACCTCGCCTGGGCCAAGCCGTCCAGGGCTTCTGCGGTCTCGTTCCTCGCGACTTCGGCCTCGAAGGAGGCCCGTGCCAGTTCCCATTCGGCCTCGCGCAGAGCGTCCCATCCAGTGGGCGAGCCTTGTGGTGTTTCCTGATCCATCGCCCGAATCATCGCATCGGCGGACGTCCGCCCGCCATCAGCTGGTGTACTCGGAACGCCGCGTACAGGAGCTGTGCGTTGACCTCGTCCTCGCGTAAGTCCCAGTACCAGGGCCGGGGCCGCCGCCAGCACGTGGACGACGACATCCAATGCAGGTTCGCTGCCACGCCGCGCGTGCTCGTCGCCCCCGGTGACCCGCCGGACCCGACCAGTCGGAATTCGCGGGGACGGTCTACATCGTCCAGGTCTGTAAGGAGCACGACCCCGACCACCGGCGGTCGATGCCGCTGCCGAGCCCTCCTGGTTCCGTGCCCCTCGCCAAACGTCCGAGGCGGTAGGAAGGACGGCCAAAGAACCTGAGCCGTCCTGGGACAATTCGACCGCCATGAGGGCCTGCAGGATCAGGGCGTAGGTGAGCGAGGACTCGGCGGACGAGATGCTCGTAGACGCCCACGACGGTGCCGCCGGTCAGGCTACAAGGGCCCTACATCCTCGCGATCCGAAATCAGGAGGGCAGCGGTTCCCGAGCGTGAGCATCAGAAAGGATCCGACAGCGGGACGATCGTCGGGGAGAGGTCCTTGATCGGGGTTTCGGGATAGAAACGCTCCTGCAACGCCCGTTGTGCAGTCACGTCCTTGGGACGGAGAGGACCGAAGCCACCCGCCATCGCGATCCCGGCTCGGATCTGGAACTGGGCCAATGGTGAGACGGTCCGAACCTCGATCCCGTCGAGCATGCAGAGCGCATATCCGAAGATGCCGTCGGTGAGTTCGACCCGAACCACGTCGTCTCGCTCGTCCACCATGTAGAAGAAGGGGCTCCCGTCGGGCGATCGATCGACGACGCTGATCTCGAGATTCAGGCCGCGCTCGATCGAACCGACGACCACCGGTGTCGCAGGCAGCGGCTGGAAGCGGGTCTCGAACGACCCGAAACCGAGCTTGTGCGCGTTCTCCAGTTGCCGTGGGAGGTCGGCGCGTTCCACCAGGACATCGATGTCGTCATGCGGTCGGACCCAGCCCCCATGCAACAGTGCATCTTCGGCGACCCCTCCGAACAGGTAAACGGGGGGTTCGAACGCCATCACCGCCCCAATCAAACGCAGACAGTCTTCCAAAGAGGGCCGCGGCTCGGATGCTCGTGGTCCTTTCGTCACATCGCGACCCTAGCGGCTTCGTCGCCTCGAGGACTGCTGCAGCCATGATGAGCCGGCGTCTGAGTTGCACGGTCTGACGCGTCGCACGGCCCGCGGGAACCCGGTTACGTTTCGACGGCGTACATCCGCTGCTAACCGGAGCCGGTTGGTCCCTGACTAGGCAGGGCCCTCCTCCATGGCGTTCATGACCTTCTCGATCGCGGCCTCGACCTCGGCGAGTTCCTTCGAGGGACTGATCTGAAGAAGCTCGGTACCGGCATCGGCCTTCCAAGAGGTGTGGCCCGCGGCGGCGTAGAAGGCGTCTCCGGATTCGACGACATCCTCACTACCGTCGTCGTACGCCACGGTCATCTTCCCCTTGAACACGTAGCCCCAGTGAGGGCACATGCACTTGCCCTCGGAAAGTGAGGCGAGGATCCGCGTGATGTCCTGCGCCTCCCGGAACGTGACGAAATTGACCGTGTAGCCGTCGACCTCCCCGGAGCGATCCTCGACCGGTCCGTAGTTCTGAATCCTGTCCGCTGATGCGCTCGATATCTTCGGCATGGCTGACTCCTCTCCGAGGTCTCTCCCCTCAGGCCTGGAGCCTATGTCCGTCGCCAGCGTCCGTCGAACGCGATGGATATCGGGTGGGCAACGTCGGTCCGGTCACTTTCTCGGAACGTACATCGACGGGGAAGGACGGAGCCCTTGGGCGACTAGAGTCCAAACATGACTGGCGACTGGCGGCCGCTTTCCACTCGCGAAGGGCGTCGAGACCACTGAAGGAACGGTGTGCCAAGGGCTCGAACTCTCTTTCCGCAGGTAGTGGACCCAAGGGGATTCGAACCCCTGACCTTCTGGCTGCCAGCCAGACGCTCTACCAGCTGAGCTATGGGCCCGCGGGAGCGGTCAGTCTAGCGAACCGGCCGCTGCCTGGTCCGTGGCGTTCCAACCCAGGCGCGGCGCATCGCGCCACAGGCGCTCGAGGTCGTAGTACTCGCGCTCTTCCTGGGCGAACACATGAACGACGACGTCGATGTAGTCGAGCAGCACCCACCGGGAGTCGGCGTCGCCTTCGCGCCGGATCGGCTTCTCGCCGATGTCGCGGACGGCCTTCTCGACCTCCTCGACCAACGTCTTGATCTGCCGGTCGGTCTGGCCCGAGCAGATCACGAAGTAGTCGGTGATCACGATCAGGCCGTGCACGTCCAGGATCGTGACGTCCACCGCCTGCTTGGCGGCCGCGGCCCGCGCCGCCGTGACGGCGATCTCGCGGCTCCCCGCGTGGTTGGCGTCGCTACCCGGCACGCCGTCGTTCGCTCGTGGTCACCCGGAGAAGTCCTTCCCGACGACGATCGTCACTGGAGCGATACCCGATCCGACCGACACGGACACGCTCCCACACCGAGCAAGTCTCGCACACGTTCGGCCAGAGCGACGTCGTCGGCGTGTCACCGGTAGAGCGCCGCTTTCTCGATGTAGCTCTTCACGCCCTCGGGAACGAGGTAGCGGATCGGACGCCCGTCGTGGATCCGCTCGCGGACGTCGGTCGAGCTGATCGCCAGCGCGGGGATGCTCATCATGCTGACGCCCGCGTCGCGCGCGGGACCGGCCTTTTCGAACCGCGTCAGGTCGTACCCGGGACGGGACGCCGCGATGAAGTGCGCGCTCGACAGGACCTCCTGGGGATCCTTCCAGTCCAAGATCTCGAGCATCGCGTCGGCGCCCGTGATGAAGTAGAGCTCGGCGTCGGGATACTCCGTTCCGAGCATGCGCAGCGTGTCGACCGTGTACGTCGGCCCGTCGCGGTCGATCTCCACGCGAGAGACCCGGAACCTCGGGTTGCTCGCGGTCGCGATCACCGTCATCAGGTATCGGTCCTCGGCGGGCGAGACCTCTCGACCCTGCTTCATCCACGGCTGCCCCGTCGGGACGAACACGACCGCGTCCAGCCCGAACTGGACCCAGGCCTCCTCGGCCGTCACGAGGTGGCCGTAGTGGATCGGGTCGAACGTGCCGCCCATGACCCCGAGGCGTCGTCCCACGCGAGCCATCCTACGGCCGAGCTCGGCGGGCGCGGCGGATTTCCGATCGGCCCCGCGTCGCGCTCAGCGCGGGTGTGCGCGGATCCAGGCCTCGAGCTCGGGGAGGTGCTCGGCGTAGTGCAGGGGTCCGCTCTCCTCGAACCACTCGTCGGCGTCCGCGGTGAGCACCTCGAGCGCGCCGAACCGCTCGAGCATCGCCGAGCGTCCCCGGTGGAGCTCGGAGCGGACCTGGTCCGGCTCCATCCCGCGAGAGCGCTCGAGCTCTCGATCGTTGAGACGATCCACCTCGCTCGGCGCCGTAGGGCTCGCGGGCACGCTCGAACCTCCCTTCGGCGATCTCACCCAGCGCGCGAGCGGCGTCCGAGCACCAGAACGCGAGGTGCCACATCACGTCCCGCACGGCCCAGCCCTCCGCGTTCACCCCCGGCCGCTCGAGCAGCTCCGGTGCCGTCGCGTCCAGGACCGCGATCAGCTCCTCCCAGCCCTCGGCCTCGGCTCGAAGCAGCTCCTCACGCCGTCCCACCTCACCCTCCCTCCGGGATGAACTCGAACGCCACGTCGCCGATCACGACCTCGTCGCCCCGGCGCGCCCCGGCCGACGCGAGCTCGCGCTCCACACCCTCCTTCACGAGCCGTCGCTGGAGACGCTCGAGCTTGACGGAGTCGTCGAGATCGGTCTCGGACACCCAGCGTTCGACGTCACGGCCGATCACCCGGAAGCGCTCGCCTTCGCGCTTGACGACGAACCGCGGTCGGGCGGGCCGAAGGACGACGTAGGCGCTCCGCTCCTCCGCGACCGCCGAAGCCTCCCGAGCGAGCGCGGCGAGCCGCTCACGCAACCGGTCGAGCCCCTCGCCCGTGACCGCCGAGACCGCGATCGCGCCGCTCCCGAGCACGGCCTGCGGATCGACGTCGGGGGCGAGATCGCGCTTCGTCCCGACCACGAGGCTGGGACGCGCCGCCATGGCCGGGTCGTACGCTTCGAGCTCTGCGCGGACCGTCGCGAGATCGGCCGCCGGGTCGGGGGCCGACAGGTCGACCACCAGCACGAGCGCCCGGCAGCGGCTGACGTGACGGAGGAACCGGTGGCCGAGACCCTTGCCCTCGTGCGCCCCCTCGACCAGGCCGGGGACGTCCGCGACGACGAACCGCTCCTCCTCGCCCGCCACTCCGAGGTTCGGCGACAGCGTCGTGAACGGGTAGTCGGCGATCTTCGGATGCGCGGCCGTGAGCGTTGCCAGCAGGGTCGACTTCCCGGCGTTCGGCAAGCCGACGAGCCCGACGTCGGCCACGATCCGCAGCTCGACGGAGAGCCGCTTGTCCTCGCCGGGCTCCCCCGCCTCGGCGCCGCTCGGGACGCGGTCGCGGGAAGTGGCGAGCGAGGCGTTGCCCCGCCCGCCGCGCCCGCCGCGCGCGATGACCGCCCGGATCCCCGAGCCGACGAGGTCGGCCAGCAGGCCGTGCTCGTCCTCGACGCGGGTCCCGTCCGGCACGAGGATGACGAGGTCCTTGCCCTCGGCCCCGGTCTTGCCCCGCTTGCCGCCCGCGCTGCCGCTCTCCGCTCGCAGGTGCGGCTGATCGGCGAGCCCCGAGAGGTCCCGGACGCCGGTGGAGACCTCGAAGACGACGTCGCCACCCTTGCCGCCGTCCCCGCCGTCGGGACCACCGCGGGGGTTGTACGGCTCGCGCAGGATCGAGGACGAGCCGTTCCCACCGCGGCCCGATCGGGCGAAGACGGTCAGCTCGTCGACGAAGGTCATGGACAGATTGTGGCCGAAGCCGCATGTCCGCGGCATGATGGGTGTCGTGCCGCGAGCCGTGACCGTGTGGGCCGTCGAGCTCGGGAAGGACGTCCAGCCCGACGAGACCAAGGGCACGCTCGAGCTCGCCGGCCAGGCCCTGCTCTTCACGCCCAACGACGACGCCCGCCCGGCCGTGCGGCTCCCGGTCTCGGAGATCGCCAAGGTCCGCCGTCTCCGGGGCTCTCCGGTGCTGATGGTGGAGCGAACGACCGCTTCCGGACCGCGCCGAACCGCCTTCTATTTCGTGCAACCGCCACCGCTCAGCGCGATCCTCGGCACCACGGTGGAGCGGCCGTCCGGGCTGGCCGCGTTCCGCAACCCAAAGCGCAAGGCGCGCCGTGACAACGTCGGGTACCTCGGCATGACGAACCGCGAGAAGAAGGCCGCGCTCAACGAGTGGGTTCGAGCGGTGAGGACGGCCGCGGCGCGCGCCACTTCGGGGCCGGACCAGCCAGCCGCGGACAGCTGAGGGAGTCCCGGCGGCCCGAGCCCGGGCTGCCTATCGAGCCTGAACCGAGGCGTAGCGACGGCCGCGCGACTCGTGGTACGAGACGACGCCGGGCTGCGTGGCGAACAGCGTGTCGTCGCTGCCTTTGCCCACGCCCTTGCCGGGGTGGATCCTCGTCCCCCGCTGGCGAACGATGATCGATCCGGCGGTCACGTCCTGACCGCCGAACACCTTCACCCCGAGCCGCTTGGACTCGGAGTCTCTCCCGTTGCGGGACGAACCGCCGCCCTTCTTGTGTGCCATCGCGCGTCCGAGCGTACCAGACGGTTTCGGGCTACTCGGCGGCTTCGGCCGCGTCCGCGCCCTCGGGCGGCTCCTCCTTCGCGGGCTTCTTCGCGGCGGCGCGTTTGGGGGCGCTCCCGAGCTTCACGTCGGCGATCTCGACCAGCGTCATCAACTGGCGGTGTCCCTGTCGGCGGGCGTAGCCCGACTTGTTCTTGTACTTGAAGACGTGGACCTTGTCGCCCTTCTGCTCACCGAGCAGCTTGGCGGTGACGACCGCTTGCTGGGCCTCCTTGCCGTAGTGGGTCGTGCCGTCGTCGTCCACCACGAGCAGGGGTTGGAACGTGACCGTATCGCCGTCGCCGTGCATCAGCTCGACCTCGATGACGTCGCCGGCCTTCACCTTGTGCTGCTTCCCACCGGCCTTGATGACCGCGTACATCGCGTCCTCCTACCTAACTCTGGCCTACGTCTGGCTACCTCGAATCGTCTACCTCGGTCTGCGCTTCGGTTTGCTCGTTGCTCAATCGACGTCGTACGTGATGATCACGCCACGACCCTCGCAGGTGGGGCACGTCTCCGAGAACGCCTCCAAGAGTCCACCAGACACGCGCTTGCGCGTCACCTCGAGAAGCCCTAGCGGGCTGATGTCGAAGACCTGGCTGCGCGACTTGTCCTGGGCCAGCGACTCCTTCATCGCATCGATCACCTTGCTCTTGTTCTGCTCGAGCAGCATGTCGATGAAGTCGATCACGATCATGCCGCCGATGTCTCGTAGCCGCAGCTGGCGAGCCACCTCGCGAGCGGCCTCGAGGTTGGTGTTGACCACCGTCTCCTCGAGGTTGGACTTGCCGACGGACTTCCCGGTGTTCACGTCGATGACCGTCATGGCCTCGGTTCGGTCGATCACGAGGTAGCCACCCGACGGCAGCCAGACCTTCCGGTCGAGGCCCTTGTGGATCTGCTCCACGATGTGGAACTCCTCGAACGCCGAGAGTGGGCCCTCGTGCAGCCGGACCTTCGAGAGCACCTCCGGCGCGACGCCGCGGAGGTAGTCGGTGACCAAGCCGAAGATCCGCGGCGAGTCGGTGACGAGCTCCCGGTACTCCTCGTCCGTGAACAGGTCCCGCACGACCCGAACGGTGAGCTCGGGCTCCTCGTACAGGACGGCGGGCGCCTTGGCCTTCTTGGCGCGCTTCTCGATCTGCTCCCATTCCTCCAGCAGCCGCCGGAGATCGTCGGCCAGCGCCTCCTCGGGCGCGCCCTCGGCCGCGGTCCGCACGATCACGCCGTGCGCATCTGGCTTCAGGCTCTTGATGATGGGCTTCAGGCGTCGGCGTTCGGCGTCGGGGAGCCGCCGGCTGATCCCGGAGACGTCGGAGTTCGGCGCGAGGACCAGGAAGCGGCCGGGGAGGGAGATCTGCGCCGTGAGCCGAGCGCCCTTGCCCCCGATCGGGTCCTTCGTCACCTGCACGAGGACCGACTGTCCGCTCTTCAGCACGTGCTCGATCCGCGGGGGCGCGCCTTCGAGATCCTCGGGCGACCAGTTGACCTCGCCGGCGTAGAGCACGGCGTTGCGCCCGCGGCCGACGTCGACGAACGCGGCCTCCATGCCGGGCAGCACGTTCTGGACACGCCCGAGGTAGACGTTGCCGACCATCGAGCGCGCTCCCGCGCGGGTCACGTAGTGCTGCACCAGCTCGGGCCCCTCGAGCACCGCGATCTGATCGCGCTCGCCGTGCTGGGTGATCACCATCAGCTTGTCGGTGACGCGGGGCACGACCGGCATCGACTCGCGCCGGCGACGCACGGTCGTGCGGCCCTGTCGCTGCCGCCGGAGCCGGGTCGGCGCGGAGGTCTCGGCCTCGTCCTGCTTCGCGGGCTTGGCGGCCGTCTCCTCCGACCTCTGGGGTCCGGGCTTGGCCCTTCTCGGTTGGTCGGCCTTCTTCGATGGCTCGGTCTTCCTTCGGGTCGTCGTCCTGCCCGAAGCGGCCCTCGTCGAGCGCTGGCGGGCGGGCTCCTTCCCGTCCGCCTCCGCGCCGGCCTCGCCGGCTTCCGAACCCTCGCCGGCCTCCGAACCGTCGCCGGCCGGCTTGGCCCTGCCGCGACCACGGCCGCCGCGCGAGCGGCGTCGCCGCGTGGTGGTTCGCTGGGTCACCTCTGCCTCGGCCGCGCCATCCACCCCGCCGTCGGCCGTCTCGGTCGCCGGCTCGGCGACGGGCCCGTCCGATGGGGCGACGTCGGTCTCGTTCGGACGTGCGGTCGAGGACGTCGCGCCTCCGGACCGGCCACGACCGCGGCCGCCTCGCGATCGCTTCCTCGTTGTTCCGCCGGTGGGGGCGGTCGCCGGGCTGCGCTCGACCTCTCCGGGCTGTGCGTCCAGATCGATCTCGGGCTGCTCGGTCGCGGTGGAGCTTGACTGTTCTCCCGCCGGAGTGCCCTCGGGCGGTCGGACACCGTCGGTCGTGCCCGCGCCCGATCCCGATCCGCCGCGCCCGCCTCGGCCTCGGCCACCTCGCCGGCGCCTGCGGCGCGCGCCCGAGCCCGGAGGTGCCGAGCCACCCCCCTCCGAGCCCGTGGTCGGCTCGGTCGGTTCGAGAACCTCCGTCCCGGAGGTCGTGGAACCCCTCTCGTCGTTCATCGTCGCTCCCTTCGCGTCGGGAGGGGCGATGGCAGCGTTCGCCGAGGGCTGGGGATCATCGGATGCGCCGGAACGCCTGGTCGGGCGCCGGGTGGGGACGGGCGGGCCGGACGGCCTCGCCTCGTCGGATCTGCGCACGGACGTGGGGTCGTCCCCCTGTCCTTGCGGCGCTTCGTTGCGCACGCGGAAATCCCCGTTCTCGGCGGGCTCATCCGGCCGCGGCCCTCCGGGTTCGGACCCGGGGCCGGCGTGGCCGGTGCCTCGCCTCTCCTTACCTCGCCGGTTCCTCGCGGCCCCATGGCCGCAACCCGGCGGGCAAACCTGGAACCAAGGATACCGGACGCACCAACCGCCGGCCGCCACCTCGGCTTCGAACCTGATCGACCGGCCCATAGGCTGACTAGGTCGTTCGACCTACCCACCGTGTCGGGTCGTGTGCCCCTCGAAACCCACACCCGCCGGATGGCGCCGGAAGCCCGTCCCCCCGAGACTTCCGCACATGGAACCGGCGGTCCTTCCCCGCCCGGTTGGTCACACCAGGCCGATCCGGGTGCTCGTCGTCGACGACAACGCCGGCTTCCGTGAGTCGCTCCTGTCGCTGCTGGAGGCGGGGAACCTCCAGGTGGTCGGTGAGGCCGGCTCGGGCGTGGAGGCGCTCGGCCTCGTTCGCTCGCTCGCACCCGACGTCGTGCTGATGGACGTCCGGATGCCGACGATGGACGGGATCGAGGCGACCCGGCTGTTGAAGGTGGATTTCCCCGACCTGGGGGTCGTCGCGCTCTCGGGACACGAGGACCAGGAGATCGTCCGCGGGATGCTCGTCGCCGGCGCCTCCGGGTACGTCCTGAAGGACTCCGACGGCGACGAGATCCTGACCGCCGTCAGCCGCGCCGCGCAGGGAGGGGCGCTCCTGTCGTCGGGAGTGACGTCGCACGTGATCGAGGAGCTCACCACAGCGCTCGAACGCGAGCGCCGGCGTACGGGTGAGCTGGAGGCAGCCCAGGACGCGCTCGTCGAGCGTTCGACGAGACGGCAACAGCTCGTCGCCCGGCTGTCGCACGAGCTACGGACGCCCGTCACGGTGATCCTCGGCGTCGCCCAAACGCTCGCCAAGGTGGAGGCCTCGCCCGAGCAGGAGGCCGAGCTCCTCGCTCGGCTCGTCACGCGGGCTCGGGACCTCGCTCAGCTCGTCGAGCGCTTCGAGCTCGCGATCGACGCCGGGTTGACCGAACGGGTGGACGTCGGCGAGGTCGCCCGGGATGTGGCCGCCCGGGACCAACGCGTGCGCGTCACTACGGCGGAAGGCCTGCCGCCCACGAACCTGAACCGCGGCGTCGCCGGCCGGATCCTGGAGGAGCTCGTCGACAACGCGCTGCGCTTCTCGGCGCCGGAGAAGGACGTCGTCGTGACGGTCGGCGCCGGCTCGGACGGGATCGAGGTTCGCGTGGTCGACGAGGGACCGGGCATCGACGCCCGCGAGCACGAACGCGTCTTCGGTCCGCTCGAACAGCTGGAGGAGCTCAACGTTCGGATCCACCAGGGAGCGGGCATGGGGCTGGCGCTCGCTCGTACCGCCGCTCGCGCGATGGGCGGCGACGTCGTGATCGAATCCTCGGGCGCCGCCGGTTCGACGTTCCTGTGGACGATCGCTCTCTCGAGCTGACCCGCGCGCTCAGGCGAACCGGCGCATGTGCACGTTGATCAGCAAACCGACCGCTGCGAGGTTCAGCAACAGCGAGCTCCCCCCGTAGGACACGAAGGGCAGCGGGATGCCGGTGATCGGCATGATGCCGATGTTCATGCCGACGTTCACGAACATCTGTAACGCGAGCATCGATGCGATCCCCGCCGCCAGATAGGTCCCGAACGGGTCCCTGGAGAGCAACGCCACCCGGAAGGCCCGCCAGAGCAGGACGCCGTACAACGCCAACAGCGTGGCCGCGCCCGCGAACCCGAATTCCTCGCCGACGACGGTGAAGACGAAGTCCGTGTGCTGCTCCGGGACGAAGTCGAGGTTGGTCTGCGACCCCTGCAGGTACCCGACCCCCGTCAGTCCACCGGACCCGATCGCGATCTCGGCTTGCTCCCGGTTGTGGAGCGCGTCCTCGCTCACGCTGGCCGGATCGAGGAAGCCTCGGAGACGCTCGATCTGATACTCGCGCACCAACCCCACCTGGAAGCCCGCGACGATCAGTACGACCGCCGTCAGCGCGAGCACCCCGAGGTAGCGGGCCCGGGCGCCCGCCACGACCAGCATCCCGACGAGGATCGCCACGAACACGATCGACGTGCCGAGGTCGGGCTGGAGGAACACCAGGAACGCGGGGACCGCGGCGAGCCCGGCCGTTCGGAACACGTCCCGCAGCGTGAGGTCACCTCGGAGCTCCGAGAGGAACGCGGCGAGCATCGCGATCAGCGCGAGCTTGGCGATCTCGGACGGGGCCAGCTGGAAGCCGAACAGCTCGAACCACCGCTGCGCGCCCTTGACGCTCGTGCCGAGCGGCGTCCGCACGAGGACGAGCAGCACCAACGAGGACACGTAGATCATCCCGGCGTAGACCTTCAGCAGCCGGTAGTCGAAGCTCAGGGCGAGCATGAGGACGATCGCTCCGACCGCGAGAAACGTGACCTGGCGCTTCACGAAGCGTCCCGGGTCCAGGCCCACGGCCGCGAGCGACTGGTGGGTGGCCGAGTAGATCGCGAACAGGCCGATCACCGCGAGCCCGATCGCGGCGGCGACGAGGATCGGGTCGACGTGGCGGATCGAGCGGCGCTCGTGCACCATCAGCTTGCCGGCGGCCAGGTCCATCAGTCGGTCCCCTCGATGTCCGTGAACTGGGAGAACTCGAGGCCGTAGATGCCCTCGATGATGTGACGCACGATCGGCGCAGCGGTCGTCGCGCCGTGGCCCCCCTGCTCGACCAGCGCCACGACGACGTGCTCCTGTCCTCCGGCCGCCGTCATCGCCGCGAACCACGAGTAGTCCTGCTTGGGGTCGACCTCGGCCGTCCCGGTCTTCCCGGCCACCCAGACGGCGTCGAACGGGAACCCGGCGAACGCAGCTCCTGCGGTGCCGCCGCCCGTCACCGTTCCGGTGAGCGCGTCGCGCACGTACCGCAGGTGACGGTCGTCGATCCGAACGCGTCGACGGCAATTCTGCTGGTACTCGCGCACGAGCGTCTCGTCCGGCGCGACCACCCGGTCCAGGACGTGGGGCACGCAGATCTTGCCGTCGTTCTCGAGCGCGCCGAAGGCGGTGGCGAGCTGCAGCGGCGTGACGAGCGTGTCGCCCTGTCCGATCGTCATGAGGATGAAGTCGCCGGGGAACCATTCACCTTCGGGGAAGGACTCGGGATACGCCTCGTGGATCGTTCGCTTCCACTCGGCGTCGGGGACCCGTCCGTCCTGCTCGAACGAGAGGTCCACCCGGGTCTGGGAGCCGAACCCGAACGCCTCGAGGTCGCGCTGCATCGGCTCGTGCGAGACGATGTCGTTCGCCGCCTCGTCTTCGTTCACGTAGAACAGGTCCCAGTACCGGTAGCCCATCGGGTAGAAGATCGTGTCGCACGATTTCGCGAGCGCCGTCGCGATGCTCATGTAGCCGAGGTCCGCCGTCGTCCAGTTGTTGAACACGTACTGCATCGCGTCGGGGTCGCTCTCGTCGAACGGCGCGGTCCAGCTGGGCGGGCAACCGTACGTCTGGCCGGTCGTCACGATCTCGCGCTGGAGCGCGGAGGCGGCGACGAACGGCTTGTACGTCGAGCCCGGCGGGTACTGGCCCTGGATCGCCCGGTTCAGCAACGGCCGCCCGCGCGCCCAGCCGAACCGGTTCTTGAACTCTTTCTCGGAGATGCTCCGCGTGAACACGGACGGATCGAACGACGGGAACGACGCCATCGCCTCGATCGCGCCCGTCTGCGGGTCGAGAACGACCGCCGCCCCCGCGTTGGCCTTCAGGTAGCCGCTCTCGGATTCGACGAGGGTGCGGGCGTGCTCGATGCCGGCCTGCAACGACTGCTCGGTCAGCTCCTGGGTCTGTGCGTCGATCGTCAGCCAGACGTCGTTGCCCGCGACGGGCGGCTGCTCTCCGATCCGGCCGAGGTTCTGCCCCGCCGAGTTCACCCGGTACTTGACCAGCCCCTGCGTTCCGGCCAGGTCGCGCTCGTAATAGCTCTCGACCCCCGACACGCCGACCAGGTCGCCGGGCTCGTAGTCGGCGAACCCGGGATCCTTGAGCTTCTCCTTGGACACCTGGCCGAGGTACCCGAGGACGTGCGCGCCCACGGACCCCGACGGGTACTGGCGCACGGGCACCTGCAGGACGTCGACGCCGGGGAAATCGGTGTCGTGCTCCTTGATGTAGTACGCGATGCGCCTGGGCACGTCGATCGCGACCGGGATCGGGCTGAAGACGTAGTAGCGGGGGTCGTCCAGCCGCGACCCGAGCTCATCGGCCGGGACATCGAGGAGCTGGGACAGGTCGAACAGGACGCGCTCGGTGTCGTCGCCGAGCGCCTGACGATTGATCGTGATGACGACGCTCGCTCGGTTGTCGACCAGCGGGTCGCCGTTCGCGTCGTTGATCACGCCGCGCGGCGCGGGCACCTCGATCAGGCGGACCGCGTTGTCCTTCGCGTCCTCCTTGTACTGCTCGGCGGCGAGCACCTGGAGGAACCAGAGCCGCGTCGTGAGCGTCGCGAACATCACCAGCACCAGCGTGGCCAGGACCTTCACGCGAAGGCCCATCCGGGGTTCGGTCACGGTCGCCTCACGGCTCTCTCACCAGCGGGCCATGCGCCGTGAGCGCGAGCCCTCGGCCGCCCGGCGGAGCAACGGGAACACGAGCGGGGTCAAGATCGCGTTGTACAGACCGGAGAGCAGCGCCACGCGGAACAGGTAGAGCCATCCGATGCTCAGCTGGCCGAGCAGGAACGACACGATCCCGTAGAACACGACACCCGCGAACGTGCCACCCCCGACCAGGAGCACCGGCAGCACGGGCGAAGGGGTCACGATGTACTGCCGCGCCATCCCCGTCGCGTAGCCGAGGAGCGTGAGCGTGAGCGCCGTGATGCCCTTGGGCGCGTCGAGCAGGAAGTCCTGGGCCATCCCACCCGCGAACCCGGTGATCGCTCCGGACGACGGTCCCTCCAAGATCGCGAAGCAGATCGTGAGCAGGTACATCAGCTCCGGCTTGGCGCCCAGCAGGTTGACCTCGGCGAACACCGTGGTCTGCAGGATCAACGCGGTCAGGATCACCGCCGAGAGAAGGAGCGCGCGACGCACGGATGACGACCCTACCCTCGCGTGTCACGGGACAGCACCACGAGCACGAGGGAGAGCGAGGAGAAGTCCACCGCCGGCCGCACGGTCAGGAACTTCTCCGTCGCCGAGTCCTCGTCCAGGACCCGCGAGACCGTGCCGATCAGGACGTTCGGCGGGTAGAGGCTCTCGGCCACACCCGCGATCCGGTATCCGGCCGTGACGACGTGCTCGTCCGGCGCGACCTCGACCGTCGGTTCGACCAGGCTCATCTGCAGGTCGGCCGGCCCCTCGCCCGAGAGCAGCCCGGTCTGGCGGGAGACGTCGAGCCGTCCCGCGACGGAGGAGTCGGGGTCGATGATCAGCTGCACGACCGACGAGCTCGTCCCGACGTTGACCACGTGCCCGACGAGCCCGGCGCTCGCGACCACGGGCATGTTCTCGTGGATGCCGTCGCTGGAGCCCTTGTCGATCGTGATCGTCCACTCGAAGTTCGAGACGCCGTTCGCGATCACCTGGGCCCCGGTCGTCTCGATGCGGCTGCCCGAGGCTCTCCTGCAACGCCGAGCAGCGCCTCGAGCTCGGCCAGCCGGGCCTGATCCGCTCGCCCCTCGGCGAGCTGGGTCTCGAGCGTGTCAACGCGTTCGCGCAGGACGTCGCGCTCGTGACGGATCGACGGGAGGCGGAACAGCGTCGAGAAGAAGTTCCCGATCGGATGCGTGACCTTGGACACCGCTTCCTGGAGCGGGCTGACGACGGCGAGCGCGCCGTCGCCGAGCGACGCCAGGGGCCCGTCGGTGCCTTCGCGGTAGTCGACGGTGATGGTCACCAATGAGATCGAGACCAGGGCGACCACCAGCACGCGTGTGCTGCGCGCTCGGCTGCGCAGGGCCACGGCGGACCTACCTCCTGGACGGGCTCACCAGGACCCGCTGGAGGATCTCGAACTCCTCGAGGCACTTGCCGGACCCGATCGCGACCGAGGAGAGCGGGCTGTCGGCGATGTAGACGGGCATGCCGGTCTCGTGCCGGAGACGCTTGTCGATCCCCCGCAACAGGGCGCCGCCGCCGGTGAGCGTGATGCCCTTGTGCATGATGTCGCCGGCGAGCTCCGGGGGCGTTCGGTCCAGGGTCGCCTTGATCGAGTCGATGATCGCGCTGACCGGCTCCTCGATGGCCGCTCGGATCTCACCGTCGGTGATCTGCAGGGTCTTGGGGAGCCCGGAGACCAGGTCGCGTCCCGGGATCTCGGCCACGAGCTCCTCCTGCATCGGGTAGACGGCCGCGATCGCGAGCTTGATCGCCTCGGCCGTCCGCTCACCGAGCAACAGGGAGTACTCCTTCTTCACGTGGTTGATGATCGCCTCGTCGAGCTCGTCGCCGCCGATCCGCAGCGACGACGACGTGACGATGCCGCCGAGCGAGATCACGGCGACCTCGGTCGTTCCGCCACCGATGTCGACGATCATGTTGCCCGCCGGCTCGTGGATCGGCAGCCCGGCCCCGATCGCCGCCGCCATCGGCTCTTCGATGATGTAGGCGCGACGGGCGCCGGCGGCGATCGTCGCCTCTTCCACCGCACGCTGCTCGACGCCGGTGATGCCGGACGGGACGCAGACCACGACCCGCGGCTTCGCGAGCAGACGCCGCTTGTGCACGCGCTGGATGAAGTAGCGCAGCATCTTCTCGGTGATGTCGAAGTCGGCGATCACACCGTCCTTCAGCGGACGCACCGCCTGGATGTGCGACGGCGTTCGTCCGATCATCCGCTTGGCCTCGTTGCCGACGGCCAGCACCGCGCCGGAAAGCGTGTTGATCGCGACGACCGAGGGCTCGTTGAGGACGATGCCCGCGTGCCGAACGTAGACGAGCGTGTTCGCGGTTCCGAGGTCGACTGCCATGTCCTGACCCAGGAACCCGAGGACCCCTTCACCGCCCGCGTTTCGACGGCCTGGGGAAACGGGAAGTCCGCGACGAACCTTCTCGGCCATAGGTTCGCGCTCTTTGTACAGGACGGGTTTGGGGGTGGCAACTCTCGACCAGACGTGGAGGCAACCTTAGGGTTCACGCCGGGTGTGACCTGCGGTTTCACTGTGCCTAGACCCGCGCAGTAGGGTTCGTTCAACGTTGCTCGAGGCGAGGCGAATGCACGCAGCGATCGTGTTCCCAGGTCAAGGTTCACAGTTCGCCGGCATGGCAGACGTGTGGATAACCCACGACGCCGCGCGCGAGGTGCTCGACGACGCAACCGACGCGATCGGACGCGACATCGTCGCCGGGTGTCGCGACGAGGCGGCGCTCACGACGACCGAGTTCGTCCAGCCGGCGCTCCTCGCGTGCGACGTCGCCGCGTTCCGCGTGCTCGATGCGCTCGGGGTCACGTTCGTCGGCGCGGCGGGGCACTCGCTCGGCGAGTTCGCGGCGCTGGTGGCCGCCGAGGTGGTGGATCTCGCAGATGCGCTGCGCATCGTGGCCGTGCGCGGCCGGGCGATGCAGGCCGCAGGTGACGCTCGGCCGGGCACGATGACGGCGCTCCTGGGTGTCGGGGGGCAGGACGCCGCCGTCCTGTGCGACGAGGTGCGCGAGGGCGACGTCCTGCTCGTCGCGAACGAGAACTCGCCGCAGCAGGTGGTGATCAGCGGCAGCGTCGCGGCGATCGAACGCGCGGAGGCGCTCGCGGCCGAACGCAAGATCCGCGCCGTGCGCCTGAACGTGGCCGGCGCCTTCCATTCGCCGTTGATGGCGCCGGCGGTCGAGCCCCTCGCGGCGGCGATCGGCGAGGTGCCGTTCGCTCCGCCCCGCTTCCCGATCGCGTCGAACGTGACCGGCGCCCTCGTGAGCGATCCGAAGGAGCTCCGAGCGCTGGCCGAACGACACGTCGTCTCCCCCGTGCGCTGGGAGGCCTGCGCCGGGGCGCTCCGAGCCGTCGGCGCCGACACGTTCGTCGAGGCGGGGCCGGGCGACGTGCTGACCAAGCTCGCCAAGCGGGCGGTTCCGGGAGCGCGTGCCGTCGCGATCGGATCACCCGAAGCGGCGGCCTCGTTGGCCGCCGAGCGTGCCTGATCCGCCCCGATCGGCCCGGCCCGCCGTCCGCGCGCGTCGGCGCGCACCCGCGGGCGATATCCTCGACCTTCAGGTGGGCGGCGAGCGCCGCCCCGAGGGGGAACCGTGAGCTCTCAGCGACACGCGACCGTCGTCGGCCTGGGTTCGGTCCTGCCCGAACGCATCGTGTCCAACGAGTGGTTCGAGTCGTTCATCGACACCAGCGACGAGTGGATCCGCGAGCGCACCGGGATCCGAGAGCGGCACTACGCGCTCGACGGTCAGACGACGTCCGACCTCGCCACCGACGCGACCCGGCGAGCGTTGGAAACCGCCGCGATCGCGCCGGAGCAGATCGACCTCCTCGTCTGTGCGACCCTGACGGGAGACACGCCCATCCCCTCGACCGCCGTGTGGGTGCAGCGCAAGCTCGGGATCACCGCACCCGCGTTCGACGTGAATGCCGCGTGCGCGGGGTTCTCGTACGCGCTCTCGACCGCGACGGCGTTCATCGAGTCCGGCCAGGCGGAGACCGTCGTGGTCATGGGCGCAGAGATCCTCTCCCGCGTGATGAACTTCCACGACCGGTCGACCTGCGTGCTGTTCGGTGACGGGGCGGGCGCGGTGGTGCTGCGACGTTCGGAGGAACCCGGGGTGCTGGGGTCGGTCCTCGGAGCCGACGGACGTGCGGCCGAGATCCTGATCATCCCGGCCGGGGGCTCCGCGGCGCCGGCGAGCCACGCGTCGGTCGATGCGAACGATCACGCGATCCGGATGCCGAACGGTCGCGAGGTCTTCAAGCGGGCGGTCGTCGAGATGGCGAGCGCATGCCGTGAGCTGCTCGAGAAGTCGGGGTTCACGCCCGACGACGTCGACCTGCTGATCCCCCATCAGGCGAACGCGCGGATCATGGTCGCGGTCGCCGATCGCCTGAAGGTGCCGATCGATCGCGCGGTCGTCGACGTCGAGTCCGTCGGGAACACGTCGGCGGCGTCGATCCCGGTCGCGCTCGATCGCGCGTGGCGCGCCGGAAGGGTCCGAGAGGGCGACCTCATCTTGCTCACGTCGTTCGGCGCGGGTCTCGCGTGGGGCGCGAACCTGATCCGCTGGACGGGACCGGAGGCCCCGTGACCGAGTCACCTCCGAAGGTGGCCGTCGTCACCGGCGGCTCGCGCGGGATCGGGCGCGCGTGCGCCGAGGCGCTCGCCCGCGGCGGATGGAGCGTGGCGATCGGCTACCGCTCGAGCGAGGCCGACGCGAAGGAGACGCTCGGAGCCCTCGAGACGATCGGGGTGACCGGCCTGGCCGTGGCGCTGGACGTGACGGAGGAGGGTTCGGTCACCGAGGCCTTCCGCCGCGTGGGTGACGAGCTGGGGCCGGTCACGGGGCTCGTGAACAACGCCGGGGTGTCGCGGGACGGCCTGCTCCTCAAGTACCCGATGGACGTGTACGACCAGACGATGGCCACCAACCTCAAGGGCGCCTTCCTGTGCAGCCGGGCGGCCCTTCGCGGGATGCTCCGAGCCAAGTGGGGCCGGATCGTGAACATGTCCTCCGCGGTCGCGCTGCACGGCAACGCGGGTCAGACCGTGTACGCGGCCACCAAGTCCGGTCTCGTCGGGCTGACGAAGTCGCTCGCCCGCGAGGTCGGAGGCAAGGGCATCACCGTGAACGCGCTGTGCCCGGGGCTGCTCGACACCGACATGACCTCGCACCTGACCGAGCCCGCTCGCGCCTACTACCTCGACCAGACGCCGGTCGGCCGCGCGGCCCACCTGGAGGAGGTCGCGAGCGTGGTCGGCTTCCTGATGTCCGACGAAGCGTCGTACGTGAACGGCGCGGTCGTCCCCGTGGACGGTGGGCTGACCGCCTAGTCGCAGGACCACCGTGCCCCGTAGCATGACCGGCGTTCGAACGGAAGCTCACCAACAGGAGACAAGGAAACAGGAGGAAGGATGGACAAGGCAGAGATCGAGTCTCGGGTCCGTAAGGTCCTTGCCGAGCAGCTCGCGGTCGACGAGGCCCAGGTCGTCCCCGACGCTCGCTTCGCCGAGGATCTGAACGCCGATTCGCTCGACCTCGTCGAGGCCGTGCTCGCCCTCGAGGAGGAATGGAACATCGACATCCCCGAGGAAGAGATGGAAGGGGTCAAGACGGTCGGACAGGCCGTCGCGCTGGTCGAGCACAAGCTCGGAGCGTCGTAGCCCCGATGGGCGAGCGGGTCGTCGTCACCGGGATCGGACCGGTCACGCCGGTGGGTACCGGCGTCGAGGACTTCTGGACCGGGATCACGTCGGGCCGCAACGGGATCCGGCGGATCACGGCGTTCGAGATCGACGACCTGCCCGTCACGGTCGCGGGCGAGGTTCCGGATTTCGACCCCTCGCCGTGGCTGGACGCGAAGGAGATCCGGCGCACCGACAAGTTCGTCCACTACGGCGTCTCGTCGGCCGCGCTCGCGTGGGACGACGCCGGCACGCCCGAGGTCCCGTCGGAGCGGGCCGGTGTGGTGTTCGCGACCGGGATCGGTGGCATCCAGACCCTGCTCACCCAGCACAGCGTGCTCCTCGAGAAGGGGCCGGGCCGCGTGTCCCCGTTCATGGTTCCGGCGCTCATGGCGAACGCCGCGCGCCGGCCACATCGCCATGCGGTTCGGCTTCACCGGACCGAACCTGTGCACGGTCTCGGCCTGTTCGTCATCCAACCACGCGATCGGCGAGGCGATGCGGTACATCCGCGACGGCTATCTCGACCTCTGCGTCGCCGGCGGCTCGGAGGCCGCGACCATCCCACTCACGATCGCCGCCTTCGCGCAGATGACGGCGCTCACGAAGAACCCCGATCCGGAGACGGCCTCGCGGCCGTTCGATCAGGCGCGGGACGGGTTCGTGCTCTCCGAGGGCGCGTGCACGTTGATCCTCGAGTCCGAGCGTCACGCGAAGGCTCGAGGCGCGCGCGTGTACTGCGAGGTGGCCGGGTACGGCGCCTCCGACGACGCCTTCCACATCACGGCTCCCGACCCCAAGGGATCCGGCGCCGCGCTCGCCATGGGATGGGCGCTGCGCGACGCGGGTGAAGAGCCCGGCGCCGTCTCGTACGTCAACGCCCACGGCACGTCGACGCAGCTGAACGACGCCGCCGAGACCGCCGCCATCAAGGCGACCCTCGGCGACGACGTCGCCCACCGCGTGGCGGTGTCCTCGACGAAGTCGATGACCGGGCACATGCTCGGTGCTGCCGGAGCGGTGGAGGGCGCGATCTGCGTGTTGGCGATCGCGAACGGCGTCGTGCCCCCGACGATCCACTACGAGACACCCGACCCCGACTGCGACCTCGACTACGTCCCGAACGAGGCCCGAGCGATGGACGTTGGGCTCGCGCTCTCGAACTCGTTCGGCTTCGGGGGCCACAACGCGGTCATGGCGTTCCGCAAGGCTCCCTAGCGTTCGGGGATCGCTCGATCGCTCAGCCGAAGAACAGCTTCAACTCTCGTTCGGCCGACTCGGGCGAGTCGCTGCCGTGCACGAGGTTCTCGGTGATGACGAGGCCGTAGTCGCCTCGGATCGTTCCGGGCGGTGCGGTCGCCGGGTCCGTGGGCCCGATGAGCGTCCGCCAGACGTCGATCGCTCCCTCACCCTCCAGACGCGCCACGACCACGGGTCCCGACGTGATGAAGCCGACGAGCTCGCCGAAGAACGGCCGCTCGCGGTGTTCGCCGTAGTGCTCCTCGGCGAGGGGACGGTCGATCGTCAGCGAGCGGATCTCGGCCACCCTGAGACCCTTGTCCTCGGCACGGCGCACGATCTCGCCGACCAGCCCTCGGCGGACGCCGTCGGGCTTCACGATGAGCAGCGTCGATTCCACGGCCATCCTCAGGGATCCCTTCGCCTTCAGGAACTCGTTACGCGCCCAACAACACCCGACGCGCTTCCGCGACAGTGTACAGAGAGCCTGTCACCAGGATGAGGTCGTCCGCGGACGCTGCGTCCCGCGCGGCGTCGAGCGCCTCCCGAACGGTCGCGAACGCCTCGGTCGGGATACCGGCGGCGGCCATGGCGTCCGCGACCGCTTCCGGCGGGCGGGCTCGGACGCTGTCGACGGCCGACGCGTACCCGGCGTCCGCGAGCGGCGCCAGCGGACGAACGATCCCCTCGAGATCCTTGTCGGCGAACACCCCCATGACGAGATGCAGGCGGTCCCCGGTGAACGTGTCGGGCAGGGCCTCGGCAAGCGCCTCGGCGGCCGCCGGGTTGTGCGCCCCGTCCAGCACGATCAACGGGCGGCGCGAGACGACCTCCAACCGCCCCGGCGAGGTCATCGAACCGAGCGCGACCCGCACGGCGTCCGGATCGAGGGCCCGTTCGAGCAACGCCTCCACCGCAACCACCGCCGCGGCGGCATTGTGCGCCGCGTGTTCCCCGTGGATCGGCAGCAGTACCTCGTCGTACGTCGCGTGCAGCCCCCGGACGGCCATGGCCTGGCCGCCCACCGCGGGCGTCAGGTCGTCGAGCTCCCACTCGCGCCCCTCGAGCAGCAGCGTGGCGATCTGCTCCTCGCACCGTCGCTCGATCACCTGGAGCGCCTCGGCCGTCTGCTCCCGCGCGACGGCGACCTTCCCCTGCTTGACGATGCCGGCCTTCTCACCGGCAACCTCCGCGATGGTCGAGCCGAGCTCGGGATGATCCACCCCGATCGGACAGAGCACGGCGACGTCGCCGGACACGAGGTTCGTCGCGTCCCAGGTTCCTCCCATCCCCACCTCGAACACACCGACGGCGACCGGCGCGTCCGCGAACCAGAGGTATGCGAACGCCGTCAGCGTCTCGAAGTAGGTGACGCGACCGACCCGCTCGTCCACCGTTCGCACGAACGCGAGCAATCGCTCGAACTCGTCACCGAAGGCCTCCTCGGCGATCGGCTCCCCACAGAGCTCGAACCGCTCCGTCACGGAGGCGAGGTGCGGCGACGTGAACAGACCGGTCGTGAGCCCATGCGCGCACGCCACCGCGGCCGCGAGGCGGGCGGTGGTCGTCTTTCCGTTCGTCCCGGTCACGTGGATGGTCGGATACGTCAGCTGCGGATCGGCGAGAAGGACGGCCAGTGCCCGCATCCGTTCCAGGTCGGGTTTCGGTAGATGCTCGGGCTGACGGTCCTCGAGCTCCGCGACCGCCTCGGCGAACCGCACGGGCTCAGTCTTCCGGCTTGAGCTCAACCTCGACCGAGGGCTCGGCCGAGTCGACGTACTCGACCGAGAGCACCCTGCCGGCCTCCGCCACGTCGCGCTCGACCCCGCGCAGGATCTTCAGCCGCTCCGGCGTGTCCCGAACGATCAGGTGCACGACGTCCGTACGCAGCGAGCGCTTCGCCAGCGCCTTCACCTTGCGTATCTCGCCGAGCGCCCACGCCGCCACCTCGTAGACGACCGGTTCGCCACCGGCCGGGAACGCTTCGTTCGATGGCCACGCCGACCGATGGATCGAGCCCTGCCGCCACCACGACCAGACCTCCTCCGTGGCGTACGGCAGGAACGGCGCGAACAGCCGGAGCAGGACGTCCAGCGCGAACCGCAGCGACGCGATCGCCGATCCCGCGGCCTCGGGGCCGTGGCCGCCGTACGCGCGTCCCTTCACCAACTCGAGGTAGTCGTCCGTGAACCCCCAGAAGAAGCGCTCGACGAGCTCGAGCGCCCGGGCGTGCTCGTAGCCTTCGAGCGCGACCGTCGCCCGCTCGACGACGCCGGAGAGCTGGTCGAGCATCGAGCGGTCGAGCGGGTCCGCGATCTCGGCCTCGGTACCCTCGAGCGACAGGGTGAAGCGCGAGGCGTTCAGGATCTTGATCGCGAGCCGTCGCCCGACCTTGATCTGCTGCTCGTCGAAGGCCGCATCGATGCCGAGTCGCGCGCTCGCGGCCCAATACCGCACGGCGTCGGCTCCGTGCTGCTCGAGGATGAGCGATCGGGGTCACGACGTTGCCCTTGGACTTCGACATCTTCTTGCGTTCGGGGTCCAGGACGAACCCGCTGATCGCGGCGTCCGTCCACGGGAGCGAGCCGTGTTCCAGATGCGACTTCAGCACCGTGTAGAACAGCCACGTTCGGATGATCTCGTGGGCCTGTGGCCGCAGGTCCATCGGGAAGACCCTGGCGAACAGGTCGGGATCGTCCTCCCAGCCCCCGACGATCTCCGGACTGAGCGAGGATGTCGCCCACGTGTCCATGATGTCGGGATCGCCCACGAACCCTCCGGGCTCGCCGCGCTGGTCCTGCGAAAACCCTTCGGGCGTATCGGAGGAGGGATCAACCGGAAGCCGATCCTCGCTCGCGACCAACGGATGCTCGTGATCCGCAAGCCCCTCGTCGTCGAGCCGGTACCAGATGGGGAACGGCACGCCGAAGAACCGCTGACGGCTGACGCACCAGTCCCCATTCAGGCCCTCGACCCATGAGGCGAAGCGGGTTCCCATGGACTCGGGATGCCACCGGATCTGCCGCCCGCGTTCCAGGAGCTGCTCGCGGAACTCGATCGTCTTCACGAACCATTGGCGGCTCGACACGATCTCGAGCGGCCGTTCGCCGCGCTCGTAGAACTTCACGGAGTGACGGACCGGCTTCGGTTCGCCGACGAGATGTCCCGACGCACGGAGGAGGTCCGCAACCTTGGCCCGGGCTTTGCGCGGTGGCAAGCCGGCGAGCTCGTTCTGCGTCCGTTCCGCGTCTTCGACGTCACGAGATCCCCACCCCGGCTCCCCCCACCGTGACGGCGCGATCTTCCCGTCGCGGCCGATCACGACCCGGGTCGGCAACCGGAGCTCGCGCCACCACGTGACGTCCGTGAGGTCGCCGAACGTGCAGATCATGGCGACGCCCGTCCCCTTCTCGGGGTCGGCAAGCTCGTGGGCGAGGATCGGGACCTCCGCGCCGAACAACGGCGTCACGGCCGAAGAGCCGACGACATCCCGGTACCGCTCGTCGGACGGGTTCGCGACCAGAGCCACGCACGCGGGGATCAGCTCGGGGCGCGACGTCTCGATCTCCACCGAGCCCTGACCGTCCGCGAGGTCGAACCGCACGCGGTGGTAGCGCGCCGTCGATCTCGCGATCCTCGATCTCCGCCTGGGCAACCGCGGTCTGGAAGTCGACGTCCCACATGGTCGGCGCCTCGACCTGGTAGGCGAGGTCCTTCGAGAGCAGTCGAACGAACGAGCGCTGCGAGGCCCGGCGTGAACGCTCGTCGATCGTCGTGTACGTCTGCGCTCCAGTCGACCGACAGGCCGGCGCGACGGAACACCTCTTCGAACGCCCGCTCATCCTCGGCGGTGAGCCGCTCGCAGAGCTCGATGAAGTTCGGCCGCGAGACCGCGACCAGCTCGCCGTCGGGCCGGTCGAGGGCGTCGACGTCGAAGCGGGGGTCGTACGGGAGCGACGGATCGCATCGGACGCCGAAGTAGTTCTGCACGCGCCGCTCGGTCGGCAGCCCGTTGTCGTCCCACCCCATCGGATAGAAGACCGTCTTGCCCCGCATGCGCTGGAAGCGCGCGATCACGTCCGTGTGCGTGTAGGAGCAGCACGTGACCGATGTGCAGGTTCCCGCTCGCGGTCGGCGGCGGGGTGTCGATCGCGAAGATCTGCTCCCGCGTCTTCGAGCGGTCGAACCGATAGGTGCCGGCGGCCTCCCACCACTCGTCCCATTTCGGCTCCAGGCCGTCGATCGTCGGCTTCTCGGGCACGTTCATGCGCGGGAGTCTAAGCGATGGCCGATCGTCGACCGGATGCATACCGTCGGGCTCGGCGTCCGAAGGCGGTCGTAGACTCGCCGCCGTGAATACCTGCGCGGCATGTGGGGCCGAGAATCTCGACGGCGCCCGCTTCTGCTCTTCCTGTGGGGCGTCGCTCGTCCCGTCGTGTCCGACCTGCGGCGCCGAGGTGCCTCGCGGGGCTCGGTTCTGCCCGGCGTGCGGGTCCGCGCTCGAAGAGCTCGAGCCCGCTCCCCCCGGTGAGGACCGGCGCGTGGTGACGATCCTGTTCGCGGATGTGACGAGCTCGACGAGCCTCGGCGAACGCCTGGACCCGGAGCGACTCCAGGAGGTGCTCGGGACGTACTTCGGAGCGATGCGGGAGGAGATCGAGGCGGAGGGCGGGACGGTCGAGAAGTTCATCGGCGATGCCGTGATGGCGGCGTTCGGCGTGCCGTCCGCACATGAGGACGACCCGTCGAGAGCCCTCCGGGCTGCCCTGCGGATGCGCGAACGGCTCATCGAGGTCAACGCGGATCTCGAGAGCCGCTTCGGCGTGACGCTCCAGATCCGAACCGGCGTGAACACCGGTGAGGTCCTCGCGGCTACCAACCCTCGGCCGGGAGAGCCGATGGTGACGGGCGATGCGGTCAACGTGGCCGCGAGGCTCGAACAGAGCGCGGACCCAGGGGGGATCGTGGTGGCCGAGCGCACCGCCCGCGCGGCGCGCGGCTTTCGCTTCCGCGAGCTCGGCGACCAGGAGCTCCGTGGGAAGGAGCAACCGATCCCGGCCGTGGTGCTCGAGGAGCGGACGCCCGGTGCCGACGAACGGGGCGTGCCGGGACTGCATGCTCCGATGGTCGGCCGCGACCGCGAGCTCGAGCTCCTGAGGAGCCTGTACCAGCGCTCGGCCGAAGAGGGACAACCGAACCTCGTGACGATCTACGGGGACCCCGGGGTGGGCAAGAGCCGGCTCGTCGCCGAGTTCGTCGCGTGGGCCGAAGGGCTGGACCCGGCCCCCACCATCGTCCGGGGTCGGTGCCTCCCATACGGCGACGGGGTCACGTATTGGCCGCTCGCCGAGATCCTCAAGGGGCTCGCGCACATCCGAGACTCCGATGCGACGGAAGTGGCGCTCGAGCATGTCCAACGGCTCGGTGCTGATCTCATCACCGTGGACGTCGCGACGAACCCGGAGAAAGCGACGGCCGCGCTCGCCTATAGCATCGGCGTTGAGGATCCAGCGTTCTCTTTCGGATCGATGGAGCCGCGCGAGGTCAGCCTCAAGATCCACGCAGCGTGGCGTTCGTTGTTCTCTTCGCTCGCGGGCCGAACGCCGGTCGTCGCCGTGATCGATGACATCCATTGGGCCGATCAGGCGTTGCTCGACCTGTTGGAGGAGCTCGCAGAGCGGGTCGTCGGGCCGATGTTCTTGATCTGTCCTGCGCGTCCGGAACTGACCGAGCGACGTCCCGGCTGGGGGGGCGGCAAGCGCAACGTCTCATCGGTCGGCCTCGACCCGCTCACCGCGTTGGAATCAGACCGACTCGTGGGACTGCTGCTGTCGGTCGCGGATCTGCCGTCATCCGTGCATAGACGGATCCTCGAGCGCGCCGAAGGCAACCCGTTCTTCCTGGAGGAGATCGTCCGCCACCTGATCGACGAGGGTGTGATCGTCCGAGAAGGGCACCGATGGCGCGCTGCGTCGACCATCGCGGAGGTGCAGATCCCGGACACGGTGCAGGCCGTGCTCGCTGCCAGGATCGACCTGCTGGACCCCGTGGAGAAGCGCGCGCTCCAGCGTGCCGCCGTGGTCGGTCGCGTGTTCTGGCCGGGACCCGTTGGACGTCTGCTGAACGGTGACCGAGACCGACTGCATTCGACGCTCGATCGTCTGGAGGAGCGCGAGCTGGTTCTGTCGCGGCTCTCCTCCTCGATCGCCGGGGAGCCGGAGTTCATCTTCAAGCACATCCTCACCCGCGAGGTCGCCTACGAGAGCCTCCCCCGACGCGAGCGGGCGGGCGCGCACGCGGCGGTCGCGTCGTGGATCGAGGAAACCGCGGGCAAACGTGCGAAGGAGTTCGTCGAGCTGCTCGCCTACCACTGTCTCGAGGCGTACCTCGGTGCGAGGGACGATGGGCTCGCGACGCAGGAGGTCGAGGACCTGCGGCGCCGCGCGTTCGATGCGCTCCTCGGCGTCGCGGGCGAGGCCCATCGTCGATTCGCGATCGCGAAAGCGAACTCGGCGGTCGAGCAGGCGCTGCAGATCGCGTCCGGCCCTCTGGAACGCATCGCCGCACTCGAGTGGTTGGGGTTGATCGCTCGAAGCGACTACCGGGGCGACCTGTCGTGGAGGGCGTTCAAGGAAGCCATCGATCTCCGCCTCCAGCACACACCTCACGACTCGCGAGCGATCGCTTTGGCGTGCGTGAACGGGCTCGAGAACCCTCTCCGATGGCCCGGCTCCATGAAGACCTTCCCCGAAGTCGACGAGGTGAAGCGGTACCTCGCGATCTGCGCCGGTCACGTCGGGGACGAGAGAGGTGAGGAGGGGATCCGACTGCTCACGGCGCGGGCGTTCCAGCCGTTCGGGTTCGGACCCAGGTCCCACATCGAGCCGGCGGATCGGGAGGAGGCCATCGCCGCCGGGCTCCGGGCCGCAGAACTGGCACGAGACCTCGGGCGGTTGGACCTGGAGTCGGCAGCGCTTGACGGCGCGGGGTCCGCCATCGTCACGCTCGGGCACTACGGCCGGGGACGCGACATGCTGGCGAGGCGATTGGAGATCGCGGAGCAGATCGAGGATCCCTGGGAGGCGGGCGATGCCTATGCCATGATCGCGTGGAACGGCGCGATGCTCGGGGATTTCGCGGGGTCGGTTCGATGGGGACTCCTCGGGCGGGACCGCGCCGAGCATCAAGCCGCGGGAATCGTCGATCACTGCCTGAACTGGGCGGGCACCAGCCTCTTCCAGCTCGGGGAATGGGACCGCTCGCTGGAGCTTTTCCGAGAGGCCCAAGCGCTCATGGGCGAACGCTCCGACGATCCGCCCTACTTCATGACCAGCCTGTTCGGCACGGCGGCGTTCATCCACGAAGCGAGGGGGCTACCAAGTGCGGGAGGCCTCCTCGAGATCCTCGGAGGGATACGCGGATCGGTGCTCGACGTGGCGACGATGGCGGGTCGTTGGCTCGCTTGGGTCATGGCGCGCAGAGGACAAGTGGATCGGGCTTGGGCACTCGTCCGCGATACGCCGGTCAGATCCGCGACCTTCCGGCCGTTCCACGACCAGGCGATCGCGGAGCTCCTCGCCTTGAGCCATCGTTGGGTAGAAGTACCTGCGTTCGTCGAAAGCAGCCGATCGTATGCGATGGAGGCTGGCCTGCTGGCTCTGCCCGTGCACCTCGATCGCCTCGAGGGACGATCCGCGATCGCGAACGAACAGCTCGAGCGCGGGCTCGAGGCACTCGAGGATGCTCGCGAGGGGTTCGCCCACCTGGGCGCCACCTGGGAGCGGGCGAGGACCGACCTGGACCTGGCGGATGCCCTTTCGGCCTCCGGTCGGGTCGAGGAGGCCCGAACGAAGCTCGGCGCGGCCGGCCCCGACCTGGAGCGGGCGGGCGCACTCGTCGAGCTCGATCGGCTGCGCTCGCTCCGCGCCAGGGTGGCCTGAGGTCAGCCCTGCATGAACTGCAGGACGGGCGTGCCGTCCGCGTCGTTCATCGACATCGAGCGGCCGCTCACCTCGTACGAGCCGACGCCCTCGAGGAGCTGTAGGTACCGCGCCTCCGTGCTGCCCTCCGGCTCGGGGCAGGCCATCTTGGTCCCCGCGATCGGGCCGAACGAGATCTGGGCGCCGGTGGCCTCGTAGGAAGCGTTGTACGAGTTGCACCCGGAGTTGCCGCTGATCGTCGTGCCGTCGAACGAGGCGCTCACGCCCACATCGACGATCTCGGTCTGGCCACCCGCCGTCAGCATCTGCGTGAGGATCCACGACTCGCCCTCGAGGGCGGCCGGGTCCTGGGTGTCGCCGTCCGAACCCGAACCGTCGTCACCGCCACACGCCGCGAAGACGAGCGCGAAGGCCACAAGCGAGACGGCGATCGCGGATCGCCGCCGCGTCACGCCGTGCGTTCCTGGCGCTGACGCTTGGGGGTCTCCTTCACCGGGACCAGCGTGGGGTTCACCTTGGACCGAACGACGTCTTCGTCGATCACGCATTTCGTGACGTCCTGACGCGAGGGCAGCTCGTACATCGTGTTGAGCAGGACCTCCTCCATGATCGCGCGGAGGCCGCGCGCTCCCGTCGCCCGCAGGATCGCCTGGTCGGCGATCGCTCCCAGCGAGTCGTCGGTGAACTCCAGCTCGACGCCGTCGAACTCGAAGAACTTGTGGTACTGCCGGACGAGCGCGTTCTTCGGCTTGGTCAGGATGTCGACGAGCGCCGTCTTGTCCAGGTTGTGGACGTTGGTGATCACCGGCAGGCGGCCGACGAACTCGGGGATCAACCCGTATTTCAGGAGGTCCTCGGGAAGCACCTGACCCAAGATCGCGCCGATGTCCTTGTCCTCGACCCGGCGGACGTCGGCGCCGAACCCGATCCCCCGAGAGCCGATCCGGCTCTCGACGATCTTCTCCAGGCCGGCGAAGGCACCGCCGCAGATGAACAGGACGTTGGTGGTATCGATCTGGATGAACTCCTGGTGCGGATGCTTGCGGCCGCCCTGCGGCGGGACCGACGCCGTCGTCCCTTCCAAGATCTTGAGGAGCGCCTGCTGCACGCCTTCACCCGACACGTCGCGCGTGATGGAAGGGTTCTCCGACTTGCGCGCGATCTTGTCGACCTCGTCGATGTAGATGATCCCGGTCTCGGCCTTCTTGACGTCGTAGTCGGCGGCCTGGATCAGCTTGAGCAGGATGTTCTCGACGTCCTCACCGACGTACCCGGCCTCGGTGAGCGCCGTTGCGTCCGCGATCGCGAACGGGACGTTCAGCATCTTGGCGAGCGTCTGCGCGAGCAGCGTCTTGCCGCAGCCGGTCGGCCCCAAGATCATGATGTTGGACTTCTGAAGCTCGACGTCCTGGTCCTTCGCGCCGACCTGGATCCGCTTGTAGTGGTTGTAGACCGCGACCGACAGGACCTTCTTCGCCGTCTCCTGGCCGATCACGTACTCGTCCAGGAACGCGAAGATCTCCTGTGGCTTGGGGAGTTCCTCGAGCTTCAGCTCGGAGGTCTCGGAGAGCTCCTCCTCGATGATCTCGTTGCACAGGTCGATGCACTCGTCGCAGATGTACACGCCGGGTCCGGCGATGAGCTTCTTGACCTGCTTCTGCGACTTGCCGCAGAACGAGCACTTCAGAAGATCCGAGTCGCCGATCCTCGCCATGCCCCCTGAGCCCCCTGAGCCGAGCGGCCGGGCGAGTCCCGGCCGTCCGAGGTCGAAATCCTACGACGAGCCGGCGGCCGCCGCTGCGAGTTCGGGCTTGATCTTGCGGCTGGTGATGACCTCGTCCACGACTCCGTACTCGACGGCCTCATCGGCCGTGAGGATGTAGTCGCGGTCCGTGTCCTTGGCCACCTTCTCGAGCGACTGACCCGTGTGCTCCGCGATCAGCTCCTCGAGGAGCTTGCGGTACCGGGTGATCTCCTTGGCCTGGATCTCGATGTCGACGGCCTGGCCCTGGGCGCCTCCGTGCGGCTGGTGCAGGAGGATGCGCGAGTGGGGCAGCGCGTACCGCTTGCCCTTGGTCCCGGCGAGCACCAGCACCGCTGCGGCCGACGCCGCCTGCCCCATGCAGATCGTCGAGACGTCCGGCTTGATGTACTGCATCGTGTCGTAGATCGCGAACAGCGACGTGATGTCACCGCCCGGGGAATTCACGTACAGGTTGATGTCCTTGTCGGGATCCTCGGACTCCAGGTGCAGGAGCTGCGCCATGATGAGGTTGCCGACGGCATCGTCGATCGGCGTCCCGAGGAAGACGATCCGCTCCTTGAGCAGGCGTGAGTAGATGTCGAACGAGCGCTCCCCTCGGCTGGTCTGCTCGACGACGACGGGGACGAGGTAGTCCTTCATGACGTCTCCTCTGCTGTCTGGGCCGTGGCCGCGACCTCGTCGGAGGACCGTTCCGTCTCTCGGGTGGGGTCCTCGGTGCCGGGGTCCGACCGGATGTCCGCGTGCTCGACGAGGAGGTCGAGCGCCTTAGAGCGGATGATATCACCGGCCAGTGCTACGACTTGGCCGGTGCGGTCGAGGCTCTTGGCCAGATCCTTCGGCTCGCGGCCGAGCGCGGCTGCGAGACTACCGATCTCGCGCCCGATCTCTTCGGCCGTCACCTGGATGTCCTCCTGACGGGCGACGGCCTCCAGGACGAGGTCGGCCTTGATGGCCCGGATCGCGTGGTCGCGAGCGTCCGCTCGGAACCGGAGCTCGTCGAACCCCTGCGTCTCGAGCAACTGGTTCAGGGTCATGCCCGCCTGCTCGGCGCGCTCCTGCGCGTGCACGACACGGTGCTGCACCTCCTCGTCGACGAGTGAATCCGGGAGCTCGACGTCGACCGAACCGATCATCGCCTCGAGCACGCGATCGCGGACGTCGGCGTCGGCGGAGCGCTCCCGGTTCTTCCGCAACTGCTCCCGGAGATCCGCCTTCAGCTCCTCGAGCGTGTCGAACTCGGACGCCACCCTGGCGAACTCGTCGTCGGCGTCGGGCAGCTTCTTCCCCTTGACCTCCTTGACCAACGCTCGGAACGAGACCTCCTGCCCGGCACGATCCCCCGCACCGGGTCCGAGCGTGTCGTTGAACGCGATGATCTCGCCGGCGCGCTTGCCGGCGAGCTCGGCGTCCAGCTTGTCGCCGAACTCACCGCTGCCGACCGCATACAGGTGGTCGGGCCGGGTGGCCTCGGGGATCTCCTCGCCGTGGACGGCCGCGTGCAGGTCGACGACCACGTAATCGCCCTCGCGAGCCGCGCGCGACACGGTCTCGAGCTCGGCGAACCGATCGCGCAGCGAATCGAGATACCGGTCGACCTCCTGGTCGGTGATCTCGACCTTCGGTCGATCGACCCGGATGCCCTTGTACGCCGACGCGTCGAGCGTCAGACGAGGCCGGACCTCGACGACCGCCGTGAAGACCAGCGCCTTGCCCTCCTCCACGTCGCCGAGCTCGATGTCGGGCTCGGTGATCGGGGCGAGATCGTGTTCGCGCAACGCCTCCCGGTAGTACGTGGGCACCGACTCCTCGATGAACTCGCCCAGCACGGCGTCGTGTCCGAACTGCGCATCGATCACCTGCTTCGGGACCTTCCCCTTGCGGAAGCCCGGGATCTTGATCTGTTGCGCGATCTTCCGGTACGCCCGGTCGAGGTCCTTTCCCACCTCGTCGGGCGGGATCTCGACGGTGAGCTTGACCGTGTGCTTGTCGGTCGATTCGAGGGTCGTCTGCATGCGCTCACGAGCGTAACGGAAAGGCGCTTCCGGTATCGTGCGCGGCCGGGGCTCGGAGCAGCCGCCGCGCCGGGAGGCCCACGTGGTCGAGACAGGGTTCGAGGACGAACTCGCGTTCGCGCACGAGTTGGCGGATCTGGCCGGCGAGATCGGTCTCGGGTTCTTCCACGGGTCGTTCGAGGTGACGATCAAACCCGATCGAACCCCGGTCACCGAAGCCGACCTGTCGATCGAGGCCACGATCCGGGCGGCGGTGAAGGAGCGCTTCCCCGGGGACAGCATCCTCGGGGAAGAGGGTGGCCTGGAAGGCGAGGGGCGGCGGCGGTGGATCGTCGACCCGATCGACGGGACGAAGAACTTCGCGGACGGCGTGCAGATCTGGTCGAACCTGATCGCGCTGGCCGTGGATGACGAACCGGTCGTGGGGGTCGTCAACCTGCCCGCGCTCGGCGAGCGGTACGACGCCTCGCGTGGAGGCGGCGCCAGGTTGAACGGCGAGCCGATCCAGGTCTCGCGCGCCGACCGCGTCCCGCGCTCGTTCGTGGTCTTCGCCGGCATGGAGGACTGGCTGTCGGGTCCGTTCGCGGGGGGTGTGCAGGCCCTCGTCTCGGAGGCGCGCAGGAACCGGGGGTTCGGCGACGCCTGGGGCCACTGCCTCGTGGCGCGCGGCTCGGCGGACGTCATGGTCGAGCTCGAGCTGGCCACCTGGGACTTCGCGGCCCTCCAGGTGATCGTCGACGAGGCGGGCGGTCGGATGAGCCAGTTCGACGGGTCGGCGCTCGCCCACGGCGGGACGGTCGTGACCACCAACGGAGTCCTGCACGACGAGATCGTCGCGAGGCTGCGACCCGAGGACTAGGAGCCGGCGGATGGCGGACGGTCAGGAGGCCGGCAGACGCCGCATCGCCGACCTCGCATCGGCGATGGTGACCTTCGCCTTGCGGTAGTTCCGCAGGGCGAACCGATCGCACGTGGTCTCGGCCGACATCCCTCGACCGTGGTGCCGGTGCAGGTACCAGTGCATCCATTCGTGCAGGTACAGGAACCGGAGCACCTCGCGCGGCGTTCGGAACGTCACGCCTTCGGTCAGCCAGATGAACCGGATGGACCGTCCGGGCCTGCGCTTGGCGCCGAACGCGACCACCTCGCCGAACGGGAGGAACGGCTCGGGGACCTGCAGCGTGATGGTCCGCGAGTCGAAGTCGGTCTGCGCGGCCAGGTGAGGCTTCTCCCGGTAGCGCAGGGGTTTGACGAGGACCTCGAACCCGTCGGTCGCGGGCAGGCCGGCCAGCATCCGTCCGGCGCGGCCGTCCGACAGATCGTCCACCGTGGAGGTGAGGTGCACGGGCGTAAGGCTAGCCAGGCTCGGAGGGATCGGTCGGGGCGGGCGGATTCGAACCGCCGGCCTCCTGCTCCCAAACCAGAAGCGGCGCAGAGCCGCTACCTGCGGAGACGATCGTTCGCCCTGGTCGGTGCTCGTAACAGGAGTCACACGGGCGCGGTCGAATTCCGTTGGATGCCGTTGGTTCTGCTACCTCGGTGCTACCTCCCTGTTATCCGCGCGGACGCGAAGTGACCTCTTCCGCGTCAAGGAAGGCAGGCGCAATGGCCATGCATCCTCCACGAGGGTCGTTGCCTCCAGGCTACGGGCAGCCTGGAGGACGTGAAGCGACCCCGCCGGCATACGCGGCGGGGTCGCTCCCTACGCCTTTCGGTGCGGCGTCCCTACTTGGTGCCGACCTCCAGGGCCACGACCGCGAAGTCGTAGCCAGAGGTCCCGTTGCCCCAGGCGTAGACCTGGTAAGCCGTGCCCTCCTGCAGATCGAGGACGGCTGGCCCGATCACCGGCGCGTAGTCACCCGGAAGGGAGACCCAGGCCGCGTAGACGCCGGTGGGCACCTTCATCGTGGCGGAGGCGCCGTTCGGCACGTCCTCGAGCAGCACGGCGCCGTTCGCCCACACGTCGACGGCGGGGGCCGCGGCGGTGTGGCGGACCGTGAGGCGCGCGGTGTCGCTCCTCAGCGCCTTCACGTTGTTCTTGAACAACCCGAGGGTCGGGCTGCCATCGGCCGTCAGGTATGCGATCGCCGTGTAGTTCTTGTTCCTCGCCAGCTCGACGCCGTCGGCCTCGAGGATCGCCTCGTCGTCGCAGGTGTTGCTGGCGGCCACGATCTTGACGTCGTAGGTGCCGGCCGGCAGCGGCACGCCGGTCACGACCTCGCCGGGGTTGAACTCGGGGATGGCCACGGCCCCGTTCATGCAGACTTCGACGTCCACGCCGGGGATCCCGTGCACGACGTTGAGCGACGCGTCGGCGGCCGAGGCCGTCCCCACGCCGAGCATCGAGACCGCGAGCGTCGCTGCGACACCGAGTCCCAGGAGTCGCTTCCTCATCCTGCTTCCTCCTCTTGCCTCGGGAGCGGGCCACTCCCGCTCCGTCCTCCCAGGAAGCTACGTGAGGACGCTGCCACAATCCATGCGTAAACCTATGCACTCCGCATTGTTTTCCGTCGGCAACGCGGTACCATCTAGGCATGCCTGACCCGAACGGAACCTCGAAGCCGGGCGTGCCCATCGCCACCGTGTCGAAGACGCTCGACATCCCGGTCCCCACCATCCGCTCCTGGGAGCGACGGTACGGCTTCCCCGCGCCGCCCCGGACGGACGGCCGGCATCGCCGCTACACCCCCCGCGAGATCGAGCAGCTCCGCAACCTCCGCGATCTCATCACGCGCGGGCACTCGGCCCGCGAGGCCGTCGCGCGCCTGAGCGCCGCACCGTCGCGGGCCGACGGCGGGGATCTCGTCGAACAGCTGATCGACGCCGCGATGCGTCTGGACAGCGACGGGGTGCGCGGGGCGCTGGATGGCTCGGCCGAACGGCTCGGGGTCGAGGGCGCGATCCGCGACGTGATGTTCCGCGCGATGCGGGAGATCGGGACGCGGTGGAAGACCGGAACCTGCGACATCGAGCAGGAGCACCTCGCGAGCGAGGCGGTACGGGCGTGGCTCGCCCGCCAGAGGGCGATGGCGCCGCCCCCGTTCCGGCCGGATCCGATCGTCCTCGCGTGCGGTCCAAAGGACCTCCACACGATCGGGCTCGAGGCGTTCGCCGTCGTCCTCGCCCGGCGGGGCTGGCCCCTGCGGATGCTCGGCGCGATGACACCCGCCCCCTCGCTCCTCTCGGCGGTCCGAACCGTCCGCGCGGCGGTGGTGGTGGTGATCTCCCAGCGCGGTGTCACGCGCCGGGCGGCGATCGAGTCCCTCGCGGGGGTCGACGCCGTGCCGGGCGTCAGGGCGTTCTATGCGGGGGACGCGTTCGTCGCGGCGTCCGCTCGGCGCGACGTCCCCGGCACGTACCTGGGGGAGGACGTGGTCCAGGCGGCCGAGCTGCTTGAGTCCGCCCTCACGCGGCCCCGGTCCAGCCGGAGCGCGGCGCGCTAGGTCGCGACCGGGACGATCGGCTCCGGGTAGCCGGAGCCGCGGAGCAGCGCCGGGTCCTTCCACGGGGTGAAGACCAGGGGCGCCTGGACGCCGCGGAGCTCCTGGACGTACCGACGAATGTACGCGCCGCTCGGGTCGTACCGCCTGGCCTGCCGGACGGGATTCAGGGTCCGGGTTCGGCGGGGATCGGTGCCCGTGCCCGCCGCCCACTGCCAATTGCCGGCGTTGTTCGCGGGGTCCGCGTCGATCAGCAGACGTGAGAAGTGGCGTTCGCCCCGCTGCCACGGCACCCC
This sequence comes from uncultured Actinomycetes bacterium, assembly GCA_963731925.1. Taxonomy (GTDB): domain Bacteria; phylum Actinomycetota; class UBA4738; order UBA4738; family HRBIN12; genus DASSJM01. The sequence continues at coordinate 37,344 of CAVSXK010000026.1, forward strand.
GAGGCGCCGCGTCAGGAACGAGGCGGCCACGAGCCGCGCCCGGTTGTGCATCCACCCCTCGCGCAGCAGCTGGCGCATCCCGGCGTCGACGAGCGGGAGCCCGGTCCGACCTTCGCGCCAGGCGGCCAGCGCGCGATCCTCCGGCACCGGAGGCCCGGAGATCCCCACCGGGTCCCGGAGGCTCCGCCACGCGAGCGCCGGGTCCTCCGCTAGGAGCTGCAGGAAGAAGTCGCGCCACGCCAGCTGCCGGACGAACGGCTCGGCGGCGGCGGCGTTCGCGCGTATCGCCACCTCGTTAGCCGAAACGCACCCGAACCGCAGATAGGGAGACAGGCGCGACGTGGCCTCGACCGCGAGGTCGTCCCGTCCCTCCGCATAGCCCCCGAGCTCGCGTCCGAGGAAAGCGTGGAGGCGCCGCCGCCCGACGCGCTCGCCGCCACGGGCGACGTCGACCGCGTCGGGCGTGACCGATACCGGGTCCGGTCGCGGGCCCGGCTCCAGATCGCCCGGGACGATGACCCGCCGCGGCGCGGGCAGAAGGTCACCCGGCGGTCGCTGCCTCCAGGCGCGGAAGTACGGGGTGAACACGCGATACGCGTTCGCCCGCGGGAGCCCGCCGGGCTCGAAGACGGCGCTCTCGGGGAAGACCCGCAGGTCGAGCCGCGCCCGCTCGCAGGCCTCGGCGAGCTGGCGCTCGCGGCGTCGGGCGTAGGCGCTCGCGTCCCCCGTCACGAAGATCGCCGAGCAGCCCGCCTCGATCGCGACCGTCATCGCCTCTTCGACCACCGCCCCCCGGCGGACGAACAGCCGGCCGTCGAGTCGTTCGAGCGAGCGATCCAGGTCGACGAGGCTCTCGAGCAGGAACCGGTCGCGGTTCGCCGAGGTCTCGAGGAGCCCCGGGTCCAGCACGAAGAGCGGGACGATCTCGGAGGCCGTCCGGCACGCCTCGGCGAGCGCGGGGTGATCGTGGACACGCAGGTCACGCGTGAACAGGACGAGGATCCGCATGGGTTCGACTGTAGGGGTCTCATGTCGCCATCGGGTCCCCGAACCCGTGCAACCTGGCCGGGCCGATCCGTGATCAGTCGGCGGACGCCAACGTCCCCGCGAAGATCTGCCACGCCAGCGCGGACTTGGCCACCAGACTGAGGAGCATGTAGACGCGCTCCCCGAACAGGTAGTCCTTCCACCGCCCGATCTGCCGGTACTGCAGCCATTGGTTCACGGCGAACGACATGAAGAACACGAACAGTGAGACGAAGATCGCGTAGACGAACCCCGGTGCCTGCGCGTCCGTGCCGATCCCGGCGAGGTACAGCCCGATCGCGATCCACGGGACGACCCCGATCAGGCTCCCGAGCCAGAACGGCAGCATGCCCCCGCCGGGGCGCTCGTACCGCTCCTGCAGCAAGCCGAACAGGATCATCGCCGCGTTGGCCCCGAGGATCGCGATCACGGCGGCCACGTCGGTAATGCCGGGGAGCAGCGCGATCAGCACCGCCATGAGCGACGCGCTCACCGAGTACTCGATCCACCGGAAGTCGTTGCGCCCCACCAACAGCATCCGCCGGTACCGCGGGAACCCCAGCGGCGAGGCGATCAGGAAGTGCGCGATCGCCGAGATCAACAGGAAGGCGGCCACCGCCCACGCCACGCGCAGGTCGAACAGCGTGACCGTCTCCGACGCGGAGCCCGGCGGGCCGGTGAGCGGGTGGATGACGATCGGGATCGTGAACCCGGTCGCGAGGATGAGGATCAGCACGCCCTGCGCCGCGTGCAGGAGGCCGAGGGCGAGGTTGACGCCCCGCAAGCGGCCGATGCGGCTCGAGACCTCGGCCTCCGAGGCGCCCGGGAACAGCAGCTCGCGAAGATCCTCGCGCGAAGCGGCGCTCATCGGAACCGCTCCCTGCATCGTGGGAGCTCTTGGTCTTCATGGTCCCATCTCCTTCCGTCGCACGGCTCCTCGGCGGCGCCGAGGGTCATGCAGCTTCGAGGACGATCTGGCTCACGTCGGTACGTCCTGCCCGGAACCCTCCCTCGCAGTACGAGAGGTAGTACTGCCACATCCGCTTGAAGCGCTCATCGAACCCGAGACCGGCGATGGCGGGCCACGACGCGTCGAAGCGCCGACGCCACTCGGCCAGGGTGAGCGCGTACGACGACCCGTAGCCCTGCATCGCCGTGATCCGCAACCCAGCGGCCGCAGCGTCGGCCCGCAGCACGCCGGGCGAGGGCACCTGGCCCCCGGGGAAGACGTAGCGGCGGATGAAGTCGGGGTTCGCGTCCGAGGACGCCCAGTGCCGGTCCGCCACCGTGATGGCCTGCAGGCCGATCCGCCCGCCCGGACCGAGACGGTCCGCGAGCGCGCGGAAGTACTCGACCCACCGGGTTCGCGGGATCGACTCGATCATCTCGATCGACACGATCGCGTCGTAGGTGCCGGGGGTCCGCGCGAAGTCCTCGAGGCGCACCTCCACGCGATCGCCGAGCCCTCGGTCGGCCATCAGCTTCTCCACCCACGTCGCCTGCTCCCCCGACACCGTCACCGTGCTCACGGTGCACCCGAGCTCGCCGGCCGCGAAGGCGGCGAACCCACCCCATCCGGAGCCCACCTCGAGGACCCGCATCCCCGCTCGCAGGCCGGCGGCCCGCGCGATGCGCAGGTACTTCTCCCGCTGCGCCTCCTCCAGAGACATGTCCTCGCGCGCGAACACGGCCGACGAATACGTCATCGACCCGTCCAGCCACTCGCGGAAGAATGCGTTGCCGAGGTCGTAATGCTCCACGGGGGTCCGGAGCGGACCTCGCGGTGTGCTGGCGCGGCCGATCCATCGCCAGGCGGCGCGCCCGGCGCGGTCGAGGACGACGGGGATCCGGGGGCGATGGTCCCGCTCCAGGTGCAGCGCCCCGAGCTCGATCACGGACGCCAGGTCGGGTGAGTCGAACTCGCCGGCGATCCAGCCGTCGGCCAGCCCGATCGCGCCCGTGGAGAGGAGCCGTCGGATCACGCGTTCGTCGCGCAGGTCCACCTCGGCGTCGGGCCCCGGCAGCCTTCCGGTGTACGTGCGCATCGAGCCGTCAGGGAACCGCACCCGGAGGGTCCCGGTACGGAGCAGCCGGCCGGCGAGCCGGTCCAGGAGCCACCGCTCGGCGCTCACGTCCCCACCCCCACCGGTCCGCGCTCGATCGTCACGAGGTGGTCCGGGGTCGGGCCGTGGCGGCGGAACGGGGCCCCCTTGCGCCACAGGCGAAGGGCCTCCCAGTGGATCCCGCCGAGCACCTTGAGCGTGACCATCGGGTGGGTGGCGAACACCCGCCACAGGCCGAACCGCCCGAGCTCGCGACGCATCGCCACCAGCGTCGCCGTCAGCACCTGGCCGGCGGCGACGTGCTCGCGGACGATCAGGGCCGCTCGGTCGTCGGGCGGGCGCACGCGGAAGTCGTACGTCGCCTCTTGGTCGATGAACGGCGACACGAAGAGCTCCTTGCCGAACACGTGCCGGGCGTTCCCCGCGGGATCGAGCCCGTCGACCCTCGCGAGGTGATGGTGCCACTGCCCGAAGGTGTTCGACACCTCGTAGAGCACCGCCCGGAGGTCACCCCCCGGCCCGTATCCGAACCACACCGAGATCGGGTTGAATACGTGCCCGAGGACCCTCGGCAGGGTCAGGATCCGGACGGGTCCACCCTCGAGGTCGATCCCTGCCTCCCGCAGGTAGCCCTCGAGCCACGGGCGCAGCGGCGACCCGTCGCGCGGCCCGTGGTCGCGATCCCAGAACGCGAACGGGGCCGCGCGGTTGTGACCGAACCCGGCCGCCGAGCGATCCAGCTCGTCGACCTCGTCCAGGTCCAGCCACAGGTAGTACACGCCGTAGGAGAAGCGGTGCGTCGCCGGGAAGAAGCGGCGATGCATGACGGTCCCAACGTACAGAGCGCTGTTCATGCGGCGATCGCACCCACGAGAGCGGGCGGCCTCGGCATGACGCCCCATGGTGCCGGCGCACCGAGGGCCGCGGCCACGTCCAGGCCGGAGCGCAGTCCGTCCTCGTGGAAGCCGTGCCCGCACCAGGCGCCGGCGAACCACGTGCGACGGCCCCCCTGGATCGCCGGGAGCGAGCGCTGCGCGTCGAGGGCTGCCCGGTCGAACTGCGGGTGCACGTACCCGAACCGCTGCACCTCGCCTCGGGGGTCGCGGATCGGGTTGAGCGTGACGAAGACTGGCCGCTCGGTCCGCAGGTTCTGCAGCCGGTTCATCCAGTACGTGAGCGACACCGGCTTGGATCGATCGGGCTGACCGCGCCCGTCGGCGAGGTAGTTCCAGCTGGACCACACGGCCCGGCGCCGGGGCATCAAGGCGGGATCGCGATGCAGCACGGCCTCGTTGTCCTGGTAGCGGATGGCCCCGAGGACGTGGCGCTCGCGCAGCGTCGCCTCGGAGCCGAGGATCTGGAGCGTGGTGTCGGGATGGGTGGCGAACACCACCTCGTCGAACCGGTCGAGCCCACCTGACGCGTCGAGCACCTCGACGCCGTCCTCGTCCCGGCGGACGGCCACCACCCGCGCCGAGAGACGGATCCGATCCCGATAGCCGGCGGTCAGCCGCCGCACGTACTCCCGGCTCCCTCCGCTCACGGTTCGCCACCGTGGGCGCGCCCGCACCTGGAGGATGTCATGGCTCGAGAGGAAGCCGACCAGCGTGGTCACGGGGAACTCGAGCATGTCGTCGAGCCCGGACGACCAGATGGCGGCGCTCACGGGGAGCAGCAGGTCCAGGCGGAACTCGTCGCCGTAGCCACCGCCGCTCCAGATACGAGCCAAGCGACTCGCGCGTTCCGGACGCCAGGACCCGCGGCGCGTCTCGACAGAACCGCCGGAAGTCCCGCAGCATCCGCCAGGTCCCCGGTCGGATCGCGTTGGACGGCTGCGCGAGCAGGCCGCGGGCCCGGCTCTGGTACTCGAACGAGCCACCGCCCACCGACACCGAGAAGGACATGTCGCTCCACTCGGTCGGGACCTCGAGCACATCGAACAGGCGGACGAGGTTCGGGTAGTTCCGTTCGTTGTAGACGATGAACCCGGTGTCGACCGGGACGAGACCTCCCTCGTCCTCCACGTCGACCGTGTTCGAGTGCCCGCCGATCCGCGCCTCGGACTCGTACAGGACCACCTCGTGACGGTGGTCCAACGCCCACGCGGCGCCCATCCCGGCGATGCCGCCGCCGATGACCCCGATCCTCGCCATGGCCCGACGGTAGAGTCGGATAGCGCCCGCTGCATCGTTTCGGCCCCCATGTGCATAGGTTCGGCAGAGGTTGGCAGAGGGCCCCGGGACGTACCGTCCGGGGTATGGATCGGATCACTCCTCGACGGCGGAGGCCCTCACGCGCTGGTGGCTCGGCTCGGGCCGACCTCGCTCGCCGACGTGCTCAGCCGCTCGCACGCGCGCCACAGCCGGCGCGCATCTCGGTCGTCCACGCGGGTGCCGAGGAGTCGGTCGACCGGGCGGGCTCCACGGTCCAGCCAGAACCTGCCGGTCGTGCGCGCGGGTTCCTCCGACGCAACGAGCCAGACGATCGTGTCCGCGCCCTCCTCGGGCGTTCGGAGCCTGGGCCCGATCAGCCGGTGGAACGTCGGGAGCGAGGCGACGACGCCCGGGGTGTCGGCCCATCCGGGGTGCATCGCGTTGACCGTGATGGCCCGGCCCCGCAGTCTTCGGGACCACTCGCGGGTGAGGGTGACCAGCGCCCGCTTCGCCCTCGCGTAGGCGATGCTCCCCCGGTACGACTCGCGCTCCATCTGCAGGTCGTCCAGGTGGAGCCCCTGCAGGTACATGCCCCCGGAGGCGACGTTGACGACGCGCGCGACGCCGGCGTTCCCGGCGGTGCGCTCGAGGAGCGGCACGAGGCCGTTCGTGAGGACGAAGGGCCCGAGCACCATCGTGGTGAACGTCATCTCGTAGCCGTCGACGGAGACCCGGCGCTCGGGCAGGAGCGCGCCCGCGTTGTTGACGAGCGCGTCGAGCCGTTCCTCGGACTCGGCCATCTGATCGGCGACCCGCCGGACGGCGGCGGGGTCGCTGAGGTCGAGCGTGTACGTCGCGACCTCGGCGCCGGGAGCGACCTGCAGGACCGACTCGCGCGCCCGCGCGGCCTTGCCCTCGTCGCGGACCAGGAGTCGCAGCCCGGCACCCATCTTCGCCAGGCGCGTCGCCGCGGCCAGGCCGAGGCCCGAGCTCGCTCCCGTGATCGCCACGACGCGACCCGTCAGGTCGAGGCGGTCGAGGTCTTCCCAGTCGAACAAGGACGAACGGATCATCGGACCGAGGTCCGTGAAGCTCAGGACCACGGACGCCTCGATCACCTCGTCGGCCAGCCGCCTGAGATCGACCATCACAGCTCCCTGAAAGTCCCCTCCCCTCTCTTGACGCTAGCAGCGACGGGTGCCCATCCGATCCCACGAACCGATGCACAGGACAAGGAGGCCGGAAGATGACCGTACTGAACGAGGAGCTGAAGGTGAGCCGACCACTCGACGAGGTCTTCGGACTGGTCGGCGACTTCGCGAACGCCGAGGTCTGGGATCCCGGCGTGGAGGAGTCCCGAGCCATCACCGAGGGACCGGTGCGCGTCGGGAGCCGGTACGAGCTGACCGTCGTGTTCAACGGCCGCCGCCTGCCGATGACCTACGAGGTCACGGCGTTCGACCCTCCGCGCCGCGTCGAGCTGGTCGGGACGGGTTCGACAGTGGACGCGCGGGACGACATCCGATTCGAGGCGACCGATGAAGGGACGAGGATCCTCTACATGGCCGATCTTCGGCTCAAAGGGGTGCTCCGCTTGATAGAGCCGCTCCTGCGATCGAAGTTCGAGCAGGTCGGCCGCCGGGCGATGGAGGGGATGCGCGCGGCGTTCGAGGCCAAGCCCTGAGGCAAGACTTCACAGAAGAGTGCGGACGCGCGGTCGGCAACCGAGGCCTCGAGGTGCCAGGAGGAACCGCTTGCGATCGAGCCCACCGGCGTACCCCGTCAGCGAGCCTTCGCTGCCGATCACCCGGTGGCAGGCCACGACGATGCCGATCGGGTCTGGGACGACGGTCTGGTGGACGGCGAAAGCATAACGGGGGGCCTCTACCGGGGTTTTGTCGGGGCGGGCGGATTCGAACCGCCGGCCTCCTGCTCCCAAAGCAGGCGCGCTGCCAGGCTGCGCTACGCCCCGTCCGATGGATGCTAACGCGCCAGCCGGACGGGAGCGTCCAGGATCGAGAGCGAGAGCGTGACCCGCTCCGCTCGGGCGGGCCCGCGCACGCGCCTCGATCCGGTTCGGTCCAATGGTCACGGGTGATACAAAGGGGACCCGATGCGCACCCTCCCTCGACCCCCCGTCGCCCTGCAGGATGCCGCGGTCGACCTGCGCAGCGTGACGCGACTGTTCGGCGCGGCACCTGCGCTCGTCCGCGTCGACCTGTCGATCGAGCGAGGAGAGGCGGTCGTCCTGCGGGGACCGAACGGCGCGGGCAAGAGCACGCTGCTTCGGATCGTCGCGACGGCGCTCTCGCCGACCTACGGTGGCGGATCGGTGCTCGGATTCGACCTCGCAACCGAGCGCGAGGAGATCCGTCGGCGTTCGGAGCTCCTCACGCACCGAACGCGCCTGTACGAAGAGCTCTCCGCGCGTGAGAACCTCGAGCTGTTCGCTGATCTCCTCGGCATCAGCCGCGTCCGCGTAGGGGAGGCGCTCGAACGCGTCGCGCTCGACGACGTGGCGGACGAACGCGTGAGGACGTTCTCCGCGGGGATGCGCCAGAAGGTCGCGGTCGCCCGCGCGATCGTCCGCGATCCCGAGCTCCTCCTTCTCGACGAACCCACCACCGGTCTGGACGCCGCTGCCCGTCAGGCGGTGGACGACATGATGCTGCGTGCCTCGCGCGAGGGACGAACACTCGTGATCGCGACACATCACGAGGTCGCGCCCGGCCTCGCCGCCCGCGTCGTCACGATGCGCGATGGTTCCGTGGAGACCGGCTCGTGACCTTCGCGCGCCAGGCGAGCGTGATCGCGCGCAAGGACCTCCTGATCGAGGTGCGCGGACGACACGCGGTCGGGACGCTGCTCCCGTTCGCGGCGACCGTCCTCGTGGCGTTCGGGTTCGCGTTCGGCCCGGGGCGGGACATCCTCGAACGGGTCGCGCCCGGTCTCCTCTGGATGGCGTTGTTGTTCTCGGCCGTCATGGCGTCCCGCCGCACGTACCAGACGGAGGCGGAGGACGGCGCCCTCGAAGGGCTGCTGCTCGCGCCGATCGACAAGGCCGCGGTCTACCTCGGGAAGACCTTCGCCGTGACGGTCGAGCTGCTCGCGCTCGTGATCGCCGTGCTCCTGCTCGTCGTGGTGCTGTTCGACCTCTCGGTCGCGAGCCCTCTCCTGCTGGTCGCCGCGTTCGTGCTCGGGGTCGTCGGACTCGCGGCGGTGGGGAGCCTCTTCGGGGTCGTCGCCGAGTCGGCGCGAACGCGCGAAGCGATCTTCCCGATGCTGGTCCTGCCGCTCGTCGCGCCGGTGCTGATCGCCGGTGTCCGCGCCACCGATCTCGCGGCGGCGGGGCGTTCGGGCGAGGTGCTCGCGTGGCTCGGTCTGCTCGCCGCGTTCGACATCGTGTTCCTGTCGGTCGGCGTCCTGGTGTTCGGCTACCTGTTGGAGGACTGATTGGCGGCGACCGCGGAACGCGCACTCGGCCGGGCGACGTCTCGCGGTGGCGAGCGGACGCTCGGCATCTCGGCGATCCTCGCCCTCGGGGTGTCGGCCGTGCTCTCGCTCGTCGTGGCACCCCCCGACGCGGTGCAGGGTGAGGTCCAGCGGATCATGTACGTCCACGTCCCCGCCGCCTGGCTCGCCTACCTGTCGTTCTTCGTCGTCTTCGTCGCGAGCATCGCCTACCTGCGCACGAAGAAGACGCGTTGGGACCGGGTCGCCGCCGCATCGGCCGAGATCGGCGTGCTGTTCACGGCCCTCGCGATCGTCCTGGGGATGCTGTGGGGCAAGCCCGTCTGGGGCACGTGGTGGACGTGGGACCCGAGGCTCACGACGACCGCCGTCTTGCTCTTGATCTACGTCTCCTATCTCGCGATCCGGCGCATCACGGACAACCCGTCGCGGCGAGCACGCTGGGCGGCCGTGGTGGGCATCGTCGGGTTCGTCGACGTGCCGATCGTGCACCTGTCGGTCGTGTGGTGGCGCTCGCTGCACCAGGGATCGACGGTGTTCCGGCTGGGAGGACCCGAGATCGAGGGGACGATGCTGCTCGCGCTGCTCGTCGGCGTCGCCGCGTTCACCGTCACGTACGCGTACCTGATGACGCTCCGCCTGCGCGTCGGGCGGCTCGAAGAGCGGGCGGCGCGCGAGGCCCTGTCACCCCTCGTCGGGGCCGAGCGCTGATGGCCCCCAACGTCGGGTACGTGATCGCTGGATACCTCGTCACCGCGATCGCGCTCGGCGGGTACACGCTGCGGCTGTTCGCCCGGGCACGCGACGCGAAACGGCGCGCCCAGACGATCGCCGAACGCCGCCATGGAGGGGTTTGAAGGTTCGAGCGGCGAGAACGTCGGTTGGGCTGGATGGTTCTCTGGGCCTCGGTCGGATGCTCAGGCGTCCGCGAGCGCCTCGCGCGCCTGCGCGATCATGTCCTTCGCCTTCCCGCGTTCGACGCCGAACGGGGCCGCGTCCAAGTAGGTCTCGAACGCCGTGATGGCCTCGTCCGGGCGGTCGAGCCCTCGAAGGAGGATGACGCCCCGGATGAACAGCGCCTCGGGGTAGCGCGGGTCGGTCGAGAGCGACCGCTCGACGGACCGCAACGCTTCCTCCGGGCGCCCGGACCGGAACAGGATGATCCCGACGTGCGCGAGTGCCTCCGCGTCGTCCGGATCGAGGTCAAGAGCGACGGCGTACTGGGAGAGCGACTCCGCGATCATCCCGGCGTCCAGGTACCGGTGAGCGAGATCCAACCGCGCGGCCAGATCGTTCGGCTGCTCTTGCACGCGTTGCTCGAAGAACGCGAGCGGGTCGTCCGCGGCCTGGGGCGAGGAGGCCGCCTGCGTCTGCGGCTCGGCGTCGCGAGCCAGCGACGCCACCACGACGGCCAGGACGGTCCCACCGATCAGCACCGCGACCGCCCACGCGGGCACGCGACGGGGTTCGGCGGTGGCGGCTCGGACTCCCCGGCCCTCGGCCTCCCCCTCGAGCTCCTCGCCTGAGGCCCGCGCCGTCGACGCTTCGATCCCGGCCGACGCCGCAGCGTCACGACGGTCGAGCGCGCGCAGGACCCGCACCATGCGACCCTCGGTCTGCTCGCGGAATCGGAGGTAGCCGGCCTCGTCGAGCGCACCCGACGCGCGCGCATCCTCGAGGTCGGCGAGCGATCGCAGGAGCGCCTCGCGCCGGTCCTCGAGGGGGTCGGCGAGCGGTTCGACCGGCGCGGGGGCCTCGCGCAGGAACCCGGCGACCACGCCCGCGCCCGCGAGGACCGCGAGACCCGCGACCGCGAACGCCACCGCGATCGGGTTCACCCGGGCTCCTGGAGGTTCGCGAGGTCGCGCTCGATCCGCGCTCGCTCGCTCGTGCTCGCGGCGACCTCGTCTCGCGGCGTCCGGCGCCGGACGAAGCCGATCCAGAGCGCCGCCCCCACGATGAGCCCGACGATCGGGATCGCCCACGGGAGGAGGTTCAGGCCGCGCCGTGTCGGTGCGAGCAGGATCCACTCGCCGTAGCGGTCGACGAAGAAGGCCCGGACCTGCTCCGGGCTCCGGCCCGAGCGGAGCTGCGTCTCGATCTCGGCCCGCATCTCGCCGGCGAGCGCGGAGGGGGAATCGGCGACCGAGAGGTTCAGGCAGACCGGGCATCGCAGCCCGGCGCCGATCTCGTGCACCCGGTCATCGATCGATGCCGGGCGGTCGGGACCACCGGACGCGAACACGGCGGCGAGCCCCACGACCGCGACGGCCGCGACGAGCAGCGCGAGCGTTCGGGTTCGGCCGTTCAATCGACGTTCCCGTCCCGGAGCGCGCTCTCGATCTCTCGGGTGAGCCACTCGTAGGTGACGGCGCCGGTCGTCTTCGCCGAGATCGAGCCGTCCGGCGCGATCACGAACGTCTCGGGCACGCCGAACACACCGTAGGCGATCGCCGTTCGCGAATCGGGATCGGCCGCGAGCGGCCAATCGCCACCGAGCTCGTCCCGGAACGCGAGCGCCCCCTCGTCGGTGTCTTCGAACGAGACGCCGAGGATGACGACGCCGCGCTCACGGTAGCGGCCCCATGCGGCCTCGAGCGCCTCGTGCTCCTCGCGGCACGGCAGGCACCACGACGCCCAGAAGTTCACGACGACGACCTGTCCCTCGAGGTCACCGAGGTCGAGCGTGCCGCCGTCGTCCAGCCTCGGGAGGGAGAACGTCGGCGCCGGTTGCCCGATCAGCTCGCTCGGGAGCGCCCGGGGATCCCGCCCGAGCCCCGAGGCGAGCACCACCGCGAACAGCACGATCGGCGTGAGGACGAGGGCGACCAGCCTCCATCGCGAGCGGGGTCGCCCCGGACCGGCACGATCGTCGTCCCGGTCGGGCCCGTCGATCTCGTCGATGTCGGCGGTCACACCGACACCTCTTCCCGGCGCTCTACGACCGGTTCGGGTCGCGGTGTGCTCGCCGGCCGCGGCCCGGACGGCCATGCCGCAACGATGCCGCCGAGCGCCATCACGGCCCCACCGAACCACAGGAGCCCGATGCCCGGGTTCACGAAGAAGCGGAACGAGGCGCGCGTCTGGTCCTCGACCGTGACGAGCGAGGCGTACAGGTCCGCCATGCCGTTGAAGGGCGTTCCGACCCGGATCGACGGTGTCCCGATCGGCTCGGAAGACGCCGGGTACAGGTTGAGCGACGGCTGGAGGCGCACGACCTCTCGCCCGCTGTTCGGATCCAGCACCGTGAGCTCGGCGACCAGCACCCGTCGGTGCGGCTCATCCCTGGCCGTGAGCCCGTCGAAACGCAGGTCGTAGCCCTCCGCATGCACGATCTCGCCCTCGGTGATCGTCACCTCCGACGAACGGTCCGAGAGCGCCGACCACGACACGCCGACGACCGCGACGATCAGTCCGAGATGCACCACGAGCCCGCCGTACAGGCGATGGTTCCTGGACACCGCGGCGACCGTGGCGCCGCCGATCGAGAGCCCTCGCGCGCGCCGCTGCGCCTGCACGCCCCGAACCATCTCGGCGATGGTCGCCGTCGCGACGAACGCCGCGAGCCCGAACACGACCACCGCGGCCAACCCCGCCCCCGCAGATGCGAGGACCACCGCGGTGGTGGCGGCGGCCCACATCGGGACCTGCAGGCGGCGAAGGACCGCCGACAGCGACGCCGCTCGCCACGGCAGGAGGGGCCCGATCCCCATCAGGAACAGGAGGAGGAGCGCCACCGGCGCCGTGTTGCGGTTGAAGAACGGCGATCCCACCGAGACCTTCCCGCCCGTGACCGCCTCGGCGAGCAGGGGGTAGATCGTCCCGACCAGGACGGTGAACGTGAGCACCAGCAACAGGATGTTGTTGCCGAGGAACACGCTCTCGCGCGAGAGCGGCGTGTCGAACGTCGCCTCGGCGCGCAGCGACTCCCGTCGCCACGCGATCAGCCCGAACCCTCCCAGCAGCACGACGGTGAGGAACACGAGGTACAGGGGTCCGACGATCGAGTCGGCGAACGCGTGGACCGAGGCGAGGATGCTCCCGCGCGTCAGGAACGTCCCGAGCACCGTGAGCGCGAACGTCCCGACGATGAGCGAGAGGTTCCAGACCTTCAGCATCCCTCGACGCTCCTGCACCATGACCGAGTGCAGGAACGCGGTCCCCAGCAGCCAGGGCAGGAGCGCGACGTTCTCGACCGGGTCCCACGCCCAGTACCCGCCCCAACCGAGGACGCTGTACGACCACAGGGCGCCCAGCACGAGGCCGATCACGAGGAAGATCCAGGCCGCGATCGTCCATCGGCGGGTGATCCGCATCCAGGCGTCGCTCACGCGACCGGTCACGAGCGCGGCGATCGCGAACGCGAACGGGACCGTGAACCCGATGAACCCGAGGTACAGGAACGGCGGGTGCGCGGCCATGAGCGGGTGGTTCTGCAGGAGAGGCAGCGGCCCCCTTCCGTCGGGCGCGGCGGTGGCCAGCGTCGCGAACGGCGTCGTCGGTCCCAGGACGAGCACCAGGTAGAAGGCCGACACGCCGAACATCACGGCGAGCGCCCACGGGAACGTCTGGGGGCGGCGAGCGCGGAAGCGGAACGCCACCGCCGCCAGGTAGCCGCCGAGGACCAGGTTCCACAGCAGCAGGGAGCCCTCGTCCGCGGACCACAGCGCGAGCACCTTGAAGAACGTCGGGGTCGCGCGGCTGGAGTTCGACGCGACGTACCGCAGCGAGAAGTCGTCGGCCAGCAGCGCCGCCAGCATCGCGAGGTTCGCCACGACGACGAGCGCGAACAGCGAGTACGCGGCCGTGCGCGCGCTCTCGACCACGCGAGGCCGGCCGGTCCGCGTTCCGACGATCGCCGCGATCGCGCCGTACAGCGCGAGGGCGAGGGCGAGCGCGAGCGCGAGCGTGCCGACCAGCGCCGGCATCAGCTCACCTCGTCGGGCGCGGGCGTCTCACCCGGAGCCGGTGGCCGGTACTCCTCGCCGTGCTTGACGAGCATGTTGTCGGAGTGGAACGCGCCGTCCGCTCCGTACGTGCCCTCCAGCACGACGCCCGTGCCGGTCCTGAACAGGGCCGGCGTCGAACCCGTGTGCACCACGCTCATGCGGCTGCTCCCGTCGGTCACCACGAAGCCGACGCCGCCGGCGGCATCGTGCACCGAGCCAGGTACCACCTGCCCGCCCAGGCGAAGGCGTTCACCGGCGGCCGGATGCTGCTCCAGCAGCTCGGTCGGCGTGACGTAGTAGACGAGGTTGCCCGAGAGCGCCTGCGTTCCGACCCAGGCCAGGCTGCCGGTGATCAGCACGAGCAGGACGACGACGCGAACGCGCACGGACAGAGCCTACGAGGGTGCCTCCGTTCTCGTCGAGGTACCGCGCCGAGCGATGCGAAGCACGGCTCAGAGGTCGAACTCGCCCCGGCCGACGACGTGAACCCCTCCCCCGACCCGAACGCGCCAGGCGCCGTCCTCACGCCGGGCCTCGACGTGGAGCTCGCTCGGACGACCCACCTGCTCGCCCTGCCGGATCAGGACGGATCCCGGCATCCCGGCCAGACCGTGCTCGGCGAGGTAGGCGCCCAACGGTCCCGCCGCCGAACCGGTCGCCGGGTCCTCGCCGATGTCGAACCCCTCCTCGAACATCCGAGCGACCACGCCGCCGCCCTCGTCGATGGCGAAGAGGTAGAGCTCCGCCCCTCCCGACCCCCGGATCGCGCGCCCGATCGCTCGGTCGTTGCGGGCTGCGCGCCGGAGCGTTTCCACGTCGCGGATGGGCACGATCGTGGGCGGCAGGCCGGTGGACACCGGCTGCACCGGCAGTTCGGCGAGATCCTCGAGTTCGAGGCCGATCGCCGTGGCGATCAGGTCGCGGTCCTCGAACACGCGGCCGAACGAGGCCGGCAGCTGCGTCATCCACGCGGTACCCGCGCCCACGTCGACCTCGACGGGGATCTCGCCGGCGGCGACGACCTGGGTCGCCGGGGACCTCACTCGCCCCTCGCTCACCATCACGAAGGCCGTGCCGAGCGTCGGATGTCCGGCGAAAGGGAGCTCCATCCCGGGTGTGAAGATCCGCATGGCGTACCGGTCGGCTTCGGAGGCGGTGACGAACGTCGTCTCCGAGAACCCGATCTCCTTGGCGATCGCCTGCATCGTCGCATCGTCGATCTCGATCGGTTCGGGGACGACGCAGAGCTGGTTGCCGGCGAGCGGCCGTGGCGTGAACACGTCGACGAGCCGGAAGGGCACGTGCACGCCGGGCACTCTAACGGGCCATTGCTACCTTTGGACATGGCCGAACGGACCTTCCGGGACGGGGCTCGAGCCGTCGGACCGCTCGCGATCGCCGTCGCCGGATTCGGGATCTCGTTCGGCGTGATCGCTCGCGCGGTCGGGTTCGGATGGCTTGCACCGATCGTGATGTCGGCGACGACGTTCGCCGGCTCGGCCCAGTTCGCCTCGGTCTCCGTGCTCCGTGACGGCGGCACGGTCGCCGCGGCGGTCGCGGCGGCACTCCTGCTGAACGCGAGGTACGCGCCGATCGGCATCTCGGTCGCGCCGTACCTGACCGGTTCCGTGGTGTCGAGGTTCGTCCACGCGCAGCTCGTCGTCGACGAGTCCTGGGCGATCGCCGCCGAGGGCGAGGGCCGGTTCTCCCGAAGCATGCTGCTCGGCGCCGGCGTCGTCCTGTACGTCTCGTGGGTCGCGGGCACGACGGTGGGCGCGATCGTGGGGCAGGGGATCGGGGATCCGGCCGCCCTCGGGCTCGACGCGGCGTTCGCCGCCCTGTTCCTTGGGCTCCTCGTCCCCCTCCTCCGCGATCGGCGGCACGTCGCGGCGGCCGCCCTCGGTGCGGGGATCGCCCTCGCGCTCACGCCGTTCGCGCCGGCCGGTGTGCCGATCATCGCGGCGAGCGCCGCATGTCTGCTGGGGTTGAAGCGATGAGCCAGACGTGGCTCGTCGTTGCGTTGGTCGGAGCGGGCACCATCGCGATCAAGGCGATCGGCCCGGTGCTGCTCGGCGGCCGCCCGCTCCCCGAGAGCCTTTCGCGCGTGATCGAGCTCCTCGCGCCGGCCCTGCTCGGAGCGCTGGTCGCCTGGCAGACATTCGGGAACGGGGAGGCGCTCGCGATCGACGAGCGAGTGATCGGCGTGGCGGCCGCAGCGGTCGCGATCTGGCGAAAGGCGCCGCTCCTCGTCGTCGTGATCGTCGCGACCCTTACGACCGCGCTCGCCCGGGCGATCCTCTGAGGTTGCTAGGCTTCACGAGCCACGCGGGCGTAGCTCAATGGTAGAGCTCCAGCCTTCCAAGCTGGTGGTGCGGGTTCGATTCCCGTCGCCCGCTCCTCGGGTAAGGGCATGCATCCCAGGTCAGAGGCCGTCTGGCGCTCGCCTTCTACTCAGGACTCCTTTTCGTTTTCGCGGCATTCTTCCGGTCTCTTGCGGGACGGCCCGGGGACAGATGCAGGAAGGGAGGTTCGAGGAGGCGGAACGCCGCCATGCGCGAGAGTTCTCCGCTGGAATGTCCCTCGAGTGGAGTGCTGATCTCTCTCAGGCCGACGCCATCGATCCCTCGGTCACTTCCCCCTTGTGCGCCGCGAAGGCCGCCAGGACTTCATCCTTCTCGCGCGGAGGGACCCCGAAGTGATCGAGCGTGCGTCCCAGCTCAGCCGCGACCTCGTCGAACTCCTCGGGGGCGATGTGGAGGTCGCGATGGGCCTCCTCCAGCCCGAGGGGGGTGCTTCCCGGCTTCGTGGCTGAAAACGAGAAGGGTCCACCGGCGACGTTGCAGACCCACAGCGTGCGCATGAACTTCAGCCCGGGGAGCCGGTCCAGCTGGTTGGTATGCCATTCACGAAGCTCGGGGTTCTTCGATGCTTGGCCGACGATCGGGTTCTGGACGACCGCATCGCTGAAGTGGTCGATCACCGCAGCGATGGCGAACACGCCACCCAATCGTTCGTACAGGCTCGGCTCAGCCATCGTCCTTCTCCTCTCTTCATCACTCCCTCATCACGAGTCAGAGGATCGGAAGGAGGACCTCGCGTTGGCGACCGGGAGTGACGCATAGGATGCCCTTTTATGAAGGGTTTAGAGGCTAGGAAGCCTCTTTATCAGATCGAAGCGCGTCCGGTCAAGACCTGAAATGAGCACCCCTTCTCTGCGTAGTCGCGGAACGCTGCCGTTCTCAGGTCCAACCCTGCCTTCTGGAAGGCGCCCTCGAGGATGCCGGCGTGGAACTCGCAGACGATGTCCTGGGCCTGCTCACACGCCTCACGGAAGATGCAGTTCCGCGCGACGATCTCCCCGTCCGCGAGCACGTATTGCGCAGCTAGCGGAGCGAGTTGGTGAAGCGCGGATTCGGGGGAGTCCGCGGGCTTGGTGACCAGCGACGCGCCATACCCCCGTCCGGCTTCCCGAGCGGCGTCGATCCCTTCGGACACTCCGCGAAGAGCTTGGGCCAACTCCGCCGCGAGCCGTGCGAATCGCCGAACAGGGTAGCTGAGTTCGATTTGCTGCCCGGTGAGCCGGTACAGCTTGGCGGGTTTGCCAGACGTGCCCCGTCGCTGACCTGACACCAGGTACCCGAGTGCCACCAGCCGCTCGAGATGTGCATGAGCGACGGTTCTGTGGACGCCCACCGCCTCGGCGACCTCGGCCGTTGTCCATTCGGCCTGGTGGACGTAGAAGTCGAGGAGGATCCGACGTCGCGTAGGATCCTGCAACGCGGAGATGGTTCGGTCGATCTCGGCGAGTGGTTCATCACCCACGCTAGAAGCTTATCCACAGCCGCATCTGCTGCTCCGCGTGTCCGATCATCGCGGTCCTTGACGAGCAGGACCGGGACTTCATCAACGGCTCGGGGCTACCCGGACTTCTGTCCCGTGCGCAGGTCCATCCAGCTCGTCTCGATGGCCGCGTAACGGGCCCAGGCGGCGGCCCATCCGTCGTCGTTGCGCGGGAACGTCTCGACCGGCTGCTGCGGTGTGTTCCTGTCCCAGATCCCGAAGTGGTCAGGCGCGAACCCGAGCAGGTAGCGCGAGCCCGTGTGCGTGAACTCGATCTTGGCTTCCACGGGCGTGGGTTGCGCCGCGGCGGGCTGAGCAGTCGCTGCCGCCGGGGCCTGGGCGACCGGCTGCGCAACCGTGGGCGCGGGTTCCGCCTTCGGCTGGGCCGTCGCGAGGGGCGCCGTCCGCGTGGCCTGTGGCGGAGCGACCTCCTTCTCCTCGACCCTGGGCGTCTCGACCTTCGGGGCTTCCTGGGGGCCTCGGCGCGCTTCGGAGGACCCACCGCGCCGGCGGGGATCTCATCCACGAGCCACGAACCGCACCAGCGGCACTTGATCGCCGCGTCCTTGATCTCCTCGGCACAGTACGGACAGGTCTTCATCGGCGTGCTCCTTCCACATCCCGCGTTGCTGCCGTCAGGACGACGGAAGCGTACCCCTGGACCGCGACCGGAGTGAAACCGGAGACCTCAGGTAGCCGAGACGACCCGGCCGCCCTTCATCACGAACGCGACGTCGGTCAGCAGGTCGACGTCGTTCATCACGTCGCCCTCCACCGCGACCAGGTCGGCGAACAGACCCGGCTCGAGCGCGCCGACCCGGTCGCGCCACCCCAGGAGCTCGGCCGCGACGACCGTCGCGGAGCGGATCGCCTCCAGCGGAGTCATGCCGTACTTGACCATGGACGCGAACTGCTTGGCGTTCATCCCGTGCGGGTAGGTCCCGCTGTCCGTCCCGAACGCGATCCGCACGCCCGCCTCGACGGCCTTGGCGAACCCCTCGCGCTGCACGTCGGTCGTCTCGCGCAGCTTGCGCATGACGTCCGGCGACCAGCCTTCGCGCTCGCCCTGCTCGATCGACCAGTCCCCCATCCAGACGTCGGCGACCAGGAAGGTTCCGTGCTCGGCCATGAGCGCGATCGACTCGTCGTCCATCAGCGAACCGTGCTCGATCGAACGGACGCCGGCCCGAACGGCGCGCTTGATGCCCTCGGCGCCGTGGGCGTGGGCCGCGACGTGCGTCTCGTACAGCGCAGCCTCCTCGACCGCCGCTCGGATCTCGGCCTCGCTGAACTCGGGCGCGGACGGGACGGTCCCTTCGGTGAGGACCGCCCCGGTCGCGATGACCTTGATGAAGTCGGCGCCGCCGTGCAGGATCTCGCGCACGGCCTTGCGGACCTCGTCGGGCGAGTTCGCGACGCCGAAGCGCAGATCCCGTGGGACCACGGCGTCGACGTCGGGCGCGAGGCCGGTCACGTCGCCCCCGCCGCCCGAGCTCGTGACGTACGCGCCCGCACAGAGCATCCGCGGACCGAGCACGTCGCCGGCCTCGATCGCATCGCGAAGCGCGACGTCGACGAACGCTCGGAAGGTCCCGACGTCCCGGACGCTCGTGAAGCCGGCCATGATCGTGTCCCGCGCGTTCCGAACCCCGGAAAGCGCCTCCTGCGCCCCGGTGCGCTGCACGAGCGCCGCGTACCCGTGCCCGCTCTCGACCTCGCCGATGAGGTGCGCGTGGCAGTCGATCAGGCCGGGAAGCACGGTGTGGTTCGACAGGTCGACGTCGACGGGACCGTCGTCATACGGTCCGACCGACTCGATGCGCTCGCCACGCGCGATCAGGAGCTGATCGGTCAGCACTTCGCCGGCGACGACCTCGACCAGGCGTCCGGCCCGGATCCTCGTGACGTCGGTCACGGCTCGGGCAGCCGGAACGAGGGGTCGGCCGACAGGTCCGCGACGTCCATCTGGGCCTTCTGCAGCTTGCCCGAGTAGTCCCAGTTCATCGCCTGCCACCGCGTGAACTGGTCGAGCACCCACACGCCGGACTGGCGCGCGCCGTTCCCGCTCCGCCCGTTGCCGCCGAACGGTAGGTGCGCCTCCGCGCCGGTGGTCGAGTTGTTCACGCTCACCATGCCGGCCGAGATCCGCTCGCGGAACCGGAACACGTTGAGGGGATCCGTCGTGTAGATCGAGGACGACAGGCCGTACCCGTGGCCGTTCGCGAGCGCCATCGCCTCGTCGAAGTCGCCGAACGTCGCCACGCCCACGATCGGACCGAACGTCTCCTGCTTGTACAGGTCGTCGTCCGCCGTCACCCCGTCGACGATCGTCGGGTGCACGAACAGCCCCGCCTCCGGATCGCCGACGAACCCCGCTCGCGGGTTGTCGCGCGTGATCCGCCCGGTGCCGCTCGAGCCAGAGAGCACGTGATGCGGCTGCACCCAGTCGAGCCACCCGAGGAAGCGATCGTAGAAGCGCGACGAGATCATCGGCCCGTAGAGCACGTCCTCGAACGGATCGCCGATCGCCGCCGTCTCCACCGCGTTCGCGTATCGCGAGAGGAACTCGTCGTGCACGCGCTCGTGCACGATCACCGTGCCGAGCGACGTGCATCGCTGCCCCGCGGTGCCGAACCCGCTGAACAGCGCGCCCTCGACGGCGAGGTCGAGCTCGGCGTCGCGCATGACCACGAGCGGGTTCTTGCCACCGAGTTCGAGACACGGCGTCTGGAGATGCCGGCCGCAGAGCTCGCCCGAGACGCCGACCGACCTCGCTCGAGCCGGTGAACCCCACCTTGTCGACGAGCCCCGCCTCCAGCGCCTGCGAGAGGCCGTCGAACGTCGAGGCGCCGTCCGCGAGCACCATGTTGAAGACGCCCTCGGGGAAGCCGGCGTGCAGGAACAGCTGCGCGAGCGCCTCGGAGGTGGCCGGCGCATACTCGGCCGGCTTCCACACGACCGTGTTGCCGCACAAGAGCGCCGGGACCAGGTACCAGGAGGGAACGGCGACCGGGAAGTTCCCCGCCGTGACGATCGCCGCGACGCCGACCGGGTTCCGGAACGTGAACAGCTGCTTGTCGGGCAGCTCGGACGGGACCGTCATGCCGTACAGGCGACGGCCCTCCGACACGAAGAAGTTGCACGTGTCGACGACCTCCTGCACCGAGCCACGGGCTTCGGCGAGGGGTTTGCCGATCTCAAGGGTCATGATCCGGGCGAGCGTCTCGGCGTTCTCCTCGACGAGCCGGCCGAGCTGCTGGATCGCGCGGCCGCGGACGGGTGCCGGCACGCGCGCCCAGCGCGGTTGGGCATCCCGGGCTGCGGCGCAAGCCTCCACGAAGGTCGTGGGATCGCCCAGCCGCGCGGTGGCGACGACGTCGACGAGCCGTGTGGGGTTCGGGATCTCCAGCGTGCCGCCCGGCGCGCCCTCACGAGCTCGACCGCCGATCAGCGAAGCGACCGTGCGCGCCATCGCGCCATCCTACGCCGCCGTTCGCGGCCGGGACCGCCGTCGTTTGCGCACGGGACCTCGGGCTGCGACGATGCCTCCCATGGCCGCCGCTCGACGCCCGATGGTCAACCTCCTCGGCCGGGTCCCGCTGTTCGAGGGCTGCACCCGCATGGATCTCTCGCGGATCGCGGCCCTGTCCGAGGAACGCATCTACCACGAGGGTCAGGTGATCGTGACGGCGGGCGACCCCGGCAAGGCGTTCTACGTGATCACGAACGGCAAGGTGAAGGTCGTGGCCGGCAAGACGCCCGGCGGCAAGAAGGAAGCGGAGCTCGGCCGGGGCGAGTTCTTCGGCGAGCTCTCGCTCCTCGACGGCGACGCACGGACCCGCACCGTCGTCGCCGAGACGCCGCTCGAGACGATCCGGATCGAGCGCTCGGAATTCCGCAAGCTGCTCCGGAAGGAGCCCAACCTGGCGATCCGGCTCCTCGAGGGGATGGCCAGGCGCACCCGCAAGATCCTCGACCAGCCGCCGCTGTAGGACCCCGCCTCCCGCCCTCCCGACACCCCGCGGCTCGTTCGGAGGTGGCGCGCGCTCACGAGACGTACGAGAAGGCCCTCTCCGCGAGATCGGCCCAGCGCTCGGCATGGGTGAGCGGGACCAGCACCCATTCCTTCATCGCACGACCCTTCGCCGGCTCGAACGGCTCGACGCCCGGCTGCTTCCGCGCCTCCTCGAGATCGTCCGGGCCGAGCTTGAAGTTCATCGCGTCGCCGAACGTACCCGCGAACACCTTGCCGCCGGCCTTCAGCACCGGCATCCCGAACATCTGCGACCGCTCCGCGCCCCGCGCCACGAACGTCTCGGCCAGCTCGTCGAATCGCGCCACGGTCTTTGGGCCCGCCTTCGGCATCTTCTGCGCCCGAGGAGGGGGTATCGCCTTCTTGGGGCGGGTCTTCGCCGGCGTCTCCCTCGACGGCATACGCCGGATGCTACCGTGGCGGCCACGCCTCCCCACCGAAGCGACGCGAACGCTCGGTGTTCCGCACGCTGCACGTCTGTCGCCGCCTCGGTCACCTTCTGAGCCGAACGCGGCTGCCCCGCGGCGCTGCCCTACAATCGGGCCAGCGCCGGTAGCTCAGTCTGGACAGAGCGGCTGCCTTCTAAGCAGCGGGTCGCAGGTTCGAGTCCTGCCCGGCGCACGAGCGAGACCGGGATCGGAACCCTGCCCATCGTCTCGAGGCCGCGAGGACGCTTGACAGGAGGTCCGAGGATTGGCGAGCGTCCGCATCGGGTAATCCCCTGACCGACTGCGACGGAAGGGAGGGAAAACGATGGACTTCGTCATTGCTGCTCGCGATTGTGGAGGCGGGGTTGCAACGATCCTGTGGATCATCGCGGCGGTCCTCGTCATCTTCGGGGTCGTCACGCTGGTCCGCGGTGCGGTCCTGTACGGCATCGTTCTCATCATCATCGGCCTCTTGATCGGCCCAGGTGGTGTCAGCATCTTCTGCTGAGGCAGGGATTCACCGCACGGGAGGTGAGCACCGTGGATGACAGCAAGCGACTCGAGATGGAAGGGAAATGGGATCAGGCGCGCGGACGCGTGAAGGAGGCCTGGGGCGTCCTGACCGACGACGAGCTCGATCGCACCGAAGGGAAGTGGGACCGACTGGTCGGGGTCATCAAGGAACGGACGGGAGAGTCAGCGGGTGACGTCGAGAGGAAGCTCCGAGAACTCTTCGACAAGATCTGACGTTCGAGCCGAACGAGCGCGAGAGCTCAGCCATGGCGGGTGTCCTCGCCTGTGGCGAGGCGAGGCGGCCCAACGAGAGAGGGAAGCTGGTCCCGCCATGGCTGAAGATCGTCGTCGTCCTCGAAGAACTCGGCGAAACACACACCGCAGGTTCCGAAGATCACCGTGTTGACGCCACGGCACTCCGGGCAGTCGGCCACGGTCATGGAGGGGCTCATCACCGCAAAACTACGGGCTCCTCGTGACGGCCCCGCGTACCGCTCCGTGGCCGCTCCGTGAACAATTCTGGGCGAGAGCCGCGTCTCCCACGTGGCGACCCGGCGGCTCAGGACGCGACTACCATGACGGCTCCGTCGACCCGTCGAGGGACGATCCGATGGTGCTGAAGATCCGAAGGGATGACGAGATCTCCGACGTGGACGGCGGCTGGTTCCGGGCCCGCTGGCATTACTCGTTCGACACCTACGTCGACCCGGAGTACACGTCGTTCGGAACGATGCGGGTCTTCAACGACGACCGGCTCGTGCCGGGCGCCGTCTGGCCGATGCACCCGCACCGCGACATCGAAGGTCTCACGTACGTCGTCGAGGGCCTCTTCGGCCACGAGGACAACGTCGGGGGTCCGCCGGGACCGCTGCCCGCGGGTTCGGTGCAGCGGATGACGCTCGGGAGCGGTGCCTTCCACTCGGAGCGGAACGCATCGGCGGCCGAGCCGATGCGGTTCATCCAGATCTGGATCATGCCGGCGGAACGAGGCCTTGCGCCGGGCGTCGAGCAGAAGGTGTTCACCACCGAAGACCGGACCGACCGGTGGCTCGAGGCCATCAGCGGGGGCGGAGGCGACGCGGTGCTCGTCCACCAGGACGCGAGCGTCTCGGTCTCGCGCCTGAACGCCGGCCGGTCGCTCGAGCATCCGCTCGCGACCGGGCGGGGCGCCTACCTGTACGTGATCGAGGGTGACGTCGGCGTCAACGGGGAGCGCATGGAGACGGGCTCCGCGGCGCAGATCACGGCCGAGCAACGGGTCGAGATCGCGGCCAGGTCGACGAGCGAGCTGATCCTGGTCGACGTCGCGGTAACGTAGCCGCCCCCTAGCCCGCAGCCTTCTTGCGCGACCGCTTCGATCGATCCCGCTTGGCGGCCTCGACGCTCTCCCTGAGGGCGGCCATGAGCTCCTCGACGGCCGATCCCGACACCGCGCTCGGCTCGGCGGCCGGCTTCTTCGACGGGGTTCGCTCGGCCAGCAGACGGAGGAGCTCATCTCGGTAGGTGTCCGCGTAGGCCGCCGGGTCCCACTCGGTCTTCAGCGTATCGATGAGCGTGACGGCGAGATCCAGCTCCCGCTCGTCGACCTCGACCCCGTCCAGGCCGGGGACGAGCGCCGCGGGATCGCGCACCTCGTCGCCGAAGAACATCGTCTCGACCGCCAACACCTTCTCCATCGGGCGGATCGCGACGAGGTGCGGCTTGGTCCGAAGCACGAAGCGGCCGACCCCGATGCGTCCGGCTTCGCGCATCGCGTGGTGGAACAGGACGTAGGGCTTGGTCGCCTCGGTCGATGCCGGGACGGCGTAGTAGCTCTTCTCGAAGAAGACCGGGTCGATCTGCGCGAGCTCGACGAAGTCCTCGATGTCGATGGACCGGCTCCGCTCCGGACGGATCCGCTCGATCTCCTCCCGCGGAACCGTCACGACGTCACCCTCGTCGGTCTCCACGCCGCGGACGACGTCCTCCCATGCGACCGGCGCTTCGACCGGGACCGTCGGGCGTTCGGGCTCGCCCCCACCGACGAGCGGGGCTTCCTCCTCCTCCCGCTCGGTCCTCGGAGCGTCGGACCGGTCGATCCCGGGTGACGTCTCGTCGGTCTCCACGACCCGTTGGTACCGGATGCGTCGTCCTTCGCGGTCGTAGAGGTGGAACCGCACGTCCTTGGGCTGGGTCGCGGGGTAGAGGCGGACGGGCAGCGTGATCAGCCCGAAGGACAGGGTCCCCGTCCACACGGCGGTCGCCATCGCGTCCAGCGTACCTACGTGACGACGGGTGAGGAAGGGGTTCACGATCGGGCGTAACGTGCACCCGCGTGTCACGTTCTGCGGACACGCACGGACGAGGCCACGAGGCCCGGCGAAGGAGAACCCGATCGACGATCAGAGCGTGAGTTCGACTTCCGCGATCGCCGAGATCCGCAGGGATCTCGGGGTTTCGGCGCGGGCCCTCGTCTCGTCCTTCCGCAATCCGAACCTCGCCCGAGCCCAGCTGGCGTTCGTCGCGTTCAGCATCTGCGAATGGGCGAGCTTCATCGCGCTCATGGTGTTCGCGTTCGACGAGGGCGGTGCGGCAGCGGTCGGCGTCATCTCCCTGGTCCAGCTGATCCCCGCGGCGGTGATCGCCCCGCTCGGGTCGGTCCTCGGCGACCGCTTCCGTCGCGAGCGCGTCTTCCTGCTCGCCGAGGCGTCCATGTGCGTCGCGTGCGCGTCGGCGGCTGCGGCCGCCCTGCTCGACGCGCCCGCGCTGGTCGTCTATGCCGCCGCATGCTCGGTGGGCTGGATCCTGACCCTCGTGCGCCCGACCCACGGGGCGCTCCTCCCGTGGCTCGCTCGGGACCCGACCGAGCTCACCACGGCCTACACGGCCGCGGGTCTGATCGAGAGCATGAGCGCGCTCCTCGGACCGTTGCTCGCGACGATCTTCTTCGCGCTGGGCGGATCGTTCGGGATCTCCGGACCCGGACTCGTGTACGCCGCGCTCGCCGTCCTCCTCGGGGTCGGTTCGGTCCTGATCGTGCGGATCCGAACGCCGGGACCACCGGCCGAGCCGGAGCATGAGCGGTCCGCGGTGTTCCGCGAGCTCGGTGCGGGCTTCCGCTACGTGTGGTCCGATCCTCGGCCGCGCGTCCTCGTCGGCACGCTCGGACTGTGGACCTTCGTGCTCGGCTTCATCGACGTCCTGATCGTCGTCCTCGCGCTGGACGTCCTCGGGATCGGTGAGACGGGTGTGGGCGCCCTGAGCGCCGCGCTCGGGATCGGCGGGGTGATCGGCGCCGCGATCGCGGTGGTCGCCGGCAGCCGCGAACGGTTGTTCCCGGCCTTCCGAGCGGGATCGTTCCTGTACGGGGTTCCGGTGTCGGCGATCGGAGCCTTCCCCCCGCTCGCCCCGGTCTTGCTCGGCGTCGCCGGCTCCGGCGCGGTCCTGTACGACGTCTCGGGCAGGACGATGCTGCAGCGCCTGATCCCGGACCAGAAGCTCACCCGTTCCCTCGGCGTGCTCGAGTCCGTGTACATGGGGAGCGAGGGCCTCGGCGCCTTCGCCGGTGCGGCCCTGGTGGCGTCGCTCGGTACCGCGTGGACCTTCGTGATCGCCGGCGCGATCGTCCCCGTCGTGTGCTTGGCGCTCCGCCGGGGACTTCGAGCCGTCGACGTCGGCGCGAGGGTCCCGGCCGAGGACCTCGCGCTCCTCCGCGCGACGTCGCTCTTCGAACCGCTCCCCCCGTCGGCGCTCGAGCGACTCGCTCGTAACAGCGTCCCGGTCGTCGTATCGGCGGGCACCGTCGTGATCCGCGAAGGAGACGTCGGCGATCGCGTGTACGTGATCGCGGACGGCCACGCGGACGTGACCACGAGCGGGAACCACGTGGCGACGCTCGGACCCGGGGATCACGTCGGCGAGATCGCCCTGCTCCGGGACGTTCCGCGAACGGCCACCGTCACCGCGTCGTCTCAGGTACGGCTCCTTTCGCTCGAACGCGACGTGTTCCTGCGCACGATGACCGGGCACGAGCCCGCACACGCCGCGGCTCACTCCGCCGCCGAGGATCGGCTGCACGAGCTCTCCACCCCAGGCCAGGCAGACACGCGGAGCGACCCGGAGGACTGAACCCGGGCGCCTCATCGGTCTCACACCTGCCGCCGGGCAGGTCAGGTAGGCCGTCGGCTATGCCTCGGAAGGGTCGAGGTTGGCGAGGATCTCCGCGGCCTTGGCCTCGCGGTGTTTGCGGACGGCCTCGTCGAACTCGGGACGCGAGCGCCCGAGGATCTGCGCGGCCAGGATCGCCGAGTTCACGGCGCCCGCCTTGCCGACGGCGAGCACGCCGACGGGGATCCCACCCGGCATCTGCACCATCGAGAGCAGCGAGTCGAGCCCCCCAGCCAGCTTGGACTCCATCGGGACGCCGAGGACCGGCCGCGTCGTCTGCGCGGCGACGACGCCGGGGAGCGCCGCGGCCATGCCGGCGGCCGCGATGAACACCTCCGCGCCTCGGGACTCGGCGTCCGCGATCCAAGCGGTGAGCTCGCGCGGGGTCCGATGCGCCGAGAGCACGCGGGTCTCGAACGGGACGCCGAACGCCTCCAGCTGCCGGGCGCAGTGCTGCATCGTCTCCCAGTCGGACGCCGATCCCATCACGACGCCGACGAGCGGCTCGGTCATCTCGTTCGGGTTCCCTCCTGTGGGCCCTTGCAGTGTAGTTGACGAGTGTCGTTCCACCGCACCAGCCGCGAGCGGTGTACAAAGCTGCCGTGGAGGGGATCAGGAGCGCGAGATCGCCGGCTTCGGATCGAGTCCGAGATCGGTCGTGGAGGGATGGGCGTCGTCTACCTCGCCATCAGGAGTTCCCCGAGCGGCGGGTAGCGCTGAAGCTGCTTGCGCCGGACGTAGCCTCGGACCGGTGTTCCGCGAGCGGTTCATCCGCGAATCGAACGCGGCCGCCTCGACCGAGCACCGCACATCGTGCCGATCTACGGCGCCGGGGAGTCCGATGGGCATCTGTATCTCGCGATGCGCTACATCGAGGGCACCGATCTCGGGACGCTGCTCGCCGCGAGGGAAGCCTCTCCCGAACCGCGCCAGCCGGATCTGCGGCGAGATCGCGGACGCCCTCCAGGCGGCGCACGACCGCGGGCTGATCCACCGCGACGTCAAGCCCGGGAACATCCTGCTCGATGCACGTGACCACGCCTACCTGACCGACTTCGGGCTGATCCGGCGCACGAAGCTGCACACGGACCTCACCAGGACCGGTCAGTTCATGGGGACGATCGACTACGTTGCGCCTGAGCAGATCAAGGGCGGAGAGATCGACGGCCGGGTGGACGTGTACTCGCTCGGATGCGTGCTGTACGAGTGCCTGACCGGTGCTCCCCGTTCCGCAGGGCTCGAGGTCGCCACGATGTACGCGCACCTTGAGGACCTCCCCACGGCCGAGCTCGAAGCGGCCGGGCATGTTCCCCGGACTGGTGGCGACCGTCCAGAAGGCGATGGCCAAGCGGCCTGAGGATCGGTTCGCGACGCCGGGAGAGATGGCCGATGCGCTCAAAGGTCGCGCGGTTCGGCACGACCAGCGGGGCGCCGGTGGGTCGCCGGCGCGGTGGCAGCGTTCCTGGCCATCGCCATCGTGGTCTCCATCGCGGTCCTTTCCGACGACGACCCCTCCACTGCCCCTCCGGACGCCTCGACCGGCGCGACCATCCCGTGAACTCGCTCGTCCAGATCGACGCGAATGACAGTGCGATCCTCTCGGTCACGCGACCAGCGCCGGCTCCGGAGGGGATCTCCGGCGGTCGCCGTCGGAGAAGGCGCCGTCGGATGCCGTGAGCGGGACGCTCGGCCGTGTGGATGCCGCCGAGCCGGCCGGCATCGATGCGGTGACGATCGGAACCATCAACACGACCCCTCGTTCGCGCTCGCTGAGCGCCTGGTCTGGGCGCGACCGACACCGGCATCGCGCGCGTCTCGGCCACCGACCTCCGGCCCCTGGGCGACATCGAGCTAGCAGAGGGTTCGATCGTGTCGGTCTACGTCACTGCGGGGGGTGGGCGGGTCTGGGCCGTCCTGTCCACGGTCAGCTCACCGAGATCGATCCGAGGACCGCAGAGGTGATCGAGAGCATCGACGTCGGCCAGAGCGCCAGCGGCATCACCGCCGGCTTCGGTGCGGTCTGGGTCGCCGACGATCTCACCGGCACGATCACCCCCGTCGGCATGGAGACACTCCAGCCTGGAACGCCATCGCGATGCCGGGCGACATCGACGACCTCGAGGCCGGCGCCGGAGCGGTCTGGTACCTCGACACCGACGCGGGCGTCGTAACGCCGCTCGACCCCGACACCGGTGCCCTCCGTTCGCCCGTCTGGGTCGGGGTCCGACTGACGGATCTCGCCTCAGGGCTCGGCGCCCTCTGGGTGACGAACAACGGGGACGGCACGATCTCGAAGGTCGACCCGGTCACCGGTGGCTCTACGACGCTGGACCTATGCGCTCGGGCGCGAGCAGTGTAGACGGGCGAACGAGCTGTGGGTCGTCGTCGCGGACGCAGTAGCCGCCCTCAACCCCGAACAGGCGCTCGCCGAGCTCGGCCGCGATCTCGACGACGTCGAGCACGTCCTCCTCGGTGGTTCGGAAGTTCACGAAGCACGGGCGAAGCCAGACCTCGTCGTCGACCAGCGCGCTCGACATCCACACGCGCCCGTCGGCTTGGATCTCCTGGGCCAGCCGATGGTTGTGGGAGCCGACGTCCCCGACCCCGGCCGGCGCGTGACGGAAGGCCACGATCGACAGCTTCGGCGGCGCGAGCACCTCGAAGTCGTCCCTGGCCGAGACCGTTCGGTACAGGAGCTGGGCCTGCCCCAGGTTGCGTTCGATCGCCTCGGCGAACGCCGCCGCCCCGTGCACCCGCATCGCGAGCCAGAACTTGAGCGCACGGAAGGGTCTCGAGTACTCGAACGTCGTCTCCATCGCGTGCAGCTCGTGCCGCTGGTGCGGCAGGTACCCCTGCTCGTGCCCGAACGACGCCACGAGGGCCTCCTGCTCGCGCACCAGCAGGATCCCGCACGCCTTCGGCAGGTAGAGCCACTTGTGGGCGTCGACGGAGACGGAGTTCGCGCGCTCGAACCCGATGAAGAGCTCGGGTCGAGCGGCGACGGCCGGCAGCCCGTAGGCGCCGTCGACGTGGAACCACACGCCTCGCTCCTCGCAGATGTCCGCGATCGCCGCGAGCGGATCGATCGCGCCGGTGAGCGTGGTGCCCGCGCTCGCCACCACGGCGATCGGCGTGACCCCGTCGGCGAGGTCCCGGTCGATCGCGTCCGCGAGGGCCTCCGGGACGAGCCCGCGTTCGGGCCCGAGCGGGATCGCGCGCAGGTTGGCGGAGCCGACGCCAAGCGTCTCGACGGCTCGGGTGACCGAGTAGTGCACCTCCTGCGAGCAGTAGATCGCCACCCGCTTTCCGCCCAGGCCCTCGTAGCGAGAACCGGGCAACGCGTGTTCGCGCGCGGCGGCGAGCGCGGTCGTGTTCGAGACCGTGCCGCCGCTCGTGAACGCCCCCGCGGCGTCGGGCGCGTAGCCGATGAACTCGGCCGCCCACCGGACCGCTTGCTTCTCGACAAGCGTCGCCGCCCGCGCGTCGACGGCGAGGTTGATGTCGTACGTGTGCGCGAGCAGGTCCGCGATCGTTCCGATCTCGAGTCCGCTCGAACCGACGCCGACGAAATATCGGGGCCGGGGCTGCGCGATCGACTCGTCGAGGATCCGGGCGGCGTCGTCGACCGCCTCGTGAGCGGAGGCGGGGCCGGTCGGGAGCTCGGTCTGCAGGAGCCGCCGAACGCGTTCGTCGAGGGGAGGTTCCTCGGGCCGGTATCGATCGAAGCTCTGCCAGGCCTCGGCGACCAGCTTGACCGCGTGTTCGAGCACCTCTTCGCGCGGGGCGTCGAGCCGCAGCGGAGGTTCGTTCCCGATCATCGCTCGGATGGTACCCGGACGGCCTCGGGGACCTGCTCTTCGACCGGCCGGCGGAGCGCGCCGAGGTAGACGCCCATCAACACCAGGACCGAGCGTGCGGCGAACGCCCACGTGATGCGTTCGTCCTGCAGCCACCACGCCAGGACGATCGCGACCAGCGGGATCAGCACGCCCTCATACGAGACGCGCTGGCCGTCCAGCGGCGCAGCACGAAGACGTACAGGGTGAAGACCACGACCGAGCCGAGGATCACGAGGTAGGCCTGCGCGAGCCACGTCCTGGTGAGCTCGGGAACGACGTGGGCCTCGCCGTAGATCGCGCTGAGCGCGAGCAGCATGGCCCACCCACGCCCAGTCCGATCGCGTTCATCGCCGCGGATGCACGGGCGGGAACGCCTTCACCACGATGCCGGTCTCGGCGAAGCAGGCGGCGCCCGCGAGGAGAGCCAGCAACGAGCTGAGCGGAACCCCGGCGCCGACCCCCTCGCGGAAGATCACCGCCATCCCGGCGATCGCGAGGATCCCGCCCGCCAGCCCGCCCCACCGGAACCGTTCCTGCCGATGCGCGAGCGCGAACACGAACGTGAGCAGGGGAACGGTCGCGAGCAGGATGGCCCCGAGACCTCCGGAGACACGCTGCAACCCCCAGTAGGCGAACGCGAACGCAGCGCCGAACCCCAACACGCCGTAGAGCACGGCGCCGAGGAGGGCTCGACCGCGTGGCATCCCGGTTCGGAGCGCGAGCGCGATGACGACGAAGATCAGCGGAAGCGAGCAGGAAGCGCGTCGCGGCGGCCCAGAACGGATCGAGCTCGCACGCCTCGCAGGAGATGTACCGGACGCGATGACGTTGCCGCCCGCCAGCGTCACGAACAGACCGAAGGCCACGAGGGTGACGCGGTCGGGTCCCTGCTCCCTTCGGGCATCCGCCACGGTTGCAGAGCCTATCCGTCCTTGGTTGGGGTTCCCCCACCGACGCGTGTTCGGGAGGGTCGTCGTCGAGCCGCGGATCCGACGATCCTCCCGGACGCCGCAACTCAACCCGCGCGCTTGATCGACATGCGAAGCGGGCGGCCCGGATGCGGGCCGCCCGTCTCGCGGATCACCGTTCAAGCGTGGAGAGAACGGCCGAACCAGCAGCGTCCCCCTTAGTGCCGGCCCTTCGGGCTACTGCTTGATCGAACTTCGAGACGTTCGTGATCTTCCAGACCTCTCCGTTCAGGGTGGTGACGAACGCGGTGTTACCCGACGAAATCGAGCGAGGTTGGCAGGTCCAGCTCGTCGACCAGCACGGAGAACGAACCGTTTCGGTTGACGAGGAGCAGCTCACCGCTGTCCGGCGCCGCCGGACTCGCCGGGGGGACGTTGCCCGGCGAGTCACCCTGCGAGAGCGCGTAGAGCGCCCCGTCGGGACCGGGTTCGACGTCGACGAGCAGGCTGAAACCGGACGCAACTCGTGAGCGTTCGGCCCGGCAGCGTTCAACGGGAACGAGACGACCTTCCCCGTCGCCGGGACATGAGGGATCGGGCCTGCCTGAGCCAGGAAGACCGTGCCGTGAGTCACCGCCAGCCCCGTGGGGACGATGTTCGTGAACTGAATCCGCTGCGTGATCTCACCCGTGGACGACACGTGGAGGACCCGGTTGTGGTGTCCGTCCGAGACGAGGAACCCATCGGGGACGGGCTGGAGCGCGAATTGGACGCCGTCCGGTAGATCGAACGCGGTCGCGGGGGGATGGTCGATCGACCAGGTGCCGAGGTCGGCGAAGACCGAGAAGCCCCCCGATCCGTCCCTCCGGTAGATGCCGACGACGCTGTTTCCCCCGACGTCCGGACCTACGACCGTCACCAACACGTACATGGTTGTCCGACGAACGCGACGTCGATCGCCCCACCGAGGGGGATCACCTGAGGCGGGAGTCCACTTGCGAACGTCGTGGCGTTGCCGGTCGTGGGATCGATGCGTGTGATCTGGCCGAGCTGCTGCCTCGGGGACGTAGAGCGCGCCATCAGGCCCGATGGTTGCGCCGACCGAGCCTTGGAGCCCATCCGCAAGCAACGTGACCTGCATCGGAGGCGTCGGGGCCTTCCGAGCGTGTGCCCCTGCCGGAACGGCAGCGATCGATCCGGTGATCACACTCACGACGATCGCGAAAAGCGTGATGATGCGGGTTCTCCTCACGGCCTTCTCCTCTCGGACATCCGATGGATGGATCCTCCTCAGTCGTAGAAGTACGGATCGAGGACTCGGACCTGCGTGATCACGTCGACGGGGAGATCGTTCCGTGCGGCGGTCCTGCGGATCGCCTCGGGGTCGGCGCCTCGTAAACGCAGAACGACTTCGTCCGGTCGTCACTCACGTAGGAGTGGAGCCAGGTGACGCCTTCATCGGCGTTGCGTTCACCGATCGCGAGGCACAGCTCGGCGCCGTCTGTGTCCGCCGGAACGTGCCAGCCGTCCGGGAACGTCCGTTCTACGACGTACCGTGGCATCCGCACCTCCCTCCGTCTCGCCAGCCCTCGCGTCGAAGGTAGGCCGCGAGCACCCACGGCACGCATCGGGAGGACTACCCAGATTGGGAGCCGGACCTACCGGTCTTGGCCGATGAGCCCGAGACGGATCGCCTCGGCGCTCGCCTGGCCGCGCGTTCGGACGTCGAGCTTCTGCAGGATCGCCGAGACGTGGTGATCGACCGTCTTCGCGGCGAGGACGAGGCGCTCGGCGATCTCCGCGTTGCGAAGACCCTGCGCCAAGAGCGCGAGAACCTCCATCTCCCGCGCGGTCAGCCCCACAGGGTTCACCTCGGTCGTGGGGCGAGGCCCGCGCGGGAGTCCGGTCGCGCCGCGCGCGCGGAGCCGGCGCGCGACGATCGCGGCAGCCGGACGCGCGCCCAAGATGCTGCAACTCGTCCAACGCACGACGCAGCGGTTCCTCCTCGTCCGCGTCGGCAAGCGCGAGCGCCGCCTCGTAGGGGCAGCCCAGGTCGGTCCAGAGCTCGGCCGCGCGGGACCAGTCGCCCGCGATCTGGACCGCGTAAGGCTCCGCAGCGTGGTCCGGGACCGCCTCCTCGATGCCTGCGCGCCAGCGCCAGGAGGCGAGCTCGCCGATCACCCACGGGAGCCTCTCTCGCGTGGCGAGCTCGAGCGCCGCCTGGGTAGACACCGGCGACCGCCTCATGCCTGCCCTCGAGCCACGCGGCCTCGGCTCGGGCGGCCGCCGCCGGCCCGAACCGCAGCGACTCACCCGTCGACTCCGAGAGGGCCCAGGCTTCGTCCAGCGGCGCCGACTGGCCGGGATCTCCTCGCCGCGCTCGAACGAGCCCGAGCACGACCTGAGCGATGGTGCGAGGCATCGTCGACGCCCGCGGAACGCGGACGACGGCCGCGGCGGTGGCGGCGGCGTCTGCCCACTGCCCCCGATCGAGCTCCGATCGAGCGCGATACGCGAGGAGATAGAGACGGTAGAGCTCGAGCCCGTGCTCGCTGCAATACCGGATGCCTGCATCGAGGTACTCGCTCGCGGACGCGTATGAACGGGTGTGCACGAAAGCGATAGCGAGCAAGTCGAACGCATTCCCAACCTGTTCGGGGAGTGCCGCGCGACCGGCGAGTTGCAGGGCGCGAGTGAGCTTCTCGACCCCCTCCGACATGCCTCTGCAGCGATTCCGCGAAGCCGAGGCAGGCGAGCGCACGGACGACGATCTCGGTGTCGTCCACGCCGCTCAGCCAGTTCGAGCGCACGCTGGCTCAAGGCGACATCGCTCCACGAAGAACGCGAGATTGGCTGTAGGCCATGGCGAGCTCGCGCCCCGGGGGGAGCTCCTCGAGGATGGCCACGGCCTCCCGACCCGCTCGCTGGGATTCCGCGATCCTGCCCGGACACCAGAGGATCTCCGACAGCGAAACGGAGCGAATCGCCCTCCCTGCGGCGGTCACCGAGCTCCCGGTAACACTGGAGCGCGGCGCGCTGCGCCTCGAT
This sequence comes from uncultured Actinomycetes bacterium, assembly GCA_963731925.1. Lineage (GTDB taxonomy): Bacteria > Actinomycetota > UBA4738 > UBA4738 > HRBIN12 > DASSJM01. The sequence goes on from CAVSXK010000026.1 coordinate 71,761, forward strand.
CGCTTCGTCGTTCTCGTCCGCGAGGTAGCACTCTGCGGCGCGGCGACCGAGGAACTCGGCCCGCTCCTCGAGCTGCAGGTGGTCACCGAACCGAAGCGCCCGCGCGTACTGGGCGGCAGCTTCCCGATGCGCGCCCAGCGAGGCCGCGCGTAGCGGCCGCCTCTGGCGCGAAACGCAACACCGCTTCCGCATCGCCGGCTGCCTCCGCATGATGCGAGAGCCGCGCGAGATCCGGAGAACCGGTCGGCGGATCCGCGAGCGCTCCGAGCGCCTTCCGGTGCAGGATGATGCGCCGATCCGACGGGAGTGACTCTTCGATCGCCAGCCGAGCGAGCTCGTGGCGGAACGACGACGCCTTCCGGATCCGAGCTCAGCATCCCGGAGGCGAGGCACTCCTCGACGCGATCGATGGCCTCCGGCGCGAGCGCCTCCAGGAGCCAGAGTCTCGCCGCGAGGCGGAACGGCGGCGACGGCTTCGAGCAGGTCCCGCGCCTCGGGGCTCAAACGCGCCGCGCGGGCGAGGACCGCGTCCCGGACCGTGTTCGGGATCTCGGCGTCGGCCGCCGCCAGGACCTCCGTGACGAAGAACGGGTTCCCGCCAGTGTTTCGGTAGAGAACAACGGCGTCGACGCCGTGCGGTTCGGCGAGTCGGGCGACGGCCTCCGGCGAGAGCGGATCGACCCGCAGCCGCCTCACCGCCTGGCTGGTCGAGAGCTCGCCGCGCCAGGACCCGCAGCGGATGCACCCGATCGAGCTCGTCGCGGTAGCTCACGAGGACGAGCGCGGGAACACCTTCCACCTTGCGCCCGAGCAGGCGAACCACGTCGAGGGTCGCCTCGTCGGCCCAGTGAACATCTTCGAGCACGAGCACGCTCGGCGCATGCCTGCCAAGCTCGTGCATGAGAGCGGTGGCGACCTCGTAGGGCTTCGCTGCGCCGTGGACGAGCGCCTCCACCTCGCCCCCGCTCGACTCCGCGACCTCGATCAGCGGCCCGAGCGGACTCGGCGTGTACAGCGCATCGCAGGCACCCCAAAGGATCCGAGCCGAGCTCCGATGCTCGTCGCAGAAGCGCCGCAGGAGCGCCGTCTTCCCCACCCCGGCCTCCCCCGCGACGAGCACGAGCCAGCCACGTCGATGCTCACGCACGTCATCGAGCAACGCGGCCAGCGCGTCCAGCTCGCCCTGCCGCTCGAGGAGCTCCGTCGAGGGCTCGCCGATCAGCGTGATCATGCGTCAGGGCATGGTTATCCAACGTGAATGACCACGCAAGTGCCGCGTTGAGACCGCTATCGCCGCTCATCCCCAGAGCCGGTCGGCGACACGGGCGACCAGCTCGAGCTTGCGCCACTGTGTGTCCTCGTCGATCTCGTTGCCCACCATCACGCTCGCGAACCCGCACTGCGGGCTGATCGCAAGCCTGTCAAGGTCGCCGTCTACGAACCCGGCCGCCACGTCCATCTTCCGAAGGAGATCGTCCTCGGCCTCGAGGACGGGCGTCTTCGTCGAGAGGATCCCCATGACCATCGTCGAACCCCCTCTGAGGTAGCGCACCGGCTCGAACCCACCGTCTCGTCCGAGGTCGTCCCACTCGACCAGGAACGCGTCGTACGGGAGCTCGCCGAACACGCGCTCGGCGACGGGTTCGAGCGAGCCCTCGCACATCCACGAAGAACGGAAGTTCCCTCGACAGATGTGCAGCGCCACGGTCACCTCGTCGGGGATGCCCTCGAGCACGGCGGTATCGGCCGCGATGGCGGCGTCGACGAGATCTGCGACGGGGTGGCCTCGCGCCTCGAAGCGCGCGACCCACGTCGGGTCGACGAGGTACGGATAGAGCGGGAAGTCGAATTGTAGATAGTTACCTCCTGCCTCCACGGCCTCCCCGACGAGCTGCCGCTCGATCTCGATAGCAGCCTCGGCGAACTCCTCCACCGATCCGTAGGCACCAGCGACCGTCGTGAAGGGGTGGAGGAAGATGGATGGGGCTGGGAACGTCACCTTGAAGGGGTAGCCACCGGTCGCCTCGACCATGAAGGCAGCCTCCCGAGCGGCTGGCGAGTCGACCTGCTCGAGCGGTGCGACGATCTCGTGAACAGCCAGCTCGACGCCCTCGCCTCGGTCGTTGCGGAACGTCACACTCTTGCCTGTTCGGACGCCCGATACGGCATCGTAGAAGGAGTTCATGAACATCCAACGCCGGAACTCGCCGTCCGTGACGACGTCGAGTCCGATGTCGATCTGACGCCGAACGACGTCGCGGATGGCAGCGTCCTCGAGCTCACGGAGCGCCGTTCGGTCCTTCTCCCGCTCCTCACTCAGGACGGCCGAGTGCCCCCGTTCGTAGAAGGCGTCGATTGACTGACTCACTAGGGGTGGCCGGAGCAGCGAGCCGACGACCTCGGCGCGAGCCGGGCGACGTGGGGCGTCCATAGGTTCCGAACACTAGTAACGATCGGCCAGGCTCGCTGGTGTGACCTCTTCCGCGTCAAGGATGGCAGACCCGCTGCTAGGGCCTCGACCTGAGGATCTCGTCACGTATTCCAACCGAGTGGTTCGGTCGAATCGTGCGGGCACGTTAGCCATTTCGTCCTAGTCCAGCGCGTTGTGCGCGCACGGAGCGAACGTCAGTGCGAGGAAGATAGCGAGACCGGCGAATCAGGTCGCCTCAGGGCCCTGACTCAACCCCTACCCCTTCCGCACCGATGGTGCTCGTCGAGCCAGGATCGGACGCCGTCCTCGGCGCGCTAGGGAAGCCAGCTACCTCCCGGAGACGGCGCGCTGAGAGCAGCGCTATCACGATGCCCGCGAGGACCATCAGGACAACGCGGACGTAACGCGGCCGCGCGTCCCACCAGCTCGACGACCTCTCCATGGCTGGCGACGCTACCGCCTTTCATCGCGGGGCGCGACATGCTACGGAGCGGAACCGACTGTCCCACGGACTCTCACAACAGGCACTCGGTCGCGACCGCCCTAGGGCCGTGCTCGTCGCACCTCGGCGCGGTCCTCCCGGTAATGGATGACATCCCAGGCGATGAGCGCGCAACAAACCGCCGTCACGAGCGCGAGGGAGACGAGCGCCGGCAGCTCGAGCGCCGCCGGGATGAGCGCCAGCATGGCGATGCCCGTCGCGAGCCTGCCCGGCCCGATCCATCCTGGTCGCTCGGTCGTCGTGCGGCGGATGAAGTGGACCAGCCGCAGACGCAGGCCGACGTGGGTGAGGAAATAGAGCGCGAGCCCACCGCAGAGCGCCACGGCGGGCACCGCGGCCAACGACTCGTCGACGTGCTCGATCGTCGTCTTGAGGCCCAGAGCGAACAGGACGATCCCGGCGATCATCGGCAGGTGCAGGTAGCTGTAGTAGTCGCGGGCGAGCCGGGCTCGCTCCGCACCGCTGGTCTGCGCGAGTTGACGTTGCGACATGACGGCGACGACGTCGAAGTACGCCCACCAGAGCGCGGCAACGACGACGACCCCAAGGACGGCGGCGGAGATGATGCCGGCAGTGAGCGAGAAGCCGGCGGCCCCCACGCCGAGGGCGATGATCGACTCGCCGAGCGCGATGATGACGATGAGCCCATACCGTTCGGCGAAGTGAGCCGGTGAGACGCTCCAGCCCTTCCCTCGGCCGATCAGGGCAGCCCCGTAGAGGACGGCGAGCCCGACGACCCAGAGCGCGGTCTGCGCGCCGCCGTCGACGAAACCGGCCACGAGGATGCCCACCGCTCCGATCGTGGCCATCGGCGCGAACCCCATGAGCGCCCGACGAAGGTCGGGGTCGCGCTTGGCGGCGATCGCATCGAGCACGAGGTTCAGCAGAAGCACGAGCAGGTAGGCCACCCCGAACAGCACCTCGTCGGCACCGAACGCACCCGGGACGGCGAGGGCGACGACGAGCATCGCGGCCATCGCTCCGAACATGCCCGCGCGGACCTGGCCCTCCTCCGGCTCGAGCGCGTTCGTGAGCCACGCATAGCCCGTCCAGGCCCACCAGATCGCGGCGAGGACGAGCAGTCCGTGCCCGATCCCCCGCCAGGTGAGGTCGTGCGACATGAACTGGGTCACCTGCGTGATCGCGAACACCACCACGAGATCGAAGAAGAGCTCCAAGGGGGTGACCCGCTGCTCGCGCTCGGTCGGTTGAGCGTCCATCCCTACGAGCTCCTCGAACGCGGCACGAGCCTGATCGTCACGTCGTGGGCCTGGGGGCCCACGACGGTTCCGACGATCTCGGGCCCGTAGCGGTCGTACTTCGCGTGGTAGGCGGCGTCGATGTCGACGTGCACGCCCGGGGCGGCCTCGGCGAAGGTGACGTCCCGCTCCAGACCGCCGGCCCCGATGCGACCCACGCCGCTCGCCTTCGCGCGCCGGAACCACGGGTTGTCGGGGCCGTAGGCGGAGCGCACATACAGCTGGTCGTCGACGCGGACGACCCACATCGTCACGTACGGCCGGAACGTGCCGTCCGGGCGTTCCGAGGTGAGCTGCAGCTCCAGCGCCTCGCCGATACGTCCAAGCTCCTCCTCGGTCCACGCGATCATCGGCGTACCTCGCATCACGAGTTCGGCATCGGTGACTCGGCCATCACAGTAACCGGAGCGAACATCCTCAGTGACATCCAGGCTGCGCCTCGCGGAGTGCTGGTGGCCGGAGCAGCGAGCCGACGACTTCGGCACGCGCCGGACGACGGGGAGGCTTCACGGCCGGAGCCTGCCCAGCGAACCCAGCGAGAGAGCCGGTAGCCTCGGACCTCGGGGTGTGATCCGGGAATAGCTCTCGGTTCGCAAGGATGCAGAGGCAAGGAGGACCGAAGTTGGACCACGATCACCACGGACACGAGCACGCTGACCACCCGGAGGGGGGAAGCGACGCCTCCGCGAGCGTAGAGACGGGGGTGCGTGAGCATGGTCGCGCCGATCACGCATCTCACGACATGCACGAAGGACATGGACCTGGAGAACACGCGGGTCACGACGAGCATGCCGGGCACAGCGTCGCGATGTTCCGAGACCGCTTCTGGCTGAGCCTCCTCCTCACGATCCCGGTGCTGGTGTGGTCGGAGATGGTGCAGGAGTGGCTCGGCTACACCGCCCCCTCCTTCCCGCTCTCGGTTCGCATCCCGGCGATCCTCGGCACGGTGATCTTCGTCTACGGAGGCATGCCGTTCCTGAAGGGCGGCGTCCAGGAGCTTCGGGACCGGCAGCCGGGCATGATGCTCCTGATCTCGCTCGCGATCGTCGTCGCCTTCGTCGCGAGCCTCGCGTCGGAGTTCGACTGGCTCGATCTCGAGTTCTGGTGGGAGCTCGCCCTCCTGATCGACGTGATGCTCCTCGGGCACTGGCAGGAGATGAAGGCCATCGGCCAGGCATCGGGAGCACTCGAGGCACTCGCAGCCCTGCTCCCCGACGAGGCTGAGGTCGTCCACGGAGCTGAGGTCCACACCGTCGCCGTGAGCGAGCTTCGCCCCCGCGACGTCGTCCTCGTCCGCCCGGGCGGCAGGGTGCCCGCCGACGGGATGGTCATCGAAGGCGACGCCTCGTTCGACGAGTCGATGATCACCGGGGAGTCCCGCACCGTTCGTCGCAGCTCCGGCGACCGCGTGGTCGCGGGCACGGTCGCCACCGACAACTCCGTGCGGATCGAGGTGGAAGCCGTCGGCGACGAGACCGCGCTCGCGGGGATCCAACGGTTGGTCCGTGAGGCGCAGGCGTCGCGGTCTCGGGCTCAGACACTCGCCGACCGCGCCGCGGCGATGCTCTTCTACATCGCCGTGGCGGCAGGGGCACTGACGTTCGTGGTCTGGGCGGCGATCGGCGACACGGGCGAGGCCGTCGAACGAAGCGTCACCGTCCTCGTCATCTCGTGCCCCCACGCGCTCGGGCTCGCGATCCCGCTCGTCATCGCCATCTCCACCGGCATCGCCGCACGAGCGGGGATCCTGGTCAGGGACCGCCTGGCGCTCGAGCGGATGCGCACGGTCGGCGCCGTCCTGTTCGACAAGACCGGGACCCTGACGAAGGGGAGACCGGCCGTCCGAGACGTCACGGGCTTCGGCGTTCCGGCTGACGAGGTGCTCCGCCTGGCGGCCGCGGTCGAGGCGAGCAGCGAGCACCCGCTCGCGAAGGCGATCGTCTCCGCGGCGACCGCCAACGGCGGGATCCCGAACGCGTCGGACTTCCGGGCGCTGCCGGGGCGTGGCGTCGAAGCCGTCGTCGACGGAACGCCGGTCGAGGTCGGCGGTCCGGCCCTCCTTCGGGAACGAGCGATCGACATGCCGACCGAGATCAGCGATGACGTCGAGACGTGGAGCGCTCGCGGCGCGACGGTGCTCAGCGTGGTGCGCGACGGCCGCATCATCGGAGCGGTCGCGGTGGAGGATGAGATCCGCCCGGAGTCCGCCGAGGCGGTGCAGGACCTCCACCGCGAAGGGGTCCGCGTCGTGATGATCACGGGCGACGCGAGAGAGGTCGCCGACGCTGTCGCCGCTGATGTCGGGGTCGACGAGGTCATGGCCGAGGTTCTGCCCGAGGACAAGGCCGAGGCCGTAGCGGGGCTCCAGGGACGAGGGCTCCAGGTCGCCATGGTCGGTGACGGGGTCAACGACGCACCGGCCCTGGCGCGAGCCGACGTCGGGATCGCCATCGGAGCCGGAACGGACGTCGCCATCGAGTCGGCCGGCGTGGTGCTGGCGGGTGACGATCCGCGCGGCGTCGTCTCCGTCCGAAGACTCTCCAAGGCCAGTTACCGAAAGATGCTGCAGAACCTCGGGTGGGCGGTGGGATACAACGTGATCGCTATCCCCCTGGCTGCCGGGGTCTTCGCGTGGGCAGGGTTGGTGCTCGCGCCCGCCGTCGGCGCTCTCGCCATGAGCATCTCGACCATCGTCGTGGCGGTCAACGCGATGCTGCTTCGTCGACTCGACCTTCGGCCGGCGCCCGTCGCGACCGATCCCGTCAGGCGAGCAGCGCGTCGGCGAACCGACGCACAGCGCGCACCACCACGCCTGACGAGGAGACGACGTATCGGCGGCGAGCCGTGGCCGGCGTGACACGTCTACGATGGCCGCTGCGACCGGATCCTGGAGGCAGCTGATGAACCCCTCGTCGACCGCGACAACCCCCGAGCAGTACATCGCCCAGCTCGAGGAGCCTCGCCGAGAGCAGGTGGGCCGTCTCCACGAGCTCATCAGGACGACGGTCCCCGAGCTCGAGCCCTACATGGAATCGGGGATGATCGGCTACGGCCGATATCACTTCCGCTACGCGACGGGGCGAGAAGGCGATTGGTGCGTACTCGGGCTCGCGAGCCACAAGCGATACATCTCGCTGTACGTGACGGCCGAGGACGGCCGGGGCGGCTACCTCGCCGAGGGCTACCGCGACCGGCTGCCCAAGGCCGACTTCGGGAAGAGCTGTGTGCGCTTCCAGCGTCTGGACGATCTCGACCAGGAGGCACTGCGGGAGCTGGTCCGTGAGGCGGCGAAGAGCCCCGCAGCTTCGGCGAGGTGAGCGCGACCCCGCAACCGGTCGAGAAGGTCTTCGACAGCCCCACCGGCTGGGTCGCCCGGCACATCGGGGACTACGTTCGTACCGACGGGGAGAAGGGTCACCGCTGGCATGGCGTCGACACCCTGCTGCTCACCACCCGAGGCCGCAGGTCCGGGAAGCTCCGAAGGACCGCGCTGATCTACGGCCGTGACGGCGACCGGTACATCGTCGTCGCCTCGCGAGGCGGCGACAAGCACCATCCGAGCTGGTACCTCAACCTCGTCGAGCACCCGGAGGTGACGATCCAGGTAGGCCCCGAGACGTTCACGGCGCGAGCCAGAACGGCGAACGCGAACGAGAAGCCGGGGTTGTGGCGACTGATGAGCTCGATCTGGCCGGACTACGACCGCTATCAAGCGAAGACGGATCGCGACATCCCCGTCGTCATCATCGAGCCGAGCTGACCCGCCAGGCGACCCAACCGAACGCTCAGGCCGGATCCCAGCGCACCCAGGTCGAATCCGGAGCTCGGAACTCCCAGCCCGAGAGCGTGGCCGGCCGATCAACGTCGAGCCGGAGTCCCGGCAATCGGTCGAGCAAGATGTCGAGCGAGACCCTCGCGAGATGCCGCCCGAACCACGCCCCCAAACAGAAGTGGCTCCCCACCGCGAACGCCAGATGTGCACCCTCTCTCCGATGGACGTCGAACCGATCGGGGTCGGTGAAGCGACGTGGGTCGCGGTTCGCCGAGGAGAGCACCGCGCCGATCAACGCACCCTCCTCGAGCTTCGTTCCCGCGAGCTCGGTGGTCTCGGTCGTCTGTCGCGTCGACGTTCCGACGGGTCCCGCCCACCGGAGGGTCTCCTCGACGGCCGGCTTCACCAGGCGCCGGTCGGCGCGGACCTCCTCGAGCTGCTCGGGGTTCGAACCGAGCGCCAGAACGAGGAGCGCGATGAGGTCGCGCGGCTCCTGGAGCCCGCCGGAGAGCATCAGCTTGGTGTTCGCGACGATCTCGCTGCGGGTCATGCGGGCGCCGTCGCGGTCGTGATGGAGCATCCACGACAGGACGGAGCCGTCGGGCTCGGCCGCCAGACGGTCGAGGACGCGTTCGATCACCTCGGAGAGCGCGTCGCTGGCTTCGTCGGCCGGCCCCTGCTTCGCAGGATCGCCCTCGAAGTTCGCCAGGCCGATCATCAGTCCCTGGTTCCACCGCAGGAGGTCCTCCCACGCCACCTCGTCGAGCCCGAGCATGAACCGGAGCGAACGCACGCTCATCGGGTCGGCGAACTCGCGGAACAGGTCGCACTCCCCCCTCGCCTCGAACCCGTCGATCAGCTCGTTCGCCAGCGCCGGGATCATCCCCTTGGTCCGCTCCTCGACGTCGCGCGGCCGGAACGGGGACTCGACGACGAGGCGGACCCGCTCCTGGTCCGGGCCCTCGGAGCCCAGCATGTTGACCCCCATCGTTCGGTTCAGGGTCGAGGGTTCGGTCGCCGCCGTGAACACGTTCGGCGACAGGTCGACCGTGCGCACGTCCTCGTACCGCGTGACGAGCCAGAGCTGCACCGCGGGGACCCACGAGACCGGCTCCTCGTCGCGCAGGCGCGCGTAGATCGGGTACGGGTCGCGCTCGAGATCCTCCAGGCCGATCCGCTCGCCGAACGTCACACGCACCCGCCTCCACCAGCCCCTGCGCCTCGCCGACGCCGGTAGGGCAGACTATCCGGCATCGGACAGGGGGAGCGATGCGGCTCGAAAACAAGGTGGCGATCGTGAGCGGCGGCGGAACGGGGATCGGTGCCGCGACCGCTCGCGTCTTCGCGAGGGAGGGCGCGAAGGTGGTCGTCACCGGCCGCCGCGCCGAACCCCTCGAGGCCGTCGCGGCCGAGATCGACGGGCGGGCCGTCGCCGGGGACACGTCCGACGACGATCACGTCCGGGCGGCCGTCGCCGCGGCGAGGGACGCGTTCGGAGGGCTCGACGTCGTCGTCGCGAACGCGGGACTGGGGTTCGGTGGCGCCGCCGCGGACGTCGACGACGAACGCTGGCAGCAGACGCTCGACGTGAACCTGACGGGGGCGTTCCGGCTGGCGCGAGCCGCCATCCCGTCGCTGGTCGAACGGGGCGGCGGCTCGATCGTCCTCGTCTCGAGCGTCTCGGCGCTCGTGAGCGGCACGGACGGCGCGGCGTACGTGACGTCGAAGGCGGCGATGCTCGGGCTCGCGCGCTCGATCGCCGTCGACTACGGGCCGAGCGGCATCCGCGCGAACGCCCTCTGTCCCGGCTGGGTCGAGACGCCGATGGGCGACCGGTCGATGGAGTCGCTGATGACCAAGCACGGCATCTCGCTGGGAGACGCGTATCGCCTGGTGACCCAGCACATCCCCCTGCGGCGACCCGCCACCGCGGACGAGATCGCGGCCTGCTGCCTGTTCCTCGCGAGCGACGAGTCGTCGATCGTGACGGGGACGACGCTCGTGGCCGACGGCGGTGGCCTGGCGGTCGACCTCACCGAGGTCGCGTGGCAGCAGGAGCGTCCGTGAGCTTCGACCACTCGGGAAGGATCGCGTTCATCACCGGGGCCGGTTCGGGCATCGGGCGGGCGACCGCCCTCCGCCTCGCGGCGCAGGGCGCGGCCGTCGCGGTCGTCGACATCCGGCTCGAGGCGGCCGAGGAGACGGTTGCAGCGATCGCCGACGGCGGCGGGACCGGCGTGGCGTTCGACGCCGACGTGCGGGACCGTTCCGAGATCGAGAGCGCGCGGGACGGCGCGGTGAACGCGTTCGGCCACGTGAACTACCTGGTGAACAACGCCGGTCTGGTCCGGATGTCGCCGCTCGACGAGCTCAGCGAGGACGAGTGGGACCTGGTCCTCGACACGAACCTGAAGGGGATGTACCTCGTGACGCAGGCGATCGCCCCGGTGATCGCCGGTGCGGGCGGCGGCGCGATCGTGAACCTCGCGACGATCGAGTCCGAGGTCGTGGTCGCGTCGACCGGACACCCGCAAGTGCACTACAACGCGTCGAAGGGCGGGGTGAAGATGCTGACGAAGGCGCTCGCGGTCGAGCTCGCCGATCGCAACATCCGCGTGAATGCGGTAGAGCCCGGGGCGATCGCGACCTCGTTCATCCCCGGAGGGAACCTCCGCTCCCCCGAGGCGTGGGCCTCGATGAAGGACCGGCTCCTGGTCCCGCGCGTCGGCGAGCCGGAGGACGTGGCCGCGGCGATCTCGTTCCTGCTCTCGGACGACGCGTCGTACATCACCGGGGCCATGCTGCCGGTCGACGGGGGGTGGCTCACGCGATGACGCTCGACCTCGCGGATCTGGAAGGGTTCGGGACGGTGGTCGTGACATCGGCCGACGTGACGGGGCGGCCGGTCGGCAAACGCGTGTCCGTCGACGTGTTCCGACGGATCGTTCACGAGGGGATCCCGCTGAGTTCCTGCGTCCTCGGATGGGACGTCGACCAGTGGCCGGGGCCGGTGCAGGAGTACACGGGCCATCACACCGGTTGGCACGACGTCCGGCTCGTGCCGGATCTCGGGACCCTCCGGCCGGCGGCGTGGCTGGAGCGCACGGCGATCTGCCTCGCCGACTTCGCCGAGATGGGTTCGGACGAGCTCGCGCCGGTCGCGCCGCGCACGATCCTGCGGCGGCAGGTCGAGCGGCTGACCGACGCCGGCCTCACCCCGCAGGTCGCGAGCGAGCTCGAGTTCTCGCTGTACCACGGCAGCTACGACGACGGTCGGATGAACGGCTACGAGACGCTCGTCCCCACCACGCTCGCGCGGGCCGACTACACGATCCAGGCGGGCGACCGGTACGAGGGCTTCTTCTCGGGCGTTCGGGACGCGCTCGCCGCCTCCGAACTCGGTCCGTGGACCAGCCAGGTCGAGTGGGGCCTCGGCCAGTGGGAGATCAACCTCGAGTACCGGAACGCGCTCGAGATGGCCGACCGCCACCTGCTGTTCAAGCTCGCGATGCGCACGCTCGCGTCGAACGCCGGCATGGCGGTCACGTTCATGGCACGGCCGTTCGCGAACACGACCGGCTCGTCGTGCCACCTGCATCTGTCGCTCGTCGACGGCGACGGCCGCAACGTCTTCCACGACGCGGAGGACGCCGACGGGATCTCGGCGACGCTCCGGCAGGCGATCGGCGGCGTCCTGGAGCGCGCGCCGGAGCTCATGCTCTTCTACGCGCCGACGGTGAACTCGTACCGGCGGACGACGAGCGGCGAGTTCTCGGGCAACGGCCTGTCGTGGGGGTTCGACAGCCGGATGGTCTCGTGCCGAGTACTGACCGAATCGCCCGAGTCCACCCGCCTCGAGTGGCGCGTGCCCGGCGCCGACGTCGACCCGTACCTCGCGATCGCGGCGCTCCTCGCGTCGGCGCTCGACGGGATCGAGACGCAGTCCGACCCGGGTGAGCCATTGATGGGGAGCGACTTCGAGCGGCCGGTCACTCCGCTGCCCGTCACGCTGGGCGAGGCGGTCGAACGGTTCCGGGAGGGCTCGTTCGCGCCCGAGGTCCTCGGCAAGGACGTAGTGGCCCACTACGCGGAGGCCGGGCGATGGGAGTGGGAGCAGTTCCTGTCCCCCACGGCCGTGGGTGAGTGGGAGCGACGGCGCTACTTCGACGTCATCTGAGGGAGGTGCTCGTATGGGCCAGGCGCAGGACGCCGAGCGGATCGGACCGGACGAGCTCGTCGAGATCGAGGGCCCTCCCGAGATCCACCGGCGTCAGGCGTTCGCGAAGCCGGGCCTGTGGGCGGGGCTCACGACGACCGAGCCCGGCCTCGTGAGCGGCTGGCACCACCACGGGGGCCACGACACGATCGTCTACGTGATCTCGGGGCACGTGGCGATCGAGTTCGGCGAGGGTGGTCGGCGGGCCGTCCAGGCCGGCGCCGGCGATTTCCTGGTGATCCCGAGCGGTCTCGTCCACCGCGAGAGCACGCCGGGACAGGAGCCCTCGCGGAGCGTCGTGATCCGAGCCGGCGGCGACGGCCCACCGACGATCGAGGTCGACGGGCCGTCGTCGTAACTCAGCCGACGAGCGCGTCGACGCGCTCGAACCACGTCGCGACAGAACGGACCGATCTCGTTGGGATCGTCGATGAACTGCGAAGGCTTGATGCAGATCGTCGAAAAGCCGCGTTCGAGCTGTGCGGGGATCGACGCGAGCGCCTCACCCAGGTCCGCGACCCCATCGGCATCGGCGAACCGGCCTCTCGTGCCGCCAACCATCTCGAGCTCGGCGGGGTCCCGGCCGGCGGCCACCATCGCCGAACGCACGCGCTCGAGGTCCTCGTCGCTCGGCGTTCCGAGTGGGTTGAACCCACTCCCGTATCCGACGAGGCGTCGCAGGAGACGATCGTGCATGGTCTCGCCGCCGAACCACAGCGCCGGTCCCTGCTCTCGGAGGGGTTTGGGCTCGAGTGAGACCTCGGCGAACCGGTAGTGCCGGCCCTCGAACGACGCCGGCGTCTCGCGCCAGAGCACGCTCCATGCCGCCAGGTGCTCGTCGAGCAGCTCGCCCCGCCGCTCGAACGGCACCCCGAGTGCCTCGTACTCGGGTCGGTGCCAGCTCACGGTCGGCTGGACGACGAGACGCCCCTCGGACAGGAGGTCGAGCGTCGCGAGCTGCTTGGCAAGCAGCAACGGGTGGCGGAGCGGCACGATGATCGAGCTCGCGACCAGCCGGAGCCGTGACGTCGCCGACGCGACGGCCGCGAGCAACGTGAGCGCATCCGGCCACGGCGTCGACGGGTCCTGGTTCCCCGGCAGCGCGTAGTCGCGGGGATTCTCGGGCACGCCCTTCGCGTCCGCCCCTTGGCCGAGCACGACGTGCTCGCTCACCATGACGGCGTCGAACCCCGACTCCTCAGCCTCGACGGCCATCCGAACGAGCGCTCGGAGGTCGCGCGCCGGGACGAGCGTCCAGTTCTCGCTCAGGATGAGGACGAGGCGGGGCCGAACCGCCCCGCCTCGTCCCGTACCCGTCACGCTACGTGCGTAGGTCTGCCAGCGCGTCGCTCGCCGGCTCGCGCCCCTTGACCAGGGCCATGTAGACCAGGCCGATCGCGAACCAGATCACCGCCGACCAGGGAGCGAGCAGCGTCGGGCTCGTCACCTTGTAGAACGACCCGAAGATCGCCGCCGCCGTGATCGCGATCCCCACGAGGGCCGCGACGATGAGTCCCGCGGTCGCCCTGTCCTCACCGACGCCTCGGAAGGCTCCGATGGACATCAGGAAGTAGACGACCAGCAACGCGAAGCCTCCGAACGTCGCGCACCACACGAAGACCGAGAAATAGTGCGGCAGCTCGGGGAGCGCGAGTAGCGTGTCGTTGGCCTCCGCCACGACGATCAAGACCGCTTGGACCGCGATCAGCAACAAGATCGCCCCCAGCGGCGTCCCATACCGCTTGGAGACCGACGCGAGGGGCGCCGGCAGCCTTCGGTCACGGGCCATCGCGAACACACCCCGGGTCGACGCAACGGCTGCCCCCACGTACACAGCCAACATGTCAAGGAGGACCACCAGGAGCAAGACCTTGAGCCAGAACTCGGAGCCCGATGGACTCCCCGGCGCGCCGAGCGCGAAGAGCGGAGCGCCGGCGACCTCCGGGCTGAGGATGATGTCCAGGTCGAACCCGAAGCCGGCGACCTCCGCGTAGGAGGCGATCAGGTAGAACGCCGAGACGATCACGACCGCGCCGAGCACGGCTCGTGGGATCGAGCGCTTGGGTTCGGCCGTTTCCTCGGCGAGGTTGGCCGCCGTCTCGAACCCCACGAAGATCAGGACCCCGTACAGCACCCCGAACAAGATCCCGCTGAACCCGAACGGCTGTGGTGTCGGGTCGAACGCCTTCGCGATGTCGTTGTCCCCGCCCAAGTCGGCGATGACCGTGACGAAGAAGATCAGCACCACGGCGATCGAGACCAGCGCGAGCGTCAGCTGAACCCGGGTGGAGATCTGCACGCCGAAGTACAGGACCGCGAACAACCCCAGCGCGAAGATGGTGTCCCAGAGCCAGATCGGGAGGTCGAGGTCTATCTCCCAGGCCGGCAGGAGGCTGTCGTGGACATAGCCTCCGAGGAGCACGCCGAGTCCGGTCGTCAGGATGATCGTGCCGCCGTAGTAGAGCCACCCCGACGCCGCCCCGACCGTCTTGCCGAGGCCGTTGGAGACGTAGTCATACAGCGAGCCCGCAGCGTGGATCCGCTTCGCGTACTGCGCCACGATCCAGCCGAGCGCAAACACCCCGACCGCGGCGATCAGGACAGCGAGGGGGGCGGACGTGCCCGCTCCCCGGCCGGCGACGTTGAAGCCGATGATCAGCGGGATGATGAACGCCGCGCTGAACACCGGGCCCATGAAGCCGACCGACTGCGCGAGCACGTCGATCAGCGAGAGCTTCTTGGCGCCGAGGCGCTCGTACTCCTCGGTCACCACCAACGGTCGTTCACCTTCCACGGACCCCTCCCCTCCCGACGAACGGATCTGCTGGTGCTTCCTACCCCGACGGGGCTACGCCGTCCAGCCCCCTTCCGGCCGCTCGAACCAGACGTGCACCTGGCCCGTGCCTACCGAGGCCTCGTACTCGCTGAACAGCTCCCCCGTTGCGGTGCAATCTCTTCCGCCGAGCGCGGCCGCCATCATCAGGTAGTGGCCGAAGTGGCCCTCTGGGTAGGCCTTGCGGTACTCGGGCATGCCGTCGATCACACCCGCGTGATCGCCCTTGCCGAACTTCTCGAGCACCCCCATGTCGGCGTCGTAGTACGCGCGGTCGAAGATGTTGTCCGGCGCCTTCTGGCTCTCGCGCTTGCGGAGGTCCTTGAAGTTGAAGAACCGGTGGGTCATCCCGCCGGACGCGAGCAACACCACGCGTCGGTCGCTCTGCTCGATCGCCTTGCCGATGAGCTCGCCGAACAGCAAGAAGTCGTCCCTATCGCAGCACTGGTTGAGCGCAACGCTCAGCCAGGCCGTCCTCGGGTCGCCGAGGAACGTCCAGATGTTGACCGTTCCGTAGAACAGCGGGAGGTACGGGTCGTCGTTCGCCAGGATCCAGCAGTCGTCGCGCCCCTCGGCCTGCGCCTCGATCAGCTTGGCGAGCTCCGGATCGCCGGGCATGTCGTACGGGATCTGCTTCATGCCGCGAGGGAGCTCGTGGCTCGTGAACTTGCCCTGCCGGCGCTCGTGACTCGTCACGATGTGCTCGAACGTGGACTCCCAGTGCGTGTCGAACACGATCACCGCATCCGGCTGGAGCCGATCGAGACACTCCGCTTTGATGCGATGCAGACCGGGGACGAGCGTGATCTCCTTGCCCTCGTTGATCTCGAGCCGGACTTCCTCCGGCAGCATGATCGTGGGGACGTGGGCCACGAGCGCCGCGCCGACGATCTCACCCATCGTCATCCCTCCCAGGGAGCCATGCAGACGTTCTTGACGTCCGCGTAGAAGTCGAAGCTGTAGACGCCACCCTCGCGGCCGACCCCCGAGGACTTCGCGCCGCCGAACGGGGCCCGAAGGTCGCGCACGAAGAAGCTGTTCACCCAGACCGTGCCGGCGACCACGCGCTCCGAAACGCGTTCGGCCCGCTCGCGGTCGCCGGTGTACACGATCGCGGCCAGGCCGTAGTCGGTCTCGTTCGCCAACGCGATCGCCTCGTCCTCCTCCTCGAACGTCTGGAGCGTGAGGACCGGGCCGAACACCTCCTTGCGCAGCACCTCGGCGCCCTCGGGGACACCGCCGAACAGCGTCGGCCGGTAGTACAGACCGCCGAGGTCCTCATTCGCACCCCCCCCGAGCAGGACCGTCGCGCCGTCGGCCTTGGCGCGCTGCACGAACCCGTCCACGCGCTCGAAGTGCTCGCGGGTGATCAGCGGCCCGATGTCCGTCGTCTCCTCGCGCGGGTCGCCCTGACGGATCGCGGCGGCGGCTTGGAGGAACCGTTCGAGGAACGCGTCGACCATCGAACGCTCCACGATCAATCGGGTCCCCGCGAGGCAGACCTGGCCGGCGTTGTCGAACTGGTTCACCGCCTGCTTCACGACGGCGTCGAGGTCGGCGTCGGCGAACGCTACGAACGGCGACTTCCCGCCGAGCTCGAGCGAGGTCGGGGTCAGGTTCGCGGCAGCAGCCTGTGCGACGAGCTTCCCGGTCTCGATCGAGCCGGTGAACGCGATCCGGTCGACCTCGGGATGACCCGTCAGCGCGGCGCCGGCCTCCTCGCCGATGCCCTGGACGACGTTGAACGCGCCGTCGGGTAAGCCCGCCTCGCGCGTGAGGTCGGCGAGGATCGATGCGCTGAGCGGCGCCCACTCCGGCGGCTTGGCGACGACGCTGTTGCCCGCCGCGAGCGCGGGCGCGATCCTCCACGTCGCGAGCATCAGTGGGGCGTTCCACGGCGTGATCACGACCGTGACGCCGGAGGGGTCCCATTCGGTGCGGCTCACGAACTCGTTCATCTCGAACGCCTCGTCGCCCAACTCGATGAGCTGGTCGGCGAAGAAGCGGAAGTTCCTCGCGACGCGTGGCATGACCGAGTTCAGGTGCGAGCGCAGGAGCGAGCCGTTGTCGCGCGTCTCGACCGGCGCGAGCTCGGGGACGCGCTCCTCGACCAGCTCGGCGATCCGGTGCAGGACCTTCGCGCGGTCGGCGGCCGAGGTCCGCCCCCACGTATCGAACGCGCTCCGGGCCGCCGCCACCGCCCGGTCGACCTCGGCGTGGCCGCCCCGTGCCACCTGGGCGATGATCTGTTCGTCGATCGGCGAGACGTCGTCGAAGGTCTCTGACGAGCCGACCCGCTCGCCGCCGATCCAGTGCTCGGTCGAGACCTCGACGCCCTCGATCTCGGCAGTCTCGCCCGTGGGAAGCGCTCCTCTCGTTGGCAGGGTCGTTCGGTACCGAACGGTATGGCGGCCGCGTTCGACGTGTCAAACGCCCGCGAATGGCGATCTCTCGGCGATCGCTAGCCCGGTTCGCCGAGCTCCGGACCGGCGGAGAACGCGGCCATGAGCTCGGGGGTCGCGCGCCGGCGGAACGCCTCGTTCACGCGCTGTCGCTCGAGGATCTGCTGCAGTTGCAACGCCGACTGGGGGATCGGATGCGCCGCGAAGAACGCGGCGGCGTCCTCGACCTGGTCGGGTTCGGTGAGGAACCGCGTGCCGTCGGCCGCGTAGACGACCGTCGTGGGCGCGAGCCGGGACACGATCTCGTCCCAGTGCTCCTTCGCGAATGCCCACGCGCGATCGCCGTGGTCGCGGTTGGCCATCGCGCGCGCGAGCACACCGGGGACGTTCTGCGACCTGATCTTGCCGGTGAGCGTCATCTCCAGGGTCCGACCGATCAGCGAGGCGTCGCGGAAGTCCGGCAGCGCGTACAGGTACCGGAGTTCCTCCTGGGGCGTCCGCGCCTTCGCGATCGCCTCGAGATAGCGTTCGTAGTCCTCCGACGTCCCACCCGCCGCCACGATCGCGACCGAGGCGGCGGCGAGCGATGGATCCACCCGACCGTCGCCGCGTGACTCGCGTTCGATCTCCATGGCGAGGCCGAACGCCTGCGGATCGGCCCCGAGGACGCCTAGCGCCGCCATCAGCGCTCCGCGGAGCGGCTTGTCGAGATCGCGCTCGCCCTCACGGGGCTCCCAGCCGATCCGTTCGATCGCCGGCCACATCAGACCGCGGATCCACGACCGGTAGTGCTCGCGCGGTCCAGACGTCAGGAAGCGCTCGCACCAGGACAGGCCCTGCAGCAGCGACTGCCACACCGGCAGCTCGGTCTCGTCGGCGAACGACTCCGCGAACCTGCAGAAGTCCAGGGCTGATCGGTGGCCGGCCACCACGGATGCCCAGCGTGTCGTCCACGAGCTGGGTGCGCTCGTCGGTGGAGAGCGAGCGGAGGTCCGCGGTCAGCCGGGCGAGCAGCTCGTCGTCGTACTCCACGCGGACGAAGGCGTGCACACCAGCGTTGACGACCACCGGACCGTCGTCGGCCACCGGGATGGACACGCCGCCCGGCTCGATCAGCACGGGTTCGGTCCCCGCCGAGGTCCGGACGAGCAGCGGCACGTCCCACACCGTGTCGTCCTGCTTGCCCGAGATCAGGTACCGGCGCTGCCCGAGCTCGACCATCCCGTCCCGGAGCCGAGCCGAGACCAACGGGTACCCGCCCTGCCAGATCCAGCCGTCCATGATCCGGCGGACCGGCTCACCCGTCGCCTTCTCGATCGCGTCCCACAGGTCGTGCGTCTCGGTGTTGCCGAACCGGTGCTCGTCCAGGTACCGGCGGATCCCCTCGCGGAAGCGTTCGGCGCCGAGGTACTGCTCGAGCATCCGCAGGACGGCGGCGCCCTTGGTGTACGTGAGGATGTCGAACATCCCGGCGGCGTCGTCGGGCGAACGCACCGGGTACTCGATCGAGCGGGTGCTCTCCAGCGCGTCGACCTCGAACGCGACCGCACGCGATCGCAGGAACTGGCTCCAGCGCTCCCAGTCGGGGCGGTAGGCGTCGACGGCGAGCAGCTCCATCAGGGTGGCGAAGGCCTCGTTCAGCCAGATCCCGTTCCACCAGCGCATCGTCACGAGGTCGCCGAACCACATGTGCGCGAGCTCGTGGGCGATCACGTCGGCGACGGTCGCGACCTCGGGCTGCGTGGCCTTGTCGAGGTCGACCAGCAGGAGGCTCTCGCGATAGGTGATGCAGCCGAGGTTCTCCATCGCGCCCTGCGCGAAGTCCGGGAGCCCGACCATGTCCATCTTCTTGTCGGGGTACGGGATCCCGTAGTAGTCGGCGAAGTAGCGGAGGCAGAACGCGCCGACCTCGGCGGCGAACGGGGTGAGGTCCGCCTTCCCGGGCCGATGGACGATCCGCAGGGGTACGCCGTCGACGTCGACCGGTTCGGTCGCATCGAGCGAGCCGACCACGAACGCCACCAGATAGGTCGACATCGGCATCGTGTCGGCGAACCGGACCCGAACGCGTCCGCCGCCGGCGTCCTCGCGTCCGATCTCGGGGCCGTTGGAGATCGCGAGGAGGCCGTCCGCCGTGACCAGGGTGACGCCGAATACGGCCTTCAGGTCGGGTTCGTCCCAGCACGGGAACGCGCGACGCGCGTCGGTGGACTCGAACTGCGTGGTCGCGATCGTGTGCGTCCGGCCCTCGTCGTCGCTGTACGTCGACCGATAGAAGCCCTGCAGCTGGTCCGAGAGCTTCCCTGCGAACCCGAGATGCAGCGTCCACTCCCCCGGCTCGGCGGTCCCCGACAGGAGCAGGTGGACGCGTTCGGTCTCGGGGTCCAGGCGGATCGTCGAGACCTCGAGCGTTCCACCGGGTCCCTCGAGGCGCCCCGGACCGACCTCCAGGTCGGCCGAATTCAGCACGATCTCGTCGACGGGCTCCACGACCTCCAGGGTGACGGCCTCCGAGCCGGTGAACGTGACCGCGTCCAGGTCGGGTTCGAGCACGAGGTCGTAGCGGCGGGGAAGGACGCTCCGCGGCAGGCGGTATCGAGCCTCGTCGTCGTTCGCGCGCGCTCCGATCCCGGGCTCGTCGGTCACGCGCTCAGTCGTTCACGTAGGTGAGCCAGGAGGCGTACCGTTCGGTCTCGCCCTTGGTGGCGGCGAAGAACGCGCCCTGCAGCTCCTTGGTGACGGGGCCGCGGTGACCCTCGCCCACCGTGCGGTCGTCCACCTCACGGATCGGCGTGATCTCGGCGGCGGTGCCGGAGAAGAAGCACTCGTCGGCGTGGTAGAGATCGGTCCGGACCAGGTTCTCCTCGGTCACGTCGTACCCGAGGTCCCTGGCGATCGTGAGCACCGTCCCGCGCGTGATGCCGTCGAGGCACCCCGCCTGGATCGGTGGTGTGGTGAGCTTCCCATCGCGCACGATGAAGAGGTTCTCCCCCGAACCATCGGTGATGAACCCTTGCTCGTTCAGCATCACGGCCTCGTCGTACCCGGCCTTGAGGCTCTCGATCTTCGCGAGCACGCCGTTGATGTACTGGCCGGTCGCCTTGGCCGAGGACGGGAGCGCGTTCTGCGAGTTCCGGCGCCAGGACGAGATCTTGATCCGGACGCCGTTCTCGAGAGCGTCCTCGCCGAGGTATGCGCCCCACGGCCACACCGCGATGATCACGTTGACCGGCGCGTTCAGCGGGTTCACGCCCATCTCGCCGTACCCGCGGACCACGAGCGGGCGGACGTAGCAGGCGTCCAGCCCGTTGGCGCGGATGACCTCTTTGGTCGCGTCCGTGATCGCCTCGATCGAGTACGGGATGTCCATGTGGTACAGCTTGGCCGAACGGAACAGGCGCTTCAGATGCTCGTCCAGATGCCACACCGCGGGCCCCCGAGCGGTCTCGTACGCCCGGATCCCCTCGAAGACCCCGCTGCCGTAGTGCACGGCGTGCGAGAGCACGTGGATCTTGGCATCCGCCCAATCCACGAGCTCGCCATCCATCCAGATCTTCTCGACCTCGGTGATCGGCATCTCGGAGCCTCCTCGGAGCGGGTCGTGGGCCGGGTCTTGTTTCGTGTCTTGGCCCGGGTGAGGACAGGATAGCGGCTGGTCAGGGCCGCCGGGGCTCGGTTCAGCTCTCTCGCCCGGGCAGGTCGTATGCCCGCCAGACGGTCTCGACCTCGTACCGCTCGATGCGATCGAGCGGTCCGAAGCGCTCCTCGGCCCAGGGCCGGATCTCGCGAACGGCGTCCCGGCGAACGTCCTCGGGTACGTGCCAGGTCCAGGACCAGCGACCCTCCTCCACCTCGTCGAGGAAGGCCCCGAGCGTCTCCTCCTCTTCCTCGGGGATGGCGGGCAGGACGCGGAGCTTGGCTCCCGATCGTGCGAGCTCGGCGTCGAGTGCGTCGTGGTCGCCCCACAACAGGCCGACCGGATCCGTCGAGAGGCCCGTGATCTCCGTGAACCGAGCGCGGATCGCCGAGCTCACCTCGTCGAACGCACCCAGGCAGACGAGCAGCACGCCTCCGGGGTGGACCACCCGAACCATCTCGGCGAGCGCCGACCTCCAATCGGGGATCAGATGGAGCACCCACCGAAGGTACGCGCCGTCGAAGGTCCCATCGCCGAACGGCATCTGGGTGGCATCGCCCAGGACGAGGGGGAAGACCGGTTCGCCGCCGGCCTTCTCGACGAGCTTGCCGAGCATCGGCGCGGAGAGGTCGAGACCCGCGAGCGAGAAGCCTGCCTCGTGAAGCCGTAAGGCGAGCAGCCCCGTACCGACGCCGACCTCCAGGACGCGGCCACGCGTCTCGAGCTCGGAGGCCAGCAGCGCGATCGTGCGGGCCATCGTCTCGTCGGAGATCGCCCGCGTCCGGTCGTAGTGGTCGGCCGCGCTGTCGAACCGGATGGACTCGCTCACGACGTCGCGAGGCTACGACTTCGGGATGTCCTTGGTGGGGTCGACGAACGGCAGGCTCGCAACCGTGACCGGCACCCGGCCTCGCGAGCTCTCGGCCTCGAACGCCGATCCGGGCGCCTCCCATCGGATCGGCACCCACGCGTAGCCGATGTTCCTCTGGAGCCGGGGCGACCATGCGCCGGCCGTGATCTTCCCCACACGCGCGTCGCCCTCGACCAGCGGCCAGAAGTCGTTCAGGGCGCCCTCGTCGGTCATCGGCTCGCCGCCGATCTCGATGCCCACCAGCTTGCGGTCGAGCAGGTCGCCGTCGCGGATCTCCTCCAGGCGGCGGCGGCCGAGGAAGTCGGCGCCCTGGTCCCACTCGACGAACCTCTCGAGCCCGCTCACGTGCAGCGGCGTGTCCTCGATCCGGATGTCCGAGCCGTAGTTGAAGATGCCCGCCTCGATCCTGCGAGCCTCGCTCGGCGCGATCACGCGGATCCCGTACGGCTCGCCCGCCTGGAAGACGCGCTCGAACAGCTGGTCGCCGCGGCTCGCGTCCTGAAGGTAGAGCTCGTAGCCGACCTCCCCCGTCCACCCGGTCCTGCTGATCACGACCGGGATGCCGTCGACCTCGGCCTCGGCGCAGAAGTAGTACCGGAGGTCGGCCACCGCGTCGCCGAGCAGGTCGCGCATCACGTCCTTCGAGCGCGGTCCCTGGATCTGCATCGGCGCCACGTCGGCCTCGAAGATCGAGACGTCCATCCCGCGGCCGCCCGCGACGCCTGCCAGGAACAGGAGCGCGTCCGAATCGGCGAGCGCGAGCCAGAAGCGGTCGCGGTCCAGCCGCAGCAGGACCGGGTCGTTCACGATGCCTCCCCACGGAGCGGTGAGGAGCACGTACCGAGCCTGCATCGGCTCGACCTTCGTCAGATCTCGACAGGTGACCAGGTTCACGAGGTCGAACGCGTCCGGCCCCCGAACCTCGACGCAGCGCTCGACCGCGACGTCCCACAGCGTGACGTCGTTCAGGAGCGCGCGGTACTCGGTGACCGGGTCGTCGTACAGCGTCGGCAAGAGCATGTGGTTGTACAGGCCCCAGCTCTTGCAGCCGTGGCGCTTCGTCGCCTCGAAGTACGGCGACTTCCGGTACCACGGCTGGATGTAGAAGGTGAACGTCTCGGACGCCATCGATGATCCTCCTGCGTTCTTTGGCCGCTCGGCGGATGAGGCGCGAGCCTAGCCGCTAGTTGAGGTCGGGGTCGAACGGCATCGTCGACATCAACCGGTACTCCGGACCCTTGCGGCGCAGGACATCGCCCCACAGCGCGTCGGGATCCTCGGTGAAGACGTCGCTCGCGAGCGCACGCTCGGTGATCCACGAGCCCTCGTCCAGCTCGACCTCGAGCTGGCCGGCGCGCCACCCCGCGTACCCGGCGAACACCCGGGCGCGCCGAAGGCCGCCGATCGACGCCGGGTCGGCCTCCTCGGGCAGGAACCCGATCGAGTCGAACGCGACCACATCCGCCACCTCCGGGTGCTCGAAATCAGCCACGACCACCGCCGACTGGGATGAGACCGGTCCGCCGATGAACAGCCGGTCGCCCGGCTCCACCAGCCCGGCGAGCGGTGGCACCGCCACGGCGACCTCGACCTCGCTCGCGCGGTTGAGCACGACCCCGACCGCGCCCTCGTCGTCGTGGTGGCCGATCAGCACGACCGCGCGACGGAAGTTCGCGTCCAGCAAGGATGTCCCGGCGATCAGCAGGTGTCCGCTCAGCGGTTCCACGGCCCCATCATCTCGCGCGAACGACCGGTCCCACGAGCCGCATAGACTCGACACGCCATGGACCCGGAGATCCTCGGCCATTACGAGCGAGGGGTGGAGCTCGAACGGCTCGCAGGCGGCAGCTCGCGGATCGAGTTCGAGCGGACCAAGGAACTCCTCGAGCGCCACCTCCCCCAGGTGCCGGCGCGGGTACTCGACGTCGGTGGTGGCCCCGGCGCGTACGCGACGTGGCTGGCCGAGCGCGGCTTTGAGGTGACGCTCGTCGATCCCGTGCCGATGCATGTGAGCCAGGCAGCCGAGCGAGCGGCACGCTCGGCGCGTCCGTTCACCGCGGGTCTCGGTGACGCCCGAGACCTGGAACAGGCTGACGGAACGTTCGACGTCGTCCTGCTGTTCGGTCCGCTGTACCACCTGCCCGACCGCGCCGAGCGCATGCGGGCGCTCTCGGAGGCGACGCGAGTCGTCCGCCCCGGCGGGATCGTCGCGGTCGCCGCGATCTCGCGGTTCGCATCGATCCTGGACGGCATGGTGAACGGCTACCTCTCCGACCCGCGGTTCAGCGCCATCGTCGACGAGGACCTGCGCGAGGGGATCCACCGCAACCCCACGGGGAACATCGAGTACTTCACGACGGCGTACTTCCACCATCCCGACGAGCTGACCGCCGAACTCGTGGACGCGGGGCTCGTCGTCGACGCCCTCTACGGCATCGAGGGACCGGGCTGGCTGCGCTCCGAGCTGTGGGAGGAGGCTGACGGCCGGGAGGCGATCCTTCGCGTCGCGCGCGCGGTGGAGAGCGAGCCGACGATGATCGGGATCAGCGCGCACCTCATGGCGGTTGGGCATCGGCCCGACTGACGCGCGAGGTCAGCCCCTCGGGATGTCCTTGTTCGGATCCAGGAAGGGGAGCGCAGCCGTGACCGCGGCGACCGGCCCGTCGGGTGACAGGACCTCGAGCTCGGTCCCGGGCTCGGCGAGTTCGATCGGGACCCACGCGTAGCCGATGTTCTGCTTCAGGCGGAAGGAATGCGAGGCGCTCACGAGACGGCCGACGACCTGACCGTCCCTGCGAACATCCCAGAAGTCCTCGAGCCACATCCGGAAGGGCTCGCCGGTGAGCGTCACGCCGACGAGCTTGCGGTCGACGCCCTGCTCCGCCACCCGTCGGAGCGCATCCTTGCCGATGAACTCCGCCTCGAACTCGACCAGGCGCTCCATCCCGCTTATGTGGAACGGCGTGTCCTCCACCGTCATGTCGTTGCCGTAGTTGAAGATCCCGGCCTCGAGCCGCCGTTGGTCGCTCGGCGCGATCGCCCGGATCTGGTGCGCCTCGCCCGCCTCCATCACCCGGTCCCACAGCTCGGAGCCGCGCGATCCGTCGCGCAGGTAGATCTCGTACCCGACCTCCCCCGTCCACCCCGTTCGCGAGACGACCACCGGGATCGAACCCAGATCGCCTTCCCAACACCGGTAGTAGCGCAGATCCGCGACCTCGTCCCCGAGGAGCGCTCGGATCACGTCCTTGCTCTTGGGTCCCTGGACCTGGAGCGGCGAGACGTCGGGTTCGCGGATCGTCACGTCCATCCCGGCGAACGCCTGCACGCCGAGCGCGTACAGCATCGCGTCGGAGTCGGCGAGCGAGAGCCAGAAGTGGTTCTCGCCGAGCCGGAGCAGGATCGGATCGTTCACGATCCCGCCGCTCGCCGCGATGATCGGCGCGTACTTGCATTGCAGCACGTCGCACCGCGAGAGGTCCCGGCACGTGAGGAGCTGCGTGAACCTCGCGGCGTCTGGGCCGGTGATCTCGACCTGGCGCTCGACGGCGACGTCCCACAGCCCGACGTGCTCGACCAGGTGCCAGTACTCCGCTTCGTCGTCGTCGTACAGGGTCGGGATCAGCATGTGGTTGTACAGGTCCCAGCTCGTGCAGCCGGCCTCGACCGTCCGCTGCCAGTACGGCGAACGCCGGTACCACGACGCCGTGTAGAACGTGAACGAGTACGGCTCCTTCATCGACGCTTCCCGCGACGCTTCCGATCCCTGCGGATCTCGCGCACGCAGTTGTACGCGGGGATACCGGACACGCCCCCGCCCCCGTGCGTGGCGCTCGAGCATTGATACAGGCCGTCGATCGGCGTCCGGTAGTCGGCGTACCCGGGCGCAGGACGCATGTGGAACAGCTGGTCGGCCGACAGCTCACCGTGGAAGATGTTGCCGCCGATCAGGTTCCACTCCGTCTCCATGTCGTACGGCCCGAGCACCTGCCGGGCGACGATCGACTCCCGGAACCCGGGCGCGACGTCCTCGTACGCCTGCACGACGCGGTCGGCGTAGGCCTCGAGCTCCTCTCGATGCGGTTCTTCGGACCACGTGTGCGGGACCCACTGCGTGAACAGCGAGACCACGTGCGCGCCCTTCGGCGCGAGCGAGGGATCCAGCGTGGTCGGGATCACGCCGTCCGAGAAGGGCAGCGTCGCGGGCCGTCCCGCCCGGGCCTCCTCGAACGACCGCTCGAGCTGATCGATGGAGGGAGCGATCTCGAACCCACCGGAGAAGTCCCTCCAGTCGGGTTCGCCCGCCAGGGTCGGTAGCTTGCTGATCGCGCAGTTGATCTTCACGACGCCCGAACGGCTCGACCAGTGCTCGATGTCGTCCACGAACCCCTCGGGCAGCTCGTGCCGGTCGATCTGGCGGAGGAACGTGATCTTCGGGTGGCAGGCCGTGATCACGATCGGCGCGGCGAGCTCCTCGCCGTCCCGGAGCACCACGCCCCGCGCGCGGCCGCCTGAGATCAGGACCTTCTCGACCGCGGCGTCGGTACGTACCTCTGCCCCGAACGCACGGGCGCTCCGCTCGAGCGCCGCGGCCACGGCGCCCATCCCACCCTCGGGGACGCCCCACGAGCCGAGCGTTCCGTCGCCGACGTCGCCGATCTCGTGATGCGCCATCACGTAGGCGGTCCCCGGCTCGTAGGGACCCGCCCACGTCCCGATCAGGCCGTCGATCGCCATCACGGCCTTGACCTGTTCGGACTCGAAGAACCGGTCGAGCAGGTCGGCGACGCTCATCGTGAGCAGCCGCGTGACCTCGCCGACCGTGCGGACCGACAGCCCGCGCAACCGCCACGCCAGGCGGAGCTGCTCGAACAGGTCTACGGGCCGCTTGGAGCCGATCTGCGGCGGCGTGCTCATCAGGAGCGGCCCGAGGACGGCGGCGAGGCCTCCGATCCACGCCTCCCAGCGTTCGAGCGCGTCGGCGTCCTTCTTGGAGAACTTCGCGAACTCGTCGTGGTTCTTGGACGGGTCGTCGTACTCGATCATCACCCTGCCGTCGGGGAACGGCACGACGTAGGGACCGACCGGGTGCACGCGGTACCCGTGCCGGGCGAGTTGCAGGTCGCGGACGATCGTGTCCGGCATCAGGCTCATCACGTACGAGAGCGTCGTGACGCGGAACTCCGGATGATCGGGCCAGGGCTGGTCGGTCGCGGCGGCGCCGCCGGTCTTGTGACGCGCCTCGCACACGACCACTCGCGCGCCGGCACGGGCGAGATAGGCGGCGGCGACCAGGCCGTTGTGGCCGCCGCCGATCACGATCGCGTCGTAGGCGTTCGGACCCGCCAACGCTCTTCCTCCTCGGCCTTGAACGGCGGTTCAACCCCGAACGTTACCCCGGGGAGACCGCCGGCGCGAGGCGGCCTGATCCCTCAGGGGAGCTCGGTGGTCCTCCGACCGGCCGTGATGGGCGTCGCGCCGAGGAGCGGGAGCAGCACGATCGCCGAGAGCCCCGCGGCCACACCGGCGATCGCGTACATCCCCCGCGCTCCCACCACGGGCAGCACGAACGCCGCCGCCACGAACGAGACGGTCAGCCCTCCGTGGAACAGACCCTCGATGGCGCCCAGGACCCGGCTGCGCACCGAGTCCGGCGATCGGCGCTGGAACAGGTTCTGCTCGGCGACGCCGGTGATCCCCTCGCTGGCTCCCCAGGCGACGTTCAGGACCAGGACGAGAGCGAACCACGGCGAGAGCGCGATCGCGATGCCGAGGCACGCGGTGAAGGCGGTCCAGCGCCGACAGGAAGGCGATCGCCACCAGAGGACCGGGCGACGAGGCGACCAGGGCCATCCCTGCGAAGCAGACCGCCGCCGCCAGATCCGACACGATCATGACCGTCCGGCGGTCGATCCGGTCCCCCAGGACGCTCGCGAGCGGACCGACCAGCCCGGTCACGCCCTCGGTGAAGATCAGCGCCGCCGCGAGCCAGACCGAAGACCCCGTCTGGTCGTAGATCTCGAACATCAGCGCCGTGTACGCGGCCGCGCTCCCGGTGACCGAGATCACCCGAGCGAGCGCCAGCCGGCGAACGGCCGTCCGCGGTTGGGTCATCCCGAAGCCGATCGTTCCGGCCGCGCGGCTTCGTCGAGCGCGAGCAGTCGACGCATCCGGATCAGCACGAACACCGCGAGCCCCGCCGTGACCCCACCCACCGCGTAGGTCGCCTGCGGCCCGATCCACGGCACGACGAAGGCGGCCGCCACGTACGCGAACGCCAGCATGATGTGCAGCAACCCCATGAAGGCGGCCGAGACGCGGCTCCGAACCGCGTCGGGCGCCCGGCGCTGTCGGAGGTTCGTCTCGGCGACGAACGTGGTCCCGTCGGCGACGCCGAACACGAACAGCAGCCCGACGATCAGGACGAACCACGGCGAGAGCCCGATGCCGATGCCGGTCGCGGCGATCACGATCCCGGCGGTCACGAGCCACGTGCCCTCGCTCCCCTCCTTCATCCTCTTCGCGAAGAGCGAGCCGAGCACGGTCCCGCCTCCCCAGGCCGTGATCAGCATCCCGAACCCGAACGAACCCGCGTCGAACGCGTCCGCGAGCGGCGCGTCCGCGACCATCGACATCCCCATGCCGGAGATGAACACGACCCACGCAAGCAGCAGCGTCCGCAGGACGCGGTCGTGCCAGAGGAACCGGAACCCGGCACGGACGCCGCGGAACTCGTCCTCCGCGTCTCGATCACCGGAGAACCGGGCGTGCACGGTCACGATGATCAGCGCCGACACGACGAACGAGGCTGCGTTCAAGGCGAACACCGCGCTCGGGCTCGTCACCGCCAGCATCAGACCGCCGAGCGCGGGCCCGATCGTGATACCCGCGCTGCGGCTCGCGCCGAGCAGGCTGTTGGCCCAGGTCACGTGCTCCGGCCCGGCGACGTTGGGGATCGCGGCCTCGGACGCCGACCAGAACGGCGCCTCGGCGATCGCGGACAGGAACGCCCACGCCAGCAACCACGCTGGCTCGTCGGAGAGCGCCATCATCGCGAAGCACGCGGCGCCGGCGAGCTCCGAGACGATCATGACCTTCCGCCGGTCGAACCGGTCGCCGAGCATCCCCGCCGGCGGCCCGACGAACCCCAGGACCCCGAACGTCAGCAGGAGCGACAGCGCCACCCACGCGGCCGAACCCGTGCGATCGAAGATCGTGAAGTTCAGCGCCGCGTACGCGGCGGCGCCCCCCGTGATCGAGATGATCCGGGCGGTCGCGAGCCGTCGAACGGCGGTTCGGGGGGCGGTCATCGGCTGAGTGTCCACCGGCCCCCGACCTCCGTCTACCCTGCGACCCGAGCTACGACGAGCTCGTCCGCCTCGATGGGTTCCTGTTCCACGGTCGCTTCGGCGACCGGTGTGCGCCGCGACGCGCGCAGCACCGGCACGAGCACGACCGCGCCGAGCAACCCGCACGCCCCGCCGATCGCGTAGGTCGCCCTCGGGCCGAGCGCGGCGACCGCGGGACCGCCCAGCACGAATCCGATCGACAACGCGATGTCGATCATCGCCTCCGACGCGCCCACCACCCGGCTGCGAACCGCGTCCGGCGTCCTGCGCTGCTGGATGCTCCGGTCGGCGATCATGATGACCGCGTCCGCCGCGCCACACACGAGGAGCAGCGCGAGGACCGGCGGGAACCACGGCGAGAGCGCGATCCCCGCCGTGGTGGCCCCCATCACGATCGTGCCGAGGATCAACGCGCGCGCCTCGTTCCGCTCGTGCAGCTTCCGGCCGGCGAACGACCCGATGACGGACCCTGCGCCGAACGCGCCGATCATCAGCCCGTAGCCGGTCGAGCCCGACCCGAACAGCTCGGCGAGCGGGACGTCGGCCACCATCGCGAGGCCGATCCCGAATACCAGCGCCACCCAGGCGAGGACGATCGTGCGCAGCACCCGGTCACGCGCGATGAAGACGAAGCCCGCGCGGAACCCTCGGTGCTCGTCGTCGTGCTCCGTCCGATCCTCCGCGAAGCGGCCGTAGACCGTCGCGATGATCGCGGCCGACACGACGAACGAGAACGCGTTGGCGCCGAACACCATGCCGGGGCCGATGGCCGCGAGCAGCACACCGCCGAGGGCAGGGCCGAGCATGATCCCGGCGTTGCCGCCCACCTGGAGCAGGCCGTTCGCCCAGGCCAGGTCGTCCTTGCCGACGAGGTTGGGGACCGCTGCCGCCGAGGCGGACCAGAACGGCGCCTCGACGACCGCGGCGACGAACCCCAGGGCGAGCAGCAGCACGGGCTCGTGGACGAACGCCAGCGCGAGGAAGCACGCCGCGCCGGCCAGGTCGGACGCGATCATCACGCGCTTGCGGTTGAAGCGGTCGCCCAGCATGCCGCCAAGCGGCGCGAACACGCCGGAAACCCCGAACGTGAGCAGCAGCGACGCCGAGAGCCACGCCGCCGAGCCGGTCCGCTCGTAGACGGTGAAGTTCAGCGCCGCGAACGCGGCCGCACCGCCCGTGATCGAGATCAGACGTGCGAGCGCGAGCCTTCGAACGGCGCTGCGAGGTTGTGAGTTGGGACGCATCGGACGACTCCTGTAGCTCGGTTGGTTCGAGGGACGGTGGTTCGGGCGATCCCGCCGGAGAGGCGGGGTTCGCGACCGCTAGACGGCCGCGATGAAGGACGGGATGAGACCCGTCTTCCTGCTCCCGAACGACACCTGGAGTCGCCTCATAACCGCGCGAGCTTACCAGCGGACTTCTTGCGAAGGAAGCGTTTGTGACGAACGTCACATCGCGATGCGAGGACGAACGAACGGATCTCTCGGTCCGGCCAGGTCAATCGGGGAGGACGATGGACCTCGCGGCGCGGCCGCCGATCGCCGAGGTGATGTCATCGATCACGTCCTGGCCCGCGGGGGTGTCGAGCGTGAGTCCCATCAACGCCGTTCCCCCTCGGGAGGCCCGGCCGACGTCCATCGTGGCGATGTTGATCTCGTGCTGGCCGAGGATCGTGCCGACCTTGCCGATCACGCCGGGGCGGTCCTCGTACTCGAAGAACAGCATGTTGGTGGCCGGCGCCATCTCGATGTCGTAGCCGTTCACGTGCATCACGCGCTGGTCGTTGCGCTTGCCGACCAGCGTTCCCGCGACGGAGACCTCACCGTTGTCGGTCTCGGCGCTCACGGCCAGGAGGTTCACGTAGTCGCTCGAGACCGACGAACGCATCTCGCTGATCGCGATGCCGCGTTCGCGCGCGATGATCGGCGCGTTCACGAACGAGACGGGCTCGTGCACCACGCCCCGGAGGACGCCCTTCACGACGGCGAGCGTGAGCACGCGTGTGTCCGCCTCGCCGATCCGTCCGAGGTACTGCGCCTGCACCGTCCGAACCGCTCCTTCGGACAGACCGGTGAGCAGCGCTCCCAGGCGCTCGGCGAGCGGGAGGAACGGGCGGACGAGCTCGGACACCTCGGCCGCGGCGGAGACGTTCACCGCGTACGGGACGAACTCGCCGTTCAGGGCCAGGCGCACCATCTCGGCCACCGACGTGCCGGCCTTGTCCTGCGCCTCGGCGGTCGAGGCCCCCAGGTGCGGGGTCGTCACCACCTGCTCGAAACCGAACAGAGGCGAGTCCGAGGGTGGCTCGTGCTCGAACACGTCCAGCGCGGCCCCGGCGACCCGCCCGTCCTCGAGCGCCTTGATCAGAGCGGTCTCGTCGACGATGCCGCCGCGCGAGGTGTTCACGAGGCGCGCGCCCTCCTTGACCAGGGCGAGCTCGCGCTCGCCGATCAGCCCCTCGGTCTCGGGCGAGCGGGGCAGGTGGATCGTGACGAAGTCCGACTGCACCAGCAGGGCCTCGAGGCTCGGCATCAGCTCGATGCCCATCTCCTTCGCGCGCTCGCGGGGGACGTACGGGTCGTACGCGATCACGCGCATCCCGAACGCGACGCTCCGCTGCGCCACGAGCGCCCCGACGCGTCCGAGGCCCACGATCCCGAGCGTCTTGCCCTGGAGCTCGACGCCCTGCCATTTGGCTCGGTCCCAGTGGCCGTGCTTCAGGTCGTCGTGCGCCTGCGGGATGTTGCGCGCCTGCGCGAGCAGCAGGGCGATCGTGTGCTCGGCCGCCGAGACGATGTTGGAGGAGGGCGCGTTCACCACCATGACGCCGCGCCGCGTGGCGGCGTCGACGTCGACGTTGTCGAGCCCGATCCCCGCCCGCGCGACGACCTTGAGGTTGTCGCCCGCCTCGATCACGTCGGCCGTGACCTGGGTCTGCGAACGCACCACGAGCGCGTCGTACGGAGCGATGGCCCCCGCGAGACCCTCGGCCGACAGCTCGGGCCGGAGGTCGACCTCGAAGTCCTTCCGGAGCAGGTCGAGGCCTGCGTCCGAGAGCTTCTCGGTGACGAGGACCCTCACGACACGACTCGCTTCCCGCTTCAGGCGCCGAACGCGTCCTGGAAGACACCCTCGGCCGCGGCGACGGCCGCACCGCGCTTGACCGGGTGCCCGAGCCGCTCGAGCGTCATCTCGAGCGCCGCGAGCCCCCGGACGATGTCGAGCTCGCTGAAGTAGCCGAAGTGCCCGATGCGGAAGACCGTACCTTTGAGCGGACCCTGGCCGGGCGCGATCACGCAGCCGAAGTCCGAGCGCATGCGGTCGCTGATGGTATCGGCGTCGATCGTCTCGGGAGCGCGGATCGCGGTGACGGTCCAGTTCTCGTCGAGGCCCTCTCCGAACAGGTCGAGGCCGAGCGCCTGGGCGCCCTCCTTCACCGCGCGCGAGAGCGTGCGGTGGCGTTGCAGCGCGACGTCGACGCCGTCCTGGAAGTACAGCTCGAGCGCGGCGTGCAAGCCTTGCATCACGCTGATCGCCGGGGTCCACGGGTTCTCGGGATCCTTGCGCTCGGCGAACTCCCGGTAGATCGACCAGTCGAAGTAGAACCGAGGCATCGTCGCGCTCCGGTGCATGGCCCATGCGCGCTCCGAGATCGCGACGAACGCGAGCCCGGGCGACGCCGACAGCGCCTTCTGCGACCCGCCGACGGCGACGTCGATCCCCCACTCGTCGAACGCGAACGGCACCGCCCCCAGGCTCGAGACGACGTCGGCGATCACGAGCGCGCCGGCCTCGTTCGCCACGCGGGCGAGATCGCGGAGCGGCTGGATCACGCCGGTCGAGGTCTCCGAGTGCGTGAGCAGGACCGCCTTGACCGGGTGCTCGGCGAGCGCCTGCGCGACCTCATCGGGCACGACCTTGCGGCCCCAGTCGTACTCGACGGTGCGAACGACGAGACCGTGCGCCTTCGCGAGCTTGGTCCAACGCTCCGAGAAGTAGCCGGCGAGCGGCACCAGGACCTCGTCGCCCGGCGAGAACACGTTCTGGATCGCCGACTCGAGCCCACCGGTCCCCGAGGAGGTCATGAGCAACACGTCTGCGTCGTCGGTCCGGTACAGCTCCTTCAGCCGGGCGGTCACGTCCCGCATCAGGCGGCCGAATCCGACCCCGCGGTGGTACACCAGCGGGCTGCCCTGCGCGAGCAGCACCTCGGGCGGGATCGGGGTCGGGCCGGGGGCGAGGATGATCTCGGGACGGTCCGTCGCGGGTGCTCCTGTTCGGCTGCTTGCTGCGTTTCCTTGGGGGGTCTCGGAACGGGTGCTCGAGCCAGTCTCGGGCACGCCGGCCCAGCGTATCATCGGGTGACTCGCCGCCAGTTACGGCGGCGTTCGTTCTGTCATGGCGACCCTGCGGTTCCTGCTGAAGCGGTTCTTCGCCCAGCGTCTGCTGGGTCTGGCGATCGTGGTCACCCTCGCCTTCACGATCGGCGTGCTGGTGGCGGGTCCGATCTACGCCGACGCGGCGCGCGAGGCGATCCTGTCCTCTGCGACCTCGACCGCTCCGGTCACGGTGGGGAACGTCCGGTTCCTCACGTACGGCAACCCCTCGTTCGACTACGCGACGGCCGACGCCGAGCTGGAGGACGCGGTCTCCGAGCTCCCGGTCGACGAGGTCGTGCCGCAGGGCCGCGGGACGGTCCGCCTGGTCGGGGCCGATCCCACCGCTCCGCTCTCCCTGACGGTCATGTTCCGCGACGGCGCGACCGAGCACCTGCCGTACCGAGGCGAGCCCCCCGTCGGACCGGGTGAGATCGCGCTTCCCGGTGGCGTCGCGCGCCTGCTCGGCGTCGACGTCGGCGAGACCGTGACCGCGATCGGCCCGACGGGCGAGCAGGCGACGCTCACGCTGGTGGGTCGGTTCGACCCTCCCGAGCGTGCCGACCCCTTCTGGTACGGCGACCAGACGCCCTTCCCGCCACCGGAGTCGACCGAGCTCCCGCCGGGGTTGATGGATCGCGCCGGGTACCTGGAGGTCGCGCCCGACCTCGGCGTGACGAGCGAGTACGTGTGGGACGTCTACCTCGACCTGGTGGGCGTTCCGTTCGAGCGCGCCGAACGGATCCCACGGGACATCGAACGGATCGCCGACGAGCTCCGAACGACGCCCGAGTTCGCGCAGCTCCAGGTGGCGACCGGACTCGACACGCTCATCACGCTCGTGCAGCAGCGCGTGGCTGATCTCCGCGTTCCGATCTTCCTCGTGGTGTTCCAGATCGGCGCCGTCACCCTCGCGATCCTCGCCGGCGTCGGGTCGCTCGTCCTGTCCCGTCAGTCGTTCGAGCTCGCGGTGCTGCGGAGCCGAGGGTTCTCCGGAGGCAAGCTGCTCGCCGCACAGGGCGTGCAGGCGCTGTTCACGGCGATCGTCGCGTATCCGCTCGGCCTGCTGCTCGGCATGGGACTGGCCACGCTGGCCTCGAACGCCAACGGTCCCTCCCTTCCGGGCGTGCTGTTCCCGATCGGGCTGTCGCCGTTCGCGCTCGTGCTCGGCGCGATCGGAGCGGCCGTCGGCGCGGTGACGCTGCTGCTGCTGTCGTTGCCCCACGTCCGCCGGACGATCCTCGAGGAGCGCCGATTGCTCTCGCGCGAGGACCGCCCGCTGATCTCGCGGGTGCCGGTCGAGCTGTTCGTGCTGCCGGTGGCCCTGTTCACGTTCGTCGAGCTGCGCGGCACGGCGGTGCAGTCCACGAGCGCGCGCGATCAGCTCGATCCGCTGGTGTTGCTGACGCCGACGTTGTTGATCTTCGCGCTCTCGTTCCTGGCGCTTCGTCTGCTGCTGTGGGTGCTCCGCCGTCTGGACCGCCCCATGGCCCGGACCAAGAGCCTGCCCACCTACCTCGCGACCCGCCGGCTCGGCCGATCGCCCGGTACGAGCTTCGCCACGTCGCTCCTGCTCGTGCTCGCCGTCGGCCTGCTCATCGTCTCGACCTCCTATCGCGCGATCGTGCTCCGCAACCACGAGGACACGGCGCGCCAACAGGTCGGTGCCGACTGGAACGTGCAGATCGCCGTCCCGCAGGACCAGCTCGTCGCGGCCGAGTCGGTGCCACCGAACACGGTGGCCGTGGTCCGGAGCCAACCGGTGTTCGAGCTGCCGGGTCGATTCACGCTCTCGCCGTCCGTGATCGCGGTCGACCCCGAGCGCTTCGCGACGGGCGGGTGGTGGCGGTCGGACTACTCGAACACGCCGCTCGAGACGTGGCTTGCGGAGATCGACGTGCCGGATCCCGGGATCCCGGTCTCGAGCGAGGCATTCTCGGTCGCCGTCACCGCCGGTGCGCAGGCCGCCGGGCTCCAGCTGCAGGTGACGTACGAGACCCAGGACGATCACGTGAGGACGGTCTCGGCCGGTGCGATCGAGGAGGGCACCGCGAACTACGAGGCCGCCCTCGAGGGCGCCGAGCGCATCTCGTCGATCACGTTCCTCGAGGAGGGCCTCGAGGCCCCGAGCTCGTTCGACGTGGAGCTACAGGACGCGCTCGCCGGCGATCCGATCGACCTCGCGAGCTGGACGCCGCTGTCCTGGCGCGGCAGCGGCGGCACCATCCAGCCGGTCGGTTCGGGCATCTCGCTCACGGTCGATACCGGCGCCGGGCACGTCGTGGGTGGCATCGCACCGCCGATGGGTGCCCTGCCGGCGCTCGTCTCCCCCGAGGTCGCTCGCTCGCAGGGTCCGGCCTTCGTGGCGACGATCGGCGGCCAGCGGCTCGACGTCCGACAGGTGGCGCTCGCCGAGGCCTTCCCGTCGGTCCTCGGCGACTTCGTCGTCGTCTCGACGCCGGCGCTCCTGCGCGCGGCCGTTCGGATCCCCGAGCCCGGGCTCGCGCTGAACGAGGTGTGGGCGATGGGCGAGGACGATCCGCGACCGGCCCTCGAGGAAGCGGGATTGATCCCGGGTCCCACCGAGGCGGCCGGGCCGATCATCGGCGCGCTCGCGCAGCTGCCGCAGTCCCTGGCCGTCGGGATGAACTTCGCGACGGCCGTGGGCGGGCTCGGCCTCGTGGTGCTCGGCGTGGCGGTCGGGCTGTACTTCGCGCAGCGCCGCCGGGAGTTCGAGTTCGCGTCGCTGCGAGCGATGGGAACCGAGCCGAAGCAGGTGACGCGCGTGCTGTTGCTCGAGCAGGGGCTGATGATCACGTTCGCCCTGGTCGCCGGCGCGGCGATCGGGTTCGGGGTCCTGCGGCTGCTGATGCCCTACGTCGGCCGGAGCATCGGGTCGGCGTTCCCGCCGCCGATCCTCGTGTTCGACTGGCCCGCGCTCGCGATCTCGCTGAGCGCGATCGTGGCGGCGACCGCGATCGGCCTGCTCGCGGCGCTCCGGGCGCTCCTGCGATCCTCGGTCACGTCGGTCCTGCGGGGTGAGGCGGAATGACGTCCGCGGGAGGCCCGACCGCCAGGAGGATCGAGACGGAGACGCGCCGGGGCGCCGAACCCATCGGCACGTTCCGAGAGGCGCTCGTGCGGTTCCGCCACGTCTTCAAGATCTATCGGGTGGCCGACACCGGCGTCGTCGCGCTCGGCGGCGTGGACTTCGACGTCGGCGAGGGCGAGTTCCTCGCGGTCGTCGGTCCCAGCGGCTCGGGCAAGTCGACGATCCTCAACATGATCGGCGGCCTGGATCGGGCGACCGCCGGGATCGTCGAGGTCGAGGGGCGCGACCTCGGCCGCCTGGACGAGGACGAGCTCACCGAGTACCGCCGCGACCGGGTCGGGTTCGTCTGGCAGGGGACGGCGCGCAACCTGGTCCCCTACCTGAACGTCGTGGAGAACGTGCGGCTCCCGTCGACCGCGAGCGGGGTGAAGATCCCCGCCGCCCGGCGGACGCCGCGCGAGCTGCTCGAGGTGGTCGGGCTCGCCCACCGCGCGAGCCACAAGCCCGGGCAACTCTCGGGCGGCGAGCAGCAGCGCGTCGCCGTCGCCGTCGCCCTCTCGAACCTGCCGAAGATCCTGCTCGCGGACGAGCCGACCGCCGAGCTCGACAGCGAATCGGCGGCGCTCGTGCTCGATGCCTTCCAGAGCGTGAACAAGGAGTTCGGCGTGACGATCGTGTTGGTCACCCACGACCTCCTCGCGGCGAGGAGGGCACATCGTCAGCTCCGCCTCCGCGACGGGCAGCTCCTCGTCGAGGGCAGGCCGATGGAACCCCTGGCGACCGATGGCAGGGCCAAGCTGCCCGACGAGGCGATCGACGCGCTGGCCGGGGTGGACCTCGAGGTCGAGGTTCGCGACGGCGAGGTTCGGATCCGGCGCAAGGGCGAAGGGGGGCTGGTCGGTGAGTGACCGCTGGCGGCCACCGGGTGGTGCCGACGGCCGCCGCACGCCGTCGACCGCGCGCGTCCCGGATGCACGCGGGGCGTTGCTCGCCGCCACCGACATCGTCCGGACCTATCGCGGCCCGAACGGTGTGCAGGCCGTGCGCGGCGCCTCGCTCTCGCTCGCTCCGAAGGACTTCGTCGCGCTCATGGGACCCTCGGGCTCGGGGAAGACGACGTTCCTCGGGGTGCTGTCCGGTCTCGACGCGCCGGACGCGGGCGAGGTCCGATGGAAGGACCGACCGATCCTCGAGCTGTCGTTCGACGAGCAGATCGCGCTCCGGCGGGGCGGCATGGGCTTCGTCTTCCAGAGCTTCGGACTGCTGCCCACGCTCTCGGCGATCGAGAACGTCGAGCTGCCGCTCCGCGTCTCGGGGACCGACCTCAAGGAATCCAAGGCTCGCGCGGAGATGTGGCTGGCACGGCTGGGACTGGGCGACCGCATGCACAATCGGACGTTCGAGCTCTCCGCCGGGCAGCAGCAGCGGGTGGCCGTCGCACGAGCGCTGATCGGCGAGCCCGAGGTGGTGCTGGCCGACGAACCGATCGCGGAGGTCGACACCGAGAACGCCGACCTGATCCTCGAGGCGCTGTGGGAGGTCATCCGTCGCGGGGGCGCGGTGCTCGCGGCGACGCACAACCCGGAGGCGTTGCGGTTCGCGAGCCGCGTCGTGCTCTTCCGAGACGGCAAGGTCGAGGCTGAGGGCAGACCCGATGAGATCTCGGCCCGCCTCACGGTGGATTAGTCGTTCGTTTCCGTCCGACCCGTCTTGGGAAGGAACCGGGAACGATGACGGATGCTCGGGGGACGGTCACCGCGCTCGGTGAGTCGACGCTCACCGGCTGGCGCGGTGCCGTCGGGAAGGCCGTCGCCCGCCCGGTCGCCAAACGCACGGGGTTCACCGAGGAGCAGGTGCGCGTCGCGTTGGGCCTCGTGTTGCTGGCGTACGGCTTGTACCGCGTCCTCTGGCCTGCCGTCCGCGCTCTCCGTCGAGCGCGCTGACCACGCGGAGGCTATCGATCGAACGATCTGCGGCTCCGGAACGGGGCGTCTAGACCAGGAAGCCGTGGAACGCGTCTTCGGCCTCGCCGGGTCCGAGGTCTTCGGCCGAAAGCTCGGTCCGAGGCGTGCCGCGCCGGAGGAGCCGGTCGAGCAACGAGCGCTTGCCCATCCGCCACGCGACCGCACG
Source organism: uncultured Actinomycetes bacterium (assembly GCA_963731925.1). GTDB lineage: Bacteria > Actinomycetota > UBA4738 > UBA4738 > HRBIN12 > DASSJM01. The sequence continues at coordinate 110,591 of CAVSXK010000026.1, forward strand.
GGCGAGCGAGTCCTTGCGGGCCTCCTGCCGCTTCTGCTGCTGGTTCAGGTCGCACGGTAGGTGCGTGATGTTCGGCTGGAACACGACCATCACTCCTTCGGCGGGTGGAGCTGCCGCAGGTCGAACTCGGGATCGGCGAGCTGCTCGCGGTCCGGGTGCGCCTTCGACGCGATCAGCGGCATCGAACGCCGGACGTCGAACTTCCGGTTCATGCTGAAGGTCGACAGGAGCTGGCGATCCTTCAACAGGAACGCCGAGAAGCTCCGCTCGTCGATGCTGCCACGCACGACCATATCGTCCCACTCGGTCGCGAAACCGGCCATCTGGATGTTCGCGTCGTACTGGTCGGACCAGAACCAATGCGCGTCGTCGAACACCGCCGGCGTGCCCAGCAGGTTCCTCGCGACGTGCTCCCCCATCTTCAGGGCGTTGTCGAAGTGCTCGACCCGGATCGACCCGAACACCGGGTGGTCGTGCCGGGCGACGTCGCCGATCGCCCACACCCCGTCGACGCTCGTCTTCAAGGTGGCGTCGACCGGGATGCCGTTATCGACCGGGACGTCCTCTCCCGCGACGTCGGTCACCGGCTCAACGCCGACGCCCACCACGGCGAAGTCCCCTTCGATCCTGCGTCCCTCCTTCGTGACCAGCGCCTCGAACCGCTCGTTCCCCTCGAACCGCTCGGCGCCGTCGCGGAAGATCATCTCGACCCCGTGGTCGCGGTGGAGCGCCTCGATCGCCCCCCCGAGCGTGGGCCCGAGGACCCGCTCCAGCGGCGTGCCGAAGAACTCGACGACCGTGACGTCCAGGCCGAGCTGGCGCAGCGACGCCGTCACCTCGGCGCCGATGAACCCCATCCCGACCATCACGGCCTTCGAGCCTTCCTTCGCCGCCTGCTTGATCGCGTCGGCGTCGGACGCGAAACGGAGGTTGAACACGCCCGGCAGGTCGAGGCCCTCGATCGGCGGCTTGCGGTTCCGGGAGCCGGTGGCGATCACGACCTGGTCGAACGGGACGCGCTCGCCGCCCTGGAGCTCGACGACGCGTCCGGTCACGTCGACCCGCTCGGCCCGCGAGCCGAAGCGTACGTCGATCGCGTGCTCCGCGTACCACTCGGGTGGACGGACGAAGTGGTGGCCGGACTCGCCGCGCAGGTACTCCTTGGACAGCGGCGGCCGTTCGTACGGCGCCATCTCCTCGGCGCCGATCAGGACGACGTCGCCGTCGAACCCGTCCTCACGGAGCTTCGCGGCGGCCGTGGCGCCCGCGACCCCCGCCCCGATGACGACGAAAGCGGTCACTCCTCGTCGACCAAGACCTTCAGCTCGCCGTCCTCTTCCTTGGTCTCGAACACGCCGACGGGGTCGACCGCGGGGCCGCCGATCGCCTCACCGGTGACGACGTCGAACTGGCTCCCGTGGCAGGGGCACTCGATCGTCGTGCCCTCCAGTTCGCCCTCGGCGAGCGAGCACTGCTGATGGGTGCACGTGTCGTCGAACGCATGCAGGTCGCCCTCGACGTTGGCGACCGCCACTTCCCGTTGGCCCACGCCGAACGCGGTCACCTCGCCCTCGGGCACCGCGGCCGCCGGACCGAGCGTCACCCACTCCGCCATGCTCGCGCTCTCCCCTCATCCGTGATGGCCGATCTCCGTGTCGCACCCACGGATCCGGCTCCGCCGCAGCCTACCCCACCTTCCGTGAAACTCACCGACGCCGACGAGCCAGGACGTCGGGTGTCAGGAAGCCGATGATGGCCACCAGGTACAGCGCCGCCAAGATCAGGAAGCCTTCGCGGAAGTCGATCGGAGCGAGCGCCGGGATCAGCGCTCCCCCGACCCAGGCGAGCTGGAACAGCACCTCGTACCGGACGAACACCCTTCCGTACGATCCGCCCGGGGCGAGCCGTTGCATCAGCGTCTGGAACGCGAGCCGCCCGAGCTCCGACGACGCCCCCACGACGATGGCGAACAGGATCAGGACCACCAGCTCGAACGCGAAGAACGAGAGCGTCGCACCGACCCCCGCCCCGATGAGGCACCCGATGACGACGGCCTCCTCCCGCAGTTTGGCCGGCAGCCGCGGCGCGATCAGGTCGCCGAGGAACGCGCCGGCCGTCGCCGCGCCGGCGAGCACCGCGAACCACCACGTCGGCTCGCCGCTGCGTCGTAGCGAGAACGCGAGCGCGAACAGCAGGAACCCGCTCGCGGCTCGGAGCCCGGCCGCGCCGATCGCGGGGGCGGTGAGCTGCGGGATCGCGCCGCGCTTGGAGACCTCGGCCTGCCCGCCCTGTACGTGCGGATGCGGCAGTCGAAGGTTCAGCAGCGCGGTGATGCCGTACACGACGGACGCTCCGTACAGGACCGCCTCGGCGCCGCCGAGCTCCAGGAGCCCGAACGCGGGGCCGGCCGCCAGCAAGGCTCCGCCCGCGGCGATGCGACCGAGGCGGGCGTTCGCGCGCACGAGCCCCTCGTTCGGTCCCGCGTACGCGGCGACGAGCCCGTTCTTCGTGATCGCGTGGACCTTCGACAGGACCAGCAGCAGGAACGCGGCGGGGAACAGCAGCAGCGTGCCGAACCGGGGGGCCGCGTACAGGCAGACCACGGCTCGGCCGACCGCCGCGCCGAACGAGATCGCGCGCCTCGGGCCCCGCGCGGTCGAGCAGCGGCACCAGGAACGGGCCCGCGACCGCGAGCGGCGCCATCGTGAGCGCGAGATACCCTGCGACCTTGACCTCGACGTCGGCCTCGCCTACCGGGATGTCGAAGAACACCGATCCGGCGAGCGCGATCGCCACCATCGCGTCGCCCGCCACGCTGCCGAGGTGCGCGAGCCCGTACGTGTCGAGCGGGTCGTCCGAACGCCACATGCGCCCGAGCGGCCGGAACAGCGCCTCGACCATCGCGACCAGTCCGAGCAGGATGAGCTGCCACCAGGGGTAGCGTTTCGGCGCCTTCCGGTCGACCGTCACCGTCTGCCGGATCAGGACCCAGACAAGCGCTGGAGGAGCAGCTCGCGAACGGCCTTCGGGTCGGCCGAACCACCGGACTTCTTCATCACCTGACCGAGGACGGCGTTCAACGCGTTGTCCTTCCCGCCGCGGAACTGCTGCACGGGTCCCGGGTTCTCGGCGATCGCCTCGTCAACCCACACTCCGAGGGCCGCCGAGTCGACCACCTGCCGCAGTCCTCGTCGCTCCACGATCGCCTCGACGGTGTCGCCGGTCTCGAACGCCTCCTCGAGCGCCTGCTTCGCTCCGGTCGCCGAGATCGTCCCGTCCGCCACGAGGCGAACGAGATCCGCGATGTGCTGCGGCTTCACCTTGGCGTCCGCGAGGTCGGCCTTCGCGGTGTTGAGCAGCCCGGCGAGGTCCTGCGTGATCCAGTTCGCGGCAGACCGCGGATCCGTTCCAAGGGATACGACCTGATCGAAGAACCACGCCGTCCCCGGCGAACCCGCGATGAGACGCGCCTGCTCCGACGTCAGACCCCTCTGCGAGACGTACGAGCTCCGAAGCTCGGCGGGCAGCATCGGAAGCGAGCCTCGAAGCCCTTCGACCCAGGCACGGTCGGGTGCGAGCGGCGTCAGGTCGGGTTCGGGGAAGTAGCGGTAGTCGAACGCCTCCTCCTTCGAACGCAGCGTGTGCGTCGCGCCCGTCTCCTCGTCGAAGTGGCGCGTCTCCTGGACGAGCGGCTCGCCGCGTTCGAGCGCGCCCCGCTGGCGCTCCTCCTCGTACCGCAGCGCGCGTTCGAGCGAGCGGACCGAGTTGAGGTTCTTGATCTCGACCTTGGTCCCGAGCTCGGTCTCGCCGGCGCGCCGGGTGGAGATGTTCGCGTCGCAGCGCAGCGACCCCTCCTCCATCCGAACGTCCGAGACGCCGAGTGCCTCCAGCGTCGCCCGGAGCTCGGTGAAGTAGGCGCGCGCCTGTTCCGCCGACCGCAGATCGGGCTCGGAGACGCACTCGACGAGCGGCACGCCGGCACGGTTGTAGTCGACGAGGGCGTACTCCGCCCGACCGATCCGTCCGCCGGCGCCCACGTGTGTCGTCTTGCCGGTGTCCTCCTCCATGTGCACGCGCGTGATGCCGATCGACCGGCGGCTGCCGTCGACCTCGATCTCCAGACGCCCGCCGACGCAGACCGGCAGGTCGTACTGGCTGATCTGGTAGCCCTTCGGCATGTCCGGATAGAAGTAGTTCTTCCGGTGGAAGAGCGAGTCCGAGGCGATCGTCGAGTCGAGGGCGAGCCCGATCCGAACGATCGACTCGATCGCCTGCTCGTTCGGGACCGGGAGCGAGCCCGGCAGCCCGAGGCAGACCGGGCAGACGTTGGAGTTGGGAGGCGCGCCGAACGCGTTGCGGCATCCGCAGAACATCTTCGTCTTCGTCGAGAGCTCGACGTGACACTCGAGCCCGATGACGGTTTCGAACGCGGCGGCCATGACGGGCAAAGCCTATCGGAGCCGTCCTACGCGACCGCCACGAACCCCGAGCGCGAGGGAGGTCCGCGAGACGGAGGACGGAGGACGGAGATCGGTTCGCGTGACGTAACCGACAAACACCGAAACGCTAGTGACACCTGCGCGGGTCGCCCCGTATCGTGGTCGGCATGTCCGCTCCGATCGAGCAGCCGACCGCTCGGCGGAGCGGTTCTCCCGCGGCGATCTGGACGGCGCTCTCGCTGGTCTACGTGGCGTGGAGCACGACGTTCGTCGCGATCCGGGTGACGAACGAGACGATCCCTCCGCTGCTCGGTGGCGGGATCCGGTTCCTGATCGCGGGCGGCGTGCTGCTGCCGATCGCGCTCCGGTTCGGGGACCGGTCGGGCGACCGTCCGCGTGCGACCCATTGGTGGGCCGCGGCCGTCGTCGCGGCGCTGATGATGTTCGGCGGCAACGGTGGCATCGTCTGGGCCGAGCGAACGATCCCGTCGGGGATGGCCGGGCTCGCGATCGCCACCGTCCCGCTGTGGATGGCGCTGATCGACCGCGTGGTCCTCGGGCACCGCCAGCCCAGGGTCGTGGTGATCGGGCTCGCGGTGGGGTTCGTCGGCGCGGCGCTGCTCGTGGGCGGGAACGCGCTCGAGGGCGAGATCGACATGGGCGGGCTGATCCTCGCGCTCGCCGCGGCCGCGAGCTGGGCGGCGGGCTCGATCTACCAGCGCCACGCGGTGCTGCCGGACCGGCCGCTGGTGGCCGCCGGCATGGAGATGGTGGTCGCCGCCGGGTTCTTCTTCGCGGTGGGCGGGCTCGCCGGCGAGTTCGGGGACATCGACACCGGGTCGGTCTCGCGGGCGTCCGTGATCGCGCTCGCGTACCTCGTCGTCGTCGGCTCGTGGATCGGCTTCACGTGCTACCTGTGGCTGCTGCGGAACGCCCGCACGTCGCTCGTCGCGACCTACGCGTACGTGACGCCGATCGGCGCGGTGATCGTGGGCGCGCTGATCCTGGACGAGACGTTCACGGTCAGCACCCTGTTCGCCGGCGTCCTCATCGTCGTGGCGGTCGCGCTGATCGTGTCCGCCGGCAGCGCGGCGCGGGAACCCTCAGGCGGCGATGAGCGCGGGACGGGCGTCGAACCCGAGCGAAGCCTCGAGGGCGTTCGCGACCCGTAACAGGGTGGGTTCGGCGAGGACGGGCGCGGTCAGCTGCACGCCGACCGGGAGACCGGACCCGTCCAGGCCGCTCGGGATCGAGATCGCGGGCATGCCCGACAGGTTCGCCGGGATCGTGAACACGTCGTTCAGGTACATCGCGAGCGGGTCGTCGACCTTCGCGCCGATCGGGAACGCCGTCGTCGGTGACGTCGGCGAGACGAGCACGTCGAACGACCCGAACGCCGCCTCGTAGTCCCGGATGATGAGGGTCCGCACCTTCTGCGCCTGGCCGTAGTACGCCTCGTAGTAGCCGGCCGAGAGCGCGTAGGTGCCGAGCATGATCCGGCGCTTGACCTCCGCTCCGAACCCGGCACCGCGCGTCTTCGTCATCATCTCGACCGAGTCCGAGCCGTCGACGCGCAGGCCGTACCGGACGCCGTCGTAGCGCGCGAGGTTCGACGAGGCCTCCGAGGGCGCGATCAGGTAGTACGCGGAGAGCGCGTAGTCCGCGTGCGGCAGCGACGCCTCGCCGACCTGCGCGCCCAGGTTCGACAGCTCGTCCACCGCGCGCTGCACGCTCGCCCGCACGCCCGGCTCGACCCCTTCGCCGAACGCCTCCTTGACCACGCCCACTCGAATGCCCGAGATCGCGTCCTCCAGGCCACGGGTGTAGTCGCGGCGCGGCTCGTCGAGGCTGGTCGCGTCCAACGGATCCTTGCCCGCGATCGTCGAGAGCAGCACGGCTGCGTCCCGCACGCTCCGCGTGAACGTCCCCACCGTGTCGAGCGAGGACGCGAACGCGATCAGCCCGTACCTGCTGATCAACCCGTAGGTGGGCTTGAAGCCGACCACGCCGGACAGCGACGCCGGCTGCCGGACCGAGCCGCCGGTGTCGGTCCCGAGCGCCCAGACGGCCTCGCCCGCCGCGACGGCCGCGGCGCTCCCGCCGCTCGAACCGCCCGGCACCCGGTCCAGATCCCACGGGTTGTGGACCGGGCCGAACGCCGAGTTCTCGTTGGACGAGCCCATCGCGAACTCATCGCAGTTCGTCTTGCCGAGCAGGACGCCCCCGTCCGCCTTCAGCCGCTCCCACGGCGTGCAGTCGTACGGCGGGACGTAGGTCTCGAGGATCTTCGAGCCGCACGTGGTGGTCACCCCGCGGGTCGAGAGCACGTCCTTGAGCGCGAGCGGGATGCCCGCGGCGCCCGGCGCGTCGCCGGCGGCGATCCGCGCGTCGGCCGCCTGCGCCTGCTCGCGGCCGAGGTCGTCGGTCCGAGCCAGGAACGCACGGACGCGTTCGTCGACGGCGTCGATGCGCGAGCGGCACGAGTCCCAGATCTCGACGGCCGAGATCTCCTCGGCGCGGAGCCTGGTCCCGAGCTCGCTCGCCGAGAGGTCGCACGGGGCCGTCGGCTCGGTCACTCGACCTCCACGACCCTCGGGACCTTGAACCGGTCGGACTCGACCTCGGGCGCGTTCGCGAGGACCTCCTCGGTCGTGAGCGACGGCGTGACCTCGTCGGGTCGGAGCACGTTGGACCTCGGGATCGCGTACGCGGTGGGCGGCACGTCGTCCGTCGCGACCTCGCCGACCTTCGCGGCGTTCTCGAGGATCACGCCGAGCTGCTCGCGCAGGCGTTCCTTCTCCTGATCGGTGAGCTCCAGACGCGCGAGGCGCGCCACGTGCTCGATGTCGATCTCGAGCGGCATGCGCGCAGTCTAGCGGCGCAGTTGCGGCCTCGGGGTCGGCGCGAACCGCACGTGTGGCGCATGGGGGTGGGCTACGCTCGCGAACCGAACGGTTCCGACGCTGCACGGCGCCGGGCGGCGGGAGGAGGTCGAGGGACGTGGACGAGGAACGCATCCGGCAGAGCTACGAGCGAGCGCACGACCCGTCGCGGGTCCTGGCCCTGAGCGACGGTGTCTTCGCGATCATCATCACCCTGCTCGTGCTCGAGATCCACGTCCCCGACCTGGCGCAGGGTCAGTCGCTCCGGGAGGCCCTGGAGGAGATCCGGCCGTCGCTCACGGCCTTCCTCATCAGCTTCGTGGTCGTCGCGATCGCCTGGGCGGGCCATCGAGACATCTTCTCGTTGATCCGACGGATCGACCGAGCTCTCGTGTGGCTCAACATCCTGTACCTGCTCCCGCTGTGCATCCTTCCGTTCGGGGCATCCCTGATCGCGCGATTCGAGAAGGAGCCGGTTGCACTGAGGATCTACGGGCTCCTCTTGCTCGCGACCGCGGTGTCGAGGCTGGGTGTCTGGTGGTACGCGAGCGGGCGACCGCATCTCCTGTTCGCCCCGGTCGATCGCCGATCGCGCCGAGCGGGCGCCGCTCTCGCCGCGGTTCCCGGGGTCATCTACGCGATCGCCATCTTCATCTCGAACGATGCCCCGACCGCCAGCCTGATCATCTACGCGGCGGTGCCGGTCCTGTACTTCGTCGCGATCACCCTCGATCGCAGCTCCGCACCACCCGGGTCGGCGGAGCAGGAGTTCACGTGAGCGATCTGGGTGGAACACACCGTCGTCGGCAGACCTGAGGGCGGCGAGGGCTAGCGGAAGAGCCCGAAGCGGGGCTCCACCTGGTGCGCGATCGCGGCGGCCATCAGCGCGTTGCCCACCAGCCACACGTCGGTGATCGGACCGACGCCGCCGGGGACCGGCGTGATCGCCTCGGCCTTCGCGGCCACGCTGTCGAAATCGAGGTCGCCCACCATCCTGGTCTTGCCGGTCTGCTCGTCCTTGACGGCGTGGATCCCCACGTCGACCGCGACGACGCCCTCCTTGACCATCGCGCCGTCGACGATCCCGCGGACACCCGCCGCCACGATGAGGATGTCGGCCTGCCGCGTGTAGTCCTCCAGCGGCTTGGTTCGGCTGTGGCAGGCGATCACGGTCGCGTTGCGCTGGAGGCCGAGCATCTGGGCCGGCTTGCCGACGCTGTTCGAACGCCCGACCACCACCAGCGTCCGGCCCGAGTAGAAGCTCTCGTGCCCGCCACCGTTCGCGTCCGCGTAGTGGTCGAGCAGGTAGAAGCACGACGCGGGGGTCGACGGGAGGAACCGTGGACGGCCCTGCGCGAGCAACCCGGTGTTCAAGGGATGCACGGCCTCGATGTCCTTGAGCGGATCGACCGCGCTGTTCATCTCGGCCTCCGGGATGTGCGGCGGGAGCGGGTGCAGAACCAGGATGCCGGTGATCCTCGGGTCCGCGTTCAGCTTGCCGAGCGTCGCGATGACGTCGGCCAGCTCGATGTCCTCGGGCAGGCGCTCGCACACGTACCGGTAGTCCAGGCTCTCGGCCAGCCGCTTGACGTGTCTCTCGTACGCCTGAGCGTCGAACGACTCGCCGATCAGCACCGTGGCCAGGCCCGGGCGGACCTCCGACAACCGAAGCACCTGGAGCTCGTCGGCGATGCTCTTCCGCAGCTGCTCGGCGATCGCGTTCCCGTCGATCACGACGGCCGTCACGAAGGCTCCTTCCACTCGGGGTGCGGGCAATCGTGCCACAGGTAGCCGGCCGCTCGTCTACTTGAGGCCCAGGCGCTTGCGGAACGCCCGCTCGTCGATCGTCTCGATGCCGAGCTCCTCGGCCCGCGCGGCCTTCGTGCCCGGGTTCTCGCCCACGACGACGAAATCCGTCTTCTTCGACACGTTCGAGGCCACTCGCGCGCCGGCCGCCTCGGCCGCCGCCGCGGCCTCGTCCCGCGACAGGCCCTCGAGGCCCCCCGTGAGGACGATCGTCTTGCCGGCGAGTGGCTGCTTTCCTCTGGGCTTCTCCGGCGCCTCGTCCTTCATCCGGACGCCGGCCGCCCGAAGCTTCTCGATCAGCCTTCGGTTCGCCTTGTCGGCGAACCACGCGTGGACGCTGCGGGCGATCTCGGGGCCGATCTCCTCGACGTCGTCGACGTCCTGCTCGGACGCCTCCAGCAGAGCGTCGATCGACCCGAACGCGTTCGCCAGGACCTGCGCGACGTGGGTGCCGACATGCGGGATGTTCAGCGCCGTGAGGAGCCGCCAGATCGGCCGGTCTTTCCCGGCCTCGATGGACGACAGCAGGTTGGAGATCGACTTGTCGGCGAACCCCGCCAGCTGCGCCAGGTCGTCCGCGGTGAGCGAGAACACGTCGCCGGGGTCGGTCACCAGCCCGAGGTCGATCAGCGCGATCCCCGTCTTGTAGCCGAGGCCCTCGATGTCCAGCCCGCCGCGCGAGGCGAAGCTGAACAGCCACTCGATGTTCTGCGACGGGCACCCGCGCTTGTTCGGGCAACGCCAGTAGGCCTCGCCCTCCTTGCGCACGAGCGCGGTCCCGCACGACGGACAGGTCGTGGGGAACGTCCAGCGCCGCGTGCCCTTCTTGCGCTTGGAGAGCACGGGCCCGACGACCTCCGGGATCACGTCCCCCGCGCGCCGAACGATCACCGTGTCCTTCTCGCGCACGTCCTTGCGCCGGACCTCGTCCTCGTTGTGCAGCGTCGCGGTCGAGATCGTCACGCCCGCGACCTGCACGGGCTCCAGGAACGCGAACGGCGTCACGATGCCGGTCCGGCCGGTGTGCACGCCGATCTCGCGCAGCAGCGTCGTGCGCTCCTCGGGCGGGAACTTGTACGCGATGGCCCACCGCGGCGCGTGGCTGGTCGCGCCGAGCTCCTGCTGCAGCGCGGTCTGATCGACCTTGACCACCACGCCGTCGATCTCCCACGCCACGCTGTGGCGGTCCTTCTCCCAATGCGCCAGGTACGCCACGATACCGTCCACGTCCTTGACGACCTCGGACGTATGGGCGACCGGGAGGCGGGCCGCCTTGCACCACGCGAGGAACCCCGAATGCGACTCGTACCGAACGCCGTCGGCGAACCCGAACGAGTGCACCAGCAGTGCGAGCGGCCGGGTCGCGCTCACCTTCGGGTCCTTCTGGCGAAGCGAGCCGGCGGCCGCGTTGCGTGGGTTCGCGAACGGTCGCTTCTCGGCCTCCAGCAGCTCCTCGTTCAGTCGTTCGAACGCCCGGACCGGCAGGTAGATCTCGCCGCGGACCTCGAGGTAGGCGGGCGGCTTCTTCACGTCCAGCCGCTGCGGGACGCTCCGAACGGTCCGGACGTTGGCCGTGATGTCCTCGCCGGTCCGCCCGTCGCCTCGCGTCGCGCCCTTGGTCAGCACGCCGTCCTCGTAGGTGAGGGCGCACGCGACGCCGTCGATCTTCAGCTCGCACGAGTACTCGGCGCCCGAGCCCACGCCGCGTTCGACGCGCGTGGCCCAGGCCTCGAGCTCCTCGCGGCTGAAGGCGTTGTCGAGCGAGAGCATCGGCGTTCGGTGTTGAACCGGCGCGAACAGGTCCGTCGGCGTCGCGCCGACCCGCTGCGTCGGCGAGTCCGGCGTGACGAGCTCCGGGAACCGCTCCTCGAGCGCTCGGAGCTCCTTCATCAGGTCGTCGTACTCGGCGTCGGAGACCTCGGGGTCGTCGAGCACGTGGTAGCGGTACGAGTGGAAGTTCGCCTGCTCGCGCAGCTCCTCGACGCGGAGCTTCGCCTTCGCGAGCTCGCGCTCTTCGCCGGTGCTCGTCACGTCCGATCCGGCGCGCGACCGATCACGCCGCGAGCTCCAGGCCGCCGGCCATCCCGATCCGCTCGCCGAGGAACACCACACCGCCGATCACGCCGGGCACCTGCTTCAGGTATGCGAGGGCGCCCTGGAGACCGTTCTCCTTCGGCAAGATCGCCCGAACGCCCGCGGCCGCGGCGCCGGCAAGCATGCACGACTCGGCCAGCACGGCCAGCCCGTCGATCTCGCTGCGGCCCCGATCGCTCCCCGACGCCATCGAGATGCCGACCCCTTGCCGGTTGGCCGGCACGACGACGGCCACCGACGAGCCGGGCCGGCGGAGGACCGTGAGCTTCTGCCGGCGGCGCGACTGGATGAAGTAGTCGCCGCCGCAGTTCACGGTCACCTCGTTCACCTCCCTCGCGAGGAACCGGCCGACGTGATCGGTCACGGCTCCCTGGAACGAGAACATGGGTCCCACGCCCGCGCGTCCGGCGGTGGCCGCCATCTCGCGGACGATCTCGGGAGCATCTGCCGGCACCGTGACGGGCCGCTTCGAGGCACGGAAGTCGGGATTACGGATCGAGTAGGAGTGAAGGACCTCCCAGAACGAGAGCGCGGCGGCTCGAGACTCCTCGTCCACGTCGGTGGCCGCCTGGATGTGCAGCGTCATCTCCTGCACCTGGATCTCGAACGTGCGGGACTTGCGCTTGAGCAACCTCACGCCGGCTGGACCTCCATCGGCCGATGATATCCGGGCTCGCCGACCTCCCCGGGTTGCTTCGCAGGTTCCGGGGAGGCCTCAGCGGAGGACGTCGACGATGCGCCCGCCGCCGAGGAGCTCGTCGCCTCGGTACAGGGCCGCGCTCTGCCCGGGCGCGATCCCGCGCTGCGGCGTCCGGAGCTCCACGCGGACTCGGTCCCCGAGCGGCTCGACCACGGCGGGCACGTCGTCACCCCGGTAGCGGAGCCGGACCTCCGCCTCGAACGGACCGTCCGACGGGGGCGCCCCGGCGATCCAGGTGACGCGATCGGCGAGGAGGCCGGGGCGCGCGAGCAACTCGCCCGGCCCCACGACCACGCGGTTGGCCGCCGCGTCGATCTCGAGCACGTAGGAGGGCTCGGGACCCGCGACGCCGAGCCCGCGCCGCTGCCCGACGGTGAACGCGGCCGTACCCCGATGCGACGCGAGCACGCGCCCGTCGGTGTCGACGACCTCGCCCTCGCGCATCAGGTGCGGGGCGACGGTCTCGAGGTACGCACCCGCCTCCCCGCTCGGCGCGAAGCACAGCTCCTGGGAGTCGGGCTTGTTCGCGACCGGCAACCCGAGCCGCTCCGCGAGTGCCCGCGTCTCGGCCTTCGGCATCCCGCCGACGGGGAACAGCGACCTCGAGAGCTCGAGCTGACCGAGCATGTGGAGCATGTACGACTGGTCCTTCGCGCGCTCGGCGCCGCGCAGCAGCCTGATCCTGCCGTCGGCCCGATCCGTCCGCACGTAGTGGCCCGTCGCCACGGACTCGATCCCGAGCTCGTCCGCCCGCCGAAGGAACGCGCCGAACTTGATCTCGCCGTTGCAGCGCGCACACGGGTTCGGCGTGCGGCCGGCCTCGTGCTCGGCGACGAAGTCCGCGATCACCGTCCGCTCGAACTCGTCGGACAGGTCGCAGATCTCGAATGGGAATCCCGCGACCCGGGCGATCTCCGAGGCGTCGGCTCGAGCGGCCGGGCCGCAGCAGCCGTGCTCGACGCCGTCGAGGTGCACGAGTTGCATGTGCGAACCCATGACGTCGTAGCCCTGCTCCTGCAGGAGGCATGCGGCGACCGACGAATCGACGCCGCCGGACATCGCAACGAGGACCGAACCCTTCGAGGACATGCCCAAGATGCTACGAGGTCGTCTGCGCCGTCGTCGCCGCGGGTATCCTCGGGACCGGCCAGCGGCAAGGAAAAGAGGAACCGCGTGAACGTCGTCGTGCTCGTCAAGTACGTCCCCGAACCGCAGGGCACGCCCACGCTCGGCGAGGACAACCTCCTCGTCCGCGAGGGCGTCGAGGGCTCGCTCGACCCCGGCGATGAGTTCGCGGTCGAGGCCGCCCTCCAGCTCGTCGAGGCTCACGGCGGCGAGGTCACGCTCCTGTCGATGGGGCCGGAGGTCGCGACGAGCGCGCTCCGCAAGGGGTTCTCCATGGGCGCCAGCGGCGGCGTTCTCGTGACCGATCCCGCGCTCCGAGGCGCCGACGCGCTCGCGACGGCCAGGGTCCTCGCGGCCGCGGTGCGGCGGTCGGCGTTCGACCTGGTGCTCGCCGGCGTCGAATCGACCGACGGGTACACCGGCACGTTGCCGATGACCGTCGCCGAGCTCCTCGGGGTCCCGAGCGCGACGTTCGCCCGCAGGGTCGACGTCGACGGCGGCGCGCTCCGGGCGGAACGCCAGACCGAGGCCGGCTACGACGTCGTGACGTGCCCGATGCCCGCGCTCGTGACGGTCACGGGCAGCGCCGCGGAGCCGCGCTATCCGACGCTCAAGGGCATCATGGCCGCGAAGTCCAAGCCGCTCGAGCAGCTCTCGCTCGCGGATCTCGGCCTGTCCGCGGCCGACGTCGCTCCCACCCAGCGCGTCGCCTCCGTGTCCGAGGCTCCGGAGAAGACCGCGGGCACCGTGATCGCGGCCGGCGACGACGCAGCCGCCAAGGTCGCCGAGCTCCTGGCCGAGGCCAAGGCCATCTGACGTGACGACGGTCTGGGTGTACGCGGAGGTCCGGCCCGAGGGCCCGAGCCCGACCGCGCTCGAGCTGCTGACCAAGGCCCGCTCGATCGGCGACGAGGTCGCCGCCGTCGCGCTCGGTCCCGGGGCGACGGCGGCCGCACCCGCCCTCGGCGATCACGGCGCGGCGACCGTGTACGCGAGCGACGACCAGGTCTACGCGGACACGCTCGGCCAGCCGGCGGCGCACGCGCTGCACGGGCTCATCCGGGAGCACGCTCCCGATCTGGTCCTGTTCTCGACGAGCTACGACGCCCGCGACGTGGCGGGGCGCCTGCAGGCCAAGCTCGGGTGCACGTTGATGAGCAACGCCAGCGACGTCACCTCTGCCGAGGAGGCCCAGACGCAGATCTTCGGCGGGAGCCGCGTCGTCGACGTCGCGCTCGAGGGCCCGTCTCCTCGCCTGGTCCTGGTGCGCCCGAAGTCGTTCGCGGCCGAACCGGGCGGCGGAACCGCCGAGGTCGTCACGGTCGAGGCTCCGATCCCCGACGAGCTCACGGCCGCGCGCCGCGTGGAGCGCCACGAGGAGACCGCCGCCGGTCCCCGGCTCGAGGACGCGAAGGTGGTCATCGCGGGAGGACGGGGGCTGCAGGATCCGTCGAACTTCAAGCTCTTGGACGACCTCGCCGCCGCGATCGGCGGCAACGCCGCGGTGGGCGCGAGCCGGGCCGTGGTGGACGCCGGCTGGGTGCCGTACTCCTACCAGGTGGGACAGACGGGGAAGACGGTCAAACCCGAGGTGTACATCGCGGTCGGCATCAGCGGGGCGACACAGCACGTCGTGGGGATGAAGGGCGCGAAACGGATCATCGCGATCAACAAGGATGCGGACGCCCCGATCTTCCGGCTCGCCGATCTCGGCGTGGTCGGGGACGCGCTCGCCGTGGTCCCGAAGCTGATCGAGGAGATCCGAGCGCGCCGGAGCTGAGGGAGTCCTGGATTGATCGAGGCCCGCTTCGACGACCTGGTCGCCGGCGCCGAACGCGCGTTCCGGCTGGTCGAGCCCGTCGGCGTCATCGAGGCCCGCCGGTCGGGTGAGGTCGCCGGCGCGATCGAGGCCGCCGGGTCCGCGGCCGCCCGCGGGCTGTGGGCGGCGGGGTTCGTCGCGTACGAGGCGGCGCCCGGCCTCGACCCCGAGCTCTCGGTCCGCGTTCGAGCACCGGACGATCCCTTCGCCGAGCTGCCGCTCGCCTGGTTCGCGCTGTTCGAACGCAAGGAGGACGTCCCGCCGCTCGAACCCGCTACGCACCGAGCCTCCCCCGGCCGCCGGCTCGCCGTGGCGGCCGAGCGTCGACCGCGCGACCTATGACGCGGCTGTCGAACGCATCCGCGAGCTGATCGCCGCCGGCCACACCTACCAGGTGAACCACACGATCCGGCTCCGGGCCGTCATCCACGGCGACGAGCGAGGGTTCTACCGAGACCTGTGCCTCGCGCAGCGAGGTGGATACGCGGCGTTCCTCGACCTGGGGCGTTACCGCGTCCTGTCGGCGTCGCCGGAGCTCTTCTTCCGGATCGACGGCGATCGGATCACCACCCGTCCGATGAAGGGAACGGCGCCACGCGGGCGATGGCTCGCGGAGGACGAGGACATCGCCGAGACGCTCATGGCCTCGTCGAAGGACCGCGCGGAGAACGCCATGATCGTCGACCTGCTCCGCAACGACCTCGGCCGGATCTGCCGAACGGGATCGGTCGAGGTGGAACGCATGCTCGAGGCCGAACGGTACGAGACGGTGTGGCAGCTGACCTCGACGATCGAGGGCAACCTGCGTCCCGAGATCACCCTGCTCGACGCGTTCCGAGCGCTCTTCCCGAGCGGCTCGATCACCGGCGCCCCGAAAGTGCGGACCACCAGGATCATCGCGGACCTCGAGGACTCGGCTCGAGGACCGTATTGCGGCGCGATCGGCTACCTCGCGCCGTCCGGATCGGGTGAGCCACGGGCGAACTTCAACGTCGCGATCCGCACCGTCGTCCTCGACGCCCAGACCCGGACGGCCGAGTACGGCGTCGGAGGCGGCGTCACCCACGACTCGTCGGCCTCGGGCGAGTACGACGAGGTGGTCGCGAAGGCGCGCGTGTTGACCGACGTGCGTCCCGCGTTCGAGCTGTTCGAGGCCGTCGCGCACGCGCCTGCCGAAGGGTTCCGGCACCTCGACGAGCACCTCGAGCGGATGGCGGCGTCCGCTCGCTACTTCGGGTTCCGGTTCGAGCCCGAAGAGGCGGCGGGAGCGCTCAAGCTCGCGGTCGCCGATGTCGCCGGTCCGTGCGTCGTCCGTCTGACGCTCGCGCGCGACGGAGCGCTGTCCACCCACGCTCGAGACCTGCCTCGCGGGAACGGCCCTGCAAGGGTGGCGCTCGACGACGAACCCGTGGATCCCTCGGACGTGTGGCTCTTCCACAAGACGACCCGTCGAGCCCCGTACGAACGGCGCCGGGACAAGCGTCCCGACGTCGACGACGTGGTGCTCGTCAACCTCCGGGGCGAGGTCACCGAGTCCACGATCGCGAACCTCGCCGTCAACCTCGCCGGCACCTGGGTGACCCCTCCCGCGGACGCGGGTCTGCTTGCCGGCACCCATCGCGCCGTCCTCGTGCGCGAGGGCCGCCTGACCGAGCGGCCCGTCACGATCGACGAGCTCCGGGGCGCATCCGAGATCGCCCTCGTGAGCTCGGTCCGCGGATGGCGTGCGGCGGTGCTCGTCCCGTGACCGACGACGTCCACACGGTCCACCTCGGTGCCTACACGCACGAGCACGCCGAAGCCATCGCGGGCCAGCTCGAGAAGGCGGGCATCGTCTGGTGGTACAAGGCGCCCGGCTTCTTCAGCCAGATCTGGGAACAAAGCGTTTGGCTGTTCGTCGACCGAACCCGGCTGGAGGAAGCTCAAGCGATCGCGGATCGGGTCCTGGCCGCTCAGCCCGACGGCGACGGTTCCTCGTCGGGCCAGACGTAGGGACGCATCCGGTCCTGGTCCAGCGGACAGGCGCACAGCGGGCATCGCGGAGGATCCTCGTACACGAGCACATCGCGCTCGCAATAGGGACACTCGGTCTCCCGCATCTCCGGAGTTCCCAACTCATATGGCATGGCCGTCCGCCTCTTCCTCGGAGGAGCGGTCTGCTGGAGTTGTCGGGAACGACCGAGTCGCCCTTGATGAGACGTTGTCCCTAGAGATGAGACGTTGTCCCTAGACCGGAAGCCCTCCCGCGAACGCGAGAGGGCTTCCCCAGGGAAGGCGCGTAAACAGGGGCTTACGCGGCCTCCATCTCCTTGCGGCTCCTTCGCTTGCCGCGCGAGATGTACGTGTGCACGGGCTCGTGCTGCCAGCAGAAGTCCCACTTGTTGTAGATGGACAGCTTCGTGGTGCACCCCTCGGCGGCGCAGACGCGACCCCCGGGGTAGGTACGGTTGGCCCGAGGGAGCTCGCGGATGCGGGCTCCGCGGTATTCCGAGTCGGCCATCGCTCCTCTCCTCGCCTCGGTTCGAACACGCCTCGGGCACGCCGAGGCGTTCATGACGTCCATTCGAACCAACCGGGGGCCCGGTTCGTTCCCGAACACCCAGATCGACGAGCCCCGGCGACCCGCTATCGGCCCTCGAGCCGCTCGAGCAGCGTCTTCGTCGGGCTGGTGAGCTGCACGACCCTGGTCGTGAACCCCAGGTCCTCCCAGAACTCCATCGCGCCCCGGTTGGGGGCGAAGGTCTTCAGCTCGACCCAGCGGACCCCCCGATCGGCGGCGAACCGGCCCGCCTCGTGTACGAGCTCCCTGCCCACCCCTCGGCCTCGGTAGCCGGCGCGAACGACCACCCCGGAGAGCTCGAGCGCGCGCTCGTCCGAGAAACGGGAGGGGGTTCGGGCCTCCCCGTACGCCATGCCCACGACCTCGCCGTCCTCGTCCTCCGCCACCAGCAGCACCGCGTCGGGGTCGCCCAGCGCCTCGCGGTACTTGGCGCCGACCTCGTCGTAGAAGCCGGGGCGCGGCGTGAAGACCCGCCAGTCGGCCTGCATCCGGTCGAGCTCCTGGAACAGCGCGACCAGGGACGGAACGTCCTCCGCCGTCGCCTGCCGGACCCGCACGCTACTTCCCCCCGAACCTGGGCTCGCGCTTCTCGAGGAAGGCTCGCATGCCCTCCTCCTGATCCCGGGTCGCGAACAGCGGCACGAAGACCTCGCGCTCGACCGCCAATCCCTCCGCGAGGCGACGGTCGGCCGCGGCCAGCGCGCGCTTGGCCGCCGCGTAGGCGAGCGATGGTCCCTCGGCGAACGAGCGAGCCTCGTGGGTCGCGAGGCCGTACACGTCCGCGGCCGGCGCGACCCGGTCCACGAGCCCGATGTCGAGCGCCTCGCCGGCGGGGAGGCGGCGGCCCGTGTAGATCAGGTCGCGGGCCCCAGCGAGACCCACGACGCGCGGGAGCCTCTGGGTCCCGCCCGAGCCCGGGATGATCCCCAGTTTGATCTCGGGCAGGCCGAGCTGGGCGTCTTGGGCCGCGTACCGGAAGTCGCAGGCCAGGGCCACCTCCAACCCGCCGCCGAGCGCGAACCCGTTGATCGCGGCGATCGTGATCTTCGGGATCGCCTCGAGGTCGCGACAGGCCTGCTCGAGGGCTCCGACGTCCGAGGCGATCTCGTCGGGCCCGTACCCGACCATCGCCTTGATGTCGGCCCCCGCCGCGAAGATCGTCTCCCCGCCCCAGACGACGACGGCGCCGATCGCGTCGTCGTCGGCCACCGCGCTCGCGGCATCGGAGAGCTCGAGGGAGACCGGGCGAGCGAGCGCGTTCGCCGGCGGGCGGTCGATCCGGATCGTGGCGACCGCGCCGTCGGTCTCGGTGCGCACGAACTCACCCATGGCGGCCTATCCTCGCAGACCACCGTGGAGCCGACCGCTCGAGAGATCGAGAACGTCCGCCGGGCGCTGCGTCACCCTCGTGCCGATCCCATCGCATGGGACGCCGTGACTGCCGGCGGGTACACGCCGGCCCACCGCTGGGTGGTGACGCTCGATGATGGGCGAACCGTGTTCGCCAAGGTCGCGACGGACGAGATGACTGCCAGCTGGCTCCGAGACGAGCACGTCGTCTACTCGGTGCTGCGGGGCGCCTCGTTCATGCCCGGCTACGTGGGATTCTCCGACGACGGGGACAACCCCGTGCTGGTGCTGGAGGACCTTTCCGCCGCATACTGGCCCCCACCCTGGACCACGCCCGCGGATCGAGGGCCTGCTCGCCGCGTTGCGGGAGATGTGGTCCACGCCACCACCCGAACGGACCGCTCGCGCCGCTGACGACGCGCGTGAGATCTCGGGTGGCTGGGAGGAGATCGCTCGAGCTCCCGAGGGCTTCCTCTCGCTCGGTCTGTGCTCGGCGGAGTGGTTGTCCACGCACATGGAGGCGCTGCGCGACTCGGCGAACGGCGCGCGGTTCGATGGCGACGCGTTCCTCCACTTCGACGTGCGGAGCGACAACGTGTGCTTCCGACCGGGCGGGGACGCCGTCCTCGTCGATTGGAACCTCACCGCCGTGGGCAACCCCCAGATCGACGTCGTGTTCTGGCTCCCGTCGCTCGCCGCCGAGGGCGGTCCCGCACCGGAGGTGGTCCTGCCCGACGCTCAGCCGGGTCTCGTCTCGGCGTGCGCGAGCTTCTTCTGCGCCCGAGCCGGACGACCTCCGATCCCGACCGCCCCTCGCGTGCGCGAGGTGCAACTGGTCCAGGCTCGGACGGCCCTTCCTTGGGCGGCGAGAGTGATCGGCCTCCCGCAGCCCCTCTAGCCCATCCATTGCACCTGCAACTCACTGCTACAATCGCCGCGTGGCAACGCAGCCGAACACCGACGTGATCTCGGCGCTCCGCGAACGCGGGCTCCGGATGACCCCTCAGCGGCGCGCCATCGTCGCCGAGATCATGCGCACCCAGGGCCACATCTCGCCGACCGCGCTCGCCCGGAAGGTCCAGGGCGACATGCCGGGCGTGAACGCCTCGACGATCTACCGGACGCTCTCGCTGCTGGAGGAGATGGGGGTCCTGGCCCACGCCCATCTGGAGACCGGCGCCGAGTACCACCGTGCCGAGGAGGCCGGCCACGTGCACCTCACGTGCTCCAACTGCGGGGCCGAGGACGACCTGTCGATCGAGGAGGCCGACGCGCTCGTCCACCTGATCGAACGGCACCACGGCTTCGAGCCCGACCTCACCCACTTCGCGATCGGCGGCCTCTGTGCCGACTGCGGGAAGGCGCGCGGCGCCGCGGGTTGATGCCTACCCGCCGAAGAAGGCGGGCAGGACGGCATCCTTCCCGAACAGGAACAAGGTCCCGACCACCAGGCTCGCCGTCGCCGTGAGGACCGCGATCGTGACGTAGAGGGTCCAGTTCTTCGACGCGGTCACGAAGCCGAACGCGGACCCGAGCGTGATGAGGGTGTTCGACGCGAGCAGGCCGATCAGGAAGACGACGAGGATGAGGACGCCGGCCACCGGCCCGCCTGCTCCCGCCGCCGTGAGGAAGATGACCACCTGCGTCGGGGTCTCCGCTCCGATCCCGTGGAGCATCCCGACGCCGAACGCCGTTCCTCGCCCGTAGTTCATGAACGCGTCATCGGTCGGTTCGGGGTGCTTGTGATGATGGTGGCCGGGCCGCCCGTGATGGCCGTGATGCCATTCGGACACGGGGATGTCCTCCGCGACCGCCACCGATACGGTGCCCGCCTGATCCGCGTGTCGATGCACCGGCTCCAGCTCGTGGGCCTCACGTCGGCGCCCTCCGCGGAGCCTGCGGTACGCCCCATGCACTCCGCTGAAGATCAGCATCCATCGGCTCCGCATCCGGAACTCGCGCCCGTGGCGCACCAGCGCCGCGAAGACGTAGATCCCGAGCGCGATGAGGGTGACGCCGACGATCCGTCCCATGACCTCGTCCACGCCTTCGGGGAGCCTCGCCCCGAGGGCGATCGCCACCACGCCGATCACGAGCACGACGAGTGCGTGTCCGAGCGCGTAGATCGTGCCGTACTCGAGCGCCCGACCCCGCTCCTCCTGTGAGCTGGTGATGTCGGTGATCGCGGCGATGTGATCCCAGTCGATGCCGTGCCGGAACCCGAACAGGAAGCCGGACACGACGATGCCGATCCCCAGGGCCTCCGTGGCAGCGAGCATGACGTCCCGGTCCTTCCTAGATCCGGAGCCCCATGTAAGCACGCTGACGCACTATCTGGCAACTGCGTGCTCTTGCAACTAGGTTATTGGCCGGCGCGGCGGTCAGAACCGAGGCGTCTCGGTGTAGGAGCCGAACACCCGTCGCAGGGCGTCGACGATCTCGCCCTCGGTGCACAGCGCTCGGGCGCAGTCCACGAGCGGCTCGACCAGGTTCGCGTCGGTGGCGGCAAGACCCTCCAGGCGGGCGAGCGCCGCCCGGGCGGCCGGCGCGTCCCGGCGCTCGCGGACCTCGCGAACCCGCGCGATCTGCAGGGGCTCGATCTCGTGGGAGATCTCCAGGATCTCGACCGGCTGGTCAATGGTGTCGACGTGATCGGTGACGCCGACCTTCACCAGATCACCCCGCTCGAACCGCTCCTGCTCGCCGAACGCCGACTCGGCGATCGCCTGCTGGAAGACCCCGCGCTCGATCCCGGTGAGCACACCCTCGAGCATCGAGCCCTCGCCCATCGCGAGGATCCGGGCGAACTCGGCCTCGGCAAGCTCCTCCATCCGATCGGTGAGGGTCTCGAGGAAGTAGGAGCCGCCGAGCGGGTCGATGACGTCCGGCACGCCGGTCTCGTGCGCGATGATCTGCTGGGTCCGGAGGGCGAGCTTCGCGGCCTCCTCGGTCGGCAGCGCCAACACCTCATCCAGCGCGTTCGTGTGCAGCGACTGCGTGCCGCCGAGAACGGCGGCCAGGGCCTCGATCGCCGTTCGGACGACGTTGTTCATCGGCTGCTGGGCCGTGAGCGAGACGCCCGCGGTCTGCGTGTGGAACCGCAGGCGCATGGACGACTCGTCCTTCGCGCCGTACCGCTCCTTCAGCCACCGCGCCCAGATCCGTCGGGCGGCGCGGTACTTGGCGATCTCCTCGAAGAAGTCGATGTGCGCGTTGAAGAAGAACGACAGCCCCGGAGCGAACCGGTCGACGTCAAGGCCGCGGTCGAGGCCGAGTTCGACGTACGCGAACCCGTCGGCGAGCGTGTAGGCGAGCTCCTGCCACGCGTTCGCCCCCGCCTCGCGGATGTGGTACCCGGAGACGCTGATCGGATGCCACCTCGGAACGCGCTCGAGACAGAACGCCATGAGGTCGCCGATCAGCCGCAAGTGCGGCCTCGGCGGGAAGATCCACTCCTTCTGAGCGATGTACTCCTTCAGGATGTCCGTCTGCAGCGTCCCGTCCAGGCGATCCCACGGCACCCCCTGGCGTTCGGCGGCGGCGAGGAAGAAGGCGAACACGACGACGGCCGGGCCGCTGATCGTCATGGAGGTCGAGATGTCGCCGAGCGGGATCGCGTCGAACAGCTGCTCGAAGTCCTCGAGCGTGTCGGTCGCCACGCCGCAGCGACCCACCTCGCCCTCGGCGAGCGGATCGTCCGAGTCGCGGCCCATGAGCGTCGGCATGTCGAACGCCACCGACAGGCCTCCCTGGCCTCGCTCGAGCAGGAACCGGTAGCGGTCGTTGGTCTCGGCGGCCGAGCCGAAGCCCGCGAACTGCCGCATCGTCCACAGCCGCCCCCGGTACATCGAGGGGTACACGCCACGGGTGAACGGATAGGCGCCCGGTCGTCCGAGCTTGGCCTCGTGGTCGAACCCCGCCAGGTCCGCCGGCGTGTACAGCGGCTCGAGCGGCTCTCCCGACAACGTCAGGGCCTCCGCTGGTTCAGCTCCCTGCGCCGGGCGTCGTTCACGCTGCTCGACCATCGGCCTCCTCGGTGACAGGGCTCGGGAAGGGGTCACGGACCCCCGGCGATCCGTTCCTCAAGGATAGCCGCGGTTCGGTAGGGATCGGTCCGCCGCTCGACGAGGTCGTCCACGAGCGAGCCGTCCTCGCCCAGCAGCTCGCGAGCGCGGCCTCGGAGCCCCTCGAGCGCGAGGCTCTCGACCTCCCTCAGCAGGCGATCCCGCCGCCCGCGCGCGAGCTCGCCCGAGGACTCGAGATGCGCTCGATGCGCCTCCACCGCGGTCCAGAGATCGTCGACGCCCTCGGCCGCGGTGGCGGTCGTCGGGACGACGGGCGGGGTCCACGGCATCTCGGGGCCCATCCGGAGCATCTGCTGGAGGTCGCGCACCGCCACGTCGGCACCCTCGCGATCGGCCTTGTTGACGACGAAGATGTCCGCGATCTCGAGGATCCCGGCCTTCGCGACCTGGACCGCGTCGCCCCACCCGGGCGACACCACCACCACCGTCGTGTCGGTCGCGGCAGCGACGTCCACCTCGGCCTGACCCACGCCCACGGTCTCGACGATCACGAGGTCACGGCCCGAAGCGTCGAGCACACGGATCGCCTCGGGAGCCGCGAGCGCCATCCCACCGAGATGACCTCGGGTGGCCATCGATCGGATGAACACGCCGGGATCGGTCGCGTGGGCCTGCATCCGGAGGCGATCGCCGAGCAGCGCGCCCCCCGAGAGCGGCGACGTCGGATCGATCGCGAGCACCGCGACCGAGACGTCTCGGGCTCGGGCCGCGCCCACCAGCTCGCCCGCGATCGTCGACTTGCCGACGCCCGGCGAACCGGTGAGGCCGATCGTGGAGGCGCGGCCGGTGTGCCCGAACAGCCCTGCGGAGAGCTCGTCGAGGCCCTCGGCGCCGTCTTCGACCATCGAGATCGCTCGGGCGATCGCCCGGGCATCGCCCGCGAGGACGTCGTCGGTCAGGCTCACGGCCGAAGCCTACCGAGACGCATGCTCACCCCTCGCCCCGGGTTCCCGCGAGCGCCGCAGAGGGCATCGCGAGCAGGGCGGCGCGGAGCGACGTGCACAGCGCCCGCTGATGGACGAGCTCCGGAGCGTCGTCCGACACGACGCGCGTACGGACCATGGCGAGGTTCACCTGCTCCTTCTGCAGACGTTTCAGCAGCCGCTCGGCGGCATCGCCGGCGCGAGCACGCATCTCGCGCCGCGATCGGCGGCGGGCGCTCGGGTCGAGCAGCACCCGGAGCTCCTCCTCCGAGAGCGCGGGTGAGTCCACCTCCGAGCGCAGGGCCACCTCGAGCCACATCCGTTCGCGCCGGCGGGCGAGCCGAACGAGCACGACGACGACCAGCAACAGGGGGGCGCCCTTGACGAAGGCCGCGAGCGGGATGCGGAGCCAGTCACCGACGTCGTCGACGCTCCCCGGGAAGAAGTCGAGCAGGGGCGAGTTCCACAGGAAGTGCCCCGCGACCGCCGCCACGAACAGCCCGATCGCCACGGCGAGCCGGCGGCCGAACGGGACCTCACCCCGACGCGAGACGAAGTACGCGACGCCCATCCCCGACAGACCCGTGTAGAGCACGTGCCCGTACAGGCCGCTCGACACCACGCGCACGTAGAACCCCGCGAGCACGCCACCCGGCGTGCCGCCGAAGATCGCGATGAAGTAGAAGACGTCCTCGACCAGGGCGAACCCGAGACCCACCATCGCGCCGTACACGAAACCGTCCATCATGTCGTCCATCTCGTCGCGCGCGATCAGGTAGATCAGCACGACGCCCGAGAGCTTCAGGGTCTCCTCCACGAACGGCGCCGTGAGCGCCGCCGTCCATTCGGCCGCGAACACCGGGCCCCCGACGCGGGCGACGACCAGGCCCCACCCCTCGTTCGCGATCCCGGAGAGCACCGTGGCGGCCACGGCTCCCCAGACGAGCGCCCCGAGCACGAGCGACATCGGCTCGCGCTCGTACAGATCGAGCAGGTAGATCGCGAGGAACAGCGGGAGCCCGTAGACGAGGAGCAGCCCCCAGGACAGCGCCCATCCCGACGGCGACAGTCTCTGGAACAGCTGCTGTTGCCCGACCGTGTAGAGGGCGGTGACGACCACGATCGCCGCGTACAGCCAGAAGGCGGGCTCACGCCATTGGAACAGCGACGTCGTGCGGCCCCACCCCCGGCGTGGCATCCGGACGATCCGAGGCCGGCTCACCCGTGGCCCCAGCGCGGTTCGCTCATCAGGCGATCTCCGCGTGCTCGATCATCTCGTCGATCTCGTCGATCTCGAACTGGAGCTGACCCGCGGGCGCCCAGCCGTTGAAGATCACGCCCGCTCCCGACGGCGACACCACGGCGGTCACCTCGCCCTCGATCGGCGCCTGCACGTCGCCGAACAGCCCGACGTAGGCGATCCGGGTTCCGGTGAGCCCGGAGGCCAGACGGATGGGCTCGACCTCCTCCGAGACCTGGAACTGCTCGGCATCCGGCTCGAGGACCTGGTTCACGTACGAGGCGAGCAGGTCGACGTCGGTCCCGGTGAACGGGATCGTGGCGACGTCCAGGCTGGTGCTCCCGCTCGTCAGTCGGATCCCCGGCGGGTCGCCGAACCGCTCGGCGAGCACCCAGCCGGGGAGCGGCGTGATCCGCACGGATGCGCTGACCGTGACCGTTCCTCCGCTCGTCTCGCCGAGAGCGTCGGAGGTGAGGTAGCCGCCCGAGACGACCCCGGTCATGACGGCGACGAGCACGACGACCGGGATCCATCGCCGTTGCCGGAGCGGTGGGGCGGGCAGGGGGATCGGAGTGCCGACGCTCACTCGACCACCGAGAGGAGCCGCGTGAACCGCGAGAGGCGCAGCGGATGGCGCACCATGCCCGATACTCGCACGCGGCGGGTCGCGATCCCCCCAAGCACCGCCCGCCCCCGCGGGTCGAACGCGTCCGGCAGTCCGAACCGCAGCGGGGACGTGGAGAGCTCGATCAGATCGTCCGATCGCGCCGCGACCCTGCAGATGTGGGTCGCGGTCGGGGGGCCCGTTCGAGATCTCCACCACACCGCGCGACAGGACGACCGTCGCCCGAACGTCGGCGTCCGACGCGATGAGCTCGACGACGGCCGGTCGAAGCAGGTTCCGCAGCTCGGGTCGGCGCTCGAGGTTCGCCTCGATCAGCCGGCCGACGAGGTCGGCGAGCCCGTTCGGCTCGGCGTCGGCGAACCGGACCGTCACGGCTGCGACGGCACCGGCACGATCACGGCTCCAACAGGACCTTGGTGGCCTGCTTGGTGTCGAACAGCTCGTAGCCGTGCGCGGCCTCATCGAGCGGGAGCCGGTGCGACACGATCGGCAACGGGTCGAGACGGCCGGCCTGTACCTCGGCCATCGCGCGCTCCCACCACGCGTGGACCGGCGTCGTCCCGGCGAACCGGATCTGGAGCGCCCGGACCCACCAGACGCCGATCTGCGCCTGCACGACCTCGCTCGTGTACACACCCATCACGACGACCGTTCCACCACGCCGGACGATGTCCACCGAGCGTTCGAACGCGGCGGGCGTCCCGACGGCCTCGATCACGACGTCGGCGCCCCGTCCCTGCGTGTGCTCGTCCACGGCGGTCTGCGCGTTGCGCGCCGAGACGTCGACCGGGATCGCACCGATGCGTTCGGCGATCGAGAGCCTGGAGGGGTCGAGGTCGAGCGCGAGCACGGACGCAGCGCTCGGCAGGGCCGCCTGCGCGCAGAAGAAGCCCACCGGCCCGGCCCCGACGACGGCGACGACGTCGCCGTCGTGGATCTCGGCCAGCCCGGCGGCGTAGACACCGGTGGTCAAGGCGTCGCCGACGAAGAGCGCGCGATCGTCCTCGAGACCGTCGGGGACCGCGAGCAGGTTGACGTCGGCCACCGGGACGCGGAGCAGCTCGGCCTGCGCGCCGCCGAGGCTCCCACCGAACACCCCGTAGCCGAGGAAGCCGAAGTCCTCACAGAGCTGCGTCTGCCCCTTGCGACAGAACCAGCAGTCACCGCACGCGATATCGAACGACACGACCACCCGGTCCCCCGGCGCGAAGCGCTTGACGGACGACCCGACCGCGTCCACCACACCGATCGCCTCGTGCCCGATCGTGTCGCCGGGCTCGAGCGGCGCCTTGCCGTGATACAGGTGGAGGTCCGATCCGCAGATCGCGGTCAGCCCGACGCGCACGATCGCATCGCTCGGCTCCACCAGGACGGGGTCGGGGACCTCGGCGACCTCGACCCGTTCGATGCCCCGGTAGACGACGGCGCGCATCGGTCAGGCGTCGCCGACGAACTCGGTCGGCACGAGCGTCGTCAGGTGCACGAGCTCCTTGGCGGCCCTGACGTGCCGAACGATCGTCGCGAGGTCCCCCCGGAGCTTGAGCTTGCCCTGCACCATCGCCTTCACGGGTTCGAGATCTCCGAGGACCACCTCGCGCCACCGCGAGTACGGCGCACGGATCCCGTACGCCGCCGCGTCGGCCTCCTCGGCGGTGATCATGCGTGCGCCCCGGCATTCCCCGTGCCACAGGTCGAGCCAGGCCACGAGGTCATCCGTCACGCCGCGATCGGGCTCGGCCTCCATGAAGAACGCGATGTCTCCCTCCCACGTCTGGGCAGCCTCGCGATATTCCTCCGACCCGTTGATGAGGTCCCGGTACCGCGAGATCCACTCCTCGCTCGGGAACAGCGCCATCGAACCTCCTACCGCAATCCGAGGATCAGCACGATGCCGATCACGTTGAAGGTCACGTGGGCGGCGATCGGGGCGACGATCGTTCGGCGCCGCTCGTAGATGAAGCACAGGGCGATGCCCGTGAAGAACATCACGGTCATGAGCAATGCCGCATCGATCGCCGAGCCCGGGATGAAGTGGATCAACCCGAACCCGATCGACGAGCCAACCGCGCCGACCCAGAACCCGTGGCGATCGCGGAGCGCCCGGAACAGGACACCGCGGAAGAACAGCTCCTCGCCGATCGGAGCGATGACGATCGCGTACACGACCGTGAGCGCGGTCCCCACCGCCGGGAGATGCTCGCCGACCTGCTCCGGGGCCTCGACGGGCTCGCCGCTGATCGTCTGGAGGAGGACCGTCAGCAACCCTCCGACGACGAACACCATCACCGGATACAGCCCGATGCCGAACAGGACGCCCGACCCGACCTCCTTGCGCCAGGTCCCCGGTTCCGGGAGTCGCAGCACGGTGAGCCAGCCCCGGTGGTACCGCGACAGCCACAGGACCAGCACGCCGATGATCACGAGCGCCGCGACCACCGTGAGGACGATGTTGGTGAGGTCGGCCTCCGGCTCCATGAGCTGGATGAACGGCAGCGTCGCGAGCCCGGCCAGCACGAACGCCAGGAGGTAGACGCCGAGCGCCTCGTACCAGCTCCAGGTCGCGGTGGTCGGGAAGCCGTCCGGCGCACCCGGGCCGGGCGGCATCGACGGGGCGGGGTGGAGACCGTCCGGACGAGGAGGGATCGGTGGGTGGGTGCTCACGGCTCCCCCATCTTCCCGGCTTCGGACAGGAGCGACACGCCGAGGAGCCCACCCAGTCCGAGCCCGAACGCGAGTCCGGCCGCCGCCGGCCCCGAGTCGTTCACGAGGTAGGCAACGACGCCGGCCAGGAGCGTGACGAGGATCGCGTCCCGCCACGCCGGGCTGCGCTCCAGGCTCGGACGAAGCGCCGCGGGCGGACGGAGCACGGCCGCGATCGCGACGGGGAGACCGATCACGGGGATCAGCGCGAACGGGTTGTGCGCGATGAGGTCGAACCCGACCTGGAGGCGGTCCCCGAATCGCTCGAACACCCCCGAGATCCCGCTCACCTCCTCCTCGAACCGCGTGACGTGCGTCTCGAACGGCGAGATCGCGTGCGCGAGGAGGATCAATGCCCCCCCGACCAGGGTGACCCCGACGAAGACGCCGAGTCCCTTCCACACAACCGAGGCGTTCGCGCTCGCGGACGGCGAGCCAGAGGCCGGCCGCCGCGAACAGCGACACCCCGCCGCCGAGGTTCGCGCCGACGTACGGCAATCCCGCGAACAGTCCCACGGCGACCAGGAGCGCGAAGCCGGCTCCGGTCCGCAGGCGGTGCGCCACCCACAGGCACGAGCCGATCAACAGTCCGATGAACACGTTCGGCAGGCCGTAGAAGCGGCCGCCGTCGAGCTCCGAGCCGCCGACGAACGGGGTGAGCGCCGCCGTCCATTCGAGGATCGCCTCGAGCGCGAAGTACGCGAGGACCGCGATCCCGATCCCCGCGGGCACGAGCAGCACGTCTCGCCGTTCGAGCGGCGCGAACGCGAGCGTGCCGAACACCGTCACGAGCGCGACGAACGGGATCACCGTCGCGTACGTGAGCTCGGGCAGGTGTCCCGCCGCGAGGAATGCCGTCGCGAGCGCCGCTACCGACAGGCAACCCCATCCGAAGATCCGCCGAAGGACCTGTGGGATCCGGCTCCCGAGCGCGAGGATCACGATGGCGCCGAGCCCCACGATCGTGAGGTAGATGCCACCGGCCGTTCCGATGGGGACGTACATCCGGCGTTGCGCGAGGTAGCGCTGGTGAAGCTCGAACGGCGGCGGACCCGAGATGATCTCGATCGGCGATCCGTTCGAATCGGCGGGTGGATCAACGCCGAGGAAGTCGGCGATGGTCGGGATGACGTCCAGATCGGTGACAACCCCCGCCCTGCGAGTCGAGTCGGAGGTGAGCGACCCCTCCTCTCCCCGTTCGGCGAACAGGTCGCTCGACGTCCCCCGGGCAAGCACGAGTGGATGCAGCTCGTCCTTGGCGACGATCATCTCCGGCGAGGGCCTGGTCGAGGCGACGAAGACCAGCACGGATCCGTCGTCGACCGACGTCACCATCTCGACGATCATGCTCGCCACCCCTTCGAGTCCACCCTCTCGCGTGGGGTCGAGCCATCGGAAGTGGACGTTCTGCTCGCCGGGAGCGATGCCGGCTTCCCCTTCGGTCGGCAACCCGTTCTGCAGCGTCATCAGCGCGGCACCGCCATTGGTGGCGAGGGCAGCGACCTCGGGGATCCCGAGCATCTCCTCGAACGAGACTCCGGGGACCAGGAAGACGAAGACTTCACCCGTTTCCTCGCTCACCTGCGCGCGTGCGGACGTGGAGGCGAAACCGCCTGCGACGATGAGTGGCAGCAGGAGCGCGCCGAGACGCGCGCGGGTCACGACAGGGCCGGGGAGCGTTCGCGCTCGCGGCGGACGACCGCGCCGAGCGCCGCCAGCTTGGCCTCCATCTCCTGATAGCCGCGGTCGACGTGGTACATGTCCTCGATCTCGGTCACGCCGTCGGCGGTGAGCGCCGCGATCACCATCGCGGCGCCGGCGCGGATGTCGAGGGCGCGCACGGGCGCGGCCGACAGGCGCTCGACGCCGCGGATCACCGCGTGATGGCCCTCGGTACGGATGTCGGCCCCCATCCGGTTCAGCTCGTCGACGAACATGAACCGGCCCTCGAACACGTTCTCCGTCACGATGCTCGTCCCCTCCGCCGATGCGAGGAGCGCCATCATCTGCGGCTGGAGGTCGGTCGGGAACCCCGGGTACGGGAGCGTCACCAGATCGACACACCTCGGTCGTGAACCCATCGAGATCGCCACACCCGCATCCGTCGCGACGACGTCGGCGCCGGCGTCGGCCAGCTTGGACAGGACGAGATCCATGTGGTCGGCTCTCGCGCCCGAGAGCAGCAGCCGGCCGCCCGCCGAACAGACAGCGATCGCGTACGTTCCGGCCTCGACCCGGTCGGGGATCACCGTGTGATCGACGGCCCCGAACCCGTCGACACCCTGGATCTCGATCGTGGGGGTGCCGACACCGTCGATCCGCGCGCCCATCTCGACGAGGAAGTCCGCGAGGTCGACCAGCTCGGGCTCGCGTGCGGCGTTCTCGATCACGGTGGTCCCCCGCGCCGCCACGGCGGCCATCAGGACGTTCTCGGTGGCGCCGACGCTCGGGAAGTCCAGGTTCACCACCGCGCCTCGCAGGCCCGTCGTCTCGCCGACGAGGAAGCCGTGCTCGGAGGAGAACCGCGCACCCATCTTCTCGAGCCCACGGATGTGCAGGTCGATCGCGCGCGACCCGATGTTGCACCCGCCGGGCATCGCCACCCGCGCGTTGCCGAACCGCGCGAGCAGCGGGCCGAGGACCAGGATCGACGCCCGCATCCGGCTGACCAGCTCGTAGGGGGTCTCGGCCGGCCTCACGTCGGTCGTCTCCAGGACGAGCGCGTCGCCCGCCCACGCGCAGCCGACGCCGAGGTGCTCGAGCACCTCGACCATCGTGAAGCAGTCCTGGATCCGAGGGACGTTCCTCACGGTGGAGCGGCCGTCGGCGAGCACCACGGCGGCCATGAGCTTGAGCGCCGAGTTCTTGGCGCCGGCGATCTCGACCGTGCCGTCGAGCGGCGTCCCTCCGGTTACGAGCAGGCGATCCATGGCGTCTCCATCCTAGGCCCAGGCTTCCCCGGGACCCGGGAGGCTACTCGTCGAGGCCCGTGCGGGCCAACGCCTTCGCGAGCTCGGCACGCACGCCCGCGTCGTCGCCCTGGGCGAGCCGTGCCTGCGCTTGCTCGACCCGTGCCTGCGCGGCCACGCGGTCGATATCGTCGGACAGTTCGGCGAACGAGGCCAGCACGTCGACCCGCGTCGAGTCCTCGGTGTTGGTGACATGGAGGAACCCGCCGTCGACGACCGCGACGATCCAGCGACCGTCCTCGAGCTGGATCTTGATCGGCGCGATCGAGAGCCGGATCAGAAGCGGGGCGTGCCCGGACAGGATCCCGACCATCCCGTCGGTGCCGCGCGCGATCACCATCTCGGCCGAGCCGGCCCAGACCTCGCGTTCGGGCGTGACGAGATGGACGTCGAGCGCCATCTACGCGGCCTGCTCCATCTTCTTCGCCGCCTCGACGGCCTCCTCGATCCCGCCGACGAGCAGGAACGCCTGCTCGGGCAGGTGGTCGTACTCGCCCTCGCACAGGCCCTTGAACGACGTGATCGTCTCGTCGACCGGCGTGTACTTGCCCGGGATCCCGGTGAACTGCTCGGCCACGAAGAACGGCTGCGACAGGAACAGCTGGATGCGGCGAGCCCGGGCGACGATGACCTTGTCCTCCTCGGACAGCTCGTCGACGCCGAGGATCGCGATGATGTCCTGAAGGTCCTTGTACCGCTGCAGGATCTCCTGCACGCGCCGAGCCGTGTCGTAGTGGTCCTGCCCGACGTACCGCGCGTCGAGGATGCGGCTCGTCGAGTCGAGCGGGTCGACGGCCGGGTAGATCCCGAGCGAGGCGATGTCGCGCGAGAGCACCGTGGTGGCGTCCAGGTGCGCGAACGCCGTGTGCGGCGCCGGGTCGGTGATGTCGTCGGCCGGGACGTAGATCGCCTGGAGCGACGTGATCGAACGGCCCTTCGTCGACGTGATCCGCTCCTGGAGGTCGCCCATCTCGTCGGCCAGCGTGGGCTGGTAGCCGACCGCGCTCGGCATCCGCCCGAGCAGGGTCGAGACCTCCGAACCCGCCTGCGTGAACCGGAAGATGTTGTCCACGAACAGCAGGACGTCCTTGCGCTCGACGTCGCGGAAGTACTCGGCCATCGTGAGCGCCGACAGCGCCACGCGCAGCCGGACGCCGGGGGGCTCGTCCATCTGACCGAACACGAGCGCCGTGTTCTTGATGACGCCGGACTCGGTCATCTCCAGGAACAGGTCGTTGCCTTCGCGCGTGCGCTCGCCGACGCCGGCGAACACCGACACGCCGCCGTGCTGCTGCGCCTGGCGGCGGATCATCTCCTGGATGATGACGGTCTTGCCGACCCCGGCTCCGCCGAACATCCCGATCTTGCCGCCCTGCACGTAGGGCTCGAGCAGGTCGATGACCTTGATGCCGGTCTCGAGCATCACCTGCTTGGGCTCGAGCTCGTCGAACGGGGGCGGCTCGCGGTGGATCGGCCACCGGTCGGCCGCATGGATGTTCTCGGGCGACGTGTCGAGCGGCTCGCCGAGCACGTTGTAGACGTGACCGAGCACGCCCTCCCCCACCGGAACGCTGATCGGCCCTCCGGTGTTCTTCACGTGGGCGCCGCGGATCATGCCGTCGGTCGGCTTGAGCGCGATCGCTCGCACCATCCCGTCGCCGATGTGCTGGGCCACCTCGCAGGTGATGACGCGCGTCTCGCCCTCGAGCTCTACGTCGATCGTGAGCGCCGTGTTGATCACGGGCATCGCGTCCGGCGGGAACTCGGCGTCCACGACCGGCCCGATCACCCGGACCACCCTTCCGTCCGAAAGCGTCTCCTCAGCCATCTCTCACTCCTTCGTTGCGCCGGCCAGGGCCTCCGCCCCGCCGACGATCTCCATGATCTCCGTGGTGATCTCGTCCTGGCGGGCGCGGTTGGCCTGCCGGGTGAGCACCTTGATGAGCTCGTCCGCGTTGTCGGTCGCTGCCGCCATCGCCCGCTGACGAGCGGCGTTCTCCGAGGCGGCGGACTCGAGCAGCGCGAAGTAGATCTTCGTGATGACGTACTGCGGCAGCAGGTCGCCCAGGATCTCGGCGGGCTCCGGCTCGAAGATGTACTCGGCGCTCGGCACGCCCGAGGCGTCGGACACGACCTCCTCCGGCGCGATCGGCAGGAACCGCTTGTCCGTCGCCCGGAACGTGAACGACGAGCGGAAGTCCGTGTAGACGGTGTGCAGCTCGTCGATGCGACCCGAGCCGAAGTCCTCGATCAGCCGGGTCCCGATCTCCACGGCGGCGTCGTACCTCGGCACCTCGGAGAACCCCGACCACGAAGCCTCCGGCGTCACGCCACGGAACCGGAAGTACCCGATCGCCTTCTTCCCGGTGAGGTACAGGACGGGCTCGAGCCCTCGGGCTCGGACGCGGCGGAGCAGGTCCTCGGCCCGCTTGAGCAGGTTCGCGTTGAACGCGCCCGCCAGACCGCGATCGCTCGTCATGACGAGCACCCCGGCCCGCGCCGGCGTCTCACGCTCCTCGAGCAGCGGGTGGACCATCGACCCCGTCTGCCGGGCCACGTCCTCCATCGCCGCCGTGAGCAGGTCCGCGTACGGGCGCGCTTCCATCACGCGCTGCTGCGCCTTCACGATCCGGGACGCGGCGATGAGCTCCATCGCGCGCGTGATCTTCATCGTCGACTGGACCGAGCGGATCCGCCGGCGGACGACCCGGAGCTGCGCGCCCACGGAGCCCTAACCGCCCGAGCCCGGCGGCTCGTCCTCGTCGTCGGCCGACGAGAGCCGGTCCCACCCGACGTCCGGCTTGACCGGGTCCCTCGGCGCGCCCTGACCCACGCCGGCCTCGCTCCCCTCTGCCGGCATCGGACCGCACGAACGCCTGGGTGAAGTCCTCGACGGCCTGTTTCAGGGTCGCCTCGGTCTCGTCGGAGAGCTCGCCGGTGTCCCGGATCGCGTCCAGGACGCCGGTCCGCGCGGACAGGTGCTCGATGAAGTCGTCCACGAACCGCTTGGCGTCCTCGACCGGGAGCGCGTCGAGGTACCCGCCCGTCCCGACCCAGATCGCCACGACCTGCGACTCGACCGGCACGGGCCGGTACTGCGGCTGCTTGAGGATCTCGACGACACGGGCACCGCGCGCGAGCTGCTTCTGGGACTCTCGGTCGAGCTCGGACCCGAACTGCGCGAAGGCCTCGAGCGCTCGGTACTGCGCCATCGTGATCCGCAGCGTCCCGGCGATCTTCCTCATCGCCTTGATCTGCGCGTTCCCCCCCACGCGCGAGACGGACGTGCCCACGTTGATCGCGGGGCGGACCCCCGCGAAGAACAGGTCGGGCTCGAGGTAGATCTGTCCGTCGGTGATCGAGATCACGTTGGTCGGGATGTAGGCCGAGATGTCGTTGCCCTTGGTCTCGACGATCGGCAGCGCCGTGAGCGAACCCGCCCCGAGCCGGTCCGAGAGCTTCGCCGCGCGCTCGAGCAGCCGGGAGTGCAGGTAGAAGACGTCGCCCGGGTACGCCTCCCGCCCCGGCGGCCGCCGGAGCAGCAGGGAGAGCGTCCGGTAGGCGGTGGCCTGCTTGGACAGGTCGTCGTACACGGCGAGCGCGTGCAGGCCCTCGTACATCCAGTACGCGCCGAGGGCCGCTCCCGAGTACGGGGCGAGGTACTGGAACGGCGTCGGGTCCGAGGCCGAAGCGTTCACGATCACCGTGTAGTCGAGCGCGCCGTTGTCGCTCAGCGTCTCGACCACCTCGGCCACGGTGGACGCCTTCTGGCCGACCGCGACGTAGATGCAGCGGACCTGCCTCTTCGGGTCGCCGCTGGCCCAGTTGTCGCGCTGGGCGATGATCGCATCGATCGCGATGGCGGTCTTGCCGGTCTGTCGGTCGCCGATGATGAGCTCCCGCTGGCCGCGCCCGATCGGCGTCATCGCGTCGATCGCCGTGATCCCGGTCTGCAAGGGCTCCTTCACCGGCTGGCGGTCGACGACGTTGGCGGCCTGGATCTCGAGCACCCGCGTTTCCTCCGCCGGGATCGGACCCTTCCCGTCGAGCGGGACGCCGAGAGGATCGATGACCCGCCCGAGGAACCCGTCACCTACGGGGATCGAAAGGATCCTGCCGGTCTGCTTGACGAGGTCGCCCTCCTCGATCTGCGTGGACTCACCGAGGACGACGCAGCCGATCTCGTCCTCGTCGAGGTTGAACGCGAGGCCGAGCACGCCGCCGGGGAACTCGAGGAGCTCGCTCGCCATCGCGCCGGGGAGACCCTGCACGCGCGCGATGCCGTCGCCGGCCTCGACCACGCGGCCGACCTCCTCACGCTCGACCGAAGGCGTGTAGCTCTCGACGTTCTTCCGCAGCGCCTGGGCGATGTCCTTCGGATCGAAGCTCAGCTCGTCCACTGCCATCGGGTCACCCGCTCCCTGTCGTCGTTCCGGTCAGGTGCTCGCGCGCCTCCAGCAGGCGCGACCGCACCGACCCGTCGAAGATCTCGTCGCCGATCTTGGCCACCGCGCCGCCGACCACGCTCGGGTCGATGACGACCCTGACCTCGATCTGCCGTCCGGTGGCCCTGGAGAGGGCGTCGGCCAGCCTCTTGGTCCTCGCCTCGTCGAGCGGGACCGCCGAACGGACCTCGGCGACCGCCTGCTCCCGGGTCTGCGCGACGACCTCCGCGAGCGCCTCGACGATCCGTCCGAGCTCCCGGGCGCGACCCAGCTCGACGAGGAAGCCCAGCAGGTTCAACGTCAGCGGGCTGGCGTGCTCGCCGAGCGTGTCGGCGATCAGCCGGCGTTTGTTCTCCGTCGGGAGGGCCGGATCCGTGAGCGCGTCTCGCAACCGTGTCTCGCGCTCGAGCAGCTTGGCGAACGCGAACAGCTGCCGCTCGGTCGCGTCGAGCCCGCCCTCGGCATCGGCGACCCGGAACAGCGCCTCCGCGTAGCTCCGAACGAGCTCGTCCTTGGTCGCCACGTCAGTGCTTCCCGTTCCCCGCCGCGCCCTTCGCGACCTCGTCGATGTACCCGTCGATCAAGCGCTGGTGCGCCTTCGCGTCCAGGGATTCGCCCACCACGCGGCCCGCCAGCGTCACGGCGATCTCGCCGATCTCGCCCCGGAGCTCCTGGAAGACGCGATCGCGCTCCGCGCGGATCTCCTCCTGCGCCTTCGCGACCGTCGCCGCCGCTTCCCGCTCGGCCCTGGCCTGGATGTCGGCGCGCAGCTGCTCCGCGGTCTTCCGAGCCTCCTCGATGATGCCGTTCGACTCCTCGCGCGCGTTCGCGAGCTGTTGCCGGTACCCGGCGAGCTCTTGCTCGGCTTGCCTCCGGGTCTCCTCCGCGCGCTCCAGGTCACCCTGGATCTTGTCGCGCCGCTCCTCGAGGAGCGCGCTGACGCGCGGGAGCACCCACTTCCAGACGAAGTAGAACAGGATCGCGAACGCGAGCGCCCCGACCAGGAGCTCCTCCCAGTGCGGGTAGAGATCCTTCGCGTCGTTGACGGGCTCGGCTTCTTCTTCGGCCTGGGCCAGGAACCAGAGGATCGTTGCGACCACCTTCGGCTCCTTCCCTAGATGATGAACGAGAACGCGATGCCGAACAGCGCCAGGGCCTCGATCAGGCCGATGCCGATGAACATCGTCGCGCGCACCTGGCCGGCGTACTCGGGCTGACGCGCCATCGCCTCCACCGCGTGGCCGATCAACACACCGAGCCCGATCCCGGGACCGATCGCCGCGAGCCCGATGACGAGCCCCCGGCCGATCGTCTCGAGACCCGTGCCGACGTCTCCCGTCGTTTGAGCCAACAGTCCGAACACAGCCGCCTCCCTTGTCTAATGCTCTTCGGCTATCGCACCGCCGATGTAGGAGGCGGTGAGGATGGTGAAGATGAACGCTTGCAGGACCGATACGAAGATCTCGAAACCGACCAGCGCGACCCCGATCGCGAACGACAGCGGGGCGATCGCGTAGAGGATCCCACCCGACTCGAGCATCGCGATCGTGCCCAGGAAGAACACGGCGAGCAGGAAGTGACCGGCGAGGAAGTTGGCCCAGAGTCGGACGGACAGGGTGATCGGCCGGACGATGATCTGGGTGATGAACTCGATGGGCACCAGCAGCGGTAAGAGCCAGACCGGCGCCCCCGGCGGGATCAGCACGTGCTTCATGTACCCGCCGAACCCGTGCTTGCGGATGCCGACGACGTTGTAGGTGATCCACGCGATGATGGCCATCACGAGCGGGAAGGCGATCCGGCTGTTGGACGAGAAGTTGACCCACGGGGCCACTTCCCAGATGTTCCAGAAGAAGATCGCGAAGAACAGCGTCGCGAGCAGGGGCATGTACCGATCCCCTTCGGGCCCGATCATCTGGAGCGCGATGTTCTCGCGGACGAACTGGATCCCGATCTCCGCAGTGCTCTGGAGCTTCCCGGGCACGACCCGTGGCTTGCGGAGCGCGAAGTAGAAGAAGCCCAGCATCGCCAAGAACCCGAGCAGGACCAGGAAGTAGATGAAGTTCATGCAGAACTCGAGGCCACCGACCCGCAGCGCCGGACCCCAGCAATCCCAGACGAAGTCCTTGGTGGACGGGGGCTCGAACGCCGCCAGGACCGAACCGAACGTCCCCGTCACCGCGCCACCTCGCGCCGCTCGCTCGGGTCCGTCCACAGGTCCGCCTGCATCCGCCCCGAGAGCAGCTTCATCTCGACCACGAGCAGGGCGACCGTCGACGGGATGAGGGCCGCGATGAAGGCGACGATCGAGAACCAGTCGGTCTGCTGGAGCAGGGCGATGACCGCGACGATCACACCGAGGCGTACGAGGAATCCACCCAGGCCGACCGCGTAGAGCACGGTCGGCGAGATCGACGCCGCCAGCGCCAACGAGGAGCCGTGGGCGACGAAGTTGAGGTAGACGACGGCGATCGCGATGGCCGCGGACCACCCGGCATCGGTCCCGTCGATGAGCGTCCCGAGGGCGAAGGCCCCGATCGCCACGGGGAGCGCGAACGGCGAGATGCGCCGGATCATCTCTCGCTCAGGCGCCACCGTGGTTCCCTTCCCCTTTGCCGAATCGCAGGTACACGAGATAGATCGCTCCGGCGGCGCCGAGCACGATCCCCACCGCGGTGAGGACGCGCGGGTTGATCCCGAGCAGCCGGTCGGCCAGGTAGCCCAGGCTCCCCCACACGAGGATCCCCCCGACCAGCGTCGAGGTGACCGCCCAACCGATCCCCATGCCGGCCCAAGCGCCGTCGCGTCCGGAACCCGCCATGGGCGCGGAAGTATATCCGCGGCCGAATCGGCGCGTCAAACCTCTCGGATCCCGTTTCCGCAGGTAGATGGCCCTTTTCCCGTCGCCCGCTTCGAGCTTGTGAAATGTTTCACGAACTCTCGGGGCGGACGCGACGTCTCGCGCCCGAGGACCCGCGGCGAAGGTCAGGTCCGGCGGCGTTGCGTGAGCGCCAGCGCCAACGCCAACGTCGCGCCCGTGACGAAGATGATCGTCGCGAAGGCGAAGACGTGGGGCGGGATCCCGACCCTCGTCGAGCCGAACACCCACGTCGGGAACATCGTTGCGGGACCCTGCGTGAACTGGCTGATCACGAAGTCGTCCATCGACAGGGCGAACGCGAGCAGGAACCCCGCCAGGATCCCCGGGAACAGCAAGGGCAGCGTCACCTTGAAGAACGCCGTCACGGGCCTAGCGCCGAGATCCATGGCCGCGGCCTCCAGAGACCGGTCGAGCCCCGCGGCTCTCGCCCGGACCGTCACCGCCACGAACGCGATGCTGAACATCGTGTGCGAGAGGAACAGGGTTGACAGCCCTCTCGTGACGCCGAGGGCGACGAAGAACGACGCGAGCGCAGCCCCGAGCACGATCTCAGGCGACGCGATGCTCAGGAAGATCAGGAAATCGGTCCCTCCGCGCCCACGGAAACGGTATCGGGCGAGCGCGAGCCCGAGGAGCGTCCCCAACGCCGTGGCGGCGAGCGCGGACAGGAGCCCGATCGTCAGCGAATGCCGGAGCGAAGCCGTCAGGTCCGGGAGCTCGAACAGGCGCCCGTACCACTCGGTGGTGAACCCGAGCCAGGTCGTCTTGACACGCGGCGAGGTGCCGAACCCGCCCCGTGTCTGGTTGAAGCTGAACAGGATGATGACGAAGATCGGGAAGGACAGATACACGATGAAGGCCATGACGTACGTGGGCAGGACGAACCGTGTCCAACGCTTCCTCGGCCGCCGAGCGACGGGCTCGGGAAGTCGAACCTTCCGCGGTTGGGTGCTGACGGCGCTCATCCCTCGGTGATCCTCTCGGTGCCGAGGACCCGCGCGTAGATCACGGCCCCGACCACCATGAAGGCCATCAGTACGAAGGCGAGCGCCGCTCCTTCGGGATAGTCCCGGTTCCGGAGGAACTCCGCCTGGATGACGTTGCCGATCATGGACGTGCCTGGCGCGAAGTTGCCGAGCACCGCGGCGTTCACGTAATCGCCGATCGCGGGGATCGATGTGAGCAGGACCGCCGCGAGCACGCCGGGCAGCGACAGGGGGAGCACCACCTTGAGGAACGCCTGGGCCCGGTTCGAGTACAGGTCCCTGGCCGCCTCGACCAGGCTCCGATCGACCTGCTCGAGCGAGACGTACAGGGGCAGGATCGTGAACGGGACGAGGTTGTACGTGATCCCGGCGATGACCGCGAACGTCGTGCCCAGGACGTGGTAGCCCTCCGGCAGCAACCCGATGCTCTTCATCGTGCCGAGGACGATCCCGTCGTCGGACAGGATGAAGCTCCACGCGACCGTTCGGATCACGAACGAGATGAAGAACGGCAGCAGGAGGAGGAACAGGAAGACGGACTTGAACCGGCCACCGTAGAACGCGATCCAATACGCGACGGGGTAGGCGATCAGCAGCGCGGCCACCGTCACGATCACCCCGTTGCGGATCGACCGGACCAGGAACGTGCCGTTGTCGGCGATCGCGTCGGTGAAGTTCGCGAACCGGAACGTCTGCCGGAACCCCTCGAGGCTGGTTCCCTCCTGCAGCGACAGGCTCGCCATCGCGAACATCGGGATCACGAACAGCACCAGCAGCCAGATCAACGCCGGCCCCGACAGGATGTAGGGAGCGGCGGACCGTCTCGGGCGCCGCTCCGGCGGGTCTACGAGATGAAGATCGGGTTGAACAGGTCGTTCCATACCTCGATCTCTTCCCCCTCCAGGACCCGGTAGTTGTAGAGGTTCGCCTCGAGCTCGGGCGTGGGGAACACGAACGGGCTCGTCGCGATGGTCTCGAGCACTTCCTTGTTGGCGCCTTTCGCGGCGTCCGCATCTGCCTGGACGATCTCGCCGCCCGCCGGGACCGGCGAGACGTATGCGTTCCATTCCGTGAGCATCGCGGCGTACGTCGGGATCGTAGTACCAGTCCATCAGCATCATCGCGCCGACCGGGTTGGCGGCGTGGTTCGGGATGCAGCCGTTGTCGACCCAGACGATCGCGCCGCTGTCCAACGCCGTGAACTCGAACGTCGCGTATTCGGGGAAGTACAGCTTGTCGTTGATGATGTCGCCCGACCACGCCATCGTGACCCAGAGGTCCTCGTTCTCGATCGCGGTCAGATAGGCCTGGTCGAACCAGCCGCGGAGGACGCCCGAATCGTTGAACCGCTGCAGGAAGTCCGCGGCCTGCTGCCAATCGTCGGGCGTCGACGTCTCGGGGTTGATCCCGAGCTCCATCATCGTGAGGTTCTGGGCGTCCGCGGTGTTGTTGAACATCCCCACGTGACCCGCGTACTTCGGGTTGAGCATCTGCTCGAGGGTCGTGATCTCCTCGTCGACGAACTTCGTGTTGTACGCGATCCCGGTCATCCCCGATTGCCAGGCCATCGTGTACCGGTTGCCCGGGTCGAACGCCGGGTCCTTGAACGCCGGGCCGACGTTGGCGTCGAAGTTCGGCCGGCGCGTCGGGTCGAGCTCGATCAGGTACCCGAGCTGGATCATCTCGGTGAGCTCCTGGCCGTTCGTGATCACGATGATGTCGTGCCCGGTGTCCTGCCCGGCCTCGAGCGCCGGCCGGATCGCGGCGTAGAACTCCTCGTTGGAGTTGATGTCCGCCCGGTAGGTGACGTCGATCCCCGTCGCCTGGATGAACTCGAACAGCGACGGGCGGCTTCCAGGCCCGTCGATCGAGAAGTCACGGTCGATGTACGCCGGCCAGTTCGTGAAGTTGATGAAGTCGCCGGCCTGCTGCTGCGCCCACCAATCGGCCGAGCCCTCACCACCGGGCGTCGGACCCGTGGTCTGCTCCTCGCCGCCCACGCCGCACGCGGCCAGGATCGAGGACAGGCCCAGCGCTCCGGCCCCGGCTCCGGCGTATCGGAAGAGCTCACGCCGGGACATCCGGCGTCGGGTCATCCCGCGGATCCATGCAGGATCCCCGAACGGCACTGGCTTGTCGCTCATTCACCCTCCTCCGGTTCGGTCTGCGAGCGATCCACGACGAACGTGTGCTCCGGCAGCCACTCGAGGCGGACCCTGTCACCCGCGTTGGGATGCGAGCCCGCGGCGCCGAGGTTCTGCACGTACACACGGAGCATGTGGCCGCCCGGCCCCTCGACCTCGTACTGGTAGTTGACGCCGATGTACGTAGAGATACGTATGACGCCCGAGACATGGTTCCGGTCCGCGGGCGGGCTCCCGTCCTGCGGGACGAGCGTGATCTTCTCGGGACGAACCCCTACCTGCACGGCCCCGGTCAGATCCGGCGGGATCGTGGCCGTGTCCGCACGCATGACGTCCCCTCCCTCCGTGACGATCGAGGTGTAACCGTTCGACTCGGCCTTCATCTCGCCGAGGAGCAGGTTCGAGGCGCCGAGGAAGCTCGCCACGAACGGCGTGGCGGGATGCTCGTAGACCTCCTCCGGGCCGCCGGTCTGCTCGATCCGGCCGTGACGCATCACCGCGAGACGATCGGACATCGTCATCGCCTCTTCTTGATCGTGGGTCACGTAGATGAACGTGATCCCGACCTCCTGCTGGATGCTCTTCAGCTCGAGCTGCATCTGCTTGCGCAGCTTGAGGTCCAGGGCCCCGAGCGGCTCGTCCAGCAGCAGGACCTTCGGCCGGTTGACCAGCGCTCGAGCCAGCGCCACGCGCTGCTGCTGTCCACCCGACATCTGTCCGGGCTTGCGCTTGTCGAACCCTCCCATCTCGACCAGGCGTAGGGCGTCGTCGACCCGGGACTTGACCTCGTCCTTGGGGACCTTCTTGCGTCGCAGCCCGAACGCGACGTTCTCGAACACGTCCAGGTGCGGGAACAGCGCGTACGACTGGAACACGGTGTTGACGTCCCGTTTGTACGGAGGGAAGTCGGTCACGTCCCGGCCACCCAGGTAGACCGTCCCGCGCGACGGATCCTCGAACCCGCCGATCATCCGGAGCGTCGTCGTCTTCCCGCACCCCGAGGGCCCGAGCAGGCTGAAGAACTCCCCCTCGGCGATGTCGAGCGAGAGATCGTCCACCGCCACTGCGTCACCGAACGTCTTCGTCACCCGCTCGAGGCGGACGTCGATCTCGGGCACGCAACCTCCTGTCGGAACGAACGGGACGGGTCGTGTTCGCGCCACACCCTTGAGCGGGGATTATTACCCCCCTCGGCCTACAGCGCACACCCAGGCGGGCGCGCCTGGGTCACGCGGTGTCCCGGGTCCTCGACGAGGCGGGGGCGTCCGAGAGCGCGGGCGTCGACTCCGGACGCAACGGGACGCCATCGGGACTCGCGGGTGCGGAGGACTCGTTCGAGGCTGCGACCGACGCCCCGTCTCCACGGGAGCCGTCCGCCGCGGCGCCTCGCCGATGCCTTCCGGCGCGACGCCCCGAGGGCGCTGCCTGGGCCGGCCGGTCGCTCCCACGCGGGTTCCGGTCCCGGATGAGCCGAGGCAGGACGGTCGCGACGAGGACGGCCGACACGAGGATGACCCCGACCAGCACACGCCCGTCGACGTAGGCGACCACGAGCGCCGCACCCGCGATCAACGCGCTCCACAGGTACATGAGCAGGACGGCCTCCCGGTGGGAGTGGCCGATGTCCATCAACCGGTGGTGGATGTGCTCCTTGTCGGCGTGCGCGATGCCGATCCCCTTCCGCATCCGCCGCACGATCGCGAGCACGACGTCCAGGAGGGGGACGGCCAGGACGAGCAACGGGATGACGATCGGGATGGCGATCGCCGCGAGGTCACCGCCGCTCGGCCCCTCGAGGTTCTGCCCCACCCCCGAGATCGTCGCCACCGCCATGAGGAGTCCGAGCAGGAGCGCACCCGAGTCTCCCATGAAGATCTTGGCGGGATAGAAGTTCCACGGCAGGAAGCCGAGGGCGACCCCGGCGACGATCGTCGACATCAGCGCCGCCACGCTTGCCTGATCGCCGCCGTCCGGCGTTCGGAAGTAGGCGAAGAAGGCGATCGCCGCGATCGCGACCATCCCGGCCGCGAGGCCGTCGAGACCGTCGACGAGGTTCACGGCGTTCATGAGCGCGACGATCCACAGGACGGTCAGCGGGACGGCCAGGTTGGGCTGGAGCGCCAGCACGTCTTGGCCCGGGAAGTAGAAGTACAGGAGCTGCACGCCGAGGAGCACGACGATCCCCGCGGCCAGCACCTGGCCCGCGAGCTTTCCGAGGGCCGACACGCCGCGCGTGTCGTCGACCATCCCCAGCACGACGACCACGGTCGCGGCGACGAACGCCGCGTCGAGCTCTGAGGACGTCTCGCGCAGGTCGGACAGGAACGGGATCGCTCGCGCAGCGAGGAGGCCGGCCGCGACGCCCACGTACATCGCCAGACCTCCGGCGGTGGGTGTGGGTCTCGGATGCACCTTGCGGTCGGACGGTTGGTCGATCCAGCCGCGCCACAGCGCGAGCCGACGCACGACCGGCGTGACCAGGAAGGTCACACCGGCACTCGCCGCGAACACCAGGAGATACGGACGCACGCTGTCAGGCGATGCTACTCCCTGCCGGGTGGCAGGCGACGGTTCGGGCTCGCGGTCCCGTCAGCCGGCGTAGGCGGGGAAGCGACCCATGAGCTCGGCGACGCGAGCACGGCTGGCGGCCTCGACCTCGGGGTCGCCCGGGTCCCGGAGCGTCGCGCCGATGATGCTCGACACCTCCTTCATCTCGGGTTCGTCCATCCCGAGTGTGGCCGGCCCCGGCGTCCCCACCCGGATCCCCGAAGGATCCATGGGCGGCTGCGGGTCGAACGGGATGCCGTTCTTGTTGATCGCGATGCCGATCTCATCGCAGACGGCCTCCGCCTGCTTGCCCCCGATCCCGAGCGGCCGCACGTCGCACAGCGACAGGTGCGAGTCCGTCCCACCCGAGACGATCCGGACCCCTTCGTCGGCCAGACCCTGGGCGAGCGCTCGAGACGTTCGGACGACCCGAGCGGCGTACTCCCCGAAGGAGGGATCCATCGCTTCCTTCAAGCACACGGCCTTCGCGGCGATCACGTGCTCGAGCGGCCCGCCCTGCATCATCGGGAACACCGCCTTGTCGATCGCCTTGGCGTGCTCCTCGCGGGACAGGATGATCGCGCCCCGCGGGCCGCGGAGCGTCTTGTGCGTCGTGAAGGTCACGACGTCGGCGAACGGCACCG
Organism: uncultured Actinomycetes bacterium; assembly: GCA_963731925.1. Lineage (GTDB taxonomy): Bacteria > Actinomycetota > UBA4738 > UBA4738 > HRBIN12 > DASSJM01. Next base: position 155,555 of record CAVSXK010000026.1, read on the forward strand.
GGCTCGGGTACGCCCCGCCCGCGCACAGGCCGATGAAATGCGACGCGTCGACCCACAGGATCGCGCCGACCTCGTCGGCGATGCTCCTGAACGCGGCCCAGTCGATCAGCCTCGGATAGGCGGTGTACCCGGCGAGGACGACCTTGGGACGGTGCTCCATCGCCAGCTCGCGGATGCGGTCGTAGTCGAGCTGCTCGGTCTCGCGATCGACCTCGTAGCCGACGAACGTGAACCACTTGCCGGACACGTTGACGGGCGACCCGTGCGTGAGGTGGCCGCCGTGCGCGAGCACCAGACCGAGCACCTTGTCCTGCGATCGCGGCTCGAGGAACGCCCCGAACACCGCCAGGTTCGCCTGGGCGCCGGCATGCGGTTGCACGTTCGCGTGGTCGGCGCCGAACAGCTCCTTGGCGCGATCGATCGCGAGCTGCTCGGTGACGTCGACGAACCGACAGCCGCCGTAGTAGCGCCGGCCAGGGTAGCCCTCGGCATACTTGTTGTTCATCGTGGACGCCTGCGCGGCGAGCACGGCCGGGCTCGCGTAGTTCTCGGACGCGATCAGCCGAAGGGTGCTCCGCTCCCTTGTGAGCTCGCCGGCGATCGCATCCGCGACCTCCGGGTCCGACTCGCGCAGCGCGTCCCAGTCCGCAACGAAGCCGTCGCGTGCGGTCGATCGGTGTTCGGGCATGTCAGCGTTCTCCTCGTTCGATCTCGGCCACCTGGAGCAGGCGCCGTTCGTGGCGCCCGCCCTCGAACGGCGTGGCCAGCCAGAGCTGCACGATCTCCTGGGCGAGCTGGACGGCCACGATCCGTCCGCCCATCGCGAGCACGTTGGCGTCGTTGTGACGGCGGGACAGCTCCGCGAGGTGCAGGTCGTTGCAGAGCGCGGCGCGGGTGCCCTTCACCTTGTTGGCCGCCAGCTGCTCGCCCTGTCCCGACCCGCCGAGCACGATCCCTCGTTCGGCACGCCCGTCGACCACCGCTCGGGCCGTGGCGGCACAGAAGTCCGGATAATCGACCATCTCCTCCGAGTCGGTCCCGAGGTCGAGCACCTCGTGTCCGCGTTCGGCGAGGAACGCCTTCAACGAGACCTTGAGGGGATACCCGGCGTGATCGCACCCCATCGCGATCCGCACGGCTAGCTCCGGGACGTGCCGCTCGCGGCCGGTGCCTCGGCCCGGCCGAAGAGCCCGACGGCCAGCCTCGAGCACCATCCGTCGAGCTCGGTGGCGACGGCCCGGAAAGCCTCGAGGGACATCCCGAGAGGATCCATGATCCCGTCATCGCGCGGGTCGCCGGCGTACCCCTGTGCCCGTAGCCGATCGGCCGCGGCCACGCGTTCGGAAAGCCGGCGTTCGGGTGTCGCCTCGTGGACCTCGGGCAGCGACTCCACCAGACGGACGAGCTCCTTCAGCGTGAAGGTGCGCGAACGGGCCTCGGGGACCTCGGCGACGACGGCGTGCGCATGCTCGATGGCCATCCCCAGGATCAGCGCCGAGCCGTCGATGTCGGCCGGCTCGAGCTCGCGGGCGCGATGGCCCGAGATGTCGACGCCGCGTTCGGCGGCCGCCGCGACCGAACTCGGGTCGGCGGCGGAACCCGTCCACCCCATGGTCCCCGCCGAAGCGACCGGCGGGGCGTTCGCGCCCAGCTTCGCTCCGAACGCGCGGCGCAGGAACCCCTCCGCGATCGGCGACCGACAGACGTTCCCCGTACAGACGACCAGCACTTGTGCCATGGGGCCGCGAGTCTACACTGGGGCCCCCCGCCCTCCGACCTCAGACGTGCTCGCGCAGCGCAGCCAGCACGTCCCGCTCCGAGACCGCACCGCGACGCAGCACACGCGGGACGTCGTGCAAGAGCTCGACCACCGTAGAGGCCGAACCACCGAGCGGTTCCGGCGCGCACAGGTACACGTCGACGGCAGCGCCGAACGTCGCCCGCAGCTCGTCGCACGTCGCGGGTGTCGCCGCCCCGCTGCGGTTGGCGCTCGTGACCGCGAGCGGCCCGGTGCGCGCCAGCACCGCAAGGACGAGCGGGTCGTGCGGCATCCGCACGCCGATCGTCGCCGCGTCGCCACCGAGGTCCCAGCTCCGAGCGGACTCCGAGCGCGGGAGCACGATCGTGAGCGCCCCCGCCCAGAAGTGCAGCGCAAGGACCTCCGCACGATGATCGAATGCGGCGATCCGCCGCGCCGCCTCCGTGGACGGCACGAGCACCGGCAGCTCGAGATCCCGGGGCCGCCCCTTCGCGTCGAAGAGCCGGGCCGTCGCCCGGGGATCGTCGGGCCGGGTGCCGATGCCGTAGACGGTGTCGGTCGGGACGACGACGAGCCTCCCGTCGAGCGCCGCGAGGGCGGCCGCTTCGATCGGATCCGCCGCGGGACTCACGGCGCTCGAGCGAGGACCACGCGATCGCGTCCCGCGAGATCTCGCAGGACGCGGACGTCGACGAAGGTCTCTGCGAACACGCGTGCCACGTCGTCGCGCAACCTCGCGTCGATCTCGACGGCGAGGGTCCCGCCGTCGCGCAACCACCGGGACGACTGAGCCGCCAGGCGACGGTAGAGCTCGACCCCGCCGGCAAGCGCCAGCACGGGCTCCACCCGCACCTCGGCGGGCAGGTCGTCGATCTCCTCGGCGGGCACGTAGGGCGGGTTGCTCGCGACGAGGTCCACCCACCCCCGCAGATCGCCGGGGAGCGGTTCGAGCAGGTCTCCTTCGAGCACGGTCACGTCCAGGCCGAGCCGGGACGCGTTCGACCTCGCGAGCTCGACCGCCTCGCTCGACACATCGGTCGCGAACACCGTCGAGTCGGGACGTTCGTCCTTCACCGCCAACGCGATCGCTCCGGTCCCGGTGCCGGCGTCGACCACGACGGGGTCCTCTCGATCCCCGACCGTCGAGAGCGCGTGCTCGACGAGGAGCTCGGTCTCGGGTCTCGGAACGAACACGCCCGGTCGAACCTCGAGCGTGATCCCGCGGAACGCCTGCTCGCCGGTCAGGTGCTGCACCGGCGTTCCGGCGCAGCGCTGGCAGATCGCGCGGCCGAACATCCGTGCCTCGCGCGCGTCCAGACCTGTCGCGCGAGCGTACACGCCGGCCCGGTCGGTACCGAGCACGTGCATGAGCAGGATCTCGGCCGTCGCCTTGGGGCTCTCGACGCCGTGTCGATCCAGGTAGTCCGTGGCGCGCAGGAGGACCTCGGCGGGGCGCACGTCACCGCTCCTCGTCCGAGCCGTCCTCGTCCTCGCCGGCGAGCTGCTCCGCTCGTTCGGCGGCGTTGAGGGCCTCCACGAACGCATCGAGGTCTCCCGCCAGCACGTCGGGGAGCCGATGGACCGTGAGCTTGACGCGATGATCGGTCACACGGTTCTCGGGGAAGTTGTACGTGCGGATCTTCTCGGCCCGTTCGCCGGTCCCGACCTGCGAACGCCGCGCGGCCGCCTCCTTGGCCGCCGCCTCCTCCTGCGCTCGATGCAGGAGACGCGCGCGCAGGTAGCGCATCGCCTTCTCGCGGTTCTGCAGCTGCGATCGCTCTTCCTGGCTCCCCACCACGATCCCGGTCGGCTTGTGGGTGATCCGGACGGCGGAATCGGTCGTGTTCACCGACTGGCCGCCCGGCCCGGCCGAACGGAACACGTCGATCTTGAGGTCTTCCGGTCTGATCTCCACCTCGACGTCCTTGGCTTCGGGCAGGACCGCGACCGTCGCCGTGGACGTGTGGATCCGGCCCGAGGACTCCGTGACCGGGACCCGTTGCACACGATGGACACCGGACTCGTGCTTGAGGCGCGAGTAGGCATCCTTCCCCTTCACCTCAAGGACGACCTCCTTGAACCCCCCCAGGTCCGAGGGCGACGCCGAGAGCACCTCGGTCTTCCACCGCTGCCGCTCCGCGGCGTGCTGATACATCTCGTAGAGGGTGCCCGCCCACAGCGCCGCCTCGTCGCCCCCCGCCCCGGCCCGGATCTCGACGACGACGTCCTTGCCGTCGTTCGGATCCTTGGGCACGAGCAGCGCCTCCAGCCGCGCGTGGAGCTCGGCGGCGCGCGCCTCGGCGGCCTCGGCCTCCTCGCGCAGGTATGCCGCCATCTCGGGGTCGGACTCGTCCTTGGCGAGGGTGCGCGCCTCCTGCGCCTGGTGCAGCGCGGTGCGGTATTCGCGGAACGGCGCGACGATCTCGCCGAGCTCCGACAGGTCCTTGCCCAGTCGGCGGAGCCGGTCGGGGTCCCGCGCGACGTCCGGCGACGCCATCTCGCCCTGGAGTCGCTCGTAGCGCTCCTCGATCTCGGAGAGCCGGTCCGAAAGGTCCATGCCCGGATTATCCAGGCATGGAGCGGCGACTACGACGCCGTGATCTTCGAACCCTCAGGCCTAGGGGTGATCCTCGTCCCCTTCGGCCTCGCCCCAGTCGAGGTCCAGGGCGGGTATCTCCGGGAGATCGAGTTCCACCGCGTCGGTCCCGTCCCACAGCTCCTCGTAGGAGGGGTCGAGGATGTTCTGCTCGTCGTCATCGTCTTCGTCCCCGGCCTCGCGGACGGCGACGGTCGTCTCCCGAAGGCCGATGCGGTCCACGCCTTCGATCGGCGCCCCGGCCGGGTCGGCGGGCGCGTCCGACGCATCGACGTCCGGCTTCTCCATCTCGTGCGGCGCGGCGGCCTCGTTCGCGATCGAGCCATCGCGCTCTTCCGACCCGTCGAGCAGGTCCCTGATCGACGCGATGTCGGGCAGCGAGACCTTCAAGTCCATCGCGCTCTCCAGGTCGTGGGCGACACCGATCAACCGCTCCTGCATCGAGGCGAGCTGATCGAAGAGCGCGTCGCGCCGAGTGGCGAGACCTGCGATCGTCCGGTCGGCCTCCTCGCGTGCGGCGCGCACCGCGGCGTCCGCCCGGGCTCGCGCCTCCTCGCCCTTGGACTGTGCGTCGGTTCGGATCCGGTCGGCGTCGGCCCTGGCCTCGCGTGCCACCTTCTCGGCGTCGCGGTGGGCCTCGCCCCGGATCGTCTCGGCGACGTGGTCCGCCTCGCGGATCACGCTCGCCACCCGCTCCCCGAGCTGCTGGTACGGGTCTTGCCGGGGCTGCGAGATCGTTCGGTTCGCTGTCTCGGCCTCGGCCTGTGCGTCTCGCAGGAGCACCCGCATCAGCTCCATCTGATCGGCCAGCTGCTCCAGGTAGGCGCGGACCTGATCCGGATCGTATCCGCGCCTGATCGTGACGAATTCCCGTCGCCGGATCTGCTCGGCGGAGATCAGCACGGGGAGGTCGAGGTTCGTCGCGGACATGGGGAAGCCTCCTCGAACGCTCGTTGGGGTTCCGGAGGCTACACCCGTGAGGAGCCGATGCAAGCATCTCCGACCATCCGAGCCGGACGAGGTCCGGGCTCCGCCGGAGCCCGGTGTCACGTGCCCGGCGTCAGCTCCGACTCGCGACGGAGCACCTCGTTGAACGAGGCGATCGCGACCTCGATCTGACCGCGATCCGGTGGCTTCGTGGTGATCTTCTGCAGCCACAGGCCGGGCACCATCAGCGCGTGGATGATCTTCGAGCGCGGGAACCTCGCCCCCAGACGCAGCAGCTCGAACGCGATCCCCGCGATGATGGGGATCGCCACGATCCGCGACCCGATGCGCCACCAGAGCCCGGGGTTGCCGAACAACGCGAAGACGAAGATCGTGATGACCATCACGAGCAGCAGGAAGTTCGTCCCGCAGCGGACGTGCAGCGTGGAATAGCCGTCGACGCGCTCGGGGACGAGAGGCTCGTCGTGCTCGTACGCGGCGATCGTCTTGTGCTCCGCACCGTGGTACTGGAAGACGCGGCGGATGTCCTTCGTACGCCCGATCAGCAGGAGGTAGCCGAGGAAGAGCGCGACCCGGAAGACGCCTTCGAGCGCGTTCACCAGGATGCTCGAGTCGACCGACCGTCCGACCCATCGGAACGCGACCGCCGGCAGGACGATGAACAGGCCGATGAAGATCACGGCGGCGATCCCCATGGACAGGCCCATCTGGCGCGATGACAGGCGTTCGTCCTCGGGCACCGACTCACGGGCCGAGACCGACAGCGCCCGGAACCCGATCGCGAGGGCCTGTCCGAGCGCGATGACCCCGCGGATGAACGGCTTGCTGAGGATCGGATGGCGCTTGGCCACCGAGTCGATGTCGTGCGACTCGATGTGGACGTCCCCAGCAGGTTTGCGGACCGCGACCGCCCACACGTCGCGGCCGCGCATCATGACGCCTTCGACGACGGCCTGACCGCCGTAGAAGTGGGCCGGTTGCGTCGCCTCGTCGGCCATCCTGGCCGGGTCAGTCCTGCTCTGGCTCGACCGACGGCGCTTCGGCGGGCTGCTCAGGAGCGGGGGCGGCGGGGGCGGGGCGGGCCGCTCGTTCCCGGCCCGACGCCGCCTGCTCGGCCTGCTGCTTCGCGTAGCGGCGTTGGAACCGCTCGACCCGCCCGCCCGTGTCGACCAGCTTCTGCTTGCCCGTGTAGAACGGGTGGCAGTTCGAGCAGATCTCCACGCGCAGCTCGGGCTGGGTGCTCCGGGTCGTGAACGTGTTCCCGCAGGAACAGCGCACGGTCGCGACGACGTAGTCGGGGTGGATGTCCTGTTTCATGATGCGCACGCTCTCTTTCGTGATCCGTCTGTCGTTCGCTCTTTCTTCGGGGCCCTTCTCCTCCTCAGCTTACGAGGTCGGGGCCTTGGCGATCTCCCGCAGGAACTGCTCGTTGGACTTGGTCGACCGGATCTTGTCGGTGAGCAACTCGAGCGCGGCGCCCGGCTCCAGCGCGTGGAGCACCCGCCGCAGCCGCCAGACGAGAGCCAGCTCCTCGGTCGGCATCAGCAGCTCCTCCTTGCGGGTGCTGCTCGCCTCCACGTTGATCGCCGGGAACAGACGCTTCTCGGCGAGCTGTCGATCGAGTCGGAGCTCCATGTTGCCGGTGCCCTTGAACTCCTCGAAGATCCCCTCGTCCATCCGCGAGCCGGTCTCGACGAGGGCGCTCGCGATGATGGTAACGCTCCCGCCCTCCTCGATGTTCCGCGCGGCTCCGAAGAAGCGTCGGGGCGGATACAGCGCCGTCGAATCGATGCCGCCGGACAGGATCTTGCCCGAAGCCGGCGCGGCCAGGTTGTAGGCGCGCGCGAGCCGGGTGATCGAGTCCAGGATGATCGCGACGTCCTGCCCCATCTCGGCCAGACGCTTGGCCCGTTCCAGCACCAGCTCGGTCACCTGGATGTGCTGGTCCGGCGGCTTGTCGAAGGTCGAGTAGACGACCTCGGCCGCCTGCACCGTCCGCTGCCAGTCCGTGACCTCCTCGGGCCGCTCGTCGACGAGGAGGACCATCACGTGGGTCTCGGGACTCGACTGGATGATGCCGCTCGCGATGTTCTTCAGCACGGTCGTCTTCCCCGCCTTCGGCGGCGAGACCACCATGCCGCGCTGCCCCTTGCCGATCGGCGCGACCATGTCCATGATCCGACCCGTTACGTCCGTAGGACCCGTCTCAAGGCGGAAGCGCTCGTTGGGGAACAGCGGTGTGAGCTTGTCGAAGTTCGGCCGCTGTTTGGCCTCCTCCGGATCCATGCCGTTCACCGAGTCGATCTGCAGCAAGGCGAAGTACTTCTCGCTGTCCTTGGGCTGCCGCACCTTGCCGGTGACCGTGTCACCCTTGCGCAGCATGAAGCGCCGAACCTGCGAGAGGGACACGTAGATGTCCTGCTGTCCGGGCAGGTAGCCGGAGGTGCGCAGGAACCCGTAGCCCTCGGGCAGGACGTCGAGCAGCCCCGTTGCCGTCGGCGCGGTCTGCAGCTCCTCCTTCTGCATCTCGACCTCGCGCTGTCGGCGCTCCTCGCGCTGGCGCCGGCGCTCCTCCCGAGACGGGCGCCTGCGAGGCCCGCCCTCGCGATCGCGCTGCTGCTGTCCGCCGTCGGAGCGGCCCGTGTCCGGACGGCCTCCCTCGGGACGGCCTCTTTCGGGACGGCCGCCCTCCCGGCGGCCGCCGTCTCGCTCGTCGCGGCGTTCGAACCGCTCAGGCCGCGGCGGAGAGATCTCCGTGGTGGTGTCGGCGCGCGCATCGCCCGACGAGCCGTTGCCGTCGGTGGCGTCACCGGCGGCCGAGCGTTCCTCGTCGGAGGCCCCGCCCCGAGGTGGAGACTCGGTCGCGGTGTCGCCGTTGGTGTGTGCGACGATCAGGTCGACGAGGTCGGCCTTCTTCAATCCCTTGTGTCCCTCGATACCGAGGTCCGCCGCGATCTGGTGTAGCTCCGCGGCGACCTTCCCTTCGAGGACACGCTTATCCGTGGTGGCCACTCATGCTCCTTTCTCCAGTTCCTCCCTGAGGGCCTTCCAGTCCCCGAGGAACTTCTCCAATCCTGCGTCGGTGAGCGGGTGCTTCACCAACTGCTTGAACACCGCGAACGGCATCGTCGCGATGTCGGCGCCCGCGAGCGCCGATTCGACGATGTGCATCGGGTGTCGCAGCGATGCGGCGAGCACCTGCGTGTCGTATCCCTGGATCTCGTAGATGTCGCAGATCTTCCGGAGCACGTCCATCCCGTCGGACGCGACGTCGTCCAGGCGGCCGAGGAACGGCGACACGATGTACGCCCCGATCTCCGCGGCCAGGATGGCCTGCGCGGGCGAGAACACGAGCGTGACGTTGATCTTGATCCCCTCGCCGACGAGGCGCTTGCCGGCGGTCAGCCCGTCGGGCGTCATCGGCACCTTGACGACGGCGTTCGGCGCCATCTGGGCCAGGTCCAGCCCCTGCTGGTACATGGGTTCGGCCTCGAGCTCTGTCGTCTCGAGCGAGATCGGACCCTCGACCTCGGACAGGATCTCCTTCCACACCCGCTCCGGGTCGTCGTTCTCCTTGGCGACCAAGGAGGGGTTGGTGGTCACCCCACCGAGTACGCCCCACCGGTTGATCTCGCGGATCTCCTCGATGTTGGCGGTGTCCAAGAACAGTTTCACGTTCTGCCTCCTTCGATCGCCGGCACCGATGCCGGGGGGCTACCGCTCGCGCGTTCGCGCTCGCTCCTTGAGTCCCCCGAGATCCGGGCCTGCGAGGTTCGTTCGGTCGCTCGCTCCATCACGAGATCGATGATCGCGGCCAGGGCGCGATCGAAGTTGTAGTTGGCGATCACCGGGACGCCGTGCGACAGGGCCTGGCTCTTGATGTAGCGCTGCACACGGCGGATGTCGTCGAACCGGTCGAGGTACCGCTGCGACGGTCGCCCCGTGTGCTCGGAGGCCCGCGCCGCGAAATGGCTGCGGTGCAGCTCGTCCTCCTCGATCGTCACGACCACCGGAACCGCGAGGATCCGCTCCCGCCACGGCTCGAGGTCGAGGAAGCCGGGCACCACGTGCGCGCCCTCGATGATCAGGTGGGTCCCCTCCATCGCGGCACGCTCGACGAGTGCCTGCACGCCCACCGCGACGGCCGCGGTCTGCTCTCGGAACCCGACGACGACCTCGTCCTTCGACGGAGGTTCGCGCAGGACCGAGCCCGCCTCGAACGACGAAGCGTGCAGCGTCGGCATGAGCTCGTGTGAGAACAGGGCCCGCATCACCTCGCGGATCGCATCGGTCGCGACCACCCGCACGATCCCCAGGCGAGTCGCGAGCTGCGTCGCAAGCGTCGACTTGCCGACCCCCGTCGCACCGCCGATCAGCACCACGAGGGGAACCTTGATCGCCTCGACCTCGCGCCAGCGCTGGAAGTTCCGGGCGTACCGCTCGCCGGCGAGATCCTCGAGCACGCCGAGCGCGAGCTCGCCGAGCTGCGCGTTCGAGATCGACGGGACGCCGAGCTCACGCAGTCGGTCCTCGATGGCCTCGGCCACCTGGTAGGCGCGTACGGGCGACAGCCCGGTCACCATGACCTGGGACGCCATCAGGCCTTTCGAATACGGCAGGCCCGAATCGCGATCCGAGATCAGGATCTGGGGGTTCTTGGGGTCGTTCGTCATCTCTGTCTGCTTCGCTCTCCGGCGAGGCCGATCGTCTCCCTCAAAGCGGTCGGAAGGTCCATGTCGCCCTCCGACACGACGGCGCGGTTGTCCACGAAGACCACCTCGGCGCCCCGAGACATCGCTCGGTCGCACGCTACGTCGATCGCCGCGGCCTTGAGCTCCGACAGGAGCACCTCGTAGGCCTCCGCGCCGTCCAGGTCCTGCGCCAGGCCGGCCCGATCGGCCAGCTTCGCGCTCCACCCGACCACGCGGCATCCGTGGGTTCGCTCGAGGGTTTCCGCCTGTTTCGCGGCCACCGCCCCCGGCGCCGTCGTGGTGAAGAACACGTCCCTCCCCCGCACATCGCCGAGTGGCTGTGGTTCGAAGTCCGTCACGATGAGCCGGGCATCAGCGTTCAGCCGTTCGACGTGGGACCTGAGGGTGGGGATGTTCTGTAGCCCGGCTGGGCTGCTCGCCATGGTAACAACGACAAGGTCCGATAGCAACAGGCGGAAGGGACCGAGGTAGCCGCCCAGGTACTCCGGCGGCACGGTCGAGGGTACGACCAGGACGCCGGCGTCCCACGGGAAGGTCGGCACCGACGCGCCGCTCCCGTCGACGATCAGGATCCGGGCTCCCAGCCCGACCGCCAGCTCCGCCGCGGCGCGCACGTTGGTGAACGCCGGGCGACCCGCGACCCCGCCGCCCGCGCGTCGGGCGCCCACGGTCGTCACCCCGCTCGTCGCCGCGATCTCGAGGTAGTCCGACGCGGCGTGGCGTCCCGCCCGGACGAGCCCGAGCAGGACGTCGAGCGTGACGGTCCCGGCGCGAGCGACCTCGGGCTCCGCGGGTCCCCCTCGGCCCATCGCCACGACGATCGGTTCGAGCCCCAGGGCGGCCGCGACCCTCGCCGCCTCGCCCGACACGGCCGTCTTGCCGGTCCGCTTCCCCGTGCCGATGACCGCGATGGTCGGGACGGGGAGCGGGGGCTCCTCGATCGGCGGATCGAACCGGAAGTCCGGGCCGAGGTAGGGCACCCCCCTCGCGAGGGCGACCGCGGCGATCTCCATCCGCTCGCGGTACCCGAGGACCGGCTCGTCCGACAGATCGAAGATCGCCTCCGGGTGGAGCTCGTCGATCGCATCGCCGACGGCCGGCGCGATGGGTGCCTCCGATGACCCCGATCCCCGCAGGGGCACCCCGAGATCGAGGGCGCTCGACGGATCGAGCTTCTCGCCGCCACCCACGAACAACGCCGCGAGCGGTTCGAGCCCACCAGCGCGGAGCTCGTCGATCGCCCAGCGGGTGACGGACGGGTAGTGCTCACCGTCCACGAGGACGACGACCTTCATGGGGTGGGCTCCTTCGGAGGAGGGTGCGGTCGGAGCTAGGACTCTCCCTGCTGAGCGGCCGGGAGACGGCGCTGCAGCACCGGCGGCTCGAGCTCGCGATGGTACTGCTCGCCGGTCGACAGCCGGAAGTGGGCGATCACGCTCCCGCCCCCGAAGGGGTATCGGCGCGTGATCTTCACCTCGTCGCCCTCGAACTCGAGCACGTTGTAGCAGGGCTTGGTGTACCCGCGGAGCCGGAGGGAGGCCACGGTGCCCGCGTTCGCGACGTAGAGGTCCTCCAGGCGCCAGACGTAGGGCACGTGCTTGTGTCCCGACAACACGATGTTGACCCCGGCCTGGATCAGCTCCTCGAGCAGATCCCCCGCGTCCATCACGGTGCTCCGCTCTCGGCCGGTTCCCGGGATCGGCAGCAGGTGGTGGTGGAGCACGAAGACCTTGAGATCGGCCGGGACGTCGAAGTGCTCTCGGATCCACGGGTACCGGTCGCGTCCGACCTGTCCCTCGTTCAGGTCGGGCTCGCTCGAATCGACACCCACCAACCGGACGCCCCGAACGTCGGCGCTCCAGTCACGAGGACCCACCAGCTCCTCGAAGTGCAGGTACCCCACGTTGCGGGCGTCGTGATTGCCCGGGACGGTGAACATCGGCGCCCGGATCCGACCCGCGTACGCGACCCAGTTCTTGTACTCCTGGCGGTACCCCTCGTTGGTCAGGTCTCCGCTGCAGATCACGACGTCCGGCTCGAGCTCGTTCAGCTCGACGATCACCCGGTTCATCAGGTTCGGGACGAAGTAGGGCGAGCCGACGTGCGGATCGGAGATGTGCGCGATCGTGACCACGTCGTGCCAGTCTAGCCGCGCGTCCCGCTCCCAGCCTGGAGCGGCTCTCGCCCGTGGGACGATACGGGCGCGTGAACCGCCTCGACCTCTTCCTGTTGGTGCTCGTGGTGATCTCGGGCCTCACCGGCTACCGCCGGGGCTTCACCCTGCAGGCGTTCGGGTTCGGAGGTCTGCTCATCGGACTCGTCGTGGGCGCCCTGGTGGTGCCGTCCGTGGCCGGCGTCGTGGAGAGCCCGAACGCGCGAGCCGGCCTCGCCGTGCTGGTGCTGCTCGCGGTCGCCGCGATCGGCAACGCGGCCGGCTGGTTCATCGGCGTGCACGCTCGGGATCGGGCCGCGAACAGGTTCGGCAAGGCGGACTCGGTGGCCGGCTCGGCCGTCGCGGTGGTCGCATCGTTCCTCGCGATCTGGTTCATCGCGCTCAACCTGGCGAACGGGCCCTTCCCGAGCGTCGCGAGCGAGATCCGGGGGTCGGCCGTGGTTCGCACGCTCGACGCCGCGCTCCCGCAGCCACCCTCGTTGCTGGCGCAGGTCCGCGGGCTGTTCAACCGGTTCGGCTTCCCCGACGTGTTCTCGGGGATCCCTCCCCTTCCGGCCGAACCCGTCGACCCACCGACGCAGGCCGAAGCGGCCGCCGCCGCGGCGGCGGCGGCCTCGAGCACGGTCCAGGTGATCGGGCCGGCGTGTGACGTGATCCAGGAGGGCTCGGGCTTCGTCGCGGCCGAGGGCTACGTCGTGACCAACGCGCACGTCGTGGCCGGCATGGACGACCCCGAGGTCCGTTCGGCCGCCGGTGCCTCCGGGGCCCGGACGGTGCTGTTCGACCCGGACGTCGATCTCGCCGTCCTCGCGGTCGCCGACACGCCGGGAACCCCGCTCCCGCTCGCGACCGAGTCACTCGAGCGCGGCGCTCCCGGAGCGGTGCTCGGGTACCCGAATGGTGGGCCGCTCGACGCCCGCCGCGCCGCCGTCCTCCGGACGATCGCATCGGTGGGGCCGGACATCTACGGCCGTACCGATGTCGATCGTCTGGTGGTCGAGCTCCAGACGGTGGTCCGGCCCGGGAACTCGGGCGGCCCGTTCGTCCTTTCGGACGGTCGCGTCGGCGGCGTCGTGTTCGCCGCGTCATCCGCGGATGAAGACATCGGGTACGCGATCGCCGCCGACGAGGTCGACGACGTCTTGCAGAGCGCCCTCGGGCGGACCTCAGAGGTCGACACCGGCCCCTGCATCGGGTAACCGCGGCGACCGAGGGGGCTCTCGAGCTCGAGCTACTCCTCCATCACGACCCGGAGATCTCCTTCGCGCGACAGGAGGGAGAACGACGTGATCTCGCCTTCCCGTCGGAAGACCATGCTGACGGTGCTCTGCCCGACCGTGAGGTTGCGCACCTCGACGGTGTTCAGCCACGTCGGCAGGTGCGGGAGGTTGACCGTCAACAGGTTCTCGTGGGCGCGCGCGGACAGGCCGAGGATCGCCTGCAGCATCAGGAACGGGGAGCCCGCCGCCCACGCCTGCGGCGAGCATGCGATCGGGTAGCTGACGGGCCGGTTCGGCGTGCGCCGCGTGAACCCGCAGAAGAGCTCGGGCAGCCGGAGGTAGTCGGCCGACACGGCCGCGTCGAACAGGGCCGTCGCCACCCGGTTGGTGGCACGGGCGAACCGGTAGCGCTTCAAGCCGGCGGCGATCAACGCGTTGTCGTGCGGCCACACCGAGCCGTTGTGATAGCTCATCGGGTTGTAGGCGGCGGCCGACCGGCTCATCGTTCGGACCCCCCAGCCCGAGAACATGTCCGGCGCGAGCAGACGCTTGGCGAGCGGCAACGCCTTGTCTTCGTCGACGATCCCGCTGTACAGACCGTGGCCCGGGTTGGACATCAGCGTTCGGACCTGCTGCTTGTCGGCGTCGAGCGCGGCCGCGAAGAAGCGTTCGTCCTCCATCCAGAACGCCTCGTTGAACCGGACCTTCAGGCGCTCGGCCTCGTCCTCCAGCCGGAGCGCGTCCTCGGGCCGCCCGAGCGCGCGGTAGACGTCGGCCATCCGCGTCTTCGCGAGGTAGACGTACCCCTGCACCTCCGAGAGCGCGATCGGCGGCTCGGCGAGCCGGCCGTCGGCGTGCACCATCGAGTCGTGTGAGTCCTTCCAGCCCTGGTTCCGTATCCCCCGGGGCGAGCGGCACAGGTATTCGACGAACCCGTCGCCGTCCAGGTCGCCGTACCGATCGATCCATCCGAGCGCGGCTTCGGCGGCCGGGAGCAACCCGCGGGCGAACTCGGCGTCGCCGGTCCATCGCAGGTGCTGCCCGTACAGGATCAGGAACCACGGCGTGGAGTCCACCGACCCGAAGTAGGGCGAGTGCGGCATGATCCCCGCGCGCGCGAGCTCGCCGTCGCGGACCTCGTGCAGGATCTTGCCCGGCTGCTCGTCCCGCCAGTCGTTCTCCTCCGTGCCCTGGCGAGCGGCCAGGAGCTCGAGCGCCTCGCGCGCCGGACGCGTGTTGACCGCCAGCAGCTGGTGCGAGGCGATGAGCGAGTCCCGTCCGAAGATGGTCACGTACCAGGGGATCCCGGCGGCGAGCACGCCGCCCTCGCCCACGCGCGTGTAGAGGGCGCGGAGATCTCGGAGGCTGCGGTCGAGGAGCTGGTTGAACAGCTCGTTGTCCGTGACGATCTGCGTCGACTCGCGCTCCCACTCCTCGTACGAGCGACGCAGCTCGTGCACGGCGTGATCGAAGTTCGGCGCGGCGCGGTCGTCCTCGGTCCCGAGGATCGGCTCGACCGAAACGACGAGGAGCCTGGTCTGGTACGGCTCGAGGTGGACCCGGAACACCGCGGTCGCGAGCGCATCCTCGACATCGATCCGGTCGGGCTCGACGCCGAACCGGATCCTGGTCATCCGCCGGATCCGGTCCCGGCCTTCGTGCACGAACTCGATCACGGAATCGGCGACGGAAGGAGTGTGCGACCCCCCGGAATGCCGGTGGGTCATCCCCCGCACGTCGAAGATGTCGGCGAAGTCGGCACCGAACCGGAGCTGGATCTCCAACGTGACGTCCGTCGGGTTGTAGTTCTTGATCCGGATCCGTTCGAACAGATGGCCGTAGATCGCTCGGATCCGCCGGACGTTGATCGTCTGCTGGGGCGCTCGCAGGACGTCGCCCTCGTACAGGTCCGGGTTGGTCAGGTCGACGTGGGACATGTAACCGCGCTCGGCGGACGAGGACAACAGCACGAGGTCGCGCCCGTTCACCGTCATGCGGAAATGGGACAGGTACCGCGTGTCGTGCGAGTAGAGGCCGAGCCCGAAGTCGCCGCCGTGGTCGAGGTTGCCCTCGAGATCGGAGTACAGGAAGGTCTCCCCTTCCTTCACGGCCAGCGTCTTGCTCGCGAGATCGGTGACCAGGACCGGGGCGGTGCCCTCCTCGGACTGGGCCGCCGGCGGGGAGGGTGCGACGACGCTGAGGGACGGGTTCTCCGTCGGCTCGGGCTCGGGCTTGGGGTCGGGCTCGGTCATCTTTCCACCATCGTCGCAGGTGATACGCGCCTTCAGCCTTCGCGGATGTCGACGCCGGAGGCCCGCACCGGGACACGCACGATCCGCCACCCGTCCCCGACTTCGGGCGTGACGGCGTCGTGCCGCTCGAACGCCAACAGCGTCGGCCCCGAACCCGAGACGCACACGGCGAGCCCCGCCCCACGGACGCGGTCGTAGACCTCGCGCATCCCCGGTACGAGCCCGAGCCGAACGTCTTCGTGGAGGCGATCGCGCATCGCCACCGGGAGCAGTCCGGGCTCGTGCAGGAGCGCGACGGCGGTGAGCGCGGCATGCCCGGCGTTGGCCACCGCGTCCTCGCGGGGGATCGTCTGCGGGAGCGCGCGGCGCGCGTCCTCGGTCGAGATCGTGATGTCCGCCGGCACGAACAGCGCCGGGCGCAACTCCGGATCCGGGTCGAAGCGGGCGACCACCCGCTCGTCCACCACCATCGTGAACCCTCCGAACACGGCGGCCGCCGCGTTGTCGGGGTGGCCCTCGATCCCCGCCGCGATCTCGAGCAGCGTGGTGGGATCGAGGCCGAGACCGAGCGCCGCGTCCGCGAGCGCGACGCCGCCCACGGCGGCGGCCGCCGAGGAGCCCAGGCCGCGCACGAGCGGGATCCGGTTGCGCCCGCGGATCGACATCGGCGGCAGGGCCCGTTGGAAGCGGCCGGCGGTCTCCGCGAGCGCCCGACTCACCAGATCCGAACCGTCCGTCGGGAGCTCGCCGGCACCCTCGCCCTTCCCACGTCACCGAGGGCTCGGCGTCGGTCTCGATCGTGATCTCGTTGCACAGGTCGAGCGCGAGCCCGAAGCAGTCGAACCCCGGTCCCAGGTTCGCGGAGGTGGCCGGGACGGTGGCGGTCAGCCGCACCGCTAGAGCCCGAGCTCGGCCGCGACCGCGTCCGCGTCGACCGGGACCGTCGTCGGCACGGCCGCCCCGCTGACCGCCCACTCGGGATCCTTCAGCCCGTGACCGGTGAGCACGCACACGACCGTGCCTCCGCGCGGGAGCCGGCCCTCGTTCAAGAGGTGGAGCAGCCCGGCGACGCTCGCCGCGGAGGCCGGCTCGGCGAACAGGCCTTCGCGCGCCACCCGCCGGTACGCGTCGAGGATGTCGCGATCGGTCACCGCCATGATCGCGCCCTCGGACTCGGACGCGGCGGCGATCGCCAGATCCCAGGAGGCCGGGTTCCCGATCCGGATGGCCGTGGCGATCGTGTGGGGCTCCTTCACGGGCCGGCCGAGGACGAGCGGCGCGGCCCCGCTCGCCTCGAAGCCGAACAGGCGTGGCGGCTCGTGGATCACGCCGTCCGCGAGGTACTCCGAGTAGCCGATCCAATGGCTCGAGATGTTCCCGGCGTTGCCGACGGGCACGCAGTGCACGTCGGGCGCGCGACCGAGCGCGTCGACGATCTCGAACGCACAGGTCTTCTGCCCCTGCAGCCGGTTCGGGTTGACCGAATTGACCAGCGTCACCGGGTAGCGCTCGGCGAGCCCGCGGGCGAGCTCGAACGACGCGTCGAAGTTCCCCTCGACCTCGAGCACCCGAGCTCCGTGCGCGAGCGTGCCGGCCATCTTCCCGGGCGCCACCTTGCCTTTCGGGACGAGCACGGCACAGGTGAGCCCCGCCTTGCCGGCGTACGCCGCGGCGCTCGCGCTCGTGTTGCCGGTCGACGCGCACACGACGGCCTTGGAGCCCTCCTCCAGCGCCTTGCTGATCGCGAGCGTCATGCCCCGGTCCTTGAACGAGGCGGTGGGGTTCGCGCCCTCGTACTTCAGCAAGACCTCGCATCCGGTCTGGACGGACAGCGCCTCCGAGCGGACGAGCGGCGTGCCGCCCTCGCAGAGCGTCACGACCGGCGTCGCCTCGGTGACCGGCAGACGGTCCCGGTACTCCTCGATCACGCCCCGCCACAGCTCGGCCATGCGCTACTCCTCGGCCTCGACGCGGAGGACGCTCCGAACCTCGACGACGGCCGGAAGGCCGCGGAGCGCGGCGACCGCCTCCTGGAAGGGGCCCTCGCGGGCGCGGTGCGTGATGAACACGAGCTGCGCGTCCTCGCCGGATCCCTCCTGCCACACGCTCTTGATCGAGACGTCGCTCTCGCCGAACACGCTCGCGATCTCGGCGAGCACACCCGGGCGATCCTCGACGCGCAGGAGGATGTAGTACTGCCCGGTCATCTCCTCCATCGGACGGATCGTCCGCTCGTGGAAGCACGTGCACCCGACGCCTCGGGCACCGGCCAGCAGGTTGCGCGCGACGCTCACGAGATCGCCGACCACCGCGGTCGCGGTCGGCTCACCCCCGGCGCCGCGGCCGTAGAACATCAGCTCGCCGACGTTCGGTCCCTCGACGAAGACCGCGTTGTACGCGTCTCGCACCGACGCGAGCGGATGCGCAGCCGGGATCATCGCGGGGTGCACGCGGACGGCGATCCGCTCGTCTCCATCCTCTCCCGGTTCCATCTCGGCGATCGCGAGCAGCTTCACCACGTAGCCGAGCCGCCGGGCGAACTCGATGTCCTCGGTGGTGACCCCCGCGATGCCCTCGCGGAACACGTCGCTCGCGACGACCCGAGCGTTGAAGGCGATCGAGGCGAGGATCGCGCACTTGGCCGCCGCGTCGTGCCCGTCGACGTCGGCGCTCGAGTCGGCTTCGGCGTACCCGAGGCGCTTCGCGTCGGCCAGGACGTCGGCGAAGCCACGGCCCTCCTCGGACATCTTCGTCAGGATGAAGTTCGTCGTGCCGTTCACGATCCCCATGACGCGGCGCAGCCGTTCGCCGGTCAGCGACTCCTTCAGCGGACGGATCAGCGGGATGCCCCCGCCGACCGCAGCCTCGAAGTACAGGTCGAGGCCCTTGGCGTCCGACGCGTCGAAGAGCTCACGCCCGCGCGTGGCCAGCAGCTCCTTGTTCGCCGTCACCACCGGCTTGTCGCGGTCGAACGCGGCCAGGACCAGGGCCCCGGCGGGTTCGAGCCCGCCGATCAGCTCGCACACGATGTCGACGTCCGGGTCCTCGACCACGGCGATCGGGTCGTCCACGAACGCCGACGGTGGGAGGGGGACGTCCCGTGCCCTGGCGGGGTCGCGGACCGCCACCTTGCGGACCTCGAGCCGGCACCCGGCGCGACGTTCGATGTCGTCGCGGTGGCTCTCGAGCAGGCGGACGACCGCGGCCCCGACGGTGCCGCATCCCAGCATCCCGACCCGCAGGACCCGCTCGCTCATCGTGTCCGTCCGCACTCCTTTCCGGCCATCCGGCCCGATCGCGCATCAGTATGTCGCCCCGGCCGGGCGCGAACCCTACGAGGCATCGGATCGCTCCATCGCCTCGGGCGCGGAGACGCCGAGCAGACCCAGCAGGTTGGCGATCGCCTGCTTGGTTCCGCGGCAGAGCCACAATCGCGCCTGCGTGAGCTCGGCGTCGTCCGACAGGACCGGGCACTCGGTGTAGAAGCGATGGAACCGAGCCGCGAGGTCCTGCGCGGCGTGGGTGAGCCGGTGCGGCCCGCGGGTCTCGGCCGCCGTCGCGATCTGCGACGGGACGTCGGCGAGGGCCCTCAGGACGTCGAGCTCGGCCTCGTCCTCGAGCCGCGAGAGGTCGGCCTCCTCGATCGGCCGGATCTCGACACCGCGCTCGGCGGCCTTGCGCAGGATCGAGGCGATCCGGGCGTGACCGTACTGCACGTAGTACACGGGGTTCTCCATCGTCTGGCGCTTCACCGCCTCGATGTCGAACTTCATGGTCACGTCGTTGCTGAACATCAACAGGTGGAACCGGGCCGCGTCTGTCCCGACCTCGTCGATCAGCTCGTCGAGGCTCACGAAGGTCCCCGCGCGTTTGCTCATCGCCAAGGGCACCCCGTCGCGAAGGAACGAGACCCATTGGTAGATCACGATCTCCACGTGCTCGGGTTCGTAGCCGAGCGCCTGGGCCGTGCCGCGAAGGCGCACTACCTGGCCGTGGTGGTCGGCGCCCCAGACGTAGATCAGATGGTCGAAGCCGCGCTCGAACTTGTCGATCACGTACGCGGCATCGGCGCCGAAGTACGTGTGCCGGCCGTTCGAGCGCACGAGCGGCCGGTCCTTGTCGTCGCCGAACGCGGTCGAGCGGAACCAGATCGCCCCGTCCGCCTCGTACGCGTACCCGGCGGCGCGAAGGCGTTCGACGGCCGCGTCGATCTCTCCACGCTCCTCCAGCACGCGTTCGTGCAGGTAGCTGTCGAAGCGAACCCCGAACCGCTCGAGCGAACGACCGATCTGTTCGAGGACGCGTTTCGCACCCTCCTGCTGGAGCCTCGCGACCCGCTCCTCGGGTGGCAGGTCGGCCAGGCCGGGGCCCTCGGTCTCGAGGATGTCGCGGGCGAGCTCGATCACGTACTCGCCGTGGTAGCCGTCCTCGGGGAACTCCGCCTCGCGACCGATGAGCTGCAGGTACCGCGCCTCCACCGACGCGCCGAAGCGGTCCATCTGTCCGCCCGTGTCGTTGAAGTAGTACTCGCGCTCGACCGTCCAGCCCGCCGCCTCGAGCACCCGTGCGAGCGCGTCGCCCAGCGCGGCGTTGCGGGCGTGACCGATGTGCAGCGGCCCGGTCGGGTTCGCGCTCACGAACTCGACCTGCGCGCGCCGGCCGTGCGGCTCGGCGCGGCCGTAGGCCTCGCCACGGACCGCCACGTCTCGGAGCGCGTCGGTCAGCCAGCTCGTCGTGAGGCGGAAGTTGATGAACCCCGGGCCGGCCACCTCCGCCGAACGGACGAAGGGCGCTTGCGGCAGGTTCCGAACGATCAGCTCCGCCACCTCACGCGCCGAGCGCTCGACCCGGGCCGCCAGGACGAGTGCCACGTTCGTCGAGAAGTCCCCGTGTTCCTTCTGACGTGGCTTCGAGAGCTCGACCTCGGGGAGGTCGCCCGACTGCCCGAGCTCGCCGGCGGCCGCGGTGAGCGCCTCGGTCACGAGCGCGATCAGGCGTTCTTCGATCATCGGAGCACGAAGCGTAGTCGACGGGCACCGCTTCAACGCCGTCGTCCGGCCACGGGCAGGGGCGTTGCTAGACTCCGGCCAGCGAGCCCTCGTAGCTCAGCGGATAGAGCGCCGGCCTCCGGAGCCGGAAGCGCAGGTTCGAGTCCTGCCGAGGGCACCGGAGAGAGGATGAGGCCTGGATGGATGCAGCGCGCAAGATCTTCGTCGGTCTTGCTTGGTTGTTCGTTCTGGCTGTTGCGATCCAGTTCTTCCTCGCCGGCCTCGGCGTCCTGGGCGGTGAAAGCCTGGAGGCGCACCGGCAGTGGGGGTTCATCGTGCTCCACCTCCTACCGATCCTGATGATCGTCGCCGCGATCGTCGGTCGCATGGGGCGGACCGTCATCGGCCTGACGGTGCTGCTCTTCCTGCTCGTGTTCGTGCAGCCGCTGTTCGCCGACCCGGCGCTCGACCCGCGTTGGCTGCGGTCGCTCCACGTGCTCAACGCTCTGTTCATCTTCGCCCTCGGGTCCTACCTGGCACAGCGGGGGACCAAGACCGTCCGGGGCATGACGGTCGCGGCCTGAGACGATCGCCGAGGATGGCGACTCCATCGCCGAGACGACACGATGACCGGCACCCGAGAACGGAGGCTCAGCATGCCGTCGATCCTGCGTCCGAACGCGTTGCGGGTTGGTGATCTCGTCGCGGTCGCGGCCCTGTCCGGCGGGCTGGACCAGGATGAGGCGTCGCTGTTCGCGCGCGGCGTCGAGGCCATCGAGCAGATGGGGTTCGCCGTCCGCGTGTCGCCGCTGGTCGACCTCGACCGGCGGTGGTGGTGGGCGGCCGCCCCGCCTCGGGAGGTGGCCGAGGAGTTCAACGGTCTGCTCCGAGATCCCGAGGTCCGCGCGATCTTCTCGCTGACCGGTGGCCGGATGACGTTCAGCTACCTCGACCTGATCGACTACGAGGCGGTGCGCGCCGATCCCAAGCCGTTGCTGGGGTTCAGCGACATCTCCACGCTGCATCTGGCGCTGCATGCGCGGACCGGTCTGGTGTCCCTCCATTCCGAGCTCGTCACGTACGGATTCGGTGAGTGGAACGAGCTCGACCAGACCCGTCGCACCGAGCTCGCGGATCTCTACCTCCGCGTGCTGACCAGCGACAGCGCGCCTGGTGTCCTGCCCCCGGGCCGTCGGTGGGAGTGCTGGCGTTCGGGCCGCGCGGACGGTCCGCTGATCGGTGGGCTCCTCAACCGCCTGCTGCGGATCCAGGCGACGCCGTATGCGCTGAGCCTCGAGCGATTCGACGGCGCGATCCTGTTCTGGGAGGAGTTCGGCACGAACACCCCCGCCGTCTGGAACGACCTGCACGTGCTGCGACTCGCCGGCGTGCTCGACCGGATCGCGGGGATGGTCGTCGGTACGACCGAGGTCGAGCTCGCCGAGGGACCCGACACGCTTCGCGAGGTCGTCCTCGATGTGCTGGGCGAGCGTGACATCCCGGTGCTCGGGAACGTCGACGTCGGCCACAACGGGCCGAACGTCCCGATGCCGCTCGGGATCCGCGCCGAGATGGACGCCGACGCCATGACGCTCTCGCTGCTGGAGCCCGTGGTCACGGCATCCCGCCGGTGAAACGCCTGCTGCTGCTCCGGCACGCGAAATCGAGCTGGGACGACCCGGGGCTCCCCGACCACGAGCGGCCACTCGCCCCGCGGGGCCACCGGGCCGCCGAACGGATGGCCGAATACCTTCGATCGAACGCCCCGGCCGTAGACCTGGTCCTGTGTTCCTCGGCGCTCCGCACGAGGGAGACGCTCGAACGGATGACCGACGCGTTCGGCGGCGCCGAGATCGCCGTGGAAGACGAGCTCTACGGCGCGACCGACGACGAGCTCCTGGAGCGGCTCCGCCGCGTGGCCGAGGGATCCGAGACCGTCGCCCTGATCGGCCACAACCCGGGGATCCAGGATCTCGCGATCGCGCTCGCCGGCAGCGGAGAGGACCTCGAGCGCATGCGGGCGAAGTTCCCGACCGGCGCGCTCGCCGTGCTCGAGTTCGACGGCCCATGGCGCCGTCTCTCACGGGGCGGAGCACGACTCGGATCGTTCGTCACCCCCAAGGACCTCTCGTGAGTGAGGTCCCGGCCCACGAGCCGGGCGGCCTGACCGAGGCGGACCTCGGTCCCGACCCGATCGCCCGGCTCGTCGCCTGGCTCGACGAGGCGCGGAACGCCGGCGTCCGGTTCCCCGAGGCGGCGGCGCTCGCGACCGCGGATCCGGACGGAGCGCCGGCGGTCCGCCACGTGCTCGTCAAGGGCGTCGACGAACGCGGTCTCACGTTCTTCACCAACCGCGAGAGCCGCAAGGGGCGCCAGCTCGCCGAGAACCCGAACGCGGGACTGGCGTTCTACTGGCGCGAGCTCGATCGACAGGTCTGCGTCACGGGCGGGGCGGCGCTCGTGGACGACGCGGAGTCCGACGAGTACTTCCGGACCCGGCCTCGCGAGGCGCGGATCGGTGCGTGGGCCTCCCGGCAGAGCCGACCGGTGAGCTCACGGGGCGAGCTCGATGCCGCGTTCGCAGAGATCGCGGCGCGGTTCCCGGGCGAGGACGTGCCGCTCCCCCCGCACTGGGGCGGCTACCGCATCGAGCCGGAGACGATCGAGTTCTGGAAGGGGCGCGAGCACCGCCTCCACGACCGGTTCCGTTTCACGCGAGACGGTGCCGCGTGGCGGCTCGACCGGCTCTGGCCGTAGTCCCCTCGAACGCGTGGACAGGGTATCGTTCCGCCTCATGCATGCCGACGAGCTCCGCGCAGCCGTGAACGAGTGGCAGCCCCGTGCCGTCGAGGAGCTCTCGAACCTCGTCCGCATCCCGTCGATCGCGTTCCCCGGCTACGACGAGAAGCCGGTCCGCGAGTCCGCCGAGGCGACGGCCGAGACCCTGGAGGCCGCGGGCTACGGCGGCGTCCGCCTGATCGAGCTCCCCGACGTCGACCACCCGGCGGTGTTCGGGGAGGTCGCCGGTCCCGCCGGCGCGCCGACGATCCTGCTCTACGCGCACCACGACATCCAACCCGAGGGACCGCTCGACGAGTGGACGAGCCCGCCGTTCGAACCGGAGGTGCGCGACGGGCGTCTGTACGGGCGAGGGACGTCCGACGACAAGTGCGGCATCATCATGCATGCCGCCTCGCTGAGGGCCTGGGGCGGGAAGCCGCCCGTGTCGCTGAAGGTGCTGGTCGAGGGCGAGGAGGAGGCGAGCGCCGAGCACCTCCCGTTCCTGATCGGCGGGCACAAGGAGCTCCTGAGGGCCGACGTGATCGGCGTGGCCGACGGCGGGAACTGGCGGGCCGGCATCCCGACGCTCGAGACGAGCATCCGTGGCGTCGTCGACTGCATCGTCACGGTCCGCGCGCTCGACCTGGCCTGCCACAGCGGGGCCTACGGCGGACCGGCGATCGACGCGATCTCGGCGCTCGCCCGGATCCTGTCCACGCTGCACGACGACGACGGGACTGTCGCGATCGAGGGTCTGACGCACGGGCCGTGGGAGGGACTGCAGCTCACCGAGGAGGAGTACCGGGAGGAGACCCCGCTGCGACCGAGTGTCAGCCTGGTGGGCTCGGGATCGATCTCGGAGCGGCTGTGGTCCAAACCGGCCGTGGCCGTGCTCGGCCTGGACGCCCCGCGCGTGATCGAGGCCTCGAACCAGCTGGTCCCGGTCGCCTCGGCCAAGGTGAGCCTCCGGCTCGCGCCCGAGGAGGACGCCCGGCGCGCGATGGACCTGCTCACCGGGCATCTAGCGGAGCGGGCGCCCTGGGGCGTCGAGGTCGACGTCACGCCCGGGACATCGGGCCAGGGCATGCGCGTGAAGACCGACGGCCCCGGGTTCGCCGCCATGGACCGGGCGATGCAGGCCGCGTTCGAGCGTCCGGTCGTGCAGAGCGGGAGCGGGGGCTCGGTTCCGCTGGTGCCGGAGCTCTCGGCGGCGATGCCCGACGCGGAGATCCTGCTGTACGGCGCCTCTGACGAGAAGAGCCAGTACCACTCGATCGACGAGAGCGTGGACCTCGGCGAGCTGGAGCGCGCCTGCTTGGCCGAGGCGCTGCTGTTCGGCGAGCTCGCGAGGGGCTGAGCCGGGGGGCGACTTCCGGGCGGCGTTGTTAGTCTCGAACGCGATGGATCCGGCCTCGACCCCCGACCTGCCCCAGGTGGCGGCCGCGTCGGCCCCGGAAGGAGCCGCGGGGGCCGCGCCGGAAGCCGAGCACGAGGCGATCACCCAACCCGCGAAGCTCCTGCGGATCGCGAGCATGGTCCGCGAGCTGCTGGAGGACACCCGACAGGCCTCGCTCGACGAGCCCGGACGCATCAGGCTCCGGCAGATCTACGAGCGTTCGATCGACGAGCTCAAGGACGTGCTGTCCGACGATCTGCAAGAGGAGCTCTCCTCGCTCGCCCCACCGATGGAGGGCGTGCCCACCGACGCCGAGATCCGCGTCGCACAGGCCCAGCTCGTCGGATGGCTCGAGGGACTGTTCCACGGGATCCAGGCGGCGCTGTTCTCCCAGCAGATGGCCGCACGCGCGCAGTTCGAGGAGCTGCGGCGCCGAGGGCTCCCCGGGGGCACCGAGCCGCCCGGCACCGGCGCGGATCCGTCGCGCGGTCAGTACCTGTAGCGGCCCTCACTCAGGGTTCGGCGACGGCGCGACCGCGTGCCGTCTCGGAAGGCCCACCCGCCATCCGCTGCGCGATGTACACCGGGATGAACATCACGAGGATCACCGCGACCGCCACGACGTTGACCACGGGTCGGTTCCGGGGCAGCCGGACGTTGTTGTAGATGAACTTCGGGATCGTGAGCGTGCTCCCGGCGGTGAAGTTCGTGACCACGATCTCGTCGAAGGACAGCGCGAACGCGAGCAGCGCGCCCGCGACGACGGCCGTCCGGATCGAGGGGAAGGTCACGTACCGGAAGGTCTGCCAGCCGTCCGCGCCCAGATCCATCGACGCCTCGACCAGCGAGGTCGGCGTTCGTCGGAGCCGAGCGATGACGTTGTTGTAGACGACCACGATGCAGAACGTCGCGTGCCCGATCACGATCGTGAGGACGCCGAACGGGATCTGGAAGTTGTTGATCGTGGTGTTGAGCGCGATCGCGGTCACGATGCCGGGCAACGCGATCGGCAGGATCAAGAGGAACGAGACCGTGTTCCGACCGAAGAACCGGAAGCGGTGCACGGCGAACGCCGCCGCGCTCCCCAGCACGAGCGCGAACAGGGTAGCGATGATCGCCACCTCGAGCGAGTTGGCGAGCGCCTCGCGCACCTGCGGGTTGCGCCAGGCGATCCCGAACCACTTCGTCGTGTACTCCTGGATCGGCCAGGCCTGGGCGACGCTGTCGTTGAACGCGTAGAGCACCACGATCGAGATCGGCACGTACAGGAAGACCAGCGTCAGGGCCACGCTCACCTTGACGAGGATCTTGAACCCGCGGGACTCCATCGCTACAGCGCCTCGAATGCGCCCAGGCGCTTGGCCACGTAGAGGTAGATGGCCATGATCGCGAGCGGGACCATCGCGTACGCCGCGGCGAGCGGGATGTTCCCGGCCACGCCGACGTTGTCGAAGATCACGTTGCCGATGAACTGCGTGTTGCCGACGAGCTCCGGCGCGATGTAGTCGCCCAGCGTGAGCGAGAACGCGAAGATCGACCCCGCCACGATCCCCGGCAGCACCAACGGGAACATCACGTTCCGGAAGGTCGTCCATCCCCGAGCACCGAGATCGGACGACGCCTCGAGGAACGAGTTCGGCACCCGCTCCAGCGCGGCGTAGATCGGTAGCAGCGTGAACGGCAGCCAGAGGTAGACGAACGTGATCCACACGGACCAGTTCGACCGCCCCAGCTGGAGCGAGCCGAGCCCCGTGAGCTCGACCAGCCAGTTCACGAACCCGTTCGGGGTGAGCATGATCTTCCACGCGAACACCCGGACCAGGTAGTTCGCCCACAGCGGCAGGACGACCAGGATCAGGACCGTGTTCCGCATCCTCGGCGTCGCGAGCCGGGCGGCGTAGTACGCGAGCGGGAACGAGAGCGCGATGTCGGCGATCGTGACGGCCGCCGCGATCCCGACCGTGCGGATCGTGATCGTCCGGTAGACGGGCTCCTGGAGGAGCGTCTGGAAGTTCTCGAGCGAGAAGCCCCGAACGATCTCGGAGGTGAGGACGTCCAGGCTCCAGAACGAGTTCGCGAGCAGGAAGACGAGCGAACCGAGGTAGATGACCACGAACCACGTGAGCGGAGCCCCGAGCGACAACCCGAGCTTGACGCCCGTGTGGCGGTAACCGAACGCGGACAGCCGGCGGCCGAGGCCCTCTCGTTCCCCTCGTCGTGTGCCCGTCGCCACTTGCGGAGCCTCCCTCGGGACCGGCTACGCAACGGGACCCCGGGTGGTCCCCGGGGTCCCGTTCAGGATCGTCCTATGCGCCGCGGATCTCCGTCCAGGCCTGCGTCCACTCGGAGTAGTCGATGCAGACGTCTCCTCGGTCGTCGCCGCAGTCGGGCAGCGGCGTCTTCCACAGGAACAGCGAGTCCAGGAACTCGGCGTCGCCGCAGTTGCCGTACCGGACCGTGTCGACGGCCGCGTCGGCTCCCTCGCCGTAGAACTCGACGAGCAGCTCACGGGTCGCGTCGCACGACAGCGTGTTGCTGCCTGCGGCCCCGTACCAGACGGCGACCTCCGCCTGCACCTCGGGACGCATCGTGTAGTCCATCCACGTGAGCATGCAGTTGGGGTGCGGTGCGTTCGCCGAGATCATCCAGGTGTCGGCCCAGCCGGTCATCCCCTCCGACGGGACCACCTGGTCGACCGGGGCGTCCAACTCGGCGAGGCTGAGGTTGATCGGCCATGCCGTCCCGACGACCATCGAGCCGTCGACGAACCCGTCGATCTCGTCCGTGTAGAGCGCCCAATAGCTGCTGATGAGCTCGTTCTGCTGCTTCAACAGCTCCACCGCCGCGTCGAACTGCTCCTGCGTCAGCTCGTACGGGTCCGTGATCCCGAGGTCCGGGTTGTGAGCCATCAGGTACATCGCCGCGTCGGCGATGAAGATCGGCGAGTCGTACGCCGTCACCTGCCCCGAATACGGCGAGTCGGCCTCGAAGGTGACGTCCCAGCTCGTCGGGGCGGGGGTCACCTCTTCCGTGTTGTACATGAGGAAGTTCGGCCCGTACATGTACGGGGCGCCGTACACGTTCCCGTCCACGACGTAGTGCTCGGTGTTCGTCCCGCCGTCCGGGTTGAGCGGCGCGATCACGTCGGCGAACGCCGGGAACAGGGCCGTGTCGATCGAACCGACGTCGCCGCCGGCGATCAGACGATTGGAGGCGTCGCCCGAAGCGGAGACGCCGTCGTAGACCGAACCGCCGCCCTGGCGCATCAACGTCACCATCTCGTCCGAGCTGTCGGCGTACGTCACGTTCACGTTGCACCCGGTTTCTTCCTCGAACGGCGTGATCCAGTCGAAGTCCTCACCGCCTTCGCTCGTGCCGTCCTCCGTGTAGCCGTGCCACGCGATGAGCTCGAGCTCGCCCTCGGTCTCGCCGATCGAGCTGTAGACCTTGGCCGGCTCGATCGCCCCACCGGTGTCGCCGCTCGGGGTCTCGTCCTCCCCGCACGCGGCGGCCACGACGGCCAGCGCCGCGAGGACGATGAACCATGTTCGGAACGCGCCCTTCATGAAGCCTCCTCCTCTGGGTCTGCCGACCCGTCAACCGAACCGCCGGCCGCCTCGACCGGACGGTTGTTCCTGCGATCCCAGACCAGGCGCACGGCCTTGCCGCGCACCTGGAGGGCCTCCATCGACGACGTCGCGAGGTTCTGCTGCATCACGACGAGCTCGCTCCCGACGTCGAGCGTGACGATGTATCGGGTCGAAGCACCCAGGTAGACCACGTCGCGGACGCTGCCCGTGGCCGAGTAGGCGCCGTCGGGAACCTCCGCGTTCGGTTCCACCATCGCGATCTTCTCGGGACGGACGGTGAACGCGTGCGGGTCGCCGGCGATCGTCCTCGCCGCGTCCCCCTCCAGCACGTTCGACGTCCCCACGAAGCCCGCCACGAAGCCCGTTGCCGGTCGCTCGTAGACCTCGGCAGGGGTCCCGACCTGCTCGACGCGCCCGCGGCTGAACACCGCGAGGCGGTCGCTCATCGTGAGCGCCTCCTCCTGGTCGTGCGTGACGTAGATGAAGGTCAGGCCGACCTGCTGCTGGATCTCCTTGAGCTCGATCTGCATCGCCTGGCGGAGCTTGAGGTCGAGCGCCCCGAGCGGCTCGTCGAGCAAGAGGACCTTCGGGCGGTTCACCAGCGCGCGGGCCAGCGCCACCCGTTGCCGCTGCCCGCCGGAGAGCTGGCTCGGCTTGCGCTCGCCGAACGCGGACAGCTGGACCATCGCGAGCGCGTCGGCGGCACGCCCGCGCCGCTCGCCGGCCGGCACCTTCTTGACCTTGAGGCCGTACTCGACGTTGGCCTGGACGGT
Organism: uncultured Actinomycetes bacterium; assembly: GCA_963731925.1. Lineage (GTDB taxonomy): Bacteria > Actinomycetota > UBA4738 > UBA4738 > HRBIN12 > DASSJM01. Next base: position 184,743 of record CAVSXK010000026.1, read on the forward strand.
CATGTGCGGGAACAGGGCGTAGTCCTGGAACACCGTGTTCACGTCGCGCTCGTAGGGCGCGAGGTCGGAGACGTCTTCGCCACCGAGCAACACGCGTCCGGAGGTCGGGGCCTCGAAACCGGCGATCATCCGCAGGCACGTCGTCTTGCCCGAACCCGACGGTCCGAGCATCGAGAAGAACTCACCCTCGTGGACCTCGAGATCGACGCCGTCCACGGCGACCACGTCGCCGAACCGCTTGACGACCGACTCGAGCGTGACCGCCGCTCCGCCCGTCGCTCCCGCGGGTGCCTCGTCGATACGCGTCGCACGCTGCGCCAAACCCACCTCCGGGGTGTTCGGTTCCGTTCGGAATCGCGTCATCTTGAACGGGAAAGGGGTCGTGGGCAAGCCAAGCCGGTTCCTCGACTCAGCCGGTCCCCACGAGCTCGGCGAGGTCGATCCGGCGGCTCCGGAGCGCATCCCCGAGCCCACGGGTGAGCTCTCCCACGATCGCGGGACCACGGAAAACGAGCCCCGTGTACACCTGGACGGTGGTCGCCCCCGCCTCGATGGCGGCGAGCGCCTCCTCGGCCGTGGAGATCCCCCCGCTCGCGTTGATGGGTATCGCTCCGCCCGTCGCGCGACGGACCTGGCGGACGTTCGTCAGGGTCCCTTCGAGCAACGCGCGGCCGGACAACCCGCCGGTCCCCACGGACACGCGCGGCTCGAGCACGGGGACCGTGTTCGAGACGGTGAGTGCATCCGTCCCCTCCTCCTGCGCGATCGCGGCGAGCGCGAGGACCACCTCTCGCTCGACGTCGGCGCGGAACGGAGGCAACTTGACGAACAGCGGCCGCGACCGACGTCTCCCGAGCTCGCGCAGGAGCTTCACGAGGTGTGCCTCGTTGTCCCGATCGCGGCCCCACGCGACGTTCGGGCAGCTCGCGTTGAGCTCGATCGCATCGACGTGAGGCTCGAGGACGGCGTGCGTCTCGAGCACGTCGGGGAGGTCCTGATCGGCGATGCTGGCCAGACGCGCGCCCGTCCTCGGCGAACGTCCGAGCGACCGGGCCGCCGCCTCCGCTCCCGGATTCGGGAGCCCCATGGCGTTGACCATCGACGCGCGCGCCGGGTACCGGACGATCCTGGGCTTGCGGTTGCCACGGCGAGGCCGGCGCGTGAACGTGCCGCACACGACGTAGCCGAACCCCAGCCGCCCGAGGGCGTCCACGTGGCGACCGGTCTTGTCGAAGCCGGCGGCGAGGGCGACCGGGTTCGCGAGCGGGATGCCGGCGAGCGTGACCCCGAGCGCGGGATCGCGGTCGGCCCCGCCCAGCCGTTCCCACGGGAGCGGGAGCCCGAGGAGACGTTGCGCGACGCGGTGCGCGGCCTCGGGTGGGATCGCGAACAGCATCGGTCGCGCCACCGATCGGTACCAGTCCATGTCTTTGCCCTGGCCCGCGACCATCGGGAGCCTATGCTACGCGCGATGCCCGGCGACCTCGCGCAGCGACTGATCGCGGCCTCTGAGCTCCACGGCGACTTCGTGCTCTCGTCGGGACGCCGTTCGAACGTCTACTTCGACAAGTTCCGGTTCCTGACCGACCCGCACCTGTTGAGGGACACCGCGAAGGCCGTCGCCGAGCTCCTGCCCGAGGCGATCACGCACCTCGCGGCGCCCGAGGGGGCCGCGACCTTGCTCGTCGCCGCGGTCGGGCTCGAGACCGGCCTCCCGATCGCGGTGGTGCGCAAGGAACCGAAGGCGTACGGGACGATGTCGCAGCTCGAGGGGCATGCACCCGCCGGCGCGGAGGTCGCCCTCGTCGAAGACGTGTCGACCACGGGGACACAGGTCCGTTCGGCGGCCACGGTGTTGGAGGACGCCGGTTGCAAGGTCGGCATCATCGTGCTCGCGATCGACCGGGGCGGCGCAGAGCATCTGCGCGAGGCGGGCTACTGGGTGAAGTCGGTCGTCGAGGTCCGCCCGGAACACTGAGGCCCGGCGTGCGGCCGGACTACAGGATGGTTGCGGTGAGACGCCCGTCCTTCGGCATCTCGCACCGCCAGACCTGGAGACGCCAGAGCATCCGGCTCCCGCGCGTCCGAAGATCGACGATGCCCTCCCGCATCATCTGCGCGACCGCCTTGGACTTGGCCACCACCTCCGGCAGCGGGAACTCCCGGGACAGGAGGGACTGCAGGTTCGCCGAGCCGAAGATGCGCCGGGCGACCTCGAGGATCTTGCTCTCGGCTTGGATCGTTCCGGTCGGGAGGTAGAGGTGGCCGCCGGGAGCCAGGCATTGGTTCTCGTGGATGCTCTCGAGCATCGCGGCGGGGAGCTCGGCGCCGGTGGGGCCACCCGCGCGCCCGTCGGGGAACCAGCCCGCGAGCCTGCCGATCTCGTCGGGGATCCCCGAGACGTCCCCGATGATCACGTCGGCCTGCTCGCCGCGAACGGGGTCGAGCAGGTTGCCGCTTCGGAACTCCACCCGGTCCTGGAGGCCGAGCCGGACGGCGTTCTCCCTCGCCACCTGGATGGCCTCTTCGGACAGATCGGTCCCGATGACCCGCTTGGCGCCCAACCGGGCCGCCACGAACGAGAGCACCCCGCTCCCACAGCCGACGTCGATCACCGTGTCGCCGGGTGCGATCTCCAGCGCCTCGGCGATGGTCCGGCTCGTGTGGCTGGGGTGGAACACCCCCTGACCGAGCGAGACCGTGAAGGGACCGGTCCTCCCCTTCCATTCGAGCATGGTCTCTGCCTTTTGGTCGGCTGGCTGGTCGCTCATCCTCCTATGGTGCCGGGTGCGGCCGGGGCCAGTCAACCGACGCGCCTGCGATCAGACGCGCGGAGGCACGAACACGGCATCCTCGCCCGGTCGAACGTCACCCGTCTCAACGGCGTCCGCGAGCGCGTCGGCGGCGTCCGCGACCCGAACGGTCTCGACCCCCCAGTGGCCCGAAGGATAGGCGCGGATCCGTCCCGATGCTCGCCGGAGCAACCGCTCGGCGCCGTGCGCGTTGCCTCGGAGGAGGTGCACGTACCCGGCTCCCAGCTGGGACAGACCCTTGAAGAACTCCGCGTCGGTCGTGTCCCGCGATTGCTTCCACGCCGTCTCCCACGCCTCGTGGGCGGGGAAGAAGCGCCCCGCGTTCAGGTGCTCGCGAGCCAGGCGATGGTTCTCCTCGACGGTCAGCGAGTCGAAGTCCTCGAGCTCGAGCGCGTTCGCGGCATCCCACGGCTGGGGACGCCCGAGGAGATCCCGCGGCCGTCGCGGCTTGTTCCGCGTCTCGGTCGGCCGCCCGGTCTTTCCCTTGGCGTCTTCGCGCACGCGTTCATCGTAGCCGTCGACCCGGCACACGCCCGATGCTGGCACCCGCGAACGGCGGTCGATACGCTGACCGGATGGACCCCGCCGCTGCGCACGAGCGGCCGCTGCCCGAAACGCGGGCCGCCGGCGACGCGGAACCGACGCTCGCCGATGCCCAGACGCGTGGAGCCGAGGAGGTCGGCCCTCCGCCCGGCGACTCGAGCAGCATGCCCGCGTGGATCCCGCGTCTGCTCCTGACGATCACCATCGCGGCCTTCGCCGCGTACGCGGCGTTCAGCCTCATCCGGCGGCTGCAGAACCTGCTGCTGTGGCTGGTCGCCGCCCTGTTCCTCTCGTTCGCCCTCGAGCCGGCCGCGAACTGGCTCGTCCGGCGTGGCTGGCGTAGGGGTATGGCGGCCGCGGTGGTCCTGCTCGGACTCGGCCTCCTCGCGCTGGTCGGGGTCGCCCTCATGGTCCCGCTCGTGGTCGACCAGGTGCAGGAGCTGATCGCCCGGGTCCCCGACTGGCTGGCGGAGGCGAGCGTGTACACGGAGCGCTGGTTCGACACCAGGCTCACGAGCAACACGATCCTGCGGCAGATCGCGAGCGCCGAGGCGAACGTGAGCGGGATCGCCGCGAACGTCGCCACGGTGGGCGCGTTCGTCCTCGGGTTCATCTTCCAGGTGCTCACGATCGGCCTGTTCACGTTCTACCTCGTCGCCGACGGACCGAGGTTCCGACGCGGTGTGTGCTCGCTCTTCCCGCCGCGCGTGCAGCGCGACCTCCTGAGCGCGTGGGAGGTGGCGATCGACAAGACCGGCGGCTACCTCTACTCGAGGCTCCTGCTGGCCGTGATCAACGCCACGTTCTCGTTCATCGTGTTGCAGGCGCTCGGGATCCCGTTCGCCGTCCCCCTCGCGCTGTGGCAGGGGTTCGTCTCCCAGTTCATCCCGGTGGTGGGCACCTACATCGCGGCGGCGGTGCCGCTGCTCGTCGCCCTGCTCGAGGACCCCTGGAAGGCCTTGTTCTTCCTGATCTTCGTCCTGATCTATCAGCAGATCGAGAACTACTTGCTGGCGCCGCGGATCACGGCTCGAACGATGCAGCTTCACCCCGCGGTGGCGTTCGGGGCGGCCCTGGCGGGCGGATCGATCGGCGGGCTGCTCGGCGCGTTCATGGCGTTGCCCGCCGCCGCCGTCATCCAGTCCACGGTCTCGACGTACCTCAAACGGCACGAGGTCGTGGAGACCGAGCTCACGCGGGAGGACGAGATCGAGGAGGACGAGACATCGCGCGAGGCACGCCCGCCTCGGGAAGAGGTCTCCTCGAGCGGACGGTTCAACCGGCTGCGGCCGAAACGTCACCGCGAGGGAGCGTGACCGGTCAGCCGGCGGGAGGCTGATCCCGTCTCGTCCGAACCCGCGACACCGCCACCGCCACGACCGTGACCAGGTAGAGCTGGCCGGTCAACCCCTCGATCGCGGCGAGCATCCGGGGCATCGGGTTCGCCGCGGTGAAGTCGCCGTACCCGACGGTCGCGAGCGTGACGAGGCTGAAGTACGTGAAGTCCACCGGCTCGGCATGGTCGGTCTGGACGAAGAACGGTTCGTCGCTCACCACCGCGATCGTGATGTACGTCGCGGCGAACGTCATGCCGATCAGCAGGTACACGCAGAGCAGCCCGATGATGGTCCGGCTGCTCACGAACGGCTCCACCACGATGCGACGGCCGAGCGCGACGATCGCGGCCGCGGGGAGGACGAGGTTGATGGTGGCGGCCACGGCCTCGGCCGGCCTCGAATCGCCGAACCGTCCGGCGATGCCGAGGATCACGGCGAGCGGCACCAGGACGATCGCGACGCGCCACACGCGCCGCCCGACCCGAGCGGCGAGGAACGCGAACAGCACCACGCCGCCCTGCACGAGGACGGCCGCGATCTTCAGCCAGGTCGTGTTCGCGGCCGTGAGGACGAGTGCGACCAGGATGAGCAGGAACAGCAGCCCGTAGCGATCGGCCCAGCGCGCCTCCTCGGCGGTGAAGGCGTCGTCGGCACGTTCGTGTTCGCCCGCCACGCGCGAACCGTACTACGGCACGCCCGGCAGTCGAGGGAGGCGGCCGGTTCGACAGAGCCACCGCCGCAGACGCACAATCGCGCGGCCCGGCGAAGCGAGGAAGAGGGCCTCGATGAGCAGCATTGCCATCTCCGATCCCGACCCACGCGCGATCGCCACGATCCGAACCTTGTGCATCGACGCCGTCGGCTGGGAGCGGTACGTGGGCGCGAACGGCGCCGTCGTCGGGATGGACACGTTCGGCGCCTCGGCCCCGCTGAAGGAGCTCCAGGGGAAGTTTGGCTTCACCCCCGAGGCGGTCGTCGGCATCGCGACGGCGCGGTTCGCAGCGTCGGCGGCCGGGTAGGTCTCGGCTGCGATGGCGTCGCCCGACGACCTCTCCGAGCAGGACCGCACGACGAAGGACCGCCTCGACATCCTCACGCAGGCGGTGCGCCGGCTCCGCGGACGTCAGTGGCGCGTCGTCCCCCATCCCGGCCCGATCGGCGGCGAGCAGCACGTGGGGGGCGGCAAGTCGGGCGCGCTCCGGGCGGCGATCTTCGGCGTGAACGACGGCCTGGTGTCGAACCTGTCGCTGATCTTCGGCGTCTCGGGAGCCGGCGTCGACAACGACGTGGTGATCGTCGCCGGGATCGCGGGGCTGCTCGCCGGCGCGTTCTCGATGGCGGCGGGCGAATACATCTCGGTGCGGGTGCAGCGCGAGGTGTACGAACGGCTGATCCACCTCGAGGCGCACGAGATCGGCTCCGACCCGGAGGCCGAACGGCTGGAGCTCGCCGAGCTCTACGTGCGCAAGGGCCTCCCCCGCGACCTCGCCGACCGGCTCGCCACCGAGCTCATGAGGGACCCCGAGACCGCGCTCGAGACCCACGCCCGCGAGGAGCTCGGCCTGGATCCGCGCGAGGGACTCGGTTCGCCGTTCGCCGCGGCGGGATCGTCGTTCGTGACGTTCGCGCTGGGAGCGTTCGTACCGCTGGTGCCGTTCCTGATGTCGTCGGGCACACCGGCGGTCGTCGCCTCGGCGATCCTGTCGGGCATCGCGCTCTTCGGCGTCGGCGCGGCGATGTCGTACCTGACCGGACGTCCGTGGTTGCTGTCGGGAGCCCGGATGCTCGCGGTGGGTTCGGCGGCCGCCGCCGTCACGTACCTGGTGGGCAAGGCGCTCGGCGTTGGGGTTCTCAGTTAGGACTGCAACAGATCCGATGACGCTGCGAGGTCATCGACGACGACGAGCTGTTCCGAGCTCGAGACCATACCGGCGGGGATCGAACGGTCCCCTGCGAGCAGACGAGGCAGCATCGGCGTCTTTTCGTCGCCGGCGATCAACCACAGGACCCTACGCGCCCGGTCGAGAACGGGATAGGTGAGCGTCATCCTGCGCCGGCCGCGGTACTCGCCGGTGAGCGCGACCTCGCGGTCGGTCACCTCGAGGACCGGGTCGTCCGGAACGAGCGAGGCCGTGTGCCCGTCGTCGCCGATCCCGAGATGTACGAGGTCGAACACGTCCGGGAGCGACCCGGCGTAGCGGTCCGCGGCCGCTTCCAGATCGGCCTCGGTCACCGGCATCGGATGCAGCTCCGCGTCGGCCGGGAGCACCGGGGCGAGGCTCGTCAGGTTCCGGTCGGGGTCGCCGTCGGGAGCGATCCGCTCGTCCACTTGCCAGATGCCGACCTTCCCCCAGGGCACGTCCTCGTCGGCGAGCTCCCGGAACATCGCCCACGGGGTCCGGCCGCCACTCACCGCGAAGGTGAAGCGCCCCCGCGCCTCGATGGCCTCGCGCGCCGAGGCGGCGACGATATCGGCCGCGCGGCGAGCGACGGCATCCTCGTCCGCCAAGACCTCGAGGACACGGTTCGGGGTCGGGCTCATGCCTCCTCGAACCCTTCTCCCCCGCCCACGAGGAACTCGAGGGAGTCGCGGAGCGCCTCGTACCGGCGGTCGCCGAGCTCTCGGCGAGCGCGAGCCTCGACCGCCGCGACCGCCCTTCGCGCTTCTGCGACGAACCGCCGGCCGCGCGCCGTGAGCCTGACCATCTTCGCTCGCGAGTCGTCTGCATCGGGGACACGTCGCACGTAGCCGCGCGTCTCGAGGTCGTCCACGAGCAGCATCATGCCCTGTTTGGTCATCCGCGCGCGCCGTGCGAGGTCGGTGAGACGGGTCCCCCACCGTCGGTCGATGTGCATGAAGAGCGCCGCGTGGCCGGGACGTGCGTCGGGGAACCCACGCTCCTGCAGGCCCGCGACGATCTCGGCGCCGAGCACGCGTGAGGCTTCGAGGAGCAACCTCGACAGGTCGGGTTCGCCCACGGACGCATCGTCACCGGTCGGGGAACGAACGTCAACCTCGTTGACCGCCGAGATGGCGGTAGGCTCGAACGATGACGATCGAGGTTCGGCCCGCGCGGCCCGAGGAGTACGACGAGACCGGACGCGTCACGGCGCTCGCCTATCGCGAGTTCGCGGACGGCGAGTCGTGGGAGCGGTACCTCGAACTGATCTCCGACGTCGGTGCTCGTGCGGACATCGCCGTCGTGCTCGCGGCGGTCGAGGACGGGCGGATCCTCGGCAGCGCCACCCTGGAGCTCGACCGGCGGATCGAGGACGACGACCCGCAGCTCCCGCCGGACGAGGCGGAGATCCGGATGCTCGGCGTCGATCCCGAGCAACGCGGGCGAGGCGTGGCGAAGGCGCTCATGGACGCATGCTTCGCGCGGGCGGCCGAGGCGGGCAAGACGCGGATGCGCCTGCACACCACCCAACGCATGAAGGTCGCTCGGGCGATGTACGAGTCGATGGGGTTCGACCGCCTGCCCGATCGAGTGTTCCCCGACGGGTTCGTCTTGCTCACCTACGAGAAACCGATCCAACGGGCGTCGACCCCGACCTAGCCGCTCCCGGTCCGAACGACCTCGCCCGTGGCCATGATCACGCCGTCCTCGGTGACGGCCTCGACGAGGCCGCCGCGGAACTGCTGCTCGTACAGGCGCGCGTAGATGCCGCCGCGTCGAAGCAGCTCGGCGTGCGTCCCGCGCTCGACGATCCGTCCACGGTCGGCGACGAAGATCACGTCCGCCGACAGGATCGTCGACAGGCGGTGGGCGATCGCGATCGTGGTTCGTCCCTCCATGAGGGGCACCAGCGCCGCCTGCACGAGCCGCTCCGAGGTCGTGTCGAGCGAGGACGTCGCCTCGTCCAGGATCAGGATCCTCGGGTCCTTGAGGATGACGCGCGCGATCGCGAGTCTCTGCTTCTCGCCGCCGGACAGCTTGTACCCGCGCTCGCCGACGACGGTGTCGTACCCGTCGGGGAGCTCGGCGATGCGGTCGTAGATGTTGGCGGCCCGGGCTGCGGCGTCGAGCTCCTCGTCGGTCGCGTCCGGCTTCCCGTACAGGAGGTTCCGGCGGATCGTCGTGTGGAACAGGTAGGTCTCCTGCGTGACCACGCCGATCAGGTCCCCGAGCGACTCGAGCTTCAGCTTCCGCACGTCGTGCCCGTCGATCTTCACGGCTCCGCGTTGCACGTCGTACAGGCGAGGCACGAGGTAGGTCATCGTGGTCTTGCCGGCGCCGGACGGCCCGACGAGCGCCGCGAGCTGGCCCGGCTCGATCGAGAACGAGACATCCTCGAGCGTCCACTCCCTGGGCGCCTCGTTCGCGAGCTCGAGATCGCTCGGCGACACGGGGCCGGCTCGCTCGCCGTCCGGCGTCTCGTAGCGGAACGACACGTCGTCGAACTCGACGCGCCCCAGCACCTGATCGGGCGCGATCGCGACGGCGTCGGGCGCGTCCTCGATCTCGTGGTCGAGGTCCAGGTACTCGAAGATGCGGTCGAACAGCGCCATCGACGACTGGATCTCGGTCGAGACCTGGAGCATCGAGCCGATCGGGAAGAACAGCCGAGACTGCAGCGTCGTGAACGCGACGATCGTTCCCGCCGTGAGTGCGTCGGGGTTGTCGCTGAGCACCCACCCCGCCACCAGGTACACGAGCGCCGGCGTGATCGAGAAGAACGTGCCGACGATCGCGAAGAACGACCGCCCGATCATCGTCTGCCGCATCTGCAGACCGGTCAGCCGCTCGTTCTCGCCCTGGAACCGGTCGATCTCGTGGCGCTGTCGGCCGAACGACTTCGACAGCAGGATGCCCGAGACCGACAGCGTCTCCTCGGTCACGGCGGTGAGGTCGGCCATCGTCTTCTGCGTGCTGGTCGCGACCTCGCGACGCGCGCGGCCCGACCTTCACCGTGAGCCAGAGGAAGAACGGCAGCATGAACAGCGACAGCACCGTGAGCTGCCACGAGAGCAGGAGCATCGCGATCAGCGTGCTGATGATCACGACGACGTTGGCGAGGATGTTCGACATCGTGTCGGTGACGACCGCCTGGACGCCGCCGACGTCGTTGGCCAGGCGCGACTGGATCTCGCCCGTGCGGGTCGTCGTGAAGAAGCGGAGCGGCATGAACTGCAGGTGCGAGTAGAGCGCGTTCCGCAGGTCCTGCATGACCCGCAGCCCCACCCAGTTGGCGAGGTAGGTCTGGCCCACCCCGATCACGCCGGTGACGATCGGGATCGCGATCATCAGCGCCACGCCGATGTACACGATGTCCAGCTGGGGGCACGCACCATCGGCGCAGACAGTGGGCGGGTCGCCGAACAGGCCGTTGTCGAAGATCCACTTGATGAGCAGGGGGTTCACGACGCCGAGACCGGACGTCACGACGATGGCCAGCCCGACCCAAGCCACCTTGCGGCGGTAGGGTCGGAACGTCCCGATCACGCGCCGGACGGTCTGCGCCCGGATCGGGCGATCGTCCTCCTGGGCCGGGACGCGCATGTACCTGCCGTGCATCCCCATGGCCTCCAGGATACGGCCGGGCTAGGATGTGCTATTCCCCGTTCCCGGCGTCGGCCGAGAAGGCATCAGCGGGCGACGTCGACCGCGCGTTCGAACACGGCATCGAGCATCGGTTCGGTGAGCCTGCCGGTGAACGTGTTCTGCTGACTGGGGTGGAAGCAGCCGAGCAAGGCGTAGGGCCCCACCGATGCCTCGGCCGCGTGCCCGAAGGCCGGGCGCGGCCGCGTTCGATGACCGAGGGCAGACATGGCACGGAGCGCCCCGTCCCACGCGAACGCGCCCAGCGCGACGACCACCCGCAGCCGCCGCAGCGCAGCGATCTCGCGCTCGAGGTAAGGGAGGCAGGCGTCGCGCTCCAGGGGTGTCGGCTTGTTCCCCGGTGGCGCGCAGCGGTTCACGGCCGCCATGTACGAACCGAGCAACCGCAGACCGTCGTCCCTCGAGACCGACGTGGGCTGGTTGGCGAGCCCCGTGCGATACATGGATCCGATCAGGAAGTCACCCGAGCGGTCGCCGGTGAAGATCCGGCCGGTCCGGTTCCCGCCGTGAGCCGCCGGCGCGAGCCCGACGACCAGGATCCGCGCGGCCGGGTCTCCGAACCCGGGCACCGGCCGCCCCCAGTACACCTGGCCCGCGAAGCGAGCGGTCTTCTCCCTGGCAACCCGCTCGCGCCACTCGACGAGTCGCGGGCACTTCCTGCAGTCGATGACCTCGGCGGAGACCTCCTCGAGCTGCGACGTGCTCATCCACGGAGCTCGCGGAAGCGCACGATCGCACGCTCGAACGCATCCAGCGGTGCGAGGAGGTCGCCGATCAGGCCGATCAGCCCTTCGAACCCTTGGGGCGGGACGCCCTCGGTCCGCACGCGTTCGGCGAGCCCCATCGCTTCGTCGAGACCAGCGGACGCATCGAGCCACGCTTGCTCGACCTCCGGCGCTCGCCACCCGCCCATCCGTGCGCGAACCTCGCGCAGGCCGTCTTCGAACTCCGACAACGACTCGGCCAAGGGCCGGCCCGGCAGGCGCGTCCCGGGAACGGACTCGGTGAGGGCGGCCCTGGCGCGTTCGAGCGACGGGATGAGCTCGTCCAGCGCACGCGACGGCGCCTCGAGGTGATCCGGCAGCCGCTTGCGTCGCAGGATCACGAGCGGGTGCGTTCGGCGAGGACCGCGAGCGCCATCTCGGGAGCGTTGGACGCGACGGCGTCGAACCCGCGGTCGAGCAGCATCCTCAGGGTCTCGGCTTCGTCCACGGTCCAGGTTCCGATCCGGAGCCCGGCGGCGTGCACCTCCTCGACGAACGCCTCGCCGGCCGGGATCGCGGCCCACGTGCCCGGCAGGACCATGTCGTGGCCCGCCGAGACGGCGAACGCGAGCGCCTCGCGGGGGTCGACGAGGTCGGTGCTCAGGAACCCCGTCGGCACGTGCGGCGCGAGCACCTTCGAGGCCGTGATCGAGGAGGGGTTGAACGAGACCACCAGGACGGCCCCGTCGAACCGCTCGAGCTCGGCATGCACGGCCTCGACGATCGACTGGCGGACCGGCTCGAAGGCCGGCTCCCCGGGGATGTTCTTGATCTCGACGGCGATCGCGGCTCGGCCGCTCATGATCGCGAGCACCTCGGCGAGCGTCGGCACGGGCGTGGGCTCGGTCTCCGTGCCGGCGTTCAGCGAGGAGAGCTCGGACGCGGTGAGCTCGTGGACGAAGCCAGTCCCGTCGGTCGTCCGATCCACCGTCGGGTCGTGCATCACCATCGCGACGCCGTCTCGTGACAGGCGGACGTCGAACTCCACGATGCCGGCGCCGAGACGGACCGCCTCCTCGAACGACGGGATCGTGTTCTCGGGACGGCTGGACGATGCCCCACGATGCGCCACGATCGCGGGGAACGCGTCGGCCCGGAAGGCGTGACCCGTCGGATCCGTCATTCAGACGAGGCTCGACGGACAGAGGTGGTTCACGGGGCACTCCTCGCATCGCGGCTTGCGCGCGACGCAGGTTGCACGACCGTGATCGATCAGGACGTAGGTGAAGTCGAACCAGCGGTCCCTCGGGATCACGCGCATCAGATCCTGCTCGATCTTGTCGGGATCGGACTGCTCGCTGAACCCCAGCCGGTTGGCGAGCCGCTTGACGTGCGTGTCGACCGCGATGCCCTCGACCTTGCCGAACGCGTTCCCCATGACGATGTTCGCGGTCTTGCGGGCGACGCCACGGAGCGTGATCAGGTCCTCCATCGTGTCGGGCACGCGGCCGTCGTAGACCTCGACGATCCGCCTGCACGCCTCGCGGATCGAGATCGCCTTCTGGTTGAAGAACCCCGTGGGCTTGATGTCGGCCTTCAGCTCGTCCTCGGGGACCTTGAGGTAGTCCTCCGCGGTCCGGTACTTCACGAACAGGGTGGCGGTGACCTCGTTCACCTTCTCGTCGGTGCACTGGGCGGACAGGATCGTCGCGACGAGCATCTCGAGCGGGTTCGAGAAGCGGAGGGCGACCTTCGCGTCGGGATATGCCTCCGACAGGATCCTGATGATCTCGGGGGCCCGCTGCTCGATCGGCGCGTCGCGCCCGAGCCCTGCCGCGGAGCCTCGAGCGGTCATGCCGGACCGTCCGCGAGGCGCAACGGGAGCTCGAACGCGTCGCCTTCGGCATAAAGAGTCCATTCCTCGTCCCGCAGGACGTGGACCTTCGCTCGCCCCATGACCTCCCAGGCATGCCCGTCGCCCACCATCGCCGTTTCCTCGTCCAGCCCGATGAACGTCTGCCCCGGCCCCACCGAGCCGGCGATGAAGTCGGTCGCCCCCGGGATCCACGTGTCGACGATGTCCCAGTGCGGTCCGAACAGCGTGTCCTTCACGTACCCGATCCCGGGCGCCCAGACCGAGTCGAAATCCTGACGGTCCGAATCGAAGGTCTTCTCGGTGAGGAATGCCACGCCGGCGCTGCACCCCGCATACGGCAGACCGTCGCGGAGTGCCGTCTGGAGCGCGGCCCAGAACGGCGTGTCGACGACCACCTGGGCCAGCCGGGCGGGGTTGCCCCCGGAGAAGAAGATGGCCGACGCGTCGTCGAGTCTCGCCCCCACCTCGTCGCGGATCGCGTCGTCCCGGGTCTTCAGCGGCAGGACATCGGCCGCGATCCCGAGCGCGCGGTAGTGCTCGAGTCCCTTGTTGGCCCAGCCGTCGTAGGACTCGTCGCCCTCGTGCGCGGCCGCCGTCGGACAGACGAGCACGGGGCCCGAGGGGTTGCGAGAACGGGCGAGCAGCCAGCGTTCGACGGGCTCGGACCACGGGTCGAACTCTCCGGACCCCAGGAACGCGAACGAGAGGCCGCTCACGACCGCTCCTCCCCCGGTCGGAACGCCTCGATCGACATCTGTTTCCACCAGAGCTCGGGACCGACCGCTTCGAGGATGGCCTCGACCTGGCTCACATGCGCGTTGATCGCGCGCACCTTGAGCTCGAGGATGTCGGCCGGGAGCTCGTAGTAGACGGCGAGCTCCTCGCGAGGAGTGATCGGCGGCGTGCCCGGGCGGAAGACGTTGAACGGCTCCCAGACCGGGAGGATCTCCGCCGCCCACTCGGGCGTGACGGTCGCGTACAGCACCCTCGAACCCCGCTTGCCCGCCTCGTCCAGCGCCTTGGTGGCCCAACTCGACACGTCCTTGTGCGCGGCGTGATCGGTCATCCCGTCGGGCCCGAACGTGAGGATCGTGTCGGGCTGGACGTCCGCGACGAGCTCGCGGATGCGCTCGTACCCCTCGTCCGGCAGGCCGGTGTCCATGTCGACGTCCCGCATGTCGAGCCAGACGTGTTCGTCGACGCCCAGGATCTGCAGGCTCCGTTCGAGCTCCTTCGTCCGAACCTCACCCATCGACTCGGGGGGCCACTTCTCCTCGTCCATCGACCCACCCTCGCCTCGCGTCGCCGTTACGCAGACGACCCGCGAACCGTTGCGGACGGCTCGAGCCATGATCCCGGCCGCGAGGTAGGCCTCGTCGTCGGGATGCGCCCAGACGCCGAGGATGGTGCCGAGCTCGTCCATCGCCCCTCCTCCTGCCTTCGACCCTCGATCTCGCTCGCCCGCCGGCCGACCTCCGAGAACCCCGAGGGTCTCGGCCTGAGCATCCTAGCGATGAGGGCCGGATGCAGGAGAACGGCCCGGGACGGGCCGTTCTCCGATCCCGCGCGAGGGAGGGTGCGCGGGAGGCTCTGGCGACCGCGCCTTACGCGCGATCGGACCGCAGCCGCTTGCCGCGGTAGTTGGGGAAGATCACGTCCGCGTGCTGCCAGCAGAACGCGCCCTCGTTGTAGACCGAGAGCGTCGTCCGGCACCCGTCGTGGGCACACACACGGCCCTTCTCCAGGGCCCTGGAGGGGGCGGGCAGATGGCCGGGGCGCGATCCCTTGGTCACGTTCCCGATTCGACGCCCGCCGGGACGGGGTTCGGTCCCGCGAAACGCTACGCGGTCGGGTCGGGTTGACGCTCGAGCAACGTTCGGACCCGTTCCAACACATCCGCGGGGACCTCCCGACAACCGCACTTCGAGCGGAGGACCTCCTTCAGCTTCCGCTGGAAGTCGGCGTGCCCGCTGCAGGGGTGGCAGCCACCCAGGTGCCGCTCGATCTCGACGTGCAGCGAACCGACGAGCTCACCGTCGAGGTAGAGCTCGATCTGCTTCAGCACGTGCTCACACTCAGTCGGTGACAAGACCCCTCTCCCGTACGGTCTCCCACAACGCCTTCTGCAGCGCTTTCCTTCCCCGGTGCAGCCGAGACATGACCGTTCCGATCGGCACGTCGAGGATCTCTGCGATCTCCTTGTAGCTGAACCCCTCGACGTCGGCGAGCAACACGGCCATCCTGAACCCGTCCGGCAGGTCCTCCAACGCCCGCTGCACGTCCTCGTCGGGGATCTTCTCGAGGACCTCGGACTCCGCCGAGGCCTCGACGTTCGAACCACCGAGCTTGTCGTACAGGTACCAGTCGGCCGTGTCGTCGTCCGGCACCGTGACGGGCTCGCGTTGCTTCTTGCGATAGGAGTTGATGAACGTGTTCGTCAGGATGCGGTAGACCCAGGCTCGAAGGTTGGTGCCCTCCTGGAAGCCGGCGAACCCGCGGTAGGCGCGCAGGTACGTCTCCTGCACCAGATCCTCAGCGTCCTGAGGGTTCCTGGTCATCCGCAGGGCGGCCCCGTACAGGTTCGGCAGGAGCGGGAGGACCTCCCGCTCGAACCGCTCACGCAGGGCTGGATCCTCGGGGGGCGCCACCTGGCTACGCGCCACCGCCGAACCTCCTTCCCGGTGTCTCGAACACCGACCGCACCGACCGTCAGTATCCCGCATCGGCCGAGGGCTCCAACCCCTCGATGTCGTTCGCCGAACATCGATGGGAAGATGGGAGTCCAGTGGCGGACAACGACAACAAGCGCGGACGCTGGCAGGGGTTCGACCTGGGGGGTGGGTCCACCGGCCAACCCCGGCGGTTCCGCTCGTCCCCGTGGGCGTGGATCGTCGGGTTCCTGGTCGTCCTCATCGTCTTCAACTACCTCGCCTCGCCGCGGCCGAACACGATCGACTACTCCAACTTCCTGGAACGGGTCGAGTCCGGCCAGATCGTCGGGACGCTCGAGATCTCCCAGACGTCTGTCTCGGGTCGCTACGAGGACTCGACCGGCGAGGTCGAGTTCAACACGACGATCCCCCCGATCCTGCAAGGGACCTCGACCCTGACGAACGACCTCGACCGGGCGGGCATCAACTACACGGGCGTGACCCCGAACGGGTTCCAGACCTTCCTGGTCGTCTGGGTCGTCCCCCTGCTGCTGTTCGGTTTCGTCTGGTTCTTCCTCGTGCGACGGATGAGCGGCGCCCAGGCGGGGGCGGCCCTCAACCTCGGTCGAAACAAGGTGAAGATCTACGACCGCAAGGAGATGAAGACCACCTTCGCCGACGTCGCCGGCGTGGACGAGGCGAAGGAGGAGCTGAAGGAGATCGTCGAGTTCCTTCGGAACCCGAAGAAATACCAGCGTCTCGGAGGTCGCATCCCGAAGGGCGTGCTCCTGCTCGGCCCTCCCGGGTGCGGCAAGACGCTGCTCGCGCGCGCGGTCGCCGGCGAGGCCAACGTGCCCTTCTTCTTCATGTCGGGATCCGAGTTCGTCGAGATGTTCGTCGGCCTCGGCGCCGCGCGGGTCCGCGAGCTGTTCCAGCAGGCGAAGGAGAAGGCGCCCGCCCTGGTGTTCCTCGACGAGATCGACACGATCGGCAAGGGCCGTGGAGGCGCGCTCGGCGCCGGCTTCGGCGCGCACGACGAGCGCGAGCAAACGCTGAACCAGCTCCTCGTCGAGATGGACGGTTTCGACTCGCAGAAGGGCGTCATCATCATGGCCGCCACCAACCGACCGGACGTGCTCGACCCCGCGCTCGTGCGGCCAGGACGCTTCGACCGGCAGGTCGTCGTGGATCAGCCGGACCTGCGAGGGCGCGAAGAGATCCTGAAGGTCCACGCCCGCGGGGTCGCGCTCGATCCCGAGGTCGACCTGCACGTGCTCGCCGCCCGGACGCCGGGCTTCACCGGCGCGGATCTGGCCAACGTCGTGAACGAAGCCGCGCTGCTCGCCGCCCGTCGAGAGCGTGACGCGGTCATGATGTCCGAGCTCGAGGAGGCGATCGACCGGACGGTCGCGGGTCTCGAACGCAAGAGCCGTGTGATGTCCGAGAAGGACAAGGAGCGGGTGGCGATCCACGAGATGGGACACGCGCTCGTCGCGCTCACCGCCGCCACGGCCGACCCCGTGCACCGGGTGTCGATCATCCCGCGTGGCGCGGCGGCGTTGGGGATGACGATGCAGCGACCGCTCGAGGACCGGTACCTGCTCACCGAACCCGAGCTGCAGGACCGACTGGCCGTCCTGCTCGGCGGTCGGACGGCGGAGGAGATCCTGTACGACATGGTCGTGTCGACGGGCGCGCAGAACGACCTCGAGCGCGCCACCGAGATCTCGAGGGCCATGGTCACCGAGTACGGGATGAGCCCGAAGATCGGGCCGGTGTCGTACGGGCGCGACGGGTTCCGAGGTCAGGCCGGCGGCTTCCTGTACCCGGGCGCCTCATCCGAGCTCTCGGACGACCTGTCGGCGCTGATCGACGAGGAGACGTCTCGCCTGGTGAACGAGGCCCACGGCCGGGCCACCGAGGTGCTGACCCGCCACCGCGGGCTCCTCGATCAGCTCTCGAAGATCCTGATCGTCAACGAGGTGATCGACGGCGAGGACCTGCAGGCGTACTTCGACGGGAGCAAGCCGATCCCGACGCCCGAGGAGCTCGAGGCGCAGCTGCGGAGCACCCACGACGCCGACCGTGGGGTCCCCAGCGGCCCGGACATCGTCATCCAGCCGGGCCCCGCCTAGGACCGGGAGTCTTCCGGGCGTTCCACGAGCAGGTCGAACCGATCTCGGAACCGTTCCAGGAACCGGTAGTAGTTGCGTTTGGAGAGCCGGTCGCGCTCGGCGGGCGGGGTCGAGTGGTACATCCGGTGTTCGTGCTTGCTGACCGGCACGTCGACCCGGAGCGCCCGCAGTCCCGCCTCCTTGATGCGGAACGAGCACTCGATGTCGGCCGTCCGGTACCACCGGAACCTCTCGTCGAACAGCCCCACGTCGCGGATCACGTCCCGACGGAACGCCATCAGGTAGCCCTCGATCGCGTCGACCTCCGGGCCATCGCTGTCGTGGAACTCGCGGAGGTCGTCGGTCGAGATGCCGAACGGACCGCATACCCCGACGCTCGGATCCTCGAGCGCAGCCTCGAGCGGCCCGAGCACGTCGCCCGTCGGCTCGACCGATCCGTCCACCGCCAGGACGATCCGACCACGTGAACGCTTGAGTCCGGCGTTGCGTGCCGCGCCCCAGCCGGTCCCGGGCTCGAGCCGCAGGACCTCGACCTCCTCGCCGTAGACGGCCGGGTCCGTGTCCGTTACGTCCGCGACGACGTACTGGAGGTCGTGGTCCCCTTCGTTCGAGCGGAAGCCGGCGAGCGCGCGCACCACGTCTTCGGGCCATCCCTCGACGACCCAGTGGACGCTCATGTCGCGGGTCGGCACGTCGTCGAGGAGGCTCTCGACGTCACGTGGGCGGAGGCGTGCGGTCTCGTCGATCTCGACCGGTTCGAGGGACGGCCCGTCGGGGCCGTCGATCACCGAGAAGCCGAGCTCGAGGATCCGGTCTCGGAGGGCGTCCGCCGCCGGGAAGTCCTCGGCCCGGCGCCGTTCGTCGCGTTCGGCCGCGAGTGCGCGAACTTCGTCGGGGACGTCGGTCATGGCCTCCGCCCGAACGGTTGGACTAGACGGGCTCCTTCGAGACCGAACGCAGACGCCCGGCCACGGCCTCGAGCGTCTTGAGGGCGATCGTCGGGTGCTCCATCAGGAGGCCGCGGAAGACCCACCCCGTGATCCCGACCAGCCGGACGGGTGAGACCGCGGTCACCGTCGCGGTCCGCGGCCCACCGTCGAGGAGCGCGACCTCCCCGAAGAAGTCGCCGGGCCCCAGACGCGCCTTGGTCTTGCCGCCGATCGTGACCTTGCACTGGCCATCGAGGATCAGGAACAGGCCGATCCCACGCTCGCCCTCGCGAGCGATCACGGTGCCCTCCTTGTGGTCGACCTCTTTGGAGGCTCGGGCGATGATCCCGAGCTCCCGCTTGGTGCACCCGGAGAAGATCGGGACGTTGGCGAGGGTGTTCGCGACGTTCGGGGTTGCCACCAGCTGCTCCTCCTCGTTCCTTGGCTCGTTTCCTTGGCTCGTTCCTTGAGCTCGTTCGAGCCGGATAGCCCACCGGGCAAGCGATCCTATCGCGATCGGTTCGGCGGGCGCGAGCCGCTAGGATGAGCGCGTGACCGAGCGACGGCGGTTCGCGGCGATGATCGTCTTGTTCCTGATCGGGTTCGGGCTGATCGGCTTGGCGAGCACGGTCGACTCGACCTGGCCGCTCTTCGTCACGGTGATCCCCTACGCGGCGATCCCGTGGATCGTCGTGCACGCGGACGAGCCGGCCACGTCGGAAGGCTGAAGCGAGGGTCTCGAGCGGCCCTCCCGCAACCCCCTACCTTTCTCGACCTGACGGCGCTTGTGTCCCGTCAGACAAATGAGGGGCTGGGTGGGGCGCCCGCACCCACGTGGCCGTCTCGCGGAGACGGGACTGCCTCCTTTCAGTGAGTCCGCTCGATCCTCGCATAGCCCATGTCCCGGAGCGGTCGAGACGTGAACAGACGCATGACCTTGTCGAGTGGCGAGAGCGGGACCGGTCGGTGGAGCCGTTCGGACTCCTCACCGAGGAACCGGATCTCCTTGATGCGCCAGCCGTGTTCGGTGAAGAACGTCTCCCAGCTCGGGGGATCGAAGCGGACCGGAACCTTGGGATGCGGCTGGTGCTTCTGATAGGCCCTGAGCAACCGCGGTGAGAAGTAGTCGATCACCCACGACTCGCAGCCGGGCTGAGCACGAAGATCGTCGGCTAGGCCGCCCGCTTCGTGCACGCTAAAGTCACCGAGGACCCCTTCGGTGAGGACCATCGCCCTTCTGGAAGTCGTCCAGATCCGGTCGAAGAGTCCCCGGCGGGCGTCGCGGTCGGCCACGTCCAGACCGACCCGTTCGATCGAACACGCCGGAACCTCGGTGCTCAACTGGGCATTCTTGCTTTCGATGAGGCTTGGATGGTCAACCTCGACCCAGTGGAGGGACGGAGGAAGATCCATCCGGTACGGACGGGTGTCCATCCCAGCCCCGAGGTTGATGACCGTATCGATCCCTGACGAGATCGCGGAGCGGATGAACGCGTCGATCAGGACGGTTCGGATGGCGACGACCCACGCCCCATCCGGCCGGGTCCTCGCGATTCGGAGGCCGCGCTCCCCCGCTAGGCCAGGGGCGAGCGGATCGCGGAACAATGCATCCGACCGGCTCGATTCCATTGCGCGCCATCCGGCAGTCAGCAGGGCCGATTCAGACGTGTGCTGGATGGCCTCGTCTCCCACATCGGATGTCTATCAGTGCTGACCACACCGCGCCACGACCCTTTGTCTTCCGCGAGATGGTGATCGGTTTGACCTTGCGCAGAGTAGCGACCGAGGCGGCTGAGCTCGACCGCTCCAGCCTAGGTAGCGTCAAACACCTATGAAGGGCTTACAAGGGTCCGCGCGTGACCTTCGACGAGATGAGACGGCGCCTCAGGGCTCGCCTCGAGGGCCTCCCACCGGCTCCACTGGCCGAGCTACTCGACGTCCTCATGCTGCTGAGGCCGGACTCGCTGAGCCGCGCCCCGACCGGATGCGGCTCGACGACGCTACGGCAAGGAACGACCTTGCGTCCTTAGCGCAGTGAGCTGAATGCGGCCCGCACCTCGGCGGAGAAGAGCTCCGGCTCCTCCCAGGCAGCGAAGTGCCCGCCCCTGTCGACCTCGTTGAAGTAGATGAGGTTGGGGTAGGCCTGCTCTGCCCAGCTACGCGGGGCTTGATACTGCTCGCCAGGAAAGACGGTCACCGCAACCGGGATGGAGACACCCTTGGCGTTGAAGAAGCCGCCCCTGTACTCCCAATAGAGGCGAGAAGCAGACACCCCCGTGTTCGTCAGCCAATAGAGCGTGATGTTGTCGAGGATCTCGTTACGCGTCAGTTCGCCCGTGGCGCTCGCGGTCCTGTCCAAAGCAGAGACGACCGCCGCGGCCGGCTGGCCGTCGGCATCGTTGTGGTCGAGGAGCCAGGCCGCCAGGCCGACCGGTGAATCCGCGATGCCGTACAAGGTCTGCGGGCGGGCAGCCATCATCCTCGCGTACTCGACCTGCTTGTACGTTCTGATCAGCTGTTCGTAGGCGCGTCGTTCCTCGGCTGAGAGACCGGGTGGCGGCGGGGCGCCGGCCAGCGAAGCCTTGTCGACGTCGGCTGGAACGGTGGCAGGCATGTTGCTGTGGATGCCGAGCAAGCCCGCGGGTGCCTGCAAGCCCATCTGGTCGACGACGAACGCACCCCAGTCGCCGCCTTGGGCGACGTAGCGGCGGTAGCCGAGGCGCTCCATCAGCTCCGCCCAGGCTCGGCCCATGCGCTCGGGGCCCCAACCGGTGCCAGTCGGCTTGCCCGAGAACCCGTAACCAGGCATCGACGGAACCACCACATGGAACGCGTCCGCTGCGCTCGCGCCGTGGGCCGTGGGGTTGGTCAGTCGATCGATGATCTTCAGCTGCTCGATGATCGAGCCCGGCCATCCGTGGTTGACCACGATCGGCAACGCGTCTTCATGCTGCGAACGAACGTGAATGAAGTGGATGTCCAGCCCGTCGATCTCGGTGATGAACTGCGGTAGAGCGTTCAGGTTCGCCTGGCACGCGCGCCAGTCGTAGTCCGTCGCCCAATAGCGCGCGAGCTTCTGCATCATGGCGAGCGGCACGCCTTGCGATTGATCAGCGACGGTCTCCTTCTCGGGCCACTGCGTGGCCGCGATGCGTCGACGAAGGTCCTCCAGGGCCTCATCCGGAACGTCGACGTGGAAGGGGCGAAGGCTCGTGTCGCTGACGACGATCACGTCATCGGTCGATGCGGTCTTTGGCTCCACCGCTTCCTCCTTCCCGTTCAGGATCTTCTTTCGGGAGACCTGATGCGATCGGTGGCGCCACCAAGCCTGCTCTTCTCCTGTACACGTCGCACCCACCACGTGTCAAGAGGTGCTAGAGCGCGTGGGGCGGACGGCCACTCAGAGGAAAGAGCGTCAGGAACGCCCACACCACGCTGCACAAGGCGCTCGGACGCCGTGAGGCGTGGACATCTGGCGGTGAACCCCGTCGACGCCGTGGATCCTCCCGCGCGCGACGACAGTGTCGAGCGGACGGCATGGACGGCGCCGAGGTGCGCGCGTTCCTGGACGTGGCCGCCGGCGATCGACTCTCCGCGATCTGGCGTCTCGCGCTCACCACCGGACTCCGCAGGGGCGGGCTACTCGGACCGGAGTGGGACGAAGTCGACCAGGCATCGGTCTACGTTCGGCGTCAGGTGCTCCTTCGTCTTCGGGCGGTCCAGGCACTCGCCGGCTGCTCGTCCGGTCCACACTCAAGAACCGGCGTGCCGGCGCGTCACTCGTACGCCGAACTCGCGCTCTCGAGCGGTGTTCGGCTGGTCGTCGTGAGCCGGACGCTTGGCCACTCATCCAGCGCGTTCACGGCGGACCAGCACAGCCACTACAGCGACGAGGCGGCAGCGGAGGCGGATCGGATCGGTGCGGTGCTACGCAGATAGCTCCCGGGAAATACTGGGGAAATGCAAAGGGGCCGGGATCGCCGGCCCCTTGCTTGCGCTAGTAGATCTCGTCGCGGGGACGGGATTTGAACCCGTGACCTCTGGGTTATGAGCCCATACCCGGTCGCGGAAGCGCGTGTCGTCGAGTAGAGACCACCGCCCCTGACCTGCGCGGATGCGCCGACCTAGTGGCCTTCGTGGAACCCCGCGGAACCGTCTTCACCTGCTCCTGGGGGAATGTTGGGGGAACGGAGCGAGCGCCGCGCGGCGCTTCTCCACCACGCGGATCCACTCCTGGTGATCGAGCCGGAGGTAGCCGTTAGCGATCACGCCCGGAGGCCGTCGGAGCACCCGGCTAAAGTCCGCAGCAACCGAGCCGATACGTCTGCTGACCGAGGAGGTGTCTCGTGGGAGCTATCCTGCTTGCGATCGGAGTCTTTGGCTTTGTGGCGGCAGCGGTGGTATCGAAGAGGGCCTACGCACCAGCGCAGCCGGGTGGCGCCGGAAGCAGCGATGTCCCCAAGTGGATTCCGGGCGTCTACATCGGGTCGCTCGTGATTGCCATCGTCGGCTTGCTCGTGATCATTTTCGGCTAGACATCGCAGTCTCTGTCAGCCGCACACCGCGGCCGGTCCCCGTTTGCGCTTCCTCCTGACCCTACCGGCTGAGCGCCGCTCGGCGCTTCTCCACCACGCGGACCCATTCGTCACGGTCGAGCCGGAGGTAGCCGTTGGCGATCACGGCGCCGGCCTCTTGCAGCTCCGCCTCCCTCCTCCTCGTACTCGAGGAATCGGCGTCCTGTCTCCCCTGGGAACGACGGCCGCGAAAGCCCTCGACAGGACCTGAGTGATACCCGGGGGACCCGTTGATAGTCCGAACGGGTGAGGTCGATTAGGCCGTGTTGTGCCAGTCCGTAGAACCATCAAGCGACATGACCAGCCGCGCGCGAGATGGTACTCAATGCGTCTCCGAAGACGAGTGGTCTTCGACCGTCCACCGGGAGCCAACGAGCCCATGTCGATCCTCGAACGTTCCACCTCGCCACAGACTCCGCCCGCCGGGCCGCATCCGCGCAGCGACCGGCTCCGCGTGATCACGGCCGGCGGCGTCGACAACATGGAGGCTGGACTCGGGGCCAGTGGGTTCGACGTCGTCGCGGTCGCGCAGACGGAGGACGCGCTCATCGATGCCGTGTCGGTGGACGAGCCGGACGCGATCATCGTCGAGGCCGACCTCTGCGCCTCGCTAGAGCACGTTCGTGATCTGGCACCCGATGCCGTGCTCATCGTCATCGGCGATCACACCCCTGCCGGCGCGCTCGGTCGCATCGAGCGAGGGGTATCGGGGACAACGATGGCCGGACTGCTGCACGCCCTGGTCGCCAATGGCATCGGGGCGGCCGCCCCGTGGGGGCTCGTGCCCGCCTTCGGGCCGCGGAGCGCACTGCAAGTCCCCCAGCGCATCAGCGTATGGCTGCTGTCCGAGAAAGCGGATCTCGTCCGAGGGTACGTTGTGAACGCGCTTCGCGACCACGTGGAACTTGCCGCGGCGACCACCGCCGCCGTGACCGTTTCCGCGGGACTTGTCCTGACGATGAGCGCGGCCCGCTCGAACGAACCTCCCCGCGAACGTCCGCAGCACGTCCACGTGGTCGCGCCGGCCGCAGAGCGCGCGCTGCAGTATCCGGCCGCCGCTGTGTTCCCCACGACGCCAACACCCGCGTATGGTCCCTCCGGGAATGAGGGCGAGCCCGGCGGCCGATGGGGGCAGAACCGCGGTGAGTCACGAGCTGATGGTCGCCACGTGGGTGAGGACGCCGACCTGGGCCAGGGCGAGAACGCCGCCGACCTGGGCCAGGGCGAGGCCGCCGACGACCTGGGCCAGGGCGAGAACGCCGACGACCTGGGCCAGGGCGAGGCCGCCGACGACCTGGGCCAGGGCGAGAACGCCGACGACCTGGGCCAGGGCGAGAGTGCTGGCGATCACGGCCAGGGCGAGAATGCCGGCGGTCACGGCCAGGGCGAGAATGCCGGCGGTCACGGCAAGGGCGAGAGTGCCGGCGATAACGGCAAGGGCGGCGACGAGAGCAACGGCGACGAGCAGGACGGCAACGAGCAGGACGGCGACGAGAGCGACGGCGACGAGAGCGACGGCGACGAGAGCGACGGCGACGAGAGCGATGGAGGCGACCAGGACGTCGGGGGAGGCACAGCGACTGCCGCCGAGACCTCGGCGTTGAGTCCAGCGACTGGAGTCGCCCTGACGTACTAGCGTCTGGTCATGTCCTTCGAGGAGATGGAGCAGGCGCTCCGCCAGCGCCTCGACGCCCTCGGGCCGGCTCCCCGCGCCGAGCTGCTCCACGTCCTGATGCTCCCCGACTTCGAGCGAGCCGACCGGATCGGAGAGTTCTGGGGCTACCCGGAGAGTCGCAGCTTCCCCGAACTGATCGACTGCGAGGAGGACCGTACGCTTCGAGCGGAGCTCGTCGGCATGCTGCGGGAGGGCCCGACGAGAGAGTGGGGGCTCAGGCCGCTGAAGATGAGAGGGGGATCACTCGCTTCTCAGAGTCGTCCCACATGCCCTCACGGCCGCAGTCCTCACATTCGAGAGTCGGTCCGGCGCGGTCGACCACATGCAGACGACCAGAACAGAACTCGCACCGTAACCGTTGGTAACCAGCGTCGCTGTCGGTCATCAGGTCACCTTGATTCCCTGGCCCGACCCTTTCCATTCATTACCAAGCGAGTCTTGGCGACCTTCTTTCAGTGAGACAACTTCCGGGGCGAAACGGCGA
Source organism: uncultured Actinomycetes bacterium (assembly GCA_963731925.1). Lineage (GTDB taxonomy): Bacteria > Actinomycetota > UBA4738 > UBA4738 > HRBIN12 > DASSJM01. The sequence goes on from CAVSXK010000026.1 coordinate 210,028, forward strand.
GCCTGCTGCTTATAGCCCTCAGGCACGTTGAGGGGGAGCGGACCTTCGCCGAACTCCTGATTCACTGCGAGGAGGACCGGACGCTCCGGGCGGTGCTCGTCCAGCATGGACGTACGCGGAGGACGTGATAGCGGCTCTCCGATACTTACAGGTTGAACACGCTCTGCAGGGTGTCGAGTCACGCCTTTGCGGGCCGCAGACAGTCAGCGGACGCGCCCTCATGAGACGCGCCCTCATCAATGGGACATTCGTATGCTCACGGCTCCTGCCCATGTCCCCACCACCATCACGACGATGACCCAGAACCACAATCGCTTCCAGATCGGCGCCGGCTCTGGTTTGGGCGCTTGTGGTGGTGGAGGCATCGGCAGGGACATGTCGGTCTCCTCAGTTCGCGCTCAGCTTCCTCCATGGGCGTTCCTTCGCCCACCGCCGCCCAAGCGCGGACGGCGGCGGGTCTCCAGTGGCGCCCACGGGATGTCCCCGCCTTTAGGTGACGGGAAACCAGCCTCGCTGCCGAGCCGGTTGGCCTAACCCGTTCGCCATGAACGCTGGGGCCGAGAAGCCGTGACGCTGAGGACTCCATCGGTTTCTCCGCTGTAGGGAGCGGGTACTACATGAGTCTCGGCAAGAAGGGAGACGCCCGCCTCGCCCCCTCGCAGGTGGGCGTCTTCCGTAGGGAGTGCGCCATGCGGATACTCAAACCGTTTACGTCCAACACCACGCTCATCACGTTGTGCTCTCGGTGTCACCATTCGGAGTTCATCCATAGTGATCCGACGGGCGGGTCATGTTTGTTCTCTGAATGCGAGTGTCCGCGATTCGCTCCAAAGCCCCAGCCGAAGGACTCCCAAGAGGCAGACGGTGAGTTGAGCTCATGAGTGTGCGCGAGGAGCGGATGGCGAGGAACGAGGCCGCCTCAAGGGAGATCAACGAGAGGATCGAAGAGGCCTACCAGGGCGAGCCACCCGCCAACCGGATCGACATCGTGTGTGAGTGCGCACGCATGACGTGCGACGCCGCTATCGACATCACCCTGGACGAGTACGAGCACGTGAGGAAGGATGCGCGGCATTTTGTGATCCTTCCGGAGCACTTCGTCGGTGATATCGAGCGGATCGTCTTCGAGAACGACCGTTTTGCCGTGGTAGCGAAGCGTGAGGGAGTTCCGGCAGACGTTGCGAGGGACGAGAACCCGCGAGGGTAAGGAAGATACCCGCAGCGGCGGTCGCACCGCGAGTCTGTCTCTCGAATCGAGATCGTGAAACCAGCGGCCCGCACGGATGTATTAGCTTTCCGTCTCTCCGATAGGCCGCCAGGCAGGCTGTCCACGCAGCAGGAGCTGGGTTCCCTTCGGCAACGGGCGCTCGAATCCAACACGTCTGCCCCCCAACTGGAGGATCGCCGTCAGTCGCGTTCCGTCCGAAAGCTCGGCCTCGATGTCGTCCGCCGGGTAGTGCGCCGGCTCCCAGAAGACGGTGTAGCCCTCCGCGGTCGCATCTTGGTCGGGCACCACCGGCTCGTCAGACATCGTCCGCATCCTAGCCAAGCCCACCATCCGCGTGACGACCACGCGTCCATCCTCCAGCGGTTAGCGCAGGCCCTCGACCGCGTCGCGGCGGAACTCGGTGAACTCGTCGAGGAACAGGACACCGTGGTGCGACAGGGTTCGTTAATGTAGCTCGACGCGAAGTTCTAGTCGGCCCCGACCAACTGCACGAAGACCGGGAGGATGATCCCCACGATGACCAGATACCAAGCGTACGCAATCAGGAACCCGAGGATCAGTGCGAGGGGGTAGAGGATGACGGGCCCCGCCTGCCCCGCGTGATAGACCAGCCGTCGCATCTCGACCTTCATCTTGGCGTCCATCGTTCGCCCACTTCCCTCACGCCAAGAGTCTAGGGGGAAGCCCTTCAGGTGTGCGAGTGCTGGCGAATGTTCCTGGAGGGCTATCAGGGTGCCAGGCGCAGGAAGCCGCCGTTGAACCGCGGCTCTACCACCAAGGGGACGCCGAACCTCTCCGCCGTTGCTCGCATACCCTCCATCACCTGCTCGCTCGTCTGTCCGTACAACTCCCACCCTCGGGGTTCGATGAACTCGTACGCGGCTGCGGCCCGCTCGTCCGCGCCCGCGAAGTGCTCGTCCAACGCGTCGGCATCCGGAAATGCGTGTAGGAACGAGATCCGGCCGCCCTCCTCGTCCAGGTATGAGAGGAAGAGGACCGTCCTGGGCTTCTCCTCGCGCAGGCGCTGCATCACCTCCCCGGTGCGCCCCTTCAGGTCCTCGAGCGCGCCCTCCTTGATCGCGAAGTGACTGATGAAGAACACAGGCTCGGACATCCGACCACCTCCTCGATCGAGGGGGATCGTAGGTTCGAACCGGCTCGCGGGCAAAGCGACCGAGTGTCCCGCGAGGGCGTCGCCGGGTTGCAACAAGGTTCGTTAATGTCGCCTGAAGGCAGGGGGACTCGGCTCAGCCAGCGCGAGGTGTGCCCGGACGGAACGCTCTGAACAGACCAGTCAGGACCATGATCAATCCTGCGGTCGCCGTGACGATACCGATCCAGTCAACTGCGCCACTCTCAGTGGTCAGGCCGAAGACCACGCTGGCCCCTATGATCCCCGCTCCCGCTGCAGCGAGCGTCAGCCCGACGCTCTTCTCTCCTCTCGGTGCCATCGGAATCTCCTTTCGAAAGCACTCCCAATGTCATGCTGAACAACGGGCATCCAGGCATCTAGGGGCGACGGTCCCACTAACCACAGGACGTCTGGCTGCGCGAGCGTTCGTTCAGTGCCGCCTGAGGTTGTCAGTGGCGAGCCATACGTTTCTCCCCGCTCCTCATGCCGATCTCAAGGGGGGACGAGTCATGCGCTGCCAGCATGTGAACGACGACATCCAATGCAGGATGGATGCTACGCGGCGTGTGCTCGTCGCTTCTGGCGACCCGCCGGACCCCGACCTGTCTGGATTCGCCGGGACGATCTACATCGTCCACGTCTGCAAAGAGCACGACCCCGACCCTCGGCGGTCGATGCCGCTGCCGCGCCCTCCCGGTTCCGTCCGATCCAGCAGCGCCCGAGGCGGTAGCTCTACTGGGACTGAGCGACAAGCGCCGAAGATCGGCACGCCGCGATGCCCGAATCTGTGCGGAGGAACGACCCGTTCATGGCGTCACCACCTGGTCGGCCAGGAGCGCCTGCGCGAGTTCGTCGTTGCGGAACCCCGCCGCGACGAGTTGGTCGAGCAGCTTCTTGTTCTCCTCCCGCAGCTCCGCGACCTCAACCGTGAGCGCGCCTATGGCCTCGCGCGCCTTCGCGTTCCGGTCCTTGAGAATGTGCTTCAACTGATTCGGCACTAAGCCCGGGAAATCGCGCTCCGCATCGGGCTTGAGGTCGGGATCGGGCCAGGGAATGCGACCGCCTTCCCTCTCGCCGAAGAACACCTCGATGGTGCAACCTCGATGGATCTCACAGCAGGCGAGGATCATCTTCACGGGTCCCTCGTCCCACTTCGGCATCCAATGTGACCTGCCTTACGGATATCGGTCCGAATGTCCCAGGGAAGATAGGTCCTTTCGACCAAGAAAGCCGCGACCCCAAACAGCCGATGTCTATGTGGCACACACGACCTACGGGAGCGCCCATTACGAACCCCAATCTCTCAGCGGTCCGCTGGATCGACCGCGACGCGAGTCCGGCCAACACCTGCTCCTGGTGCCAGCACACCGAGTCCATCCATGCCCATTCCGGACCGTGCCTGTTCTGCGATTGCACGTGTCCGTTTTTCACCCCGCCTCCGAGCCAGGATGTCGAAGCATCGGCTGACGCTCAAT
>CAVSXK010000027.1:0-75419 GCA_963731925.1 uncultured Actinomycetes bacterium
ATGCTGCGACGCATCGCGTTCGTCGTGTCGGCTCTCGTCGTTGTCGCGGTCGCCGGCTCCGTCGCCCAGGCGCAGGGGAGGCTCTGCTTCGCTCGCGAGGCCACGATCACCGGCACGGACGGCCGCGACGTCCTGCGCGGCACGCCCGGGAACGACGTCATCCTCGGGCTGGGTGGCGACGACGTCGTGCGCGGCGGCAAGGGGAACGACCGGATCTGCAGCGGCGACGGCGCCGACTCGGTCCGAGGCGGGCCAGGAGCGGATCGGATCGATGGCAACGCGAACGCCGACACGATCGCCGCCGGCGGAGGCAAGGATTTCACGAACGGGGGCTCCGGCAACGATTCGGTCGGCGGTGGCTCGGGACGTGATCGTCTGGTCGGGCAGGGGGGATCCGACGTGCTGGACGGCGGCGGAGGACGCGACTGGGTCGGGTACTTCCTCGCGCGCGGCGGCGTCAGGGCGAACCTCTCGACGCACCGCGCCTCGGGGGAGGGCCTCGACACGCTCGTACACCTGGAAGACCTCGAGGGGTCGCCCTACGACGACGTCCTGGTCGGGGACGCAGGTCGGAACCAGATCGACGGGGGCAACGGATCCGACGTGCTCCTGGGCTATGACGGCGCCGACCGTGTCTTCGGAGGCCGCGGTGACGACACGCTTCGCGGCGGCGCGGGGGCCGACGTCCTCGACGATTCTCTCCGCGTGGCGCAGGGCGTGTACCCGGATACGGGCGTCGATCTCCTGGCGGGCGGTCCGGGCGACGATCGACTCCGGGCGCGCGACCAGGTGCGTGGGAACGACGCTCTGAACGGCGAAGCGGGAGACGATGCCTGCTCGGCCGATCCCGGAGACGCCGTCTCGGGCTGCCGCCCCTAGGCGTGAGCGGCCGGCAACAGCTCGGCCCTTCAGGCAGCGCTTGCCGGCTCGATGTTGTGGTTGCTCTGGAAGACGTTCTCCGGGTCGTACCGGCGCTTGACGTCGGCGAGTCGTTGGTAGTTGGGTCCGTAGGCCGATCTGATCGCGTCGTCGTCGTCGTCGTCGAGGTAGCTCAGCCACCGACGGTCTGCCAGATGCGGGCGGATCGCCGAGAACGCCTCGCGGGTCCACGCGACGTTCGCCGCGGTGGCCTCGGGATCCATCCATACGGACGTCATGAACATGTTGTGTCCGGGTTGGCGGTGCGGCACCGCGGTGTCGGTCACGCCGACGCGGGTGACCGCACCATGGAAGTGCTCGATCCCGATCGCCGTCATCGTCGAAGGGGTCGAGGAGAACTGCTCGACGATCGCGTCGATCGCCTCGTCGTCCAGACCGCCGAGGAACCCCGACTTCCAGTAGTTGAGCGCGCCCTTGGGGTACCCCGCGTCGAGCAGCGTGTTCGCATCCGGGTAGGGCATCGGGCCGACCGCGGTCAGGGCGGGGGAACCGAACCCGAGGAGCGGCTCGAGCTCGCGGTCGGCCTCCTCCTTCGACCCCGTGTGGCACACGGCCACGGCCGCGAGCTTCGCCCCCGACCCGTCCGGCGCGTGGACGAGCGCACCGAGGACCATCAGGTCATCGGACAGGGGGCCGGCGGTGAAGTCTCGGAAGAACCGCAGGACGTCCCGAGCGGCGTCGAACGGATACGCCACCAGGCCCGCCGTCACGTCGGTGAGCGGGTGGAGCCGATACTCGAAGGTCGTCGCGACCCCGAAGTTGCCGCCCCCACCGCGGAGCGCCCAGAACAGGTCCGGATCGCTCTCCTCGGAGACCCGCAGCACCTCACCCGAGGCCGAAACGAGCTCCACCGAAACGAGGTTGTCGGCCGCAAGTCCGTACTTGGGCATCAGCCACCCGAGGCCGCCGCCCAACGTGAGCCCCGCGATGCCGGTCGTGGAGACCAACCCTCCCGTGGTCGCCAGCCCGTGAGCGGCGGTCGCGGCGTTGAACCCGGACCAGACGACGCCGCCTCCCGCACGAGCCGTCCGCGCGGACGGATCGACGTCGACGTCCTGCATCGTCGAGAGGTCGATCATGACGCCGTCGTCGATCACCGCCCGACCGGCGATGTTGTGCCCCCCGCCTCGAACCGAGACGGGCAACCCGTTCTCGCGGGCGAAGGCGAGTGCGGCCGCCGCGTCCGGGGCGCCCTGGCAGCGAGCGATGAGCGCCGGACGTCGGTCGACCAGCCCGTTGTGGACCCGCCGAACCTCTTCGTACGCAGCGTCCGTCGGGCGCAGCAGGCTCCCCGAGAACGAGGATGCCAGGGCGGCAAAGCGTCCCTCATCGAGCGAGACGGTCATTCGGATCCCTCCCCATCCAGGCCGAGGATCGAAATCAAGCCCATCCGGGGCTGCGGGGTCAAATCGACACCTGGGGTGTGGGCACGAGCATCCTCCAACACGACACCCGAGCCGTTCCCGCGCCTACTTGGGCGTCTCCTCGTCCATGTTGGAGCTCCCGATGAAGACCGCTCCCTGGGCGATCGCGAGCGTCGTCGAGGTGACGTCACCCTCGACACGCGCGCGTGGGCCGAGCGCCACCCTCCCTCTGCCGACGATGTTGCCTTTGACGACTCCGCCCACGTCCACGTTGTGGGCGCGGATGTGTCCGTCGAGGCGGCTGTCGGCCGGAAGGGACACGTCACCCTTGGCGGCGAGGTTGCCCTTGACCTGCCCGGCCAGCACGATGCTCCCGGCTTGGATGTTGGCTTCCACCCGACCCTGAGGGGAGAGCGTCACTTCCCGTTCAGCGGTGATCTTGCCCTTGACCTCCCCCTCGACCCTGAGGGAGCCGGCCGCTACGACGGTGCCCTCGATCCGGGTGCCCGGGCCGACCACCGAGACCTCGGAGCGCTCGTCTCCACCGCCCATGCGCCACCTCCTTGACCCGAAGCGTATCCGTCCTTGCTCCACGCCGTATGACCGCCGATCGGCCGGTCGACTACCTTGGCCGCTACCGCGGACCCTGCTCCTCGGCCTCTCGCGAACGACGCCGTCGCCGCTCGGCCTCCGCCTTGTCGCCTCGCCGCTCCGAGACCTGGGCGAGGGCGCGCCAGGTCCAGCTCGCCAGCTGTCGTTCGCCGAGCTCCTCGGAGATGCGGGTCGCCTTGCGGAGGTCCTCCTCGGCCTCGTCCAGGCGACCGAGCTCGCGCTTGGCGATCCCGCGCTCGGCGGTCGCGTCGCCGAGCTCCCACCGCGCGCCCAGGTCCTCGAACACGGCGATCGCGCGGTCGAAGCAGGGGATCGACTCCTCGAACTTGCCCTGGTCGTCCAGGATCCGGCCCCGCTGCACCGTGGTCATCGCGATCGAGAACTGGTCGCCGATCTCCTCGGCGAGCGCGCTCGCCTCGTCGCTGAGGGCGAGCGCCTCCCGCAGCGCCCCTTCGGGATCGGGCTCGATCCGGTCACCGCCGGTCCGGTTGATCGAGAGCGAGTTGAGCGCCCGCACGCGCGCCCAGCCGTCGTCGGGGTCGGCGACCTCGAGCGCGCGGCGCCAGATCTTCTCGGCAGCCTCGTGGTCGCCGCGCGTCCACGGCACCCAGCCGGCGAACAGCAGCGTGCGGGTGCACGCCCACGGCTCGTCCATCGCCTCCGCGGCGGCGAGCGACTCGTCGAGCAGCGTCTCGGCCTTGTCGAGGTCGGCCTCGACGTTGATCGCGATGTCGCCGAGGAACCGCAGCGCCAGCGAGAGCGTGAACGGGTCGTCGACCTTCCGGCCGAGCTCCACCGCCCGGTCGAGCACGTCGGTGGCCGCCGGGTACTCGCCGAGCCAGTACCGGGCCTCGCCGATGCCGGCGAGCGCGCGCGCCTCGCGGACGCCCCACCGCTCCTCGGGACCGGCGAGCGCGAGGGTCTTCTCGTAGTACTCGATCGCCGTCCGGCTCTCCATCCGGCGCCGCGCGCGGTCGCCCGCGTCCAGGAGCGCGTCGGCGGCGCGGTCGGCCACCGAGCGGTCGTCCCGGTCGAGGTCGAGCGAGGCGATCGCGGCGAGCTCGAGATGATCGGCCGCCCACGTCGGGTGCGTCGTCGCGAACAGCCGGTCGGCGATCAGCTGGTGCAGCCGAACCCGCTCGCGCTTGGGAAGGCTCGCGTACGCGACCTCCTTCACCGTCGCGTGCCGGACGCGCCAGCGCATGACGGCGTGGCCCGGGTCCTCGCGCACGAGGATCTCGGCCTCCTCGAGCTGGCGGAGCTCGTCCTCGGTGACCTCGGGATCGATCGTCCGGAGCTCGTCCAGGTCGAACGAGACGAAGAACGAGCACGCGCGGCGGGTGAGCTCGCGCAGACGCGGTTCGAGGTGGTCGAGCCGAGCCGCGACGACGGCCTGCACGGTGGGCGGAAGGGCCTGGCGCGGTGCGGCCGAACCGCCGTCGGCGTCGGGGAGGAGCATGCCGGTCGTCTCGATGATGAAGAAGGGGTTGCCGCCGGCGCGCTCGGCGATCTCGACCGCCTCGGCGTCCTCGATGCGCCGGCCCGAGGCCTGTCGCGCGAGATCGATCGACTCGTCGGCGGAGAGCGGCTCGAGCTGGAGCCGGACGGCGTTCGCGGTCGTCGTGCCCCAGGCGGGCCGCTGTTCGAGCAGCGTCGTGCGCGCGAGCGCGAGGACCAGGACCTTGCGATGGCCTTGCCGCGGGCGGGCGAGCCGAGGCGTTCGATCAGCTCGAGCATCGGCGGGCGGAGCTCGTGCGCGTCCTCGAACACGAGGACGGCGGGCGCGTCGCGCGCGAGGCCGTCGACGAGCGCGACGAACCCGGCCTGCACGTCCTGCACGAACGACGCCTGCGCCTTCCGGTCGGACATGCCGAACAGGAGCGAGAGCCGTTCGACGAGGTGCTTGGCGTCGCCGGGCTCGGCGTAGCGTTCGGCCAGCTCGCGGAGGCGGCGCTTCGCCTTCTCGTCCGGGTCGTCCTCCTCCAGGCCCGCGAGCTCGGCGACGATCGTCGCGGCGGGCGAGAACGTCGCCGTGTCGGTGAACGGTCGGGCGCGGCCCACGAGCACGGGGACGTCGTCCTCCACGATCGCGATGAGCTCGTCGGCCAGGCGCGACTTGCCGATGCCGGGTTCGCCGAGGACGCTCACGAGCACCGGGTGTCCGGTGCTGGTCGCGCGGTGGAGGCTCTCGCGCAGGATCGCGAGCTCGCTCGAGCGCCCGACGAACGGGATCGTCCGTCGGGCCGAACGCGGCGTGAGGGTCTGCACGGGGAAGCCGGCGATGGTGTCGCCGTCGAAGCCCTTCGCGGTGGCCTGCCGTTGGTCGCCGTACGAGACCGCGTTGGTCGTGAGCGCGACGGTGGTCTCGCCGGCGAGCACCTCGCCGGGTGCGGCGGCGGTCTGGAGGCGGGCGGCGGCGTTCACGACGGGACCGGTGACGAGGAGCTGGCCGGCCGGGCCGAGCCCGGTGGCGGCCTCGCCCGACTCGATGCCGACGTGGACGTCGAGCGGCGTGGTGAGACCGAGCGACTCGCTGAGCCGTCGGGTCCGGGCGCGGATCGCGAGACCGGCGCGGACGGCGCGGAGCGCGTCGTCCTCGTGCACGGTCGGCAGGCCGAACACGGCCATCACCGCGTCGCCGATGAACTTCTCCGCCCGGCCGCGGAGCGCGAGGAGCTCCTCGGACGCGGCCTCGAAGAAGAAGCCGAGGATCTCGCGGGCGCGTTCGGCGTCCAGGCGCTGGGCCAGACCGGTGGAGTCGACGAGGTCGGCGAACAGCACCGTGACCATCTTGCGTTCCTCGGTGCCGAGCGGGGTGCCCACGGGCGTGCCGCAGTTGGGGCAGAAGCTCGCGCCCTCCGGGAGCGGTTCGCCGCAGACCGGGCAGGGGGTCATGGGTTCCAGGATAGGTGCCGTGGCCGACGTGCCGGGGTGACCCTTCCGGGAGGCGAGATCGGTTTCGCGATCGCGTGGCTCCGGGAGACAATGCCGTCGTGGCCGCCGACCAGATGATCGCCGACCGGCCGTTCTCACTCGTCCTCGCAGGCGTCGACGGGTCGGAGCGCGCGAACGAGGCCGCGCGCCAGGCCGCACGCCTCGCCTCGGCCGTTCGCGCGCAGCTGATCGTCGCCTACGTCATCGAGGACCGCCCGTACGAAGAGGGGGACGCCGAACGCGCCCTCGAGGCCGCGAGCGCCGCCGCGCGGGCGGCCGGCGTCGACCCGGAGGCGCGGATCCTGACCGGCGACGCCGGCGACGCCCTCGTCGAGGAGGCCGAACGCGACGGCGTCGACCTCCTGTGCGTCGGGCCGGACTCGGGGCTGCTCGGCGGCGCGATCCGGTTCGGCCACGTCGCCGGGAAGATCCTGCGCGATGCCACGTGCTCGGTCCTGATCGCGCGACCGGCAGAGCCGGCGTTCCCCCGGCACATCGCCTGCGCGATCGACGGGTCGGAAGCCTCCGTGATCACGGCGCTCCTCGCCGCGGGCGTCGCCCGGGCCACGGACGCCGAGCTCCGACTGGTGCACGTCGTCCCGGTCTTCCGGGGGCGCAACGAGGAGTGGACGTTGGGTCCGCAGGACGAGAGCCCGCCGGAGCTCGAACCGTCCGTGAAGGCCCTGTCGAGCATCGGCGTCGAGCCGATCCGCGAGATGGCGATGGGTCGTCCCGAGCGCACCCTGGTGCGCGTCGCCGAGCGTGACGAGGTCGATCTCGTCGTGGTCGGTCACCGCGGCATCGGCGGGGTGACGCGGGCGCTGCTGGGCAGCGTGAGCGAACACGTCGCCCATCACGCGCCGTGCTCGGTCCTCGTCGTCCGTGCCTCGGGTGAGAACCGTGGCTGACCCGGGTGTGAGCGCCGGAACGGAGGCGCCCGCGCGAGGCGCCGAACGCCGGCGGCGACCCGAGCCTCGGCGTCCCCTTCGCCTCGTGATCAAGATCGCCTCGTTCGCCGTCGCCCTGTTCCTGTTCGTGCTCGCGATCCAGCTCATGAAGGAGGGCGCCAAGGCGCTGGCGCCGGCGCTGAGCGACAGCCCGCTGTTCAGCAACGCCATCTCGACGCTCGGGGCGGGGTGGCTCGGCGCGTACGTCGTGCTGTCGGGATCGCCGATCGCGGCGGTCGCGCTCAGCCTGTACGTCGGCGGTGCCGCGACCGAGCTCCAGACCTTCACGATGCTCTCGGGTTCCCGGCTGGGCGCCTCGTTCGTCGTCCTGCTGGTCGGGTTCCTGTACGCGCTCCGCAACCGGGGCCGCAACCGCGGCGAGTCGATCGGGATGGGCGTGCTCGCGCTCTCGCTGACGGCGATCGTGTACGTCCCCGGGATGCTGCTCGGGTACGGCATCTTGAAGTCCGGGATGCTCGACGGGATCCACTGGAGCGCGTCCGGCGACGTGCTGTCGGTGGTCGACGTCATCTGGGGCCCGGCCCTCGACGCCCTCACCAAGCTGCCCGGATGGACGCTGCTGCCGATCGGCCTCGGGATCATCCTGCTGTCGTTCCGCCTGCTGGACAACGTGCTGCCGCAACTGGACGGCGAACGCCACGGCAGCGGCAAGGGCGCCTGGATGAAGCGGCCCTGGCCGATGTTCGGGCTCGGCTGCCTGGTGGCGACGCTCACGCTGTCGGTCTCGGTCGCGCTCACGTTGCTGGTGCCGCTCGCGAGCCGCGGCTACATCAAGCGCGAGGAGTCGATCCCCTACATCATGGGCGCGAACATCACGACGCTCGCCGACACGCTGGTCGCCGCGATGATCCTCGGGAGCGCCGTCGCCGTGCAGATCGTGCTCGCCGAGGCGATCGCGGTGAGCATCGTGTCGCTGTTCTATCTCGCGTTCCTGTACGGACCGCTCACGCGCTGGATCATGTCGCTCGACGACTGGGTCGTGTCGTCCAATCGACGGCTGTGGTTCTTCGTCGCGATCCTGTTCGTGTTGCCGGCGCTGTTCCTCACGTCGGGCATCTGGATCGGCCCGATCGCGCACTGACGCGAACCTTCGGGTCCTGCACGGGATCCGTTGCCGCGCCCTACGATGGGCGGGTGGATCGCGACACCCTGCTCGCCTTCGTCCGGTTCCACGCTTGGGCGAACGACCGGATCCTGACGACGGCGGCCGGCCTCTCGGATGCGGAGTTCCGGAGGGCGGCGAACCTCGACCACGGCAGCGCCTTCACGACGCTCCGGCACCTCGTCGACGTCGACTGGAGCTGGCGGGAGCTCTGCATCGGGAACGACGTCGGGCAAACCTACGTCTGGGACCACGGCTTCGTGCTCGATGACCTGCCGGCCCTCCACGCGTTCTGTCTGGAGGAGGACGTGCGCCTGCGGACGTACGTGGAGTCCCTCGACGATGCGGCGCTGGCCGAGTCGCTGGCGATGAGCGCGGACTTCGCGGCGCCGCGCTGGCTGGTCCTCGCCCACGTCGTGAACCACGGGACGCAGCATCGCAGCGAGCTGGCTCGCTACCTCACCGAGTGCGGGCACTCACCGGGGGATCTCGAGCTCCTGGACGCGCTCGAACTGCGATGGCCGGGAGACGCCGTCTGACATCGCCCACCATGGAACCTCTCGCCGACCGGACGAAGGCGCTCGCCGACCGCCTCCGGCGAACACGCTCGGGGCGCTCGAGCTCTACACGGTGTACCTGGGGGAGCGGCTCGGGCTGTACCGGGCGCTCGCCGACGGCGAACCCGTCACCTCGTCCGAGCTCGCCGAGCGCACAGGTTTGTTCGAGCGCTACGTGCGCGAATGGCTCGAGCAGCACGCGGCGAGCGGCCTTCTGGACGTGGACGATCCCGCGGCCGAGCCGCTCGCGCGCCGGTACCGCATGCCGCCCGAGCACGTGCCCGTGCTCGCCGATCCGGATCATCTCCTCTACGACGCCTACAAGGGCGTCGACATCGTTCGCGCCGCGCGGCCGCTCCCGGATCTGGTGGACGCCTTCCGGACCGGCGGCGCGCCGCCACCGCTGTCGTGGGAGCCCGAGGGTCGCGCCGAGTTCAACCGCGCGATCTTCCTCAACCTCCTCGGCACCGAGTGGCTCCCGGCGATCCCCGACGTCGACCGTCGTCTGCGCGCCGAACCGCCGGCGCGGGTCGCCGACGTCGCCTGCGGCACCGGCTGGTCGAGCATCGCGATGGCGCGCGCGTACCCCGCGATCACGGTGCACGGGTTCGACCTCGACGAGGACGTGATCGCGGTCGCTCGCGCGAACGCCGAGACCGAGCGCCTGGCCGACCGCGTGACGTTCTCGGTCGCCGACGCGTCGGATCCCGACCTGTCCGGGACGTTCGATCTCGTGACGATCTTCGAGGCGCTGCACGACATGTCCCGGCCGGTCGAGGCCCTCCGCCTCGCGCGCGGGATGCTCGCCGACGGCGGCTCGGTCGTGATCGCCGACGAGCTGGTCGAGGACGTCTTCACCGTGCCGGCGCCGATCGCGGAGCGCCTCTCGTACGCGTGGAGCGTGGTCTCGTGCCTGCCGTCCGCGATGGGCGATCCGGAGACGGCCGCCACCGGGGCCGTGATGCGACCCTCGGTCCTGCGGCGTTATGCGGCGGAGGCCGGGTTCGGCGAGTTCGAGATCCTGCCGATCGAGACCGACTTCTGGCGGTTCTACCGGCTGCTGGGGTAGCGCTGCCCTCTCCGCGCGCGAAGGCTGGACCCACTCTTACTTCCCGCCGGCTGCGACACCGATTTCTGTATCGCAGGGCGATCAGAGATGCCACGACATCCACCCGTGACGTAGCTCACACCATGGGCTTCGGCCTACCATCGAGCATGGCCTCGAGCGGCGGGGACGGGCGCTCGTGATCCCGATCCGGGACTCGAACCCCGCCCGTCGGGCGCCCGTGGTGACCATCGCCCTGATCGCGGCCAACGTCGCGGTGTTCGTCCTGTGGCAGCCGTCGTTCGGCACCCAGCGACAGCAGGACGTCTTCTACTTCTGTCACGCCGAGATCCCGTTCGAGGTCTCGCACCAGGAGAACCTCGCGCAGGGAGGTCTCGAGGCCCGTCTGGCGCTCGACGAGGACTTCGGGGCCGGCAACGGGGCGCTCGTGCAATCGACCGTGCAGCAGGAGTGCCCGGACAAGAGCTGGCTGCTCTCGGTGTTCGTCGCGATGTTCCTGCACGGAGGGTGGCTCCACCTCGGCGGCAACATGCTGTTCCTGTGGGTGTTCGGGAACAACGTCGAGGATCGGTTGGGCTACGTCGTCTACCCGCTGTTCTACGTGCTGGGCGGGCTGGCCGCCTCCGGGTTGCAGCTCGCGTTCGATGCGAACTCGACGATCCCGAGCCTCGGCGCGTCCGGAGCGATCGGGGCGGTCCTCGGCGCGTACATCGTGCTGTTCCCGCACGCCCGGGTGACCACGCTGGTGATCTTCTTCTTCATCACGGTCGTGGAGATCCGCGCGGGCGTCGTCCTGGCCATCTGGTTCGTGCTCCAGTTGTTCAGCGGCGTGGGCCAGCTCGGGTCGGATGTGAACGGCGGCGTCGCGTACTGGGCGCACGTCGGGGGGTTCGCGTTCGGCGCGCTGGTCGCCTGGCTCTTCTACCGGCGTCGAGGTGGGATCGAGCCCCCGGTCTACGGCGTTCCGCCCAGGCCCGACGCCTTCTGACCCCTCCGCCGTTCCCGTAGCCCGGACGGCGCCGATACCGAGATCGCTATCGCGACCAACGCCGACGCCGACCGGTCGCTACCGGCGCATCCGCTGCTCCATCCGCGCGAGCCGGTCCTCGATCTCTCGCAGGCGACGGGTCGACGCATGCTGGCGCCGCTTCCGCAGCACGAACCCGAGGAGCATCACGCCGACCGACACGCCCGCGAGGATCGCGGCGCTGCGCTTCACTCGCGCGGCGGTCGGCGGCAGGTAGGTCGCGAGCTCCTCGAGCTCCGAGTCCAGCCGGCGCCGCGTCTGCTCGATCTGCACTATCGCTTCAGTGTCTGTTTGGCCCATTCGACGTCCTCCTTCACGATCTGCTTCGTCCGCTCGGGCGTCGCGGGTGCGGCGAGCGCCTGGCGCCCGAGCACGGCCGCGATCACGGCGAGCAGCAGGTACACCCCGCCGACGATCAGCAACGCGGCCCACCGAGGCAGCACGAGATCGAGCGCCGCCGCGCCGGCCAGACCCAGGAACCCGATCACGAACAGCCCCAGGATCGCCGCCCCGACCAGCAACCCGCCTCCGGTGGCCTTCTCCGCGGCGATCCCGCGGAACTCCTGTTTCGCGAGGGCGACCTGCTGCCGGATCAGCAGCGACAGGTCGGCCCCGATCGATCGGATGAGCTCCTGGGGGCGCTGACGAGCCCGTTCGTCCGTCGCGTGCGTCCATCGGAGTCCCCCTTCCTTCGTCCGGCTCTTCGGCCGGGCTTCGCTCGGTTCCTACCCGCTTCGCGGTCGCCGAACCCGTCTCCAGACGTCGTCCACGGCAAGACCCTCGAAGGTCGGGACCACCAGGTCGGCCTCGGACAGGTCGAGCCCTTCGGTCGCCTCGTTCGGGACGCAGACGCACGGGATGCCGGCGGCCTTCGCGGCGCGGATCCCGTTCGGCGAGTCCTCGACCGCGAAGGTCTCGCTCGCGGGCACGTCCAGGAGCTCGAGCGCCGCCAGGTAGAGGTGGGGGTTGGGCTTGGCGCGCGCGGCGTCGCCGTCGGCGCTGACGATCGCCGACCATCCGTCCGGCCAACCGAGGCGTTCGAGATGGGTGACGAGCCACTCGCTCCGGTCGCTGCTCACGAGCGCTCGCCGGACGCCGGCTCCGTCCAGCTGCCGGAGGAACCCGGCGACCCCGGGCCGCAGCGGAACCTCGCGGGCGGCCTCGCGGATCCGCGCCTCGGTGGTCGCGCGCAGGTCCTCGAGGTCGAGCTGGTCGTCGTGCAGCCGGTTCAGCGCCGCATAGGGGTCGAACCCGCCGACCGTGCCGATCGCGGCCGACCATGTCTGCAGCGTGAGCTCGTCCCCGTGCTCTGCGAAGAGCTCCCGGAACACGCCGAACACCGCCGTCTCGGAGTCCCAGAGCGTGCCGTCGAAATCGAACAGCACCGCGCGAAGGGACGGCTCGGCCGTCACGACGCCGGAGACCGCAGGAGCTCGCGCACCGCCGCGAAGAACCGGTCCGCCGACGCTCGCCACGTCGGCAGCGTCTCGGCGCGGCGTCGGGCGCCCGCCGCGAGGCGCTCGCGGAGGGACGGGTCCGTGGTGATCGCTCGAAGCGCCGACGCAAGGCCGGCGAGGTCGCCGGGGTCGGCCATGAGCGCCTCGCGACCCTGTTCGGCGAGTCGCGGCAGGTTGCCGGCGCGCCACCCGACGACGGGGAGGCCCGCCGCGATCGCCTCGGCCCACGCCGTTCCGTACGCGTCGACGAACGAGCAGAGCGCGAACACGTCGGCCGATCGGTAGAGCCGGCCGACCTCCTCGATCGGCACGGAGCCGCGCACGACGACGCGGTCGACGAGGTCCGGCGCCGCGATCCGGCGGCGGACGCGTTCGGCGTACCGGCGATCGACGTCGAGAGCCCCGACCAACCACAGCGTGGCGGCCCCCTCCGGCAACGTGGCGAACGCGTCCAGCAGCTCGAGGATCCCCTTGTTCGGCGTCCAGTTCGCGACGCAGAGCACCGATACCCCGCGGCCACGACGCAGGTCGAGCGGCGGACCGCTCGCGATCGGGACGTCGGACCCGGGCGGCACGACGACGATCCGGTCGGCCGGCACGCCGATCGCTCGGAGCTCGTCGACGAGGGTCTCGCTCGCGGCGACGATCCCGGCAGCCGAACGGTAGGCGAGCCCGTCCAGCCTCCGCTGCGCGTTCGAGCGCACCCTGCCGTGGCCCACGCCGCCGGGCGGCTGATGCACGACCGCGACGACGGGTGTGCGGATCCGGGCGATCCAGGGCGCGGCGTACGCCGCCGCGATGCTGTCGAGCAGGATCGCGTCCGAGCCCTCGGCCGCCGCGCGGAGCGGTCCGGGCCGCCGGCAGCGCCGGGATCGGCCAGGGGAGCGGCGGGACCCGCTCGAACCGCAGCTCGGCGCGATGGTCGGCCGCGGCCGCGGCCATCATGCGGTGGTAGCGGTAGCCGCCGGTGCGTTGGTTCGGATCGCCGAGCGTCACGAGGCAGAGCCGGAGGTGCGCCCGTCTCGTCCGGACGTCAGACGGGTGCACGGATCCCTCCGAACGCGTCGGCGGACTCCCAGACCCGCACCGAGACGATCTCGGCCCCGTCGTCGCCGAGCGGCCGCGCGAGGCGAGCGTGGATCCAGGCGGCGAGGATCTCGACCGTGACGGCCTCGTTCCCGCAGACCTCCGACAGGTCGCGGCCGCGAACGCGATCGGCCACGTCGGCCAGCGAACCCGTGACGACGTCGAGGTCGCACACCATGCCGCGCTCATCGAGGCGCTCCCGTTCGGCCACGACCTCGACGCGGTAGTCGTGCGGGTGCAGCTCGTTCTCGGGTGGCGGTTGCTCCGGCATCCGATGGAGCGCGCGGAACGAGGTCGAGGCGCCGACCTCGAACATCAGAACTTCAGCGCCACGTGCATCACGCCGTCGTCGCCGCGATCGAGCGCGGCGTACGCCGTCGCCGCCCGTTCGAACGGCACCTCGTGCGTCGCGAGCAGCTTCAACGGCAGCTCGGTCATCAGTCGTCTCGCGGCGCTTCGCCGGCGCGGAACGTCCCAGCGCCCGGCGAGCCGTGAGGGGATCGTCGAGACCTGCGTGCTCCGGATCTGGAGCCGGCGCCGATGGAAGGCTCGGCCGAGCGGCAGCCGCACCTCCTTGGTCCCGTACCAGCTGCACACCAGCGCCTCTCCCTCGTGCGCCAGAAGCTCGAGAGCGACCGGCAGGGCGGACGGGCTCCCGGTGGCGTCGATCACGAGCGGCACGCCGTCGCCCGACGTGGACGCTGCGACCGCTGCACGGATCTCCGACGTGTCCAGAGCGCGAAGCCCGAACGTCGCCGCCGTCCGGCGCCGATCTTCACGCGGATCGGCGCCGATCACGTCCGCGCCCGATCGCTGGATCAGGGCCGCTGCCAGCACGCCGACCGGACCGAGACCCAGGACGACGACCGGCTCGTCCATGCGCGAGCCGGCGTCCAGCGTCACCTGGAGCGCGGTCTCGACCAGGGGGAACAGCGTCGCGACGCGTCCGTCGACGCCGTCGACCGTCACGACGTCGGCGGCCGCCACGGTGAAGCGGTCCTGATGAGGGTGGAAGGCGAACACCGTCGTTCCCTCCCCGAGCCCGTCGACGCCGGAGCGTTCGACCTCGCCGACGCAGCTGTAGCCGTACGCGAACGGGTACCGGAAGCTGCCCCCCAAGGACGCGATCGTCTCGTCGAGCTCGAGGTCGGGGTCGAGCTCCCCCCGGTAGGCGAGCAGCTCGGTCCCGCCGCTGATGCCGGACCACCGCGTCCGGACGAGGAGCTCCCCGGGGCCCGGCGGCCGAACCTCCACGGGCTGGATCTCGACGCGGCGGGGGGCGACGAACCGAAGCGCGCGTCCCTCCATGGGGTTGGAGGGTACCCGTGGGCAGCCGTGGCCAACCGCCTTCGCGATCGCCGACCGGTCCGGCGATTGCGGATCGACCCGGATGGGAACAGGATTGCTTGTGCCCGAAACCGCGCTCGTCCCGGAGGAGATCGCGAGCCTGACGCTGCCCTCGCCGTTCGGCGAGTGGGAGACCCACGCGTTCGAGTGGGAGGGCTCCGTCCATCTGTGCCTGTGTCGAGGCACGATCGGCGACGGTGAGGACGTCTTGGTCCGGATGCACTCCGAATGCGTCACCGGCGACTCGCTGGGCTCGTTGCGGTGCGACTGCCGGACCCAGCTGCAGCACGCCTTCCGCGCGATCGCCGCCGAGGGACGCGGCGTGCTCGTCTACTCGACCGGGCACGAAGGGCGCGGGATCGGCCTGGCCAACAAGCTCCGCGCGTACATGCTGCAGGACCAGGGGTTCGACACGGCGGAGGCGAACGAGCACCTCGGCTTCCGTGTCGACGAGCGGAGCTACGGCGACGTCGCGGCGTGCCTGCGAGCCCTGGGCGTCCGCTCGGTCCGGTTGATGACCAACAACCGGGACAAGGCGGCCGCGCTCACGGCGGGTGGCATCAGGGTGCGAGCGGTCGTCGGGCTCCCGACGGCGGCGCACGCTCGGAACGTCCGCTACCTCGCGACGAAGCAGGCCGTGATGGGGCACGCGGCACCCATGGGGGAGCCGCTCCCGGACGGCGCGGGGCCGCCACCCGACGTCGGCTCGCTCCTCGGCGAGGTCCGCGCCGGGGAGGCGCGTCCCTACGTCGCCCTCAAGTACGCCCAGACGCTCGACGGGCGGATCGCCACGTCGACCGGCGACGCCCGGTGGATCAGCGGGGAACAGGAGCGGAGAACGTCGCACGCCCTCCGCGCCGCGTGCGACGCGGTGCTCGTGGGCGTCGGAACCGTGATCGCGGACGATCCGCAGCTCACGGTTCGCATGGTGCCGGGCAACTCGCCGATCCGGGTCGTGCTGGACTCCGGGCTCCGGACCCCGGGCGACGCCCGCGTGCTCTCCCACGATGCCGCGACCACCATCGTCACCACGAGTGCCTCCTCGGCCGAGCGCCGTACCGAGCTCCGCCGACGCGGCGTGTCGGTCCTGGTCGTGCCGGCCGGCTCGCACGGTGTCGACCTCGGCGCGGCGCTGCGCGCGCTGCTGGGTGACGGGATCCGGTCCGTGCTCGTGGAGGGCGGCGCGCGCGTGATCACGTCGTTCCTGTCGCTCGGGCTCGCCGACCGGCTCGTGGTCGGCATCGCCCCGCGCGTGCTGGGCAGCGGGACCGAAGCGGTGAGGGACCTCGGCATCACCGAGGTGGCGAGCTCCATCCGGATCGAGCATCGGGCGGTCCACGTGGTCGGCGACGACGTGCTCATCGCCGGCGACCTCACCCGCTGAACCGGCCCGCCGCCGTGTTCAGGCGGCCGTCAGCTCGGCGGGATGCACCGTGATCGTGCGGAGCACGCCATCGCGCCAGACGAGCGCGTCGACCGACCGGCCGATCACGTCACCGACCATCAAACGCTGCAGGTCGCGAGCGTCCGAGATCGCCACGCCGTCGAGCTCGACGATCAGGTCGTGGGACCTGATGCCGGCGCGAGCGGCAGGGCTGCCCGCGACGACCTCCATGACCTCGACCCCGTGGTCGCGTCCCACCGCTGCGGCCACGCGGGGCGGCAGGGGACGCCCGCCGCCCGCGATCCCGATGTACGCGCGTTGGAACCGCCCCGACGTCATCAGCGCGTGCATGATGCGGCGGGTGGAGTCGTCGATCGGGACCGCGAGGCCGAGCCCGACGCCGGCGACGGCCGTGTTGATCCCGACGACCCGAGCGCGTCCGTCGGCGAGCGCTCCGCCCGAGTTCCCGGGGTTGAGCGCGGCGTCGGTCTGGATGACGTTCTCGACGACGCGGCCGGCCTGCACCGGGAGGGCGCGGCCGAGGGCGCTGACCACGCCCGCCGTGACCGATCCCGCGAACCCCATCGGGTTGCCGATCGCGACGACGAGCTGACCGACGCGGAGCCCCGCGGCCTCGCCGAGCTCCGCCGGCTCGAGGCTGCCGGTGTTCTGCAGGCGGAGCACCGCCAGATCCGAGAGCTGATCGCGGCCGACCACGTCGAAGGGGACCTCGCGCCCGTCCACGAACGAGGCCGACCCGCGATCGGTCCCGCCCACCACGTGCGCCGAGGTCAGCGCGAACCCGTCGGGGGTGATGACCACCCCCGAGCCCGCGCCGTCCACCCGGGCTCCGCGCACGCGCGCTCGCACCTGCAGGCTCGCGACGGAAGGGATCAGGCGCTCGGCGACCGACGTGACCACCCGCGAGTAGGCGTCGAGCGCCTCCTCGTCCGGGTCGTTGCTGCCGTCCATGGGTTCCATCTTCTCGCGGGAACGCGCGAACGATGTGGGAGATCCGACGCTGTCGGTGCGGGGCCGTAGCGTCGCCGTGATGGCGACCGTGACGGTTGGAGCTGATACGGATAGGATATGGAGCATGACGAAGCTCCAGATCCGCTCCATCGAGCCTCCACTGGACGAACCCGAGACCACCGACGCCGCGATCGACGTGCTGAAGTCGATGGAAGCGATGGGCCTGCTGCCCGACGACGTCGACGAGCTCACGCTCGAGGTCATCCGAGCGGTCGCCACACGAGCCGCCGAGGTCGGGATCGGCGAGTCCGCGGCGGCGTCCCTCCGCCGGCCGCCCAGGCCGCCCGGCCACGTCGCGGCGGCGCTCCGGGAGCTCGGACTCGCGCTCGAAGGGTCGCCGATGCCGGCGTTCGAGTGGCCGGCGATGGTCGAGCTGTTCGGCGTCGAGCGGCTCGCCGCGCTCCTCGGCGTGTCCGTCGCGAGCCTGCGCCGCTACGCCAAGGAAGAACGTCCGACGCCCGACGTCGTGGCCGCGCGCCTGCACCTGCTCGCGCGGATCGTGGCGGAGCTCCGCGGCGCCTACTCGGAGGTCGGGGTCCGTCGATGGTTCGAGCGCGTCAGGACCACGCTCGGCGGTCGCCCGCCGGACGCGCTCCTGTCGGGAGCGTGGGATCCCGACGGCGCCGATGCCGAACGGGTCCTCGCGCTGGCGCGCTCGCTGACGGCCTCGCCGGCGACGTGATCGTCTACCGGCACACCGACCCGCGGTTCCCGTTCCTGTGGGAGAGCGGGGGCCAGCCCGCCGGCCGCTGGAACGCGGAGGGCGAGGGGCCGGTGAACACGTTCGCCGACCGGCCCGAGGGAGCGTGGGCGGAGCTCCTTCGTCACGAGGAGATCACGGATCCGAGCGACGTCGCCGAGATCCGTCGCTCGATGTGGGCGGTCGACGTGGGCGACCTCCCGACCGCGAGGCCTCGGCTGCCGCGCGCCACGATGACCGGCGGACCTCGCTCCTACGTCGCGTGCCGGCGCGAGGCCTCGCGGCTGCGTGAGCGCGGCGAACGCGGATTCACGGCGCCGTCGGCCGCGCTGGTGCGCGGCGGCGCCCACGGGTGGCGGGTCGCCGGCGGTCTGCATCCAGGACCCCGGCGCGACGGTGTGGTGATCGTGCTCCTCGGCGCTCGTCCCGACGTCGTCGGATGGGAGGCGGCGTACGAGGGCAGGCCGTCCGACGAGCTGCTCTCGCGCGTTCGTCACTTCGGCCAGCGGTAGGCGGGTAACCCGTCTCACGCGCGGATCGTCAGCGCTCCGATGGATCCTCGAACCGCGGACGGAGCGGCAGCCCGGAGCGGCCTCGGTCGGGCCTGACCGCCAGCACCTGGTGCACCTGCGTTCGGCCGGCCTCGAAGTTCAGCGCGGAAGCCGCCATGTACAGACGCCAGACGCGCGCGCGGCCCGAGCCGACCTCGGCGACGGCGTCGTCCCAGCTCGACTCGAGGTTACGCACCCACGCGCGCAGGGTGAGCGCGTAGTGCTCGCGCAGGCTCTCGAGGTGTCGGACCTCGAGGCCGCTCCGCTGGATCGTCGAGACGACGCTGCCGATCTCGTGGAGCTCGCCGTCGGGGAAGACGTAGCGGTCGATGAAGCCGTTGCGCCGGAAGCGAGTTCGGCCGGCGTTCGGCGGGCGGCTGATCCCGTGGTTCAGCAGGCGGCCGCCCGGACGCAAGAGCCGCCGCAACCCGCCGAAGTACACGCGGAGCTGCGACAGGCCCACGTGCTCGAACATCCCGATCGAGCTGATCGCGTCGAACGGACCGTCGCGAACGTCGCGATAGTCCTGGTACCGGATCTCGACGCGGTCGGCAAGTCCCGCATCGGCGACCGCCTTCTCGGCCCACTCGGCCTGGCGGCGCGAGAGCGTCACGCCGACCGCTCGAACGCCGTGGTTCGCCGCGGCGTGCAGGACCATCCCGCCCCACCCGCAGCCCACGTCGAGCAGCCGCATCCCCGGCTCGAGCCCGAGCTTGCGGCACACGAGCTCGTACTTCTCGGCCTGCGCGTCCTCGAGCGTGACGTCGGGCGGCGTTCCCACACCGCGCACGAGTACGTCATCGAGGGACCGAGCACCATCCGGTAGAAGGCGTTCGAGACGTCGTAGTGGTGCGCGATCGCGGCCGCGTCCCGTTCCCTCGAGTGGCGGATGCCGCCGAGGCGGGCCTCCTCGGGCGGGACCGGGAGGGGACGCAGGCCGGTGCGCGCGACCGACGAGCCGGCGAGCCGGAGCACCTCCGCCCACTGCCGTGCGCCGAACGCCCGCAGATCCGGGATCCGGTCCCGGAGCGCCGCGAGCGCCGCGTACAGGTCGCCCTCCACGTCGAGCTCGCCGGAGACGTACGCGCGCCCGAGCCCGAGCTCACCCGGCGCCGTGACCAGACGCCGGAACACATCGGGTGAGCGGACCAGGAGCGTGGCCGGCGCGTCGGCCGGCCCCAGCCGGCTGCCGTCGTACGCGCGCACGGCGATCGGGAGGTCGGGGCCGAGGACGGCCTCGAGGGCGCGAGCCACCGTCACGGTTCCAGGGTACGGCGGGTGCCGGCTTCGCGCTGGGTCGTTCTCAGCGTTTGCCGTGGCTCGAGGCCGTGAGCAGGATCTGCGTGACGAGGTACGGGCTCACACCCAGCTTCTTCGCGATCTGCTCGGGGTTCATCCCCATGGCCCGGTACGTGAGCGCGAGTCGCTCCTGCGCCTCGCTCCACCGAGGGCGCGACGGCCGGGCCGACGACCGTGGGACCAGTTCGGGAGCGGGCTGCGGGGTGTGGGTGGTCGGCGTCCGCGAACGCGTCCGGGCCGACCCCGAGGCCTCCGGCTCCTTCTTGAAGCGGCCCTTCGCCATCTCCCGCTCGGTGTGCTCGTCGAGCACCACGAACTGATCGGCGGCCTTGTTCACGCCGACGCTGGCGATCCGGAGTGCCTTCGCCGCGCGCTCGCGGCACGAGCGCTTGGTGCAGTAGTCGTACTTCTCGGCTCGCTCGGGATGGAGCTCGTCGCCGCAGATCGTGCAGTTCGCCATGGGCTCCTCGGGTGCTGGTGGGTTGGACGGCCTCATTCAACGACGGGAAGCCGGAGTATTCCGTTTGGGACCGAGCCACAGCGCGACGCCGACCCCGATCACGAACTGGACGAACACTGCGACATGCGGTGAACGGTAGACCGGGTGCGTCCGGCCGAGCATCGCCGGCAGCAGCCGGATCCGACCATCGCGAACGACGTCCGGGTGGCCGCGTTCGAGCTCGCGTTCGAGTTGGCGATGGCCGAGTTCGCGATCGCGAGGAAGATCAGCACCCAGCCGGCGCCCCACGCGGCCCGGGCGAGCGCGTCCCAGGGGTTGCCGCCGCCGAACATCGGGAACTCGGAGAACCGGCCCGGCCCGAAGTACACGTCCGCCGCGTAGGTCGTCAGGACGTAGAACACGCCGATCCCGATGCACGACAGGATCACGGCCCGCCCGATCGTCCGGCGTGGATCCTTCGCCTCCTCCGCGAGCGGCGCCGCCGCCTCGAACCCGATGAACGCCAAGATCGTGTAGACGGACCCGGCGATCACCCCCGAGAGCCCGTCGAACCCCGGGACGGTCGCGAAGGTCGTGCCGAAGACCGCGAGGTCGTTGTCGCTCCCGGCGTCCACGATCAGCCAGATCGCGAGGGCGGTGAAGACCGCGATCTCGAACACGCCGAGGATCGTGCCGACGCGCGTGCTGATCTGGATCCCGTACCAGCCGAGCAGGAACACGAGGACCGCGGCGGCGATCGCGGAGATCCACCACCAGGTCGAGAACGACCAGCCGAACTCGGTCTGCAGCGTGCCGGCGACCACCTGCGCGAAGATCAGGTAGAGCGCGGGCGCCACGAGCGGCTCGACGAACGCGTACCCCCAGGCCACCAGGAACCCGATCGATGGGTGGATCCCGCGGGCCGTGTACGTGTAGAAGCCGCCGGCCGACGGCAGGTGCTTGGCGAGCTGACCGATCGAGATCGCGACCAGCAGGCACCCGACCAGCGCGAACAGCACCGAGAGCGGGAGCGCCCCCGAGGCGAAGTTCGCGCCGACGATGATCGAGAAGGCGACCGCCGCCGCGGGGGCCATGTGGCCTCCGACCTGCGGGTATACTCCCGTGGCGCCCACGACCGCGTGGGCGGTTCCTTGCGGCCCCAACCCATCGGTCGCGCGCGTTCAGCCCCAACCACTCGGCTGAAGGCTTCGAAGCTGGAGGCACGAGTGAAGACGAACGTACCGCCGACCCCCCCTGCCGAGATGCTCGAGCTGCTCGAGCCCACGATGCTGCGCGGCCTCGAACGGCACCTGTCCGCGGCGACCGAGTGGTTCCCGCACGAGTACGTCCCCTACGAGGTGGGCCGCAACTACGTCGACGAGCCCTGGGAGGAGACCGACAGCGCGCTCGGCATCGTGTCGCGAACCGCCCTCGAGGTGAACCTGCTGACCGAGGACAACCTGCCCTACTACCACCTCGCGTTGTGGGAGATCTTCGGCCGCGGCGGCGTGTGGGGCGAGTGGGTCCGAAGGTGGACGGCCGAGGAGGGCCGGCACGCGATCGTGCTCCGCGACTACCTGACCGTCACGCGCGGCCTCGATCCGGTCGTGCTCGAGCGCGGGCGGATGGATCAGGTCTCGCGCGGCTACTACCCGGACGGGAACGGCGGCTCGCGTGCGCTCGACCCGCTCGACGGGGTCGTCTACACGACGCTGCAGGAGCTCGCCACGAGGATCGCCCACCGCAACACGGGAACCTTCACGCAGGATCCGGTGATCGAGAAGCTCACGGCGCGCATCGCGACCGACGAGAACCTCCACTACGTCTTCTACCGCGAGCTCGGCAAGGCCGCGCTCGAGATCGCGCCCTCCGAGATGATGCTGGCGATCAACCGGCAGGTGACGGGGTTCGCGATGCCGGGTCTGGACATCCCCGAGTTCAAGCAGAAGGCGATCGAGATCGCCAAGGCGGGGATCTACGACCTTCGGATCCACCACGACGAGGTGGTGCTGCCGGTGCTGTTCACGCACTGGAAGATCGACAAGGTGACCGGGCTTTCCGACGAGGCCGAGCAGGCCCGCGACGGCATCACGAACTACCTGTCGATGCTGGACGCGATGGCCGCGCACTACGAGGAGAAGCGAGCGGCGCGCGAGTCCGGCTGACGCTGGGGTCTATCGCGGGCCTTCGACCGGGCTCGGCTCGACCCGCGGAAGTTCGACCCTTCCACGGCCGAACCCTACGCCCGCGCTCCGACACGGCGCGCCCCCCGCGGGGTATCCTTCAGGCCTATGGCCGCGTACGAATATCTCTGCATGGCGTGCGAGCACCGGTTCGAGGACCGGCGCCCGATGACGGCGTCGGTCGACACCGCCCTCGCCTGTCCGTCGTGCGGCGGCGAGCGGGTGCGCCGGCAGTTCTCGTTCATCGCCGGCAAGGCGCCGACGGGCGAGACGCGGCCTCATGCCTCGGGCGGCTGCGCGTGCGGCGGCGCCTGCGCGTGCGGCGGCTGAACCGGTCCGAGCCACACAACCCCCCGCTCGTGCGACGAATCCGACCTGGTTCCGTGGCGTTTCGGTCGCAACGCTTGTCCCGCTCGCACCGACCAGCCACCATCGCTCCATGGACCCGGAAACCACGATGACCCTGGCGGTCGCCCTGGTCGGGATCGGTGCCGTCGCCACGGGTGCGCTCGGGATCTGGTTGCCCGCGGGTGAGCGGATCGCGGCCGGTCTCGCGCTGGTCGTCGGCGCGGGCATCGGCCTCGTGGCGATCGCGATCGGAAGCCAGGTCGTCGGCGACTCGCTCGAGAGCCACGCGAACGTCCTCCTCGTCGCCTCGGCGCTCGGGCTCCTCGGGACGCTCGCGAGCCTGACCGTGCTGTGGCGACGGACGGCCCGCGAACGCGCCGCGGTCTCAGCGCCGGCGCGAGAGGGCTAGCGCCAACCGCTCCAGCGACGCCTCGGTCATCGGCTGCAGGATGACGATCAGGTGGCCGATGCCGAGGGCCTCGTACGCGTCGATCGCCTCGGCGAGCTCGTCGACCGAACCTCGGAACGACCGGTCTTCGCCGTCGTCGTCGGCCATCCCAACGTGCTCGGGATCGCGGACCTCGATCCCCACGGTTCGTTCGAGCGTCGCCGGGTCGCGACCCTCCGCCGCGATGGCGGCATCGAGGTGCTCGAGCCGCTCGCGGAGCCGTTCGTCCGGCGCGCCGAACCACGCGGTGTTCCATGCGTCCGCGTACCGT
The DNA here is from genome assembly GCA_963731925.1 of uncultured Actinomycetes bacterium. Classification (GTDB taxonomy): domain Bacteria; phylum Actinomycetota; class UBA4738; order UBA4738; family HRBIN12; genus DASSJM01. The sequence goes on from CAVSXK010000027.1 coordinate 23,115, forward strand.
GCGGTGAGCCGGAGCATCCGCGGGCCGAAGGCCGCCACCAGCACGGGGATCCTGCGGGACGGAGCAGGTTCGAGCATCGCGTCCCGCGCCTCGTAGTAGCGGCCATCGAACGTGACGGTCTCGCCGCGGACCAGCGGGACGACGATCCCCAGCGCCTCCTCGAAACGATCGACGCGGCGATCCTTCGGGAAGCCGAAGGTGTCGTACTCGGCGTCGTGCCACCCGGCGCCGAGGCCGAGGATCAGCCGACCGCCACTCACCTCGTCGGCCGTGGCGGCCATCTTGGCGACGAGCGCCGGGCTGCGGAAGCTCGAGCAGAGCACGAGCGTGCCGATCTCCACGCGTTCGGTCGCGGCCGCGAGCGCGCTGACGACGGTCCACGCCTCCAGCTGGCCGTCGATCGGTCCGTCGGAGGGTTTGTGGAAGAAGTGGTCGTACATCCACACGGAGTCGAGACCGTGCGCCTCCGCCGATCGCGCGAACGACCGGACCGCCGGCCACGACGGTCGACCGCCCTCGCTGTCGCTCGCCGCCGCCGGCACGACCACGCCGATCTTCACGCGCGGAGTGTATGAAATGGGCCTGATGGCCGGTCCTTTGCGTGTGACCCGTTCGGTGGTCGTCCCCGAGCGCGAGCTGCGGTGGCGGTTCAGCCGTTCGTCCGGTCCGGGCGGTCAGTCGGTGAACACCGCCGACTCGCGCGTGGAGCTCAGCCTCGACCTGGCGAGGACCACGTCGCTCGGCCCGGTGCAACGCGCCCGCGTGCTCGACCGGCTCTCGAAGCGGCTGGTCGACGGCGTGATCACCGTGACCGCGTCCGAGCATCGCTCGCAGCTCCGCAACCGTGAGGCCGCGCTCGAACGGCTCGCCGCGATCCTCGCGAAGGCGCTCGCGCCGCCGCCTCCGCGGCGCCGCCCGACCAAACCCCGACGTGGTGCCGTCGAACGCCGCCTGGCCGACAAGAAGCGGCGGGCGCGGACCAAGCAGCTCCGCAAGAACGAGGAGGACTGAGACCCGGAGCGAGCGGTCTACCGGGTCGCCGACACGCGGAACCGCTGGCCGCACGTCGTGCACTTCATCGACGTCCGCGCGGCCGGGCCGGCGTGCGTGTACGGCTGCGTCTTCGTCGAGCCGCAGAACGGGCACACCGGCCGCGATGCGACGGGCCGCGGCGCGTCCCGCGTGACCCAGGCGTCCTCCAGATCGACCGAACCACCGGCTTCGAGCAGGAGATCGCGGGCGGCCTCGGCCTTCTCGAGCGAGGCCTTCGGGAGGGCGACGAAGGGGAGCTCGAGCCGATCGAGCTCGATCTGCGTCGAGGAGATCTTGCCGAGCGCGTCGGCGACCTCTCGCTCACGGCCCTCCGACCATCCCGTCAGCAGAACGGTCGCCCCCTTGATCTCGTCGTGCCGGCGCGGTCGGTCGCCCATCGGCCTCCTTTTCGCGCGCGAACGACCTCGGCAGTCTAGAGCACGCGTCGCTGCTGCGATCGACCGCGTGCCATCATCCGGTCCGGGAGGACCGGCGGTGACGGATGCAACGACCCTGGAACGTGCCCGGCAGGCGCTCGACGCGCACGCGTGGCAGCAGGCGTACGAGGGCTTCGTCTCGCTCGACGATGCGGGCCTGTCGAGCGAGGACCTCGTGCGCCTGGCTGAGGCGGCGTGGTGGAGCGCGCATCCGGACGAGAGCATCGACGCATTCGAGCGCGCCTACGCAGCGCTTCTCCGCCGAGGGGAGGAAACGGGAGGCCGCCGGTGTGGGTCTCCGGCTCGCGATGGAGTACGCCGACCGGCTGGATTCGGCGGTGTGGAACGGCTGGCTGCAGCGCGCGACGCGGCTGCTGGCGGACGAACCTGAATGCATCGAGCAGGGATGGCTCGAGCTCTGCCTCGTCCGTTCGGCGTTCGAGCGGGGCGAGGTCGAGGAGGGGGAGCAGCACGCGCTCGCGGCCGAGGAGATCGGTGCGCGGTTCGGGGACCGGGACCTCGTGGCGTTCGGGCGGGCGCTGGAGGGCGCGATCCTCGTGATGCACACACAGCTCGAGCAGGGGCTCTCGCTCGTGGACGAGGCGACCCTGGCGGCCGTCGGCGGTGAACTCACGCCGTACGCCGCCGGGAACATCTACTGCATCACGATCGGGGTGTGCCGGAGCGTCGCCGACTACCGGCGGGCGGCGGAGTGGACCGAGGCGGCCGCGCGCTGGTGCGAGCGCGAGGCGATCACCGGCTTCCCGGGCATCTGCCGGGTGCAGCGGGCCGAGATCATGCGGCTCCGAGGCTCGTACGCGGAGGCCGAAGACGAGGCCAGCAAGGCGCAGACGGAGCTGGAGGGGTTCGGGCGGCTCCCGCAGGCGGGGGCGGGCGCGTACGAAGTGGGCGAGGTGCGGATGCGCCGCGGTGACCTCGACCGCGCCGAGGAGGCGTTCGAGCAGGCCCACCGGCTTGGGCACGAGCCGCAGCCTGGGATCGCGTTGCTCCGCCTCGCGCGGGGCCAGATCGACGCGGCTCGATCGTCGATCGGCACCGCGCTCGCGGATGCGACGGACCCCCTCGACCGAGCACGCATGCTGCCGGCGCGGGTCGAGATCGCCCTGGCCGCGTACGACGTGGCCGAGGCACGCGAGGCGGCAGAGGAGCTCCGCGCGACCGCCGCGACGATCGGCGCACCGATGCTGCAGGCGGCCGCGCACCAGGCGCTGGGTGCGACGTTCACGTACGAGGAGGACGCCGCCGCCGCGATCGCCGAGCTCCGCAAGGCGGTCCGCGTGTGGACCGGGGCCGATGCACCGTTCGAGTCAGCGCAGGCGCGCCGCTGGCTGGCGGTCGCGTACCGCGCCGGCGGCGACGAGGCCTCGGCCGTCCTCGAGCTCCGGTCGGCCAAAGCGGCGTTCGAAGGTCTCGGGGCCGTTCGGGACGCCGAACGATGCGAGGAGATGATCCGCGCAGGTGACGCAGGCGACGCCGGACGTCGCGTCGTCCGGACGTTCATGTTCACAGACATCGTGGGTTCGACCGACCTGGTCCGCACGATCGGCGACGAGGCGTGGGAGGGCATCCTGCGCTGGCACGACGACACGCTCCGAACCCAGATCGGCTCGCACCACGGCAAGGTCGTCCACACGACCGGCGACGGGTTCTTCGCGTCATTCGGGGACGCGGCCGCCGCGGCGAGCTGCGCGGTCGCGATCCAGCGACGGCTCACCGACCACCGGGGCAAACACGGGTTCGCGCCTCAGGTGCGGATCGGGTTGCATTCAGCCGAGGCGACGGTGATCGCGGACGACTACGCGGGGCTCGGCGTGCACGAAGCCGCGCGCGTGAGCGCGATCGCCGAGGGCGGCGAGATCCTCGTGACGGCGTCCACCGTCGCGTCCCGGGCCATCCCGTTCGGGGTCGGCGAGGAGCGCGAGGTCTCGCTGAAGGGGCTCGACCGCCCGGTGCGGGTGGTCGCGATCGATTGGCGGACCGACGTGGAGTCGAAGCCGTCAGGTCAGTGAGACGGTTCTCCCCTGCCGTCGGGTACGTTCCGTGACTCGCTTCTTGAGCCGCAGATCGGCGACGCTCATGACGAGGTGCGCGGCGAGGACCTCTCGATACTTCGTGAGGGCGCTCCTCCTCATCGCCTGGCCGGACCGCCGGCCGATGAGCGGGTCCTCGATCCTCTTCCGGTAGGTCTCGCCGTCGGAGCTCACCTAGAGGGTTTCGGCGGGACGGCGGACAAGCTTGACCGCTTACCCACGGGATCGAGCGCGATCACCGGGATCCGGCGGCCGGTCGTCCGCTTGTACTCGGCGAACCCCGGGCGCCGCTCCACCTGCCGCTCGTAGAGCTCGTCCGCCTCGGGCCCGGTGATCTCCACCGCTCGCACCGCAAGGACACGATCGCCGAGCTCGACCGACGGCTCCGCATCCGCGAGGACGTTGCGCACCCAGTACGGATCGGTCGGCGCACCACCCTTCGTGCCGAAGACCACGAACCGCTCGCCGTCCGGTAGGTAGTCCAGGGGCTTGATCCGCGCAAGGCCGGTCTTCACGCCCTTGGTGTGGAGGATCAGCAACGTCGCACCTTCGAAGTAGCCGCCGACCTTGCCGCCGTTCGCGCGGAACTCCTCGATGATGCCGGTGTTCGGGTCGTTGCTTCCGGGCATCTTCCCCTACTCGCCTGCGACTTCGGAAGCAGGTTGACGCTGACCGTGACGGCCTCGGCGACCTCGATGACCTTGTGGTTCGACCGCCGGGCCTCGTCCCGAAGCATCTCGAACGCGCGCTTCTCGTCCACCGAGTGCCGTTCCATCAGGATGCCCTTGGCCCGCTCCGTGATCGCCCGTCGAGCGAACGCGCCCTCCAGGCCCTGGTACTCGGCGAACCGGGACAGCACGACGTCGAGCGAGCTCTGCAGCGCGGAGGCGTCCCGACCGAGCGTGATGTACGCGAAGATCCCGCGCTTGGCGGCGTCGCGGATGAAGGCTTCGTCCTCGACGTCGAGGATCGCGATCACCGGACAGGAGGCCTCGGTCACGATCCGGCCGATGAGGTCGAGCGCATGTTCCGTGCTCTCACCGACGATCACGATCGCGGCGTCCGGGTATACGGCCGCCGTGGCCGCGGCGACGTCGCCGAGGCTCGCCTGTCCCACGACCTCGTGGCCGAGCTCGGTCACGCTTCGAAGGACCTCGTCGAGGCGGTGCCCGTGCCCGTCTGCGACGAGGATCCGGAGTCCGTCGAGCCCCCCGCCATCCTTCATGGCAGCCTTTTCCAACCCCACGAGCCTAACGTAGCCATTGCGTGTTCGCGAGGGGAGGCGTACGGTTGTCAGGCGACCCCAGATCCTGGTCGCGTCGCGCCGGTGATCGGCGTATCCCGGAGCCCAAAGACACGCTCCCAGGCACGGAGGGTCAGCCCTCCAGGCGAAAGGGAGTCGTGATGCGGGTTCCTTCCGAGAGCTTCTCAGTGCTGGTCGAGGAGTCGAACGATGCCCTGCGCGTCTGTCCTGAGCGGATGGTTCGACGCCGCCGCGGTGCCCGGGCTCTATCAGGCCGTGGCCCGTAGCGGGTCTCGAGACGTCGTCTTGGACATCGAGGACCTCGAGTTCATCGACGGAGCGGGGTGGCTCGGGGTGATCGGGTGCGAGCAGCGTGTCGCGAGCCGTGGCGGCAGGCTCCGGATCGACAACGGCATCCGGAAGATCCTCGAACTCGATCCCGGCATTTCTCGATCGCCGGGACGGTGATCGCATGAGCGAGTGGCGGGACCAGGAGGTCCGCAACGAATCGCGGTCGCGCGACCGGAACGAGTGGATCGCCGAGACCCGCGGGTCCCTCGCGCTCGACCACCCGGTCACCGAGGTCTACGTGTGCGAATGCAGCGATCCGGCCTGCGGAGCACGGATCAGCCTGACGCGGATCGAGTACGAGGACGTGCGCGGCTACCCCACGCACTTCGCGATCGCGACCGATCACGAGAATCCCGAGGTCGATCAGCTGGTGTCCGAGGAGGGCCGCTTCACCGTGGTGGCGAAGATCGCCGGTGATCCGGCGCGGATCGCTCGCGAGACCGACCAGCGACACCGAGACGCCGAGTAACACCGCCGCCACCACAACTCCTCGTGAGCGTTAGCCTTGGTGTGCACATCACAAGGAGGCCGACGTGCGTTCGGACGTCCACGCGATCCCCGAAGGGTTGCACACCATCACGCCGCACATCGTCGTTCGAGACCCCTTTTGAGATCGCTCGCGCCGCGGCCGCGGCGTTCGGGTAGGTCGAGCGGCGTGCAGCAGACGAACCTGCTGATCGGGACGAGCGCCGGCGTGTACGAGCTGACCGGTGACGGGCCCAGGCAGGATCCGGCGCTCGGGTCGCGAGAAGTCACCGCGCTCGCCGCAGCCGACGGTGTCGCCTGGGCGATCGCGGATCGGCGCTCGATCGCCCGGCGCGAATCGGATGGGACGTGGACCGACGTCGCTCGGAGCGACGAGTTCGACCTCGTTTGTCTGCTCCCGATGCCCGACGGCCTGCTCGTGGGCACCGACGAGGCGCACCTGCTCCGCCTCGACGACCACACGCTCGGGCGGGTCGCTCCCTTCGACGCCGTGGAGGGCCGAGACGCGTGGTACACGCCGTGGGGCGGACCGCCCGCCGTGCGTTCGATCGCCCGGGACCTCGGCGGACGGATCCACGCGAACGTGCACGTGGGTGGCATCCCGCGCTCCCTCGACGGCGGCGCGAGGTGGGAGCCCACGATCGACATCGACGCCGACGTCCACCAAGTCGTCGCGCATCCGAGCGAACCCGATGTCGTGCTCGCCGCCGGCGCCGTCGGCCTCGCCGTCAGCGAGAACGGGGGAGCGAGCTGGCGGATCGAGCAGCAAGGCCTGCACGCAACGTACGCGAGGGCCGTCGCCGTCGCGGGGGACACGATCCTGCTCTCGGTTTCGAACGGGCCCCGCGGGGGTCGAGCCGCTCTGTACCGAACCGCGTACGGGCCGGATCTCCATCTCGAGAAGTGCACCGACGGGTTGCCCGAGTGGTTCGACGGGAACATCGACTCCGGCTGGCTCGTCGCTCGCGAATCGGTCGTCGCGTTCGGCACGGGCGACGGCGTGATCTTCCTCTCGGATGACGAGGGCGAAGGCTGGACGCGAGCGGCCGAGGGCGTCCCCTCGATCCGCGCGCTCTGCTTCGTCTGATCCCGTCGGTACGCCGTCCGCTCAGGCGCTCGGCACGAACCCGAACACGGTCCCCGGCGCACCCGAACCGTTCACGTTCCGCGGGCTCCCAAGGACGACCCATGCACCGAGAGCAGGCAACGCGTCGAGGTTCGTCAGGTTCTCGATCGTGAGGCGGTGCTTCCGCAAGGTGAGCCAGGTCGGCATGAAGGCCGCGTCCGATGACGGGTCGGGACCGAACGTGTCCGTCCCGAGCGCCCCGGTCGTGCCGAGGACACCGGTCTCGATCAACCATTGGACCGCGTTCCGGGAGAACCCTGGTTGGTGCACACCCGACACCCCGCTCCCGCAGTTGAAGTAGTTCGGCTCGCCGTTGTCGTCCCCGCGAGCCCAGAAGTCCGAGCATCCCGTGAGCAGCAGCACGGCCGCCCCCGATGGCATCTCGCCGAACTCGTCCTCCCACGCCTTGAGATCCGCCACACCGACGATGTGGTCTGGGTCGGTTGCGACCTCGTCCCGAACGTCCACCACGACCGCGGGCAGCACCAGGTCGGACGGGGAGAGGTCGTCCATGCACAGCGCCCCCGAGTGGAAGTGGCAGGGCGCGCTGTAATGCGTCCCCGTGTGGGCTCCCTCCCGGACGAGCTCGAGGTAGAAGCCGTCGTGGTGGACCGTGAAGACCGGATGGATCGTGAAAGCGGGGTCGCCCGGGAACAGCGGCGTCGTCGCCGGGTTGTTGACGTGGCTGAGGAAGACAGCCTTCGCGAACTCCGGGAGCTGCACGGGCGCGCGTTCGCTGCTGGACGCTTGCTGCCGCAGCGCGGCGGACGTCGCCGCTCCCGCCACGAACAAGACCAGCCCCGCCACCAACGCCAGGACCCTCCGAACGGATGTCGACATCGCGCCCTCCTTCGCTCGCCGATCCCCGGACGCTACCGTCCGCAGGGCGAGGGCGCGAGTCGTGGTTCGGCGTGGCCGCCCGTGGGGACGGTCAGCGCTCGGGATCGGTTCCCGACTCCACGATGTGGTCGGGCGTGTGATGGGCGGCGGGGATCGTGCCGAGCTTGCCGGCCTGGTAGTCCTCGAACGCCTGCATGAGCTCGGCCTTCGTGTTCATCACGAACGGGCCGTACCAGGCGACGGGTTCCCCGATCGGGCGGCCGCCGAGCAGGAGCACCTCGAGCTCTGCGGAGCGTGACTCCTGGCCCATCGACGCCTCGAGGCGGATAGCGTCGCCGGGCCCGAACACCACCAGCTGGCCGGTCGAGACCGCGATCTTCTCGACGCCCGCCGAACCAACTCCTGCGAGGACGTATGCGAGCGCGTTGAAGTCCTCGCGCCACGGCAGGTCGAGCGCCGCGCCCGGCGCGAGCGTCGTGTGCAGCATCGTCATCGGGGTGTAGGTCTGTCCGGGGCCCGCGTGACCGGCGACCTCGCCGGCGATCACGCGCACCAGGGCGCCCGCGTCCGGGGAGGAGAGCAACGAGACCTCGGTCGCACGCAGATCCTGGTAGCGGGGCGGGGCCCACTTCTCGGCCCTCGGCAGGTTGACCCAGAGCTGGATCCCGTGGAACAGACCTCCCGAGACCACGAGGTGCTCCGGCGGACGTTCGATGTGCAGGATGCCCGCCCCGGCCGTCATCCACTGCGTGTCGCCGTCGGTGATCGTTCCGCCGCCGCCGTTCGAGTCCTGGTGCTCGAAGATCCCGTCGATGATGTACGTGACGGTCTCGAACCCACGGTGGGGGTGCCACGGCGTGCCCTTCGGTTCGCCCGGCGCGTACTCCACCTCGCCCATCTGATCCATGTGCACGAACGGATCGAGGTCCGACAGGTCGACGCCGGCGAACGCTCGGCGGACCGGGAAGCCCTCGCCCTCGAGGCCGCTCGGCGCCGCGCTCACCCCCCGGACGCGGCGGAACCGCGACCGCGGGGGGACCGCCGGTACGCGGTCGAGTCCGGTGGGGTCGTCGACGGTGATCGCTGGCATCGGCTCATCGAACCTCCGGGATGGCCGGGCTATTCCGCGACCGATCCGGAGTCAGGGATGCGCGGTGCCGATCGGCACCTGGAAGCGCACCGAGGTCCCCCGGGGTCCGGGGGCGATCTGCATGAGGTCGACGACCTGCCGAGCGAGCCACAACCCGCGGCCCGTGCGCTGCTCGGTTCCGGGTGGGCGGTAGCCGGCGAACGGATCGGCCAGGCCGGGCCCCGCGTCGTCGATCTGACAGACGAGGTAGCCGCCGTCCGCCCACGTTCGGAGCGCGGTCGGCCCGGCGCCGTGGTCGTGCGCGTTCGCGAGGATCTCGGACGCGGCGAGCGCGAGGTCCATCGAACGCGACTCGGCGACTCCGGCCAGGGCCGCCCGATCCCTCACGAACGCCCGGCTCGCGGCGGGGTCGAACGGTGGGGGCATCGACGCGGCGTCGCTCGGCACCGGCGTGAGCTGCGGGGTCCACCGCGCCAGCAACGACGAGGGATCCTCGAAGTCGGCGCTCGGACCCGTGGCCCCGTTCGTCCAGACCGCCGGGTGCGTCCGACCCGCGTCGGCCACGACCTCCGGTCGCAGACGCGACCGGTCGTACGTGCAGACGAGCGTCACAGGGAACGACGCGAGCACGTCGTTCAGGACCGATTCGTATCTCGCCCACTCGAGCGCGGAACCGGGCGGGCCGTTCAGCCACAGTGGTTCGCCGATCAGGCGGACGTGCTCGGCTCCTCGTTGGAGGGCGTCGGTGACGAACCGATGGAACGCTCGCAGGCGGGTCGCGGGGACGGGATGCCACTCGTTCGTGTCCTCGAGATGAACCGCGCCGTTCGACTTCACCTCCGACCGAAGCGCGTCGAGCTCGGTCGGACCCAGGGCCCCGAACACCGGCTCGCCATCGGCGACACCCTGCCGGACGAAGGGCACGGTGTACGCGAGGAACTCGTCCAGGCTCCGGTAGACGAGCGCGGGATGCTCAAGGGCATACGACGGCAAGCGGTCGTTCCGGGCGAGCGACATGTGCCGCTACCCGGCCCTCATCGATACCGCGTCGTCTTCGACCTCGATCTCCAGGCCGGCCTCGCCGGAGAGGGCGAACACGACACGTTGCACGATCGACGGAGCGTTGCGCAGCCGAACCTGCTTGCAGCTCTTGGCGATCTTGGTGACCGCGCGGTACGCGCCGGCATCGAAGAAGGTCGCTTCTGCGAGATCGATCGTCACGGTTCCCACGCTCCCACGACACGCCGTGGCCAACAGGGTTGCCGTTCCCCGGTCGAGCTCGCCCGAAACATGGAGCACGTCGCTCTCCCGGTGCACCCGCATCGCGGCCGAGGCCGGGAACCCCGTCGAGCTTGCGGCGACGGACAGCGGATGGGCTCGTTCGGCGCGTTCGAGGGCCTCGGGTTCGAACCGGTCCTGCCCGAACTGGCAGAGCAAGACCGTGTCCCCTCGCTGGAGCACGCCGAGCTCGTGCACCATCTCCTCGAGCTCCCACCAGACCTCGACGCCGCGAACGTCGCTCAGGCTCCACGCTCCCTCGACGAACACGTGGGCCCCGCTGAAGCCGTCGCGTAGCGCGGCGTCCACGGCGGCCTCGAGCGCGCGGACGTAGGCGTCGGGTCTGAAGGTCTCGCCCGGTGCGAGGACGGGGGCCGCCTCGACCACGATCACCGCACCGGGGTGACGGGGGAGCGGGAGGTCCAACCGCAGGACGTCGTCGGTGGGCCCCTCGGACAGGTACAGGGCGCGGGCGCCCGCGACCTCCGCGTTCTTCACGAACGATCGGGCGAGCCAGGCAAGGTCGGCGTCCGAGCGCGTGAGCGCGTAGCCGTGGTCACCGCCCCGGAGCGCGGCAGGCGAGGCGAACCCTTGGATCACCGCACGAGGATACGGGTTGCCGCCCGACCCTGCGAAGCGGCGGCGTCAGCCGCCGAGCACGGCGTCGCCGCGAAGGTCGCGGAAGAGAGCTCGTGCTCGTTCGCCGAGCACGACGACGCTCAGCCCCCCGATCGTGGAGCCGCTCCCGCTCGCGACCTCGTTCCGGGCGCGCCCGGGCTCGAACCCCGGGGCCGCGAGGAGGAGCTCGAAGATCTGGCTCAGCTCGAGATCGGTCTGGAGGAACCGGCCCCCGGCGAGCACCCACGCGAGGAGCGCAGTCAGGCGACCGTTCCCCACCCGCTGGCGGAGCGTGGCGAGTGCCGCGATCATCAGCCGCCCCTGGTTGAGGGAACGGCTGAAGTCTCCGGCGGGGACGTCGTGCCGCGCTCGGGAGAACGCCAGCGCCTCGTTCCGGTTCAGGTGCTCGGGGCCGGGTCGGAAATGCGCTCCGGCGGCCGCGTCGTCGATGGCGTAGGGGATCCGTACGTCGATGCCACCCACGGCGTCGACGAGGCGTTCGAACCCGACGAAGCCGGTCAGCACGAACGCGTCGATCTGGATGCCCGATACCTGCTCGACGGTCCGCACCATCAGCTGGGGTCCACCGCGGACGAGCGCGGCGTTGATCTTGCTCGTCCCCGAGCCCGGGATCGGCACCCACGAGTCACGCGGGATCCCGAGGATCGACACCACGCCGAGGCGCGGGTTCACCCCGACGATGTGGATCGAGTCGGCTCGCGCGTTGACCGCGGCGCGGCCGGGACGCGCGTCGCTGCCGATCACCAGGACGAACAGAGGATCGTTCGAGGGCAGGCCGGGCGCGAACGCGGCCCGGCTCGTTCGCGGCTGCATCTGCGCGGTCCGGGGTACCCGGCCGCGCACGTCGTAGGAGACGATGCGCCAGTCGCCGCCCAGCTTTCGGAGCACGTAGTCGCCGTGGTGGGCGATCGGTTCCTGCGCCCCCTCGGAGATGGCCGACGCCTCGAACTCGGTGTCGGCGAACGCGGCGATCGGGTTGCCGTTGCGGTCGGCCAGGAACGTGAGCTTCAGGGTTGCTCGCTCGGGCAGCACCTCGTCGACCTGGTCGCGAACGGCCCCGAGCGTCAGGCGATCGAGGTGCCGTTCGGCCTCCGCACGCGCGTCGCCGGAGAAGTGCGCGAACAGAGAGGGACGATCGAGGGTCGGTGCGAGGAACGCCGTCACGTACAGGTCCTCGAGATCCCCCCGTATGGTTTCGGCGGCCGCGTCGACGTCCGCGGGTCGCAGCGCCCCGTCCGCCCCCTTCCCCGACACACGGACGAGTCGCATCCTGAGGTCCGGGAGCTCGGGACCCGTCGAGCCGGGTGCGTCGCCGCCGCTCGCGCTGGTCGTCGGCGCGCGTCCGCGGTCGCTCGTGCAGGACGAGATCACGAGCGACACGAGGACGAACAGCACCAAGGCTGCCGGTCTGGGGGTAGCCATCGAGCGCCCAGGGTACGAGACGGGGCGAGTCGCTCAGTGGAACGGGGGCGGGTCCTTGTCGAACTCCTCGTAGTGCTTCGAGAGATGGAGGTAGACGTCCTTGCGATCGCTCTCGGGGATGTCGACGCCGCCTCGGGCTCCCAGCAACACCTGCATCGCCGAACGGACGCCGTTCCAGACCACACGGATTCGGCCGCCCTCGATCTCGTGGTGGGGGAGCTTGTACGCGCCCTTCTCGTGTGGCGGGTCGTTGCCCGCCTCGTCCTGGGACGGGTCGTACCACGCGTGGGCGTCGGCCAGGAGCTTCCACCCGCCGGACTCGAGGATGGCGTCGGACTTGTCCGCCTCGGCGGTCCCGTGCCAATCCCAGGCCCGGTCCTCGGGCGCCTTGGGGCTCGTGTGGGGTTCGGGAACTCGGCCCATGTCGCATCTCCTTACGGCGATGATCCTCAGGTCGATCGGGCCGCGAGAGGGGAGCGGCCCGGAGGCCGCTCCCCGGTCCCGCGCGACGCTAGGAAGCGCGTCGCATGTCCTTGCCGTAGTAGGCGTCGAGACGGGCGTGATACTTCTCGTCCCGCCAACCACGGTTCGGATCGAACTCGGGCGAGTCCTTGATCTGGTCCTTCGTCATCGCGACCCGCACCTTGTTCGTGTTCAGGTCGATCTGCTCGACCGCGCCGGCCGGGATCACGACCTTGCGGCCGAAGATCCACGGACCGGTGTCGACGACGACGCAGGCTCGTCCGACGTCGTCGGTCGCTTCGTCGATCTTCCCGATCGATCCGTCGCGAGCCTCGACCTCGAACCCCTCGATCTCTCGAGTGGGAACGTCCTTCTTGAACGTCCAGAGCTCGGCGTACACGGGCAACACCCCCTTCGGTGTCCGGTCCCACTGCTTACCCGATCGGAAGGCGTCTACACGTCGATCGCGTGATCCGCGGGCCCCGCTCCGCGTCGCCTCAGACGACGAGCTCGGCGCCCTCGGCCGCGACCGTGCAGCGATCGCCGTCGACGCCCCAGCGGGCGACGACGTCGCCGCGCATGTCGTCGAGCTGGTCGTCCGAGTGCATCGGGTCGTGATGGAACAGCAGCAGGCGGTCGACCTCGGCCTTCTCGGCGAACCGAGCGACGTGTTCGGTGGTCGAGTGCCCCCACCCGAGCCGGTGCTCGTACTCCTCGGCGTGAACTGGCAGTCGTGGATCAGGAGGTCGGCCCGGTGTGCGATCGCGAACCCCGAGATCCAATCGGACGGGTCGCGTCGTCGAGATCGGCGCCCAGGGCGGGTTCGTGATCGGTGAGGTAGGCGAGCACGCGGCCCTTGGACTCGATGCGGTAGCCGACCGTCGGCCCGGGGTGGATGATCGCGTTCGAGGAGAAGCGCGCCCCGTCGATCTGCCACTCGGACTCGGAGGCGTCGTGGTACTCGATCGTGGCCGGCACCTCCGAGAGGTGCACCGGGAACAGCGGCGGGGAGAAGTACGTCGCGATCCGCTGCTCGAGCGAGGCGACGGGCGAAGCGGGACCCCAGATGTGCAGCTCGGTCTGCTTGCGCCAGATCGGCTCGAACATGCCGAGACCTTCGAGATGGTCGACGTGCAGGTGGGTGAGCAGGAGGAACATGCGTTCGGCGCCCTCACGCACGAGCCGGACACCGAGCTCCCGGATGCCGGTGCCCGCGTCGAGGATCACGACGTCGCAGCCGGGCGGCCGGAGCTCGATGCACGACGTGTTCCCGCCGTACCGCTTCGTGTCCTGGCCCGGCGAAGCGATCGATCCCCGGCTCCCCCAGATCTTCCCCTTCACCGGCGATCTTCTTCGATGGGCCACATGATGGAGAAGCTCCCGACGAAGTCCTCCGTGTGGGCGAACAGCGGGAACGATGCGGTCTCGACCCGGCGATCGACGCCGTCGGCCGTGCGGAAGATGACGATGCCGTGCGCGGGCTCCTGCTTCAACATCGTCGTGCCGAGCGGGAGTTCCTGGATCGGTAGCTCCACACCCTCGGCGTCGCGTGGACGGGTCCGCGTCATCCACTCGTCGATGGTCTGGCCGGCGCCTTCGATGAACGGACGCCTCGTCAGCTTTTCGGCGGCCTCGTTGTAGTAGATGACCGTCCCCTCGGGGTCGAGCAGGAACACGGCCGTCGCCAGCTGGGCGGCGAACGCCCGCGCGAGGATCAGGACCAGGTTCCGTTGCTCAGGGGTCTCCCGCACGGCTGGAGCCTAGTATGAAGGTCGGAGGGTCCGTCGGCCCCGGCGTTCGGGCCCCCAAAGACCGAGGTCTCGTACCTCGGCGCGCCGGCTGCCGGTCGCGTCATCGCCCTTCGGCGTATCCTCTGTTGGTCGACGTTGAACCGCCGTTCAAGTCGGAGAGGATGAGATCCGAGCGTGGAGCGCACCACCGACTTCTGGCTCCAGCCAGCCGAACACGACTGGCGCCCGCGTCCGACGCTGTCCGGGCGCGATCACACGAGCTTCGAGGTCTGGGACGAGGAGCGAGAGCGGATCTGGTGGGGTGACTGGGTCGCGTTCGGCCGTGCCGAGGAGGTCGCCGACCCGGGCGACTACGTCGTGCGGGATGTGGCGGGGGAGTCGGTGTTCGTCGTCCGAAGCGCCGAGGGGCGGTTGAACGGCTTCTACAACGTCTGCTCGCACCGCGGGACGAAGTTCCTCGACGACGAGGACCGCGGGAACCGCCGCAAGGCGTTCACGTGCCCGTACCACGCCTGGACGTACGACCTGGACGGGCGTCTGATCGGCACACCGAACGTGCGGGAGAACGAGCTGTTCGACCGCTCGTCCTACCCGCTGCATCGGATCGCGGTGGACGAGTACGCGGGCTTCGTGTTCGTGAACCTCGCCGACCGGCCGCGTCCGCTGATGGATGCGCTCACGCAGGGGACCGAGTCCATGACCGCGTTCGAGCGGTTCGCGATGCAGGACCTGCGGATCGGGGTTCGGCTCGTCTACGAGGTCGAGGCGAACTGGAAGATCATCGTCGAGAACTACAACGAATGCCTGCACTGTCCCACGGTGCATCCCGAGCTCGTCAAGGTCGTCCCGCTGTTCCGTTTCGGGGAGGTCTGGGACGACGAGATGCGTGACGGGGGCAACGACATGGCCCAGGGCGCGACCTCGTTCACGATGGAGGGACGTTCGGAGCTCCCGACGCTGCCCGGGCTGCTGGAAGAGGACCTGGGTCGGTACTACGGCTCGTACCAGTTCCCGAACCTGATGCTGAACCTGCACCCCGACTGCGTCATGTACTACATCGGCTACCCGAAGGGTCCGTCGCACACGACGGTCGTGTCGGAGTACCTGTTCCCGCCGGACGTGATCGCCGACCCCGCGCGCTTCAAGCCCGAGCCGGTCGTTGAGCTCTGGGACCTCATCTCGAAGCAGGACTGGGAGGTGTGCCAGCGAGCCCAGACCGGCGTCGGCTCGCGCGCGTTCACGACGGGCGTCTACCCGCGACAGGACCGCTTCCTGTACTCGTTCAACGAGGACTATCGGGTCAGGATGGGTCGCGAGCCGCTCGGCTAACCGGTTCGACCCGCCGCATCGCGCTCGGCCAGCAGGCGAACGGTCTCGCTCCCCACGCGCGCCAACCGTTCCATCTGCGCGGCACCGACGTCGAAGGTGGCCTCCGCGTCGAACGCACCCGTCTCGTCCACGGACGCGAAGACGTCGTCGGCGACGACCGCCATGGCGCCGCCGCGGAGCCCCCAGATCCGCGTCAGGACCATGAGGACGCTCGACTCCATCTCGGCCGCCAGGATGTTCTGGCGGCGGGCGTCCTCGTACACCTCGCTCGCCCACGACTGGTGGTAGCCGCCGAACGCCACCCCTTCCTGCGGTGTGTAGAACACGTCGGTCGAGAACGTGGTCCCGACGTGATGCGTCACGCCCTGACCGTGGGCCGCCTGGATCCCCGCGGCGACCACGCCGTGGTCGGCCACGGCCGGGAACTCGATCGGCGCGTACAGCCGGGACGCCCCGTCGTAGCGAGCCGCCGAGTCGAAGATCGCGACGTCGCCGATGCGGACCCGTTCCTGGAGCGATCCGCACGTCCCGATCCGAACGAACGTCGTCGCGCCCACCCGCGCGAGCTCCTCGAGCGCGATCGCGGTGGACGGCGCCCCGATCCCCGTCGAGGTGCACGAGATCGGCGCTCCCCGGTAGGTCCCCGTGTAGGTCACGTACTCGCGGTTGCGGGCGACCTCGCGGGCCTCGTCCCAGTGCGAGGCGACGACCGGCACCCGGCCCGGGTCGCCGGGCAGGAGCACGTACGGCGCGACGTCGCCGGGGGCGAGCTTGACGTGGTACTGCGTGCTCACGTCGCGGGGGCACGTTCGGACGCAGCGTCCCGCTCGGCCACGATCCGGACGATCTCGGAGCCCATGCGCGCGAGCCGCTCGATCTCGTCGCCGCCGTGGTCGAACTGCTCCTGGGGGTCGAACTGCCCCGATTCGCCCGAGACCCGGAGCACGTTGTCGAGGACGACCGCGATCCCCCCGGCCCGCAGGCCCCAGATGCGCGCGAGCACGAGGATCACGCTCGCCTCCATCTCGGCCGCGACGACGTTCAGGCGCTTCAGGTCGTCGAAGTGCTCGCGCCACGCCGACTGCCAATAGTCGTTGAACGACGAACCCGGCCGAGGGTGCATCGCGTAGAAGGTGTCGGCCGAGCGGGTCGTGCCGACGTGGAACGGGTACCCGAGCCGTTCGCCGGCCTCGATCGCCGCGGCGACCACCTCGTGGCTGGCCACCGCGGGGAACTCGATCGGCGCATAGAGCCTGGACGCACCGTCGTAGCGCGCGGCCGAGTCGAAGATCGCCATGTCGCCGGTGTGGACCCGGTCCTGGAACGTGCCGCACGTGCCGATCCGGACGAACGTCGTCGCTCCCACCCGCGCGAGCTCCTCCATCGCGATCGCGGTGGACGGGCAACCGATCCCGGTCGACGTGCACGAGATCGGGACGCCGCGGTAGGTGCCGGTGAACGTCACGTACTCACGGTTGCTGGCGACCTCGCGGGACTCGTCCCACAGGCTCGCGACGAGCGGGACGCGACCCGGATCGCCGGGCAGGAGCACGTACGGGGCGACGTCGCCGTGCGCGAGCTTCAGGTGGTACTGCAGGCTCATCCGCCGACTTGTACCACCGGAGAGGCCAGCTCCGCTCGGACGCCGAGGAGCCGAACCGGTCGGTCGAGCTCGAACCGCTCGAGCGCGCGTCCGGCCGCGTCGGCGATCGCGACGGGATCCGCGATCGGTTCGTCGAGCGTGACACCGTGGGTGGTAGTGAAGAAGGGTGCGAACCGCACCTTCACGACCACACGGACGGCCAGCCAGCCGTCGCCTCGGAGATCGACCGCGACCTCGCGCGCGATCCGGGCCACCTCGGTGCGGATCTCGGCCGGATCGGTGAGGTCACGCTGGAACGTGTGCTCCTTGCTGAGGCCCTTGCGCGTCCAGCCCTCCGGGTGGACGTCGGGCCGATCCCTCGCCGCGTCCGAGGCTCGCGAGCCAGGGTCCGGTCCTCGGTCCGAAGCGCTCCGCCAGCACCGCATCCTCCGCACCGGCGAGCTCCCCGACGGTGCGGATCCCGAGGTCGGCGAGCTTCGCCGCCGTCTTGGATCCGATGCCCCACAGCTCGGACGTGGTCAGGCCGAACATCGTCTCGTTCCACCGATCGGAGGTGAGCACGAACACGCCGCGCGGCTTGCCGAACCCGCTCGCGAGCTTGGCCTGGAGCCGGTTGTCCCCGATCCCGATGGTGCACCACAAGCGCGTGCGTCGCAGGACCCGCTGTTGGATCTCGCGCGCCAGGGTCTCGGGATCGTCCGCGGCAACCGCCAGGAACGCCTCGTCCCAACCGGCGACCTCGACCTCGGCGTCGAACGTCCGGAGCGTGTCCATGACGTGATGGCTGGTTTCGAGGTACGCGTCCGCGTCGACCGCGAGGAAGATCGCGTCCGGGTTCCGCTTGTACGCGGTTCGGAGCGGCATCGCGCTCCGGATGCCGAACGCGCGCGCCTCGTAGCTCGCGGTCGAGACCACGCCCCGCTTGGTGGGGTCGCCGTCGCCGCCCACGACGATCGGCTTGCCCTCGAGCTCCGGGTGCCGGAGCCGTTCGACGGCCGCGATGAACTCGTCGAGGTCGAGATGGAAGACGAAGCGCCGCGCCATCGGCCCAGCATCGCAAAGGGGAGCGGGGTGTGCGTGGCAGGGCGACGAGGTTCCCTTCCTACGAACCCGACGAAAGGAACCGTAGCGAAGAAACAGGGATCGACCGGTCGTACGTCGGCCGGTCGATCCCTGTTGGATCGTTCGATCGAGCCGCTCAGCCGGTGGCCCGGCGTTCGGTCCCTTCGGGCTCAAGGAGCTCCGCGAACAGCGCTCGGTAATGCACGAACCCCTGGCGCATGTCCTCGGTCGAGACATTCGAGACACCCGACCCAACCGAACCGTCGCGGTCGTCGCCGACCCGCGTCGAGATGTCGTGGGCAGAGCGGTAATGCTGCACGACGTCCGGGTGGTCGACGGAGATGTCTGCCGCACGTTGCTCGAAGTCGTCCATCGGGTACCCGCGCTCCTGCATCACGGCAACGATGAGCGCGTCCGCCTGCCCGAGAGTGCCGGCCGGGTCGTCGACGAAGCGAGCCTGGGTCTGCTCCCAGTTCCGGGTGTACGCGTCCCTTGACGAGGGGGAGAGCGGGCGGATGTCGAGCTTGTTCAGACGTTCGCGGCGGGCCATCAGGTCCGACTCGCCGCGGCGCACGTCCCCTTCACGGGCGACCGCGCGCTCGTACTCCGGGCCGAACGAATCCTTCAGCTCCGCACGGCGCCGCTGCTGCCTCGCGACGATCGCGACGATCGCGACGATCGCGATGACGACGACGGCGGCGATCACGATCCATACCCAAGCGTCCATGGCTGCCTCCCTTGTCGGAACGGCTTCGAATGACTACGGAGGGTTCATACCCATCCCGGCCGCCGCGAAGCGGAGTCCTTCAGTTGACGCTTACGTAAGGCCATGCTGAAATACCAGCTTCGTTCCGTCCCAGGAGATGGAGGCGTCATGGCCTACGAGTGGACCATGCACATCGATGCCCCGCCGGAGAAGGTGTTCGACGTCCTGTCCGACGTCGCGAACCACGGGTCGTGGGCGAACCCGCGCGCCGAGCTGAAGGTCGCCGAGGTCTCGGCCGGGCCGCCGGCGCTCGGCTCGACCTTCCGCTCCGAGCAGGTCTTCGCGGGCAAGGCTCAGACGGCCGAGATCGAGATCGTCGAGTTCGACCGCCCGAACCGGTTCGCGTTCGCGATCAGCCAGCACAAGCATGGCGGCGGAGGCAAGGAGGTCCACTACCGGCATTCGTTCGTGCTGTCGCCGGAGGCGGGCGGCACCAAGCTCGTTCGAACGACGGCCGGCGACGGCAACCCGGTGATCGGTTTCCTCGCGAAGCCGGCGATCATGAAGGACGGGCGCACCTCGCTCGGCAACCTGAAGGAGAAGGTCGAAGCGTCGGCCTGAGCGACGTCGAACCGCACCCTGTGCGCGATACTTCGCGCATGCGAGCGGCGGTCCTGTGGGACGTCGACGACCTACGCCTGGAGGAGCTCGAGCTCGACCCGCCGAAGGCGGGCGAGGTCCAGATCAGGATGGCCGCGTCGGGTGTGTGCCGTTCGGACCACCACTCGGTCCACGGGATCCACCGCCACGCGATGCCGATCGTGCTCGGTCACGAGGGGTCGGCGGTTGTCGAGACGCTCGGGGAGGGCGTTACCGGTCTCGAGCCCGGCGATCACGTCGTCTGTTCGTGGCTCCCGTACTGCGGCGGATGCCGCCGCTGCACCTCCGGCCGTCCTTCGGTGTGCGAACGGCTCGAGATGTTCGACCGCGGGTTCCTGTCCGACGGGACGACCCGCTTCTCGACCGGCGGGACGCGGATCCACCACAACGTGCCGTCGTCGTTCGCCGAGCGATCGGTGGTGCCGGCCAACACGGTCTTTCCGGTCGACCCGTCCCTGCCGCTCGAGCACGTGGCGCTCCTGGGCTGCGCGGTCATGACGGGGGTGGGCGCGGTGCTGAACACGGCGAAGGTACGCCCCGGCGACTCGGTGCTCGTGATCGGCTGCGGCGGGGTCGGGCTCTCCGCGATCCAGGGCGCCCGTATCGCCGGCGCATCCCCGATCGTGGCGGTGGACGTGGTGGGGTCCAAGCTCCGGCTCGCCGAGGATCTGGGCGCGACCGACACCGTGCTCTCGGGTCGCGACCGGATCCCCGGAGGCTTCGACCACGCGTTCGAGTGTCTCGGTCGAACCGAGACGATCGAGCAGGCGATGCGTTCGGTCGCGCCGGGCGGGACGACGGTCCTCGTCGGGATGGCGCCGCCGGAGGCGCGTGCGCCGCTCGACGCCCTGCGGACGACGACCAAGGAGCTCACGGTGGCGGGTTCGTGGTACGGGAGCGTCGTGCCGCCGCGGGACTTCCCGCTGCTCGCTCATCTGATGAAGTTCGGCGAGCTGCGGCTCGAGCCGATGATCGCCCGGACGATCGGGCTCGAACAGATCCACGAGGCCCTCGACCGGTTCCAAGCCGGGGAGGAGGCGCGTTCGGTGATCGTCTACGACTGACCGGGCTGCGGCGGGGGGAAGCCGAGACCCCACGCGTCGTTCCCGCCGTCGACCACGACCGTGGTCCCGGTGATGTAGGCGCCGCCCGGGGACGAGAGGAACGCGATGACGCTCGCGACCTCCTCGGGCGAGGCGATGCGTCCGAGCGGCGCCGTCCGCGTCGCCTCCTCGACGAACGCGTCGCCGTAGGCCCGGAACGCGTCGGTGTCGATCGCGCCGGTTGCGACGCATACGGCGCGGATCCGGTGGCGGCTCCACTCGATCGCGAGCCCGCTCGCGAGGTTCTCGAGCGCCGCGCGCGCGGCCGAGGCGTGGACCATGAGCGGGATCCCCCGTCGGGGGCTGAACCCGATGAAGACCACGAGCCCGCCGTCGCCCGGGATCATCGAGCGCTCGGCGACCGTCCGCGTGAGGTCCCACACCGCGTCCACGTTCAGCCGGTGCACCGCCCGCCAGCCCTTTGCCGAGATGGTCTCGGGCGTCGCGACGAACTGCCCGCCGGCGTTGTTGACGAGGACGTCGATCCGGCCGAACCGCTCGAGCACACGATCGACGAGCGCCGTGACGTGGTCGGGCTCGCGCACATCGGTTCCGGGGACGGCCAGGACCTCGGTGCCCGCGGCCTCGAGCTCCGCCGAAACCTCCTCGAGCGGCTCCGCTCGGCGTCCGGCGATCGCGACGCGTGCTCCGGTGCGCGCGTACTCGCGTGCGACCGCACGTCCCAGCCCGGTCCCGCCACCCGTGACGAGGGTGACCAGCCCGGCGTTCGCGTCGGGGGCGAGGGGGGAACGGTAGGTCCCGGACACGCGGCCATGATGACAGAGCCGTCAGGGCTACTTGACCCGATGATCGCCCGGGCGTACCACGGGCGCGTGAGCTCCCGGCTGGACGAGCTGGCGCGGGCCACGCCGGCCACGCGCGACCGGTACGTCGACTTCCTTCGCGCCGCGTCGATCGTCGCGGTGGTCTTCGGGCATTGGTTCATCTCGATCAACCACCTCGAACGCGACATCTACTCGACGACGAGCGCGGTGGGCCTCACTTCGGGGATGTGGCTCGGCACCTGGTTGTTCCAGGTGATGCCGGTCTTCTTCTTCGTCGGTGGGTTCTCCAACCTCGTCACGTACGACTCGTTCGAGCGACGCGGCGAGCCCACCTCGGCGTTCGTCCGGAACCGCCTCGAACGTCTCCTGCGCCCTTCGCTGGTGTTCCTCGGGTTCTGGCTCGTGGTCCAGGTGGCGCTCCACCTGCTCGACATCGGGGGACCGGCCGGGCCGCGGCTCTTCGGGCAGACGCGGCTGCTCCGCGGCATGTACCCGCCGGCCGCGACGCTGCCGTTCGGGCCGCTGTGGTTCCTGGGCTTCTACCTCGTGGTGGTGTGCGTCGCCCCGGTGACGATCCGGCTGCACCGCCGGTTCCGATGGTGGGTCCCGGCGTTCATGGCGGCGGGAGCGATCGTCGTCGACGTCGTCGGCTTCGGCACCGACCTCCACTGGCTCCGGTACCTGAACGTGGCGTTCGTCCTGTTGCTCCCGCACCAGCTCGGCCACTTCTACGCCGACGGGACGTTCGGCCGCCTCCCCAGGCGCGTGTTCTGGGCGATGGTGCTCGTCGGTCTCGGCGGCCTCGTGGTGATGACGACCCCGTGGGCGTTCGAGCCCTTCGGGAGCGCGCGGTTCGAATGGTTCCCGGGCATCGGCCACTACCCGAAGAGCCTGCTCGGTACCGACGTCGAGGTCGTCTCGAACGCCTACCCGCCCACCGTGTGCTTCCTGCTGGCCGACATCTGGTCCATCGGGGCCGTGATGTTGCTCCGTCCCCGGCTCGCTCGCTGGCTCGAGCGCCGGCGCCCGTGGACGATCACGATCTTCCTGAACAGCGTGATCATGACGCTGTTCCTGTGGCACATGACGGCGTACTTCGTGGTCCTGCTCGTCCTGTGGCCGATCGGCGTAGGACATCAGCAAGACACCACCGCGGCATGGTGGATGCTCCGGCCGGTGTTCATCGGGCTCTCGGGACTGGTGCTCGCCGGGATCGTGGCATTGGTCGGAAGGTTCGAGCGGCCCCGTCGTCCTTCTCCTGCAACGTGAAAGGACCGATCGGCCTACAAGTTTCGGCGCCATGGATGCCGATTCCTCTCAAGCAGCGCAGATGCCCCCGCTCTCGGCGCGGGTGGCGTCGAGGCCCGGCTCTTCCCCCTAACGCGTCTTCGGAGCCGGGCCTCGGCTTGGTCGGGGACGCGAGTCTGCCGGGGGATCCACCCACCAAGGGATGGCCGCGCGTACCCTGACGGAGTGGCACAGACCGCACCCGTCGAGACCGAACGCCCGGTGGGCGAGGAGGACGTCGTCCCCGACGTGCCGTGGATCGTCATCGTGTGGAACGACCCCATCAACCTGATGTCGTACGTCGTGTACGTGTTCCAGAAGCTGTTCGGGTACCCGCGGGAGAAGGCCACCAAGCTGATGCTCGACGTCCACCACAAAGGCAAGGCGGTCGTTTCCGAGGGTCCCCGCGAACGGTGCGAATTCGACGTTTCCCGGCTGCACGCGCACGGGCTCTGGGCCACGATGCAGAAGGACCGCTGAGCGTGGCGGCCCCGATCAAGCGCTCGCGCCGGGGCGGATTCGACCTGCGGATCTCGGCGCAGGAGCGCGACGTGCTCGTGACGCTCCCGGAAACGCTCAGGGCCCTGCTCGTCTCCGGCGACGCGGACGACCCGGTGCTCAAGCGCCTGTACCCGAGCGCGTTCATCGACGACGAGGAGGCGTCGGTCGAGTTCGACGCGATCGTGCACGACGATCTGCTCGAGCAGCGGCTGGCGGCGATCGACACGATGGAGCGGACCCTGCAGGCCCGCCATCTCACCGAGGACGAGCTCGTGGCGTGGCTGGCGGCGCTGAACGATCTGCGCCTGATGCTGGGTGTTCGGCTCGCCGTCACCGAGGAGGCCACGCCCGGCGACTTCGCCGGCGATCCCGAGGCCGAGAACGCCTTCGAGCTGTACCGCTACCTCTCGTACCTGGAGGAGCACGTCGTGGCCGCCCTCTCCGGCTGAGGCCGAACGCTCGCTCCGGCTCTCGCGTGGGGGTAGTCTCCCCGGGATGCCGACGACGGGGGGTTCCTGGATGTCTCGACGCGCCCGCACCGCCGGACGGGTCGGCGCGTTCCTCGCGCTGGCCGTGCTCCTGACGGGATGCATCAAGCTCAACGTGGATCTCGCGATCAACGCCGACGACACCGTCAACGGAGCGGTCGTGCTCGGCGTCCAGAAGGAGCTGCTGGAGCTGACGGGTCAGAGCGCCGAGGACCTGCTCGGGGACGCCGACCTCATCCCGACCGGGGCAACCGGAGTGGTCGTCGAGCCGTTCGAGGACGACGAGTTCGTCGGCCAGCAGATCATCTTCGAGGACCTTCCGATCGCGGAGTTCAACTCCGGCGCCTTGGGCGCTTCGGGTGCCACGGGGATCTCGGGGGTCACCGGCGCCGGCGGCGATAACCTGAACATCACGCGCGAGGGCGAGACCTTCGTCGTGACGGGCGCCCTCGACCTGTCGAGCGGCCTGTCGGGCGCGACGGGGCCGTTCGCCGGGACCGGGGGGGCGCAGCTCTTCGAGAACGCGGACATCCAGATCTCGATCACGTTCCCCGGTGAGGTCGTCCAGGCCAACGGCGAGGTCGACGGCAACACCGTGACCTACGTGCCCGAGTTCGGGGAGCGCCTCGAGATCAACGCGACGGGCAGCGCGATCGACAACGGGCAGGCCGCCGACGTGGTCGGCGGCAGCGATTCGTTCCTGCCGCTGCTCCTGATCATCGCGGGCGTGGCCGTCGTCCTGCTCGTCATCATCTTCCTGGTGGTGCGCAGCCGCAGCAACAAGGATGGCGGCGCGGGCACGCCGACCGGATCGGGGGAGCCGGCGCCCGTGGCGACACCCGGGGTCGCGCCACCACAGCCGGGCGCCCCACCCGCCACACCACCGGCGCCGCCGATGCCGCCCGCCGCGCCGCCGCCACCCGCCGAGGGCTGAACCCGAAGTCGTTGTTCGGTCGGACCACCCCGCGGGCTGGGCGGGAGGCTCGTTCGGCTGCCGCGATCAGGCGGCGTTCGGCAGCACCCGGCGGATGAAGACGTCCTCCGGGAGCGGGGCCCACTCGCCACCGTCGAGGCGGACGACGGTCTCGATGGGCGCGAGGGCCCGCGCCGGACCTTGGATCTCGAGGATGCCGCCGTCCAGACGAGCGGTCGAGCGGTGGCACGGGCAGGTCGTGTCCGATCCGGTCAACTCGAACGGTGTCCCGCACGCGAAGCAGTAGAGCCACTTCACCGGTGTCGGAGCGAGCGTGTCGACCATCTGATCCACCCCTTCCAGGTTTGACGTTGCGGTCCGGCGTGCAGGGGGGAGGGGGCCCGCCGGACCGCTCCGTCATCCTTCTGGCCGGTTGACTACCCGGGCCCTCGAACGCCCAAACACGGAGACGGGCTCATCGGCCCACCGGAGGCGAGCGGCGTTCGAGCTCGAACCAGACGGTGTTCGTCGAGTTCGCGACCACGCCCCACCGAGCGGCGAGACGGTCGACGAGCAACAGCCCCCATCCTGAGTTGCGCTCGCCATCGTCGTCGGCGAGCCGGGGCTCGAACCCGGGGCCGCGATCTTCGACCTCGACCCGGACGACCAGCGGGCGCACCGAGACGCGGAGCTCGATCGGGTCGAACCCCTCGCCGTGGCGGATGCTGTTCGTGACCACCTCGCTGACGAGCAGCCGGAGGTTCTCGAGCAGCGGTTCCTCGACGGCGTCGGCGAGGCGGTCCAGCGTTTGCCGCGCCTGTGGGATCGAGTCGGGCACCGGCTCCAGCGTGAGCTCGAGGTTGGTCATCCGACCACCTTGATCGTGAGGATCGCGATGTCGTCCCTCGGCTGACCGCTCCGGAAACCGACCACGGCGTCGACGACGCCGTCGGCGATCCGTTGCGCGCCCGCACCGGCGAGCTCGGACAGCGCCTCGTGGAGCCGGACCTCGCCGAACGCGTCCGAGTTCCGGCGTTCGTCGGTGACCCCGTCCGTATACAGGACGAGGGAGTCCCCCATGCCGAGATCGATGGCGCGGTCGGTCAGGACGGGGTCATCGAAGACTCCGATGATGGTCCCGGGCGTTCCGGCGACGTCGATCGAGCCGTCCTCGTGGAGCACCAACGGGAGCGGATGGCCACCGGTCGCGATGGTGACGCGCGCATCGTTCCCCGATCGGCGGAGCCGGACACAGCACGCAGTGCAGAACCGATTCTCGTCCGTCTGCTTGAGGACCGCCTGGTTGAGGGTCTCGAGGATGGCGCTCGGACGCCCCTCGCTCATCGCGGCCGTCCGGATCGTGTACCGGGCCAGGCCCATCATGGCGGCGGCCCTGGCTCCCTTGCCCACCACGTCGCCGATCACGGCGATCCAGCGATCGGTCTCCGCTTCGAAGACGTCGTAGAAGTCGCCGCCGACCTGGGTCCCTTCGGCGGCGGGGAGGTACCGGGCGCCGATCTCGAACCCGGGGATCGGTGGGAGATCCGGAGGGAGCAGGCTCCGCCGGAGGGTCTCGGCCACGTAGTCGCGTTCCTCGTACAGACGAGCGTTGTCGAGGGCGAGACCGGTACGGGCGGCGAGCATCCCGGCGAGCGACAGGTCCTCCTCCCCGAACGGCGGCGACGACCCTTCGCGAACGAGTCCCAGCACGCCCAGCGTGCGGCCTCGGGCCGCGAGCGGGACCACGATCACGGACGCGAAGCCGAGGGCGCGGGCGAGCTCGAGCTGCTCGCCGGGAGCCATCATCTGCTCCATCTGCTCCTGCGGGACGCGTGGGATCAGCAACGGTTCCCCGGACTTCAGGACTTTCGCGACGATGCTGTTGGCGTCCTCGAGCTCGGGGAGGTGGGCGGTGGCCATGCGCTCGACCATGCCGAACCGACCGGGGTCGTGGTGCGCTCCGACCGCGGCTTCGATCTGCCCGTCTCGACCGCTCACGAAGGCGATGCTGTAGTCGCAGACCCGTCGCGCCGCCGCCCCGGTGGCGGCGGCCAGCACCGATCGCATCTCGAGCGAGGCGGCCATGGCCACCCCGGCCTCGACAAGGACCTGCAACCGGGCGCGCGCCTCGGCCTCGAGCCCCCGGGCTCGTTCGGCCTCCTCTCGGGCGCGTTCGGCTTCCTCTCGGGCCTCCTCCGCCTCCGCCTGGGCCTTCTCGGCGAGCTCGCGGGCGCGCCGCTCCGCCTCGAGCATGCGCTGCTCGAGCGAGCCAGCCGGGTCGGTCATCCCATCTCCTTTTCGAGGATCCTGTCGACGTCGATCATGGCCTCTGTCGTGGCCTCTGGGGGATTCCCCCTGGGGCACAAACCTATGCGTCGGACGAGGGCGGAGGGTCGGATCAGCTCCGAGCGACCGGCACCGAGATACGGAGCACCGCGCGCTCCCGATCGAACTCGGCGTCGGGGAACAGGCCCTCGATCAACGCCCGACGCGTCGACCTTCCCGCGAATCCGTCGAGCTCCTCGGGCGGCCGTTCGAACGAGCCGGAGGGGTCGATCTCGAGGAGCAAGTGGTGATCGTCCGACAACGTTCGGACCTCGACCCCGTCATCGGCCACGCGCTCCTCGATCGCCTGCGCGCACGCCTCGGTCGCGACGAGCCGTAGGTCGTCGATGGTCTCCTCGGAGCACCCGAGCCGGCGTCCGACCGCCCCCACGAAGGCACGGACCGATGCGACGTGCGCCGAACCGGGTGGGATGCGGATGGCGAGGCGTTCCATGTCCACTCGTCGCCTCTGGACCTCAGCTCGCGGGGAGCTCGGCGGTCGAGCCGACGATGTCGAACACGCGATCGAGGCCGGTGAGGGTC
The DNA here is from genome assembly GCA_963731925.1 of uncultured Actinomycetes bacterium. Taxonomy (GTDB): domain Bacteria; phylum Actinomycetota; class UBA4738; order UBA4738; family HRBIN12; genus DASSJM01. The sequence goes on from CAVSXK010000027.1 coordinate 50,628, forward strand.
AGGACCTTCATCGGGGTCCCGCCGACCCCGACCAGGACGAGCCGTCCGTCCCGCTCCCGGATGCGCTTGAGACAGGTGACGAGCGATCCCAGACTGCTCGAGTCCATGAAGTCGACCTTCGTGAGGTCCAGAGCGAGGTGGTCGACGCCTCCCTGGATGAGCTCCAGCAGGTGATCTCGGAGCGGTGGCGAGGTGTGCAGGTCGAGCTCGCCGGCGACCACCACCACCGTCCAGGGCCCTTCGGTGCGAGTTTCTACGATCACGTCCATCCGTGCCTCTTTCGGTTGTGGGTCATGCCCGGCGCAAACGTCCCGAGGGCCGTGCCCGAGCTTGCCTAGTATAAGGAGCGCGATGGCCGGCCCGAAGAGCGACCTCATCACCGTCTCCGTTCCGCCGGAGAGCGGATCCGTTCAAGTGCTGCGCGCCGTCACGGCATCGGTCGCGGCGCGGATGAACATGCCCTTCGACGGGATCGAGGACCTGCGGCTCGCCGTGGACGAGGCGTGCGCCTGGTTGCTCGGACTCGCCGGGGGGGCCACGTCGATGACGCTCCGCCTCCGCCCGATGGACGATCGCCTCGAGGCCGTCGTCTCGATCGACGCCGCCGGACGCGCCTGGCCACCACCCGACCTCGAGAAGAGCCTGTCCTGGAAGGTGCTGTCCGCGCTCGTCGACACCGTCTCCCTGGACGCGGAGGCATCCGGACCCTCGATCCGTCTCATCAAGCGGACGCTCGAGCCGTCGCGGACCGCATGAGTGCCGCCGACCGCTCGATCGGTTCGACCGACCGTGAGGTCGAGGTCGCGCTCTTCAAGCGTCTGCCCGGTGACACCGCCGCCCGCGATGAGCTGGTGGAGATGTTCCTGCCGCTCGCCGAGTACCTCGCCCGCCGCTTCGACCGCCGCGGCGAACCGTTGGAGGACCTCGTGCAGGTCGCGAGCGTCGGCCTGCTGAACGCGATCGACCGATTCGACGTGGAACGCGACGTCCAGTTCTCCACGTACGCGGCCGTCACGATCATCGGCGAGCTCAAGCGCCACTTCCGCGACAAGGGGTGGGCGATCCGCGTCCCCCGGCGCCTCCAAGAGATCGGGCTGCGCGTGAACACGGTGCTCCCCGTGTTGTCCCAGGAGCTCGGGCGATCTCCGACCGTGGAGGAGATCGCCGTACGCTGCGAGGCTTCGCCGGAGGAGATCCTCGACGCGATGGAGGCGGTCCAGGCGTACTCGACGACGTCGCTCGACTCTCCGGTGGGCGAGGAGGGGGCGGCACCGATCGAGGTGCTCGGCGGCGAGGATCCATCGCTCGAGATCCTCGAGGGCTGGGCGTCGATCGCGCCCGCGGTCAAGGAGCTGCCGGAACGAGAGCGACGCGTGCTGTACCTCCGTTTCTTCCGCGGGCTCACGCAATCGGAGATCGCGAGCGAGGTCGGGGTGTCGCAGATGCACGTGAGCAGGATCCTGTCGCAGACCCTGGCCTTCCTTCGGGGCGCGGTCCTCGAAGAAGGAGATCCGCTCCGCGAGGCGGAACCTCGCGGAGCGGATCTGGACGACGCGTAGTCCAGACGCTCGCGTCGAGGTTTCGCGCAACCTCCGCAACGGTATCTCTGCGCTGTGGACGATCCCCGTTCGGCGACCAGGATGTCATCGAACGACGGGTCCGGCGGCTCCGACGAGGATCCCGAAGAGCGGCTGAACCGCGAGCTGATCGAGCTCCTGAACGAGCTCCGTGTCGCGCTGCCCGGCGTGCAGGTGCTGTTCGCCTTCTTACTCACCGTGCCGTTCAGCGGGCGGTTCCCCATGCTCACCGACGGTCAGCGAGCGATCTACTTCGCAACCTTCGTGGGCACGACGATCGCGACGGGTCTGTTGATGGCGCCGACCGCGTATCACCGGATCCGGTTCCGCCAGGGTGACAAGGAGCGCATGTTGCGGACGTCGAACGCGTTCGCGATCGTCGGGATCGGGTTCCTCGCGCTCTCGATCACCCTCGCGGTGATCCTTACCTCCGACCTCCTGTTCGGGTGGCGTGTCGCCGTCGGGGTCGGCGTCGTCGTCCTCGGCTTCCTCGTGTGGGCGTGGTTCGCGATCCCGCTCTCGCGCCGAGTCCGGGACGAGAGCGACGTCGGATGATCGCGATGCGTTTGCCGGCACACGACGCGGGAACCATCTGTCTGTTCGTGTGGTGACACGCATGATCGGAGAGGAGGACCCGATGGACGGGAAGGACGATCGCAGGGAAGGTCGGTTCGACGAGGCCAAGGGGAACGTGAAGGAAGCCGTGGGTGACGTGACCGGCGACGAGGAGCTCGAGACCCAGGGCAAGAAGGACCGCGCGAAAGGCAAGGCCGAGCAGGCGGTCGGCACGACGAAGGAAGCTGCCGACAAAGCCAAGGATGCGGCACGCGATGCCGTGGAGACCGCCAAGGACAAGCTCGACTAGCTGGCAGGCGCCGCGCGCGGCTCCGGTCCGCGCGCGGCGCCTTTCGACGACGCTAGACCGAAGACACACACTCCGAGCGGGATCGACCCTCAGGCGGCGGTCGCGTCCGCCACCAGATGGACCCGCTCGAGGTCCTGCAGCACCGTGACGTCGTACCGATCGGCCAAGTCATCGACGATCGCGGGGTTCTCCTCATGCTGGAGGAGGGCGATGAGCTGGGCGAACTGGGCTCGCCAGCCGAGGGAACCGAGGATGTAGCGCCCCCAACCGAGCACGACCCCTCGAACCTTCGGACCCGAGGCGCCGTTCAGGCTCTCGAACACGGGTCGGCGGAACGCATAGATCCCGCACTGGCAGGACTCGTCCGGAACCGTTCCGTGGATCGGCTGGACCGGCGGGTACGGCCACGTGACCGGGCGCATGCAGATCGCCGAGATCGGTCCGTCGTGCGGCCAGGTCGCCGGATGGAAGAGCGAGAGGAGCCGCGGCCGCGCGTGGTCCTCGGTTCGGATCGACCATTCGCGATATCCAACGAGCGGAACGGCACCGTCCGGAACGACGTCGTTCGCGAGCACGGGGTATTCACTCACCCCGTCTCCACCGGCTCGAGCTCCGGTGACTCGGTCCTGGTAGCCGGCTCGTCGTCCGGTACGGCTCGAGGGAACACCACGGGCTCGATGAAGCCGATCTCCTCGACCTCTCCGATGAACATCGCAGGCCCTCCTTCAAGCGCTTTCCGGGTTATCCCTACCCAGGCGGACGACGTCCTCAACCCGCTGTGACGGATCCGGATGGCTCAGGCCGCCCGTGCCTGTGACTTGATCTGCTGCATCTGCTGCCCGAGCGACTCGAGCGTCTCCTTGTCGAAGATCTTCCGGACCTTCGGGAACATCTCGTTCTCCTCCTCCTCGATGTGGTGGAGGAGGTTCTCCTGCATGACGGTCAGCTTGGCGTGCCACGTCTCGTCGTCGAACGGGGTCTGCTCGAGCTCGCCGAGGATCGTGTCGACGACGTCGTGCTCCTCGTAGGCCTCGAGGGCGATCTCCCTGGTCTCTTCGTGCTCCTTCAGCGCGGGATACAGCACGGCCTCCTCCATCTGCTCGTGCACGGTGAGGGAGAACCTCAGCCTCCCGAACAGGTCCTGTCGGGTCTTGACGGCCCGGTCCGTCGTTGCCTCGAGGTCCTTCAGCATCTTCTTGACCTCGTCGTGGTCCTTCTTCAGCAGTTTGAGCGCGTCCATGTGGCCTCCTCATCTCGATGTCCTTCTGGGGAGGTACCCCCCGGAGCAACGGTCCACGCCTCTCCTCGCGTTTGACGGTGCAGATCTCGGGCAATACCAGCGCGCGATGACGCGTCTTCGACGGGTGTCGAGCGAGAGCCCGGGGATCAGGCGGCAACGCCGCGGCCGCGGCTTCTCCTACGTCGGTCCGGAGGGAGCCCCGGTGGCCGACGAGGACACGATCCGGCGCATCCGCGCGCTCGCGATCCCGCCCGCGTGGACCGACGTCTGGATCTGCCCGGATCCGATGGGTCACCTCCAGGCGACCGGCACCGACGCGGCCGGACGGCGCCAGTACCTGTACCACGAGCGCTGGCGTGCTCGACGAGACGCCGAGAAGTTCGACCGGATGCTCACGTTCGCGCACCGGTTGCCACGGGTCCGCGAACGCGTGGCCTCGGACCTCGGCCGACGGGGCCTCCCTCGGGAGAAGGGGCTCGCGGTTGCGGTTCGGTTGCTGGACCTCGCGTTGTTCCGCGTTGGTTCAGAGTCGTACACACGTGACCATGGGTCGTTCGGTCTGGCGACGGTCCGGCGCGATCACGTCCGAACCTCGGGCGACGTCATCCGGTTCGACTACCGCGCCAAGAGCGGCCTGCGACGCATCCAGGAAGTCAGGGACCCCGAGCTCGCTCCCATCGTTCGAACGCTCAAGCGCCGTCGCGACGACAACGCGGAGCTCCTCGCGTATCGCAACGGGACCGGCTGGCGCGACGTGCGCTCGGAGGACGTGAACGCGTACGTCAAGGAGCTGGCGGGGGAGGGGTACTCGGCCAAGGACTTCCGGACGTGGCACGGGACCGTGTTCGCGGCGGTGGCGCTCACCGTCGCCGGCGAGGTCCCCGGCACCCAGGTAGCTCGCCGCCGCCGGATCTCCGACGCGGTGAAGGAGGTCGCTCTCGAGCTCGGCAACACGCCGTCGGTCGCGCGCGCGTCGTACATCGACCCGAGGTTGCTCGATCGGTACGAGGAGGGTTTCACGATCGGAGGTGCGCTCGCGGATGCGTCGGACGGCGACCTCGCCGACCCCGCGTTCCGAGACGCCGTCGAGGCGGCCGTCCTGCGCCTGTTGGAGGACGGGCGGCCCGAGCTCGCCGCTGCCTGAGTCGGCCGTTTGCGGCACACGGCGAGCGGGAACAACAGGGCCCTCGAACGGCTGATCCCCAACCTGCGAAGAGGAGTGCCCGATGCGGCTGCCCGAGACCGCGATCGAAGTGACCGAGGCAGACGACGGCGACCTGTTCCTGCGCGTGCTCGACGAGGCGCTGGACGCCCTTCACACCGCCGACATCCCGTTCCTGCTGATCGGGGGGATCGGCTCCGCCGTGTACGGGCGGGACCAGGGCACGCGGGACATCGACGTCTTCGTTCGCCCCGAGACGTCCCGCAGGGTCCTGGAGGAGCTCGGGGCACGTGGGTTCGAGACGAAGGAGGTCGCCGAGCGGTGGTTGTCGAAGGCGATGAAGGACGGCGTCCTCGTCGACGTGATCTTCCGTTCCACCCGGGACATCCTGCTCGGCGACGAGATGCTCCGTCGTTCGCGCGTCATGCCGTTCCGCGGCCGGGAGGTCCCGCTCGCGCCGCCGGAGGACCTCGTCGTCATGAAGGCCTGCGCGATGAGCGAGGACACGTCTCGCTACTGGTACGACGCCGTCTCGATCATCGCGCACAGCGAGCTCGACTGGGACTACCTGGTGGCTCGCGCGCGTGAGCACGGCGCGAGACGGCTGCTCAGCCTGTTGCTGTTCGCGACCTCCCTCGACATCGTCGTCCCGTCGGAGCCGATCGAGACGCTGTACGACGCCATCGGCGCGGGCAGGGCCTCATGAGCACCGACGAGTCCGAGTACGTCGCCGCGCACGTGCAGGAGGCCCTGGCTCGGGATCCTCGGGTGAACGAACCGGAGCTCGGGGTCACCGTCGTGAAGGGCAGGGTGGTGATCAACGGCAACGTGCCGACGGACGAACGTCGCAGGGCCGTGACCGAGGTCGTGCACGAGTGCTGTCCGGACCTCGACGTCGAGAACCGGACGACCGTCGGTCACTTCCCCCAGGCCGACGGGATGGAGACGGTGCAGTGATCCGTATCGCCGCCGTCGGCGACCTGCACGCCGGGTCGGACACGGCCGACGTGCTGCGCGAGCAGCTCGGCGAGGTGTCCCAGAAGGCGGACGTGCTGCTGATCGCCGGCGACCTGACGAAATCCGGCCGGCCGCAGGAGGCACGGGCGTTGGCGCGCGAGCTGGGCCAGGTGTCGGTCCCGGTGGTGGCGGTGCTCGGCAACCACGATCATCACGCCGACCGGCCGGAGGAGATCGCCTCGCTGCTGCGCGACGTGGGCGTCGCCGTCCTCGAAGGGCAGTCGATCGAGGTCGACACGGCGGGCGGCTCGGTCGGCGTCGCGGGCGTGAAGGGGTTCGGCGGTGGTTTCCCCGGCGCGAGCGGCGCCGAGTTCGGCGAGCCCGAGATGAAGGCGTTCATCCGTCACACGAAGGAGCGCTCCGAGGCGCTGGGGTCGGCCCTGGCGTCGCTTCGGACCGACGTCCGCGTGGCGCTCATGCACTATGCCCCGATCCGCGAAACGCTCCAGGGCGAGCCGCCCGAGATCTTCCCGTTCCTCGGCAGCTACCTGCTCGCCGAGGCCGTCGATCGTTCGGGTGCGGATCTGGTGATCCACGGGCATGCGCATCGGGGAACCGAGCACGGGGTCACCCCCGGCGGTGTGAACGTGCGCAACGTCGCGCAGACCGTCATCCGCCAGGCCTACGCCGTCTACGGGTTCGAGACCGCGACCCGCCGCCGGGACCCGGCGACGGTTCGGTCATCCCGATCCCGATCCTGAACCGGAACCCACGCTCGGCAGACCCGCCTCCCGCAACATGGTTCGGATCTCGTTGACCGATCGCTCGATGCGCTCGGTGCCGTCCTTGGACTCGGAGCTGCCGTGATGGATCAGTACGGCGGACACGACGACGAAGGAGAAGAGTTGGAGGAACTCCGACTGCCAGTTCTCCAGCGTCGATTGCCCGAACGCGACCCAGAACTCCGAGAAGCGAGCGGCCTGTCCGTGCGCCTGTTGCTCCTGGACGAAGGATGACCACTCCGCGAGGCCCTGCGCCACCCAGCTCAAGAGGAACAGCGCGGCGAACGTCAGGCTGAGCCCGAAGTTCCGCCAGATCCTGCGGATGCCCGAGTCGCGGCGTTCGTGGACGATGCTGCGGACCAACATCCCGAACAGGAAGGCGGACGTCCCCACCAGGACGATCGATGTGGTCCAGAGCGCGATCGTCTCCATCAGCCCCGGTCCTTCTCGGCGCGATCCATGGTGCGTCTCCTTGCGTTCGGGGATGCCTCGATGGGTACCCGCGAACGCCCTACGTCACACCACTCGTCGTCTGTGAGCCAACGACTCGGCATGCATGGGTGGAGCGGGTCCGGCACCGGGTCTCCTGAGCGAGGACCCGATCGAGACAACCAGGGAACGCCGAAGGCCCGGCTCGCCGAACGAGCCGGGCCTTCGTCGACCTCCGGCGGTCAGGAGACCTTGGCCACCAGCTGGTCCAGAACCTCGACCTCCGCCGGCCGACGGCCCCGAACGGCCGAGAGGTACTCGTGCCGGGGCTCGTGGAGCCAGCAGAGCTCGGTGCGGTTGTACCGGGACAGAACGGTTCTGCACTTCTTCGCCCCGCAGATGCGTTCGGCGCCGTACAGACGTGGACCTTTGCCCGCGGTCCCGGGCCGGCTCCCGATGAGACGGAGCTGATCGCGCTCGACACCGATAGCCATGGTGCTCATCCGCCCTCCTTGCCTGAGGCTGCACCGCTGGCGGCGCGTTACCCTGCGCCGAGGCGCCCCAAACCCTCCGGGGGAACGATTTCCGGGGTTTTCGGGGGCATCGGTCGGCGAAGTCTCGGCCGGGGGGCCCGGTATCATCGGCGGAGTCATGGCGCACGCGTTCGAGATCGCTCAGGACATCGAGGTCGACGCCACCCCCGAACAGGTCTGGGAGGCGATCGCCACCGGGCCGGGGCTGGATTCGTGGTTCCTGGGCCACTCCGAGATCGAGCCCCGGCAGGGCGGCACGGTCCGCTGGAGCATCGATGACTTCACGATCGACTCGACGGTCACCGCGTGGGATCCGCCGAACCGTTTCGTGAGCGCCGGCTCGCCGATGCCGGACGGGACCTTCCATCAGTTCGACTACGCGGTCGAGCCGCGAGAGGGGAGCGGCTCCGCCGTTCGTTTCGTGCACAGCGGCGCCCTCGGCCAGGACGACTGGGAGGCCGAGTACGAGGCGATGAGCGAGGGCGACCCGATGTACCTGTTCAAGCTCGTCCAGTACCTCAAGCACTTCAAGGGCCGGTTCGCGGTCTCGATCGGCCTCTCCGGCCCGCAAGCTCCGGACCACCAGACCGCGATGGCCGCGTTCCGGCGCGCGCTCGGCCTCCCCGACGATGTCGCGCTCGGCGACCGCGTGAAGCTCACGCCCGACGGGATCGCGCCGATCGAGGGGACGGTCGACCACCTGTCGAAGGATTTCATCGGCGTGCTCTCCGACGATGCGATCTACCGGTTCATCCACGGGTTCATCGGACCGATGATGGTCGGACACCACATCTTCGCCGAGGGAGCGGACAAGCAGGAGCTCGAGGCCGAGTGGCAGGGCTGGCTCGACCGGGAGTTCGCGTCTTTCTCGAGCGGCGCCGGCGCGTCGGACTAGACTGACCGTCCTTCTTGCCTTTTGGCCTTCCGTTCTTCTGGGCCGGTCATCCGGGGTGGCGATGACGAGCGAACGAGCGACCGCGACCGAGCAGCGCGAGGAGGACCGTACCCGCGTCTCGCGCATGCTGGAACCGCACGCGCCACCCGATTGGCAGCAGCGGTTCCGAACGACCGAGCTGCTGGACTCCGTGATCGACGGGCAGCCGATCCAGATGTTCGTCATGGCCGCGGACATCCGCGAGTCGACGACGCTCATGAAGGAGGCCATCAGGTTCGAGCGGTTCGCGATCGTCATGGACAAGTTCGTCAGCTCGGTCCGCCTCGGGATCCGCCGTTCGGGCGGATGGTTCGACAAGTTCACGGGCGACGGGTTCCTCGCGTACTGGATCGTCCAGAGCGCGTCGCCGGACGAGTACGAGGAGCGGTTCGTGCAGACCGCCGGGGACATCACGCACACGGCACACACGCTCATCGATCTGTTCCATCGGCGGGTGCTCGAGGATTTCCGCGCCAACTCCCGGAACCTGTCCGCGGGCGTCGGCCTCTCGATGGGGCTCGATGCCGGGCCCGGTCACCTGGTCCGGATCGCCGACGAGCTCACGGTCGTGGGCCCACCCGTCGTCGGCGCCGTGCGCATGGTGACCGCCGCGTCGCTGCCGAAGGAGATCGTGGCGAACGTGTTCCTCGGTGAACGTCTGCGCGACGGCCAGGACGCGGCCTACGAGGCGCTCGGGATGACCGTGACCCGCGAGTTCCGCCCGACGAAGGAGTACCCGAAGGGCCAGGAGGTCTACTCGTTGACGTTCGAGCAGGACGGGTCGGGACCCGCCTCGGACGAGGGCGACCCGCCGGCACAGGCGCGGTCACCATCCGACGCGGCGGACGGTGACGGGTCGACCACGTGAAGGTCCCGTGCCCGAACGCGCCCCGCTGATCAAACGGGTCACGAGCGACCATCTGCGCCCGGACGAGGTCGTGACCCTTCGCGAGATCTTCGACGTGGCGTGGGGCGACGGCGAGGAACGGTTCACCGACGAGGACTGGGAGCATGCCCTCGGCGGTGTCCATTTCGTCCTCGAAGTTGACGGGGACATCGCGGCGCATGCATCCGTCGTCGAACGGGAGCTGCACACGAACGGCCTCGACCTGACGACCGGGTACGTCGAGGCGGTCGCGACTCGGCCGAGCCTCCAGCGACGTGGGTACGGATCGGCGGTGATGGGAGGGGTGGGCGAGTACATCGATCGGACCTTCCGGCTGGGCGCGCTCGGCACGGGCCGTGGCGCGTTCTACGAGCGGTTGGGATGGGTGGCCTGGAAGGGTCCGACGTCCGTCCGCACGGATGCAGGTCTCGTGCGGACCCCCGAGGAGGACGGCCTGGTGTTCGTTCGTCTGACCCAGACGTCCCCGGAGCTCGACCTGTCGGAACCGATCAGCTGCGACTGGCGGCCCGGTGACGTCTGGTAACGATCGGATCGGGTCAGCCTCCAGCAAGGGAGAACATAGACAACTCCCCTCGTGACCGGATCGACTCGAACCTCAGTGCGAAGAACTCCTTCAGGACCGGAGCCAGCACCTTCGGGTCGACGTCGTGGCCCTGGCCGTCCAGGAACCGAACCTGTCCCTCGGGGAGCGCGTCCGCCAACGTCGTCGCGGTCTCGCGCATCCACGGGAAGTCGGCGCCGCCCGCGATGACGATGGTGGGAACCTTCACGGAACCCGCCAGCTCGGTCGGGACCGTGTAGTCGCCCATGATCCTCGCGTCGTACGCGAGCGTGTGAGCGAGCGCTTCCTGCGACGGCCACCACGGCTCGGTCCGCGCCTTCGCGACGAACTCGGCCGGCATGCCGACGACCTTCGTCATGAAGTACTCGGCCGCATCGCCCCGCCGGCCCTCGGCCACCATCCGCTCGTACTGCGCCACCTGATCGTCGGGTGGACGCGGGTACCCCTCGGGGATGAACGGGGGCTCCCAGAGCGCGAGCTTCGTGATCGGAAGCCCGCTCCCCGCCGCGATGAGCGCCAGCACGGCACCGGACGACGAGCCCCACAGGTTCGCCGCCCCTCCTGCTTCCTCCACGACCGCGTGGATGTCTTCGACCTCGCGTTCGATCGCGTACGGCAACGTGTCGCCGCTGTCGCCGCGTCCCCTGCGGTCGTAGTTGAAGACCGTGAAGTCCGAGGCCAGCTCCTCGGCGATCCGGGCGTCCGCCGTTCGGTCGACCGACCCACCGCACACGAGGATGACCGGCGGTCCCTCGCCCATCCGGTCGAACGCGATCGTGGTGCCGTCCTTCGACGTGACCGTGTTCATCTGCCTCTCCTCCCATCGATCCTTCTCTCGCATCGGGACGTCGCGATGTCCGGTTCGGTCAGGACGGGATCACCTCGCATCGATGGCGATCCGAAGGGCATCGAGATCTCGTTGAAGCTTCTCTTCGGGCATCGCGGGAGGCTCTTCTTCCGGGAACGGGAACGGCCACCCGGGACGAGGGTCATCAGCGTAGCGAGGGACGATGTGCGTATGGAGATGCGGAACAGCGTTCCCGAGCACGTTGTAGTTCGTCTTGACGGGCCGCAGCACGTCTTCCAGGGTGCGACCCACGATCAGGAGATCGCGCCAATAACCGTGCGCTTCCTCATCGTTGAGCTCGGTAGGCTCGGCAACATGCCTGCCCCGCCAGATCACGACGGTGAGGCCGCGCTGGATGTTGGTGCGACGGAGGTACGCGTCCGAGACCTCCCCAGCGTAGAAGCGGACTCCATCGTCGGTGGCTTCGGGGCGGCCCTGCTGGCACATCGCACAGCCGATCCCCCGTCTGAGCTCGTAGAACGATGGCGGCCACTCCATGCTCCGACCTTATAAGGGATGTCGCCCGGTCCGCCGGTTCGACGGGGCGGCTCCGGGCAGGGCGGAGGGAGCAGACCTATGATGACACGCCGTGCCGGAGACGCCCGAGCAACTCTACGAACGTGTCGCCCACGCGTTGCGGATGCCACCCGTCGACGAATGGGACACGTTCCCATTCGATGGGGTCATGCAACCGAGGCAGCTACAGCCTCCGGTGCCGAACGACCCGCCTCGGGAAGGCGAGGGTGGGGTCGAATGCGAGCCCTGCGCCGCTCCGGACGACGACTTCCTCTGGACGAACGAACGTTGGCGCCTTCGCGCGGCTCAGCCGAACGGCCTTCCCGTCGTCGTCTTGCTCGAGCCCCGTGAGCACTATGCGGAGCCGGGCGACCTCCCAGAGGGTCTTGCCTCGGAGCTCGGGGTTCTGATCGCGCGCATCGAACGAGCGGTGCGCTCGGTCGGGGACATCGGCCGGGTTCACGTTTGCCGATGGGGCGACGGCTCCGAACACCTGCACTGGTGGTTCATGGCCCGCCCAGCTCGGATCCCGCAGCTGCTCGGCAGCTTCGCAGCGATCTGGGACGACATCCTTCCACCCACACCAGAGAACGTGTGGCGGGCGAACCTCGAGAAGGTCGTTCGGGAACTCTCGAGGTAGCGCTCATCGACATCGCCTTGGTTCGTCAGGCCGATGCCTCGGCGTCGGGGTACTGGAACACCTCGTCGAGCGGGACCTCGAACGCCCGCGCGATCTGGAACGCCACCTCGAGGGAAGGGGAGTAGCGGCCCTGCTCGATGGCGATGATGGTTTGGCGCGTCACGCCGATACGGTCCGCGAGATCCGCCTGCGTCATCTCGCCGTGCGTGAACCTCAGCGACCGGATCGAGTTGGTCACCTTGGTCGGCTTGCCCACGGCTAGAGACCTCGGCGGTAGGCGACGACCTTCACCGCCGACGACGTGAAGGCCGACAGGACGAACGCCAGGTACATCGCGTTGGCGATCCAGAAGTAGTCGGACTCCGTCAGCGCCAGGACGAACGGCGCCAGCATCCCGACGGCGAGGACGACCCCGCCGACGTACTCGCCGAACCGGTTGATGTCCTTGTCCCGCACGTCGCTCTTGTCGGCCTCGCTCGGTTTCGAGATCGCGACCACGATGTTGCCGAGGATCGACAATGCGACGGCGATGCCGATCGTCCACAGCATCGTCGAGACGTACGGAACATCGGTGAGGGGGACGTCCTGCGCTCGTCCGAGGATGACGCTGAGGTAGGCCACGTACGTCACGACGCTGACCACCAGGTAGACCCAGTTCCCCTTCTCTTCGAACGACATCGCTCCTCCTGTCCCCGCTCTTGTAAAGGATCTTTGACACGGGGAATGTAAAGCAGAGTCGACACGATGTCAATCTTTCTTTACTCAAGAGACCCCGACACTGCCGAGACGAGTGGGGGAGTCCCCATCCGCGACCCGCGGTTTCGGGAGCGACGATCGGTGAGTACGTCCTCGACGGCTATCCTGGTCCCCTTCGGCGACGAAAGGCCTGGTGACTGCGTTGACGCCTGAGGACCTGTTTGCCGAGCCGCCAGGCCCGGACTTGTTCACCGAGCCACGGCATCGATTCGTCGCTCGCCTGCCGGATCCCGATGAAGCGGCATCCGCATTGGTCGAGTTGACCAGCGCCGGCTTCCGAACGGACGAGGTCTTCGTGGTATCCGGGGACCAAGGCATCCGTCGGATGGACCCATCGGGCCTTCACCACGGACTGAAGGGCCGTTTGGTCCGGGCGGTCGACTACCTGACGTACGGGGAAATGATGGAGGAAGATTCGGCGCATCTCGAGGCGGGCGGTGTCATCATCAGCCTGCCCGCTCGGGATCAGAACGAGCGTGAACGCGCGGAGCAGGTCCTTCGAGCACGGCACGCCTCGCGGATGCGGTACTGGGGCGACTGGACGTTCGAAGACGTCATGTGAAAGCCAGAATGATCCCCGGTCCTCGAGCAGTTCGTCTTCGGACGCTCGTGAGCATGTGGCACGTTCTTCGGTGCTCGCTCTTGGCGTCTAGTCCACGTACGGGCCGTTGAACACGGGTTCCTCTCCGTACGGCCGTCCCGCCATGAGCAGGAACCGTGTTCTTGGGGCGGCCTCGGTGACGCCGAACGACTCACCGGGCCCCAGCAGGACCAGCTGGGGAGGTCGTGCTCGACGTCGGTTGGCTCCGAACGCTGCCTCGCCCTCCAGCAGGTATGCGAAGCCCTGGAAGTCTGGCGGGACCGGTGTCGTGACCCCGCCGCCATCGGGCAGCTCGACGTCGAGGATCAGCGCCGGGGTCCCCAGCTGCACGGGAGAACCCTCGCCGACCAGGACGCGAACGATCGCGTCGCCTTCGCGTCGCACCGGGATCTGCTCCGGCTGCAGCACGAGCGCGCTGGGTTCGACCTGCTTGTCCTTCCGGGCCAGGTTGACCCAGAACAGCACGCCGCGGAACTCGGTGTCGCCGAGGCCCTCGCCGATCTCGTCTTCCCCGATCCCCTCGGCATGCCAGGCGCCTCGCCCGGTCCTGAGCGCGAGGAGCGCTCCCTCGGACAGGCGCGCGCGCTCGATCGCTCCGTCCGGCCCCGTGCTGTGGCCCGTGCTGGCCGAACCCTCGATCACGTACCAGAGGTTGTCGAATCCCCGGTGGGGATGCTTCGTGTCGACCTTCCCTACGTCGGAGAGCCGCATCCGCCCCTCGTGCACGAGGATGAACGGATCGACCCGCTCGTACGGCACCATGCGGGAAGGCAGGGCTTCCAGGACCGGGAAACCCATCATCCGGATCAGCGCGGCGTCCTCCACGAGGACGGCATCACGCTCCGTTTCCTCGACCTGTTCGCTCATGTTTCTCATCTCCCTCTCCTCCTTGACGCACCTGTCATGCGTCGATCGCGGATGGAGCTCGATACGGAGCCCCGCATCGGGACGTACTTAGCCGGCGGGGGCCTCCTCACGAGACGTCTCGTCTTGTGCCTGCTCGGGCCGAGGCCTGCGCATCGCGAGAACGGATCCCGCGGCGACGACGGAGACACCGAGAGCCGCGAGGCCCCATTCGGGTCCCGCAAGCGTCCAACCGGCGAGGTCGTCGATCGAGATCGTGCCGGGACCGGTGAACGCTAGCGCGATAGCCGCGGCGACGATCAACAGGTTGAACTCGTAGCCGCCGTTCGAGTTGAAGAACCCGTTCCTCCAGTGGACGGTCGCGATCGCCACGAGCATCACGCCGGCAACCGCCGCCGAACCGAGCGGGGTGATCAGGCCGAGAACGAGCAGCGCGCCGCCCCCGAACTCGGCGAGCCCGTTGAGTGCGGCCCACATCCGACCGGGCCTCAGACCCATCGCCTCGAGCCAGCCCGCGGTTCCGGCGAGGCCGGGTCCGCCGAACCACCCGAACAATTTCTGGGCCCCGTGGGCGGCCATGATCCCTCCGAGCACGACCCTGATGACGAGAAGACCGGTCTCCATGTGCCCCTCCTTTCTCGCCTCGTTTCGCCGCTCCGAGCGGTCAGGCTACTCCTGTCTGGAACTTGCAGCCGCAAGCAACTATTCCCCCGTAGGATGACCTCGTGGCGAACCACCCCGACGGCAGGCGGCTGGACGCGCTCGAGTTCCGTGCCTGGCGGGCGTTCCTCTACACCTACTCGACGCTCGTCCCCACGCTCGACCGGGAACTCGTCGGCGCGCTGGGCCTGAGCCTCAACCAGTTCGAGATCCTGAACCGGCTGCGCCGGGCCGGCGAGCGTGGCCTGCGCATGTCGGATCTGGCGTCACGGGTGGTTCTCTCGCCCAGCGGCGTGACCCGGGCCGTCGATCAGCTCGAGCGCAGAGGCCTCGTGGAGCGCAGGGTCTTCGAGGGTGACAAGCGCGGCTACCTGGCCACCCTCACCGCCGAGGGCCGGGCGCTGCTGCGAAGAGCGACGAGCGTTCACGTCCAGGGTCTTCGGGAGCATCTCCTGTCCCACCTGAGTCGCACCGAGCTCGAGGGGCTGGTGACCGCGCTGGAGGCGGTGCTGGACGGCGAGGGAACGCCGATGCCACCGCTGACCGCCTCGTGATCGACGGACGACCTCAGGCGACCGAGGAGACGTGAGGCCCCGGACCCAGGCCGAGCCAGCCGTGGATCACCCCCATGCACCTGCGGGCCACGACCGTGAGGCCGGCTGCCCTCGCCAGTGCCACCGCATCGTCGGTGTGGGTCCCGGGTTGGAACCAGAGCGTCTTCGCACCGATCGCGATCGCGTCACGAGCGATCGTTTCGGCCTCCTCCGGCGGACGGAACACGTCGACGACGTCGACCGGGACGTCGACGTCGCGCAGGGACGCGAACGAGGGCTCCCCGAGGATCCGTCCGCCTCGAGGGTTCACCGGGATGATCCGGAAGCCCTGCGACTGGAGGTACAGCGGGATGTCGTGACCCGGCTTCCCCTCCGTCGTCGAGGCACCCACCACCGCGATCGTCTCGGTCTCCTCGTAGATCCGCAGGAGCGTCTCCCTCGTCGTTCGTTCCATGTCACCGTTCAGCGCTCGAGCCGTGCCGTTTGTTCCCGCGTCATACTGTGCGCGCCGTGTCGCAGCCGAGTCACAAGCAGGAGTTGTTGGCCGAGGAGGATCGGCTGTGGTCGGAGCTGCACGGACTCGTCGACGCCCTTCCGGCGGACAAGGTCGAGGAGCCCGGATATTTCGTCGAGGGTTGGTCGGTGAAGGATCTGGTTGCCCACGTCGGAAGCTGGCTCGCCGAGGCGGGCGCCGTCCTCGAGCGGATCCGGTTCGGCACCTATCGGCCGGAGGAGCTCGACATCGACGCCATGAACAGGACCTTCTACGACGACATGCACGACGTCGCGTTCGCCGACGTGCGAGCGCAGGGGATCGCGGCCCGCAACCAGATGCTGCGCGCCTGGCGATCGCTCCCCGAGGAGTCGCCCGAGGCCGATCGATGGATCAGCAAGGCCGGTCCCGAGCACTACGCGCAGCATCTCCCGCGGCTCCGGGAGTGGGTGCGCGAGCTCGGTGCGTCCTAGCCCGCGAGTGGGCAATGGCACGTCCGCTCCTATTTGTCGGACGCACGGAGCTCGGACCATGATGTGCGCCACCGGAAGGGAGGGCACCTGATGAGTGCCGGCACCTCGCCAGCGACGACGACGTTCATCCGTCCCGACGGCCGGGAGAAGGTGACCGGCGTGGGGCGTTACACGGCCGACCTCGCGACCACCGGCATGGCCCACGCCAGGTTCCGCTACGCCGACCACCCGCACGCACGGATCCTTCGCATCGACACGACGAGGGCGCGGGCGTTGCCCGGGGTCGTCGCGGTGGTCACGCAGGAAGACCTGCCCGAAGTCCGGTTCGGGGGGCTCGTGCAGGACCGAACGTTGTTCGCCAAGGACGTCGTGCGGTTCGAGGGCGAGATCGTGGCGGGCGTTGCCGCGCTCACCGAGGCGATCGCCTCGGAGGCCGCGAGGCTGATCGAGGTGGAGTACGAGCCACTGCCGGTGATCACGGACTTCGTGGCGGCGATGGAGCCCGATGCCCCGCTGGTCCACGCCGCGTGGGCTTCGTACGAGCGCGACGAGAACATGGTGTCGAACGGCAACACGCTCGGCTACCACACCATCGTCAAGGGAGATGCCGAGGCCGCACTGGCGCAGGCCGACGTCGTCGTCAGGAGCAGGTACGAGTCCGATCCCTCGCAGGGCGTGCCGATCGAGCCGCGCGCCGTGCTCGCCGAGTGGCGGGGCGACGAGGTCACGATCTGGTCCTCGACGCAGGTTCCCTATGCCGCACGCGACGGTGTCGCGCAGACCTTGCAGATCCCCGCGGCCAACGTCCGGGTCGTCGTCCCGCTCCTGGGCGGGGGGTTCGGGGCCAAGTGCGATCTCCATTTCGAGGCGCAGGTCGCCGCGCTCGCACGCGCCGCGCGCCGCCCGGTGAGGTTGGTCTTCTCCCGCGAGGAGGAGTTCAGGGCGATCGCGCAGCGTCGCGAGGGGATCGTGATGGAGTTCGAGACCGGCGCGACGCGGGACGGGCGCCTGGTGGCGCGCAGGGCGCGGCTCATCTTGGACAAGGGCGCGTACTGCGGCGAGGGCGGGTTCTTGGGGCAGATGGCCGCGATGCACGCGTGCGGTCCGTACCAGATCGACAACGTCTTCGTCGAGTCGTTCCTCAACTACACGAACCAACAGCCTTCGGGCTCGGTCCGGGCTCCCACCGCCCCCCAGGTCTGTTGGGGCCTGGAGCAGCACATGGACGAGGTGGCAGTGGAGCTCGGCATCGACCCGGTGGAGCTCCGCAGGCGGACGCTGATCGAGAAGGGCGCCGAGGGTCCCACCCGTCAGATCTTCGACGAGATCGGCGTCAAACAGACGCTCGAGCGCGCCGTCGAGATGATCGGCTACGAACGCGAGCTCCCGGAGGACGAGGCGATCGGCGTGGCGGTCGGCTGGTGGCCCTCCTCGCCTGCGGCTTCCGGCGCCTACATCCATCTGAACGGCGACGGCAGCGGGACGATCGTGACCGGGGCGCAGGAGAACGGGAGCGGGGCGGTGATGGCGATGCCCACGTTCGTGGCCGAGGAGCTCGGCATGGATCCCGAGAACTTCACGCTCCTGTACCAGGACACCGCCGCCGCGAACTGGGACATGGGCTCCTGCGGGTCGCAGACCACAGTCAACTCCGGCCGCGCGATCTTGGCCGCGGCGGCCGACGTGCGCGACCAGCTCCTGGACGCCGCCGCGTCCGAGCTCGAGGCCGACCGCGGGGACCTGGAGCTGGTCGAGGGCCACGTCCGCGTCAAGGGCTCACCCGGTCGATCCGTGTCGATCGCCGATCTCGCGTCAGCCGGCACGATCCACGGCAAGGGCTCGGGTGAGGTCCCCGACGTGCCAACCGGTGACACCGGCGGATGCGTGGGGCGGATCGGGAACGAGACCTTCGCCGCTCCGCAGCTGATCACGCAGGCCGCGCACGTGAAGGTCGATCGCGAGACCGGCGTGGTCCGCGTCCTGAAGGTGGCCGCCGCGCACGACTCCGGCGTGATCCTCAACCGGATGGGCGCCGACGGCCAGGTGACCGGCGGCGTCGTGATGGGGGTGGGCCTCGCGCTCTCGGAGGGGACACAGCTCGACGACGACGGCCGACAGCTGAACCCGCATCTGCTCGACTACAAGCTCATCACCTGCTCCGACGCCCCGGAGATCGAGGTCGACTGGGTGCAGATCCCGACCGAGGGCGCCGGCCCCCGCGGCTCGAAGGGTGTCGGCGAGCCCCCGCAGGTCCCCACCGCGGGAGCCATCGCGAACGCGATCGCCAAGGTGCTGGGAAACCGGGTCCACCGGCTCCCCATGACGCCCGAACGCGTCTGGGCCACGTCCCGAGGGGTCGACGAATGACGAGGACGTTCGCGTCCGCGACCACGCTGGAGGATGCCCTCGACGCCCTAGGCTCGGGAGCGCGGCCGGTCGCGGGCGGCACCGATCTCGTGGTCGGGGCCCGGCAGGGCAAGGCCGCGTTGCCCGAGGCGATCGTCGCGATCGATCGGATCGACACGCTCGGGGGGATCGTCGCCGTCGACGGCGGCCTGCGTCTCGGCGCGTTGGTGACGCACGACGAGATCGTGGCGGACCGCGCGATCCGCGAGCGGTTCACCGCCCTCGCCGACGCCTCCGCGATCGTCGGGTCCCACGCGACGCGCGCACACGGCACGATCGGCGGCAACGTGATGAACGCCTCACCGGCGATGGACACGGGCGGGCCACTGCTGTGCTTCGGAGCGTCGGCCGACTTGCGATCGGCGTCGGGGGAGCGGGCGCTACCGCTCGAGCAGCTCTGGACCGGACCGGGGGAGACCGCCGCCGATCCGCGCGAGCTGCTCGTGCGGGTCGACGTCCCGGCGCCGGCGCCGGCGACCGGCTCCGCGTACGTCCGCCTCGAGTACCGTCGCCAGATGGAGATCGCCGTCGTTGGGGTGACCGCCGTCGTGCGCCTGGACGCCGGTTCGGTGTCCGACGCCCGTGTGGCCATCACCGCGCTCGCCCCAACGATCCGCCGAGTCTCGGAGGCGGAGGCCGCGCTCATCGGCTCCGACGGTGGGGATGAGGCGATCGCCGAGGCCGCTCGCGCCGCGGCGTCCGGTTCCTCGCCGATCACCGACGTCCGATCGTCGGCCGAGTACCGATCGGCCATGGCGAACGTGATCGCACGCCGGGCGATCGTCGTCGCGCTGGCACGTGCCCGCGGCGAGCACGTCCCGATCCCGGCCAGCGCCGCGACGTACGCGTCCGTCGGAGGAACGAGCACGTGAGGGTTCCGGCCAGGCTGAACGTGAACGGCGCGCCCTACTCCGTGGAGCTCGACCCCCACGTCAACCTGCTCGATGCCGTCCGCGACGCGATCGGGCTCACGGGCTCGAAGGAGGGGTGCGACGATTCCGAGTGCGGCGCCTGCATGATGCTCCTGGACGGCAAGCCGGTGAACTCGTGCAGCTACCTGGCACTGCAGGCCGATGGTCGCGACGTCACCACCGTCGAAGGTCTCGCGGAGGGCGACGAGCTCGCCACGCTGCAGCGCGCCCTCCTGGAGCACGGCGGCGTGCAGTGCGGGTTCTGCACACCCGGGATGTTGATCTCGGCGACGGCGCTCCTGCGCAACAACCCGGACCCGTCCGAGGAGGACGTGCGCATCGCGCTCTCGGGGAACCTGTGCCGGTGTACCGGCTACGACGGGATCGTCCGCGCGATCCTCAGCGCGGCCGCGGCCGGCCCAGCCGTCTGAATCCTGCCGAACGCGGCCACGTGAGCGGCCGAGCGGTTCAGCTGTGGATCAGAGGTTCTCCCACAACCCGACCACGTTCCCCTCGGTGTCCTTGAAGTACGCGAAGGCGCCCATATCGGGAATCTCCGTCCTGGGCTGGACGACGCTGCCGCCGCCGGCCTCGATCTTCTTCAGCGCATCGTCGATGGCGTCGACGCCGATCGTGATGACCGAAACGGGCGTGTCCGAGGTCCGACTCATCAAGCCGCCGTTGATCGCACCCGGTTCCAAAGGGAGCCGGCTCTGCTCGTCGATCGGGGTCGTTGTGACGGTGGTGTACGTGTTGCCACCACCCATGTCCATGTCGTTCAACTCCCAATCGAAGGCGGTGCGATAGAACTCCTTCGCCCGCGTCGCATCGTCCACGGGGATCTCGAAATGCACGACCTTGTCCATACCGTCCTCCTTCCGGCGACCCACCGATCGTACGCCTGAGCCTACGACGGTGGGACGGGTGACGTCCTGGTCAGCGTGCCCTCGGCCCGAGCGACGGTGCCTTCCTCGGCCCTGGGCTTGCGTCTCTCGTTCGAGCGGCCTCGGTTTCGGTACATTCGATCCTTGGCTCGATTCCCCGTGCGCGAGCGGAGGGAGGACGCAGATGACCTCGAAAGCCGACTACACGGAACAGGAGTGGGTGCGACTTCGACGTGCGCCGTTCGTGGCCGGACTGGCCATCTCGATCGCCGATCCGGGCGGGCCGATCGAGCTGGCGAAGGAGACGATCGCGACCCTGAGGGCGACGTCGACGCCGCCGAGCCAAGAGGAGCTGCTCGTCGCCGTCTCGCAGGAGATCGGGTCGATGGTGAACCAGAAGCAGAACCCGATGGCGGGCTTCAAGCCGGACAGCTCCGCGCTTGCAGGGAAGATGATCCTCGACGAGCTGACGGGCGTGAACGAGATCCTGACCGCCAAGGCCACGCCGGAGGAGGCGGACGCCTTCCGCCGGTGGCTGCTGGCCGCCGCACAGGCCTCGGCCGACGGCGCGAAGGAGGGCGGTTTCCTGGGGTTCGGCGCGGAGCTGGTCAGTCAGGGCGAGCAGCGGATGCTCGGTGAGCTCCGCGAAGCGCTCGGAACGCCCGAAGCCTGACGCGCCACCCGGAAGACAGTTGTTCGGTGTCTCATGTGGCCGAGGCGGCCAAGTCTGTGCTGCTCCATCGGTGCCGAGCCACCTACCAGTCGACCTTTCCACCCTGTCGCGATGTCGTAACCCATCGAGGGTGTGAGGATGGGCTCGATAGAGCCTCGTGCACAAGACCGACGAGGGAGGAGGTCGGCGATGGGGAAGGGCAGCACGGGCGCGGCCGCGGGTGGCGGAGCCATCTACGGGATCGGGATCTTCGGCGCGTTGTTCTACTTCTGGCAGCAGGCCGACGCGTTCTGGGAGTACATCTGGGCGGTCTTCCCGAAGGCCATCCTCTGGCCGGCGTTCATGGTCTACGAGGGGTTCAGGGCGCTCGGCGCGTAACGGAGGATCCGGCTCTCTCCCCAGACGACCAACTTGACGTCAACCGCGCCCAAGGAAGCAGGGGATCACGTGCATCACTTCACCACTTCGAATCGGAGGTGGGTGGCGCCCGGTGTCTCGATCGAACTCGCTCTCCGCAGTTCGATCCCCTCAGGGTCGAGATCCTCGAAGAGCCGGACGCCGCCGCCGAGCAGAATGGGTATGAGGTGGATCTGCATCTCGTCCAGCAATCCGGCCCTCAAGTACTCCCTCACGATGTTCGCTCCGCCCCAGATGCCGACGTTCTTGTCGCCTGCGGCAGCACGGGCCAGCTCGAGTGCGGCGTCGATCCCATCCGTCACGAAGGTGTAGGTCGTACCGCCCTTCATCGGCAGAGGCTCTCGTGCTTCGTGAGTCACGATGAACACCGGCATCCCGTAGGGCGGAGGGTCACCCCACGGCTCGAAACCGACATCGAACATCCGCTTCCCGATCACGACCGCCCCGGTCGAAGCAAAGAGCTCGTCCACGATCGCGGCGTCGGTCTCCGTCTTGGCATCGAACTGCCAGTCGGAGAGTCGACCGGGGTCGTTTCCCTCCAACGGGGTTCCGACGCTTGCTTTGGGATCGGTGATGAAACCATCGAGCGACATCGAGATGTGGGACGTGACCTTGTTCATCGCATCTTCCTATCGCATCTCCCGTAGACGGTTGCTCGTCCCACGCCGTCCCCCTCCTCCCGCCCGCTCAGGTCGCGGGCCGTGTCTGGATCCTGGCCACGAGCCCGTCCAGGAACTCGTTCCAGCCTTCGGTGAACCCTCGTTCGAGGTCACCGGAGGGGACCCCGCGTTGCGTGAGCGTGAGGAGCGTCCGTCCATCCAGCCATTGAAGGCTGATCTCCATCAGCGATTCGACGTGGGATCCATCCGGCCACTCGGTGGTCGACGCGTAAGCGAGGCGGTGTGGCCTGTCCACGGTGTGGAAGACGTTCCGCTCGACATAGGGCGCCGAGGACGGGCCAAACCGGATGACCCACTCGCCCCCGACACGGAGATCGCACTCGGACTCCACGACCGAGTCGGGTCCCCCTGCCCTGAGCGCGCGTTGCGCATCCGGATCCGTGTACGCGTCGAACACGACGTCCGGGGGCGCGTCGAACCACCGCTGGAGCCGGATGTCCGGGGTCACCCGCGTCGCCCCGAACGAGTCGAGACGTAGCGGTCGAGTGCGTCGAGCCGCCGTTCCCACATGCGAAACGTCTCGATCCATCGCCGAGCTTCGTCGAGGCGTTCTGGGCCGAGCGTGCACTCCCGGACCCTGCCCACCTTCTCCGTCGTGAGCAGTTGCGTCTCCTCGAGGACGCGCACGTGTTCCAGGACCGTCGGAAGGGCGATCCCGAAGGGTCGTGCCAGCTCGCTGATCGACGCCGGGCCCGCGGAGACGAGCTGCAGGATGCTGCGGCGGGTCGGGTCGGCCAGCGCGCCGAACGTCCGGTCGAGCGACGCATACTTAGGCATGTGGCTAACCATACGCAGCGACATCGAGCCGGTCAACTCGGCGTGTCAAACGCGGCCCGCGCGGCTGGGTGCGTGCCGCGCCGCCGGTTCTGAGCGCTCAGTTCTGGCGGTTGAACCAAACCCCTCCGGGTCCGACCCAGCTCAGCCCCTCGCCCCAGGTGGCGATCGTCTTCCCCGCGCTCGTGATGGCGATCTCCCCGTAGTCCCCGTAGACCTCGTCGAACCCGTCGGCGTGCTTGTAGGCGGCTCCCGACGTCACATCCGAGATCACGACCGGCGCGCTCCACGAGGCACCGCCGTCGCTCGAGCTCCGGTAGAAGACGTTCCAGGCGTCGGGGTCGCCGCCGTTGCTCGTCTGCATGTACCAGGCGCGGACGTCCCCGCTCCCGCGGGATTCGACCGCCGGAGAGGTGGCGTTCTCGCCGGCCACCGAGAGAGCGACCCGGGAGCTCCACGTCGTGCCGCCGTCGATGGAGCTGCGGGCGAAGATCCGCTGCCGGCCGAGATCGGTTGTGGCGCCGTCGTAGAGCACGACGAGGTTCCCGGCGTCGTCGGCCGAGATCGCATCGTGCCCGATGTAGAAGTCGGGTCCGCACCCCTCGGCGACGCACGGCTCGCCCACGTTCACCGTGTCGACGATGTGGTCCTCCCATGTCGCACCGGCGTCACGCGAGACGAACACGTGGTGGTTCACGACCCCGACGGGTGCGCCGCCCGGGCCGGAGTATTCGATGTCGCTCTGGGCGAAGACGACCGTGCCGTCGTGCAGCACGTCGGCGTCGAACGCGAAGAAGTAGCGGTTCGAGTCGACGAGCTTCTCCTGGGTCCACGTCTGTCCGAAATCGTGTGATTGGGCCATCCAGGGATCACCGCCGGTGGGGCCGTTCCACGAGATGTACACGTCCTTGCCGTCGTCGCTCGTGGCGAGCGCAGGCTTGTCGTTCCACGAGACGTTGCCGTAGGTCTTGACGGGCGCCGACCACGTGGCGCCGTGGTCGGTCGAGCTCGTGAACAGGACGTTGAAGCCGTTCAGGTAGGTGGCGTAGACG
Organism: uncultured Actinomycetes bacterium; assembly: GCA_963731925.1. Classification (GTDB taxonomy): domain Bacteria; phylum Actinomycetota; class UBA4738; order UBA4738; family HRBIN12; genus DASSJM01. The sequence continues at coordinate 74,777 of CAVSXK010000027.1, forward strand.
GCGCCGGTGTCCTGGACGACCTCCACGATGGGGTCGTACTGCCACGATCCCTTGCAGGCGCAGAGCGGTCGTTGCGGCGCCCACGTCTTCCCCCCGTCCGGGGAGACGTGGAGCGAGATGTGCGGCACCGGGCAGTTGCCCGGACACGGCTTCGCCCCGAAGTGCGTCGTCATCAGATACACGAACGGAGCGCTCGGATCGGCGGCGATCGCCGGCTCCCAATCGTCCACGAGCGGATCGGCGACGCGCTCGCCGGCCCAGCCGGGCGCCGGTGCAGCCGCGGCCGCGGCGACCTTCGTTCGCACCTGCCACCTGATGCCCTGCTCGTTCGCCTCCGTCAGCGCCTCGAGCCGTTCCTCCGTCGCTTCCGACAACTCCTCCTCGACCTCGGAACCGCCTCCTCGTGGTTCGCCTTCTCCGCCCGATGCACCCGGACGCTGGGTCGTAACCACGAACCACACGAGCAGAAGCACAACAGCCACCGCCGCGGCGTCCACCGCGATCCGTCGAGCTCGAGCCGACATCGTCCCTCCTCAGATCAGGTCGTGGCTCCTTCCTATCACGACGCAGGTGAGCGCTGCTTGCGGCGAACCGTCCGCCCTGGGTTCCCCGGTCCTGATCGAGTCTTCGGTTGCCTACTCGA